>NZ_CP180350.1:0-1210000 GCF_048006315.1 Seohaeicola sp. | reverse complement strand
CTGAAGATCGGGGGACCACCCCCGAAGGCTAAGTACTCCTTACTGACCGATAGCGAACCAGTACCGTGAGGGAAAGGTGAAAAGCACCCCGACGAGGGGAGTGAAACAGTACCTGAAACCGAACGCCTACAATCAGTCGGAGCTTGACTGGACTCTAATGACAATCTACCCCGGACGGTCAGTTTTACCGTCCTCGGGAGTAGCCGACATGTCAGATCTTGCCGTTGTTACCGATGGCACCTTTGCAGTTGTCGGGCTCGTTCTGGGCCTGATCAACATGGGCGTGAACCACTGCCCGAACGAAGGTTGCCTGGCCAGGAACGCAACGCAAAGCTATGTCGCCGCTTCTGCCGGCGACGTGGTGTTCCAGAAGGATGTGGTGGGTGAAGAAATTTACCTGCGCAAACAGACCGGAACCGCACGCGGCCCCTTCCAGCTCACCTATGGTGCATCAGTCACCAACGAGGGTGGGTTCTGGATTGGTCTTGGCAATACAACGACATACACAACCGCGAACCGCAGATGGTATGCGCAGTTCCACACGATGCCCGGCATTTACCTGCAGGGCGGCGAGGTGGACCTGGGTGGATCCATCCAGTTCCGGTCTGGCATCGAACTGGGATATGAGAACCGCCAGGGTGTGCGGATGGGCCTCTCGGTCGACCATCGGTCGAACGCAGGGCTCGACAGTCGCAACCCCGGTCTTGAAACCGTACAGTTTCGAGTCTCCATCCCCGTGAAATGACGGCGCGAAGCCCTCACGCAGCGAAGCGGTAGGGCAGGCAGAAGATTATCATTAGTGTCCAGTCTTGTGACGGCGTACCTTTTGTATAATGGGTCATCGACTTGGTCTCACGAGCAAGCTTAAGCCGTTAGGTGTAGGCGTAGCGAAAGCGAGTCTTAATAGGGCGTTGAGTTCGTGGGATCAGACCCGAAACCGAGTGATCTAGGCATGACCAGGATGAAGGTTAGGTAACACTAACTGGAGGTCCGAACCCACACCTGTTGAAAAAGGTCGGGATGAGTTGTGCCTAGGGGTGAAAGGCCAATCAAACTCGGAGATAGCTGGTTCTCTGCGAAATCTATTTAGGTAGAGCGTCATCCGAATACCCCGGGGGGTAGAGCACTGGATGGGTAATGGGGCCCCACAGGCTTACTGATCCTAACCAAACTCCGAATACCCGGGAGTACTAGATGGCAGACACACGGCGGATGCTAACGTCCGTCGTGAAGAGGGAAACAACCCTGACCTACAGCTAAGGCCCCCAATTCATGGCTAAGTGGGAAAGCAGGTGGGACGACCAAAACAACCAGGAGGTTGGCTTAGAAGCAGCCATCCTTTAAAGATAGCGTAACAGCTCACTGGTCTAAATAAGTTGTCCTGCGGCGAAGATGTAACGGGGCTCAAGCCATGAGCCGAAGCTTAGGATGCCGTAAGGCATGGTAGCAGAGCGTAGTGTGACATAGTATCTATCCTCTTTAGCCCCTCTCGGGGGGCCTTGGAGGACAAGATACTTTCTGTGAAGCCGGCCTGTGAGGGATCCGGTGGAGAGATCACTAGTGAGAATGATGACATGAGTAGCGACAAACAGGGTGAGAGACCCTGTCGCCGAAAGTCCAAGGGTTCCTGCTTAAAGCTAATCTGAGCAGGGTAAGCCGACCCCTAAGGCGAGGCCGAAAGGCGTAGTCGATGGGAACCAGGTTAATATTCCTGGGCCAGGAGGATGTGACGGATCGAGACTGTTGTTCACCCTTATCGGATTGGGTGGGCCGCTGATCGGTTCCTGGAAATAGCCCTCCATGAGATCGTACCCTAAACCGACACAGGTGGACTGGTAGAGAATACCAAGGCGCTTGAGAGAACTATGTTGAAGGAACTCGGCAAAATACCTCCGTAAGTTCGCGAGAAGGAGGCCCGGTTTCTAGGCAACTAGAGGCTGGGGGCACAAACCAGGGGGTGGCGACTGTTTACTAAAAACACAGGGCTCTGCGAAGTCGCAAGACGACGTATAGGGTCTGACGCCTGCCCGGTGCCGGAAGGTTAAAAGGAGAGGTGAGAGCTTTGAATTGAAGCCCCGGTAAACGGCGGCCGTAACTATAACGGTCCTAAGGTAGCGAAATTCCTTGTCGGGTAAGTTCCGACCTGCACGAATGGCGTAACGACTTCCCCGCTGTCTCCAACATAGACTCAGCGAAATTGAATTGCCTGTCAAGATGCAGGCTTCCCGCGGTTAGACGGAAAGACCCCGTGCACCTTTACTACAACTTCACACTGGCATCAGGCCAAGCATGTGCAGGATAGGTGGTAGGCTTTGAAGCAGAGACGCCAGTTTCTGTGGAGCCTCCCTTGAGATACCACCCTTGCTTCGCTTGATGTCTAACCGCGGTCCGTTATCCGGATCCGGGACCCTGTGTGGTGGGTAGTTTGACTGGGGCGGTCGCCTCCTAAAGAGTAACGGAGGCGCGCGAAGGTTGGCTCAGAGCGGTCGGAAATCGCTCGTTGAGTGCAATGGCAGAAGCCAGCCTGACTGCGAGACTGACAAGTCGAGCAGAGTCGAAAGACGGCCATAGTGATCCGGTGGTCCCAAGTGGGAGGGCCATCGCTCAACGGATAAAAGGTACGCCGGGGATAACAGGCTGATACTGCCCAAGAGTCCATATCGACGGCAGTGTTTGGCACCTCGATGTCGGCTCATCTCATCCTGGGGCTGGAGCAGGTCCCAAGGGTATGGCTGTTCGCCATTTAAAGAGGTACGTGAGCTGGGTTTAGAACGTCGTGAGACAGTTCGGTCCCTATCTGCCGTGGGTGTAGGATACTTGAGAGGAGTTGCCCCTAGTACGAGAGGACCGGGGTGAACGTTCCACTGGTGGACCAGTTGTCGTGCCAACGGCAGTGCTGGGTAGCTATGAACGGACAGGATAACCGCTGAAGGCATCTAAGCGGGAAGCCCCCCTCAAAACAAGGTATCCCTGAGGGCCGTGGTAGACCACCACGTCGATAGGCCAGAGATGTAAGCGCAGCAATGCGTTCAGTTGACTGGTACTAATTGCCCGATAGGCTTGATTTGATCCAGTAAAAGACAGACTGACAAATCAAAAGCATACACATAATCAGAGTACTGACTTGGACAATCGTTGAGTTCCTTCCTCGGTTTGGTGGTCATAGCACGAGCGAAACACCCGGATCCATTCCGAACCCGGCCGTTAAGCGCCGTCGCGCCAATGGTACTGCGTCTCAAGACGTGGGAGAGTAGGTCACCGCCAAACCTAGAAAGGAACTCAATTCGTATCTCTCTAAACGATACCCAATATAACGCGGGATGGAGCAGCCCGGTAGCTCGTCAGGCTCATAACCTGAAGGTCGTAGGTTCAAATCCTACTCCCGCAACCAAATCTTACAAACAAAACAAAAGCTTAGTTCCCTAGTAAAACACTGGGGAATTGTGCGTGCGCGTTTACATCAACGCCACATCAACACCCCACCAGAAAAATCGCATTCGCCCGCACCCGTGCGCACTGGCGTGCATCGGTCCGCATTCGCGGGCATTCTGCCGTATAAAAATGGTCGTTGGGTACCTTCGAGGCACTTACCCTATTCGATAAGAAGTGCCCGAGGAGGAGCGCTCAAATAGTCAACTTTATCGAAAAAGATAAACGGCCTTGAAGGCGGCCTACCAGTCGCGTTCATGAAGGCTACCGCGGGTATCGTGGAAAGTACTTCATGCCTTCCCCGGACGCATCGCGTAGCCTGTGCGGCGTTGGTTTTATGCCCCTTTTCGGCCAGTCTGTGTCACCCTGCTTCAATTCCGGCTACAGCACTGCTTGTACTTACGGCCCGATCCGCATGAGCAGGGGTCGTTCCGCCCGGGGCGGGGTTCCGCCTTGTGTGGCATGCCAGGAAAATTGGCTGCAGCCGTCCCAGCCAGTTCAGGGCGTGATTGGCGCAGGATCGTTGTAACACAATTTGGAATGAGATCGGGAGCTTCGCGGTCTATTTCATCGATCTCTTCATCCGTGAACTTGCTCTTACCAGTGTAGATGTCCTGCAGCGCCATCATGAAGATCATCGTGGCCTGGGTCTCTTCATCGGCCCGCTCGAGAAGGTTTTCCCAAGCATCCGGTCGCAACCGCATCGCGTGTGTGAAACCGTCCACCCAAGGCTCCCAGAGGGTTTCATCACTGTTAGGATCCACCTCATAGATCGGCTCGATCCCGCGAGACCGGGTGATTGTTTCCGCCATGGAATTGTAATGCATCATCACCGCGCCGATTGTTTCTTCTGCCGCTTTCGGATCCGCGAAATGCGCCTCGCCGGTTTCGCCCCACACCTCCGGGAGCCATTCCGATGGCGGAATTATCTCGGGGCAAGCCAGCACGCCGGTCAAATAACCGTCGAGTTCGCTCAGCGTCATGGGCATATTATCGACAGGCAAAGCGAATAGCAGTTCGTTCAGGCGATCCAGCCGTTTTTCTTCTTTCGTCATTGTCGGTCCCTTCGGTGTTCTGCCCTCATATTGAAATCGCAGATAAGGGTGAAGCCCAGGACAGTGCGGATCGCAGGGGACGCCGCTTTGCCGGTCATGTCAGCCATTCATCCAGCTTAGACCAGCGCCGCCGGCCCGATACGTTCTTCACCGCGATCGCCACGGCCTTCTTCTGACCGACGAGCACGACGAGCTTCTTGCCCCGCGTGACGCCAGTATAGATCAGGTTGCGCTGCAGCATGGCGTAGTGCTGGGTCATGACGGGGATGACTACGGCAGGGTACTCGGAACCCTGGCTCTTGTGGATCGTGGCCGCATAGGCCGGGACCACCGTGTCGAGTTCGCCGAAGAGGAAAGTCACGGTACGGCCGTCGAAGTTCACGGCTACCTCGCCATCGTCAAGATCGACATCCTCGATCATGCCGATGTCGCCGTTATAGACGTCCTTATCGTAATCGTTCTCGATCTGCATGACCTTGTCGCCCGGAGCGAAGGTCCAGCCAAAGCGCTCAACCTTCTTCTCCCCGGCAGGGTTCAAAGCAGCCTGCAATTCTACGTTGAGTGACCGCGCGCCAACGCCGCCCCGGTTCATTGGGCAAAGGACCTGGATGTCCTTGATCAGATGGAAGCCGAACCGCTGCGGGATGCGCTTGGCCACCAGCTCGACGATGCGCGGCACGGCCTGCTCCGGATCTGCGGCCGGCACGAAATAGAAATCCGCCTCGCCATCGGGCTTGCCAAGATCGGGCAAGTGCCCTGCATTGATGGCATGCGCCGTGGTGATGATCTTGCTCTGTGCTGCTTGACGGAACACTTCGGTGAGCCGCACCACGGGCACGGCGCTAGAACCGATGATGTCGGCCAGTACTTGGCCGGGGCCAACAGAGGGCAGCTGGTCGATATCCCCGACGATCAGCAGCGCTGCATTGCTGGGCACGGCCTTCAGGAGCGACTGCATCAGCAGTACATCGACCATCGAGCTTTCGTCCACGACCAGCAGGTCGCAATCGAGCGGGTTCTCCTCCTTGCGCTTGAAGCCGAAGGCCTTCGGATCGAACTCTAGGAGCCGGTTGATGGTCTTGGCCTCCATCCCGGTGGCCTCGGTCATGCGCTTGGCTGCGCGACCCGTCGGTGCGCAGAGGAGCAGCTTCACGGCCTTGGCTGCGAGGATGCGCAGGATCGAATTCACGATCGTGGTCTTGCCAACCCCGGGGCCGCCGGTGATCACCATGAGCTTCGAGCGCAGCGCCAGCCGGATCGCTTCAGCCTGGCTGGCAGCAAGCGTCAGGCCCGTCTTCTGCTCGATCCAGGGCAGCGCCTTGTCAGCGTCAATCTCCAGCCAGGGCAGCGCGCCCGCGCGAATGCGCTTCATATGCTCTGAGATCCCCCGTTCCGCGAGATAAAGCCCCGTCAGGAAGATGCAGTCCGCGTCGCCCACGCGGTCGGCTGTCACAGTCTCTTCCGCCAGTTCCTCTTGCAGCGCGCTCTCAATCAGCGGGGGAGGGACCTCAAGGAGCTTGCCCGCCAGCCTGATCAACTCGGCCCGAGGGAGGCTGCAATGGCCATCGCCCATCGCCTCGGTCAGCGCAAAGGAAACTCCTGCACGCACACGGATCATCGCAGTTTTCTCGATGCCGAGCTTCTCGGCGATCGTATCCGCCGTGCGGAAGCCTATGCCCCGGATGTCCTTGGCAAGGCGGTAGGGGTTTTCGCTCATCACCTGCACGGCATCCGTGCCATAAGTCTTGAAGATCCGCACCGCGCGCGCAGTGCCCACGCCATGCTGGTGCAGGAAGACCATAATCTCGCGGATCACTTTCTGATCCGCCCACCCGGCCGTGATCTTGGCTGCGCGCATGGGGCCAATGCCGGTGACTTCGCGCAGCCGTTCAGGTGCGGCCTCGATGATGTCGAAGACATCCTTGCCGAAGGCTTGCACCAAGCGCTTCGCATAGACAGGCCCGATCCCGCGGATCATACCGGAGCCGAGGTATTTCTCGATGCCGTCGACAGTCGATGGTGCCGAGGTCTTCAAGAAATGCGCCTTGAACTGCAGGCCGTGGTTGCGATCGTTCAGCCAGACCCCAGAGGCCGTAATCCATTCCCCCGCCGAAATCATCGCCGCATGGCCCACTGTAGTCACCAGATCCCGGTGACCCCGTGCCTTTACCCGCAGCACGCAAAACCCGTTCTCGGAATTGTGGAAGGTCACCCGCTCCACAAGGCCGGCGAGAACTTCGGTCTGTGTGTCATCGGCGGATTTCATGGGCGGGAGTTTCAAGCGTCCTAGCAGCGCGACCCGTGGCTTACCCGCAGGAAAATGCCCAGCGCACTAAGCGTCGTTTCAGCGTGCACCAAGGCGCAAGTCCTTTCTGTCACAAGCGGCAATCTCACTAGCTCACAGGGCCAAGACTTACCGCTAAAGCTAGCACGCATTTGTGGAACCTGAAGGCTTTTCAGAACTTTTGCCATCAATCGGGTTTGTGTCGCAGCGGCAACAGTAATGTGACATTCGAAGCGACGGATGCTGAAACACTGCCATGACAGAGTAATTTCCATGCTTGTTCATACGACTATCAGGTGGAAGCGATGTCATATCATAGCAAAAATGGGAAAGAGTTCGTTGGGCTGCGGATGAAGCCGAACGGTGCTCATCAGGTTGTGTATGACGCCCAGGCAGGCTTGCGCGTATTGGTCGACATCAAGGATCACAAAGCCAACCTCCATGCCATTGATGAAGCCCTTCGCGAGGGGGTGAACGCACGCAATGTTTTGTCGGGTGTCCTTAATGGCCTGAAGAGCCGGAATATCGGGTTCGATTTACCTTTGTGAGCCTGCAAGCTTCGCGTAACCGTTAATTCGTGGCATGACTGTTTCGAGCCCGCAGAAGAATCGGGACCATGAGGCAGAATGCAGGTATTGATCCACAAAACGAGCCTTGTCAGGCTCGAAGCAAATTTGCGCATTTCCGGCATTGGTCTCGGGGATCCCGTGCAGCTTCTGCAAGAGGGTGACTCGGATATTGCAGCCTTTGTCATGTTGCCGTCTCGCATGCCATTCGGCCTTGGTAAATCACGCATTGTCCGCGCGGGCTATCTTGGTAACCGGGCAAAAGCTTTACTCTGGCCGGCGTTCGAAAAAGACGCTCCGTTCCGTGTGCGGGTCGTTGAAATCCTTGCGGCACATCTCGCTGGTGATGGCTTGAATCGGGTGTCCATATCCGTCTGGGGCGATCCTGCTGACATCACGCCAAGCGCCCCCAAAACGACTATCTTCTCGCGTAGCCGAATAAACGAAGCCCCTATCGATGATGAATAGCTGCCCGGTGCTAAATAACAAAAGCGCGCGACCAGATTGTTCGTCAGTTACGCCGCGAAGCATTAGCGGTGCCTGACGTGAGCATCTACCGGACAGATTTACGGGTTTGAGCAAGGGAGGATTTCTGGTTCATCGACGCCGTTTTGGAGCGAAGATGAACAAGGGGACTATCCTGAATTTTGTGCGCTGACGTGGTAACTGCTCGAAGAGGAGACCCACGTATGAGCATTGATAAAGACCTGCTGGACCGACTGATGGAAGGGCGCTCGCCTGGCGATCTGTTTGGCAAGACCGGCATTTTGGCAGAACTGACCAAAGCGCTGGCGGAACGGGAGTGTCATGAACTTTGTGTATCTGGCCCGGCCCATGCGGTTTTAGATACTCAAGCGTCGAAGCGCTCGCCGAACATTATGGCGAACTGGTTGCGGGCTGCAAACCATTCCCTGACATTCCTTCCGTCTTTCTCGAAGTTTCGGATTGCGAGATAGATCAGCTTGGTCGCTGCCTCGTCTGTCGGGAACGATCCCCGCGTCTTGATCGATTTCCGGATCACGCGGTTCAGGCTTTCGATGGCATTGGTCGTATAGATGATCTTGCGGATCGCCGGATCGAAGCCGAAGAACGGGATCACCTCCTGCCATGCCCGGCGCCAGGCCGGGGCAATTGAGGCGTATTTCCCGGCCCATTTTTCTTCGAAAGCATCAAGTTCGGTCTCTGCCGCTTCGGCAGTCGGGGCGCTGTAAATCCAGCGAAGATCTGCGGCCACGACTTTTCGGTCCTTCCAGGAACAAAAGTTCAGGGAATGGCGCACCAGATGCACGATACAGGTCTGAACCATGGCATCCGGGAAGGCTGCTGTGATGGCCTCTGGAAAGCCCTTGAGACCGTCCACGACGGCGATCAGGACGTCCTGCAGGCCCCGGTTCTTGAGTTCGTTCATCACCGACAGCCAGAACTTGGCACCCTCGTTCTCGGCAATCCAAAGGCCGAGGACTTCGCGGCTGCCATCGCGGGTAACGCCGAGCGCGACATAGACCGCCTTGTTTTTCACGGTCCGGCTGTCCGCATCCCGGATCTTCACGCGCAGCGCGTCGAAGAGCACGATCGGATACATCCGGTCCAGCGCCCGGCTTTGCCATTCGCGGACCTCGTCCAGAACAGCGTCGGTGACGCGGCTGATCAGGTCTGGCGAGACTTTCAGGCCATATAGATCGAGCAGATGGGCCTGTATGTCGCGCACCGTCAGCCCGGCTGCATAGAGCCCGATAATCTTGTCATCCATCCCGTCGATCCGGGTCTGGCCCTTCTTCACCAGCTCGGGCTCGAAACTGCCGTCCCGGTCCCGGGGGACAGCAATTGGCATCTCACCGTCTTGGCCCTTCAACACTTTGGCCGATGTGCCATTACGACGGTTGCTCTGGCCAGCCGGCGCGTCCTTGCCCTCTTCATAGCCAAGATGCGCCGTCAGTTCGGCCCCCAGCATCCGCTCCATGAGCTTGATCTTCAGTTCTTTCATCAGCCCGGCATCGCCGAGCAGGTCTTCAGGGCACTCCACGCCCCTAAGCAGTTCGTCCAGGATTTCTTTCGAGATGGTCATTCATGCTTCCTTTCGGTGAAGCATGAACCGGATCAATCATACACAAAAGATCGGACACTCTCGGCGGAACGCGCGCTGAGCACGGAGCTGGACGTCCATCTCGATGAAGAGCGCGCAGAGGAAGCGCCCCAGGGCCAGAACCAGGCCCCCAATCGGCGCAATGGCAGCAGCCAGAAGACGGTGACCACCGACAGCGGCAAATTTGTTCTGGACATCCCCCGTGACCGGAACGGCACCTTCGATCCGCTGCTGATCGCCAAGTATCAGCGCCGCTTTCCCGAGTTCGACCGCAAGATCGTCAGCATGTATGCCCGGGGCATGACGACCCGCGAGATCCAGTGGGACTATCCTGAATTTTGTGCGCTGACGTGGTAAACGCTCGACGAGGAGACCCACGTATGAGCATCGATAAAAATATTTTGGACCGATTGATGGAAGGCCGTGCGCCTGGTGATTTGGTTATCCCTCTCAAGTCAGATTGTTCTGACACCATCTAAGGGTGCGAATACCCCAAGTCAGCTGATAGCCTTTGGGTGAATTCCAGCACGTCGCGCACAGTTCTCCCTTCCGGCGCAAGGTCGATCTGCGAGGTAGGCCCGACCACGGTAATGGCAAGCTGGATGGTCCCGCTGTAGTCGAACACCGGCGCCGTCACCGCGCTGACACCGGGGATGGGGGCATCTAGCGTCGTCTCGTAGCCGCGAGCGCGAATGGCGGCAATCTCGTCCCTATAACGCGCTTCGTCGAAGGGAGGCGCGTTATCGGTGGCGTTCTCGCGGATCTCGCGCGCGATCACAGGCTCGGTCAGGGCGGGATTCAGGAAGGCCGCGAACAGTCGCCCTGTGGCCGTGGCCGTCATCATGAACCCGCCGCCTGCGCGCACGTTGGCATGTATCTGCGCGCTGCCTTCCGTGACATGTACGATAGTGACCCCGTGCAGCCCCCAGACAGACAGCGCCACCATCAACCGGGTCTTCTCGGCCAGACTGCCCACACGGCGAATGGTCTCGTGGTAGGCGTCCTGCGCGCGCAAGCGGCTCAGGCCCAGTTCCAGCGCGAAGGGGCCAAGCTGGTAGAGCCCGGTTTCCGTCTGCTCGACCATGCCGATGGCGCGCAGGCTGACCAAATAGGGATGTAGTTGGGCAGGCGCAATATCCACGGCTTCTGCCAGATCGCGCAGCTTCATCGGAAGTTGGGATAGGGCCATGGCCCGCAGGATGGCACCGCCTGTTTCCAATGATCGGATACCACGTTGGGCCTTGGTGGGTTTATCCTCTGCGATGTTCACGTCCCCGCCCTTCTCATGTCAGTCCGGTGATCTAGCGCTGGCCACAGTCTGAGGCAACGGTTTGCTCGGCCTCGCCCAAAGGTCCAGTGACACGATCAGCCCGACTGAGGCCAGCGCCACCCCACCCCATTGCAGCGGATCGGGCCATTGCCCCGTCAGCGGGATGGCCAGCAGCACCGCTGACGATGGAACCAGTGCCGCAAAGAGGGCCGCGCGCCCAGCGCCCAGCCGCCGCACGGCGGCGGCGAAAACCACGAAGGCCAGACACCCGCCGATGACGCCTTGGTAAAAGAACTGCTCGGCCCACTGTGCCGCCGGCATCGCCGGTAGACCCCAAACGATCATGTAGAACGGCACGAAAAGCAGCGTGGCAAGGCTCGCCACCGCCGCTGTCGTTTCGATCGGAGGCAGGCGCCAGCGCCCCATGACATAGACGTATATGCCCCACAGACTGCCTGACCCGACAAAGCACAGATCGCCCAGCAGGACCGAGCCGCCCCATGACTTTGGCGCGGGCTGATCTGCGGCGATCACCAGAACCCCCGCGATCAGCACGGCCATTCCGATCTTGCGGTTGAGACTGAGGGGGATACCGTCCCGAAACCGCACCAGTGCGTTGGCCATCAGCATCGACATCCCCGGCCCGATCACCACCGCATGCGACAGGGGGGCTCGCTGAAATCCAAGGTTGAACAGCAGGGCGAAGGGAGGCCCGATCAGCAGCGTGACCCACGCGATCTGACCAAGCGGCGGCAGGCGATGCCGCGCCAGCCACAGCAGGGGCAGCATCAGCACCGCCGCCCCGCCATAGCGGAGCATGGTCAGATCGGCGGGGCGAAACCCGCTGGCCTGTCCGATCTCGGCGCCTACATTGTAAATGCCCCAACTGAACGCGGCCGCAAGCCCCAGAGCGATGCCCGCCCGGGTGCGGCGCGCGTCAGTCATTGGCGCCCGACATGTGCCGGGCCGCGATATAGCCGAATGTGAGCGCGGGCCCCAGCGTGATACCACCGCCGGGATAGTTGCCCCCCATGATCGAGGCCGCGTCGTTGCCCACGGAATAAAGCCCCCCCAAGGGCCTGCCATCCTCGTCCAGCACCTCGGCATTGGCGTTGGTTTTCAGTCCCGCGAAAGTGCCAAGGTCACCCACATAAAGGCGCACGGCGTAGTAAGGGCCGGTTTCAATGGGGGCCAGACAGGGGTTCGGCCCATGATCAGGGTCACCAAGGCTACGGTTATAGCTGGTCGACCCCTTGCCGAAATCCGGGTCCTCGCCCCGCCGCGCGCCCTCGTTGAAATGGCGCACGGTCTCTTGCAGCATCGCTGCCTCCGCCCCGATCTGCTGCGCGAGATCGGCGAGGGTCTTGCCCTGCAATAGGTAGCCATCCTTGATCAGCTTGCCGAAAGGCACAGGCGCAGGCTTAGCAAAACCCAGCCCGTACTTGCGGAAGGCCCGGTGGTCGGTGATGAACCACGCCGCAATCTCGGCATCCGGGCCACCTTCATCACGACAGCGCGCGACCATCGCCTGACAGAAATCGTGATAGGAGTTGGCCTCATTCACGAAACGCCGGCCGGAGCGTGTGACGGCGATCACACCAGGTTTGGAGCGGTCCACGAAATGCGGAAACGTGCCAAGCGTGCCATCCGGGCGGCGTGGGCGCGAAATCGGCACCCAAGCCGCCGCATGGGGAAGCGTGGTGTCCACCACGGCCCCCACGGATTCGCCCAGACGAAGGCCATCGCCCGTATTGCCCGGCGGGGCGGGCGAGACATGCTCGTGCCCGCTGGGCGCATGCGGCATCAGATCCTTGCGGCGCAGCGCATCCTGCGGGAATCCGCCCGCCGCCAGCACGACCCCCTTGCGCGCCATCACCTCGACCGGGCCGGTCGCGCTGTCCACCCTCGCCCCGATCACCCGACCCGCATCGTCGCGGATCAGGCCGCGCACCGGCGCATTGGTCCAGATCGGCACGCCCTTGTCAAAGGCCGACCGCGCCAACCGCCCCACCAGCGCGTTCCCGTTCATGAGCCGCATCGGGCGGCCGTGAAAGACCATGTCGCGCAGGAATTTGAGGAACAGCTTGCCCACGTAGAAAGCCGACACAGGCGAGCGCATGACATTGAAGAAATGCAGCAACTCCTTGCCCGACCCGATCATCATGCCCAGAAAGGTGATCTCGGACAGGGGCGGGCGCAGGCGCGCGATCTCAGGACCCAGTTCGCGCCCGTCGAAAGGGCGCGCCACGATGGAGCGACCGCCATCCATCCCACCCGGCGCATCGGGATGATAATCGGCAAAGAAGGGGCCCAGATCGAATTGTAACGCGGTGTTCTGCTCGAAGAACTCAACAGCCTTTGGTCCCGCCTCAAGGAAAGCATCCACGCGTTCGGCATCGAAATGCGTGCCTGCCTCGTGCTCCAGATAGGTCCGAGCCTTGGCGGCGCTGTCATCCACACCCGCGCGCATCGCAGGGCCGTTGCCCGGTATCCACATCCAGCCACCTGATCGCGCCGTGGTTCCGCCGAACACAGGCTCTTTTTCCACTACCAGCACATCAAGGCGACGATGCGCGGCGGCGACGGCTGTTGCCAGCCCGCCTGCGCCCGACCCTACCACCAATACGTCTACGTCCTTGCGGGTCATCTTCTTCATTCCTTCAGTCAGGCGGACAGGTATCCACCATCGACGGGCAGCAAGGCTCCCGTCACATAGCTTGCGGCGTCGGAGGCCAAAAACAGCACCGGCCCTGCCAGTTCCTCGGGCCTTCCCACACGGCGCATGGGCGTATGGGCCATGAAGCGGCCGATCGCGTCGGGGTTGGCGCGGGTGGCTTCGGTCATCGGGGTTTCGATCACGCCCGGTGCAATCGCGTTCACGCGGATGCCGAACGGGGCCAGATCATGAGCCATGGCGCGGGTCAGTTGCGCAACTGCGCCCTTGGATGCAGCATAGGCCGACAATCCCGCCCCCGCCGTCACCGACATGATCGAGCCGAGGTTGACGATGCTGCCCCGTGTTGCCTTGAGCTGATCCAGAAAGGCGCGGCTGACCTGCATCACACCGGTTGCGTTTACGGCCATCACCGCGTCCCAATCGGCGGCGAATGTCTCGGCGTCCAATGGCGTGCGCCGGATGATGCCCGCGTTGTTCACCAAAATAGTCGCGTCACCCAGTTCCGTCCGCACCTGTGCAGCCGCCTCCGTGCATTGGGCCGCATCCGTCACATCCAGCGCCACGGCCAACGCACGGCCCCCTTGCGTGGTTATCTCCGCCACGGTTGCCGCCAGCAAATCAGCCTGCATGTCGCAGCAGGCCACATGGACGCCTGCCGCGGCCAAGGCTGTGGCAATAGCTTTCCCATTGCCCTGCGCCGCCCCCGTGACCACGGCGATACGGCCGTTCAACCCTGTCATCATTCCCCTTCCTCCCCGGTTCACCCTCCGGCTGTACCTAGCAAATAATTTGTTTCTTGCAAACGTATTTGCTTATAACTAACAAATAGGGAGCGGCCGGGGAGAGCCGCCCGCAATGGCAACGACAGCTTTTCCGCCACGGTCGGACAGGCGTCTTCAGGGAGGAGAGACCATGAAACATGTGTTGAGTGCGGCCGTTCTGGCCGCTGTGATGACCACGGGCGCATCCGTCGGCGTGGCGCAGGCCCAGACCTTTGATCTGCAAAGCGTCTTCGGCCTGAACGTGCCCTCGATCGGCCCCAGCCCGCAGCTTTGGGCGGATCGAGTGGCGAAAATGACCGGCGGCGATATCACCATCAAGGTGCATGGCGCAGGTGAATTCGTGCCCCCGTTCGAAGTGTTCGGCGCGGTCAGCTCCGGCGCCTTGCAGATGGGCTTTGACTGGATCGGTTACTGGGCGCAGCAGATCCCCGTTGCGAACCTCGTGGGCTCGATGCCTTTCGGCCCCACCCCCGATATCGCGCTGGCCTGGATGTTTGAAGGCGGTGGTCTGGAAATCATCCAGAAGGCCTATGATCCGCTGAACGTCAAGGTCCTGCCCTGCCATCTGGTCGGCGCCGAGGCGGGCGGCTGGTTCAACAAGGAAATCAACTCGGTCGAGGACCTCAAGGGTCTCAACATGCGGATCGCGGGCCTTGGTGGCCTGACCATGGCCAAGCTGGGCGCGAACACCCAGATGGTGCCGGCGGGCGAGATCTTCCTCAGCCTTGAGACAGGGCGCATCGACGCCGCCGAATTCTCTGCCCCACAGCTTGACGTGGGCTTCGGCTTCCAGCGCGTGACGAAATACTACTACTTCCCCGGCTGGCATCAGCCGTCCAGCTGGGACAGCATCATCATCAATATGGATGTCTGGAACGGCTTTGACGCGGAAACGCAGGAGATTATGAAGGAAGCCTGCTACGCCAACATCGCCTATAACCTGCACGATCAGGTTGACGCGCAGGCCGCAGCGATCGCCACGATCCGTGAAGCCGGGGTCGAGATCAAGCGCTTCCCCGATGAGGTGCTGCTTGCGCTGCGCACGGCCTCCGAGGAGGTGCTGGAAGAGCAAGCCCAGAACGACCCGATCTTCGCCGAAGCGCTAACTTCCCTGCGCGCCTACATGGACTCGGTCGGGGAGTGGAGCGCGCTGCAAGCCCTTCCACCACGCTGACCTTTTGCTAGACTGACAACAGACAGGGCGGCCCTGCGCCGCCCTGTGCCTTGCACGTCGAGGAGGCGCAGACATGCCCGCAATCCTGTCGAAAATGCTGGACCTGCTCTGCCTGCCCGGCAAATGGGTCAGTTGGCTGATCCTGCCGCTGATCGCCTCGATCCTGCTAGCCGTAGTCTATGCCAAGCTGGGACTGAACACACTGATCGCATGGGAAAATCCGCTGCCCGTGCTGGGACGCGCCCTCACCGTGAACGGCCTTTTTGATCTCCAATGGTATATATTCGCGTTGATGGTCCTGTTCGGCGGGGCCTGGGCCCTGCGCGAAGACAAACATGTCGCGGTCGATTTCTTGTCGCTGATGATGACCCGTCGCCAGCGCCTCTGGATACGCATGCTGGGCGATCTGCTGTTTCTGCTGCCATTCTGCTTGATCATCGCTTGGTATGGCTGGTCTTTTGCCCTGACCGCTTGGACGACGGGCGAAGGCTCGACCCAAGGCGGCCTCAACAGTCGCTGGATCATCAAGGCGATGGTGCCGCTGTCCTTTGCCATTTTGGGGCTGATGGGGCTCTCGCGCGGAATCGGCACTGCTGCGGAACTTTTACGCAGGCACGTCGACACAGACCAGGAACACCACTCATGACCGAACATTTCTGGCCTATCATGATGCTGCTTGCGCTGGTCGCCGGCGTTTTCTCGGGCTATCCGGTGGCCTTCATTCTGGCCGGTGTGGGCATCCTGTTCGCCGTGCTAGCCGACGTGCCGATGCTGTTTTTGTCGATGGGTGTGCAGCGCATCTATTCCGGCATCCTGACCAACTGGCTTCTGGTGGCAATCCCGCTGTTTGTCTTTATGGGGTTGATGCTGGAACGTTCAGGAATAGCCGAGCGTCTGATGCGCTCGCTCGCCGCGCTCTTCAAGGGCACGCCGGGCGGCTATGCCTTTGCGGTGGCGATTATAGGCGTGATCATGGCGGCATCCACGGGGATCATAGGTGCCTCGGTCGTGATGATGGGAATGATGGCGCTGCCCGCCATGCGCGAGGCGAAGTATGACATGAAGCTCTCCTGTGGCCTAATCGCGTCATCGGGCACGCTAGGAATCCTCTTGCCGCCCTCAATCATGCTAATCATTCTGGGCGATCAGATGCGCCTGTCCGTGGGCGACCTGTTCATGGGCGCCATCGGGCCGGGGCTGCTGCTGGCGGGGCTCTATTTTCTCTACCTTACTGCGGTGGCGATCTTCGCGCCCCACCGCGTGCCCGCCCCGGAACGGGTAGAACCTGTCGCCTTCTGGCCCGCTGCATGGGCGCTGACCCGCGACCTGCTGGCCCCGTTCGTGCTGATCCTTTCGGTGCTGGGCACGATCATCGCCGGTATCGCCACGCCCACGGAATCCGCAGCCATCGGCGCAGCCGGGGCTCTGTTGCTGGCATTGATGTCGCGCAAGCTGACCTTGCCGGCCCTTCAGGGCGCGGTTTACGAGACGACAAAGACCACCGCGATGATCGTTTTCGTCATGATCGGGGCCTCGATCTTCTCGGTCGTGTTCCGCCGCCTGGGCGGAGACGCCATGATCCTCGAGATCTTCAATATCGAGGATGCGAACCCCTATTGGGTCCTGGTCATCATCATGGCGCTGATCTTCCTTCTGGGCTTCTTTCTGGACTGGGTCGAAATCACGCTCGTCGTGGTCCCCATTGTCGCCCCCGTGGTGGCGCTGCTGGATTTCGGCATGCCTTCGGAACAGGTGATGATCTGGTTCGCCATCGCCTTGGCGGTGAATCTGCAAACGTCCTTCCTGACGCCGCCTTTCGGATATGCGCTGTTTTACTTGCGCGGTATTGCTCCCGATATTCCGATATCGACCATCTACAAGGGGGTAATGCCATTCGTACTGATCCAGATCGCGGCACTTCTGCTGGTGATCTTGGTTCCTGCAATTGTACTTTACCTGCCCATGGGCACTCGCTGAGGCAGTGTGGCGGATTTGCTGTGCCTGCTGAATTCCTTGTGCTCCACAACTGCATCCATCATGGACGCCAAATTGTTATCCAATTGCTTCAAAGCTGAGACAGAACGATTGAAAGCTGAACGGTAAAAAAATTATTGGTAACGAACGCTGCAGAACTCGATGCGAAGATAAAACACACATCAAGATTTCTCACGCCCGACACGCCCGGACCTGCTCCCTGATAACAGCGTAATCCGCCAACCATTCCAGGATCAGTGCATCCGCCGGCAGCACCGCTATTTCGTTTGCCAGTTGCATCTGCTCGACCCTGCTGTACTCCACCAGTGACGGGCAGGCTCCGGACGGCCCTTCAGAACCCACCCTTTCGCAGGCGGTCAAGGAGATCATCGCGGCTGCGAGGGCGGCGGCTCGTGGCTTCCAGCATGTCGCGCTGTGCATGATTGGTATGCTCCAGATTGCGGATCCGTTCTGCTGCGCGCCCAGCCTGCTCGCCCTGATGACGTAGGTTTAGCAGGAAGAGTACGCTGGCCAGAACGGTCAAAAAGAGTGATGCGGCTTTTCGGATCCAGACACGTTTCGCCAGTTTAGTCCACATCATCGCCATCCTTTGCGCCAGTCATCGAGCCGGGCGTAGACGGCCACCGCAATTCCGGCCAGCGCGAGCGCGATGAACAGCCAGCGCAGGCTGTCGAGGTATGGGACCAGCGGCAGAATAGCGCCCTGAGCTTCCGCCAGGACGCCATGCGCAACCTCAATACCGGCCGCGCCGATGGTGGCGGCGCCTGCTGTTCCCGCACCGCGCAACGTCCGGCTTTCCGCGAGCACCTCCCGCGCGGGCGGCGCTTCCGGTGCAAAAGGCACCGCACGGACCGGGAACTTATCGCCCCAAATCCGCGCGGGCCCCAGGTCGATATGCATGAACCCTGAGCGCGGGTAATACCCAAAACCGAGGAACCCGACCGCCCGCGCTGCCGTCTCAAAAGCCACGGGATCATGGTTCGCCATAGCGATATCGAAGGCCGTGCCGTCCATATGCTTCGAGGCTTTCGCCCCGCCCACGGCGCGATTGTGTTCCGGCGAGCGATAGGCCGATCGGATAATCAGCGGCTTTCCCAGCCGGTCGCGCAGCGCCTGAAGCTTGTCGAGGGCCTCCGGATGCAGCTTGATCTGCGCTGTACCGCGACAGGCGATTTCCGCTGGCGAAAAGTTCGGCCAGCGCCAAAGCTGCTCTGGCACCTCACGAAAATGCCGAAACTTCCGAATGGTGTCTGTCATGGGGATGGTCCTTTCAAACGACAAAACCCGCCGCAGGGCGACGGGCGTGGTGAGTGTGGGAGGATGGTCGTTGTATTTAGCTCTTCGCGCGGCGTGTTGCCGGCATGCGTTCTGGCGCAGACGCCGGCGCCTGCACCGATTGCGCCAGTGCAAAATCCGCCAGCCGCTGATCGAGCCGGAGGATGGCGGCACGTAGATCGCGCAGGGCTTCTTTCAGCTCGGCGCGGTCCTCATCGCGCTGATCCTTGCGCTCCGACAACAGCGTCATGATGCGCAGCACTTCCTTTTCATGGCTGCCGATCTTCTGGTTATGAACCCAGAGCATGGCAGCCATGGGAATGATGACCCATTTCATGAGGGCGTCGAATAGGGTCCAAAGCTCGATCTCCATGGCGGAGCCTCCTTTTCGTTGGTGTTTTTTGAACTGGCATGGCACGAAGTTGCCCGTATGGCGCGAGAACGACGCGACCTGCGCATGTTCAGGCTGGCAGCCCCGGCACATCCTCGGTGATAAACACCTCGATGAAGCCGAGATTGGGGAAGGTCTCAACGGTGCCATCCATATAGGTCACGCGGAACTCGGCCTCGAAGCGGCCGACCTGATCGGTCTCGCCCGGGTGCCAGAGATGCGCCACGACGGCTGGTGCGAATACAGTCTCGATCTCCGCCGGCCGGTCGATCAGCGTGGCGCCGCCGCGCAACCGCATCTGGAAACGCACCGATGCCCCTGCCAAGGAGATGCTGTCCGGCAGCAAGGCAAAGCGCAGCGCCGGCGAGGTGTCGCCGCGCTTGATGATGAACTTCTGCATGGATCAACCTCTGAGGATAAGGCCGGTGCGCGGTTCAGACAGCAGGACCCCACCACGCGCGTGGGACATAACTGAGCCACCTTGCATCGTATCTGGCGGCGCCCTGCGCCGAAGCCCGGGTGGGGCCCGGAATCCCCGCGCCTGAAGCAGGGCCGCCCAGGGTTCATCCTGCACCACAACCCCGATCGCGACGCACGATCGCGCATTACCTTCACCCTGAACTGCCTCACCCACAAGGCGCATCAGGATGCGGCTTTCCCCAGTCCCGTTCAGAACCATGAGGAATGAAGACCCTGTTCCCGCATCATTGGCCACGGCAGCAACACCCCGCCCGGGAAAGGCGATGATGCGTGCGGTCTCACCGGTTACGGCCACCTCTGCGCTGCCATCGCGCCCGACCTGGAACCTGCCCGCTGATTGACCGAGCAGGGCCACTCCGCCGGTTGCAGCCCCAGTGACGGTCAATCTTGACCCTGCCGCTACGGAAATTGACGCCGAGAGCCGCACTTCCAACGAGAGGGGCGCAACGCCGTTGGAGCTGAATCCCGTGACCCAACCGCCCAGCACCGCAGCACCAGCAATCGGCAGCGCAGGCTGTGCCTTGCCTACAACAGCGACATCTCCGTCACTTTGGCGCCCAACTGTGACAGCCCCAAAGGCCAGCGCCTTGCTGGTGATCTGCGCATGGCCCACCCCCGCATGGGCAACCCCGGATCTGCCGAAGCCGGTGATAACAGCCAGCGTTCCAGCAGCCGTTTCCAGGGCAAACTGGTCCTGCAAGCCCCCAGCAAGGGCTGCGGCAGCACTGCTCGCCCCCCAGATAGCAAGGGCGCCCGCGCTGGTCCCGCGGGTCACCAGCCTGCCTGTGGCCACCAGGCCCAGTCCAAGGGCCGGCACGCTAACGGCGTCAATTCCAACCTCGCCAAGACTGTCCCGGGCAAAGGCGATCTGACCTTGAGCTGCGGCACGCACCGTGGGTTCTGCCCCCAGGCTCCCGGCAAGCGGCAGAGACGCGGTCTGGGCCCCCGCAGACACTTCCAGCCTGCTGCGACTGGAACCCAAGATCATGACAGGCTGCAGCAGATCTGCGCGCAAACCAGCGCGCCCATCCACGCTTGCCGCCAGTGCAAGCTGTGGTTCCGCTGTCAACGAAAGCCCAACGTAGCCCGCGCAGGCCGCTTGCACGGCCAGTCTGGCATCCGCCGCAGCCGCCCCGAGAACTGCGCCCTGCGCATGGCCGTCAGGCAAGAGAGCCCCGGCCGCCTGCGCGGTGCCCAGGCTCAGCCCGCTAGCATCAAGATCAAGCCACAGCCGATCAGAAGCTTCCAGTTCGATCGGAGCGGAAACGTCAAACAGGGCCGCCGTGCCGAGCGCATCGCTTGCACGCGCCGTGGTGCCAATCTCGGCCGAGGCCACCAGTTCGAATGACACCTCACCCGATAGGTCGACCCGGATGGTCAGCACAGCGCGACCAAGACCTGCGCTCACCACCGCGCTTCCCGCTTCTACGCGCGACACGGTATGACCCACTGCGTCTCCCCCGAGAGGGATCAGCCGCCCTGCGGTCGCACCGACATGAACCTCAACAGCACTCGCGCGTGTGATGTTGATCACGCCGGAGCTCAGGGCCTGAACGGTTCCACGCCCCTTTACTGCCCCCAGCGATGAGTACAGCGAGACCAGCCCCGCGTTGAGCAACAGAGATACGGTCGACTGTCCAGTCAGACTGATCTCGACGCTGGCGCTCGCTACTCGAACCCGTAGCGAGATGCCACTGGCCGCACCGGTCAGACCAAAGTCGTATGCGAGCGTCAGACCAAGGGACGCCATCCCCGCGGCGGTGCCCGCCGCCGCAACGCCGGTCTCCGCATGCGCCAAGGCCGCCACCGCAAGCCAGGCTTTACCTGTAAGGCCGATCGTTCCAGCGCCTTCAGCCCGGTGCTCTGCACGCCCCTGACCTGTCCCCTCAAGCGACAACAGCCGGCCTAGGTTGACCTGCCCGTCGATCGCCGCGGCGGCATCGGCGTGCGACAGGACCTGCAAAAGAGGGACCGCGCTGCCGCTGATTGGGTTCGTCGCGCTTTGCGCGCCAGTGAGCGGGACAGTGCCATCCGCGTGGATGGTAGACACAGGTCTACTGCGCGCCAGCAGAATTGCGCCAAGGGTTCCAACCGCAGCTGCGGTTGTCGCGGCACGAACCCGAACTGCGCCTTCCAGTGACAGTATCGCGGCAGCGACCGAAGCATGCGTTGCCGTGTCACCTTGCGCCTGACCAGCCAGCCCAGCCGTGCCAACGCCACCAGCGGCATCCACAGTTCCGCGCCCTTCAGCCTCCCCGATGAAAGCTGGCGCGTCATCATAAACAGCAACACTGGCCCGAAGCCCTGCCAGAGCCTCGCCCTGCATAGCGAAATCGCCCACGGCGGCGGCATGGCGGGACGCAACACCTCCGACACTGCCGAGCGGGGCCGTCGCAAGGGGGGCAAATCCGGGCATGGGCGGTTAGACCTCGTCGGGATAGGGAAAGCGCAGACGGATCTCCTGGCGTTTGATCTCCCAGTCTTCGCGGCTGCCCTCGCCGGCCTGCCACTTGAAGAAGAGAGGATCGGCCTCCAGCGCATAGGCCTGCTGGCGGTTCATCTGCGCGAGGGACAGACGCTGTTCATCGGAAAGCGGTGCCGGATTGCGCAGTGCCGCTTCGCGTGCCTCCCAGAGATCAAGGGCTATCTCCGCCCAGAGCGGCAAGGTGGTGATCGTCTCGACGCTGGCGTCATCGTGCTCGATCATGCCATCGGTGCCCATCCATTGCAGTGCATGGACAGTGGCGGGGATGTCGGCGCTTGCGAAATCAAGCCCGGCATGGGCCATGCCGTTCTTCACGACCATGGCGTCGGGGATGATGATGCTCAGTCGCATGTGCCGATCTCCGGAAGTGAAGCGTTGTAATGTGGGGCGATCTGCGTCTGCGGCCCGCGCGCCAGCAGATTGCGCAGGCTCTCGAGCGCAGCACCTGTCTGGCGCTGTTGCTGGGCGGTCTCGATCATCAGGATGGGCTGCCAGGCCATGGCGCAGCCCCATTCATCGATGGGTTCGCCGGTATTGGGATGGGTGCCGCGCAGCTGGATGAACCAGCCGCAGTCGAGCTGGCGACAGGGGGCGAAGCCGTCGAGCGGGCAATTGGCCTTTGCCGTGATCTGCATGGTCAGTCCTTGGTGGCGATGATGATGTCGACATAGGCCACGGCGAGATCGATCGCCGTGCCGGTGAAGTCGTGGCTATGGCTCTGACCAGTGAAGCCGTGGCTATGGCCCCAGCTGGATCCGGATTGCCCGGTAAAATGGGCTGGCAGGGCGCGGCTGTCGGCATTGGTCTGGATCCAGCGGCCGAAGACATAGTTATTGGGCGATACGCCGAAACCGGTCATGGACTGCAGATGGACATGCTCATGGCTATGGGCGGGCATCTCATGCCAGGAAAGGCTGTGCGGCTGCACGGTGCCGCCGGCTGCGGTACTTCCAATGGTGCCGTTCACCGCGCGTTCCGCAAAGGCCGTGGTGAAACCCACCGATCCGCCGGAGCCGGCGGTGCCGCTGACCACGCGCAGGGCCTTGTTGTTGTGGCTCACATCTTTGGTCCAGCCCAGTGGTGCGCTGCTTTGGGCAAAGAGCATCCGGGTGCCCGCCGGTAGGGCGGATGCGGGAAAGGCCCCGGCAACATCGGCGACGCCGAGCGTGACCGTGCCTGTCTTCCCCGCAACCGAGGTCACGGCATTGACCTGCGCACCCGCAGCGATGCCGTCGAGCTTGCTCTTGTCCGCCGCGGACAGAAAACCCGCTGAAGTAGTGCTGGCGACTGCGTGGCTATGGCTGGCAGTGGCTGCGCCCACATCCGCAGCGGACAGGGTGACGGCGCCTGTCTTCCCCGCAACCGAGGTCACGGTATTGACCTGCGCCCCCGTGGCGATGCCATCAAGCTTGGCTTTGTCGCTGGCCGCCATAAATCCATCAGCCACCGTGCTGGCCGCCGCATGCCCATGCGCCAGATCGGCCTTCTTGCCCAGAGCATAGCCCATGCGCCGCCCGGTGATGGTACGCAGGGTACTGGCGGTGCCAGCATCAATCTCGGATGTCGAGATCTCGGCATAGGTTGTGTTTGGGGGCGTGGCCCAATTGCCATCGCCACGCAGATACTGGCTGGTCGTACCGGCCGCTTTGGCGGTCAGCGCGCCTGAGGTGCCGGTGACGACGACAAGATTGGCCGTGCTGCCGATCCTGCCATCGGATGTGAGGCTGCCATGGCTGTGGCTCACATCCGCTGCCCCCACATCCGCAGCAGTCAGCGAGACCGCGCCGGTCTTGCCCGCCACCGAGACAACAGAATTGACCTCGGCACCTGAGGCAATGCCATCGAGCTTTGTTTTGTCGGCTGAGCCCGCCCACCAGGCCAGGATGGCCTGGCGGATGCGCTGCGCCGTGAAGGCACGCCGGGTCGTAGCCGTTCCCGCCTCGGCCTCTGCCTGGGCTACCGTGGATGCGCTCCATTCCCGCGCATCCGTCAGGCGCAGATCGGTGGCCGCGACTTTGCCGTCGAGATCGGCGGCGGTGAGCACCAGGGAGACGATGGCGGTGCCAGTGAGGCTGATGAGATTGCCGGAATCGCTACTCTCGGTTACGCTGCGGGTCAGCGTGGTGCCGCTGGCACTATAGGTGCCGATGCCTAACTCCCAGGCCTCTCCCTCCTCGAGGAGGTAGCGCACCACGTCACTGTTCCCGACACCGGCTGCCGCAAAGCTCTGAAACCCGTTGAGTGCAACGCCCAGGGTGAGCGTGCCGGTCCCGGTGCTGGGCGTCGTCATCCGGGCGCGGTTGACGAGCTTGACCATGGCTTACGCCCCGCCGGCGGTGAGGGTGAAGGTGGTGACGGTGACCGACTGGTTCTGGGCGATATTGGGGTTGTCGAGTTCCATATCGCCGCCTCCGCCGGTGATGGTGATCGTGCCCTGGACATGGGTGACGGTGCCGGCGTTGTTCTTGATCCGGAAATGCCCCGCATTGGTGCCGCCGCCCGCGGCGGCCGTCCCGGTGCCGGTCCAGACGCCCTTGATGGTCTTGACGCCGGTGGCGGCGGTCTCGAGCCAGTCAGAGGGCAGCGCGATCTCGACCAGTAGATTGCCGGCATCTGTGGCTGCGGTATTGGCGGGCAAGGTGCCGGAGCGCAGCTGCAGCTTGGGCGATGTACCAATGGCGGTCTCGATAGCATCGAGGGCGGCGTTGCGGGCAGCAGGGGAGAATTGGAAGGACATGGGTGTGGTCTCCTTGGAACGAGAAAGGCCCGCCAGTGGCGGGCCGTTGGGGTGGTGGTTCTTTGCGTGATGCGTTGGTCTTTGCTTGGGGATGGTGCCTATGCCCGTTCTCCCAGACCCTGCCCGACGGCTGTCTTGCGCAGCCTTACGCTGCCTCAGCTGACATTCCCGGCAATGAGCGTGGCCTGCGGCATGGGAAAGCTTGATCCCAATTCAAAATCCTGCCCCTTGACGTAAAGCGTGTAGAGCGCGGAGGAGTTCCTGTAGACGAGCCAGCTGAGCGCGCAGAAATATCCCCCGCCCGGATAGGGCGCGGTGTAGAGCGGCACGTTGATCGCGAGCCAGCCTGTGTTGCAGAAGAAGGCATAGGTCGCATCCTTGATGGCGCCGTTGCCCGAGAAGCCACCGCCCGGGACCGGCGGGGTGAAGGCCCTGATCGTGTCGAAGAGGCCCAGTGTCTCGTCAGTGCTATAGGTCAGCTGGCCTGCCGCATTGTAGAGCGCCATGCCATAGGCGGAGGTCACGGCTGTCGGCGTACGGATCGGGCGCAGCTGCGGGTTCTTCCAGCTGGTTGCGATCGAGGATGTGGAATGGCAGGTGGTGGCATTGCCATAGGCGCGCAGGTTGCGCAGGCGCATCAGGCCGAACCAATGCCCGACCGGCACGAAGAAGAGGTTCAGAGTGGAGCTGTCGAGCGGATTGCCGACCGGGATCTCGCGGCCCACCAGCGCGCCGCCGGTATAGCCCACATTGTATTGGGTGATCGGGCAGCGGGAGATCGGGTAGAGATAGACCGAGGGCGCCGCCGTGGGCATGGCCGCGATCTTGAACCGGTAGCCGTTTGGGTCTGACGTATCCATGCCGGTGCCCGACCAGGTGTAGATGCTGGTGTAGTTCGCGGCATTGACCGGCTGCGTCATGGTCTGGGCCGGGCCCATCAGCAAAGACCGGTGCTCCGAATTCAGCACCACCTTGCCGGTGACGTTTGCGATGGACATGCCGACGCTCATGACGGGTCTCCATAGAGGAACCAGACCTTGTAATTGCCGATATGGGGCGCATTGCCGAAGGCCGAGGCCCGGCCGGGCGTACCCGACTGCACCGGGATAGAGGTCCAGGACAGGATCTTGGTGGTGTTGTTCCAGCTGAACCGCACCCTGTCTTCCCAGACACCGGCATAGCTGCCCGCGGGAAAGAAGGAGCCGTTGAAGATATCGAGGAAGATGAAGATATGGCCATTGTTCCCGATGTCGAAACCAGCCGGTCCGGCCAGGCTGCCGGAGCTGCTGGGGATCAGCCCGTTGTTATTGTCGGACGGAAGAGCCCAGATCGCGGTGACGTTGTTCGGGTTATTGCTCAGATCGTAGGCGGCTACGAGGCGCAGGCCGATATCCTGGATGGCGGCGATGTTCTGCACCCCGCGCGAGGTCAGGAGCTGAATTCCAAAGGGCATCAGAGCCTCCCGATCCGGACGCGCAGCTGATTGGCCGCGTCAAACACGCTGATGCGATCATCCTCGATGACGACCCGTTCGCCGCTCGCCGCACTCTGGAAAGTTCCCAGTTCAGCGCTGATGGCGGAGAGTTGGCTCACGCTGATGAGATCGGCGCTGATCCCGCCTGCGGAGATGATGCCGGCCAGCACGGCATCACCGGCCAGCGTGGTGCCGCTTCCCGGCGCGCCCAGCTCGCCGGTGATGTCGCCTGCCGCAATCTCGCGGCTCCAGGCGTTGCCGGTCCAGCGGTAGAGCTTGGCATCCGTGGTCAGGAAGACGACGCGACCGGGGACATTGCCGGTCTCAGGGAGTGTCGCCAAGATCTCCACTGGGGCGAGACCCGCGTCATCCATCAGCCCCTTGATGCCGCCGCGCAGATCGTCGCCGTTGAGATAGACCCCGGGCGTGGTGACATCGAGCCAGCTCGACCAGTCGGTGGGGCGATCAAGCACGTAGCGGCCGCGCACCTCATAGTCTGTATTGGGCAGCAGCCCTTCCGAGACCAGCACGGACCCGGCAGCCCGATCGGCCAAACCGGAAGCCACGACCTGCGTCGTGGCCTTCAACCGGATCTCGTAGCGCACAAAGAGCGCATCGAGCGCAGCGCTGCCGACCCATGACAAGGTGATGGCGGGGCGGCGATCGAGGCCGAGCGCATCCTTTAGGGTACTGGCGGCCACCGACCAGCCTGCGATGATCTGTGGCGGGCGGGGCGCAAGGCCGGTGACGGGCACCAAGGCCGGAAGGTCTTGTGATGCGGTCCAGCCATAGTCACCGGGATCGCGTTCGCGCAGGACCAGTTCCTGGTTGATGGTGCCCGGCTGGTCGGTGATCTCGACCACCTCGAAGATCTTGTTCGTGTAGCCGTTGCGCGTGCTGGTCCAGGCAATGGTATCCAGCGGCTCGAGCAGGAAGGCTTCGGGCGGCAGCACCAGCCGGTGCGTCCGGAAGCGGCGGGCGTCCTTGATGTAGGCGCTCATCAGCTGCGCGACCTGGGAGACCTCCGAACAGGCCGGGAAATTGAGGCTGGTCGAAAGGCGGCGACCACCGTCCTCGGCTTCCCATGTCGGGTTGAACAGAGGCGGGGCCGCGCGCGAGGTCCAGAGGCTGGCGGGCTCGGGGTATTCCGAGGCGATGGCATTGGCACTGACCGCGAGCCCCGGAAAAGGATCCAGCTCCTGCGGGGCGGAGATGACGATGTCCTCATCGGTGATGAACTGCACCGGCGCGGAGGGCGCGCCCACGCGCATCCGAAACACCCCGCCCATCTCGCTGACCTGCCCGAGGCAGGTCTTGGCCAGCTCGTCGATCACCTCGGCCGGTTCCATCTCGAGTTTGACCTCGAGGCCCGCGACAAAGCTCGGACGACTGCCCATGGGGGCGTCGCAGGCATTCATCGCCGTGACCCAGTTGTCAAACGGCAGATCGTCGGCCGGCACATCGCCGCCCCAGACCTCGCCGGTGGGCAGGCGGATGCCGCGCAGGATGTTGTAGATCATCACGGCCGGGTTGGCCGAGCGCGCCCAGGTGGCAGGGTTGGACCAGCGCTGGGGGCCGCTGCCACCTACGCTGCTGTCGAAACGCGGGTCGTAGAGCGGGATCCCGTCCAGCTCGAAACGGACGGTGGGCAGATTGTTGAAGACCTCCCGGTTATAGCGAAAGGTCAGGATGGCGTAGGCGGTGCCATGGCCTATGAAACTCTCAGACCACGGGCGGTCCGGATAGTTCGCATATTTGGCGACCAGCATCGGATCGGCCGCGGTCTGGTGCCATCGTAGAACTTGATCCAGGCGTGGTCGGTCCCGTCGATGCGCTGCCCCAGCAGCGGGAAGCCATAGTCTGGGTGCGCTGTGCTGCTGAGCACGGAATAGCCATCATTGAGAATGACGCGGCTGAGACCAATGCCCGCCAGGTCGCTCAGCTCGATCACGTAAGTGAGCAACCCATTCGGCGTGCCGCCATCATCATGGCTCATAGGCGGGCACACATGGTGCCCGGCGGTCGCGGTGCGGCCGAGGATAAACCCCTGCGGCTCAGTCCCGCCGGTGGTGGTGACTGCGGTCTGAATACCGCTTTGCTTGATCGTGGGCTTGGGTGTGAGCGCCCGCGCGATCAGGGAAACCCCCACTGAGATCGCGGTGTTCACGATCATCGAGGCGATGAAGGAGCTGGCTGCAAAGGCGGAGATGGCGGCGACCGTGCCGCTGATTGCGGCGCCGACAGCGGCAATGGCAGCACCTACAGGAGGCATCAGGGCGTTCTCACGGCAAAGGCGCGGCGCATCGCGCTGCGGGGGACAAGCCCGAGGCCCCGGGGCGTCAGGCAATAGATCATCTCGCCGGCGACAATCCCGAAGGCTTTGTCGTCGAGAACGGCCAGGTCCCCCACTTGCGCAAAGGCCGGGGCAATCTCGGGCAGATGGGCAGCGGCCAGTGCCACGTGGTCGGTGAAGCCTGCCTCTTCGAGCAGCTGCTGGCCGCGCTTCAGGCTGCGATAGGTGCTGCGCCAGCCGCGGGCGTAGTCCTGGCCGGTGGCAAGCTTCACCCAGCCAGCCGCAAACAGCGCGCAGTCATGGCGCCCCGGGCGAAACGGCCGCGCACCGGCTTCGGCGGCATAGGCGATGAGAAGGGAAAGCCGGTCCATCAGGCGCGCTCCCGCGTCTCGCCCCACCAGACGCCGACCTCGCCTGCGACATCCGTGTAGCTGCGAAACGGGTCGCTTGGGTTGCGGCGGCGCATCTCGGCGTCAGAGCGGGTGAGCGTCAGGGGGCGGGTCAGGCCACGGGCGGCACTCGCCAAGGTGACTGTTGCCTCACCGGTGCCACCGACCTCGCCAGTGCGGATCTTCACCTCATCGACCCAGCCGCGAAACACCCGGATCGGCTCAGCAATCAGCTGGCCGGTCTCGAGAGAGCAGCCCGCGGTGCACCTCGGCAGGCGCCAAGCGCGCATCATAGCCGCGCAGGAGTTGCGCCACCTCCGGCGTCAGCGGGCTCAGCGCCAGTTGCAGCATGCGGACCTCGAGGCCGATCCCGGCGCGGATCGGTTCAACGCCGATCAACCCGCCCGCGCCATAGTAGGTGCGGTTGGTACCATTGATGGCGATCGTCAGATGGTCGTCACCCTGCCAGAGGCCGAGCGCCTCCTGAGCACCGGTCTCCCGGTTGCGGGCGATGACATGCACCATGTGGCGACTGGCCACGCCGGTGCGGACGGCCAGGTAGGCCGCCGAGGTCGGGTCGAGGATGCGCATGAGAGGGTGGGACCGGGTTTGACAGGATGGGGTTTGTGTATTAAATTACACACATGTTCGAGGTGCGGCAGACAGCAGTATTTGAAGCCTGAATCGATGGCTTGAAGGATGTGCGGGCTGTTGCCCGTATCGAGGTGCGGTTGCGGCGCCTGTCCCTCGGACATCTGGGCGATGCCAAATCCCTTGGGGATGGCGTCAGTGAGATACGGATCGATTACGGGCCGGGATATCGCCTATATTTTACGCGCCGGGGCGAACGGATCGTGATCTTGCTCTGTGGCGGAGACAAGAAGCGGCAGAGCGATGATATCGCCCGTGCAAAACAACTGGCCAAGGAGGCTGACGATGGCACTTGAAACACGTCCATGGGATCCGGTTGAGCGGCTTTCCACGCCAGAGGCGCAGGAAGCCTATCTCGAGGCGGCCTTTGAAGATGGTGATCCGGACCTGATCGTGGCTGCGATCGGTGATATTGCCCGCGCCCGTGGCATGAGCGAGATCGCAGCCTCCGCCAATGTCAGTCGAGAGGTCATGTACAAATCCTTCCGGCAGGGGGGCAATCCGACCTTGAGCACGCTGACCCAGGTCGCCGGCGCCCTTGGTTACAAATTGACCTTCCGGCCCACGGCCCAGCAGTAAGCGCCTCACCTCAGTGTCTGGATGAAATCGAAACTGGCGCCGCGGCTCAGCGCTTGGCGGCCGGAGCCATAGGTGGGTTCTGGCAGCAGCCGCGCCTTGCAGGCTGGCCGGATCAGCGAGACCGTCAGCCCGGCCACCGCGCCAGGGCGCAGGTTGGGCACAACTTCCATAAGGGGCGTGAGTCCGGTGCTGGAAGCCGCCCCGCCCACCACGATGCGGTGCAGCGCGTAGCGAACGGGATTTGACCCATATTGAAACGCCAGCATGTCTCCGGAAGAGAAAGCGTAGCTGGCGGGTAGCCCCGTCAGCCGCAACTCGCGCATATTGCTCGCGACTGAGTGCATGGTCACAGTGCGGCTGCCCAGAAGGCTGCCACTCGGATCACTGGCGGGGCCCACATATCGCGGATCATGACACAGGAAGGTCGCCCCTGGCTGATCCATCAGCGCGATCAGCGCCTCCATCTCGGCATGGCGCGGGTGGTTGGCCTGGGCCAGCCTGATCGTTCCGGTCCAGAGCGACGCCCCAAGGCTCGCGCTGATCACGGTACCATCGCCCAATCGCGTGTGTTCCTGCGGATGCGATAGCCGGAATGTCACCTCCTCGACGCGCAGCGCCCCGAGGAACTGGGCGTAGGAGAGCGGATAGGACAGCATGACTATCCCCTCCGCCTAGGATCCTGGCTGACGCGCGCCAAGGTGCGCGGGGCAACCAACCGGTCATAATCCCGCAGGCTGCTCTGGGCGATCTCGACCGATTGCGATCCCGCCTGTTCTAAGATGCGGCCGACCAGCCCTTCGCCCAGTTCGATCCGGATGCGCGATGTCGCTCCCGCATTGCCACCATATTGCGCCGCCTCACGGCGGTTCAGCACCCGCTCGCCACGCTGCAGGATGGTCGGAACCTCGTCCGGCCGCAGCCCGGCCCATCCCCCGCTATGCATGCGCGGAGCACCTGCAAAGGCCAGCGCTGGGACCTGCCGGGAATACCCAGAAATCCCCACCATGCCGCCCGCATGCGATACGGCCGCGCTGACGGTGCTCCCACCCCAGCCGCCAAAAGCGCTGGAGAGCGCATTGGCGATGGGCCCGAGCACGGCATTGCGGAATTGCAGTACGGCGAGATCCTCGAGGATCGAGGCCACCAGCCCTTTGAAGTCGAGCTTGCCGGTCCGGACAAAGTCCCGAAACGCGTTCTCCGCCCCTTGAAACGCCCCGACCAGCGTCTCACCCAGACCCTTGCCCCAGTTCCCGGCCTCCTTGGCATAATCGCCGAGCGACTTACTCACGGCATCAAAGCCAGTGAGCAGCTTGTCCTGCGCCTCCTTGCCCTTGCCGCCTGCACCGCCCAGAGCTGCCCCCAGACGATGCGCAGAGGCTGTCGCTTCCTCGATCGCTGCAGCCCCTTCGTCGCCCGTGCCAGCGACAGCCGCGCGCAGCGCCTCCCAGGAGGTCAGCGGGGCTGTTGCACCCGCGGCAAGATCGGTGGCCGCTTGCCGATAGCTATTGGCAGTGGTCAAGGCTGTGGAGGCGATCCCGTCCAACCCCAAATCGGGCGCTGTGAGTGGATCATCCTCAAAGGCGCGCTGGAAGGCATCTGCCGCCGCCGCGCCTGCATCAGCTGAAGCCCCTGCAAAAGGGTTCGGGATATCGCCGAGGCTGATCTCGCCAATCTCGCCGAAAGCGGTCTCGATACCAACCGAGGCCAGAGCGTCTCGGATCTTACCTGTAAACGCGTCAATCCGACGGATCGCGCCATTCAGCATGGCCTCGATCCCATCGAGCATGCGGTTGGCGGCTGAGAAGACGAGATCGCCGATCACATCTGGCAGGCGCGACCAGATCTCGCGGACGGCCAGCAGCGCGCCCTCAAAGGTGTTGGCGGTGGTGTTGCCAAATCCGACAACACTCTCGATGGCACCCGCCATGCCGGCCGCCGCATCTGCCTTCAGATCGTAGAACATCGCCGTGGCCGCAGCGCCTGCGGCGGCGGCGCCCATCTTCATCCGGTCCCAGACCTCGACCGCGACAGCCTTCAAAAGCCGCATGGCCTCACCAAAGCCGCCGGCACCAGAGGCCAGTCGGGTGAACCAATAGACCAGCTCGCCCGCACCCACGATCAGCGCGCCGATGCTGGTGCGGATCAGCGCCCCGCGCAGAAACACCAGCGTCGTGGCTAACCCGCGCACCGAGAGAGCAGCAGCCGCCATGGCGGCCACCCAGCGGCCTGCAACGAAGGTGGCGAAGGTGCCGGCGTAGATCGCAAGACGATCGAGATTGGCCAACACCGTATCGAAGGCCCGTGAGATCGGGCTCGTTGACGAAGCCAGTGCGACAAAGGCATTGGCCATCGCTTCCAGCGACGGCGCCAGCGCCACGGCTACCTTATTGCGGAGGCCGGTGAAGACCTGACCCATGCTGACCAGCGCCAGTTCGGACCGGCGCATGGCGGCAATTGCGTCGGCATCCAGGACGGCACCAAGACGCTGCGCCTGCTCGCCAAGACGGCCCATCTCGGCGCCACCGTTTGCTAGGAGCGGAATAAGCCGTGTGGCATCCGAGGCCATAGCCTCAAGGTAGAAGGTCATCTCCTGACTATTGACGCCGGCCTTCTCGAGGCTGGACACATAGAGTTGTAGTGCCTCAGGGCCCGAGAGCCGGGCAAACTGGTCTGCGGTGACACCGACGCGCGGCGCGATGTTCTCGAAGAAATCCGCCATCGGGCCACCGCCCGTCTGCAGGAAATCCCCCACGCGGTCATTCACGTCCTTGAGGATATCGGCGAGCTTCTCCTGTGCGATCCCGACCGTGCTGGAAGCGGCCGACCAGCGCTGGAATACCTCGGGCGTGGCATTGGCCACTTGGGCGAGCTGACTGATCTCATTTGCTGCCGTCACCGTGGAGCGCGTCATCGACAGCGCGGTCCCCGCCAGCGCCGTGGCCGCAGCTGTCGCGGCAATCTGGGTGCGGCGGGCAAAACTGGCGAGCCTGGCGTTCGCAGCCTGCATCTCCTGCGACAGCCGCCCGAAACCACGGCTGCCTGCCTCGCCCACGCCTTCGAGTTCGGCACGGACCTGCCGCCCGCCTGTGGCGGACAGGCGGACGGAGACTTGCTTGGTGGCCATCGGGCTTGGTCCTTGAATCAGGGGACTACTTGTCTTACGTTTCTCTTATCGATCATGGAGGCGTATGATCATGCCAGAGACAGCGACCTTGTCTGCCAAGTACCAAATCTCGATCCCGAAGGCCGTTCGTGCGGCGCAGCATTGGGAGGCTGGTCTGACCTTTGCCTTCATTCCAAAGGGAACTGGTGTCCTTCTGGTCCCGGTCCCGAAACGCGATGCCCTCAAGGGCCTGGCGCGCGGCGCCGCCCCCGGCGATTATCGTGACCGCTCGGACCGGGTGTGATGATCCTCGTCGATACATCGGCCTGGATCGAATGGCTGATTGGCTCCGCCACGGGTGAAAGCCTGGTCGAGTATCTTCCTGCGCAGTCGGATTGGCTCGTGCCAACCATGGTTCAGCTTGAGCTGGCTAAATGGCTGACGCGCGAAGTTGGCGAGGACAAGGCAGATCAGGTCATCGCCTTCACCCAAGTCTGCCAGATCGTGCCGCTCGACACCGAGATTGCGCTGGCAGCGGCCGAGGCCTGCCGGGAATACAAGCTGGCCACCGCAGATGCGGTCATCTTTGCGACTGCCCGATCGCAAGGGGCGAGCATCCTGACCTGCGACGCGCATTTTGAAGGGCTTCCCGGGGTGACGCTCATCGCAAAGCTTTCTGCCTGAGGGTCAGCCGCACATGGCAGCCATCTCATCATTGATCTTGCGCACCATCACCGCCTCGATAGGCGGCAGCAGTTCGGCGATGGCGATGGGCGAAATCCCAAGCGCCGCGCCCAATTGCAGCGCCGCGCCCATGTCCCAGCCGATTACTGCAGGCCCCAAGACCCGCAGCTGTCCACCAAGGCGCTGGACAAGGTCCCAGATCTGCCAGCCTTCCATGGTGTGGGGTGCGTTTATGTGCGCCGGGCAGTCTTTGCAGTTTTGCGCGCAGGCTTGGCAGTAGTCGCCGCCCCCGCCGAACTCCCAATCGGCAAGGGCGGTGAGGCGTTTTTTTCTGCGTCCAGGATCATGGCGCGGGCGACATATCTGGTCTGAAAGGCCTCGAAGATCGGCCAGATGTCGAGCAGCGCGTCGATGCCCTCGGGGCTGACCGGAATGGCAAAGCCGTTGTCATCGCCAACGCCTTTCCAGTCTTGGATGGCGATGCGCGCAACGGCCTTTGCCATGGCCAGCGCAATACCGTCGGTGTCGAGGTCGCTGTCATTCGTATCAGGTCTATCTGGGAGCGTGATCCGCCCCTGCGCCTCCTTGCGCGCGGCCATCATCAACGCGGTGGTCATGGGGGTGACTAGGATCTCGACGCCATGGCCGAGATCCAGCCATTGCGCTGCATGGGTCAGGTTCAGTCGCAGCATGTGCTCCCTTTCTGTAGTTCCCGCCTCGTTTGTGAGGTCAATTATGCTTTTGGTGGTTTGATCGTTGCGGCTGAAAGCAGCATGCTGTGTCTGGTACTAGCTCTACAAACCAAAGGTTCCTCAAGCCTGTCGTGTCATGCGGCAGGTTTTTTTTTGCTCCCGCCCCAACCCAAATGGACTGACTCGATACGCAAGCACAATTTGCCTTCTTCTGAGGGCTGGGAAACTCGGTTGCGTCATTGACGCAGGAGCAGGCGTTGCGGATCGTGGTTGCATTACCAAGTGATCTTTAGCCCCCACTCAAGACCAGAACGCCCCGTCACGTGCGCACCGTGACGGGGCTTTTTGTTGAGCGGCAGGCAGCCTTATTTAATCAGAAGGGACAGCATCGTGTCAGACACGCACCGGAAATTTCTGGAGGTCTCCGTAGCTCTGGAGATCGTCAAGACGGAACGGGATCAATTGCGAGATCGCTTGGCCGAGATGCAGTATCACCTGCAGCAGACGATGCAGCGCGCCGACAGGATGGAGCAGCGCCTGCATGCCGCGCATGCGAGCCTGGCTAGGCTGAGCGAAAGCCTGATCACGCCCCCAGCCATCAGCAGCTGGGCAGAGGTAGAGCATGATGGCCACAAGGTGCTCCGGCTGGACAACCCAGTGCGAAAGCCAACACGTCCGTACTTGATACGGCAGAAGGACCGACGTACCAGTCTCAATAGCCTGTGATGGTATTGGTCAGCACCACCGTGCACATCCGTCCGGGATCCGCGGCGAGTGCCGCCTGCCAGTCGAAGGTGGCTTGGATGCCCTGGGGCCCGGCAATCTCCACGCGTGGGCGCGGCAAATAGACCGCGTGGGCTGTGAGCTTGAGGCCAACACCGCCGGTCAGTGTATAGTCGAATTCGAGGGTGCAGGCCTCGCCGTTGATGGCTTGCGTGACCAGCGTCTGATCTGCAAAACGGACAACAATATTGCCGGTCAGGGCCGCTACCGATGGGTCGGCGCCATCTATCTTGCCATCAGAACGGATGGTCTCGATCCTATCGAGGTTATTGGCATAGTTTATATCGGCCGTCACGACATTGCCGATAGCCGTTCCATTGCGTTTGACCGAGCCGTTGAAATGCCCGAACCGCGTCAGCGTCAGATCGGTCAGGGATCCTGCGGCGGAAGTGGTCGCGACGGTCTCGCCCTGAGCGACCACGCTGGCGGTTGCTGTCAGCAGCCCCGAGCGCCCCATCTGCCAACTGAGGCTGTCCAGCTTGCAGCCCGCATACATCGCATAGCGCGGCACCTCCGGCATGCCGGTCTCGATGGCAAAGGAAGGCAGGTTCCAGTTGCCGGACTGGAACGTGTGGGTCTTGCTGGTGGTGCCGGTGGTCGTGGGCGCTCCGAAAGCAGCCTTGAGCCAGAAGCCGATGGACGCCGCATCAATCGGGATCACCACATTGCCATCAGCCGTCACAGCATCTCGGGTCGGTGCCAGCGGATCGCGACCATAGCCCAGCAGTTCCGAGGCCAAGAGCGGCTGCTCGGCCCCCAGCGTGGTGCTGGCAAAGGGCATCCGGGTGAAGCCGCTCGCAGGCGGCGTGCCATAAGTCGTCTCGAACGCCAGCGCCATCTGCGCCCGCGCCCCTTGGGCTCGTGCCATGTTTTGGTCTCCCTATGGCTGAGGAATCTACTTTTTGCTGAAGAGTTGGATGTTCGTTGGTCGGCTGTGGTAATCCGGCTCGCTTTCGATAACTGTCCGCCGCTCGCGGCTTTCTTTATCATTTCGCCACAGGAGCAAGCCCATGCAGGATGAAACCGCGTCTCTGGACGAAAACACATTTGAACGCACTGCCACTATCTTCCGGCAGAAGCGCCAGATCCTTGCACCTGAGGCGTTCCAAAGCCTGGCACTTATTGTTGTCCGCAAGCTTGCCGGTCTTGCAGCGCAGTTGCCGCGGCCGGAGGTCTCCAGTGTCAGCCCAGACAAGCTAGCTTGCCTCTGTGACTTGTTGGTGCAGCAGCAATCCAAAGCTGCATTACGCTTTATCGAGGAACGGCGCGCTGAGGGTGCAACGCGAGACGCACTCTTCTATGGCTACATTGCAGGTGCCGCCCAGATGCTCGGGAGACGTTGGGACGGCAGTGAAGCAAGCTTTCTGGATGTCGCTGTCGGCACCGGTCATCTCTATGCTCTCATGCGGGCCGTGAAATCAGATCGAACTCAGGGTTCACGGAAGGACTACAGCAGCAAGGCCGCATTGTTTGCGACGGTACCAGGCGAACTCCATTCGATTGGCATCATGGTGGCGACTGATACCTTTCGGGAAGCCGGGTGGGACATTGACCTGCAACTTGGACGTGATCAGGCGGCCTTAGTGGACCATATTGAACGCACCCACCCCGAGATTATCGGGCTCTCCTTCAGCACAACTGCGCGACTGGTGGACATGATCAGTCTGATTGTCGAACTGCGTATCGTGCAGCCTCATGCTCTGATCGGTGTTGCGCCACCCACGGAGTTTTCTGAAGATGACTTACTGAAAGTCGCAGACGTCGATCTTGTGTTTGATGATGCGAAGTCTGCGCTGAAGGCACTGGAAAGATTAACCTCACTCAGAAATTGACCTGTTCAATCTCCATTGCACAAGGCCATATCCAAGCCGGCTGCTGCGCTGGTAAGGCTTCATGCAAGCGGATCACTCACAGCGTAATGCAGGATAATTGGCACGACGGCCGCCTTCAGGGTGGCTGCACCCTCTACATGTAGGTCGACCGGCTCGGGTGCTTCGGCCTCAACCCAGTCGCAGCGGCCGCGCAGCGTGCGATCGGCGGCAATGGCAGCCCCAATGCGCCCGATCAGGCGATCAAAGCGCGCATCGCGCTCCTCGCCGGTCTGCTTAATTACCTCTAGCTCGGCGCGGTGCTGATAGTGATACATAACGGGCGACAGAGTCACGCCGGGCTCGCCCGGGTTCCCATCACGCAGGATCATCAGACCCGAAGGCGGGATGCGTTCGGGCAGGACCTCGCCGCGTAGTACCGGCACATGCGGCACCGTTCGCAAAAGGTCCGCAAGTGCGGCTAGAATGGTCTCACGCGGGCTTGGCATTCTGTTGCCTTCTCCATGAAAATCAGTCAGACACCGACCGCCGGGCCTGTAGCTCAATTGGTTAGAGCAGAGCGCTCATAACGCTTTGGTTGCGGGTTCAAGTCCTGCCGGGCCTACCAAAGCCCCCTTGGCGGAATGGTAGACGCCGGGGACTTAAAATCCCTTGCCTTCGGGCGTGCCGGTTCGAGTCCGGCAGGGGGCACCAAAAGGAAGTGTGGCCGAGTGGTTTAAGGCTCTGGTCTTGAAAACCAGCGTAGGTGAAAGCCTACCGTGGGTTCGAATCCCACCGCTTCCGCCACTTCCCTTTCTCGCTTTTTCCACTTAGGAAACATCGCAGGCGCCGGTATAGCTCAGCTGGTAGAGCAGTTGATTTGTAATCATCAGGTCCCGGGTTCGATCCCTGGTGCCGGCACCATCCGCCTCAGCTGCCCAGTCGAGTTTCGACCCAGTTCGCGACGATTGCGCTCGGGATTCCGTCCTGCGCGGCCTTGGCAGCCCGATCCAGATCCAGCCGCTTCCTCAGCTTTACCTGGCGTACCAGAAGGAAGATCGGCACGGTTGTTAGCCCACGACCAGTCTTGGATCGTGAGGCGACACCGAGCCCACGGGCATTCAGCCGACCTTCCGCCACCAGCAAACTTGGCCCGCTGCGCCGATAGATGAAACGCAACCGAAGACCTCGTCGGCGCTCCCACTCGCCCGGGCTGATCCGCCCACCACGGACGGATTTTCCAGCCGCCGCCGTCGGGATCGCGAGCCAGAACCCATCCTTCGAGCGAATGAGGGGCCCCGTGTCATGTGCGCCAACGATCACTGGCGCCTTGGACCAGACAAGTGCGGCTGCATTCAGGCTCGGCTGACCCTTGGGATAGAGCTCAGAGCGGATCGTGCGCGACAGGCGTGCGCCCAGACCTGCGCCGGTGATCTGTCCGCGCCAGGCGGTCTTGAGGCTGCTGCCCGCATCCCCGACTGCTTTCGTGACGGCCTTTTCGCCGGCGATGATTTCGGCGGCCATCATGGCGCCGATGTCACCGACGATGTCCATGCGGATCATTGGCCCATCCTCGCGTCATTGCTCGAGGTCGGCATGCGGATCCGGCCACCAGGGCAACAGCTCCGCCGTCCAGACCAGCCGCTCGCGATCCCGCTGCGGTGAGCCCTGCACGACGAAGATCTCGCCACCGATCTCAAACCGATCACCGGCAGCCAGCTCCGGACAGTCGCTGACACGCACATCGAGAACGACGCTGTCGCTGACCAGCCGCGCCGCACCGAATTCCGTCATGCGGTCAGGGCTGCGCCGCATCACGCGGAGCCCAACCCCAGGCCCAACGCCAAGAGGGACGTAGAGCGCTGGGGTCGAGAGGTTTGGATCTGCAAAGAGCAAATCCAGAGCACGGGCAAAGGCCGTCATGCCAACTGGCCTCAGTTCGAGCTGAAGATCCGGATCGCCAGCCGCGGGCGCTTGTTCACCGGCAGGATCGAGGCCTCGGTCATGAGATCGATCCAGCGGCCCTTGGCGTCCATCATTTGGCGCGCATAGAGCGGCAAGCCGACGGTGTTGGCGGTCTCGAGAAGGTTTGCGGGCCCGCCATAGGTCGTGAAGGTGTCGAACGTGCCAAGCGGGAAGGCGATGCCCTCGCCCGTGGGGATCAGGCGTTCCGAGGTGCCGTTCGAGAGGGTGACCGAGCCGTTGTATTCCTCAAAGAGGATGCCCGCGAAGGGGAAGGCGCGGCGCATGTCCTCGCGAAGAGGCTGGCCGCCGGTCGCCGAGAAGAACTTGTAGGCCTCTTCGGTCTTGGGGTGGCTGATCAGCTTGTCGAAGAACTCAGAGCTCACCAGCGCATGCGCCGTGGTCATGGTTTCTCCGAGCAGGTTATCCTCAATCCCGCGCAAGACGGTTCGGACCTTGCCCTGTACGTTCGTTCCGGCGGTGCCGAAGACGAAGTCGACCGAGATCTGTTCGATCCCGAATTCGGTGAAATAGTTGTAGAGGGTGGTGCCTGCGCCATCCTTCACGATGCCGCGCAGTGCATTCATCTCCATGTATTCGCGGGTTTGGGCATGCTTGCGGCGCATCAGCGTCAGCTTGCGGTTCATAACCTCGACCAGCGGGTCAGCCGCATCGGACAGGCCCAGTGCGGGCATGCCCTGGATATCGGCGGGCAGGATCACATCGTCATGCGGGATCCAGGGCAGGGCGAAGCTTCGCATCGAGCGCTGCTCGCGGGTGCCGACAGTGGCAGGCGCGCCCAGCGGGACCGAGGGCAGCAGGCTCAAGACGCCTTCGCGCTGTTCGATGACAATGGAACGTTGCGTGACGCCTTCAAAGCGAAACAGGCCGATCTGGCCGAGGCGGGTGTAGAGATTGGGCAGGATGTTGATGGCCTGCGTCATCTCGGTGAGCGAATAGCCGCCCGCGTCAAACGGGTTGCGCGTGATGGTCATTGGGAACTCCGGGGAATGAGGGGTGACGCGCGAAAGCGCGACGGGAAGAACGGGCGATGCGCCGGATCAGGCAGCGTCGCGCGGGATGATGCCGAGCGATGTCAGCTGGGCGTGCTTGGCGACCGTCTTGGTCGCGTCATCGACGCTGGCATCGAACACGAGCGCGGCTTTTGAGACGATGGCGGGGCCACGCAGGACGACAATGCCGGTTGCATCAGCCGCCGTTGCGTCAACGTCGTAGAGCAGGACAGCGGCCGCGTTCTGAGCGCCGTCGGTGCCTGTGGCGGGGCTGAGCTTCATCTTGCCGCTGGCGGTGATGCGGCCAAGCACAGCGCCGACGGGATAGGTGGTGCCGGCCAGCAGCGTGACGGTCTCGCGGGTAAAGTTGGGGTTCAGCTCGTATTTGAGGACATCGCCCATGGTGGGCGGTTGAGTCAGCACGGACATGGGCAATCTCCTGAAGATTGGGGGTCAAAAAGAAATCCCCCGCCGGGGAGGAGCGGCGGAGGATCAGGTGGGCGGTCAGTTGTCTGGTGGGTTGAACGGTTCAGCCCTTGCTGCCCGCCGAGGCAGCCTTCTTCGCGGCAGCCACAATCGGGCTTTCAGCGGATTTGGGGAGAGCGGGCGAAGGTGGCGCGGCAACGATGTCGCGGGCATCCGCTGCCGCGGATGCGCGTTGAAGGACCAGTTTGCGAAGGGCCTCCGGTGCAGTGCCCTCACGCAGCGCCTTGGCGGCATCGATCGCGATGCCGAGCCGGCCTGCTTGCGCCGCGATCTCGGCGATCTCCGCTGCCGCCTCGCGCAACTCGACCGAGAGGTCTGCCAGATTGCTGGGAGCAGGAGCTGCCGAGACAGACCGCCGAGATGCTTCGGGGGCCTCGGCTGGCGTGGCCGGCGGCGGAGCGGCGGCATCGTTTTCGCTTTCTGCAGTGTTCGTCACATCAGCATCGGCGTCCTGCGTGCCGTCGTCGAGCTGGTTCTCTTGGGACATGAGTGCCTCCTGTTTAGGCTGGGGAAGGGCTGCGCGCCGCGCGCGCATGGATGAGCGTGGCGGGGTGCTGGACAGCATTTGGCGGAAACTGCCAAAGCCGCGCGCCAGATCGGTGACCTCGTCAGCGAGGCCGGCGGTGACAGCATCCGCCCCGCGATAAGTTGCCGCCTCGGTGGCCAGCGCTGCCTCCTGGCTCAGCCTGCCGGCGCGGCCAGCGGCCACGGTTTCCGCGAAGAGGAACCGCAGCACGTCGATCTCGCGCTGGATATCGTCGCGCACGCCCTCCGGCAGCGGCTCGTAGGGGTTGCCGTCAACCTTGTGCTGGCCAGAGTGGATCAGCGTGACGCGCACACCGTCCTGATCCAGCTGACCACTGAGGTCGGCATGCATGACGACAACCCCGATGCTGCCCACGGAACCGGTGCGTGGCAGAAGGATGCGGTCGGCCTGGGAGGCCAGCGCATAGCCTGCAGAGAAGGCATGTTCGGCAACGAAAGCCCAAACGGGCTTGTTACGGCGGAGGGCGCGGATCTGATCAGCCAGGTCGAAGACGCCGGCGACCTCCCCACCAAAGCTGTCGATCTCGAGCGCCACCGCGCGAACGGACGGATCGTAAGCAGCCGCCTGCACCTGCGTCGAAATCCCTTCGTAACTGGTCTGGCCCGAGGATTGCCCGATCCAGCCCCCGCGATGGATCAGCACGCCGGAGATCTCGATCACCGCGATTCCATCGACAACCGGGTAGGGCGTATCGCCATGTTGCTGGAGGCGCTCGGTCAGGCCACCCGCGAGAATGCTGGCGCGCGCGGGAAGATATGCGGCGCCATCTGGGGCTCCGTCGCTGTCCACCATATCGACGCGCCGCCCCAGTATGCGTGGTCCGAGCCCCGACAGAAACGCCATGGCCTTTGTGGGTTCAACCAGCAGCGGCGTGTTGAAAGCGCGCGCGGCAATGCGGGCATGGAGCATCAGGCTTGGTCCTCGTCAGGGCGCGGGCGGTCTTCCGCGTCATCGGCTACATTGTCTGGCCCAGCCCCATCGTCCTCAGTCGGCAATGCCTGCACGCCCTGCGCGGGCGATCCCGGACGGCGGAAGTCGAGACCCAGCGCGCGTTCGCGTTCGCGTTCGGACGCGATTTCCCGGTCCACCTGCTCGGCGTCATAGCCCCGTTCCGCGATGGCTTGGGTGCGGGATTTGAGACCCGCCTCGATCTGGGCGATCTCGGCATTGGCGTCTTTCAGCGGATCGACCCAGTCCCATTTCGTCGGCAGCCAATCGGCGGCCAGCATGCGCGGGCGATCCGCCTCATAGCCGGGCAGGGACAGCGCTCCGGAGAGCACGGCTATGTCCAGCCAGCGCGCGTAGACCGGGCGACAAAGCTGGTGAACCATGACGGAATGCTGCCAGGCCGAAACCCGACGGCGGAACTCGATCAGCGCAAGGCGCGAGTTCGAGAAGTTCCCCTTCACCATGTCATTGGCGAGGTAGGGGTAGGGGATCCCGAGCGCTGCCGAGATTTGCAGCAGCGTCCGGTACTGGAACGGCTCATAGGTCGCGCCGCTGTCTGCCGGCTGGCCCACGGTCACATCCTCGCCAGGATCCAGCCGGACGATCTGGCCCGGACTGATCTCGACGCCTGCTGGCACCTCTTCGTCGTCCAAGGGCGCCAGCGGGTTCTCCGGGGCAGGGGAGGTCACGAACATCGCGTACATCGCCGCGACCTTTTTCCGATCGAGTTCGGCGTCGTCGTATTGATCCAGCAGAAAGAGCTTCACGATCGCTGGGGCGAGTTTCGACACACCGCGCAGCTGACCGCCTTCCACCGGGTCGATCACGTGGATGACCTCGCTGGCGGGAACGCGCACGATTTCGCCTGATAGCCCGGGATCGGTGCTGTCACCCGGGTGACGGCGGAAGAAGTGATAGGCGACGCGCCGCCCGATCCGGTCGAACTCGATTCCCTGACGGATGGCGTTGCCGTTGCGCGCCACGCCCGTTTCATGGAGCGGCAGCATTTCCGAAGGCAGCATCTGCAGCTGCAAGGGCACTGTGAGCCCATCCTCTACCCGGCGCGGCCTGATCCGAACGAAAACCTCACCGGCTAAGAACACCTCGCGCGCCGCCCGGCGCTGCAGCCCGTAGAAATCCGTTAGCCCCTCAGCGTCGGCCTCGTCTGTCCAAGCGAGCCAAAGCCGCTGTAGCTCTTCCTTTTGGGCCGCATCCGCCAGCTTCGAGATCGGCTTGATCCCGTCACCCACTGTGTTGGCAGCCCAGCTTTCAACCGCATTCACGGCATAGCCGTTGTTGCGCACCAGCCACCGGGCACGGGCGGTAATGTCAGGGCCCGATGCAGCGATCAGCGCGTTGACATGAGCCCGCGTCGCCTGGAATCCGCGCAGGCGTCGGTGGTGCTGGCCTGCATCGAAGCCCCCGATAAACGCCCCAAGGCGTTGTCGCCAGTTCATCAGAGGTCTTTCACAGCAAAGGGGCGGAGCACGCGTCCAGCGCCTCGCTCGAGTTTGGCGATGCGCCGTTCGACATCGCCTATGGCGGCGGCGAGCTCGGCATCGGTGCCGTAATTCACGGTCTTACCGTCATAGCTCACAGACCGTGTGCCGCTGTAGCGCGCGGCCAACAGCGCGCTGTGGCGGAGTTTCAACTCGTCGAGGGTCATCGCTTGATCTTCTCTTGAAGGGACTGAACGTGTAATGTGCCGTTGCAGGAGGCGAAGATGCCAAAGCCGATGAACGACAACCCGCAGCTGAAGCCGGCGATGCGCAGAAATGGCACCGCACTGTCACGGGCCGAGATCTGGCGGCAGGAGAATGCTGCAGCTATCGCTGAGCGCCTTGCCTGGATCGAAACTCACGGTACCCCATTGGCCGAAATCCAAGTTTTGCTGGTCCGATAGGTCTCCGCATCTCACATTATGGGTTCTATTCCATGTATTTGGGCGTGCTGATCTTCCAGCCGCGCCGCCGTGGCGCGCTGATCCGCCCCGCCTGCGGTTCGGTCGGTTTCTCGGGCTCGGCACCCTGTGCTTTGACAGTCGTTTCTACGCCGGCCTGTTTCTCCAACTGGCGCCACATCCGTTCGTCAAAGCGGTCGGCGCCGAGGATCCACGCGGCGGCCCGCGCGTAGATCCGTGTATCCAGCGCCTCGTTCCTCTCGCGCATCTTTTGCCATTCCTGGCGGGCGTAGCCGCTTCGGTCGCGGATGGTGACCAGCTGTTCGGCCACCAGTTGCTTGAGCCATTCGCTGTCTGCCCAATCGGGCAGGTGGATCGTGCCCGCCGGTATCGGCGCCTCTGGCTCGGACGGCCGCTCTATCCGCAGATAGCGATATGTTTCCGCCTTGAAGGTGGCCGTAGCCACCGTCCAGAGCCGCGCCCCACGCTTGAGCTTACGTCCATTCACGGTCGCGTCGACAAAGGTCGGGCCCGACACCGGCGTCGCCCGGTTGAACCCCTCCAAGCCTTTGACGGGTGCCACCTGCGCAATGCCCTGCGCCCGCGCCCAGGCGTAGACCGCGGCGGTTTCATACCCGGTGTCGATGGCCAGCTTGGCAAGCGGCATCACCGCGCCGTTCTCATGCGCCCAGGTCTGTCCGAGCAACGCGGTCAGCCCCTGCCAGCAGGCAGGGTCACCCGGTCCGCCCGGAATGACGATGTGATCAACCAGCCAGCTCTCCAGACCTCGACCCCAGGCCCAGACGTCGATCTCGATGCGGTCCTTCTGCACATCGGCCCCGGCGGTCAGGAACAACCCGCCCATGGGCACCTGAGCGGCAAACACCTCACGTCGGTCCGCCAATCGCTGCCATTCCGGCGCATCGCCGCTTTCAACCCAGGTCTCGCCCAGAAGCGTGTTGCGCGCTGCGCGCAGCATCTCGTCCGAGCCCTGGGCCGCCAGCCAGTCCCGCGCGATCTGCTCCCAGCTTTTCCAGCCGATCGGCGAATAGAGCGCCGAGAGGTGAAAGCCGATCGCGTTTGGATCAGAACCGGTCGCGGTGGCCCTCCATTCACCACGCTCGAGCATCTGCGTCTTGTGGTGCTCGGCGATGGGACGCTCGCAGCCCGCGCAGTGATATGCTGCCGTTTCCGGCCGGCCCTTGTCCCAGCGCAGCCGTTCAAACTGCAGCCATTGCCTATGGCCACAATGCGGGCAGGGCACGAAGTACCGCCGCTGGTCACTGGTCTCGAATTCGCGCTCGATGCGCGACAGCCCTCGGATCGTGGGCGTAGAGACCATGAACACCTTACGCCGATGCGCGAAGGTCGTGGTGCGCGCCTCAGCTAGGCTGACCGGATCGCCTTCCTCGTCAGCCGAGGCCGGATAGGCATCGACCTCGTCCAGAAACACATAGCGCGCGGGCATCGATCGCAGGCCCGTGGCCGAGTTCGCACCGGTCAGCACCAGAATGCCGCCGGGGAACTCCTTCGACAGCATCGAATTGCCCGCATCTCGTGAGCGCGCCGGCTGGACGCGCTCCTTCAGCGCCGGGCTGTCCTCGATCAGAGGGTCGATCCGACCGCGCGAGGTGCGCTTTGCCATCTCGACCGTGGGCAGCACCGCCAGCATGGGGCCCGGCGCGTGATGGATGACAAAACCGATCCAGTTGTTACCCGCTTCCGTGGCCCCAACCTGGGCGGCTTTCATGAAGCTGATCCGCTGAGCTGGGTGGTTTGGCGACAGCGCATCCATAATGGCGCGCAGATATGGCGTTCTAGCCGTGCGATATTGCCCGGGTTCAGCCGAGGCGCGCGATGACAGCTTACGATGTTTGTCGGCCCATTCGGACACTGTCAGGTCCGGGTCAGGCCGCATGCCTCGGCGCCAGGCGCGCAGGATATCCTCGGCGCCGTCAAAGGCGAGATCGAGGCCTTCGGTCAGATCAGATGTGTTCTCCTCATCATTCAAGCGAGACCCTGAGGTTGGCCAGGGCGTCGAGCTGCTCTCGGACATGGGTTTCCAGCACCCTCTGCAAGATCGCAGTCTCGATTGTCACGGGTCTGCCCGATGCCTTCTCCATCTCTGCGGATAACTGCGCGGCCATCAGGGCCGCGACCCGGGTGGGCCAGGTGACCCAGGTGTCGCGCTCCTGGCGCGCGAGGCGAAACACCAGCGTCTCGGCGCGCGCGCGGTCCACCAGTTCGCCCTTCTTCTTCTGGATCGAGAGCTGGCGTTCCTGCGCCTGGTAAACGGTCAGCGCTGTCCGGGCCTTGATATAGGACGTGCTGTCGCCGGGGCCGGAGACGGCACTGGGAGCCATCGCTGCGCTCTCACTACCCGGGCCAAGACCGCCCCGTGACCGTATCTGCTGGTCTGGATCTGTCATGCTGCCGCGCCGCGCGTCCGAGGCGGCGGCATTAATCGACCCGTCGGCGAAGAGCACCAGCCGTCCGGTCTTGCGCGCCTTTTGCACTGCCCCGCGCGAGAGGCCCGCGTGCTCGGCATAGGCGCGTTCGGACATACCTTCCATGACGATTGGTTGAGCCTCAACATATTGGAAATAAACAGGAAAAGAGATCTATTTGAGTTGATTACACTCCCCGACAGAGCGATTCATGGGTCCAGAAAGCGGGTGCATCGCACCCTGCAAACACGGATCGGAGAGAGCCATGCGCGCACAGGAGAAGATGGGGCACAGCTCGATGAGCGAAGGGTGGCGGGATCACACCAGCCCCGCCCAGGAACGGGTGAACTGGGTGATGGACGAAGTGATGTCGGGGCGGATGAGCCAGGCCGACGGGATGGTCGAGATGGCCCGCGCCCAGGAGATGATGCGCGAAGAAGCCCGCGCGCACCACCCACCCCGAACACCGCTGGGAGGAATGACCATGGCACCCACCCGCAAGCCCGCTGATCCGAACTCCACCCGCGATGCCCAGCTCCTTGAGATCGCCCAGCGCCAGTTCCGCATCGAGACGCTGGAGACCCAGAACTGGGACCGGCTGGATTTCCACGATGTCGCCGTCTGGTCCATCCGCGCGGCGCTCGAGGAAGCCTTTGAGGCTGGACGCCGCGCAGGCCCAGCCAACACCCAAGTCTGAAAGGACATCGCCATGACCGCCATCACCACCATCCGGATCGACCATGCCGCGCTGCCGGAGCATCTCGACTGCTCGCGCCCCGATGCCGTAGCCAGGGTCATTGAGGCCGAGTTGCGTGACGCGGGGATCACTGCCGACGCCTCCGACGTGATTTCGCACATCAAGATCGAACTGCCGACCACCCAGCTTGCCGCCGCCAGCACCTTGCTGGCGAGCATCCATTTGATCTGAGGGCGCGACGATGAGCACGCGCGCGCAGATCGCCATCCAGATCGGGCCCGAGGAATGGGCCCACACCTACGTCCACTTTGACGGTTATCCCTCCCACATGCTGCCCGCGCTGGCCCCATGGACGCCCGAGGAGATCCTCGCCGCCCGCGAAATCCGGCAGGTCCGGGCTGATGCGCTGGACTGTTTTGATCCGCCCCGCGCGCCCCGCATCCTGCCGCGCCCAACTTGCGAACTGTCCCATCTCTACCTCTGGCAGGATGGGGCGTGGGTTGATGCGACGGCCTCTCCCGAGTGATCATAAAGCAATGAAATTGCTCCTAATTCTCTACGACATCTGGCCCTTCAGAGTGATGGTCATCGTGCCAAAACGATGCAACTCACCTGAAAGGCCCAAGCCATGAACAACCCGACTGCCACCCTGATCGCCGACTTCCGCAGCGCCGCTGAAGAGATCGAAGCCCGCCTCGCGCCCAGCGCCTGCGCCACGATCGCCTCGCACAACTGGATCGTCATCGACGACTTCGGCCCCCTCAAATTCGAACTGACGCCCGAGGATGGCAAGCATCGCGCCACCTGCACGGGTCATGGCAGCGCGCACAAGGTCAACCGCTTCACGAAGGCAGATGCCGAGCGCCTTGCTCGCGCCTGCAACGCCCGCGCCGAATTCTGGGCCGACGCTGCGCGCGAAGAGGCAGCGACGCTGCTGAGCCACATCGCGACGATTGAGTCCATCAGGGCCGCCTGAGCCTGAACCGGCGGGGCCCAGCGCCCCGCCAGCCCCCATCACGAGGATCCCGACAATGACCACGCAGCCCTGCCTTCCCAGCCGCAACGAGGATTACGGCTTCTTCCGCACCCTGACCGTCTGCCCAGAGCGCGACCGGCGCAGCGCGGAGGTCTGGACGCTCGCCTCGCGCCTGATCGCCGAGGCCATAGGCGCCAGCAGCGAAGACGAGATGATCGGCATCCGCGACTTTCTCGACAGCCGGATCGGTCGGCATTTCGCCGACGATGTCGTCGGCAACATGACGGGCTGCAATATCGGTCTCGAGCCCGCCATCGCCGCTGCGATCCGCCGCTGGCAAGGCTGGCGCATCGACCGTAAGACCGAGCGCGAGCACGGCATCCCATCTGGGCTGCCGTATCTGACGGGCTGGGTGCAGCACTTCGCCGTCACCGCCGCGATGGCTGAGAGCGATTGACCCATCCCCGACATCCCTATCACGACAGGAGGCGAAGATGCCCAAACTCACAGACACCCAAGCCATCATCCTCAGCCGCGCCGCATCCCGCCCTGACAACCTTGCGATGCCGCTGCCAGAAGGATTGGCTGGTGCGGCCGCGAAAATAGCGGTGGCCAAGATGATCGAACGCGGCTGGCTCCAAGAGGTCGATGCCAATCTGCGCCGTGGGGAGCCCCTCTGGCGGGAGACCGGCGACGGTCACGGCACCACGCTGATCGCCACCGAAGCTGGCCTTGCTGCGATTGGCATCGAACCGGTTGTTGCGACGACCATGAGCAATCTGCGCAAGGCGAAGCTTGAACTGGCCTCGGTGCCAAAGGAAACCGCCGAAACATCGCCCGATGCCGACACGCCTCAGCCGGTTGCAATCCGCGCCGGTACCAAGCAGGCGCAGATCATCGCGCTCTTGCAGCGACCCGAGGGGGCGTCCATCACCGAGATCGTCGAAGCGACGGGCTGGTTGCCCCACAGTGCCCGAGGTCTGATCTCGGGCGGGCTGAAGAAGAAGCTGAACCTGCCTATTACCGCGGAGAAGGTTGCTGGCAGAGGAACCGTCTACAAACTTGAGGCTGCCTGATACCTCGCCCTCACCGCAGCCGCTCGAACAGCCTGCGAAGCGCGTAGCTGCGCAAAAGCGAGATCCCGGTGAAGATAGAGCCGATGGCAAGGTTCTCGCCAAGGCTGGGGTGAATGCCAAACCATGGGAACACCACGATCTGCGTGATCACCGCCAGCACATAGCCCACGGCGACATTGGTGATCGCCTCGACCAGCGACAGTCGGCGGGATTGGGTCACGCGGCCAACCGCTGCGACTTGAGCGCTGCAAAGGTCTCGCCGCTGTCCTGCAAGACTGCCTCTTCGCCCGTGAAAGCCTGCCAGCGCTCGATGGCCACATCAACGTAAACCGGGTTCAGCTCCACCCCGTAACACAGGCGGCCAGTTGTCTCGGCCGCGATCAGCGTAGTGCCAGAACCCATGAAGGGCTCATAGACTGCCTGGCCGGGGCTTGAGTTGTTCAGGATCGGACGGCGCATGCATTCGACGGGTTTTTGTGTCCCGTGCACTGTGGCTGCATCCTGGTCCTTGTTGGCAATCTGCCAAAGCGTGGTCTGCTTGCGATCGCCGGCCCAGTGGCCCTTACCCTTGGCCCGAACGGCATACCAGCAGGGCTCGTGCTGCCAGTGATAATCCCCGCGGCTCAGCACCAGCCGATCCTTAGCCCAGATGATCTGGGAGCGGATTACGAAACCCGCGGCGATCAGGCTGTCCGCAACCGTGGCCGCATGCAGCGCGCCGTGCCAGATATAGGCGACATCGCCGGGGAAGAGCGACCAGGCCTCACGCCAGTCGGCGCGGTCGTCATTCAGCACCTTGCCGGTTCGTTTTGTCTTCGCGGCACCGGCTTGATTGCGCCAGCTAGGATCATATTCCACGCCATAGGGCGGATCAGTCACCATCAGAAGCGGCTTCACACCAGCAAGCAGTCTCCCAACGACATCTGCGCTGGTGCTGTCGCCGCAGATCAACCGATGCGAACCCAGCTGCCATAGGTCACCCGCCACCGACACCGGTGTGACCGGGGGCTCGGGGATATCGTCCTCGCCTTCTATCGACCCGCTGTTCGCGTCATCGCCACCTTGTGCCGCGTTCAGCAGCCCCTCGAGGAACTCGTCTGAGAAGCCCAGCAGGTCAGTATCAAAGCCCAGCGCCTGCAGGTCGATCACTTCCAGACCCAGATTGAGCTCGTCCCACTCCGCCATATCCGCGACGCTGTTGTCCGACAAACGCAGCGCCCGGCGATGGTCCTCATCAAGATGCGACAGGCGAAGCACGGGGATCTTGCTTAGGCCGAGCTGGGTGGCAGCCAGGATGCGTCCGTGCCCGGCGATCAACTCCCCATCGTCAGAGATCAGGCACGGCATGGTCCAGCCGAACTTGAGCATGTTTGCAGCCAGAACAGCCACCTGGTTGTCGCTGTGCAAGCGGGCATTGCGGGCATAGGGCCGCAGCCGCTCGATCGGCCAGAGTTCAATCTGGCTCGGCATGAATGGGAGATCCATAGGGCAGGGCTCGCATGGGCGCGCGGAATGTCTTGTGACCGCCCAGGGGGGCGCCAAGACTTGGGATCCGCGATGTCAGGAAAACAAAACGCTCGTGAGGGTATCCTCCGGGCGCAAATCTTCGATGTTTCTTGGGTACGTCAAGGGGGGCAGCTTTGTCAAACCGTTTTTTGACGTTGAATCAACGCCTTCTGGACAACCAAGGTGAAAGTGACTTCCCGGAGTGGCTTCCGCGGTCTCTGGATTCCTCTGGGTGGATTCCTTGGATTCCAACCGGGATCCACCTTTCCCTGAGCGCTGGTTGCGTAAGCCCCTGAAAATGAGTTGAAATCTCAGCGGAGCCGGCGCAGGTGGCTTCCGGGTGGATTCCCCGGTGAAAAGGCCAGACGCTAGAAAAGTCCCGGGCTAAGCCCCCCCGTATACGTTTAGGGCTGGGGAGGAACCATGGCCTGGAGGGGGCGTGGCCGGCCCAAAGCGGCCACTCGACGCGACCCCGGATTGCTGCACCTGCAGCCCACTTTCCGGACGTTCATCGCGGTTACAAATGCCGCTGAATATCCATGCTTTGATGCAGGATCCGCATGATTGCGATCACTTCACCTCGGAGCCGATAGTAGATCGCATGCTTGCCGATAAGTATCTTGAGATAGCCCTCGCGGACTAAAGCCGGTCTGCCTGCCTTCTTGCCTGCGGCGATGTCCTCAAACGCGTCGATGATGTCGTTGGTATAATTCTCGGCCTGCTCGGAGGACCATTCTTGCGCCGTGTAGATCCAGATACCTTCGAGATCAGCTTCCGCCATCGGCGAAAGCACATATTCTCGAGACATCAGGTGCTGTTCTTCTGGAGCATGCGTTCTTGAAACACCTCGCGGTCAAAGGTACGCAGTTCCCCTGAATTCTCTCCAGCAATCAATGCGTCCTTCAGCGCCTGGACCCTGGCTTCATGCTCCTCGAGTAGCCGCAGGCCTGCCCGTACGACGTCGCTTGCTGAGCCGTAGCGTCCATTGCTCACCTGCGTTTCGATGAACCCTGCGAAATGGTCCCCAAGGGACATCGAAGTGTTCTTTGCCATGTTTGCCTCCTAAAAATTAGATATACCAATATTCGGTAATTTTCAATATCGCGAGAAAAATGGTACAGTGCCACGTCAGCATACTGACGATGGGGGGGCATGCGGTGGATCGGAGGATCAGTCATGGAACCAGCCCCAAACCTACCAGCCATTCGCGCGCTGCGCCCTGCCTAGAACAAGGGCCGCATCGTTGGCCAAAAGCGTCCATTGAAGCCAAAGCATGTCTGGGCGATCCGGGTCCGCCTTGAACTCGCCGAGAACCATCGGAACCTCGCATTGTTCAATATGGTGATCGACAGCAAGCTACGCGGCTGTGATCTCGTGAAGATGAAAGTCGTTGATGTTATGGCCTCTGGTCAGATCAAGGAGCGCGCCTCAGTCCTGCAAAGCAAAACCCAGAAACCGGTGCGCTTCGAGATTTCCGAGGGTACGCGTGCTTCCGTTGAGAAATGGATTGAGAATGAACTCATGGTCGGCTCAGAATATCTTTGGCCAGGCCGATTTCACGAGCGCCTGCACATATCGACACGCCAGTACGCGAGGATCGTACGCGATTGGGTCACGTCAATAGGTCTGGAAGCGAGCGCCTATGGCTCCCATTCAATGCGCCCTACAAAGGTCACTCAGATTTACAAGAAGACGGGCAACCTGCGGGCGGTGCAACTTCTGCTCGGCCACACCAAGATGGACAGTACCGTCAGATACCTCGGAGTGGAGCTCGAGGATGCCTTAGCAATCGCCGAAGCCATTGAAATCTAGTGCAGTTGGGTCGCCTTCGCGGGCGGCCCAAAGCGGCCATTGACCGTCCCACCGTAACCCTGCAGTCGCACCAGCTTTTCTGACATTCGCTTCCCTGAAGTTGGGTTGGCAACCGCCTCGAGTTCGTAGACACCGAGGTTCAAAAGTTGTCCTCTGGCCATCCGCCTTGCCGAGAGGCCTTTCAATGTAAGTGGCCAAAGGTTGAGAGCAGGAATGGTCTGCCTGCTTGGAGACGCCAAGACGCCTGCGAACAGCAAATCCGCAACTTGACCGTTGGAGCATAAATCTTGGCGGTTTCAGCGCTGAATGACCCGACTTGACACGTATGACTGTCGGTGAGGTGAACCGCCATGACACATTATTCCGGCATTCGGGTCCTTTACGAAGCGCTGACCGGCCATAAGGGCTGGCGTCCGGCGTGGCGTAAACCGTCACCACAACCAAGCTATGATTTTGTTATCGTTGGTGGCGGCGGTCACGGTCTGGCCACCGCACATTATCTGGCCAAAGCCTATGGAAAGTCGCGGATTGCGGTGCTGGAAAAAGGTTGGATCGGGTCTGGGAATGTCGGGCGCAATACAACGATCATCCGATCCAACTATTTGCTGGATGGCAACGAGCCCTTCTACGAATTCTCGATGAAACTCTGGGAGGGGCTGGAAGCCGATCTCAATTATAACGCCATGGTCTCGCAACGCGGCGTGCTGAACCTGTTTCATTCGGATGCACAGCGCGATGCGGCGCGACGGCGTGGCAATGCGATGCGTCTGAACGGCGTGGATGCCGAGCTTCTGGACACCGAAGGCGTGCGTAAGCTCTACCCCTTCCTGAACTTCGACAACGCGCGGTTCCCGATCCGTGGCGGGCTGTTGCAGCCGCGTGGCGGAACCGTCCGCCATGATGCTGTCGCTTGGGGCTATGCCCGTGCGGCGGACAGCCACGGCGTCGATATCATCGAGAATTGCGAGGTCACCGGTTTCCGGATCGACAATGGGCGTATCCTGGGTGTCGAGACCTCGCGCGGGTTCATCGGCGCAGGCAAGGTTGGCGTCGCCGTCGCGGGTTCGTCAAGCCGGGTTATGGCGATGGCCGGGTTGCGGCTGCCGATTGAAAGCCATGTCCTACAAGCCTTCGTCAGCGAAGGGCTGAAACCGGTGATCCGCGGTGTCATCACATACGGAGCCGGTCATTTCTATGTCAGCCAATCCGACAAAGGCGGACTGGTGTTTGGCGGCGACATCGACGGCTACAACTCCTACGCGCAGCGAGGCAACCTGCCAACGGTCGAGGATGTCGCTGAAAGCGGGATGAGCCTGATGCCAATGATCGGGCGTGCGCGCCTGCTGCGCTCTTGGGGCGGCATCATGGATATGTCGATGGACGGCTCGCCATTCATCGACCGAACGCCCGTCGAGGGGCTCTATTTCAACGGCGGCTGGTGCTATGGCGGGTTCAAAGCAACACCGGCCAGCGGCTTTGCCTTTGCCCATCTGCTGGCGACCGATGCACCACATCCCACCGCCGCGGCCTACCGCTTGGATCGGTTCCGCACGGGTCGGATGATCGACGAGAAGGGCCAGGGCGCCCAACCCAACCTGCATTGAGATTATGTGATGCTGATCCCCCACCCCCTGCTTGGCCCACGCGATGCCGGAGAGTTCGTCTATCTGGGCGACGCCGCGCTGATCGACCGCCCCGATGGCATGGCCGAAGGCGCCGAGCCGCTGTTTCACGACTATGTCTACCTTCGTGACAACCCCGCCGGCATTCACCGTGAGCTTTGGTTTCATGAATATGGCGACCGGTCCTGGCTGGTAGTGATCCGCAACACCCAAACCCATGAGATCCTCGGGGCGGAACTGGCCCGTGATGTTGCGCTAGCACGGGGGCGGGGCAAATGAATGTGAACCGGCTGACGGGCGGCCAGATTGACCACAACGCGCCGCTGCAATTCACGTTCGACGGGCGGACGTACGAAGGCCGGGCCGGTGATACATTGGCCTCGGCGCTCTTGGCCAATGGGGTGCGCCTGATGGGGCGCAGTTTCAAGTATCATCGCCCCCGCGGGGTTCTGACGGCAGGTTCCGACGAACCGAACGCGCTGATCACGCTGCTTCGGGGCGAACATCGCGAACCGAACACGTGGGCGACCACGGTCGAGCTTTTCGATGGGCTCGTCGCCGAAAGCCAGAACCGGTGGCCCGGTCTGCGTCTTGATGCCTTGGCTATCAACGATCTGTTGCACCCGTTCTTGGCGGCGGGGTTCTATTACAAGACCTTCATGTGGCCCGCGGCGCTTTGGGAAAAGCTTTACGAGCCGATGATCCGGCGCGCTGCCGGGCTTGGCCGGCTGTCGGAACAGGACGATCCCGACTGCTACGACAAGGGTTTTCTGCATTGCGACCTGTTGATCGTCGGTGCCGGTCCAGCGGGTCTGGCGGCGGCGCTGACCGCAGGCCGGTCGGGCACGCAGGTCATCCTGGCCGAGGAAGATAGTCGGCTTGGTGGGCGCATCTTGTCCGAAACCGAACTCTTCGCCAGCGCCGACGCCGACTGGCTGGAGCGGGTCGAAGCCGAATTACGCGACATGAGCAACGTCAGGATCATGCCACGAACCACGGTCGTCGGAAGCTATGATCACGGCGTCTATGGTGCGCTTGAGAAGGTGTCCGATCATCTTCCCGACCGGCTGAAGAGGCGGCCACGGCAAACATTCTGGCGGATCTATTCCCGTCAGGCGCTTATCTGCACCGGCGCGCTGGAACGGCCCATTGCCTTTCACAATAATGACCGTCCCGGCATCCTGCTTGCGGGCGCGGTGCGTTCCTATGTCAATCGCTGGGCCGTCACGCCAGCGCGGCGGGTTGCCGTCTTCTGCAACAATGATGACGCCCATCGCACCGCGCGCGACCTGATCGCCAAGGGGGTCACGGTTCCCGCCATCATCGATACGCGGGCTGACGCGCCCGACTGCTCTGGAACCGAAGTGTTGCGCGGTTCAGTCGTTGAAGATACCTCGGGCCGGCTTGGGCTGAAGTCTGTCACGGTGCGGCTTGCCTCCGGTGCGCGTCGCGTGATCGACTGCGGCGCGCTGGCGGTTTCGGGAGGCTGGTCGCCCAATCTGTCCTTGACCAGCCATCAGGGGGGGCGGCCGGTCTGGAATAGCGATCTTGCGGCGTTCCTGCCGACCTCCGCCTTGCCCCCTGGCCAACGGGTTGCCGGGGCTGTTGTCGGGGCGGCATCGACGGCAGAGGCCCTGCGCAGTGGCGCGAATGCCGCCAAAGCGGCAATGGCGGCTTTGGGCATCGAGGCCATATTGCCAGAGCTGCCTAGAACTCAGGACGCTGTAGGAGGGATGCAGGCCTATTGGCAGGTTCCCGGTGCCAAGCGCGCCTGGGTGGATTTCCAGAACGATGTGACAGCCAAGGATATCCGACTGGCCCATCAGGAAGGGTTCCAGTCCGTCGAGCACCTCAAGCGCTATACGACCCTCGGCATGGCGACCGATCAGGGCAAGACGGCAAATGTTGTCGGCCTCGCCATTCTGGCCGAAGTTTCGGGCAAGTCCGTTCCGGAAACCGGGACCACCGTCTTTCGCCCGCCTTATGTGTCTGTCGCACTTGGTGCGCTGGCGGGCCGTTCGATCGGCAAGGATTTTCATCCCACGCGCCTGACACCTAGCCATGATTGGGCGGCCGAACAGGGCGCGGTGTTCATCGAGGTAGGTGACTGGCTGCGCGCCCAATGGTTCCCGCGTCCGGGAGAAACCCACTGGCGGCAATCAGTGGACCGCGAGGTTCTGGCCACCCGCAACGGCGTCGGCGTCTGCGATGTGACGACCCTTGGCAAGATCGACGTTCAGGGAGCCGATGCGGGCCAGTTCCTCGACCGGGTCTATGCGAACACGATGTCGACGCTGCCGGCGGGCCGTGTCCGCTATGGGCTGATGCTGCGCGAGGACGGGATCGCATATGACGATGGCACCGCCGCGCGCATGGGCCCGAACCATTTTGTCGTTACCACGACCACGGCCAACGCGGGCCTTGTGTATCGGCGCATGGAATTCGCCCGGCAGTGTCTGTGGCCGGGCCTTGATGTCCACCTAGTCTCTACTACGGAAAGCTGGGCGCAGTTCTCGGTTGCCGGACCGAAATCGCGGGCGCTGTTGGAGCGCATTGTCGACAAGGGTGTGGACCTGTCAAACACCGCATTTCCCTTTATGGCCTGCGCAGAGATCACTGTTTGCGGCGGCCTGAAGGCACGTCTGTTCCGAATCTCGTTTTCCGGCGAGCTGGCCTATGAAATTGCCGTCCCGACGGCCTTTGGAGATGCGCTGATCCGCCGATTGATGGACGTTGGACAAGACCTTGGCGTGACCCCCTACGGCACCGAAGCGCTTGGCGTGATGCGGATCGAAAAGGGCCACGCCGCTGGCAACGAGTTGAACGGCACGACCACGGCCTTGAACCTTGGACTGGACAAGATGGTCTCTCGCAAGAAAGACAGCATTGGCCGCATCATGTCGGGCCGCGAAGGGATGACCTCGCCAGACGCCCACCGGTTGGTGGGCCTTCGGCCCGTATCCGGCGCGTCGATCCCTGCCGGTGCGCATCTGATGCAGGCGTCGGGTCCGGTGAATGCGGCCTCGGATCAGGGATATGTGACCTCGGCCGCCTATTCGCCGGTGCTGGGAACGCCCATCGCGCTTGCCTTGCTCAAGGCTGGCGCGGACCGGATGGGTGAACGCATGAGAGCGGTAAGCCCGGTGGATAACATCAGCATCGATGTCGAGGTGGTTTCCCCACATTTCGTCGACCCCGAAGGAGGGCGCCTGCGTGACTGATCTTACTCCGATGATATGTCCCGGCGCATTACCTTCTGCCGAAACGGCAGGAGCGTATCAACTCACCGTGGCCACGCCGCGTCATATTCACTCTATCGCCTGTGGACTGCAGTACCGGGAACAGCTTGGTCATTGGCTGAGAACTGACTTTGGCCTGGCGCTTCCCGATCCCGGCTATCTGGCTGCAAGGACCGGCGTCACGATCCTGTCCTCCGCGCAGGATCAGTGGTTTCTGGAACAAGAGGGAGAGATCGCGGACGATATGTGCGCACCGCTTGAACGCGCGCTTTCGGGGATCGCGTCCGTAACGGAACAGACGGGCGGATGGGCCCGGTTCGAAATCAACGGGCCAAACCCGACCAAGGTGCTTTCCCGGCTCTGCCCTCTGGATGCGACGCAGATGGCCGCAGATCAGGTGGCCCGCACGAATATCCATCACATCGGTTGTCTGGTCTGGCGCGTCGGATCCGGCTTCGCTGTCATGGGGCCGCGTTCGACGGCCGGGTCGCTGTGGCACGCGCTGAAAGACGCGGCGCTGTCAGCGTCGCTTCAGGCGCATTAACGTTCTGCCCGCTTCCGCCAGTCTTTCGGCCTTGCACCATACTTGTCTTGAAAGGCGCGGGCGAAACTGGACTGGTTCGAGAAACCCGTCGCAATGGCAACCTGACTGACTGGCAGTCGGGTCTGCCTGAGAAGTTCATTTGCCTTCTGAAGGCGCAAGTCAGTATAAAAGCGGTTGACGGTTTGCCCAAAGGACTCGCGAAAGCCCCGCAACATCTGGCGCGGGCTTAAACTCGCAAGATGGGCAATCCGCTCGATCGGCAAAGGTTCGGCGATATGATCCTGCATCAGCCGGACCGCCGCGGCGATCTGCGGATGAAGGTCGACATGTTCCTGATTGATCAGAAGTTGCGCCTCTTCCGCGGTCCGGACCCGCGTATGGATGAACCAGTCGCTTACGCTGTCGGCCAGAGGCTGCCCGAAATGCGTTCGGATCAGCGCATGCATCATGTCCAAAGGTGCCACACCACCTGCGCAAGTTGCGCGCTTTCGGTCGATCACGAACAACCGTTTTTCGATCAGATGATCCGGGTTCTCTTCCAGAAGGGCGTCAATGTGTTCCCAGTGCACGGTAAAGCGACAGGTCTCAAGCAGACCAAGCCGAGCGAGGATCACAGCCCCGCCGGAAACACCCCCCAGAATTGACCCTCTGGAGGCATGGCGACGCAGGAAATTGGCATAGTGCGCCGGATTGACAAGAAACGGGTTCGCGCCGGCAATCACGAATATCATGTCCAGATGTTCGGGCGCAGCACCGAATGCCTTCGTCTCGAAAACACCCCCGCACGAGGAGCGGATATGCTCGCCCTCGGGTGACAGAAAGATGGCACGGTAAAGCTCGGAACCGCCCACGAGATTTGCGGCCCGCACGGGCTCTATGGCCGCGGCGGCAGACATCATTGCAAAATCAGGGACAAGAACGAAGCCGATTGTCTTCCGGGGCGTCTCATTGATTTCGCCAAACATTATCTCGTCCGATTGTTAAGCGGATTGCGGAACTTTATGCTTGGCGCTCAAATTTCGCCGTCCCGATCTGCGAAATGATCAGAAACGGCCTCGGCGGTCTGCAAGTTCAAAAGATCGGTCCGGTTGGTCAGCACTTCGGCATAATAGGGGATATTCAGCAACCGTTCTTCCCGCGGTTCTGACACCTGCATCGCATTATACCCAGTCTGGTGGAAATACGTGACATAGGCCCGAACTTGCGCGGCGCGGCCCGTAAATCCCAGGGCCAGAAACACCTGATGCAGTTGCTGGATCCTGAAGGCCTCGATTTCCTTCAGGACCTCGGCCGTGCGCTTGGAACTGTGCGCCCAGTCCCGGATCGCGTTGTCATATTCCGGGATGTATTCCTCTTCGTTCAGCAGCACACCGACATAGGCGAGGTATTGGTCCCAACCATCATCGCCCGCGGCTTCGATCGCGCGCGTGAACGGCGCCGTATTCCGCTGCGCCCAATCCTGCCGCACGTCTTCCAGAAGCTCTTCGAGGTTGGCGAACTGCCAGTAGAAAGCGCCGGTGGTTGCCCCCAACTCATCGGCAAGCTGGCGCAGGCTGATACCGGTCACGCCCTTTTCGATCAGCGTCTTGCGCGCCGCCGCTACCCAGCTCGCCTTGTCGAGGTTTCGATCCTTCCTGGTCTTTCGCTCCGCCATGCCAGCTCCTGTTGCCGGACCTGAGGAGGGATGTCCGGAAAAAACGTTTGACACAACTATAAAACATAACGCATGTTACGCAACATACGTAACGACTGTTATGTAGAAGCGTTTTAGAACAACCCAACAAGGAGGATGGAGATGTTTCGAAGCTTTTTTTCGGCCGTCGTGTTCGGAACCGCGCTGGCCGCAACGGCTGCTTCGGCGGAAATCGAACTGAAATTCGCGACCAATTCCGGGGACCGTGATTCGCCTTCGGGCATTGCTCTTGCCAACTGGGCAAATGCCGTGAAGGAAGGCTCGAACGGTGAGATCGACGTCAAGATTTTCTACCAGAACGAACTCGGCGGTCAGCTGGAGGTGTTCGACCTGTTCGTCGCCGGCGAAGTCGATGCCATGATTTCATGGCCGTCGACTTCCTATGACAAACGCATCGGGATCCTGAACACCCCCTATATGGTCACCTCTTGGGAAGAGGCGCTGGACGCCTACAAGCCCGGCGGCTGGGCCAACGGAGTGCTGAACACGGTATTCAACGACATCGGGCTGAAATATTTCGGCGCCTGGCCGGAAGGTTTCAGCGGTGTTGCAACCCGCGGCAGCTATGCCACTGACGTTGCCGCTGCAGCGAACATCAAGGTCCGCACGCCGCCGCTGTTCCCTTTCCCGCAGATACTTGAATCGATGGGCTATCAATCCGCCGCAATCGACTGGGGCGAGGTCTACACCTCGATCCAGACCGGTGTGGTCGACGGAGATGCGGGCAACGTGATCTACTGGGACTACGAATATTTCCGCGATGTGCTCGATTACTACGTCCGCACCAAACACACCTTCGTGACCGGAAACCTTCTGGTCAACCTCGAGACCTATGAGGACCTCTCGGACGAACACAAGCAACTGATCGAAGATGCCGCTGTCGCGGTGATGGAGGCCCGCTTCAAGGCCGCCCGTGACGAAGACCAGCACTATGTCGACCAGTGGGTGCAGTCGGGTAAAGAGTATCTCGAACTCAACGATGAACAGCTTGCGCCGATCGCCCAAAAGGTCCGTGCCGAAGTCTGGCCGCAAATGGAACCCGATGTCGGCAAGGAAATCATGGATCTGATCCGCGCTCAGGTGAACTAGCCTACTTTGCGGCCGGAGCCCGACGGTTCCGGCCGCAACCCCCTCAAGCATGCAGCAAACCGGGAGCAGCGCGACATGGTCGACCTTCTCAGAAAGCTCGATGCCGGGCTGATCGGCATTCTGAACGTTGTGGTCATCGTAACGAGTCTTGCGATTACGGGACTGATCCTGTTCCTGGTTCTCGCCCGTTTCGTGCTTGGCTGGTCGGTCGTGGGTGTGCTGGAACTCGCCACCCTGTCAGCAATGTGGCTCTACATGTGCGGCGCCGTCGTCGCGGCCCGCAACCACGAACATTTGGTGGTCGATTTCCTTGCCCTGTCCTTGAAGAAGCCAAAGCACAAAGCCCTGCACACTTTCGCGGTATCGGTGGTCATGGTCGTGCTGAGCCTGTTCTTTCTGAGCCTGGCCAACGACATGGTCGCCTGGTCGATCAAGCGGCCGCAAACGACTGCCGCTCTCAGCATTCCCCTCATCGTCCCACAATCCGCGATCGTCCTGGCTGCCATTCTCTGTGCTGTCTATGCCGTTCGGGACGCCATCGTCGCCGCAGCCGCCCTGTTTGGCAGAGCCGCTCAGAGCGCAGGAGAGGTCTGATCCATGGAAGCTCTATTGGGTATCTTGCTCCTGATGGCCCTGATGATCTTCGGGGTGCCAGTAGCCTGGTCTTTCGCAGGCGTCCTGATGTTTCTTGTCTGGGCCTATGACGTCAACACATCGACGTTGCTATTGCAGGGGTTCCGGTCGCTTGACTCGGTCATCCTGCTGGCCTTGCCGCTGTTTGTCCTGGCTGGCTACCTGATGCAGAGCGGTGGAGTTGCCGCACGCTTGATCAGCTTCATGTCCATGGCGATGCGTGGCCGCAAGGGGGGCCTTGGCGCGGCATTGATCGGTTCGTCGGGGATCTTTGGCGCAATCTCGGGAACGGCGACCGCTGCCGTTGCCTCGATCGGCACAATCATGGGCGATCCGCTGGCCGCGCGCGGTTATCCCCGTGGCTATACCAGCGCCTTGCTCGGCGTGTCGTCGCTGCTGGGCATCCTGATCCCGCCGTCGATTACGCTCATTCTTTTCGGCGTCGTCACCCGCCAGTCCATCACCGCTCTTTTTGCGGCGACAATTGTGCCGGGCCTGCTGCTGATGTTCGGTTTGATGATCTTCAACAAGATCGTGACCGCAAGAATGCTGGTCGACACACCAGAGCGCACGGCAGCGATTTCGGCACAGAAGTCACCCCATGGCCCGCTGCGCGCAACGCTTCAGGCCCTCCCGGCCTTGATGATGCCTGTCGTCATTCTGGGGGGCATCTATGGCGGTGTCTTTACCCCGACCGAGGCCGCCGCCGTCGCCCTGTTCATGGCGATCCTCATCGGCTTTTTCATCTACCGCGACCTGACCCTGTCCCGGTTCCGTCAAAGCCTGGTCGAAGCCGGCGAAACGACGGGCACGATCATCCTGATCCTGCTCTTTTCCTTCATGATCGGCCGGATCATGGTGGCCGAAAGCGTGCCGCAGGAACTGACCGAATTCGTGACGCACGTCACGGAAAACAAGATCCTGATTCTGCTCTTGGTCAACGCGTTCCTGATCTTCGTTGGCATGATAATGGATGACCTGTCGGTGACCGTGGTCATCGCACCGCTCATGATGCCGTTGATGGTACATCATGGGGTCGACCCGGTACACTATGCCTCGATCGTGGCCTGTTCGGTCGTGATCGGCGCCAACAGTCCGCCCGTCGCGCCGATCCTCTACATGGCGTGCCGGATCGGAAAGGTTTCCATCCACGAAGCTGTCAAACCCGCTTTGCAGATCATCTTCTACGTGGCGCTTCCGGTGATGTTGCTGGTCACGTTTTTCCCCGAGCTGTCGCTTTTCGTTCCGCGCCTGCTCGGCTTGCACTAAGATCTCGGAGCCAACATGCCGCTGCTCACCATCGCCTTGTTTCAGGCACCCCCGGCCTTTCGTTCCGTTGAGGAGGCCCTTGCTGATCTCGATACGGCGTTTGAGCGTGCTGCCGCAGCCGGTGCCGATATGCTGGTCACACCAGAGTTGTATTTTTGCGGCTATGGTTCGGCCAATGCCGTGCGCACAAATGCCCAGGTTCAGGGATCTTCGTCACTTCGGGCGGCCGGAGATCTCGCGGCCCGGTATGGCGTCGGGCTGGTTCTCGGCTATCCGGAGAGGAGCGGTTGCGCGCTCCATAACAGCGCTGCCGTCTTCGACCGGGGCGGACAGTTGATCGGCAACTATCGCAAAGTCGCGTTGCCGAACGATTTCGAAAGGGATTGCTTCACCCCCGGGATCGGACCGGAGACGTTCGATTTTGAAGGCATCCGCTGCTCGGTCCTGATCTGCTATGACATCGAGTTCCCCGAACTGGCGCGGCGGGCCGCGCAGATGGGAGCGGAACTCTTGCTTGTGCCGACAGCGCTTCGGGCCAAGTGGCGCTTTGTTTCGGACGCCATCGTTCCGTCGCGGGCCTATGAAAACGCCATGTTCATCGGTTATTGCGACTTTGCGGCCGACCGCACCACGCCACAGTTCAGCGGAACAAGTTCGATCTGTGGCCCGGATGGGCAGCACCTTTGCCGTGCGACGGGTCCCGAGGACATGGTTCTGGCGACCATCGACACCAACGCCGTTCATCTGCGCAAGGCCGACTTCGACTTCTTGCAGGATTTGCAACGGTTCGAGCTCGCAACACCACCGATCCCGAAGATCGCTTGATTACCCCCTATCCGGAAAGCATCGCCATGGCCCGCGTAAGCCAAACACCCGTTATTCCGCCTCTTGACCGACCAACTGGCTGGCGCCCGGCGGATGAAATCGTCCCGATCGACGAGACATCCGAGATCGGTGGCAACTATGACTGGCTTATCATCGGTGCCGGGATAACTGGGTTGTCCGCCGCGCATCGGTTGGGCGAACGGGTGCCGCAGGACCGCGTTCTTCTTGTCGATGCGCGTCCGGTCGGTTGGGGCGCATCGGGGCGAAACTCGGGCTTTCTTCTCGATTTGCCGCACAAGTTCGATCTGGATCATCCCGATGCCGCACGTCTGCGCAAGATTATGGATCTGAACCGCAGCGCGATTGCGGTGCTGCACGAACAGACCGAACGCTTGGGCATCGATTGCGACTGGTCGCCTGTCGGCAAGTTGCAAGGTGCGGTCCGTCAACGCGGAACCGGGATGATGCGAAAATTCTGCGAGGCTCTGGATAAGATCGGCGAACCCTATGAGGTGCTGGACCGGCAGGGATGCGCCGTCATCATGGGAACGGAATACTATGCAGGTGCCGTCTTCACCCCCGGCGCTGTATTGGTGGACCCCTTCCTGCTGGTGCGAGGCTTGGCCCGGCATTTGCCCGAAAACGTCACGTTGCGCGACGATGCGGCAGTCGTCGAGTTTTCAGAAAAGGCTGGGGGATTTGCAGCCGAACTGCGTCTGGCCGATGGAAGCACAGTTTCCGTTTCAGCCAAGAAAGTCATTCTGGGGACAGATCCATACACACCGGAGTTCGGCTATATGAAAGATCGGATTCTGCCAACGATCACGTATGCCAGCATCACGCGGGCTCTCACGGCCGCCGAGCGCAAGCGCTACACCGGCAAGATGAACTGGGGACTGACCCCGGCCGATGCGGGCGGAACCACACTCCGGATGACATCTGACGGACGGCTCCTGATCCGCAACCACTACGGCTTTGCCCCGAACTACAAGGCGTCGTCTCGCGACCTCGGCAAGGTGGCCGAAGCGCATCGAGAGGGGCTCGATAAACGGTTTCCGGCCTTGGCCAATGTGCCAATCACCTCAACCTGGGGCGGGGTGGTCAGCCTTTCGCGGAACCACGCGACCTTCTTCGGCGAAATGGCGCCCGGGGTCTATTCGGCGAACTGCTACAACGGTGTCGGCATGACGCGTGGCACAAGCTCAGGTCGCCTTCTGGTCGATCTCGCTCTCGGGAACCACTCCCAGGCGCTCGAAGATATCATCGCTGTAAGTGGCCAGCCTTCCACAATTCCTCCCGATCCATTCCGTTCGCTCGGTGTCAGCGGGCGCATGAAACTGGTCGAGTGGGAAAGCCGCTCCGAGATCTGAAACCTAGAAACCTTGAAAGAAAATGAAATGAAAGCAATCCGCCACAAGATCGGTCGGCGCATGAGCCAAGCCGTGCGCGCAGGCGACATGGTATGCCTCGCCGGGCAGATTCCGGATGATCGTACCGCCGACATCGTGGGTCAAACCGCCCAGACCCTTGCCAAGATTGACGCGCTGTTGACCGAGATAGGTGGCACCAAGTCTGACCTCGTCTCGGTTCAGATCTGGCTAAGCGACATGACCGACTTTGCAGGGATGAACACCGCATGGGAGGCCTGGGTAGATCCGGAGAACCCGCCTGCCAGAGCAACGGCAGGTGTCGCGTTGGCCAGTCCAGGTGTGCGCGTCGAGATCATCGGCGTGGCCTTCATCCCGTCCTGAATTGAAAAGCCGATCGTTCGTTGGCGCGGTTCGAAGCTGCTCTTGGGCTCATTGTCATGACATGTTCTTGGTTCGCTGGATGGCGACAAGAATGATCTCGGCATCCTGCATCCTGACACTGGGAAAATCGCGGAAATCCTTAGTTGCGAAACCTCGTCGGCAGTGCGCATTCAACCCGCCGCGACCTAAGAAACATCGTGCTCAAGCAGATGATGATCGTGCCGCATTTGATGGATTTCTTCACCGCTCGAACAATTCTCCAGTTTGAGTACAGGCGCAACTTGGGCGTTGGGGCGCTGGTGCCCAAGTACCAGCTAAGGTGCCGATCCCGTATGGGCCAAGTTGCCCTGACCGTGGTGCTCGTCTGCACTGATTTTTGGGCATTCTGAAGATCGGGCAACGAAGCTCAGCTACGCCGAGGCAGCAAGCAATCATCCGATGTCTGCTTTTTGTCGGCCGCCCAAGTCGCGATGCTGCACAGCGAAAGTCCGGAAGCCGCCCTTCACGTTTCCCAAGGTGTTCGACTTGGCATCACATCCTTAATCTCAATCTCCCGCAACAAGTTGCCGGCCTGCAAGCCCTCGCATACCCAGCCCAGCGCCCTGGACCAATCTATATATGCTTGTCGCGCCGCATCGATCTGCTGCGGATGTGGCGAGAACGTCACCGGGCACGCGAGCACCTCTACTATCCGCCACTTCCCGCGCGACAAGACGCGCACTGTCCCGACCACATTGGTGGCAGCTCGCTCCCCATGCTGGTTGCGCTTCACCTCCACCGGCACACAACGCGGTACTGCCCCTGGCATCCAGTCCGGCGTCAACCCCGCGCGGGCGAGCTCGGCCACGCGGATCGCCATGCGCTTACCGCCATGGCTGTCCGGCATTCCGGCGACAGTCGCGGCGATAACCTCGGCATCCTCGTGTGTGTGGCTGCCGATCTTGTACTGGCCACCATCAACCTTGCAGCCGAGGACGGCGCGTTGCAGCAGGACGTATTCGAGGCCAAAGCCAAACCCGTGTCCGCGCTCGGGATCGGGCGGCTCGGGCAACTCGAGTTGGGCATGCTCAACGCGGAAGGCCCATTCCAGCGCCTGCTGAACCGACATGGACCGCTTCGGGCGGCCAGAACGGGCGTGCCCGGTTTGCGCATGCAGTTTGCGATCATGTTTCATCGGATGCCCCGCTCACGGAGGCGCTCCGCTGTCACAAGCCCACGGGCAAGCATCGCGTCGCGCATGGAGTTCGAGATCGCGCTGACGGGCACATAGCGATCAGAGTTCACCATCTCGGCGTAGAAGACCGGCAGATCGGCGATGGGGCGGGCTTCTTGTGCCGTTGCCGCCTTCGGCTTGCGCCGTTTGCGTGACGCCTTGTCAGCCTTGCGCTGGGCAGCGCGCTGCATGACCCGATCCAGCGCCTTGGGCCCATCAGGCGGCTCGGGATGGTCACGCCGCGATGCCTTCGCTGACCCGATGATCTCGGCCTCAGTCAGCCCCAGGGCTGTTTGCCAGCGCCGGGCGTGCTCACGAGGCGGCCAGCCCTGCCACCAGCCAGGAAGGGGGCCATCAGGGTCGAAGCCTAGCGCCGCAATCAGGCTTTCAAAAAAATCATCAAAAGCATCCTTGCGCGCTAGCGCGTCCTCCTCCTCCTTTACTGGTTTACTTAAAGGTTCTCTTACAAGGTTAGTGTCCGGATTCCGGACACGGCTTGGGCCGTTTTCCGGACACGGGTCAGCCGGGAAATCGGACACGGGTCGCCCATCATACCCGTGTCCGGAATTCAGACACGGCTCAACTATATCGGCTGTGCCGCTGTCGAATGGTTCAATATCTGCCGCGATGGCGGCATCGTCCTTTCGTCCGTGTCCGGTTTTCGAACTCGGGTCTGGCTCATGCGGTGTAAAGCCCGGCTCGAACCCCAGAATGTAGCGGGTTGGCATCTGGCGTTTGGTAGCGGGATGAACGTGCGGGACGCGGCGGAGTAGCCCTGCCGCCTCAAGCTGGCCGAGATGTTCATTCAGCGTCGATCGGCTGATCTCGCAGTCATGCGCCAGCCGCTCTTGCGAGGGAAAGCAACCAAAGTCCGGGTTGAACCGGTCACAGAGATGCCAGAGTACGATCTTGGTCGTGGGCTTCAGCCCACGCTGCTGGATCGCCCAATTTGTGGCAGCATGGCTCATGGCGCGACCCTCCCAGTTGGAGAAGTGACGCGTGTCGTAAATCCATGATCGGCCAGCGCGCCCAGCGCATCGTCGAGGGAGCGCACCAGTGCCCAGCCAAAGCCCTGAGCGGTGACCTCATCACGAAACGCCTCCTGCGCTGTGCTGAGCCGCCCCTTGAGGGATTTCAGCTCGAGGAAGAGCACGCGGCCGTCACAGAGAATGATCAGATCGGCAAAGCCGGGATGAACACCCATGCCGACCAGGATGGCCTGCCGCTTGGCCCCACGCGGCCCTGCCTCGGTGACCTCATTGGCACAGTGATGGATGATCGCGCCCTTGGGGAGGGCGAAGCGCAGCGCGGTCACAACAGCGCGCTGTAAATCCGCCTCGGGTGTGCCGCGCCGCTTCATCGGCCGCCCTCCCGGTCTGGTGCTGGCAGTCGCCCTGGCGTCTTGGCATCAAGGACGACCAGGAGGATGCGCGCATCCTGGCGTTCTTCCGGTGTCTCGCCATGCTGGACCAGCACATTGCAAGCGAGGCGGACCAGATAATCGGAATGGTGCGCCACATCGGCGACCACCATGCGCGCCTCGCGCCGCCGCTCTTCGATCCAGTCCTGGCGGGCGCGATCCCGGGCGCTGGGCTTGCGGAAGGGCAGGGGAATGCTCATCGACGTCCCCCATAGCGCTTGCGACGCGACACAGTGGTTTCCTGCTCCTCGAGCCATTCCAGCACCGTGGCGCGGCGATAGAAAACCTTGCGACCAGCGCGAACACAGGGTGGGCCGGACCGCAGAACGTCCCAGCGGCGCAGGGTGTCCTCGGACACGCCTAGTTGCAGCGCCAGTTCGCTCCTGCTGATCCAGCCGCCAAGCAAGCCACCAGGCGGACTTGCAAGGATTTCGGTGTTCTCGTGCGATTGCATGATGTCCCTCCAATTTGACGACCCGTTGCGGGCCATTTCCGAGGGCTACTCAGACACAGGCATGAGGGTGGAAGGGAGGAACGGGGTGGAATGGAAACCTAAAACTCGTTCCACCCCCATATTTTATTGAAGATTTCGCACGCTGTGGGCCGTCCCCAGCTTGAGCGTCAAACGCACCGTCCCTCTGTTTCAGGCCGGTTTTGCGGCGCTGGGCGGCAGATCACCGGATTTCTCAGTATTCGCGTGTAAATCAGGGGTGGAACCCCGCAAAACTCGTTCCACCCCCAAGTTTTATTGAGGATTCGCAGCAGCTATCGCCGAGCAGGGCAGGGAGGGGCGCTAAATCGGACCGTTCCGGTGCATCATAGCTTGCTATGCCGCGACCACGGCGCGCACCGCAGGGGCGCCATCGTCAATAAAATATTGGGGTGGAAGCGGTCTGTCTCCATGATGCCACCCCGTTCCACCCTTCCACCCCGAGCGCCATGCTCTGCTTGATGACGCTCTGGATCTACGCCTGATGACAGGTCCAGGAGAAAGGATTGTGCATGGCGAACAGACAAAAGCTGACCGAGAAGGTCCTACGAGAGGCCATTCCCGCTGAAGGGAGAGACTACCAGATATTCGACACGGACGTGCGCGGGTTTGCAGCCTGCATCTATCGGGGGGGCGGTCGTGCGTTCACGCTCGACTATCGCTACGCAGGGCGGCAGCGGCGCATGACCTTCGGGCGCTGGCCCGAGTGGAGCGTCACAGCTGCGCGGGAACGGGCCAAAGAACTGAGGCGCGAGATCGACGCAGGCGGTGATCCGCTGGCCATGCGAGGCGCACTCCGGGAGGCGCCGCGCATGACTGATTTGATCGCGCGTTACGTGGAGGTGCATTTGCCGCATTTGGCGCCCCTGGGGGCAGCCGATCAGCGCTCCATGATGGAAAAGTTCATCGCCCCGGCCTGGGGCAACATGCTGGTGACCGAGGTTTCGGCCTATGATGTCGAGTTGCTCCTGACTAAGATTGCCGAAGGGCGCGCGCGCCCGTCCAAGCAGAAGCCGAACAACCGCGCCCGTAAACTGCAGGGTGCCAAGCCCACGCCGGTTCGCGCAAACCGCGTTGGTGAGGTGATCCGCAAGATGTTTGCTTATGCGATCAAATGGGGCTGGCGCGAGGACAACCCCGCCATGGGGTTCCGTCGCCGTATGGAGACACCCCGCGAGCGCTACCTCTCGCAAGAGGAAATCTCACGCCTCGCCACGGCGCTCGATGCGGCGCAAGACCACCGCGCCGCGGGGATCATCCGCCTTTGCATGCTGACAGGCGCACGCGTGGGTGAGGTACGCCGAGCGCGCTTTGAGGATTTCAACCTTGAGCATCTGAGCTGGACCAAGCCTGCCAGCACGACCAAGCAGCGTCGGGTGCACCGCGTGCCGATCTCTGATGAAGCCGCCGCCATCGTCCGTCAGCGGCGTATCGCTGTCGTCAAAGGATCGCCATGGCTTTTCCCGGGCGATGTGCCGGGTCAGCCTGTGCAGGAAATCCGCCGGTTCTGGGCGCGCATCCAGAAGGAGATCGGGATCGAAGACGTGCGGATCCATGACCTGCGTCACACCTTCGCATCGCTGCTGGTCAGCGGGGGCGCGTCGCTGGAGATGATCGGCAAGTTGCTGGGCCACAGCCAGATGCAGACGACACAGCGCTATGCGCATTTGATGGACTCGCCCCTGCGCGCCGGGGTGGGAGCCGTGGCCAGCGCATTCAAGCCAAAGCCGCGCCTCGTGCATAACGTCCAGCAGGAGCAAACGCATGCTGGTCCAAAGCCTGCCGACGCGTCTCATCCTGATGCTGATTTACTCAACGCTTCGGGTGCTTGAACTTCAGAGCTTTCAGAATCGGTGCCAGCCGCAAGCGGATAGACTTTTCGTCGGGGAAGGTTCCATCCTCTGACCGCATCGAAAACCAATCCTGCAGTTCCCGGATCCACTCGCCTTGCGACTTTGGCAGCCCTTCCTCGAAGACGCGGCGGGTGATTTCGACATTCATGCCTGCCCAGTCGTAGTCGCCCTCACCGCTCAGACCAGCACCTGCAGCTACGCGTCCGAACAGGTTATTGGCCGCCTCGAACTTGTGGACATCCTGGCCCAAGATCATCATGTCGCCAATCGAGACCAGTACGCCCTCCTCGGGGGCGGTGATATAGAGCCAGTCAGCCTCTTCCAAGCGTTTGACACGCAGAAGACGGGCTTCTTGTGGACCTGTTCCACTGCGTCGGAACATGGGTAACATATCCGTTGGGTCGATAATGACGAGGCCAGCAACCCTTTCTTCACCGCAGTGGACGGGTGGAATGCCCGTGACAACCTTCAGCGTTCCCATTGCGACCCAGCCCGCGATATCGAAAACCGTGCAGCCCCAGCGCGCGGCTGTTTCATGAACGGGGTAGAAGACGCGTTGTGGAAGTCCCATTGGCAGCGATCCTTTCATTTGGGTAGCTGCTTGCCCGAAGACAGTTCGTGCTGAGCAGCATGTTTGCTCTGTGTCGAGGTGAGCGGCGGCACCCACAGGCTTCAGTCCCGCCGCTTCGGCTCGACCGCAAGGCGATGGTAATTTACGGTCAGGGTAAGAATCTCACCCCCCCCTTGGGGAGATGTGTTCAGTTTCACCGCGGAGCCGTTCAACGTGGTTCGTCAATGCACAGAAATTGCTGCTGATCGCTTACATGGCCAAGACGCGATACTGTTGGGGCAGCCTGAGGGACATAGTGAATGAGTTCTTCGTGAACGAGCGCAACCCCATCGCGCAGCGACTTCATCGACAGTGAAGAATTCTCGTTGGGGCAGCTTTTCTTGCATTGTTCTTCAATACTTGCAATTCCCGCAGTCAAGAAGCTGCTCTATTTGAGAAGCGCCGAAACGACCGCTTTGAGTGTTTTCGCATCTTCCTTGGCCTTCGCCAAAATCGTCAGAAAACATCTTCGTTAAATTCCTCTGAAACGCCTTCTGGAAAAAGCTGAATGAGTGCGTCAATCAGATTGCAGAGTGAAGACGCCAGTCCCAGAATTTCAGTCAGATCGGATGGCTTGTTCATTGTTAGGTCCTTTTTGATGGCGGCAGCAGGTTTTGATGCGCCGCGATGTGAAAGTTTTGAAGTTTTGGTCAAAAGAGAAACCGATGGAGCGAAAGACACAGTCGAATGCGCGCAAATCGCGAGTAGCATCTGACTGAAACCATCCTTGCGTGTGCTCCACGTCAAAACCTTACATGGACCTGAATAGCTTCCATGGCCTTCGAGAAGAGTTTCGCCCTCATGCGACTGGCCGAGATGGCTGCGGCACGTCACAAGGGCGTTTGTTTGCTGGATGTGATGGAAGAGTTCGAGGTCAACCAGCGGACTGCGCAGCGCATGGTAAGGGGGCTGGAATTGATTTTCCCCAGCGTAATCACTTCAACGGATGATGATCGACGACGCTGGTGGAAACTCAAGGATCCGACCTTTCTGCGGCATCAGGGCATTCGAGACAGCGAACTCCTGGCATTGGATATGAGTATCCGACGAGCCAGACGAGAAGGTGCCGAACTGGACGTTAAAGCATTGGCATCCCTGCGTGACAGGCTCCTTGCAAGTCTCCCGTCGTCGCAAGCGCGACGCGCAGAGGTCGATGCTGGCGCAATGTTGGAAGCCCAAGGATTTGCATGTCGCCCGGGTCCGAGAAGTAAGGTCGCTCCGAATGTTCTTGGCGCAATAGCCGAGGCTATCAAAGCGCCTTTTTGTCTGGACATAATATATCAGAGCGCCAAGGATCCTGAGCCAAAGAGTAGGCATGTTGAACCCTACGGAGTGTTGCTCGGAGTAAGGCAATATCTTGTTGCCCGGGATATTGCGAATAAACGTGCCTTCAGACGCTATCGGATAGATCGAGTTACAAGTGCCAAGATTATCGGATCATCCTTTGTGCGAGATCCGGACTTTGATCTTGATGCCTTTGCCATAAAGGCATTTGGCTCATTTCATTCCAAGGCAGAGTTTGGGCCTGTTGTTTGGCGGTTTGCGCCCAGCGCCGCGGCAACTGCCAAGGAATTTGAATTTCATCCAACACAGAAAATGGTGGATGAGCCCGATGGCAGCCTGCTCGTGCAATTCACGGCCAGCGGCTGGGTCGAGATGGCTTGGCATTTGATGTCTTGGGGGAATGCTGTCGAGGTGCTGGAACCACCAGAATTAATTGCCATCCTGGAACAGGTTAGGCGCAGCACGGTTGATGTGCTGCCGTGATTTTTAGACTGATTTATCCAAAGCGTGTCAAACCTTGCGCATGGCCAGCGTCGGATCACTGATTGGCCTACTTGGCCTCAACGTCCGAACGCATCTCCTGTATGGTGGCATCTAAACATGCGTCTATGTTACGCGCCAAGAGTCTCATGGCTGCTAACTCGGCGTCGGGGGCAACATCCTCGACTTGCCTTAGCTGCTGAGCAAGACTGCTTGCTCCCATGACGAGGCAGAGACCCTGACAGCGATGAGCGAGCGCGCTGACCTGTTCACGGTCCGCTTTCTCCATCGCGGCTTTGAGTGAGATCAGGTCCTCCCTCATCGCCATCTCAAAATCGTCAACCATGGCTGGTGCTGCCGATGCCCCCATCGTTTCTGCGGCGTCAAGAAACGTTTTTCTGTCGAGCAGTGTCACATCCACACCTTCTACCGTCTGACTATTATGCCGGGTAGAGCGCCCGCCGTTGCCGTGCCTCGCCCGGAAAGCTGCCGCCAGTGCTGCCACCTGAACCGGCTTGGTAAAAACTGCGTCTGCTCCCACGGCGCGCGCCTCTGCTGCCTGTGGGCCCGAGATGTGCGACGTAAGCACGAAGATTGGATAGTCCCGGTCCGGCGTGATCTCGCCCAGTCGCCGGATCAGGCCCGCCCCATCAAGCTGGGGCATCTGAAGGTCGATTAGCAGTAGATCCGGTGTCATCGTAGCAAGCTGGCTGAGAGCGTCCTCTCCATCCACCGCAGATGTGACCTTCGCACCGGCCTCTTCGAGCCGCCGCGCCGTCACCTTGCGGATGACCGGCTCATCCTCAGCGTAGAGGATGACAACGTCGGCCAGCGGTTTTGCCGCATCCGCGACATCCCCGCCAGTCGCCACCGGTAGGGTCAGGTGAAAGCCGAAGTTAGAACCTTCACCCGCTGCGCTTTCGACTTCCAAGACTGCGCCCATGCTGTGAAGGATGCGCTGAACAATGGCTAGCCCGAGCCCTACACCCTGCTCTCGCCGCTCCGCTTCCCGCTCGAGGCGGCCAAACTCGCGAAGGATCCGGGGTATCTGATCTGGCTTGAGACCGATCCCAGAGTCAACGACCGAGAGCGCGAGCGTGACCTGTCCCTTTTGCGCATGCATCTGGCGGAACCGTAGCGTCACAAACCCCTTTTCTGTGTATTTAACTGCGTTTGTCAGCAAGTTTGACAGGACTTGCTGAAGACGCAGCCGATCCACCTCGACCGCAACTGGAAGATCTGGGTCTAGCTCGAGGCGCAGTTCAAGTCCCTTCCTCTCCGCCAATCCACGGGTTTGATCATAAAGCGATGAGGCGAGTTGGCGTAGGTCCACCGGCGACGGGTGAAGGTTCAGCTTCCCGGACCCCAGGAAGGAGAGCTCGAGGATGTCGTCGACGAACTGAAGCAGCGCCTCAGCAGAGCCGCGCGCAGCGCTTATCTGATCGACCGCCTCCCCGCGATCCTCTGCTATCATCTCGAGTGAGCCGATCAGGCTCACAAGCGGGCTGCGAATGTCGTGGGCCATTGCCGCGAGCAAGCGCGACTTCTCCCGGTTTTGTCGCTCTGACTCTGCGCCTGCTTGCCTTGCCTCCTGCACCCGGCGCGCTGCTTTATCTTGGTTCGTGATCACCCAAAGGAGTAGGCCGGACAACATTAGGCCGAGCAGGATGACTGCAGAAGGGATGGAGGCAAGTGTCCAAGACCGCGCGCCGATCGGACTCGGTTGAAAGGCGCCAGCCATCCAGCCGGGTGCTGTACTCAGCGGGTGATAGCCTGCGTCCCAAGTCCCCCCAAGTATTTCTGGCCCCGGCACTCCGAGAGATGCACCGGATGCGCCCTTCTCCATAAGGCCGATGATCCATTCCGGGGCGTCGGCAAACATCATCCTGTCTATGCCAACGCTTCGGGCTACAACCCGACGGGACGGGTCGATCAGGCCGAAGATCGGCCCCCGATCCGCTGCGATCCCGGCCAGCTGATCGGATAGGGTCCGTGCCGGCAGGCTGACGTAAAGCATCACGGAGCGGCTGTCGGCCAAGCGAAGGTATTGCCCTGCGCTGATGATCCCGTTCGGGTAGATAATCCCAGTGAAAACGTCTGCGATGCCAGGCTCGCCGGAAGCCTTGCTGCTGGCCTCAAGGGCAAGCAGCGTGGCGTGCTCGTTCTTGCGTGGGTAGCTGGGTAAAACAGCGGGCGCGTCGACCCGGGTGTTCAAAATCTGTCGGTGCGTCTCCCCTGTCTCGACGATCACGACCCAAGCCCCGATCTGGGATGCGTAGCGGCCGCAGTTCTCTGCGACGCTGTCCAGGTCGACCCGTTCGATTAGCGCAGGTGCACTTGCGCAGAATGTTGTGATTTCCAGAAGCTGCCCCAAACGCAGATCTAGGCTCGCCGCGGCGAGCCGCGCATGATCCGCGACATGCTTCAACCGTTCACTCTCGTCCTGACGTATTCCGATAAGGAAAGCGATGGCTATTAGCGCAACTGCCGGGACCAGAGCGGCGGCATAGCGAAAAAGCATCAGGCGGGCCGTCTTTGACATACCAAGTGCCCTCTCGGCTGGATGGATATGATTGTTTCATTTTCGGCCCGACAGGCACAGATTTCGATGATCTATGTCAACTGTTGCTTGCTCCGTTCTCGAAAGAACTGGCCGCTTAGATGAACTCGTCCCACCGACGAATAGGGTGATCAATTTTGGTGCCGATGCTCGTCAGGCTACATCAACGCCACATCAACGCCACATCAACCCGCGAATGCATGTTTCGCGCTGGGTTTGCGTGTGAATGCTGGCGGAGACGACCGAATGCGGGGTCACAAATTCCGCGATTTCAAAGGCTTGTGGTCTAAGCGGTTGAATTTCATAAGCTATTGAAATTGCTTATATATGGGCTCATAACCTGAAGGTCGTAGGTTCAAATCCTACTCCCGCAACCACTTCCACCCAACCAACACGCAAAATGGCATCAGCCCCAGGCTGGGCCAGCCCCACAAGGGCCGTGATCGCACCTGCAAGGTCGATCCGGACGCCGTCTGACGTCTCGTGCACCGTCACGGACTGGATCAGACCGCGCATGGTCTCCAGCGCCATCGGCCGGATCTCCGGATCGGCCAAAGTCTTGGACAACTCCTCCACCTTCCGACGATAGATCTCGCTCAAATGCGGGTGCAGCCGCACCGGCGACGGTGCAGGGGCAGCCAGTTTGGCGTCGATCCCAGCCAGCCGCGCTTCCATCTCTTCCAGCTTGGTCTTCAGGCCCGCTGTGCGCAGCCCGTCTGCAATGGCCTCATAGAGCCCGTCCAGGCGACGGGTCACTTGGGCGCGTTCTGCTTCAAGACGAGCCCGTACAGCGCTTTCCTCGGCGCGTCCTGCGTTCATCTCGCGACTGACCGACTGGATAAAGGCTGCGACAGCTTCGGGGCGCATCAGCCGTTCGCGTAGAAGGGTCAACACTACCCCTTCCAGATCGCCACGTTTGAAAGACCGGTTCTGTGTGCAGGTGCCCTGCTTGCGGGCGGCGGAACAGGCGAGGTAGTCCTTGCCGACGGATGCGAAACCGCCCCCACAACAGCCGCAACGCAGAAGCCCGGTCAGCAGATGCTTTGACCGCGTCTTCTCCCAGAACCGTGTCTCTCTGATCGCCTGCACGCGTGGCGTGGCGTCGATCTCCCCCTGCCGCTGCTTGACGCGGTCCCACAGCGCGTCATCGACGATCCGCATCTCGGGCACATCCGTGATGATCCATTTGTCCTTTGGATTGAGGCGGGACACGCGCTTCCCCGTCTCGGGATCCTTGATGTAGCGCAGCCGGTTCCAGATCAGCCGCCCGATGTAGAGCTCGTTGTTCAGCAGTCCCGTGCCGCGGATACGATGGCCCCGGATCGCTGTATCGTGCCACGTCTTGCCGCCGGGGCCGGGGATCTGCTCCGCGTTCAGTTTTTTAGCGATCGCCTTGGGCGAGAGCCCGTCGCTGAACTCCCGGAAGATGCGGCGGATCAGGGCCGCCTCGTCCTCGTTAATGGTGCGCTCGCCGGTGACCGGCTGTCCGTCTTCGTCAAGCCGGCGCACGACGTCATAGCCGTAGCTGTTGCCGCCACCGGAGCGCCCCTGTTCCACACGTCCGCGTAGCCCGCGATGGGTTTTGGCCGCGAGGTCCTTGAGGAAGAGCTGGTTCATCGTGCCTTTGAGCCCGACATGTAGCTCGCTGATCTCGCCCTCCGACAGGGTCACGATCCGCACCCCCTGAAAACTCAACCGCTTGTAGAGCGTCGCCACATCCGCCTGATCGCGGCTGAGCCGGTCCAGTGCTTCGGCAACGATGATGTCGAAATGGCCCCGGCTCGCCTCCCGCATCAGGCGCTGCACGCCCGGACGCTGCATGCTGGCGCCAGAAATCGCCATGTCCGTGAAAATCTCCGTGACCGTCCAGCCCTCGCGTTCCGCCCGCTCGCGGCAGATGCGCAGCTGGTCCTCGACGGAGGCTTCGCTCTGCAACGCGGAGGAAAACCGCGCGTAGATGGCTGCTCTGGTCATGGTCAAACTCCCCTGAGGCGCTGCACGAGTGTTGCATAGTCACGTCCCGCATCGATGGTCTGGGCATGAATGTAATGCCGCTCCGCCGTTCGGGATCCCGAATGTGCCAGAACCGGGCCGATCAGTCGCGCACTTTCTGGAGAGATGCGAGCAAGGGTCGTGGCGGCGGCGTTGCGTTGAAGGCGTGCAGCACCATTGCTGAGGAGGAGTTGCCGTCGCGCTGCACCGTCGCACATGCCAGCGGGAAATATCCGCAAGCCCAGCTGTCGTTCACTGGCTTGAACAGAACTTGAGGCGTGCATCCAAGACGAGTGGATCGGCGTTCTGCTCACTCTTCGGATACCTTTCCATGCTTGAGCGCTTCTAGCGCCGCTGCCAATCCCCGGCCGGCCGCAATCGTATCCGCTTGGATATAATGCGCTTCCGCGATCCGCGTGGTTGTGTGGCCGAGGATCGGTTTGATCATGCGCGCCGATTCTGGGGACGCTCGCGAAAGCGTTGTTGCTGCGGCGTCCCGAAACAGGTGCGGCGTGACGCCGACCTTCAGCAGAGACGAGGTCCGGTTCTTGATGGCCCGCGTGAACTGGTTGACGGTGAGCGGCATCCCATTGCGCCCAAGCCAAACGGCGGTCTGAGCGCCGGAACCGCGGGCAGACAGGACGGGCCGCGCGTTGGTCAAATACAGGGCCAGCTTCTCGGACACCATATCTGGAACGATCGCCTCCCAGGATTGGCCGTTCTTGGTCATCGCGCCATCAAGGCAGATAGTCATTTGCGCGCCTTCCACGCGCAGCGATGTGCCAAGCGCCAGTTCTGACAATGCGCGGCGCCGCATGGGCATCAGCGCGAGCAGGCAGATCATCGCGCCATCACGCAGGCGCACGGCTTGATCGGGATGGGTGATCGGACCGTCATTGTCGCGCACAAGCTGCGCACCGGCGTCGAACAGAATATCGCTAGCGAGGACGCGACCGATTTTGCGCGGCGAACCATGGTGCTGCACCTTGCGGTGCAGGCCTGCCAGGATCGCCTGATGCCCGCTCCAAGACCGCTCTGGCGCGATTGACCGACACAGGCGGACCACGGCGCCGACATGCCCCAGCCGCGTGGCCGGTGCCAAGCTGTCCATGGCGGCAAGCCAGTACTGCAGGCGCTCAGCTGTTGCGCGTTCGCAGGGAGGGAACGCCAGCGCTTCGGGCTGCGCCTCGCTGACCCAGCCCAGCCATCGGCCGTACTGGTTCTGCATGAGCTCGCGGGACAGTGGGCGCCAATGGCCCAGAGGACCGTGATCATCAAGCAGCCCGCCTTGCGCGAACAGGGCATCGAAAGCATGCCGGTCAGCGGCCGGCCAATACTGCAGCGGCAGGGTGTTGGACATCACGCGCCCTCCCGCAGCGTATCGACCACTTTGGCGAAGGCCTGTGTCGCACTGATCGTCTCCAGACCGGAATAGACGCTGATCGTGCGGCTGACCGACGAGTGCCCCAGCATCTGACGCGCGACCTCGTAGCCGCCCGGGTTGGCATCAAGGTAGATCATCACGGCTAGGTGTCGGAACAGATGTGCATTCATCTCGATGCCGATCTCGGAGCGCACACGGTGCTTGATCCGCGCGGAGAGGCAGGGCGCAGACACGGGTCCCTCCTTGAACTTGGCCGGGAACAGAAAACGGTTATTGGCTGCGCAAAGGGTCGGGGCGCGTGCGGCGAGATAGGTATCGATCATCGTCACGAGATGTGCGGGAAGTTCAAACTCAAGCGGGCGCTTGTTCTTCACCTCATGGGCCGGAAAGACGAGGTAGACCCGCTTTTTGCCCGCGCGCTGCAGATGGCGTGTGAGGTCGATACTGGCGAGGTTGGAAATCCGCAGCGGGCAATAGAGCAGGATCCCGATGGCGATGGCATCCTCCCAGGCGCGCAGGGCCTTTGCGCGATGCAGGCCGAGGGGACGGGACAGGATGTCTTCCGGCAAGCGCAGCAGGCGCCCGAGTACGCCAGGGGCGCGCAGGACACGCAGACGGTACCGGTTCTTGATCGTCATGCCGCCAGAGTCGCGCATCGCCAGCCTTGCCTTGAACAGCGCAAGCGCGCTGCGGATCTCTTGCGACAGTTCCAGATGGGCGGCGGTCGTGAGGAGAAGCCCAGCCGTATCACTGATGGAGACAGATGTCTTGCCGTCGTTCAGCGCGAGCATCCGTCGCAGGCCAGCCTCCACCCTCGCAGGCTGAAGCAAGTCTTCCAGGACGGCGATCTCCTGCACGGGGACGCCCGCGCCAATGACGTGGCTTGCAAAGCGCAGCAGCAGGTATCGATAGCTGGCGGCCGAGGACGCGGCAATCGGGTTGAAGTTCTGCCGGGTTGCGAGCAAATCGGGGCGCATGCGCATGCCAAGATAGCTGTCGATGTCCGCGATCAAGCCCGGTGCATACTCCGACTCTTGCAGCATCACCCGCCTGGCCTCGGAGGGCAGCATCAGGCGCTGGCGCGGCCAGGCCGGAAGACGTTCGACCGCGCGGTTCCAACCCATGAGGGCATCCTTGAATGCGCTCCGCGGCGATTTGCTGATCTCATTGAGTTCGAGGGCCTGCAGGAAGAGCAACGCATGGTCATTGCAGACATCTGTGGGGGCAACACCGATGCGGTTCAGAAAGAATACGAAGCGGGGCAGGGGGCTCAGCAGGCTCTTGTCCTTCGACGCGCGGACGCATTCCCAGAGGGGGCGCCAGTCTGCCGACAACTCATCGGCTTGACGCTGACGCTTCGTGACGATGCCGCAGGCGACCATGGCGCTGCGTGCGTTGCTGACGATGTTCTGCCATGTCTTGGAGCTGACGCGGACAGCGGCCGGTGCAACACGGGCAAGGCGGGGCTGCAACCAGCGCGGATCAGCCGGAACTTGGGCGGGCGTCAGGTGCAGGGCTTCGGCCACCCGGCGCAGGCCCGAGACCAGATCCTTGCGGCGCGCAGACGTGAGGGTGTCGTTGGTCTGCAGCTGATCGATCAGCTCGGCAAAACTGGGCGTGGTCGGCGAAACGAAGATGCCATCGAGCGGGATTTTGTTCAGTGCGGTCATCGGGTAGGGTTCCTTTTGGTCAGTTTGGGACGCGGGTGGACATGCGGGGTCAACAGTTCCCAGTCGGGAGAACACTATACTATGAAGAAACGCGCTTCCGCGGATGGGGTCTTCCCGAAACAGGTCTAAGTCATTGACATGAATGGACATTAGTGGACGCGTGTGCCTGCCAGCGGGTCACCCGCGCGAGGTGGCGCGGTAGGCTGCATGAGCCGCCGGATCGATGCGCAGCAGGCGCCCGCCAGGACCCACACGGATCGCCTCAAGCAGGCCAGCCTTGATGGCGCGGCGGACAGTCTTCTCGGAGCAATTATCCGCTTCCGCCACATCCTTCACCGTCAAAAGGTGGCGGGGCAGGTCAGTCTTCTTGGGGGTGTTCTTCAGCATCGGGCGTCTCCATCAGGTGAGCGTCCGACGCCAACTCCCGCGATACATGCCGCGCAAACAGATCAACAAGCCGCAAAACAGCAGCGTCGATCTGCGCTTCGGCAGACTCAGGGGAAGGGGATATGGCGGGAACGCGGGGCATGGAATCACCATGCGCAGACATCAAAAGAACAATCCAAGTGTCACAGGATGAAAAAAGTTAACCCGCGGACCAGCGATTAAGTCAGATCGTCAAACGCAATGTGGCTCAAGTCTTGATAGTCTCGGAGCCACGATTAAAGGCATCAATCTCGCGCTTGATGGCTTCGCCGTTGTGTCGGGTAGCCGGGTTGGAAAGGCAGAATATCACGTCTCTCACGAACTCAATCAGAGGACCTGTACGCTCCTTAAAAACATCGTCGGTCGTGTAGCTTACAGTGCGTCCAAGATCGAGCCAAAGGTTGAATATCGTCACGCACAGAATGGTGCGCCGCATATCAACTGCTTTATTGGCATTTGGAGTAGCAAGAAACCGTGCCAAATCGTTCCTATGGCAGGCCGCGAAGAACCGATCACATTCTTCAAGTGTCGCAATCGCCGCCTCAAATTCCTCTCGGTAGCAATCAGCCGGATTTGGCATACCTGTATTTGCGAAGGGGTTGGCGAAACTGACGTCTCGTAGGATGTCAGATGCCTTGAGTAGTTTCTCCTGTGAAATTTGGACAAACCTCATGACCTCTGCCAGCTTCTTTTTACCAACTCTTTTGCGTTCTGAAGCAAGCTCGGGTTGCGAAAGAACCATTTCTGTCAAGAAGGTAGTTCTCAATCTGAGAGACAATTGATGAAGTGTCCGTTCAGGGATGTCGTGCTTGGCGGCGAGCCTTTCGATATCAGTGTCGGCCAGAATGCCTTTTTGTGCCTCATCTTCAGCTATGAGCCTCCAACGTACCGTATCGTGTGTGGCTGTTCTTGGCCCTCGGTGTTTAAGCATACGAATCCCCCTAAGCGTTCTACCGTCGCATGGATTTCGCCCGAAGCGTAAGATCTATGGGTCCTGTTCTATATTGCGCACTGCACGGAATTAAGGAAAGTCTGATCAACGGCCTCGGCTGCGCCGATATTGCCGCTTGAGGGCACTATGGGGCCAGACAAGCACCGTTTCCAGTGATTTTGGCGCTGTTTGAGCCGCCTGAGCGGCGTTGATGCCGATTTCCGACAGACTCGTCCTCATGCCAGTAGCCGTCGTCGGACGAGGAACAGGTTGCCGAGCGCGAACAGTGTGAACAGATGGGCCCGGTTCTTTGCCAAACCGCGATACCGCGTTTTCATGTGACCGAACTGCCGCTTGATGACCCGGAAGGGATGTTCGACCTTGGCGCGCACCATGGCGATGATCCGGTTGATCTCCTCGTCGATGGGGTCGAGCTTGCCGCCCTTGGGCGCCTTGCGCATCACACCCCAGACCTTGCCATCCTTGCTGAACGCAGCCTCGCGCTCGGCGCTGACATAGCCCTTGTCGGCCCAGACCGACTTCTCTTCGCCATGGAGCAGTTCATCCCAGACCCGGCTGTCATGCACCTTTGCGGTCGTGGCCTCTAGGCTGTGGACAGTGCCGCTGTCCACGTCGACACCGACATGGGCCTTCATGCCAAAATACCAGTCATTGCCCTTCTTTGTCGAAGACATCTCGGGGTCCCGCGCCCTGGCCTGGTTCTTGGTCGAAGACGGCGCATCGATAATCGTGGCATCCACCAGCGTGCCAGAGCGCAGCGTGATCCCCTTGTCTGCCAGATGCGCGTTCACTTCGGCGAAGATCACCTCGGTCAGCCCGTGACGCTCAAGAAGATGCCGGCAGTTGAGGATGGTGGTCTCGTCGGGGATGCGGTCATAGCCCAGTTCGATCCCAGCGAAGCGGCGCATCGCTTCACTGTCATACAGCGTCTCTTCGGCCATCGGGTCGCTCAGGGCGTACCAATTCTGTAGGAAGTAAATGCGCAGCATCGTCTCCAGCGGCATCGGAGGCCGCCCGCCCTTCGGCCCAACCTTCGGGTAATGTGGCGCGATCAGCGCAAGCAGCCGCCCCCACGGAACCACCGCATCCATCTCTGCCAGAAACTGCTCGCGCCGTGTGATCTTCTTCTTCATCGCGTCGCAAAGGCCGGGAATGGCGGGCTGTTTGGGCATGAACACGGTCTCCTTCGATCGATGCCCGCAGCCTACCACATCACACTGAAACCGGCAGGTTTTTCAGACTTTCCTTAAATCATTGGACCGGAGCAGACATTGAGAGCTACCTCAGTAAGTGCCATAGCTTGCAATTTGTCGCTTTGTGCGTCGAACCTGACCTGCCCACCGGTCGTCCCTCGTTCATAGCGAGTGTCCTTGGGTTTGATATTGGTCGGTGTCAGGCTTGGTAAGTGCGCCGGGCGCTGAGCCCTCAGATTACGCAACTACCCCACCCCGCGCCGAAGCGGCTTTTTCTGGCCCGGCGCAGAAACACGACGGTGATACCCACCGGCCTTTAAAGTTGACGCCATGGCGCGATGTGACGGATCGGGGATGCAGCCGGTCATGATGGCTTCCTACTGGATGCTTTGTATGCAGGGGGGCGGCGCTACACCATCGTAAGCCCGTGGGTGATTGCAGCCACGATTGAGCGCGTCGGACTGCACGCCGCTTTTGAAGCTGCAATCCGGCGCGGAGCCGAGATCGATGTTTACGCCGATCCCTTTATAAACATGGGTAAGGTTGCTGGCGGCATTACCCAAATGGAAGCCGTTGAAAAAATTTTCTCCCAGATAGGTGTGCAACTACACAAGCTTCCAAAGCTGCACAGCAAGATCGTGACGATCGACTCCGACGTACTTTGCATCAGGCGTTAAGGTAATCAAGCGCGTCTGTTTTTGCGCCTGGTTGATTTGGGGAATATTCCCCTTCATTTGCGATGCACCAGCGACTAGGCTTGAGTTAAGCAATCTCGAAAAATGGAACAGGCTACCTTGGGATGCCAAGATTTATCAAAAACGGCCCGATCATCCCAGATAGTCTAGTACAGGAGCTGGAAGAAGATCGGGTGGTCACCTTCTGCGGCGCCGGTATATCGGCTGGAGCGGGTCTGCCTGATTTCCGGGGCCTTGTGGAATATTGCTATAATGAACTTGGAGCAGTCGCGCCGGCGGCGAAGGATCCGGAGTGGGGCTGGCTCGACCGGATGCTTGGCGCACTCGAAGGTGACTTTCCCGACCACATGCGAGCCAAGGTGGTCGAACGACTCGACATATCCGCGACCGACCTTACCTTGCACGAGGCGATCCTCAAGCTTGCGCGACTAAGGGGGCCGGTCAATGGCCATCGACTGGTCACAACCAATTTCGACCTGTTTTTTGAACAGGCCCAGAAAGGCATGGCGCTAGGAGTAGACTATCATTCGGGACCTGTGCTTCCGATCCCGCGCAACGACCGGATCGCGAGTTGGCGCAGCATCGTCTATTTACATGGTCGCCTCAATCCAAGCAGCCTCGACAACCAGCATCTGGTCCTCACCAGCGCTGACTTTGGTCGCGCGTACCTGACCGACGCTTGGGCAGCGCGCTTCGTGGCGCGCTTATTCTCCGAGTTCACCGTGTTGTTCATCGGCTACAGTCTCAACGACCCAGTGCTGCGATATATGACGGACGCGTTCGCCGCCGACGATGAGCTTTCGCGAAGCGGCCGTAAACGCGCTCCGGCTTATATCTTCGTACCTTATAAGGGGGCACCACCTACGCCCAAACCGTGGAGGCAGCGCCGTCTGGAGCCGATCTTCTACCGCGCGGCTTATAAACATCGCGCGCTCAAGAACACGCTCATCGAATGGGCTAGGGCGAGGCAGGACTACTTGGCGAGTGTCCGTACGATCGTGCAGCGCTATGGCACGCGACTGCCTAGTGCGCTGGAGCCGAGCTATGCCTCTAACCTCGTCTGGGCGGTCTGTGACCGTGACGGTGACGTTGGACACGGCGCGAAAATCTTCGCGGGTCTACCCGGTCCCGCACCTATTGAATGGCTTGGCGAATTCGAGCGGCGCGACAGTGAGGTTCGGGCAACCCACGCGGCAGAGGTCGAGCTCGCGAAGAAGGAAGGCCGCGAGCCGGCAATCGAGCCATCCTATCATATAGAAATGTTGTTCCCGCCGGTCGCTGATGGCGACCGAGAGACCAAGCTAAGCGGCCCGGCGTTCGAACTGCAGAACTGGTTGTGCCAACATTTGGAGAACGATCAGCTAGTCAATTGGGTGATCCAGAAGCTCAGCGCCAACAGGCGCGCGCATCCACGGTTGCGCGGGTTCATCCGCCAACGACTTGATCAGTCGCCATCGATCGCGTCGGGCTTTGCCATTTTCTGGCGCATCGTTGCCAGTGAGGGTGGCTGGGCAAGTGCCCCGGCACCTGAGTATGCTTTTTCCGGTGTTCAGCACAACCTCGCGGCCAAGCTTGGTGCCGCTTGGTTTGATCAGGAGCTGATAGCGGCACTTCGGCCCTACCTCACATTATCTCCAAGTTACCGTGTGGCGATGGGCGGTACTGTCGACCCGAACCGGTTTGCGACCATCGCCGACGCTGAAGTCAAGCTCAAGCGCTATCACGCCTTTCTAGTAGTCGACGCGATCGACGAATTGCCGAACGCAGACACCTTCTGGGCTGAACGACTTGATGCAATCACAGGGCTCCTGAAGCAGGTCTTCGATCTCTACGCGACGGTTGACAAAGCTAGTGCCAGCGGAGATCCAAGCGCGATGTCTCGACCTTCGATCTCTCCACATGCGCAGAACCGAAATTATGCTGAGTGGGCGCGGTTGTATGATTTGATCTGGCGCGGCTGGTCTGAAATCGACGCGACCGATTTACAGGCGAGTCGGTATTGGATCCAGCGCTGGCGGCGCCTGCCCTATCTGGGATTCCGGCGCCTAGCGCTCGCGGCGACAACCCAGAGCCGGCACTTCACTCCTGCGGAAAAGCTGGAGGCGCTGCTCCATGTCTAGCACGCCAGCGCTTTGGCATGCTACCTTTCGTAAGGAAACGATGGACTTGATTGCCAAGCTTTGGCGCGAACTGGACGATGCAGGACGCGAGCATCTCAGCAACGCAATTCTCGTGGGGCCACCCGATGCGATGCTCGCGCATATCGAAGATGATGAGCGCCCGATTTCGCGCGACCGGCGTATCTATGATCGGATCATTGTCATCGAACGTGTGCAGGAGCCACCTCTCACGCCCGCGCTCCAACAGCGCATGGACGAGCTGCGCGCAACCTATCCAAAGTGGCGAGCGGCCGATGGGGAACGCGCGCATTTTGGCAGCTGGACGGAATTTGGGTGGGGAGCGGACACCCGCTACAGCGTCGATGATCTGTCGGCTATGGCTGACGAGGCGCTTATTGAGGCTCTGCGAAGCGACATGGACCAGCGCGAGGACCTGCTCGACGCTTGGAGACGGTTGGTGAGCGAGCAGCCCAAGCGGTGCTTCGAGCTACTGGAGCAGCTCGCTCGCTCACCCGATCCGGGGCCAGCCGACGCTTGGGAGCATGGGCTGTGGGGTCTGCGCGATGCAGAAAATGCTGGGCCGATCACTGACCGCATGGTCAAGCTGCTGACCGAAGTTCCGGCAGCACTGTTCGAGAAAGGCGATGTGGTGCGCCGCGCCGCCGACTTGCTAGAAGCCAAGAGCCGATCCCTTCGCGACGGAACTGAGCCGGAAGGTTTTTGGGAGCTGTTCGATCGGGCGGTCTCGGCTGCGGGAAGAGAAGCGCTCGATGAGGAGCACGACTACGAGCAATATCAGCATGACTGGGTCGGCGAGGCGACCAATCGATCGCTCGGTCGTATTGCCACGGCGTTCTTCAATGCACTGTTTGCTAGACGTCTGCGAGTTGGGGAGAGACTGCCCGACGACCTGATCCATCGTGCAACCTTTCTCATGTCTCTACATCAGGAAAGTCACCGATCGGCACGCACGATCGGCGCAAGCCGGATCTCCTATCTTTACGCGATCGATCCAGAATGGACGGCCAAGAACCTGATTCCTGCATTCGGCTGGACGAGCGAAGAAGAGTTGATCGCAATGTGGCAGGGTTATGCTTGGCAGGCGCGGATCGATCCGCAGCTATGGGCAGCGCTCAAGGTCCACTTCTTGCCGCTGTTCCGGCAAGATCGGCTGGAGCGCCTCGGCAGATGGAGTTGAAACATTGCGCAATCCCTGATGCTCGCGGGGGTCGCGTTTGGTGCCGACCAGCTCAAGCGAGATGACGTGCGCGACGCTATTCGGTCAATGCCTGAGAATATGCGCGAGGACGCGGCCGCCTGGATAGCCGGCTACATGCACGCAGGTGAAGCCGACAATAGTAACGAGGAAGAGCCGATCGAGGGTTCGGTCGACCTGCGCTGGACGAAACGAATTTGGCCGTGGCTCAACCGCGTCTGGCCAACAGAAGCGAGCCTGCGCTCTGCCGGCGTTGCCGAGCAATTCGCGCTTGCTGCGATTGCGACCGATAAAGTCTTTCCTGAAGCAGTCGACAGTATCGCCAGCTATGCCGTAGCAAGCAACGGCTATCAGCTTATCCACCAGCTCAACGTCTCGGGCCACCCTGACGATCATCCTGAAGCCACTCTGAAGCTGCTCGATGCCTTCGTCACGCGGGAGCAGAATATGCGCTTCGGAGAAGATCTGCGCAAAATCTTAGAGCGCCTCGAAGCGACCAACTTGGTTCAGGACGACAATAGCTATCGCAACTGGGCGGCCCTAGTCGCGCAATGGCAGAATTAAATACATCAACATTTGCATCTCGTCAGCTCAAAATCCTGTTCTTTATGAAACTCCGAACTTTAGGCGAGTAGTGTTTTTTGCAGGGATTCCGATCGCAATGACCGCCGTCGCGGCGCTCAGCCCGGCGATCCACAGAAATGCCGTGTGGAACCCGGCAATTGGCGTATCGGGCTGGCCGATCAGAACAACGGCGAATGCGGTGCCGATGACACCGCCAAGCTGGCGGACCGCGTTGTTCACCGCACCGCCCACGCCGAACCGCGACGGCGGCAGTCCCGCAACCGCCGCGCCGGACAGCCCCACGAGTAGCAATCCGATCGCCGCACCACCCATGATCTGAAGGGGCAGCCAGAACCCAAGATATGACGGCGTCGGCGTGACCTGCGTGCCAAGAATGAGTTGTCCAGTGGCAAACACTAGCCCACCTGTCACGATCACGGCCCGATGGCCCACGCGGGTCACCAACCGACCTGACGTGACGGCCACAAGGATCACCACGAGAGGCCCGGGTGTCACTGCCAGACCCGTCAGGCCTTGGCCGAAGTCCCATATCCCGAGCAGGAACAGGAACGAGGTCAGGAACATCATCGCAAAGCCGATACCGAAGACGAATGTCGCCAGCGTGACGAGGGCATAGGTCCGGTCCTCGAACAGGGCCATGTCGATGGCGGCGTTCCTGCGTCCTTTCGCCCAAAGACCATATCCGATCAGAAGGATCGCGCCGGTCACCGCTGGTGCCCAGACCATGGGCGCAACGAGGCCGAGGCTTTCGATCTGCACGATCCCGTATGTCAGGCTCGATACTCCGGCAACGATCAGGCCGATCCCGATCAGATCAAGCCCTTCGCCGCGGGCCGCTCCGCCCAGCATTGGCAATCGGCGCCAGGCGAACCAGAGGATCAGCGCCCCGAAGGGCAGGTTAACGAGGAATGCCGCGCGCCACGTTGCCAGTTCGATCAGGATGCCACCCGCGCCAGGGCCTACAGCGGCACCAAGAGCGCCGACACCGCTCCACATGCCGACAATGGCTGTGCGTTTTTCGGGTGGGAACGCGCCGAGGATCAGGGCAAGCGATGCAGGTGTCAGGATGGCACCGCCGACCGCCTGAACGACGCGCGCGGCGATCAGGTAGCCTGTGCCAGGAGCCATCCCGCAGGCGGCACTGGCAAGGGTGAAGACCGTTACGCCGATCAGAAAGAGTCTGCGACTGCCGTGCAGATCGACAAGCCGACCTGCGGGCACCAACAGCGCCGCGTAAAGGATCGTATAGGCGTTGAGAACCCATGACAGGTCCGACGGTGACGCTTGTGCGAAGGACTGACGCAGTGCCGGAAAGGCCGCCACCGCGATCGTCGCGTCAACCGAGACCAGAAACACAGCGGCGCTTGCGACGGCAAAGACAATCCATGGGTTCACGGCTGGCATCGTCTCAGCCTCTGGCCGCAGGCGCGTTTGTACCCTGTGCCGTTTTGCGAGAGACGTCCTTGCCGACCATGCCCTTCATGATGACGCCCATCACCCGCACGCGGCCCCAGCGGGGCAGCATCCCCAGTGACCAACCAAGGAATTTGGCCAGGAAACCCGGCCGCACCGTGGTCTGACGCCCCAAAGCTGCAAGCGCGCTGCGGGCGACCATCTCGGGCGTGGCCGCCTGTCCCATCTGCATGCCCGCGCGGGCGGCAAAGCCGGTGCCGACCGGGCCAGGGGCGACCGACAGAACACTCACCCCATGGGGCCGCATCTCTGCTGCGATGCCTTCGGCAAAGCTTTGCACGAAGCCTTTCGTGGCGGCATAGGTGGCCGACAGGGGCGCGCCGTTGAACCCCACAAGCGAGCCGAACAGCACGATCCCGCCGCGCTTTTCGGCCGCCATTCGCTGTCCGAACCCGTAGGACAACTCCACGACCGACCGGCAGTTCAGGTCCACCATGTTGATCTCGGAGGCCATGTCCTGATCAAGGAACGGCCCGATGGACCCAAAGCCCGCCGCGGCCACGACAAGCCCCACAGGCGTGTTTTCCGTATGCGACATCAGTTCTGGCACAGCGGAGGGATCGGACAGGTCCATCGCAAGCACGCGCACATCCCCGCCGAAACGGGTACCCAGATCCAATGCCATTTCCTGCAGGACATCGCCCCGTCGCGCGACGAGGATCAGGTCGAAGCCGTGTTCAGCCAGTTGGGTGGCAAAAGCGCGGCCGATACCGTCGCTGGCCCCAGTGATGAGGGCGGCGGGGCCGAAGCGGCGCTTCAAAGCGCTGTCCTTGCTTGGTTTGTTGGTCATTCCGGTCGCCCTTTCCTGTGGCGTTGGTGTCATTCGCCCGCGAGGCGGAGCGGCGTGATTTTGGGTTGAACAGCTGCAGGTTGGCCTGCGTCCGGTTTCGGCTTTGAGATGGTCAGAGCGAACATCTGCGGCGTGAAGGCGAAGGCCAGCGTGACCGACAACGCGACACCGCCCGCGACGGACATGGCGAATGGTGGCCAGAAACCGCCGCCGCCCAAGATCAGCGGCAGAAAGCCGCCAAAGGTGGTAATGGTGGTCGAGGTTATGTGCCGGGCAGAGCCCGCCACCACATCGACCATCGCCGCGCGATCGCCCGCTGACGCGCGCGGGTCTTCCTGCAGGCCAGACAGCACGATCAGGGCAGCGTTGATCGACACCCCGATCGAGCCGATCACCCCGATGATCGCATTGATCCCGAAGGGATAGTCGAACACCGCCAGCGCCAGCATCGACAGCCCCGCGGACAGCCCTGCAACCGTGAAGGCGATCAGTGTCAGGCGGAACGAGTTGAAGGTCATCACCACGACCGCGATCGACAGGGTGATGATCAGGCCAAGGGGCGCGATCAACGCCTGCACGGTCGAGTTGCGCGCGTCACTGTCGCCGCCGGTTTCAAGCCGGATGCCCTGTGGTGGGGCATAGTCGCTCGCCTCCAACACCGCCATGGCTTCAGCCAAGGCGACAGCGGGCAGGATGCCGGGCATCAGGAAGGCCTGAACGGTATTCACCCGCTCGCCATTGCGCCGCGTGATCGTGCTTTCGGATGGTTCCAGCCTCAAGCTTCCCAGCGTGGACAGCGGCACCGCGGGAAACTGGCCCGCACCTGCGACCGCGGCTGCCCCCGGCGGCAGGATCGGCATATCGCCGATGGCTACCGGATCACCGCGCAAACCTGCGCCAAGGCGTACGCGCACCGGTAGCTCTTCGGTCCCTTCGAGAAGCGACCCGCCGGTGACGCCTTCCAGCCCTGCCTCCATCTGCCGGGCGACCTGGCCCAGATCGAGGCCCAAGAGACGTGCACGGGACTCGTCGATTTCCAATGTCAGCTTGGGCGAGCCCCCTGCAATCCCAGTGCGGACCATGGCCACCGTGGAGACCTCGGCCAATCGGGCGCGCAGGTCGTCGCCTGCAAGGCGCAGTGCGTCGATATCCTGACCCACAAGCCGCAGTTCCACCGGCGCATTGACCGGCGGACCTTGTGTCAGGCTGCGGATGACAAAGCGAGCCTGCAGGAATGCGGGCGGCAGATCGGCCTGCAGCTCGTTCAGCAGTAGCTCGGTCGCAGCGGGGGATGCGGTGCGGATCAGCGCCTGTGCAAAGGCCGGGGCCTGATCGCGGTCACCCACCATGTTGTAGTAGAAGGCTGGTGCCGACCGGCCCACGACCCATGCAACGTCCAGGACATCCGCCTCGGCAGTCAGCCGCGCGTCGATCTCGCGCACAACGCGCATGGTCTCGGCGATGCCAGTCCCTGAAGGCAGGTCGACCTCGATATGAAACTGGTCGCGGTCCACACCGGGAAAGAACTGCGGTGTCAGTGTCGGCAGGGACAGGAAGCCGATCAGCGGCAAGACTAGCGACAGCGCCACGGTGCGGAGCGGATTTGCCATCGACAGGGCCAGCACCGCACGAAAGCCGCGCATCAATAGTCCGTCGCGCGCGGGTGCTCCATCGCCCATGCGCAGCCAGCGCCCGGCGACGGCCGGTGTGATCGTGACCGCCACGACAAAGGACCACGCCAGCATCACGATCACGGAAATCGCGATTGAACCAACGAAATCCCCCGCAGGCCCCGGTAACAGCAGAAGCGGCAGGAAAGACAGGATCGTGGTGATGGTGGATGCCGCAAGCGGCATTGTCAGCCGCCGTACGGACCCCGCGACGGCATCCAACCGCGTCAGGCCCGCGCGCAGACGCTTGCCCACCTCGTCCGTCATCACGATAGCGGCATCCACCAGGAGGCCAAGCGCCACGATCAGGCCGGTCACGCTCATCTGATGGATCGGCACCGCCAGCGCGTTCAGCGTAGCGACGGAGGCGAGCGATACGACCGGCAGCACCATCGCCACGATCAGCGCGGCCCGCCAGCCCAAGGTCACAAACAGCACGACCACGACCAGAACAACGCCGACGAGCATGTTCATGCCGACTTCTGCCAGACGCTCGAGTGTATAGCGGCTCTGGTCGAATACGGTCTCGATCGACAGGCCCCAAGGCAGTGCCTCGGCTTGGGTCGCGACAGCGGCGCGGATGCCGGTCATCCAGCGGTCGACTTGCAAGCCGACGCTCAATTTGGCGGAGACTAGGATTGCAGGTTGGCCCTGAAACAGAGCGGTCTCGGCCAGCGGCAGGCGCGGGCCACGGGTGATTTCGGCCACATCACCCAGAAGCGTCACGCGGCCATCCGCATCCTCGCGCAGGACTACGGCGCGCAGACGGTCGAGCGAGGTGATCTCGCCCGTAATCCCGAGCACCAGATCGGTCTCCTCGCCGCGTAGGCGGCCGGCCTGCACCTTGGCATCGGCGGCGCGGATCGCAGCGGAGACCTCGTCGGCGGTCAGACCAAGGGCTGCGGCGCGGTCGGGGTGGAGGGTGACCAGCACCTCCTCTTCGGGCACTCCGTGCAGATCGACCAGACTCGTGCCCGGTACGCGCCGCAACCGGTCGGCCAGCGCCTCGGCTTCGCGCGCGGCACGGGTCGGGCTGAAGCCTTCGGGCATGGTCAGCGCGAAGATCGCTGCATAGCCGCCCGCGCCATCGCTGTCGAAATCGGGCTCCAACACACCCACCGGGAATTCGCGCTGCGCATCGGCAACCGCGTCACGGACCTGCGCCCACAGCTGTTCAATGGTTTCGGGCGGGACAGTCTCGATCAGTTCGACCGAGATGACCGAGATGCCGGTGGCCGAGGTCGAAGACACCTCTGCAATTTCGGGGATGGTGCGCAGTTCGGTCTCGATCTTGGCGGTCACCAGCGCCTCGACCCGCGCGGGGTCCGCGCCGGGGAATACCGTGGTGATCGTGGCGAAGATATTGGTGATCGTGGGGTCTTCCTGCCGCCCGATGGAGATAAGCGCCGACATGCCTGCCGACAGGATTACCAAAAGCGCCAGCATCACAAGGCGGGGTTGACGGAAAAACAGCGTATCCATGCGCATCACTCCACCTGTGCCAGCACAAGCTGGCCGGGTGCTACGCGGTCGGGCGCCTCGGCTACGATCCGCGCGCCGGGGGGCAGGTCGCCGCGCAGGAACACGCGATTGCCGTCGCTGTGAATGACCTCGACCGCTGCAGGCAGGGTGCGGTCGCCCTCGGGCGTGGCCTCGACCGCCATCACCGACCAGGACCCCCGCACGCCCTCGCGCAGAGCGCTCAGCGGCGCCCAGAAGCCGGGCTCTTCGACATTCTGCGTCAGCAGCAGCGCCACGGTGTCGCCCAAAACGGGGGTGGCCCCCTCGGGCAAGGTGACAACGACCGACCGACTGCGTGTGTTCGGGTCAAGATCCGGTCGGATCTGGCGCAGTGTGGCGTCCAGTTCCTCACCGCCCAACGCAATGGTGACGCGGTCCCCGACGGCTAGCCCCGCGGCCATTTCGGGTGGCAGACCGACCCGGGCGCGGGCGGGCTCCGTGTCAAAAAGGACCAGAACGGTCTGGCCGGCCGCAGCTGTCTGTCCGGGATCAGCCATCCGCGCGCCGATGCGGGCGGGATAGGGGGCCGTCAGCACGGACTTTTCCAGCCCCACGTCAACGCCCGCAATACGTGCGCGGATGGCCGTCATCCCGGCCTCAGTGCGCGCCAGCGTCAGCCGGGCATCGTCTTGCGCCGCGACCGAGCGAAAGCCCCGTTCGGTTAGCGCGTCATTGCGCGCCAGCGTCAGCCGGGCCAGTTCGGCATCTGCGGCCAAGGCAGCTAGTTCCGCCTCGAGCGCCGCGCGTTCGGGGATTAGTGCGCTGGTGTCCAGTCGGGCCAGCACCGAGCGGCTCGCCACGACATCGCCTTCCTCGACCAGCACCTCGGTGATGCGCCCACCCAGTTCGAAGCCCAGTTCGGTCCGCGCTGCCGCCTCGATCTGGCCTGTGAACCGGCGGGTGACGGTGTAGCCCGGTGTCAGCTCTACCGGGATCACGCCAACGGTCGTTTGCGGCGCGCCGTCGTCGGCAATAGCTGCGGCCTCGGTCGAGATCAGCCCGTAGCCTGCATAAACGGCGAAGGCCGCCACGCCAAAGAAGAACACGGTCGCGGTCAGCGTCACCATGCGGCGCAGCGCCCTGCCGAGTCCTGTTTGTGCCGTGTTGGTCATTGCCCTGACGCTCCCTCAATGTTAGAGTTTCTTACATAAGTTAGAATCACTCACTTGTGCAAGATATATGTTCGGGGACCCTGAGATTTATTCGGACCTGGATCCGGCAGGCGGTCAGTTTGAGCTGTTGAGCGCATGGGGGAAACGCACGTGAAAAAAGCAACGCTGCAAGAACGGACCACGATCCGCGTCAGGGCGTTTGCCTACCTTGTGTTCACGGGGTTGATGCTGGGGTCATCTACCATTCTTGCCCGTCTCGCCTTTGACGCGGGGATCGGTGCGATCCCTTTCCTGATGTGGTCCTTGCTCACCGCCGCGGCAGGATTGATGATCCTTGGCGCAAGGCGCGGACCCCCGTTGCGTCGTCTGTGGGGGCGCTCGGGATATCTTTTTGTGGCCGGTCTGTTGACCATCGCGGCACCCAACCTGCTGGTGTTTTCTGCGGCACCGGTGGTCGGCGCGGGTTTCGTGGCACTTGCCATAACCTTTCCCCCGCTTTTTACCTATGTGGGCGCAGTCCTGCTGCGGCTGGAAGCCTTTGATGCCCGTCGCGCCACCGGCGTGGCCCTTGCGATGGCCGGCGCAGTTTGGCTGGCGCTGGCAAAGATCGGTGACGGGCAGGCCAGCCCGGGATGGGTGGCGGCAACACTGATGATCCCGGTCTTTCTGGCGGTGGGAAATATCTTTCGCACGCTGAAATGGCCCGAGGGTGCGCGACCCGACGAACTGGCACCGGGGATGCTGATGGCCGCGGCAGTGATCTTGCTGGGGTTCGGGCTGTCGACCGGCCAGGATATCAGCCTTCCGTCAGAGACGACACAGATCACCCTTCTGGTCGTGCAAAGCGTCGTCTTCGGCCTCCAGTTCGTGGTTTTCTTCATGCTTCAACGCGAGGGGGGTCCGGTCATGCTCAGCATGATCGGCGCGGTGGCGGCGCTGGTGACGGTGCCTCTGTCGATGATCCTCTTGGCCGAACAAAGCCCCCAGGGCCTTATCCTGGGGGGTGGCCTGATCGCGACTGGCATCTTTCTGGTGACATGGACGAAAAAAGACCGGAACCGGACTCACCACTGACCAAACACGACCGCGCTACGGGCCAGTCACGGTCGCGATTTGATGTTCATGGTTTGGCTCAGCACATCGTGCCATTCTGGGTGGCGGCGGAACTGGGCGGCTGCAAAGGGGCAGAGCGGAATGATCGCAATGCCATGTTGTCGCGCGTCCTCAACAGCGCGCATGACCAGCGCCTGTCCGATGCTCTGTCCGCGATATTCCGGCGGTACCTCGGTGTGGTCGATGATGATGAGGGAATCACCAGCGCGCGAATAGGTTAGGCGCGCAGGTGGATGAGCGTCGGATTGCCGGTAGCTGTAGCTGCCCTTGGTGGCGTGCACCTCGTGGATGATCTGCATGTCCTGTATCTCTTTTATACTGTCAGGTCCGGCTGGTCTTTGCCTGTGGTGATTGTGCGGCGACAGCGCCGAGGAGCTTATGGATCTGCGCGACAACTGACGCTCCTTCGCCGATCGCGCCGCCCACCCGTTTGACCGAGCCCGATCGCACATCTCCGACAGCGAAAACGCCACGCTGGCTTGTTTCCAACGACTGTGCACCCAGTGCGCCCGTCACAATGAATCCCCTGTCGTCCAGATTGATGGCGCTCTCTCGAAGCCAGTCGGTGGCGGGGTCGGCACCTGCGAACAGAAAGACATTCCTGATGGGCGCTGTCGTCACCTCACCAGGTCCGGACCATGTCACCGCCGTGAGTCCCGAGGCATCGCCATGCAACGCAGTGATTTGCGTCCGCGTCAGAACCTGAACATTCTCAAGGCTTGCGACCCGGTCAATCAGGTAGCGCGACATGGTGGCTTCTATCCCCGAGGCACGCACCATCATCCGGACACTGCGCGCGTGACCGGCAAGGTAGACTGCCGCCTGGCCCGCGGAGTTACCGCCGCCCACGAGGATCACATCGGTGCCCGCGCACATGTGTGCCTCGACCGGCGACGCCCAATACCACACGCCACGGCTTTCGTATCTTTCAAGATCGGCGATAGCGGGCCGCCGGTAGCGCGCGCCACTGGCGATGACAATGCTGCGCGCCGTGACAGTCTTGCCGTCTTCGAGAAGCAATCGGTTGAGCCCACCCTCTTTGGGGCCGTCAAGGGCTGTGACCGTGGCCGGAATTGCCATCTCGGCCCCGAATTTCTGCGCTTGGGTAAAGGCGCGTGCGACCAGGGCCTGTCCCGTTATGCCGGTCGGAAAGCCGAAGTAGTTTTCGATCCGCGCGCTCGCGCCCGCCTGACCCCCAAAGGACCGCGTTTCAAGGACAATGACCGACAGACCTTCAGACGCCGCATAAACGGCCGTGGCCAGCCCGGCGGGCCCCGCACCGACAATTCCGACATCGTAAATGCTGGATGTGTCGGGCTGCCCAATCATGCCGAGCGCCGTGGCAAGCGCGCGTTCAGTCGGGTTGCGCATCACGGTCCCGTCGTAGCAGACGACGATTGGCAACTCCTCGGGCGAAGGCGCATATTCCAGCATAAGGTTAGCCGCCGCGCCGTTGCCTTCGGGCATCAGTACCCGGAAGGGGTAGCCGTTGCGCGTGAGGAATCTGGTAAGCCGCGTCATGCCGGGGTCCGCTGCCTGCCCGATCAGGACAGGGCCGCCATCCCCCGTTTCAATCAGGCTGGCGCGGCGCAGGATCAGTGCCCGCAGGATGAGTTCGCCCAGATCTGCCTCCGCGATGATGAGGGCGCGAAGGTTCTCAGGCGGGATCAGGGTCGCCTTGACAGATCCCAACGCCCGGCCGTCGACGAGGGCAGCCATGCCAGACAATTGCCCGACTTCGGCGGCAAACTCGCCGGGTCCATGCTCGATGATCAGTGTCGACCCTCCAAATCCGTCACGCTGCGTGATCCTCACCTCGCCGCTTTCGATAAGGAAGAGACCGGGCGCCGTTTTGCCTGCGGAAAACAGGTCATCGCCGATCTCGAATACGACGGGCCTCCCGAACCGCCGCGCCCGTTCCATCTCGCTCGGGGACAATTTGGGGAACATCTGCGCTTTGCGTCGCGTGGCAAGGGATGTGTCTGACATGGCACCGTCTCCGGGTTCGGGCAGGCATCGCCTGCGATTCATTGGTCTGGAACAAGCCGCATCACGTGAGAAAACGCCCTATCTACCGACGCAGGTTTCAATGGCACCCGGATCAGATCGCCGCCCATGAACGGGGCCACTTGATTGGCAAAGGTCGTGCTGTTGATCCAGCCGTCCTGGCCGCCGAGCAGAACGAAGTGGTTCTCGTCGAGATCGCCCAGATCGGACAGGTGCCGCGCCTGCGCGCCGAACATCGTGAGATGCGGTTGGTCGGTCAGATCATGCGCCGTTTTCAGGATCGTCTCGCGACTGCCCGAAATCGGCAGCGTCGCGATGTCATAGCGGCGCCCGATGATGGGCAGGTTGCCGAGGACATGGGTCACGCGCAGCCGGTGCAGGTCGCCCCATCGCGTGCCGTCTCTAGCGACGATTGCTGCGGGGCGCAGCGCACGGGTCAGAACCTGCGCGCGCGTCTCGGGCGGCAAAAGGGCAAGATCCTCAGTCAAAAACAGCGGAAGGCGGCCAAGGGCAGCATAGGTTTCCCATTCGTCACCGCGCCCAAGGGCCTCGTAGGTGAGGGGAACGAGAGCGGTAATGAAACTCTCAAAAATTGCAGGGGCGTCGGCGGCCGCATGATACGCCCCGTCCCACGCAAGCAGGGCGTCGCGTGCCTGCTGTTCGGGCGATGCCTGCATCGGCAAGACGCGGAGATCTGCCTCAACCGCCGCCAAGAACTCCACAGCCACGGGGGACACCACATCGAGCTGAATCTCGGCCAGATCGTGCAGGCTGGCTTGCGGCAACCCGGCAAGAAGCGTGTTCAACCGCCTGATCCGTTCGTCCTGCAAGAACACCCCACCATAGGGGCGCTGCCCGTCCGGAGCAGGGCGATTGTTAGCAGAGGCGATGAAGCCTTGCGCGGGGTTCGTTCTGTGGGGCAGGTCACGGCCATCCCAAAGCCTGCGCCAATCGCGATCCGACTGCGTGGGGGAGGTGATAATGTCAAACCCCTGTTCCGGGGCGCGCGCCGGAACGCGGGCTGCTGTGACGGCACCTACGTTGCCGGCGTCATCCGCCGCGAGGAAGGTCAGCGGCGGAAAAGCAAAGCCCTCTACCGCCGTTCGAAACTCCGGCACGCTTCGTGCGCGCATGGCTTCCAGCAGCGCGGTCGTCTCGTCGGTCACGGTGTGACCCGTCCAACGCACCGCGAAGGTCCCCGCCGTTTCCGACAAAAGATCAAGATCTGACAGGATCGGGCCATAAGGCGTCTGCCGCGTCACGCGCCGTGCATCGGGCAAGAGCCGCACGCCGATGCGATGCCGGGTCTCGGAGATCAGGGCAGGGTCCAGCCCGCTCACATCCACCAACTGGCTGGTGCGCGCGCGCAGGTTGGTGCCACCCCAGGCCAGCCGCTCGTTTCGGCCAAAGGCGAAGACTGGCGTTCCGGGCACCATCATCCCCACCAGATTGTAGCTGGGTGACCTGAGGCCCGCCACGATCCAGGCATTCGGAAAAATGAAGGCAAGGTGCGGGTCGCTGGCGATCAAGGCGGCGCCAGTTGCACTTCGCTCCGGCCCGACCACCATGCTGTTGGACCCCGAACGGCCGGTCAGCGCCGCCAGTTCCGCAAATCCGGCAAGGACCGGACGCTCTGCGTAAGGCATGGCCTCCGGCAACGCAGCGACAGCTTGCGCGCCGCCCGGATCCCCTTGGAGTATCCGCAAGGCGAGCCTGTCCCGTAAGTCAGGATCGGGGATCGACAGGATGCGCAGCAGGAAATCCCAGTTCAGGTCGATGCCCGATGCGCGCCCCAAGGCGATCGAATCCTGCGCGGTCCACGGCTCCCAGTCGATGGCGAGCACCCTGAATTCATGCGGGGGCTGCAGGGCGATCTGGTGGGCCGCACCATGATTGACGCCCGCGACGTAGCGATCCATCCAAGCCCGCGTCGAGGGTGGCATGGCTGCCAGAATCTCGTCAGCGGCGCGGTAGACGTCCAGCGACCGGATCGCGTGATCGAGATCGACCGTCAAAGGGCCTGCCAACTCCGAGAGCCGCCCCTGAACGATCCGGCGAACAACGCCTATCTGCCCCAGCCGCAAATGCGCATGAACGAGCCCGAGGGCAAAAGCCCCATCCCCGTCCGTTTTAGCGACGACAAAGGGGATCTGATGGTCGTCCCAGTAGATTGTCACCGGCCTTTCAAGGGACATGGCTGTTGTCGGAAAGTCCTGCAAGCGCCCGTCCAGCCGCGTGACCGGTGGCAGCGGTGCAAGGACCGAGCAGGCGACAAGCAGGCCTGTGCCGAGAAGAGCGAGAGCTGCGGCCGCGACTGTACGCGCCCTCATACGACGCGCCCCTGTTCCAGCCAGATCGCATGGACCTCTGACCAGTCGGGGGCCTGCTGCGCAAGATATCCGACCACTTTACCGGTCGCGATGCTGGGAAACAGACGCATGGCCTCAAGATGCGGACCGGCGGTCAGATAGGCCCGCATGGCCTGCCTGTCGGTCCAGACCGACATCGTATGATGAATGCCATTGATGGTGCGCGCATCGGCGGAGATGTTGCCGGGTGCATTGCGCGCTTGCACCATGGATTTCATCGCATGCGACCAGAAGGACGGGATGTGCCAGACCCGCCGGACCTGCAAGCCAGTGATGGAGACATAGACATCTTGCTGCATCGGGCGGGCCTTTCGTGGTCAAGCATGGTCACCCCGCCCGCGGGATGCAGGCGAGCGGATTTCAGGCGGGAAATGTCGCCGTGAGGGACAGTCGGGATGTGCAGAATCCGGAAGGGCGCTCCTGCACTTTTTAACATATGTGATAGGTGCTAACTTTGGTCAAGCAGAAAGTATCTATCACTTACTTTCAGGGAAGACCCAATCAAGAAGCAGAATGACCCGACCACACCAAAGGCCACGCCGAGGATGTCGCGGAAGGCCGCAATCACCACTTCTCCGAGGCCGAGTGCGGCGCCGTTGTCGAAGCAGTCACTTCACCACTCTCTATGGTGCAACGTCCAGCGTTGCCACGGGCTACCGATCACTCTCTTCAGCAAGCCAAACCATCACCCGCTTCCGCAAATTCCTCAATGGCGCTCTGCCATTGCTAGAAACGCCGTCTCTTGATCGCAAAGAGTGATCCAACAAAGTGCGGGTCCATGAAGCCCTTGCCGAGCCAATCCGAGAATTCATTGATCAAGATGGCTGCAAACTCCTCCGAGAAAGTCGAACTACTTTAGGCAAACATTTGGCGCTGCTTTTCGGCGATGCTTCGTGCCTCGGCAATGATGCGGGTGATGAGTTCCGCGCAGGTCGGCAGATCGCTGATGAGCCCAGCCACCATGCCGCAAGACCACGCTCCAGCATCCATGTTGCCGTCCCGCATGACTTTCGGGTATACGCCGGCAACAACTTCTATGATGTCATCGAATTTCAAATCGTTTCCAAGTGCGCGTTCGGTCGCGAGCAATCTTTCGACAGCGGCATTATTGAGCACCCGTTCGGTGTTGCGCAGTGGTCGCATCACCAAGCGCGTATCCAGTTCCGTTGCCTGCAAGATCGCCTGTTTCACATTGTCATGCACAGGAGCCTCCTTCGTGGCAATGAAACGCGTCCCCATGTTGATTCCTTGGGCACCCAAGGCGATTGCCGCCATGAGTGAGCGCCCATCTGCCATTCCGCCCGAGGCGATGAAGGGCACGGTTAACTCGTCTTGCGCGCGCGGCAGGAGGATGAAATTCGGGATATCGTCCTCGCCCGGGTGCCCGCCACATTCGAACCCGTCTATGGAGACCAAATCGCAGCCGATCGACTGTGCCTTGAGAGCATGGCGTACCGAGGTGCATTTATGAATGACCTTGACACCCGCTTCCTTGAGGGCCGCCATGTATTTTTGCGGATTGTTCCCAGCCGTTTCCACGACTTTCACACCCCCATCGATGATTGCCTTTATGTATCCCGGATAGTCCGGTTCCACGAGAATTGGAAGAAAAGTTAGGTTGACGCCGAATGGCTTGTCAGTCATTTCGCGGCACCGCTCGATCTCACGCGAGAGATCGGCGGGCGTCTTCTGAGTCAGTCCGGTGATAATTCCCAACCCGCCGGCATTGGAGACTGCGGCGGCGAGTTCGGCAAAGCCCACATAGTGCATCCCGCCCTGAACGATCGGATGCTCAATTTCCAGCATTTCGGTGAGTTTGGTTTTCATACAAGTTCTCCTGTGAAGGCGGCATTGGGATACTCAAGGTGAGGTAGATCGCCGGAACGCGTTTTTGGTGGGTCGAGACGATCAATCAACCGCCTGATGGCCCTACAGATGCCGTCATGCCAACAACTCCCCGGGCGTAATATCTATCCATGAGCGATCCATCATGGACAGACGGGGTGCCACAGCCATCGCCTTTGGAAGCTCCCACTTCATGAAGTACGCGCATGAGGCGATCTTAGCTCTCAGGAACGCTGGGTCGCCCTGACCTTGGGCCAGCTTATCCAGTGCAGTTCGGGCCATCCGGGTCCACAGCCAGCCGACAACGATTCCTCCGATCATTTCGAGAAACGGCGTCGCGTTGCCGTAGAGCACCGCTGCCGGCAAACGATTGTTTTTTGCGTCGATCAAGGACTTCGACGATTTCCAATGCGGTTTTGACTGCCCCACTCAGCATTACCGCTTCGTCAGACAGGCCGGCGGGCATGTTCGCGCTATCCTCTGATATGTTGAAAAGGAGTTCCGTCAGACTCTTGGCATCCTCGCCCACAATCTTGCGGCGCAAAAAGTCAAGCGATTGAATTCCTGTGGTGCCTTCATGGATCGGGTTGAGCCGATTATCCCGGTAGAGACGCTCTACCGGAAAGTCCCGCGTGTAGCCTGCGCCGCCCAGCACTTGAAGCGAGATGTCATTGGTCCGCGTGCCATGTTCTGCAGGCCAAGTCTTGGCCAGCGGCGTCAGCAAATCAAGTCGGCGCTGAAGGCGCTCTGCGTCCTCGCTCGAGTCAGCCGTTTCGATCCGGTCCAGCAAGCATGCGCAATACCACGTCAGCGCCAATGCGCCTTCTGAAAGCGCTCTCTGTGCCAACAACATGCGGCGAACGTCGGGATGGTTTATGATCGCTACTTCAGCTGCGTCCGGATCTTTGGCATCAAGCGGTTTTCCCTGCGTGCGTTCGGCCGCGTATGCGCGGGCGTGCTGCGCTCCTACATAGGCCACTCCAGAGGCAACAGCACCGACATTCAAGCGCAACTCATTCATCATCTGGAACATTTGTGCCATGCCCCGGTTCGCGCATCCTAGAAGGAAGCCTTCGCACGCCCCGTCCTCGCCGAACCTCAGCACGGCATTTGGAACACCGCGTTGACCCATCTTGTGATTAAGGCCGATCAACCTGACATCGTTGCACGCGCCGCGCGTTCCATCGGACGTCACGCGATACTTCGGTACAATGAAGAGTGAAATGCCTTTGACGCCTGCGGGCGCTTCTGGCAGGCGCGCCAGAACCAGATGAATGATGTTCTCGCCCAGATCATGATCGCCCGCGGTGATCCACATCTTCTCGCCCGAGATGCGATAGCCCCCTACGCCGTTGGGCTCCGCGCGTGTGCGAATTCCGGCGAGCGAGGAGCCTGCATGAGTCTCCGACAGGCACATAGTCCCGAAGTAACGGCCCGAAACCATTGGCTCGACAAAGGTGCTTTTCTGGTTGTCGTCTCCGAAGCTGGCGATCAGCCGGGCCGAACCTGCCGTCAGCAGCATGAACGCATTCAACGCAACGTTAGCTCCCGACAAGGCCGAGTTTACCGCAGCAGTTACGCAGTGCGGCAACTGGCTACCCTGATTCTCAAAAGGAAAACTCATGCCAAAAAGGCCTACCGCCGCCGCAGCACGGAGGCTCTCGTCCACTTTGCCGTGAAGTTTCGCAGTGCCCTCGTGCAGAAAGACTTCTTGCGCGTCCATTTCCTCAGCAATTGGTGCGAAATGATCATGGGCGACTCGATCGGCAGACGCAAAAACTTGGCCCAAGCTGTCGCGGTCGAGATGCTCGAACCTTTCAGTATTAAGCAAGGTGTCGAGCTCGCAGACGGAGTCCATGATAAAATCGATTTCGTGCTTGGATATCATCGTGGTATGCCTTCTTTCATGGCTTCATTCGGCGGTCGACCTGCTGGAGGTCACACTATGTATCGTGTTGTCCGGCGTATCTGCGGCGTAGAGCAAGTCGACCTTGACGGCGCGCCGTTCGAGAACACGGCGCTGGTTGATGTTGCCCTTATCCGTGACTTCGCCCGCCCCGAGCTGTGGCGGTTCGCCTTCGGTGGCGAAGGCATGAACCCTCTGTGTTCTGGCCGGGTTCTCTTCATTATGAGTAGTGAGCGCAGCGCGCAGTGCGTCCTGAACAGCTTCAAGGCGCTGTTCTGCAGTAAGACCGGGGAACCTTGCGCGGCAGGCTGTCTCGTCCAGCCAGAACAGTGCGCGGATATCGGGCCTGTTCTCTCCGGCAAGACAGACCTCGCGCACAAGCGGGGCCAAGCGCTGCAAGAGTTTCGCGCGCAGATCGGCCACGATGACCCAGGCCCCGACATCCAGTTTGAAATTTTCCGAGAGGCGGCCACCAAAGCCAAGCGCCAGTTTCCCGTCGGAATCGGCTTGGGCAAAAACCGTGTCTCCGGTGCGATAGAACCCCTCTTCGTCGAATGCGGCCTTGCTCGCCTCTTCATTCCCCAGATAGAGCGAAAAAACGTTTGGCCCGCGAACGCGGATCTCATACCTGTCATTGACAGGCAGCAGGCGCAATTCGACTCCGGGAAGTGGCACGCCGAGACGGTCTGCATCGTCGCTGTCCTCGGTGTTCATGCAAATACCAGGAGCGGTTTCTGTCGCGCCGTAGGCGGCTACCAGTGCCAGCTTTTGTCCAGTATGTTCCAGAGCAATGCTCTGAAACGCATCCACCACCGATTGCTGGAGCTTCGCTCCTGCATAGACCAAGAAACGCATGCGCGCGAAGAAAGCTGTACGCATTCGGACGTCGTCGCGCAGAGCGTCCACGAGCATTTGGAAATAGGCGGGCACACTCACGCATAGGCTTGGCGAGACCGAGCAAATGTTCGCAATGCTGCGGGTAAACTGTCCGGGAAGGGGGCGCCCATTGTCGATATACAGAGCGCCACCCTTGAGTGCAGTGGTGTTTAGCTGGAAGTTTCCGCCCATAGTGTGATGCCACGGCATCCAGTCTAGCAGCACGAAGTCTGCTCCTGACAGTGCGCTGCAGGAGGCGAAGGAGGCGGCATTGCTGCAAAGCATGTGCTGTGTGTTGATGACGCCTTTGGGCGCTCCGGTCGACCCTGAGGTGAACAGGATCTTGGCTGTCGCATCCGGTTGCGTGGCGGTATAGGCTGTCCGGAAAGCAGTCGTAGCCGCCACCTGCATCAGTTCCGACAAAGGGATAAAGCCCGGTGCGGTTGTTGCCGAGATCCACGTGCAGCCTGTCAGCTCGGGCAGGTCGCGCAGATGCGAGAAAGCTGCCCCGTCCTGAACGAAAACCGCCCGCGGGCGAAGCGTCTTGAGAACCGACTGCAAGATGCCGCGCGTTTCGGGTAGCGTGGAATATGCGGGCGACACCGGACAGACCGGCACACCAACAGCCATGCATGCGAAGGATATCATGGCGTGCTCAAGCGAATTCGGCGTCAGGATCGCAAGAGGTGTCGAGCCGTCGAACCCCATTGACAGTAGCGCCGAGCCGATCGCCGATATCCCCTTCCATGCTTCGGCATAGGTCATCGCGGTCCAAGGCTGATCCGCTGACTGCCTTTGAGCCAAGAAAAGACTGTCCGGCGCACGGGCCGCATGATGCTCGATCGGTTCGCAAATGTTGCGCGCGACCTCGTTGAGACTATGCGGAGACCGAAGACGCAATTCTCCGGCGGAGGTCCGCTCGCTCAACATCCCGTGATCGATCAGCGAAGAATCTCTAAAAAGGTTGGTATGCCGCGCAGCCAAGAGACTCCCTTTCTTAATCCGCCGTTGCAGAGGCAAGTTTCAAAACAGAACTATTTATGGATATCGGCGCTCAACAAAATATGCAAACATTTATGTTGACGAGCTTACCGATATGTAGAAAGTTCTAAAACAAGACTAACTTACAGCTTGGCTCGGTCGAGATCATGATCGGGATAAGGGGGGGGGCTTGTGGACAGACGGAATAAATCCGTGGCCGTGATAGGGGCGGGTGATTACATCGGCGGCGCGATTGCCAAGATGTTCGCCGGGCAGGGCTTCAATGTATATGTCGGGCGGCGGAATGGGGACAGGCTCGCGCCACTCCTCTCCGAGATCGAGGCTGCTGGAGGTCGCGCGAATGGTCGCAGCTTGGACGCGCGCGAATCTGACGACGTGGCGGCCTTTCTTGCCGAAGCCGAAGCCATCGCACCGCTTGATGTCGTCATCTTCAACGTTGGCGCCAACGTCAATTTTCCCCTTCTTGATACGACTGACCGCGTGTTTCGGAAGGTCTGGGAGATGGCGTGCTACTCGGGTTTCGTCACGGGCCGCGAGGCGGCGCGGATTATGCTGCCGCGCGGAACGGGAAATATCTTTTTTACCGGGGCCACTGCGGGCCTGCGCGGGGGTGCAGGTTTCGCAGCATTCGCAAGCGCCAAGTTCGGCCTGCGCGCGTTGGCTGAATCTGCTGCGCGGGAGTTGATGCCACAGGGTATCCATGTCGCTCATCTCGTCATCGACGCCGCCGTCGATACGCAATGGGTCCGCGAACTCGTCGAGGCCGCCGAGGGGCCCGAGGGTTTGTCTGACCCGGAGCGTTTCATGCGCCCTGCGGCTGTCGCCGAGGCTTACTGGGCGATTTACAACCAACAGCGCGATGCATGGACTTTCGAAACGCAAATAAGACCATTCAAGGAAAGGTGGTAAGCGATGAGGCTTGATTTCATCTTCGATTTCGGCAGTCCGAATGCCTATCTTTGCCACCGCGCGTTGCCTGTCGTTGCTGCAAGGACAGGCGCGGCCTTCAATTACGTGCCCGTTCTGCTTGGCGGAATCTTCAAGGCCACCGGCAACAGGTCACCCATAGAGATCTATCAGGGCGTGGAGAGCCGCAACAAGTACGATCAGTTGGAGATCAACCGCTTTTGTGTCGAGTACGGTATCGTGGATTTCACGTTCAATCCACATTTCCCGATCAACACGCTCAGCCTGATGCGTGGTGCCTTCGCCGCGAAGAAGATGGGGGTTTTTGAAAGCTACGTGGACGAGATTTTCAAGCACATGTGGGCGAAACCGCGCAATCTGAACGACCCCGTGGAGATCGGCAAAGTGCTGAGCGAGTCAGGTCTTGACGCCCGGACACTGATGTCGATGACGCAGGAGCCCGACATCAAGCAACAGCTCGTCGCATCGACAGGCCGCGCCGTGGAGGATGGCGTGTTCGGCGCGCCGACCTTCTTCGTGGGTGACGAGATGTATTTCGGAAAGGACCGGCTGCATCTCGTGGAAGACCGGATCAGAGCGCAAAACGTCTAGTCACGCCGCGTCGCGCGATCGGTCGGGATGTCTTGAGCGGGTCCTTTTACAGTGGCAATTAGTAAGTTCTAAAGCAGAACTATACTTCATCGAAGGGGAGAATGCGCCGCGCGGACGCAACGCGGGCAATGAGGCGAAAGAACGACAATGAAATAGACACAATATGGGAGGAACACATGTATTTCAGAACTATCATCACCGTCGCAACATGCGCGGTCGGTCTTGCCGCCGGAGCCGCGCATTCTCAGGTAACTTTATCTGCCGCAAGCGCGTTCCCTGAAGGGCACCTGTTCTCAGTTCAATTTGAGAGAATGATCAAGGAGTTCAACGAAACTCACGGTGACGAGATCGTGATCGACTACAAGGGCGGCGCGCCAGCCATCGGCAGCCCGTTCACGCTTGGCGAGCGGTTGCAGGCCGGCCAGTTCGACATGCTCAACAACACCGGCCCCTATTATGAGACGGTTGTCCCCGTCGCGCTCGCGCTGATCCTGACAGAAGTGCCGATGGAGGAGTTGCGCGAAACCGACTGGATGGCTGCAATGCAGGAAGCCCATCAAGCGCGTGGCCTGCACTATCTCGGGAAGACCATTCAGAACGCCCCATTTCACCTTTACCTACGCGAGTCCATCGAGGCAGCGGACCTGACGGGTCTGCGTTTGCGCGTCGCTCCGCATTACCAGCCGTTCTTCAGTTCACTCGGGGCCACGACGATGCGGGCCAATTTGGCCGAGGTCTACACGATGATCGAGAATGGCTCCATCGACGGGTTCGGCTGGCCGATCATCGGGTTCCTGCCCGACTGGCTTAACATCACCAAGTATCGCGTCGACCCGGGTTTCTACGACACCGATCTAAACGTGGTGATGAACCTCGAATCGTGGAACGGCCTATCAGATGCACACAAGTCACTCGTCGATGAGATGGTCCAGAAATACGAGGCCGACAGCGCGAAGATTGTCGGGGGCTGGGTGGAAGAGGCCAGAGCGACAATGGAAGAGGCCGGGATTGAGACCCTGACGTTCGACCCGGATGAAGAGGCGAAGTGGTCCAAGGCCGCGGTGGAAACTGCATGGGAAACGGTCATGTCACGCGATCCCGAGATCGGTGCGCGGCTGCGCGCCGCAGCAGGCGGCGAGTGAAGCCGTGGACGATCAGCGCAATTCGTCGGTCGCAAAGGACGCCAGCAGCCAGGGACGGCTGTTGGCGATCTTCGACAAGTTCCTCGCCGGGTGCGGTGTGCTCTCGGCGCTGGGTTTATTCCTAATCCCGGTTCTGGTGTCGTTGGACGTTTTCGGGAGGCACGTTCTAGGGTCTGGCATCCTGTGGGCGGCGGATGCTTGCGAATATCTGCTCTATGCCTCGACGATGATCGGCGCACCATGGCTGCTCCATCTGGGTCGGCATGTCAGCGTCGATATCCTCCCCAGTATCTTGAAGGGACAGGCCGCGCGCCTGCTTGATCTGGTGCTGAACTCTGTGATGCTCGTGGTTTGCAGCACCCTCATCTTTTTCGCCTTTGAGGCATTCCAGATCGCGCAGAAATTCGGCAGCACCTTCTACAAGACGATTGCGGTTCCGGTCTGGCCGTTCATCGCCATCTTCATCGCGTCCTTCATAATGATTTCGATCGAACTTGTGGTGAGGATCATCACTGGGCGAACACCTCATCACAACAATAGCAGCGTCTAGGAGCCGTAAATGGAGTGGATCTTTGCCTTGCTGGTCATGCTGGGGGTCGTATGCGTACAGCTCGTGGTTGGCATGCCCGTTGCGTTCGCGTTTCTCGCCGCAAACGTGATCGGTGCCTGGCTTTTTCTGGGTGGTATCAAAGCCCTCGCTACTTTCCCGCAGGAAACGCTTGACGCGATAGGGACGTTCTCATTGACGCCGATCCCTATGTTTATCCTGATGGGCGAATTGCTGTTTCACACCGGTGTTGCCATGAGGGCGATTGACGCGATCGACCGGCTGATTGTCAAACTGCCGGGCCGGCTTGCAGTTGTCTCCCTGCTCGGCGGCACATCCTTCGCCAGCCTGTCGGGCTCGACTATCGCCAGCACCGCGCTGATCGGCAACACCATGTTGCCGAAGATGATCGCACAGGGCTATGACCCGAAAATCTCAATGGGCAGCATCATGTCAGTTGGCGGCATTGCCATGCTCATTCCGCCCTCGGCGCTCGCGGTGCTGCTGGCCAGTCTCGCCGAACAGTCCATCTCAGCGTTACTTATCGCCGGGATCATCCCGGCGCTGCTCATGGCGATCTTCTTTTTGGCCTATGTCATCCTGCGGTGTCATCTAGATCCCAGCCTCGCGCCAAACGAACCAGATGTCGAGGGGAGGCAGATCGAATGGCGACCGATTTTCATCTATGTCCTGCCGCTCTTCGCTATCTTCGCGGCGGTGCTCGGCTCCATGTTCGGTGGCTTTGCATCGGCAACGGAGGCAGCGGCCATCGGGTGCGTCGCCACAGCTGTGGTCTGTGCTTGTTATCGCAAGTTGACAATCGAAAGCCTCCGGATTTCGATGCTTGAGACGGCTAAGATCTCGGGCATGATCCTCTTCATCGTCGCCGGTTCATTGACTTTCTCTCAGATCCTGGCCGTGTCGGGCGGCACATCGGGCCTCCTGCGGACGCTGGACGCCGCTGTTCTGTCGCAGATGGCGCTAGTCCTCATCATGTTGGCGATACTGCTCGTGTTAGGCTGCTTCATGGATCAGATCAGCATGATCCTGCTGACATTGCCATTCTTCGTCCCCTTGGCGCTCGCCAATTCCGTCGACATGACATGGCTGATGCTTCTGATCCTCGTCGCGATGGAGATATCGCTGCTGACGCCGCCATTCGGCTTGCTTCTGTTCGTGATGAAAGGGGTCGCCCCGACGAACATCTCGCTCACCCAGGTTTATGGAGCGGCCTTGCCCTTCGTGGGCCTTAAGTACCTCGTCCTGGCGATCCTGCTAATCTGGCCAGAAATAGCGACTTGGCTCCCCAATCTGATCCTGGGTCGAGGCTCCTAGAGTTAGCTGAGCTGCAGCATGGGCTAAACTGATACCTTATCATGAAATGAAAGGAAGTTCGAATGCGTGGACCATTAAATGGGGTCAAAGTGGTTGACTTGAGCAGCGTCGTTTCTGGCCCTCTGGCAACCATGTTTCTGGCTGATCAGGGCGCTGAGGTCCTGAAGGTCGAGCCTATCACCGGCGATATCACCCGCCGCAGCCGCGAGAAGGTGGACGCCGCAGGCGAATTTTCGGCCCTTTTTATCTCTTCGAACCGCGGAAAGAAATCCATCGCGCTCAACCTCAAAGCCGATGCGGGGCGTGAAATACTTATGCGGGTTCTGGCAGACGCGGATGTTCTGGTGCAGAACTTCAGACCCGGGACAATGGAACGTCTTGGCCTCGGTGCAGAAACTCTGCGCGCGCAGTTCCCTCAGTTGATCTATGTATCAATCGATGGTGTGGGCGAGACTGGCCCCTACGCCAGCAAGCGTGTTTATGACCCGATCATTCAAGGCATCTCTGGATTTTGCGACATTCAATCGAACTCCGCCACCAATCGGCCCCAGATGACCCGCACGATCGTCGCCGACAAGACAACCGCGATATTTGCAGCACAAGCGGTCTCGGCAGCTCTCTTTGCTCGGACGAAAACTGGCCGGGGTGATCATCTGCGAGTGTCGATGCTCGACGTCATGCTGTCCTTCCTGTGGCCTGAAGGCATGATGCAATACACTATCGTGGGGCGCGAGCAAGCCGTGGGCGACCCGAATGCTCGGCCCGATCTGGTCTTTGAGACAACGAATGGGTTCATGACGGTCGGGACGATTTCCGACAGTGAATGGCAGGGATTCTGCCGTGCGGTAGATGATCCGGAACTCGATTTGGACGAGCGTTTTAGCACTCCATCGGGTCGCCATGTGAATGCCACGGCGCGCATCAACAAGATGGCTGAATACCTGAAGACAAGAAGCACGGAAGAATGGCTCGACGTGTTGGACAGAAACGATGTCCCCTGCGGACCGATCCTGCGGCGTGGAGAAGTCACGCAGAACGTACAAATTGTTGCCCGACAGCTGATCGGAGAGATTAGTCAGCCCACGGTTGGGACCATTCGTCAGCCCAAACCGGCAGCACGATTTACCGAACATGAAGCTGCGCTCACTTCAGGTGCACCGCGACTGGGTGAACATGGGGCGTCGACGCTGAAGGCCCTTGGATACAGTGATGAGCAGATTGCAGCGATGGTAGCGGCCGGGGCAGTTGCCTTACCGACCGAAACAACAAACTGAGGAGATTCCATGGGACATTCGGATCGAAAAGTTGCGTTGCTGGCAGGCGCAGGAGACGCTATCGGAGCGGCGGTGGCGCGCCGATTTGCGAAGGAAGGGTATGTTGTCTGCATCGCGCGGCGCAACGCCGAAAATTCGGAAGACCTCGTTGCTGAGTTAAAGGACGCTGGTCAAGCCGCGCGCGCGTTCGGCACCGACGTGCGTGATGAGGACAAGGTAAGACAGCTTGTCGAGGAGATCGAAAGCGAGATCGGACCGATAGAGGTTGCCCTATTCAACGCCGGCTCGAATGTCTCGAGGCCGCTGCATGAGACGCAGGCCAAGCTGTTCATAAAAGCTTGGGAACTGGCTTGCTTCGGGGGGTTCCTAGTGGGACGCGAAGTCACCGCTCGCATGCTCGCGCGTGGGCGCGGGACGATGCTTTTCACCGGCGCAACCGCAAGCGTTAAAGGAAGGACCGGGTTTACCGCGTTTGCGTCTGCCAAGTTCGGACTGCGTGGCGTGGCACAATCAATGGCGCGCGAACTGGGGCCGCAGAACATTCACGTCGCGCATCTTATTATTGATGCAGCGGTCGACAGCGAAGCAATTCACCAGCGCCTGAAGGCACAAGGCGTAGATATTTCGGCGATCGAGCCGGATAGTCTCGTCAATACAATGTCCATAGCTGAAGCCTATTGGTATCTGCATTGCCAAACTCGTGACGGTTGGACACACGAACTCGACCTGCGACCTTCTTTGGAGACGTGGTGAAATGTCGTTGACGCTCTGGGGCGCGGGTACAGGCCGAACGATGCGCGGGCACTGGGCGCTGGCGGAGCTAGGGGTCGACTATGAAAGCAAGCCGATCCTTCCCCGCACCGGCGAAACGCTGACGCCTGAATACACCGCGCTCAATCCTCGACAGAAGATACCGCTCTTACAGGATGGTGGCTTCACGCTGGGAGAAAGCGCAGCTATCGTGATTTATCTCGCTGAGACCTACTCTTCAGCAAGCCGTGACTTGCTCCCGCCAAAAGGCTGTCACCGCCATCACTGGTTTGAATGGGCCTTCTTTATCGTAACCGAACTGGATTCCAGCAGTCTTTATGTGATGCGGCGTCATGGTACAGTGCAGGGTCTCGCACATATCTATGGCGAAGCGCCGGGTGTAGTGGCCCGGGCGGCAGAATACTTTCAACGTCAGTTACGCCATGTAGATATCGCATTACGAGATGGCAGACCCTTCTTGATGGGCGAGCGGTTCACGGCTGTGGATATTCTTCTAACTACATGCCTCAAGTGGGCGCGCGACTACGAGATAGAAATGCCGCCGCACCTAATCAGTTATCTGGAAGGTAATATGGCACGCCCCGCATATGAGTCAGCTAGATTGGCGAACATGGTCCGAGACATTGCCATGTGAACGCGACGCGTCGCGCGAGAAGCAGTTAGCCGTTCGAACTTCGTTTGATCACTGTAGCGTTTGGCTGCCGGTCAAGCGGGAGGTGCACTGGATTAAGCCCGCCGGGGCCGGGGATCACCTTGACCGACCGGGAATCTACTGGCTCGCCACATTCCGAACAGCACATGATCGGTTCAAATGTTTGACCGCAGCCCAGATGAACGTGCTGAACAGGCTTCCCTTTCTTGTCTATCTTGTGAACATCACCCCAGTGCACCAGCGAAATGATGACCGGGAACAGATCGAGCCCCCGCTCTGTTAGACGATATTCGTATCGGGTAGGGTTTTGCTGATAAGCAATCTTGGTCAGGATGAACTCGTCGGTAAGTTTCTTGAGCCGGTCGGCTAAAATGCCGCGTCCCATACCAAGGCGGCTCTGAAAATCCTCGAACCGCCTGACCTTGAGAAAACAGTCACGGAAAATCATCAGCGTCCAGCGATCGCCTACAACAGACAGAGCCCGCGCAAATGAGCAGTTTTCGTCCTTGAGATCATCCCAGCGCATTTTTGCACCCGTCGCAATATTTGGTATTCACTATCCGTTCTGTTTCAGAACTACAAGAGTTGAGCACAAAATCGGCTGGTATACTTGCCCCATACTGGACCTGTCGTTCAATTGTGACGCTTCAGTATCCAAATAGTTCAGCCTGAACATCCAGTGCCGAGGGGCTTTTCCAGCCATTGGTTGGGTGCTGCCGACGCTTATTCTGGAAGCCGATTATATTAGGAAAAGGACTAGCTAGGTCGCCAATGAGGTAGCCAGAACCACAGACACAGAAGCCCATCCTCGTTGGTATTGAAAATGTGTCGGCTTCTGTTGAAGGTCATCGTAAACAAGCTTTTTTCAGCCCGATTAGACCGAAAGAGCGGCGTTTCAAGGTCGAATGAAGTGGTCTACACGCCTTTTGCACTGGCGGGTGGCCCAGGTTGTTTTGTTGTAGTCGGACGTCGTGTTGAAGCAAGCCGGACCGCTCCAAAATGGCGAATGGCGCTTGCTTGTGTTTATATGTGATAGATGCTAACTTTGGTCAATCAGAAAGTATCTAGCACTTACTTTCAGGGAAGAACCGGACACGAAATGCCAAAGAAAACCTCGACTGCAGATGCGCCACTCGCTGTTGTGCCCAAGTCAGCCTATCATCATGGCGACCTTCGGGCACAGCTCATTTCAGCGGTGCGTGAACTGGTCGAGACCCATGGGCCGGATGGGTTTTCCGTCGCCGAAGCCGCGCGCCGAGCCGGTGTCAGCTCTGCTGCACCTTACAAGCATTTCAAGGACCGTCCCGAAATCCTGCGGGGTGTTGTGAGCGAAGCCATGGACCGTCTGCGCGACGCGATGGAAGCCGGGGCCGCCGCGCATGCCTACGGTTCGCTAGAGGCGGTCGCCGCGGTGGGCAAGGCCTATGTCGATTTTGCAAGAGTGGAGCCCGGCGTTTTCCGATTGGTATTCAGCCTGACAGAAGGGCATGAGAACGCCCCCGATCTTCTGGCTAAGGGAGAGAGCTGCTTCGGGGTGGTTGTGCAGTCTGTCGCGGAATACCTTGGCCAGCCACCCAACGCCGCCGAAGTCCAGCGCCGTGCCTATATGTTATGGTCCTTTGTTCATGGCCATTCATTTCTGACCATCGACATGAAGCACAAGGTTGCCAGCGCCGATATCGACGATTGGGATTACTTGATGTCTGTTACCACTGCGATACTAGCACAGGCGGCCAAGGCGTGAAGGCGCTCCATCGTCGGTTGACCCTACTGCACAAGACCGGGCAGACTGTCGATGGCTCAGGTGTCAGCGGCGCATGATCGCAATGGCGCAGCCAGCCTGATGCACCGCGCGATCATCCTGATCTGGTCAGAATGGACTTTGCCTGAGCGGGTCTACGCCGGGATTTCGGTTGCGATGGTTGTCGGCTTTGCGATGACGCTCGTTGTTTGGGCTGCAGATCCCAGACTTATCGACGGGCTGTCGGTCTGGGCAAAGCCGCTCAAATTCCAACTCGCGCTTGCGATCCATGCAGCGACCCTTGCCCTTGTGGTCTCACGGCTCGGCCCTTCGGTCCAGGTGGCTCCCTACATGCAGGGCGTCGCGCTGGCGTTTCTTCTGGCATGCACGGTTGAGATGGGGTGGATTATTCTTCAGGCGGCTTTGGGTCAGCATTCGCATTTCAACGACAGCACAGTATTCCATCGGATGATGTTCTCGGTGATGGCCTTCGCCGCCGTTATCATCACCGGCACTGCAGCGGCCGTCGCAACGGCTGTTTCTCGCGACCCAGACTTTGCCGCTGGCGCGACAGTCAGAACCGGCATTATTCTTGGCCTGATAGGTGGCACGATCCTGACCTTTGTCGCGGCTTTTGCCATCGGAGAACGAGGCAGTCCCTATGTAGGGACCGCCCCTCTGCCGACTTCCCGCATGATGTTCACCGGTTGGTCGCTGATTGCGGGAGATTTGCGGGTTTCTCATTTTCTGGCAACTCACATGATGCAGGCCGTCCCACTGGTCGCGATCTGCATCGTCAAATTGCGCATCGGCAGTTTTGCGAGCACTGCCGTTGTGGGATTCGCCGCCCTCTGGGCAAGCTGGACCCTAATCGAACTCAGCACTGCACTGTCAGGTCAGCCTGCGCATCTTCTGGTGCTGCTTCCTTGATCGCATAGCGGCAATTCCCCGCCTCATCACGACGCAATAGGTTGAAACCAGCGCTTCGAGCTGGCTCGTTCTATCGATCCGGCACGCGGTCTCTTCGGCGTTATTCCCCTCCCTAAAGCTGCGCAAACCGCACTTTCACCGTAAAAAATTTGAAGCTTGCATCAGAAAGTAAGTGATGCTAACTCTTGACTATGGAGAAGTTAGTGATTATAACTTTCGCGAAAAGCCAGCCATAATCGACGTAATAGTTAACCTCAAACTCAAGGAGTTACACAATGAAACGCCTTCTCATGACTACCACAGCCGCCACCGCAGCAATTGCGACATTCGGCTCCATCGCACTCGCCAATGACGAGGTCTCTGCAAACCCACTGGCAACACGCTCAGAACCGGCCTTTGTCACGCTGGACGAACGTGACCGCGGAATAAACGGTCTTGTAACCATCACGGCCACGGCAGGTTCGCCCATGTTGGTTGACGCCGGCCAGATCCTCTCACCAAATGAGCAGGCGATCGCAAGCAACGGTCAGGTCACGGTCTATGTCTTTGACAGACATTACGGCCAAAAAGATATCCCTGTTGGTCAGAGGTGACTTGTGCCGGAGTGACCGAGGCAGTTCGCGCTAATAAATGGGCCTTGGTGAACGACTTCACCAAGGCCTCTGCCCCGATAGACCCGCCAAAGTCAGTCACCGACTTCTTCGACCCAAAGAAGACGCTCAGCTCGCTGACGCCATTTTTCCGAAGCAGCCCTCGGCGCTGTCGCGCGGCCTCGCCTCGGATTTCTGCCGTCTGAACCACTTGGCTGCGGCTACGCTTGGAACTACGAGCAGAAAGACGCGTTGGTGGCGCTGTTCTGGATCGGTCGCGGTGATGCGGAACCGCAAGAATGGGAGGCTACCAAAGCGCTGGCCCGGCAACAGCACGATGCGCTGGTGAGCCGCTATCTGCTGGGCAAGCCAATGGTGGGGGAATACCTGACCGAAGGTCTGGAGAAAATGCTGCAATTTGGTGTCGACTGACCAGGGAACCCGTCCGTTCGATAGCGTAGGTCACGACTTAAGGCCCACTGCGCCTGCTCAAGAACTCCTCTGTTGTTCGGTCAAGGTCGATGCGCCCTCCCGCAACCAAAATACACAACAATATCAAACGCTTGGTTCCCTAGTAAAACACTGGGGAATTTGGCGTGCGCGTTTACATCAACGCCACATCAACACCCGACCAGAAAAATCGCATTCGCCCGCAGCCGTCCGCACTGGCGTGCATCGGCCTGCATTCGCGGGCATTCAGCCCTATGAAAATGGCCGTTAGGGCCCTCCGAGGCACTTACCTTATTCGATAAGGGCGCTCTAGCGTGCTGCCCTGGAGCGACGATCTTACCGTTAAAGATAAGATGCCTTGAGCAAAGCCCGTCTTGCTGCTATCTTTACCGAAAAAGGTAAGGTGGCGACAGATGGTCGATGATGCCGAGAAGAAGCTGCTGGCGGATGCCGGCCACCGGATCCGCGAGACCCGAGCGGCGCAGGGTTTGAGCCTCGAGCAGCTGGCCCGGCTGACTGGTATCAGCGCGCCTGCCTTGTCCTTGATCGAAACCGGAAAACGCGATCCGCGGCTGACGACTCTGAAGCGGATCGCTGATGCGTTGCGTGCACCCCTCGCGACGATCATCGCGGATGGCACATACACGGCCGAGCCGAGCGCGCTAGCGCCATCGGGGGGCTATGATCTCGGAGAGTATCAGTGACCGCCTCCATCCCCATCTGGTTTGATGACCTGGCAGTCGGGCAGGTCAACGTTGCGGCTGATGGATCTCTCTCTTTGCGATATGCAGATCGCTGGCTGCAGACGGCCGGGGCGTTTCCCTTGTCTGTTACCATGCCGCTCCGCGCCGACCCCTATCCCTCTGATGTCATCTCCCCTTGGCTGGCAAACATCTTGCCAGAGGAAGAACAGCTACAAGTTCTGACACGATCCCTCGGCCTCGATCAGGCCGACGTTCTGGCTGTGCTGGCGGAGATCGGGGGGGACACGGCTGGCGCCCTGTCCTTCGGCGCGGCGACGGATCGGGCGCTCTGGGCCTATAGACCGCTCACCAGCTTCTATGACACAGCTGATCAGCGTCTGGCGTTGGAGTGAACCGTCCCGGATTTACCGGAGGGTGATTTGTTCATATTTCAGGCGACCATATCGAGTGAGTTCAGGGTTTCATAGAACGCCTCCTCTGCTTCTGCGGGCGGGATGTAACCGATGGGGCCGAGAAGGCGGCGATTGTTATACCAATCGACCCATTTCAAGGTTTCCCATTCGACTTCACGCATAGATTTCCAAGGGCCGATCTGGTTGATGACCTCGGTTTTGAACAGGCCGATCACGCATTCCGCAAGTGCATTATCATAGGCATCACCGACGGTGCCGACGGAAAGATCGATCTCTGCCTCGGCCAGGCGCTCAGTATACTTGATGGACAAGTATTGAGAGCCACGGTCCGAATGATGAACCAAGCTCTTGTTATCTGACGTCTTTCTTTGCCAGATCGCTTGCTCCAGTGCGTCGAGCACAAACTGTGTCTTCATCGAGGTCGAGGCACGCCAGCCAACAATACGACGCGCAAACACATCGATCACGAATGCCACGTAGACCGTCCCGGACCAAGTTTGCACATAGGTGAAATCTGAAACCCACAGCTTGTTCGGACGGTCTGCCATGAACAGCCGGTTCACCTTGTCATCTGGGCATAGCTGCGATGTGTCAGGGTTCGTGGTGATGACCTTTTTGCCCCGAAGCACACCTTTGAGGCCCAAATGGCGCATCAACCGCTCCACCGTGCATCGCGCGACGTCCTGATTGTCTCTGAGCAAAACATGCCAGATCTTCCGCGCCCCATAGAGCTTGCGGTTGTCTTTCCAGGCGGCATCGATCTTGATGCAGAGATCCGCGTCAGACTTTGCCCGAGCCGAAGCACGTTCCGGATCACGCGCGATGGCACGGCGCTCATAATAGGTAGACTGGGCGATTTGCAGCATTTTGCACATCGGCTCGACCCCATACACCCCACGGTGTTCTTCAATGAAAGCAGTCACTTGCGAAATGGGCGGTCGAGCTCCGCCTGAGCAAAATACGCCGACGCCTTCTTCAAGATCTCGTTGGCTTGGCGCAGTTCACGGTTCTCGCGTTCCAATTCTTTGATCCGTGCCTTCTCAGCCGTCGTCTGGCCTGGCCGTTCGCCGCCATCACGCTGGGCCTGGCGCACCCAAACGCGAAGGCTGTCCGGCGAACAGCCCAATTTACCTGCGATCGCCGTCAGCGCCGCAGCTTCGCTCCGATAATCATCGCGGTGTTCCATCGCCAGCCGCACCGCGCGTTCGCGGAACTCAGGTGAATACGGCTTCGAGGTCTTCTTCTTTTGAGCATGTTCCATAACTGGCAATCCTCCGAGAGTTTTGCCCTCCGGTAAAGACGGGGCGGTTCAGCCTAAGCTTCAGCACAACATCTTCGGGTTTGTCTCTCTTTCCAGCCATCTCTGGTCCTCCTGAAATGGGATGATACTATCCCAGTTGGTGGACCACTTCAGTGGGGGCACTCCAATTAAGCGATAGATCGCCTTTGCCTGGAACAACGCCAGCCAAACTGATGACCATATCAACAGGCCTAGACACTGGTGGCTCTGAAAACAGGTCGAATATTAGGATTTCGTCACGCGGCAACCAGTTCCGAGGTGCCTCCCGGAATTGCCAGATTGGGTGAAGACTTGCCTCACTCCACTGCCGCCGCAGCATTCTGCCAAGACGCCCGCTGGCCCCTAACACCAGGATGCGCAGGGTACGTGTCACAGGGTGGTGGAGAGAGTGCGTCCAAACCCAAGGACGGCTCCGAACAGGCCTAGGACTCTTTGGGTGCTGACGGTTGGTGACTGTGTAGCCAGAACAATGTCATCATGCTGAATCAAGAATTCGTCGGCACTAAACACGCCATCTGCGGTAGTTAGATCAAAGCTAAACACAACACGCGTATTAGGCGGGCCATTTGCACGCTGTGTTTCGCTGTTTGCATACCGGCGCAAAACCAGTACCCCGCGCGGATCTGCACGTGTGTCCGAGATGCCGCCCATCAGCGAAACTGCCCGCAGGACACTTACATCCTGTTCGTCAAAGCCAATGACTTCTTCGCGCTGAGCGGCACCTAATGCCTTGAAACTGCGTGGGTCTGCTTCGACCAAAACACGGTCCCCACCGCGAATAGCTGGATCATGGGATGGGTTGTCCAGCACAAAGTCCCAAGGACGGCGGAACACCTGATTTCCCCGCATGATCTGCACTTGTGGGTTTTTGAGTGAAGGATTTATTCCGCCTGCAGCCGCAATCAGGCTCGTCAAAGGCAGGTTGCGTTCATTAAGCGGATAGGTGCCAGGACTGGCAACGCCACCCAGCATCTGCGCCGAATTGCGCCTACCCTCGCTGACCTCAAGTTGCACCTGTGCCGATGGAATGATTGTGGTCAGACGTTCCTGCAATCGAATGCGCGCACGCTCCGCAGTAAGTCCTCCAACTTGAACTTCATCGATATAAGGTAGGCTAACATTTCCGGACGCGGTCACGACCACATTAGCAATGTCGGCGAAAGGTGCTTCGACACTTGCAATCAGCGAGCTTTCCTCTGGATCCCATATGCGCATAGACAGACGGTCCCCCGGCGCCAGGACCTGATCGGAAGGCACAGCTCCGCCTGCCGGCCAATCTGTATTCATCCGGCCATTGCGCGGGCCCCATTCTGGATACAGTGACAGCCGATTACGGGTGACGATTTCAAGCGCAAAATCTGCCCCTTGGGCATCTGGCTGCGCTAGCACTTCGCGTTGCGTTGGTGCCCCACGCGGGACATTGCACGCGCTAAGACTTAGGACCGCGATGCCGCCAAGCACCTGACGTCTGTTCAAGCCGACTGTCAAACTCAACCTCTCAGTCCATGCCCTACACGGTCAGTTTCTTTTTCTATGAAATCATCCCGAGGTCAATCCATCGCTGCCATCGTGACTTTAGACGAAGCGTACTGTCAACGGCGGAGTAAAATTGGGCCACGGGGCGGCGCAAAACTGGGCCACTTTGTATTTGTGCTTGACGGGCATGTCGGGCGGCGGCCAGTCAGCCGCGCTCTGCATGTAGCTGGCGGTTGACTGGCCGCCTTGGACCGTCAGGTCCAAGTCTGGCGCTTTGGATCAGGTATTGTCGCAGGACTTGCGCGCGCGACTTTGTGCAAGGCGATAGCTTTCGCCGTTCATCTCGAGGATGTTGACGTGGTGGGTCAATCGGTAGAGAAGCGCGCCGGTCAGCCGCTCGGTGCCGAAGGTTTCGGTCCATTCATCGAAGGGCAGATTGCTGGTGATCAGGGTGGCACCGCGCTCGTAGCGCTGGGAGATCATCTCAAAAAGCAGCTCGGCGCCGGTCTTGGACAAGGGCACGAACCCGAGCTCGTCGATGATCAGCAGCTTCACGGCGGCCAGTTGCTTTTGCAGGCGCAGCAGCCGACGTTCGTCTCGCGCCTCCATCAACTCGTTGACCAGCGCGGCGGTGGTGGTGAAGCTGACAGACATGCCCTTCTGGCAGGCCGCCAGCCCCAGCCCGAGGGCAACATGGGTCTTGCCGGTTCCGCTGGGGCCAAGGGCGATCACGTTCTCACGCCGTTCGATCCATTCGCAGCGCGCCAGTTCCAGCACCTGCATCTTGTTCAGTTTTGGGATCGCCTTGAAGTCGAAGCTGTCGAGGCTTTTGGTGGCCGGGATGTTGATTGTCACTGAGAACTGACCCGGTTTAGGGCGAAATTGTCATCGAGAACTGACCCATGTGCAACCTTGCTCCGGCTTGAACCAGCCGGGAGCGATAGGAGTGTTAGACATGGGATTTTTGATGATCATTCGGAAATGGGCGCTGCGGGACAAGATGCCCATTCGTGAGATCGCGCGCCGCACGGGCGTATCGCGCAACACGATCAAGAAGTATCTGCGGGAAGGGATAGTCGAGCCAGAGTTTCAGACGCCTGATCGGCCAAGCAAGCTTGACCCTTATGCAGCGCGGCTGACGGAATGGCTTGTGTCTGATCAGCGCAAGCCACGTAAGGAACGCCGGACGGCAAAGCTGATGCACGCGGATCTGGTGAAGTTGGGTTATGACGGTTCCTATGAGCGCGTTGCGGCTTTTGTGCGGGAATGGAAGGGTGAACGCCAGCGCGCGCAACGTACGACGGATCGCGTCCAGCGAAAGGCTTACTTGCCTTCCTTGATGTGTTGCTCGGCGGTGCCGCGCTGATTATAGAACCGCACCACCCAGTCTGGTTCCATCGGCAGGTTGCTGACTGTGAAGCCGACACGCGGGAACAGCTCGCCCGGACGCCATTCGCTCTTGGCAATCACGCGGCGCTCCTTGTCCCAAGAGGTCGCCTGATACTCGAAGTCCTCGAAGAACCGCTTAACCTTGGTCTGCGAAGGCCGCCCTACCGGGCGCGTCAGACGGTGCGCGATCTTGTTCTTGACCACCGCGTTTGCAGGCAGGCGGATGGCGTAGAAGTAACACGCCTCCTCCAGCCGCTCATAGATCGCGGGGATCGCATAGGCGGCATCGACCTAGAAGAACCGGCCCCCAAGGTCGCGGCCAGCATACCGGGCTATGACGGGATCAAGGACATCCCGCCAGCCATCCGCGCTGTAGACGTTGCCGTTGCGCAGGGCACAGCGTTCCAGCATGCCGAATTGGTTGAACAGGAAGTTGGGATGATAACAGGTGCAATCGAAGTGCCCATTCCAGGTAGCCCCTTCCTGTTCGCCGTAGGTGGGGCTGACCGAGCTGTCCATGCCATCAACAGAGCCGCATTGGCGTGAAAGTCTCTCGGATTGTACTTGAACATGTGGCGCCATCACGCAAAGGTAGCGCCCGATATCGATATGCTTCAGCAACGTCATGTATGCGCAGCATCGGCGAAGCTGCCTAAGGATGGACAAGATTTCTCACATGACCGATCCTCGTACCCTCTACCTCGACCTGATTTCGAAAGTCATCGTCAACACGATCTACGGCGATCCCAACGATAACGAATGGCTTGATCGTGTCTATGATCCAGAACTGCGTCAGGAAGGGCGGGACTGGCCTCAGGTTGCCCATTCGATGGCCGGGATCCGGCGCATCGAAAATACCCGCGAGTTGTGCGAGCGAGCCATTTTGGAAGGAATTCCGGGGGATTTCATCGAGACAGGTGTCTGGCGCGGTGGCACATGCATCCTGATGCGGGCTGTGCTGGAGGCCCATGGCGACCCGGGGCGCCATGTGTGGTGTTGCAACTCCTTTGAAGGATTGCCGCCGCCCGATCCCGAACTCTATCCGGTCGATGCGGGCGACGTCTATCATACCTACAAGGAACTCGCAATTTCGCTGGAACAGGTGCAGGCGAATTTCGCCTGTTACGGCCTACTCGATGAGCGGACACGCTTCGTCAAGGGCTTCTTTCGCGACACTTTGCACAAGCTTGATGCAGAGTGCTTTTCCTTGATCCGGCTGGATGGCGACATGTATGAATCGACCATTCAGGCGCTGGAGGCGCTGCATCCCAAGCTCAGCTCCGGTGGTTTTGTCATCATCGACGATTACGGCGCCGTGCCGTCCTGCGCGCGCGCAGTCGATGACTTTCGCGCGCGGGAGGGGATAACGGCGCCTATGGAAGTGATCGACTGGACAGGAGTATGGTGGCGTAACGCATGACGTGGATGGTGCCATTGCACCGCGCGCGAATTTTACGCGAGGGGCGCAGGGTATGGCAAGCCAGCCCGGCGCTGGTGGCGGATAGGGCATTTGTGCAGCCAGTCATCCGAGCGGTTCTCGAAAGGCCATTGTCGGTGCGCTGACGACAAATCTGCCTTGGAGGTATTGCGGGCGCCTTCGCGACTGTATTATGAAAGTCGGGATTTTGCAGGGAATGAGGTCCGGAGCGACAGTGCAGCAGAGTGCTCCAGATTTCCCCCGGACCATTCTCCATATCGGTCCGCCGAAAAGCGGCACGACGACGCTGCAGGAGCAGGTGTTTCCCCAACTGCGCTCGATCTGTTTTCTGGGGAAGCGCTGGTGGAGCCCGCATCTGCCCTATGAGGTATGCGTGGCATTGCACAGGGCGATTGACACTATCACCAAAGCGCCTCCGGGCCAGTTCGACGTGCAAGTGGCGCGCGCCGCGCTTAACGACTGGGTGGCACATGCGCCGCAATGGATGCTGCGCAACCCGGATGGCAGCACGAAAGTGTGGTTTCTATCGGAAGAGCGTCTGGCCTGGACCGAGGTTGTCGGACATGACGAGATCGCACAACGTTTGTCCCTGTTGTTCCCTGGAGCCGAGATCGTCTACACTTTGCGTGATCCGATCGCGAGCGTCCAGAGCGGATATAACTGGCTTTACGCCCGCGCGTGGACCGATCAGTCGTTTTCCGATTGGCTGGCGAGCGGGTTGCGCAACCCAAATAGCAAGCACACGGCGGCCAGCTTATTGGCCTGTTTTGACTGGCCACGGATCAAGGCCACGCATGCGGCCCGCTTTCCGGTTGTGCGCATGATGCGCTTCGAGGCGCTGCGTCAGGATCCTGCCGGTTTCATTGCCGATCTCTGCGGCGCTGATCCGGCGGAAACGGCGCAATTCGCTGCGATCAACGACAGCCCGCTCAATGCGACTGTCAAGGGACCCGTGATCGGGCTACACCGGATGGTAAAGAAGTCAATCCGGCTCTGGAATCGCCTACCCTTCGGCAAGATCGACGAGAAGCCCGAATATCTGGGCGACACGCTGCTCTGGCAACGGCTGGAGCGGACGCTGTCGGTGCTGCCGCATTCGGATCACAAGCTGCGTGCGAGCCCGGCGGACCGCGAAGTATTGCGCGCAGCCTTCGCCTTCTACTATCAGGATACAGAGGCTGCAACCAAAAGCTACTGCGGCTCCACCCTTCAGCAGAGCAGATAGTGTGACGTGAATCTCAGGCATAAAATCGGGCGCGGAATGGGGCTGGTCTGGGCCACACCGGGGATGCGCAACAAGGCGGCCACGATCTGGCAACTGGCGCTTGCGGCGCGGCGCTCACGCTACCGGGTGCAGGCTGCCAGCGCCGCGCCGGAGGATGTGGCAGCCGATACATGGGCAGATTAAAGCATCCTCCGCTTTGTCAGCCGCAACATCAATGTCCGCATCGACCGAACTGCGGTCCCGCGCGTATGGTTTGTGCTGCCCGAACTGAATGCGAGTGTCATCTTCGGTGGCTATATCGCTGTGTTTGAATGCATGCGCTATGTGCAGTCGCTGGGGATCGAAACTGGCATCATCTCGCTGCAACCTCCGTCGCCGCCAGCGCAATTGCTTGAAGAGTTCAAGGCTAATCCGGTCGCCCATGCCGTGCTGGAGAAATCGCAGCTGCAAAAAATCGGTGTGTCGAGTACGGTCGCTCTGGGCGCGGGCGACATGCTGGTGTCCTATAACTGGACCGCCTCGCTGGTGGCGGCGCGCATGGCGCGGTTTCTCGATGATCCAGCCTACTACTATTTCGCGCAGGAAGACGAGCGGATCTTCTATTCCAACGACTCCTATCGCTTCCTGTGTGAAAGCGTGTTCCACAGCACACCCCGGCCCCGGCTGATCTGCAACTCGTCCAAGCTGCGCGCGCATTTCCTCAGCGAAGGGTTGATCGGTGAGGAAACGGTCGTGAGCGTGTTCGAGCAGGGTATTCAGCACTTCGACCTGCCATTGGAGCAGGAGTTGGCTAACCGCAGCCCGCGCAAATTCGCCTTCTACGGGCGCCCCGAGGCCCATGCCAAGCGCAACCTGATGACGGTCGCGATGCTGGCACTCGCGAAGGCAAAGCGCGACGGGGCCTTCAATGCCGAGCCGTGGGAGTTCTACATGCTCGGCTCGCAGAAGATGGGCTCCTCTTTCGAGTTGGAAGGGATGACCATCAAGGCGGTGCCCAACCAGTCCTACGAGAATTACCGCCGCACGCTGACAGGCTTTGATGCAGGCATGTGCCTGATGTATGCCCCCCACCCGTCAGTGCCGCCTTTCGAGATGGTGCGCTCGGGTATGGTGACCGTGGTCAACACCAACCGCGCCCGCTCTGATGACTGGTATCGCGAGGTTTCGGCCAATTTCGAGCCAGGCTTCCCCAGTGTCGACGGTCTGGCTGCCGCCATCGTCCGGGCGACAGCGCGTGTGGGCGATGTGGCGTCACGGCGCGCAGCGGCCAGCACCTATCACCCGGCCGACTGGAGCGCGAGCTTTGCGCATCTGCCTGCAGAATTGGGGCACAGGATATTCGAGACCGGTACGGAGGAGCAGTTGTGATGAGTGAATCGCCGCAAGAACTCGGACATTTGTATTCCCTACTTTCCTTCCTATAAAAAATGGTCATGAACTCACCACGGCATGTGACGTGGAAAGAGGATTAAACCCATCTCAAGCCCGAATTGGTTTCGCAAGTCACCGCCGCAGTTGTCGCGAATTAGATTGACTGACGGAAAAAACGAAAGGAACGCGATGCTTCTCTCCATCCATATCCCGAAAACGGCCGGGACGAATTTTACCAAGACTCTCCAAATCATTTACAGCGCCCGCATCCACGAGGATTACGGGACAGAAATGGACCTGACGACCGTCAGGACACCCGACCCTCTGCTAGTGGCCGATCCAGTCGCATTTGGGGAGAAATTCAGTGTAATTCATGGGCATTATCACTTCCTAAAGTACCGTGATGTCTTTCCAAAGGCCGCAACGCTTGCGACCATGCGCCATCCTGTTACGCGCATGGTGTCGCAGTACCGCCACATCGCGCTGCATGGTGATCCTTCGATCCCTCAGCATCGCAATGTTATGGAAGGACGATGGGACTTGATGGAATTGGTAAGGCGCGCGAAATATGCCACCAACGCCATGAGCTATTTTCTCGAAGGTCTAAGCATCGACGACCTGACCCATGCCATCATTCAGGAGCATTTTTCCGCCACCGTTGAGCGCTTCTGTGCCGCAGTCGGTTTCGACCCGAAAGATGCGCGTATCAAGAGGCTTGTGGCTAAGCCCATTAACTCGCGCGAGAACAGTGACTGGGACAGCAAGGCAATCCCGATTGACCCTGACTGTTTTCCGATGATTGAAAAGCACTGCCAGCGGGATCTGGATCTCTACAACCGTGCGCTTGAGCGCTTTGTGACCTGACACAAGGAAAACGACATGCTGCTGCCGCCGAAATCCGCTCTCGACTTCATCCCCGCTTATCGCAGCACACAGACCCCATGGCAGGGGCTGACCCCACTTGCGTCCTGGCTGATTACGGATCTCGGACCGCGGCGGATGGTGGAACTGGGCTCTTACCGGGGCGACAGTTTCTTCGCCTTTCTCGAGGCGGCACAGGGGGATGCGCGGGTTCAGGAGCTTGTGGCCATCGACAGCTGGATCGGTGATCAGCAAACGGGCAGCTATGAGACGAGCGTCTACGACCAGTTCCGCCGCGAGCTTAGCGCCCGGGCCGACCCGCGCGCGCGAGCACTCAAAAGTCTGTTCATCGAGGCCGTGGGCGGCTTCGCTGATGGCTCGATCGATTTGCTGCATATCGACGGAGCGCATGATTATGCCTCGGTGCGTGAGGATTTCACGACATGGCTGCCGAAAATGGCGCCTGACGGGGTGGTGCTGTTTCACGACACCATGGTGCGCGAGAGGGATTTTGGCGTCTGGAAGCTCTGGGCAGAACTTGAAGCTGACTATCCGGACCGGACGTTCAATTTTGAGCATTCCAATGGGCTAGGGGTGCTGTGCCTCGGCGAGAGTGAAGACGGGGCGATCCGTGCGCTCGGGCGGCTGGGTGCTGTCGAGGCAGGCATCGTGCGCGATGCGATGCGTCTGGTGGGCGAGCGCATCACGGATCTGACGGTGTTCGAAAGCCAGCTAATCCTGCGCAACGGTGGCGAGATTGCACTTGATCATGAATTTGCACGCGACGATGCGCGCGCGGCGATGCTGGCCCTGATGCAGATCGAGCAAGGGCAGGGGGGCGCTGAACTTGTCGAGATGCTGGACGCGCGGATCGAAAGACTGCTGCGCGATCAGTCAGGGGATATTTTTGCCGCACTCAAGCCGAGGCTGATCGAGGAAAGCACATCACTGCGTGCGGCACTTGAAGCGCGTCAGGATGAGAAGGAAGCGGCCTTGCACGCGGAGATACGCGGGGCAGTGGAGGCGCGGATCGTGGCGCTTCTGGAGGATCAGTCGGGGGATATTTTTGCCGCACTCAAGCCGAGGCTGATCGAGGAAAGCACATCACTGCGTGCGGCACTTGAAGCGCGTCAGGATGAGAAGGAAGCGGCCTTGCACGCGGAGATACGCGGGGCAGTGGAGGCGCGGATCGTGGCGCTTCTGGAGGATCAGTCGGGGGATATTTTTGCCGCACTCAAGCCGAGGCTGATCGAGGAAAGCACATCACTGCGTGCGGCACTTGAAGCGCGTCAGGATGAGAAGGAAGCGGCCTTGCACGCGGAGATACGCGGGGCAGTGGAGGCGCGGATCGTGGCGCTTCTGGAGGATCAGTCAGGGGATATTTTTGCCGCACTCAAGCCGAGGCTGATCGAGGAAAGCACATCACTGCGTGCGGCACTTGAAGCGCGTCAGGATGAGAAGGAAGCGGCCTTGCACGCGGAGATACGCGGGGCAGTGGAGGCGCGGATCGTGGCGCTTCTGGAGGATCAGTCAGGGGATATTTTTGCCGCACTCAAGCCGAGGCTGATCGAGGAAAGCACATCACTGCGTGCGGCACTTGAAGCGCGTCAGGATGAGAAGGAAGCGGCCTTGCACGCGGAGATACGCGGGGCAGTGGAGGCGCGGATCGTGGCGCTTCTGGAGGATCAGTCAGGGGATATTTTTGCCGCACTCAAGCCGAGGCTGATCGAGGAAAGCACATCACTGCGTGCGGCACTTGAAGCGCGTCAGGATGAGAAGGAAGCGGCCTTGCACGCGGAGATACGCGGGGCAGTGGAGGCGCGGATCGTGGCGCTTCTGGAGGATCAGTCAGGGGATATTTTTGCCGCACTCAAGCCGAGGCTGATCGAGGAAAGCACATCACTGCGTGCGGCACTTGAAGCGCGTCAGGATGAGAAGGAAGCGGCCTTGCACGCGGAGATACGCGGGGCAGTGGAGGCGCGGATCGTGGCGCTTCTGGAGGATCAGTCAGGGGATATTTTTGCCGCACTCAAGCCGAGGCTGATCGAGGAAAGCACATCACTGCGTGCGGCACTTGAAGCCCAGATCGTGTCACTGCGCGCGCATGCCGAGGTCAAGAACGAGGCGCAGGATGACGCCATTTTCGGGCTGGATGCGAAGGTTGAGGCGCATGAGGCGGCCATTCAGGAACTGGCCGAGTATCTGCGTCAGGTCCTGCAGCACCCGCTGATGCGCTCTTCTATGACGGAGAAATAGCGCCTCTGCGCGCGCTTGACCGGCACTGCAGCCCCGCGCGCTAGATCCGCCCGGCTAGGGCTGCCAGCCAGAGTGCGACAGTGCCGGTGCGGGTCTGGTGGCGCGGGCGCAACTGGTGCAGCGCCGTGAGCCTCTGCCAGGGTGTGCGCGCTGCGCGCAGGTGGTGGAAGGCAACAAGGGCTGTTCGGGCCTCGGGGGTGAGCAGCGTTGCGCAGCAGCCTAGTGCCGCACTGTTGCGCGCCGACCAGACGTTGCGCTCGCCGCCCAAGGCTGCAATCAGTCGGCGCAAAGCCGCACGCGGCCCGGCATTGACGCCGATGACGTTGCTGCTGTGCTGGCGGTAGAGCAGGCCAGGCGTAGGGACTTGCCGCATTGTGCCACCCGCGCCCGTGACTATTTGATAGGCCCACCAGTCATGAGAAACCGGCCAATGCCCTGCGGCCACGACGCGCTGTGCCGCAGTGATCAGCAGGCGCGTGGCCGCGGGATTGGCCAGCATCGTGTTGCCCTGCACGATATTCTGCACAAGCGCGTTGCGAAAGCTGGCCGCGCCTCTCCAGCCACCCGCCAGCCGTCGCCCTGTCAGATCATATCTCACGCTCCAGACCGGGCCTGCGGCGAGGGCAGGGCGGTTCAGTCCGGTAAGTGCCTGCAATCCATCGGACAGGCGCTGTGGCATCCAGACGTCATCCTGATCGGCGAAGGCCAGCCATTGGGGCCGCGCCGGGTCCAGACGGGTCAGGGCGGTAATGAAATTGGCGACAAACCCTAACGCAGGCCCCGCAACGATGCGCATCTGACCCTCTGGGCGCTTGGCCGCGAAACGCTGTAGCACAGCGCGTGAGCCATCCCGTGAGCCATCGTCACTGGCTAGCAATTCCCAGTCAGGGTGAGTCTGGGCGCCAAGACTGTCGAGCATCGCGGGTAGATAGACTGCGCCATCATAGACGGCCATCACAATCGTGACGCGCGCATCTGGTCCAGTGTTATCGGATGTCGGGCGTCGCGAGGACATGCGGGTCTTGGTGCTCCCTGGAATGGCTGCGCAGAGGGCTCAGAGCTATATGCGGCCCATGGCGGCGGAGAGATAGAGCAGCACTGTCTCGTGGCGGCTTTGGCGATGGATATCGAAGGCCCGCATCAGGCCGATGCGCTGCAGGGCGCCCGCCCGGGGCCAGTTTTGCGTGAGGGTTTCGGCCTCGCGTGTCAGCGGTAAGGCTTTGGCCAGCGCCAGCGCCTGCAGGTTCTGCGCGATCCAGCCCTGCAATGCGCCACGCAGCACAGCGTTCATCCTGCCCGCCCGCGCCCGCGCCGAGCCGCGTTGGCCCATGACATTCCCGCCATGCTGACGGTAGTCGAGCACGATTTCTGAGTCCACCAGTGCGCGCCCGCCCGTGGCCATCATCAGCAAGTAAATCCACCAGTCGTGAAAGGGTACATTCTGCGGCCCAGCTGCGCGCACCTGCGCAAGCGCCGCGGCATTGAGCGTAAGCGTATGTCCAGAAATGATATTCTGCACCAGCGCATTGCCCAAAGATGGGCCACGCGTCCAGACTGGTGAGTCCCAGAGCGGGCGCTGACGGGCATCTGTGATGCGGTAGCGCGCCGACCAGACACAGGGCACTGGACCTGCACTCTGCAGTGCCGACACCGCGCGCTCAAGCTTGTGGGGGTGCCAGACATCATCCTGATCCGACAGCGCCACGATCCCCGACGGCAGCGCGTCGTGACACAGCAGATGTATGAAATTCGCGGCACTGCCCTTGCCCGGCCCCTCCAGCACAGCCACCAGCTTGCCAGGGTTGCGCGCGTCAAATGCGCGCAGAATATCGCGGGTGGCATCGCTTGATCCGTCATCGCTGACCCAGAGCTGCCAATATAGATGGCTTTGCGCCAGAAAGCTTTCGAGCTGCGCCTCTATCCAGCGGGCGCCGTTATAGGTGCTCATCAGTATCTGGACCGGGGCATGTTCGGGCAGCGTCTCGGGCATGATGCTTATGGAGCAGAATCTCTTGGGACGGGGACTGGTTCCGGGCAGGCGAGGCTCAGGCCTCACCCTTCCCTTGCTACAGCAGGGGCCGTATTGCAATCCCGCTAGTGCCGCGCGTAGCGCTTTCGCATCTGAGCGCACTTGTGCCTTTCATCCTTGCCCAAATTTTTCGGGGTGAATTTGGCGAAGCCAAAGAGGGCGCCGCGCGCTCTTTTCACTATTTCCGCACCGCTATTGCTGCATGTGAACGTATCAGCGTATCAATCAGTCCTTTAATTGCGTGTCTTTGTCAAGCTTGGTTCTCTGTTCGTCCCGGGGTCATGGTCCTTTTCGAGGGCATAGCCTCATGTTGATGTGCGGGCCGAGTGCCTCAACGTATGCAACGCACGTGCCAATCGGGCCTGCAGCTGATTGAACGCCGTCACTGCGACCACCGTCCCGGCGGGACATCACAGGTCTGGCGTCAGGCCTGCAATCTCAGGGTCGGATCAGGTGGAAGCCATTCTGGTATCTCTTTTCCCCATTCCAAGACTATGCCGTCCATCCAAATGCAGTGGAGGATCACGGCAAGCTTCCAAGCTACCGCGACCTCTGCTTTTCTCATGTTGTTGCGCTTTGCAAGGCGGAGACCCTATGCCTTCAATGGGCACCACCGCTTGGTCCGATGCAACAGGATACTGGCTACCTCGAACAAATAGTTCCTTAGCAAACGGTCGCCCCATCGCGACACTCGGCCGTACGTATCGCTTGCGCCTGACTGCTTTCGACGTGGGGTCAGACCGAGATAGGTTCCGACCGTTGCTGCGTTTTGGAACCGGGTGGGATCGTCGATCGTGTGGCGGAAGGTGAGCGCCGTCACAACGCCGATTCCTAGCACCGTCACCAGTCTTTGGATGGTATCGTCTTTGCCCGGGCAAGTTGGCGCACCCGCAACTCGCCACAGACATGTTCGTAGACAGAGATCAACGGCCGCAGCACTGGCAAAAGTAGATGCCCCTCGCCCGACATATCCTCCACACGGTGCCGGATCTGTGCTGCGATTGATCAAAGGAAGGGACGGCACCAACCCTAACGATCAAGATACGGAATGATCCGTTATGGTCGGTCCGATAAAAAAGATATACGGTATTACGATCTGCTACAGAATCTTGGCATAATACTCTGCTTCACGCCCGACCTCAAAGCGCGTCAGCAACCGGTGGAGCACCTGCCGTGCGCGCAAATGCTGGCCTGCCCGGATCAGGATGCGGATATGGGTCAGCAGTCCCATCTCACTTTCAGGCAACAGCGAGAGTTGTCCGACGCCCAGCTTCCCCTCGTCCACGAGTTTCGAGACCCGCGCGAGCTGACCTCGATGAAAGAACTGACCTGACAGAACCGACCGCAACGCGCCCCTTTGCTCGGTCTCTACCAGAAGCGGCGCAAGCAATGACACGCTTTCAGCAAAAGCAAGGGATCTTTCTTCAATGACCTGCATGAAGGCGCGCGCGGGCTTACCTGCCGCGATCTCATATGCCCCGGCAAAAAACGCGCCAAGCGCCGCAACCCTTGGTGGGACAGTTGTTCGCGGCTGCAGGACGGGATGCGTCGCAACGCTTTGATCATGCATCAGAAGCAGGCTGATCAAGGTGCTTCCCGGAATTGCAATACTTGGAAAGTGCAAGAACCGCTCTGGCAGTTCGGAAATCACACAATCAGGCTGCACAAGCTCCACCAAGACGGGATCGACCGTTGTGCCATAGCAGAAAACCACTTCTTCGAAGTCTGAGGCATAGGCAGGCGTGAGCCGCGTTGAAAAGGAGGTGCCAAAAGCAAGGCAGCGCCCCTGTCCCGCTGGATTATACGTCACCATGACATTACCATGATTCAAGATCATGCTAGCAAAGACAATGCTATAGGATTGCGTGCCGCGCGACAAACGCATGCGTTCTTTCGCGATCACTATTTGCATCTCATTTGTCGAAAGATCACCTACCTCTGCGTCATAGGACGGTTCATAGGCCAGTTGCATGGGATGGTAACGCCCGATGCGTTCACGCAGCGCCTTGTAGCAGGCAAGGGCTGCAGGCTCCGTCCAATGGGAATCGCGCCCGGTGTAGACGGCACCAATATCGCGCTTGAAGGCCAGCATGTCATCGAGCGCATAATGATAGCCATCCGCCATATGGACCAGCGCCTTGCGCACAGGTCGCTCCTCGCTGATGCGAATGCCATCGGGCAGGTGTTCGGGATACGCGCAATGCGCTTCGGGCACGATGATGCCCAGAAACGGCACTTTCAGACCTGCGATAATTTCGCGATTGTGCGCATGGATGCTCAGGGCGGAGGCGCGTACAGGTTCTTCTCCGGTCAGATGACCAAGCAAGTTGTTCGAATCCCGGCCATTCAGGAACAGAAACCCGTCTTTCCCCATCATCGCTTTGTCCGAAATTGTCATGGCTGTCTCTGGCTAAATGGAGGCTTTGCACCCGTGTGTATTGTCCTCTATCATCGCGATACAGGATGAATAAGCGAAAAGCAGCAACAGACGAAAGGGCAAGCTGTGTGTCTGCCGCTCTAACACAGCAATTTATCTTCACCACTCATATCGCTACGAGGCCGCCACCCACATTATGATCAGTGGCCAAGACAGCCCTGTGCGCATGAAGGGCCCCTTAATGGAGCGCACGCCCTTACGCTCATTTTGCGCAGTTCAACAGACATACTACTGACTGGCTCCGTGCTCAGCGATAGAGCAGATCGCGATGAAATTGCCGCATCAGCAGCAGGCCAAGCACCATCGGAATGAAGGAGCAGGTTAGCACATAGATGACGGAAATATGCGTCGGCTTGTAGATCGGGTAGAAGCCGTCGCGCATGATCCCCGTCACATGGATCATCGGATTAAACCACAGGATATTCTGGGCCATAGCAGGCATGTCGTCATACAGAAAGATGACGCCCGAGATAAGCATCAGCGGCGCGGTCATAATGGCCCAGACATTCTGCCAGACCGGCAGGCGCATGAAGAGAAAACAGTTCAAACACCCGACGCCGAGGCCTAGAAACGCGGTCAGCGCAACAGCAAGCATGATCCGCGGCCAGTCCAGCACAGTTCGAATGTCCTCGAACAGGATGATGCCGGCTAGAATGATGAGCATCACGACGATTGTGACTAGTGTGTTCAGTAGGTAGCGGGCCACTAGCGCATCGAGCCATGTGACCCGCGGAAACATCAGAAGTGTCTTGGAATAGGCCATGGATTGCCCTACGCTGGTGCTCGTGGTCAGAAAAAGCTGTAGGATCAGAAAGCCGGTTCCCATGAACAGCATAAAGCTCGTGCCCAGGACCGGAGAGCGGGCGAGCAGCGAGAATCCGACACCCAACATGATGACCATGCCCAGAGGTTGTACCAATGCCCATGCATATCCCCCTGGCTGTCGACCGTAACGGGTGCCCATCTCGCGCAAGATCAGCGCGCCAATGCACCGCAGGCTTTGCAGCGCAATGCTCTCTTTCTTGCGCAGATGCGCAATATCGGGGTTTTCAGGCGTGGCGGGCATGAGGTATCGCGATGCTGGTCAACAAGATTGCAGTATGTAAGAACACTCGAAAGTTTCAATAGCCAAAAAATGGACCGGACCTAGAGACGTGAACACGCAGAACAACTCAGTCGGTCCCGTAGCCGCGCGGGAGGTCCTGACCGATCTGGCCGGGCGCACGGCCAGCAAGGCCGTGATACAGCCGCGCCACAGACGGCTTATTGCGACGCTGGTGCTCATGGTCGGACTGCCGGTGATCGTTGTCACAGTCTATCTGCTGGCCTTCGCCCGGCCGCAATATGCATCGGATTCCGGTTTTGTGGTGCGGCAGGAAGAAGGAACATCGGCAAGCGCCATGCTCGGCGGGCTGACCCAGATGCTTGGAGCGCAGACAGTCGGCAATTCGGATCTTGTGTTCGAATTCATCCAAAGTCAGGGGCTGGTTAGAGGTGTGCAGCGCGAACTGGACATCCTGGTCCATTATTCGGAAAGCTGGCCCTGGGACCCGTTCTATTCGGTTCGGCCGGATGCAACGATCGAGGAACTTGTCCGCTTCTGGCGCCGGATGGTCCGGATAACCTACGACAAGTCTTCCGGTATGATCATGATCAAAGTGCGTGCGCGCACGCCCGAGAAGGCGCAGACCATCGCGAAAGAGATCATCGCGCAGAGCGAGGCGATGATCAACAAGCTCAACGAAACGGCGCGACGTGACAGCATGTCAAGCTCCTTGTCGGATCTGGAAAACGCCGCCATCGAATTGCGCAAAACCCGCGAGGCGCTAATCGAGTTTCAGGCGCGGACGCAGATCCTCGATCCGCAGGCCGATATACAGGGGCGCATGGGTGTCGTAGCCAATCTGCAGCAGCAGCTTGCACAGGCATTGGTGGATTATGACCTGGTGCTGCAATCGACGGGCAGCGGTGACCCGCGTGTGCGTCAGCTTGACCAGCGCATCGCCGTCATCAAGGATCGGATCGCGAAGGAGCGCAAGAACACAGCTGCGCTCAATGTCGCCGGTGAGAACACCAATTACCCGACATTGCTGTCGCAATACGAAGGGCTGCGAGTGGATGTGCAATTCGCCGAAGAAATCTACCGTGCTGCGCTCACAGCGCTTGCGCAGGCCCGCACTAATGCCGAACGCCAGCAAATCTATCTCGCGACCTTCATCGCACCGACCTTCGCCGATACTGCCGAATACCCGCGCAACTGGCTTCTGATCAGCCTGACGGCCTTTTTTGCGCTGATGGTCTGGTCGGTCTCGGCGCTAGTCTATTACAGCATGCGCGACCGGGGCTAATCCGGAGGGAAGGCGTGTGATCAAGCTGCAAAATCTCGGCAAGCAATTCTACATGGACGAAGGCACGCACACTGTGTTTTCCAACCTCAACTTTGTGCTGCCGCCGGGTCGGTCGTTGGGGCTTCTGGGGCGCAACGGGGCGGGAAAATCGACGCTTCTGTCCATCATTGCGGGCACGATGCAACCAACCACGGGCCGCGTGATCCGCCACGGCATGATTTCTTGGCCCATTGGCGGTGCCTCCAGCTTCCATCCCGAGATGACCGGGTTGCAGAACACTCGCTTTCTGGCGCGGGTCTATGGCGTTGACTGTGACTCGCTCGCAGCCTTCGTCGAAGAGTTCGCCGATATCGGCAAGCACTTCCACATGCCGCTGCGCACTTATTCAATGGGCATGCGATCCCGCCTAGCGTTCGGTGTCGCGATGGGCATTCCCTTTGACACCTACCTGATTGACGAGGTGACAGGGGCAGGCGACCAGTCATTCCGCGCCCGCAGCAGGGCGGTGTTTCAGGCGCGCATGGAAAACGCCAACGCCATTATGATCAGCCATAATATGTCGGAAATGCGCAGTTTCTGCAACAGTGGCCTGATCCTGCACAGGGGCGAGCTTGAATTCTACGAAGACATCGAAGAGGCGATTGTTCGCCATGAGGAACTACTCAAAATAGGATCATAAGTTCTCGGTGTGGTCTTGCCCCATTTTACCGAACACTCAACGGTTGCGTTTTGTAGCTACGGTGTGTTCGCGGGGTGAGCCGTAAGCGCTGTCCCGATCACACCGTGGCGTGGGAATTCCACGGGAGCAGATCGTCGATCTGGTTCTGTCTGTGGGCTTGGACGATGGCGGTGAGCGTTGCCGTAAGCCATGCGTGGTGATCGACGCCGTTCATTTTGAGGTTTCGATCACCCAGGCGATCACGGCCCAGTTTTCGGCCCTGGATCGTGGCCTGCGAAGAGGGCGTTCTTGCGGTTCAGGGCGATGGGGCTGATGGTTGTGAGTTCGGCTGAGTAAGCGTAACACTATGCTGCTTGCGCGGCAGCCTACGACCTTGCGCAAAGCCAAACAATCGCGCAGCAGTTAAAAAGACCAGCCAGACATCTAAGAGTAGACTTTGGTTGCGTTGGTAGATCAGATCCAAGCGCGCCTTTCGAGGGATACATGCACGGGCATAGATTGCATCAGTTTCTTCGGCGCTTTCGCATCGTGCGAGCAAATGCGCTTCATGACGGGCATAAACGAGGCTGGCGAGTCCCGTCACACCAGGACGGCTTTGCAGCACCTTTTGATAGATTTCGGGGAAGCGTTCGACATAGACGCGCAAGGGCGGGCGAGGTCCAACAAAGCTGATATCACCGCATAGGATGTTGAATATTTGTGGCAGCTCATCAAGCCGTCTTTTACGCAAGATTTGCCCCGTGGGCGTGATGCGTGCAGACTTGTCGCCACCAGTGACTCCGCTGTCTTCTGACGCTGTACGCATCGTACGCAACTTCCAGAGCAAAAAACTACGCGTGGGGCTTTGCATACGTTCGCTGCTATATAAGATCGGACGGCCTTCACGCAGCCAGACAACGAGTACAAGTGCAGCAAGAATGGGCAATAGAAATGGCGATAGAAGTATCACCAAAGTAAGATCTAGCAGGCGTTTCTGAGGCGTCATGCATCCCCCCTTCAAAACATGAATTGTGGACTGCCCCCATCGAGTGGTCCGGTTTGATTGTTAGTGCATGGTCGGTCTCTGGTCTATCGGGACGATTGTCAACGGCAGATCATCCGCTTGCACATCGCCGCCCCAGACCTCGCCTGTCGGCAGGCGGATGCCGCGCAGGATGTTGTAGATCATCACGGCGGGGTTGGCGGAGCGCGCCCAGGTGCCGGGGTTGGACCAGCGCTGCAAGCCGGCCCCACCCACGCTGCTGTCAAAGCGCGGATCGTAAAGCGGGATGCCGTCCAGCTCGAAGCGGACGGTGGGCAGATTGTTGAAGACCTCGCGATTGTAGCGAAAGGTCAGGATGGCATAGGCGGTGCCGTGGCCGACAAAGCTGCTGCTCCAAGGCCGGTCGGGGTAGTTCGCGTATTTGGCGACCAGCATCGGATCGGCGACGGTCTGGTTCCCGTCATAGAACTTGATCCAGGCGTGGTCGGTCCCGCCGATGCGCTGGTTCAGCAGGGGGAAGCCGTAATCGGGATGGGCCGTGGGGCCAAGCGTTGAATACCCGTCATTGAGAATGACGCGTGACAGGCCAATGCCCGGAAGATCGCTCAGTTCGATCACGTATGTGAGCAATCCGTTCGGCGTGCCTCCATCATCATGGCTCATGGGCGGGCAGACATGGTGGCCTGCGGTGGCCGTGCGCCCCAGGATGAACCCCTGTAGCTCCGTGCCGCCTGTGGTGGTGACCGCGGTCTGGATGCCACTTTGCTTGATCGTGGGTTTGGGCGTGAGCGCCCTTGCGATCAGCGAGATGCCCACTGAGATCGCGGTGTTCACAATCATCGAGGCGATGAAGGAGCTGGCCGCAAAGGCGGAGATGGCCGCGACGGTGCCGCTGATCGCGGCACCCATGGCGGCAATGGCAGCACCGACAGGAGGCATCAGGGGGTTCTCACGGCAAAGGCGCGGCGCATCGCGCTGCGGGGGATGAGCCCGAGGCCCCGAGGCTTCAGGCAGTAAATCATTTCTCCTGCGACGATCCCGAAGGCGTTATCATCGAGGACGGCGAGGTCGCCGATCTGGGCAAAGGCGGGCGCGATCTCGGGCAGATGAGCCGCCGCGAAATCCACATGGTCGGCGAAGCCAGCATCTTCGAGCAGCTGCTGGCCGCGCTTGAGGCTACGATATGTGCTGCGCCAGCCCTGGGCAAAGTCCTGGCCGGTGGCAAGCTTCACCCAGCCAGCGGCGAACAGCGCACAATCATGGCGGCCAGGGCGAAACGGCCGCGCCCCGGCTTCGGCGGCATAGGCGATGAGCAAGGACAGCCGGTCCATCAGGCGCGCTCCCGCTTCTCGCCCCACCAGACACCGACCTCGCCTGCGACATCCGCGTAGCTGCGAAACGGGTCGCTCGGGTTGCGGCGGCGCATCTCGGCGTTGGAGCGGGTGAGCGTCAGGGGGCGTGTAAGCCCCCGCGCGGCACTGGCCAGCGTTACCGTGGCCTCGCCGGTTCCGCCGACTTCGCCAGTCCGGATCTTCACCTCGTCCACCCAGCCGCGAAACACCCGGATCGGATCGGCGATCAACTGGCCGGTCTCGAGCGACAGAAGACCACGATGGACCTCGGCGGGCGCCAGGCGCGCATCATAGCCGCGCAGAAGCTGTGCGACCTCAGGCGTCAGAGGGCTGAGGGCGACCTGCAGCATCCGGACCTCGAGCCCGATGCCGGCGCGGATCGGTTCGACCCCGATCAGACCGCCGGCGCCGTAATAGGTGCGGTTGGTGCCATTGATCGCAATGGTCAGGTGATCATCGCCTTGCCACAGGCCGAGCGCCTCTGCTGCGCTGGTCGTCCGATTGCGGGCAATGACATGCACCATGTGGCGGCTGGCCACGCCGGTGCGGGCGGCCAGGTAGGCCGCGGAGGTCGGGTCGAGGATGCGCATGGGATTACCGAATGGTGTGGTTAGAGGCGCAGCCACTGTTGCAGGACTGCTCAAATTGTAGTAATGAACCTACATTACTCATGGAGGGTGCGATGGGTGTACACACAGTCTCGAGCCGAGAGCTCAATCAGGATGTTGGCCGGGCCAAACGCGCGGCTGAGGACGGCCCTGTTGTGATCACCGATCGTGGACGGCCATCGCATGTCTTGCTGAGCTGGGCAGAATACCGCCGCCTAAGCGGTGGTCCGCGCAACCTGGCGGAGGTTTTGGCGGCACCAGGTCTTTCGGACATTCCGTTCGAGCCCGAGAAATCTGGGCTGAAGGCCCGCGAGGTTGACTTCAGCTGATGTATCTTCTCGACACAAACGTGATCTCCGAGCTCAGAAAAGTTGGAGACGGTCGTGCTGATCCTGCTGTTGTGGCTTGGGTCAGCGGGGTTGATGCGGGCGAAATGTTCATCTCGGCTTTGACCTTGATGGAGTTGGAAATCGGTATCTTGCGTGTTGAGCGGCGAGATCCCGCGCAAGGTGCGCGGCTCCGAGCATGGGTCGAAACCCAGGTCTGTCCCGAGTTTGAAGATCGGACGCTCAGCATCGATGGTGCCATTGCCCGGCGTTGCGCTCGGCTGCATGTGCCCGACCCAAAATCCGAACGCGATGCGTTGATTGCCGCAACGGCATTGGAGCATGGCCTGAGAGTCGTCACCCGCAACATGGCGGATTTTGCAGCGACGGGGGTCTCCCTGATCAACCCGTGGCAGGACGTCGCCGGATAGTCCACCAGCGCAGACTTTGGCGTCGATTGCATTGCCTCACCTGAGCGTCTGGATGAAGTTGAAACTGGCGCCGCGGCTGAGCGCCTGACGGCCTGCTCCATAGGTGGGTTCTGGCAGGAGCCGTGCCTTGCAAGCCGGACGGATCAGGGACACCGTCAGCCCCGCCACGGCACCCGGCCGCAGGGTGGGGACGACTTCCATGAGAGGTGTCAGCCCGCCGCTTGAGGCCGTGCTCCCAACCACGATGCGGTGCAGCGCATATCGAACCGGGTTTGACCCATACTGGAACCCCAGCATGTCGCCCGCTGAGAGCACGTATCCTGAGGGCAAGCCGGTCAGCCGCAGTTCGCGCATGTTGCTGGCCACCGAATGGATCGTGACCGTTCGGCTGCCGAGAATGCTGCCACTCTGATCATTGGCCGGGCCAATCTGGCGCGGATCGGTGCATAGAAACGTCGCTCCCGGCTGATCCATCAGCGCGATCAGCGCTTCCATATGCGCATGGCGCGGGTGGTTGGCCTGTGCCAGCCGGATCGTCCCGGTCCAGAGCGACGCGCCGAGGCTCGCACTGATCACCGTGCCGTCGCCAAGACGGGTGTGTTCTTGCGGATGCGACAGCCGGAATGTCACCTCCTCGACGCGCAGCGCGCCAAGGAACTGGGCGTAGGAGAGCGGATAGGTCAGTGCCATTAGCCCCTCCGCCGTGGATCTTGGCTGACGCGTGCCAGCGTGCGCGGGGCCACCAGCCGATCATAATCCCGCAGGCTGCTCTGGGCGATCTCGACGGATTGCGCGCCGGCCTGTTCCATGATGCGGCCCACGAGCCCTTCGCCGAGTTCGATGCGGACGCGCGATGTGCTCGCCCCGTGACCACCATATTGCGCCACCTCACGGCGGTTCAGCACCCGCTCGCCACGTTGCAGGATGGTTGGCACCTCGTCTGGCCGCAGCCCGGCCCATCCCCCGCTATGCATGCGCGGAGCACCTGCAAAGGCCAGCGCTGGGACCTGCCGGGAATACCCAGAAATCCCCACCATGCCGCCCGCATGCGATACGGCCGCGGTGACGGTGCTCCCACCCCAGCCGCCAAAGGCGCTGGAGAGCGCGTTGGCGATCGGCCCGAGCACCGCATTACGAAACTGCAGCACGGCGAGATCCTCGAGGATCGAGGCCACCAGGCCTTTGAAGTTCAGCTTGCCGGTCCGGACAAAGTCGCGAAACGCGTTCTCCGCCCCTTGAAACGCACCGACCAGGGTCTCGCCGAGGCCCTTGCCCCAGTTCCCAGCCTCCTTGGCGTAATCGCTGAGCGATTTGTTCGCTGCTGCAAAGCCGGTGAGGAGCTTGTCCTGCGCTTCTTTGCCCTTGCCGCCCGCACCGCCAAGAGCTGCCCCCAAACGATGCGCAGAGGCGGTCGCTTCCTCCAGTGCCGCAGCCCCTTCGTCGCCCGTGCCGGCTAGGGCCGCGCGCAGCGCCTCCCAGGAAGTCAGCGGGGCTGTTGCACCAGCGGCGAGATCTGTGGCGGCTTGCCGATAGCTATTGGTGGTGGTCAAGGCCGCGGCGGCAATCCCGTCCAACCCCAGATCGGGCGCTGTCAGTGGATCATCCTCAAAGGCGCGCTGGAAGGCCTCGGCTGCGGCTGTGCCTGCATCCGCAGAAGCCCCGGCAAAAGGGTTCGGGATATCGCCGAGGCTGATCTCGCCAATCTCGCCGAAAGCTGTCTCAATGCCAACCGAGGCCAGTGCGTCACGGATCTTACCCGTAAACGCGTCAATCCGACGGATCGCGCCATTCAGCATGGCCTCGATCCCATCGAGCATGCGGTTGGCGGCCGAGAAGGCCAGATCACCAATCACATCCGGCAGGCGCGACCAGATCTCGCGCACGGCCAGCAGCGCGCCCTCAAAGGTATTGGCCGTGCTGTTGCCAAAGGCGACCACGCTCTCGATGGCCCCGGCCATGCCGGTCGCCGCATCTGCCTTCAAATCGTAGAACATGGCCGTGGCCGCAGCGCCTGCGGCAGCGGCGCCCATCTTCATCCGGTCCCAGACCTCGACCGCGACAGCCTTCAAAAGCCGCATGGCCTCACCAAAGCCGCCGGCGCCAGAGGCCAGTCGGGTGAACCAATAGACCAGCTCGCCCGCACCCACGATCAGCGCGCCGATGCCGGTGCGGATCAGGGCCCCGCGCAGAAACACCAGCGTCGTGGCCAGCCCGCGCACCGAGAGGGCGGCGGCGGCCATGGCGGCCACCCAGCGACCGGCCAGGAAGGTGGCGAAGGTGCCGGCATAGATGGCCAGCCGATCGAGATTGGCGAACACTGTATCGAAGGCCCGTGAGATCGGGCTCGTTGACGAAGCCAATGCGACAAAGGCATTGGCCATCGCTTCCAGCGACGGCGCCAGCGCCACGGCCACCTTATTGCGGAGGCCGGTGAAGACCTGGCCCATGCTGACCAGCGCTAGTTCCGAGCGCCGCATGGCGGCGATGGCGTCGCTGTCCAGCACGGCTCCGAGGCGCTGCGCCTGCTCGCCAAGACGGCCCATCTCGGCGCCACCGTTTGCTAGGAGCGGGATGAGACGCGTGGCATCCGAGGCCATAGCCTCGAGGTAGAAGGTCATCTCCTGGCTATTGACGCCTGCCTTCTCCAGGCTGGACACATAGAGTTGTAGCGCCTCAGGGCCCGAGAGCCGGGCGAATTGATCCGCTGTCACGCCAACACGCGGCGCGATGTTCTCGAAGAAATCTGCCATCGGCCCACCGCCCGTCTGCAGGAAATCCCCCACCCGGTCGTTCACGTCCTTCAGGATATCAGCAAGTTTCTCCTGCTCGATGCCCACGGTGCTCGAGGCCGCCGACCAGCGCTGGAACACCTCCGGCGCGGCATTGGCCACTTGGGCGAGCTGGCTGATCTCATTGGCGGCCGTCACCGTCGAGCGAGTCATCGACAGGGCCGCCCCCGCCAGCGCTGTGGCTGCCGCTGTTGCGGCAATCTGGGTACGGCGCGCAAAACTGGCCAGCCGGGCATTCGCAGCCTGCATCTCCTGCGACAGCCGCCCGAAACCACGGCTGCCGGCCTCGCCCACGCCTTCCAGTTCGGCGCGGACCTGCCGCCCGCCAGTGGCGGACAGGCGGACGGAGACTTGTTTGGTGGTCATCGGGCTTGGTCCTTGATTTATGTATCACGGTGTGATACATGAGAGGGATGATTATCAGCATCCGCGGAAAGCTCGCCGAACAGGCTATGTCGGGCCGGTTCGGCAAGGGGTTCCCCGCGGATCTGGTGAAGCGAACGCGTGCCATGCTGTCGGCGCTGGATGCGGCGCATGTGGTCGAAGACTTGCGGTTCCCACCCGGCAACCATCTGGAAGCCTTGAGTGGCGATCGGGTAGGTCAGCATTCAGTGCGCATAAATGGGCAATGGCGGATTTGCTTTGTCTGGACGGATCAAGGGCCTGCTGAGGTCGAGATTGTGGATTACCACTGAAAGGAGACACCATGAGCCTGCTGACACATCCCTCCCATCCGGGTGACGTGCTCTCCGAGCTGTACCTCTTGCCGCTTGGCATGAAGGCACCGACCCTTGCCAAACAGCTACGCGTCCCACGCACACGGATCGAGCGCCTGGTCAAAGGTGAGACAGCGCTGACAGCGGACACAGCCATGCGACTGGCGGCCTTCTTCCAGACCACGCCCGAATATTGGATGAACCTTCAGCGGGCCTGGGATCTGGCACGTGCCCGCGAGACTGTCGATGTCTCAGATATTGAGCCGCTCCGCGCTGCCTGAGCGTATTTCGTCATTGATCTTGCGCACCATCACCGCCTCGATGGGCGGCAGCAGTTCGGCGATGGCAGTGGTAGAAATCCCAAGCGCCGCGCCCAATTGCAGCGCCGCGCCCATGTCCCAGCCGAATACGGCTGATCCTGACACCCGAAGCTGGCCGCCGAGGCGCTGGACGAGGTCCCAGATCTGCCAGCCTTCCATGGTGTGGGGTGCGTTTATGTGCGCCGGGCAGTCTTTGCAGCTTTGCGCGCAGGCTTGGCAATAGTCGCCGCCCCCGCCGAATTCCCAATCGGCAAGGGCGGTGAGGCGTTTTTTTCTGCGTCCAGAATGAGCGCGCCTGCGACGTATTTGGTCTGGAAGGCCTCGAAGATCGGCCAGATGTCGAGGAGTGCATCGATACCTTCCGGGCTGACCGGAATGGCAAAGCCGTTGTCATCGCCAACACCTTTCCAGTCCTGAATGGCGACGCGCGCCACCGCTTTGGCCATGGCCAGCGCGATGCCATCGGTGTCGAAATCGTTGTCATCTGTATCAGTCCCGTCCGGCAGCGTGATTTGCCCCTGCGCCTCCTTGCGTGCGGCCATCATCAGCGCCGTGGTCATAGGGGCGACCAGGATCTCGACGCCATGGCCGAGGTCGAGCCTTTGCGCCTCATGGGTCAGGTTCAATCGCAGCATATACTCCCTTTCTTTACTGACGGGCTCGTTTGCGGGTCTGATTATGCTTTTGGTGGTTTGATCGCTGCTGCTGAAAGCGGCACGCTGTAACTCGTACTAGCTCCATATACTTACGACCCCTAAACCTGCCGTGTCATGCGGTGGGTTTTTTTGTGCTCCCGCCCCAATCCAAATGGGCTCAGCCTATACCTCTGCACAAATCGCATTCTTCTGAGTTCTGGAGAACTCGCTTGCCTCATTGACGCCAAAGCAGGCAGCGCGGATCGTGGTGGCGGTACCAAGTTATCTGAAGCCCCCACTCAAGACCAAAATGCACCGTCACGTCAGCACCGTGGCGGAGCTTTTTTTGGGGCAGCAGCTGGTCAAAAAAAGAGGTCAGACCGTAATGTCAGAAACGCAATGGCAATATCTGGAAGTGTCCGTGGCTCTTGAGATCGTCAAGACGGAACGGGATCAACTCCGTGATCGCTTGGCTGAGATGCAATATCACCTGCAGCAGACCATGCAGCGCGCCGACAGGATGGAGCAGCGCCTGCATGCCGCGCATGCGAGCCTTGCAAGGCTAAGCGAAAGCCTGATCACGCCGCCAGCCATTAGCAGCTGGGCAGAGGTCGAGCATGATGGCCGCAAGGTGCTCCGCTTGGACAACCCAGTGCGAAAGCCGACACGTCCGTACTTGATGCGGCAAAAGGATCGACGGGTCGGTCTCAATAGCCTGTGATGGTATTGGTCAGCACCACCGTACACATCCGGCCCGGGTCAGCGGCGAGTGCTGCTTGCCAATCGAAGGTAGCCTGAATGCCTTGGGGGCCAGTTATCTCGACCCGTGGGCGCGGCAGATAGACCGCATGCGCTGTAAGCTTGAGGCCAACACCGCCGGTCAGCGCATAGTCGAATTCGAGGGTGCAGGCCTCGCCATTGATGGCTTGGGTCACCAGCGTTTGATCGGCAAAGCGGACAACGATATTGCCGGTCAGGGCAGCCACCGATGGGTCGGCGCCATCTATCTTGCCATCCGAACGGATGGTCTCGATCCTGTCGAGGTTATTGGCATAGTTGATATCGGCCGTCACGACATTGCCGATAGCCGTCCCATTACGTTTGACCGAGCCGTTGAAATGGCCAAATCGCGTCAGCGTCAGATCGACCAAGGATCCTGCGGCGGAGGTGGTAGCGACGCTCTCGCCTTGGGCCACGACGCTGGCGGTGGCAGTCAGTAGGCCAGAGCGCCCCATCTGCCAGCTGAGGCTGTCCAACTTGCAGCCCGCATACATCGCGTAGCGCGGCACCTCTGGCATGCCTGTCTCAATGGCGAAAGAGGGCAGGTTCCAATTGCCCGACTGGAAGGTGTGGGTCTTGCTTGTGGTGCCGGCTGTCGTGGGCGCGCCAAAGGCTGCCTTGAGCCAGAACCCGATCGAGGCGGCATCAATCGGAACGACGATATTGCCGTCGGCCGTCACCGCATCCTTGGTGGGTGCAAGTGGATCGCGGCCATATCCCAGCAGTTCCGAGGCCAGCAACGGTTGCTCGGCCCCCAGCGTGGTACTGGCGAAGGGCATCCGCGTAAAGCCGCTCGCGGGCGGTGTGCCATAGGTCATCTCGAACGCCAACGCCATCTGCGCTCGCGCTCCTTGGGCTCGTGCCATCATGTCTCTCCTTGAATGTCGGATAGATGGTTAGACCAGCGCGTCGCTGGTCGCGTAATGTAGGATGATCGGTACGATGGCGGCCTTCAGGGTTGCGCCACCATCAACTGGTAAGTCCACCGGCTCTGGCGCCTCGGCCTCCACCCAGTCGCAGCGCCCCCGCAAGGTGCGGTCCGCTGCAAGGGCTGCCCCAATGCGCCCGATCAGCCGGTCAAACCTCGCATCGCGGTCCTCGCCGGTCTGCACGATCACCTCCAGCTCGGCGCGGTGCTGATAGTGGTACATCAGCGGTGATAGTGTCACGCCTGGCTCACCGGGATTGCCGTCGCGCAGAATCATCAGACCGCCCGGTGGGATCCGCTCGGGCAGGACCTCGCCGCGCAACACCGGCACGTGCGGCACAGTGCGCAGCAGGTCCGCCAGAGCGGTGAGAATGGTCTCGCGGGGGGAGGGCATATTGGTTGCCTTTGATTGTATATTCCGCCAAAGAAAAAAGTGGACGGGCCTGTAGCTCAACGGTTAGAGCAGAGCGCTCATAACGCTTTGGTTGGGGGTTCAAATCCCTCCGGGCCTACCAAGCCCCCTTGGCGGAATGGTAGACGCCAGGGACTTAAAATCCCTTGCCTTCGGGCGTGCCGGTTCGAGTCCGGCAGGGGGCACCAAATGGAAGTGTGGCCGAGTGGTTTAAGGCTCTGGTCTTGAAAACCAGCGTAGGTGAAAGCCTACCGTGGGTTCGAATCCCACCGCTTCCGCCACTTCCCTTTCCCGTTGTTTCCACATAGGAAACGCATGTGCCGGTATAGCTCAGCTGGTAGAGCAGTTGATTTGTAATCATCAGGTCCCGGGTTCGATCCCTGGTGCCGGCACCATCACTTTCCGCCTCAGATACGCGTTTCCAGCCAATTCTCGACGATCGCGCCCGGGATGCCGTCCCGCGCGGCCTCGGCCGCGCGATCCAGATCCAACCGCTTGCGCAGATTGACCTGGCGCACGAGCAAGAAGATCGGCACGGTGGTCAGCCCGCGCCCGGTTTTGGAGCGTGAGGCGACACCGAGCCCGCGGGTATTCAGCCGGCCTTCGGCCACTAGGAGGCTCGGTCCGCTGCGCCGATAGATGAAGCGGAGGCGCAATCCGCGCCGACGCTCCCACTCGCCCGGGCTGATCCGGCCACCCCGTGCGGATTTGCCGGCTGCTGCGGTCGGGATGGCCAGCCAAAACCCATCCTTCGAGCGAATAAGCGGGCCGGTATCATGCGCACCGACGATCACCGGGGCGTTGGACCAGATCAGGGCTGCCGCATTCAGGCTGAGCTGGCCTTTGGGATAGAGCTCCGAGCGGATTGTGCGCGACAGACGTGCCCCCAGACCGGCGCCGGTGATCTGGCCACGCCAAGAGGTCTTGAGGCTGCTGCCTGCCTCGCCAACAGCTTTCGTGACGGCCTTCTCCCCGGAGGCGATCTCAGCGGCCATCATGGCACCGAGGTCACCGACGATCTCCATGCGGATCATTGCACGACCCTCGCCTCAGTGTTCCGGATCGGCATGGGGGTCCGGCCACGAGGGCAGAAGCTCCACCGTCCAGACCAGCCGCTCGCGATCCCTTTGCGGTGTGCCCTGTACGGTGAATATCTCGCCTGCGATCTCGAACCGATCACCTGCCGCCAGCTCCGGACAGTCGCTGATGCGCACATCAAGAACCACGCTGTCGCTGACCAGCCGCGCCGCTCCAAATTCGACCATCCGGTCTGGATTGCGGTGCATCACGCGGATCCCACGCTCCACCCCGATGCCTGCCTGTTGGTAAAGCGCCGGGGTGGAGAGGTTCGGATCAGCGAAGAGCAGATCGAGGGCCACGGCAAACGCCGTCATCGCTCAGTCACCTCAGTTCGAGCTGAAGATCCGGATCGCCAGCCGCGGGCGCTTATTCACCGGCAGGATTGATGCCTCGGTCATCAGGTCGATCCAGCGGCCCTTGGCGTCCATCATCTGCCGCGCATAAAGCGGCAAGCCGACCGTATTGGCGGTTTCCAGCAGGTTTGCCGGCCCGCCATAGGTGGTGAAGGTGTCGAAGGTGCCAAGCGGGAAGGCGATGCCCTCGCCCGCAGGGATCAGCCGCTCTGAGGTGCCGTTCGAGAGGGTGACCGAGCCGTTGTATTCTTCGAAGAGAATGCCTGCGAAGGGAAATGCGCGCCGCATGTCCTCGCGAAGCGGCTGGCCGCCCGTGGCGGAGAAGAACTTGTAGGCTTCTTCCGTCTTGGGATGGCTGATCAGCTTGTCGAAGAACTCCGAGCTTACCAGCGCATGGGCCGTCGTCATGGTCTCGCCCAGAAGGCTGTCCTCGATCCCGCGCATGACGGTGCGGACCTTGCCCTGCACATTCGTACCTGCGGTGCCGAAGACGAAGTCGACAGAAATCTGCTCGAGGCCGAACTCGGTGAAGTAGTTGTAGAGGGTCGTGCCGGCGCCGTCTTTCACGATGCCGCGGAGCGCGTTCATCTCCATGTATTCGCGGGTCTGTGCATGCTTGCGGCGCATCAGCGTCAGCTTGCGGTTCATCACTTCGACCAGCGGATCGGCTGCATCCGACAGGCCCAGCGCCGGCATGCCTTGGATATCGGCGGGTAGGATCACATCGTCATGCGGGATCCAGGGCAGGGCGAAGCTGCGCATCGAGCGCTGCTCGCGGGTGCCGACCGTGGCGGGCGCGCCCAGCGGCACCGAAGGCAGGAGGCTCAGAACCCCCTCGCGCTGTTCGATGACAATGGAACGTTGCGTGACGCCCTCAAAGCGGAAGAGGCCGATCTGGCCCAGGCGGGTGTAGAGGTTGGGCAGGATGTTGATGGCCTGCGTCATTTCAGCGAGCGAATAGCCGCCCGCGTCAAATGGGTTGCGGGTGATGGTCATGGGGAAACTCCGGGGAATGAGGGGTGACGCGCACAAGCGCGATGATGGGAACCGACAATCCGCCCGGTCAGGCGGCGTCGCGCGGGATGATGCCGAGGGCTGTCAACTGGGCGTGCTTGGCTGCCGTCTTGGCCGCGTCATCGACACTGGCGTCAAACACGAGCGCCGCTTTCGAGACGATGGCAGGCCCACGCAGGACGACGATGCCAGTCGCATCAGCCGCCGTTGCGTCAACGTCGTAAAGCAGGACAGCGGCAGCGTTTTGCGCGCCGTCAGTGCCAGTGGCGGTGCTGAGCTTCATCTTGCCGCTCGCGGTGATGCGACCGAGCACAGCGCCGACAGGGTAGCTGGTGCCGGCCAGCAGTGTGACGGTCTCTCGGGTGAAGTTGGGGTTCAGTTCGTATTTGAGGACATCGCCCATGGTGGGCGGTTGGGTCAGCACGGACATGGGCAATCTCCGAAGATGTGGGGGTCAAAAAGAAATCCCCCGCCGGGGAGGAACGACGGGGGATCAGGGGGGCGGTCAGCTGTCTGGGGGTTGAGCGGTTCAGCCCCTGCTGCCCGCCGAGGCAGCCTTCTTCGCGGCGGCCACAATCGGGCTTTCAGCGGATTTGGGGAGAACGGGCGAAGGTGGCGCAGCAACGATGTCACGCGCATCCGCTGCGGCGCTCGCCCGGTCCAATACCAACCGGCGCAAGGCCTCCGGCAATGTTCCTTCGCGCAGTGCTTTTGCGGCATCAATCGCGATACCGAGGCGGCCCGCCTGCGCCGCGATCTCTGCAATCTCGGCTGCCGCCTCGCGCAGCTGCGCCGACAGGTCTGCCAGATTGTTTGGCTGCGCAGCAGATGGCCTGTGCATGGGGATCGCAGCGGCTGCAGGTGTGGGTTCGACGTCCTGAACGCCATGGTCATCATCCTGTGCGTCTGAACTCTCGCTAGATTTCTCCACCACGGTGTCTTCTATGTCAGTGGTTTCAGCAGTTTCCTCTGCGGTGTCTCGATTGGCGTTCATGGCGGCCTCCTTTGGTTTGGTATGAGCGGCGCGGGGCAGCCGCGCGGTAGGTGATGAAGCAGACAGGCTTTCACGAAAGCGGACAAAGCCACGGGTTAGGTCGACCACTTCATCTGCGAGGCCTGCGCTGACGGCATCCGTCCCTCGGAAGGTCGCGGCTTCGGTCGCCAGCGCCGCATCTTGGCTCAGACGCCCAGCGCGCCCTGCAGCGACGGTCTCAGTAAAGAGGAACCGCAGCACATCGATCTCGCGCTGGATGTTGTCGCGCACGTTCTCGGGCAGCGGCTCATACGGATTGCCGTCGACCTTGTGCTGGCCGGAATGGACCAGCGTGACGCGCACGCCGTCTTGATCCAGCTGGCCGCTGAGCTCGGCATGCATGACCACCACGCCGATACTGCCAACGGCGCCAGTGCGCGGCAGAAGGATGCGATCGGCCTGGGAGGCCAGCGCATAGCCCGCTGAAAAGGCGTGCTCGGCGACAAAGGCCCAGACGGGTTTCGCCGCACGAGTTGCACGAATGCGATCTGACAGGTCGAAAACCCCCGCTACTTCGCCGCCAAAGCTGTCAATTTCCAATGCAATGCCTCGCACGGACGGGTCGCTTGCCGCTGCCTCGATCTGTGCCGCAATACCCTCGTAACTGGTCTGGCCAGAGGACTGCCCGATCCATCCGCCACGGTGTATCAGCACACCTGCGATCTCGATTACCGCGATGCCGTCTACGACCGGGTAGGGCACATGACCATGTTGATGCAGGCGCTCGGTCAGGTTCCCGGCCAGAATTCTGGCGCGGGCGGGCAGGGTGGCGGGACCTTCTGTCACGCTATCTTCCTCAACCAGTTCGATCTGCCTCCCCACGATGCGCGGGCCCAGACCGGACAGAAACGCCATGGCCTTCGAGGGTTCCACCATTAGCGGCGTGTTGAAGGCGCGCGCGGCAATGCGGGCATGGAGCATTAGGGCTGTTCCTCTTCAGCGCGCGGATTGTTTTCCGCATCATCGGTTTCTTCACTCTGCTCGGCTTCATCACCATCGACGGGAATTGCTTGTACACCCTGGGCGGGCGAACCCGGTCTGCGGAAATCAAGGCCCAGCGTACGTTCGCGTTCCCGCTCTGCGGCAATCTCCCGATCAACCTGTTCCGCGTCGTAGCCGCGCTCGGCGATGGCCTGAGTGCGGGATTTCAGCCCCGCCTCGATCTGGGCGATTTCGGCGTTGGCGTCCTTCAACGGATCGACCCAGTCCCATTTCGTGGGGAGCCAGTCGGCAGCCAGCATGCGCGGACGATCGGCCTCGTAACCGGGCAGGGGCAGCGCGCCTGAGAGCACCGCCAAATCCAGCCAGCGTGCATAGACCGGACGGCAGAGCTGATAAACCATCACTGAATGCTGCCAGGCTGAGACGCGGCGTCGAAATTCGATAAGTGCAAGTCTGGAGTTCGAAAAGTTTCCTTTAACCATGTCGTTGGTCAGATAAGGGTAAGGAATGCCAAGTGCCGCAGAGACTTGAAGCAGTGTCCGGTACTGGAAAGGCTCATAGGTCGCCCCGCTGTCCGCGGGCTGGCCGACGGTCACATCCTCGCCCGGATCCAGCCGGACGATCTGGCCCGGGGTGATCTCGACACCAGCGGGCATCTCTTCATCGTCCAAGGGCGCGAGCGGGTTCTCGGGGGCAGGGGAGGTCACGAACATTGCGTACATCGCGGCGACCTTTTTGCGGTCGAGCTCGGCATCGTCATATTGGTCGAGCAGGAACAGCTTCACGATGGCGGGCGCCAGTTTTGAGACGCCGCGCAGCTGCCCGCCCTCCACGGGGTCGATCACATGGATGACCTCTGAGGCGGGAACGCGCACGATTTCGCCCGAGAGCCCCGGATCGGTACTGTCGCCAGGATGACGGCGGAAGAAGTGATATGCCACACGGCGCCCGATCCGGTCGAACTCGATCCCCTGGCGGATGGCATTGCCGTTGCGTGCAACCCCCGTTTCATGCAGCGGCAGCATCTCCGAAGGCAGCATCTGCAGCTGGAGGGGAACCGTCAGCCCGTCCTCCACCCGCCGCGGACGTATCCTTACGAACACTTCACCTGCGAGAAACACTTCACGCGCCGCCCGGCGCTGCAACCCATAAAAATCCGTCAGCCCCTCGGCATCGGCCTCATCTGTCCAGGCGAGCCAAAGCCGCTGCAGCTCTTCCTTTTGGGCGGCATCGGCCAGTTTCGAGATCGGCTTGATTCCGTCGCCCACGGTGTTGGCGGCCCAGCTTTCCACCGCATTCACGGCATAGCCGTTGTTGCGCACCAGCCACCGGGCACGGGCGGTGATGTCAGGCCCGGATGCAGCGATCAGCGCGTTGACATGAGCCCGCGTGGCTTGGAATCCACGCAGACGTCGATGGTGCTGGCCCGCATCGAAGCCGCCAATGAAGGCACCAAGTCGCTGCCGCCAGTTCATCACAGGTCCTTCACGGCATGCGGGCGCAACACGCGCCCAGCGCCGTGCTCGAGTTTGGCAATGCGACGTTCCACGTCACCGATCGCAGCGGCCAGTTCGGCGTCAGTCCCGTAATTCACGGTCTTGCCGTCATAACTGACCGAGCGCGTGCCGCTGTAGCGTGCGGCCAAGAGCGCGCTGTGGCGAAGTTTCAACTCGTCGAGGGTCATTCGTCATTCCATGTACTTAGGCGTGCTGATCTTCCAGCCACGCCGCCGTGGCGCGCTGATCCGCCCCGCTTGCGGTTCTTTCGATGTCTCGGGCTCGTTCGTTTGCGAGGGGGAAGTTGTCTCCACGCCCGCCTGCTTCTCCAACTGCCGCCACATCCGTTCATCAAAGCGGTCGGCCCCAAGGATCCAAGCCGCGGCCCGGGCATAGACCCGTGTGTCCAGCGCCTCGTTCCGCTCGCGCATCTTTTGCCATTCTTGGCGGCCGTAGCCGCGCCGGTCGCGGATCGTCACGAGTTGCTCGGCCACCAGCTGCTTCAGCCATTCGCTGTCCACCCAGTCGGGCAGGTGGATCGTGCCCGCCGGTATCGGCGCGTCTAACTCGGACGGCCGCTCGATCCGCAGATAGCGATAGGTCTCGGCCTTGAACGTGGCGGTCGCCACCGTCCAAAGCCGGGCCCCGCGCTTGAGCTTCCGCCCATTCACCGTTGCATCGACAAAGGTGGGCCCCGACACAGGCGTCGCGCGGTTGAAGCCCTCAAGCCCTTTCACAGGTGCGACCTGCGCGATACCTTGTGCCCGTGCCCAGGCATAGACAGCGGAGGTCTCATATCCGGTATCGATTGCCAGTTTGGCGAGCGGCATCACGGCGCCGTTCTCATGCACCCAGGTTTGGCTAAGCAAGGATGTCATAGCGTTCCAACAAGCTGGATCGCCAGGACCGCCTGGAATGATGATGTGATCGACCAGCCAGCTTTCCAGACCACGGCCCCAGGCCCAGACATCGATTTCGATGCGGTCTTTCTGGACGTCGGCTCCGGCAGTGAGGAACAGACCACCCATCGGGACCTGCGCCGAATAGGCCTCGCGCCGATCTGCCAGCCGCTGCCACTCTGGCGCATCACCGCTTTCAACCCAGGTCTCGCCCAGGAGCGTGTTGCGCGCTGCGCGAAGCATCTCGTCCGAGCCCTGGGCCGCCAGCCACTCCCGCGCGATCTGCTCCCAGCTTTTCCAGCCGATCGGTGAATAGAGGGCCGAGAGGTGAAACCCGATCGCGTTCGGATCCGCGCTGGTCGCCGTCGCCCGCCACTCACCCCGCTCGAGCATCTGCGTCTTGTGGTGCTCGGCAATGGGCTGGTCACAGCCTGTGCAGACATAGGCTGCGGTTTCTGGTTTCCCCTTTGCCCAGCGGAGCTGCTCGAACTGCAGCCATTGCATGTGACCGCAATGCGGGCAGGGCACGAAATACCGCCGCTGGTCGCTGGCCTCGAACTCTCGCTCAATACGAGAAAGCCCCCGGATGGTCGGGGTCGAGACCATGAATACTTTACGCCGATGCGCAAAGGTGGTGGTGCGCGCCTCGGCCAGCGTGACCGGATCGCCCTCTTCATCTGCCGAGGCCGGATAGGCATCGACCTCATCCAGAAACACATAGCGCGCCGGCATCGAGCGCAGGCCCGTGGCCGAGTTCGCCCCCGTCAGCACCAGAATGCCGCCCGGGAATTCCTTGGACAGCATAGAGTTGCCGGCATCGCGCGAACGTGCTGGCTGCACGCGTTCTTTCAGCGCAGGGCTGTCCTCGATCAGCGGATCAATCCGCCCGCGCGAGGTGCGCTTGGCCATCTCGACCGTGGGCAACACCGCCAGCATGGGGCCGGGCGCGTGATGGATCACAAAGCCAATCCAGTTGTTGCCGGCCTCCGTGGCCCCAACCTGCGCAGCCTTCATGAAGCTGATGCGCTGCGCCGGGTGCTTTGGCGACAGCGCATCCATGATCTCGCGCAGATAGGGCGCGCGAGCCGTACGATATCGGCCAGGTTCTGCTGCCGCCCGCGATGAGAGCCAGCGATGTGCATCGGCCCATTCCGAAACTGTCAGATCAGCATCGGGTCGCATGCCCCGCCGCCAGGCGCGCAACACGTCCTCGGCACCGTCGAAACCGAGGTCAGAGGGGGCGTCCATCTCCGAGATTGTCGAGGCGACGGGCTGGTTGTCCCACAGTGCCCGTGGTCTGATCTCGGGCGGGCTGAAGAAAAAGCTGGGTTTGCCGATCACCGCCCAGAAGCTCGATCAGCGCGGCACCGTTTACAGACTTCCGGCGGTCTGATCGCCGCGACCTGCCATTATCGCCACCGTTCGAAGAGCCTGCGCAGCGCATAGCTGCGCAGTAGCGAGATCCCGGTGAACACAGAGCCGATGGCAAGGTTCTCACCAAAGCTGGGGTGAATGCCAAACCATGGGAACACTTGGATTTGCGTGACCACCGCCAGCACATAGCCCACGGCGACATTGGTGACGGCCTCGACCAGCGACAGCTTGCGCGATTGGGTCATGCAGCCAACCGCTGTGACTTGAGGGCTGCAAAGGTCTCACCGCTGTCCAGCAAGACTGCCTCCTCGCCTGTGAAAGCCTGCCAGCGCTCGATGGCCACATCAACGTAGACGGGGTTCAGCTCCACACCATAGCAGATGCGCCCAGTCGTCTCGGCCGCGATCAGCGTGGTGCCAGATCCCATGAAGGGCTCGTAGACCGCCTGGCCGGGGCTCGAGTTGTTCAAGATCGGCCGCCTCATGCATTCCACCGGCTTCTGCGTCCCATGGACCGTGGCAGCATCTTGGTCCTTGTTGGCAATCTGCCAGAGCGTCGTCTGTTTCCGATCGCCGGCCCAGTGGCCCTTGCCCTTGGCGCGCACCGCATACCAGCAGGGCTCATGCTGCCAGTGATAATCGCCGCGACTGAGCACCAGCCGATCCTTGGCCCAGATGATTTGGGAGCGGATTGCGAAACCTGCAGCCACCAAGCTGTCGGCCACCGTCGCCGCATGTAGAGCGCCGTGCCAGATATACGCGACATCACCGGGAAAGAGGGACCAGGCCTCGCGCCAGTCGGCGCGGTCGTCATTCAGCACCTTGCCGGTGCGCTTCGTCTTGGCCGCGCCCGCCTGGTTGCGCCAGGCCGGATCGTATTCCACGCCATATGGCGGGTCGGTCACCATCAGCAGCGGCTTCACGCCGCCGAGGAGGCGTCCAACGACATCTGCGCTGGTGCTGTCCCCGCAGATCAAGCGATGCGAACCCAGCTGCCAGAGGTCACCCGCTACCGAGACCGGGGTCACCGGCGGCTCGGGGATGTCGTCTTCGCCTTCTGTCGAACCATTGTTTTCCTCATCGACGCCCTGCGCCGCCCTCAACAAACCGTCGAGAAACTCGGGCGAGAAACCCAGCAGGTCTGTGTCGAAGCCCAGCGTCTGTAAGTCGATGATTTCCACGCCCAGATTCAGCTCGTCCCATTCCGCCAGATCGGCAACGCTGTTGTCCGACAGGCGCAGGGCGCGGCGATGATCCTCATCGAGATGCGACAGCCGCAAGACAGGGATCTTGCTCAAGCCAAGCTGCGTCGCCGCCATGATGCGGCCGTGGCCAGCAATCAACTCACCGTCGTCGGAGATCAGGCATGGCATGGTCCAGCCGAACTTGACCATGTTGGCAGCCAGAACGGCCACCTGGTGGTCGCTATGGAGGCGCGCATTGCGGGCATAGGGCCGCAAGCGTTCGATCTGCCAGAGTTCAATCTGGCTCGGCATGAATGGGAGATCCATAGGGCAGGGCTCGCATGGGCGTGCGCAATGTCCTGTGGCCGCGCTCAGGTGCCAGGATTTGCGATCCGCGATGTCAGGAAAACGAAACGCCCGCGAGGGTATCCTCCGGGCGCAATTCTTCGATGATCAAGGGGTACGTCAAGGGGAGCAGCTTTGTCAAACCGTTTTTTGACGTTAAATCAACGCCTTCTGGCCAGCCCGGGCGAAGGCGGCTTCCTGGCATGGCTTCTGCGGTCTCTGGATTTCTCTGGTTGGCTTCCTTGGATTCCCGGCGGAATCCACACCGGGCTGCGGGGCTCGCTCGTAAAGCACTGAAATTAAGTCAGAATTTGCAGCAAGCCGGCTGGAGTGGATTCCAGGTGGATTCCCCGGTGAAAAGGCCAGTCGCTAGAAAACTCGCGCGCTAAGCCCCCCCGTATACGAATAAGGCCCGGGAGGAACCAAGTGAGGGGGGACGTGCTCGGCCCATACAAACCATGCAGTAGGTCAGGTTGCGCCACCACGCACCTGCATGGATGGAATTTTCGCTGTTCACGCAATCCCATGGGCCAGTGCAATTTTGTAAAAAGGTGGAAAGCAGGACATTCCTCCACTCTACAATTAAGCTCGAATAACCTTACTCCAAGACAATTTCTGGTAGGATGACTTCCCATCGGTCCCTGTTCAACATCGCGCGATACTCTTCACCGCTTTCATGGGCATGGCGCGTGATAATCGCGCCTATGACTGCTAAGACAACACGCTTCCCGTCAGGGACAGACCATTCATCTCTCATTCTGATCAGGGTGCGTCCCTGTCGGTCTTTCAACCACGAGCGCCCGTTCTGCTGGATCAGAGTGACGGGGTCACCCGTCCGCGCATTGGCAATAGCGTCGAGACTGGCATCGCCATTCCGCAGCCGACCAGCCCAGTCGATGAACACTTGGCTCAAATCTGGCATGAGGTAAGTCCTGTCCGGAGGCAGGTCCTCAACTTCAGGCAGGGCGGCGTCCCGGTGCAGGATGCTGTCGTTGTTAGGTGGCAATAAGGCATGCGCGCCTTGCGTCATCACGGCAAGGCTGCGGCGGGCACGGGTCATGGCGACATAGAATAGGCGTCGCGGTGCATCGAGATCCTCGTTCCGTGATGGTCGGTCCCAGTCGCCGTTCAGAATCACTACGTCGTCGAATTCCAGCCCCTTGGCCCGGTGCGCAGTCATCAGCAACAACCCATGCTGTTCGCCCCTTGCGTCCCTTGCCCATTCACCGAACCATTCCACTAGATCCGGGACGGCGGCTGAAACGGTCCCGATTTCCTGGACCAAAGCTGCGACCCCCTCGGCGATCAAATCTGACCAACGGTTACGCGGCAAGGTATTTACGACCTCCAGCAAATCCGTCACGCCCAGCAGGCGCGTGTGGTCACGGCTGATGCCTTCGATGAATTGCCGCATCTCGCGCAAGCGCCACAGGCTGTGCAGGCTTTCGTTGGCCATTTCAACTGGGATACCCTGCGCCTCGGCGTAGGCACGAACCGGGGCGAGTTGCTGCCAGTTGCGCCCAATGATGGCTGTGCGCTTCCAGTTAAAGCCGTTTTCCAGCGCCTTCAGTCGCTGTAACTCTGTTACGGCGGCAACGGCCTGAGCACGATCCCCCGGCTGGCATTTTACCAACTGAACGCGCCCCTGGCCCACGGGATCGCCTTTGGTCATCACCCCGCCTGGCGGTTCCTTGCGACGGTTGCGATTGATAGTGATGTCGTGCCCCAGCTTCATCCGATCAGAAGCACCAGCAATCACCGCGTTCGATGCCGCGATGATGTGGCCGGTAGAGCGGTAATTCTCGACCAAATATTCGGGCCGCGCGCGATAGTCCTGCTCAAACTGGCGGATGTAATCGATCGACGCGCCCTTAAAGGCATAGATGTTCTGGTCATCATCGCCTACCGCGAAGAGACTTAGCTTCATGTCCTCATCTTCGATCGTCCGTCCGGCGACAGCGGCGATTAGCGCATATTCCTCAGCTCCTATGTCCTGATACTCGTCGACCATTATCCATCGATAGCCTTGGACCAATGTCTCGCGCTGAGCCTCGGCTTCGGTTTTGCTCAGCCCCTCGCCATTCAACTGGCGCACCGCTTCCATGACGATGCCGGCGAAATCTCGGCTTTCGGCCTGCGATCCGGCGAAACTTGCCCCAACCAGCCGCATCGCCATCGCATGACAGGTGGATACTGTCACGCCAAAGGCCTCATCCCCGATCAGGTGTCGCAACCGCGCACGGATTTCGACTGCCGCGTGGCGGTTGTAGCTCAGGACAAGGATGCTGCGCGGATCTTCGCGGCGCACGCGGATCAGGTAGGCGATGCGGTGAACCAGCACTCGCGTCTTTCCGGACCCAGGCCCGGCGAGCACAAGTGCGTTCGTGGCATCCCTGTCGTCGGCCACGATCTTCTGCTGCACGGGATTTCCCAGGAACTCGACAACGGAGGTCCAGGATTCGCCCGTCGTCTGGCGTTTGACCTCAGTCGTTCGCCCTTTCATCCAACGTCCCATGAAGCCTTCCTGATCAAGCGCGAAGTAATCCTCGGACAGACGCATGGCCTTGGGCATGGATGACAGTCCGGTCTCCGCGTAGGCGGCCATCACATGGGTCTGCACCGTCTGCTCATCGTAATGTTCTTGCAAAGGCGTAAAATCCTTGACCAAGAACTGAGTCTTGCCCGGAGCAAGGTGCACCGTCATCGCGGGCCGGAAAACGGTCAGGCCCTTGCCCAGCGTCACGACTTCTTGTTCGTGCAGCCACAAGAGCGCTCGGTCCATCAGCCGCGTCATCTCTTTGACTTGCCCGCGCAGTAAGGCATCGCCAGTAAGGCTCTCAAGCATATCACCGAGTGTGGTTTCGACTTGCTGGTCCTTGCCGCGCTGGCCTTTTTCAAGTCGCCCTAGCAGGTGCTCGACTAGCGCTTCTCCGGCTTGCCTCCGCAACGCGGCGGATTTCTCAAGAACAGACCACGCTCGTTGTAAGGCCAAGAGCAGCGTATCGCGCGACGCCTTGCGAAGGCGGACATTGCCCTTGCCACCATCGAGGTCACGGCCATCGTGGGCCATTCCCCGCAGCAGCTTCTCAACGATGTCGGGGCGCACATGGCCGTGGCCTTCATCCCGGAGTTTTTGGCAGGCCAGTTGTAGGTTGAACGGCGTGCTGACCTGGTCCTCGGCGTCGGGCGCTTGTTCCTGCATTAAGGCTATTAGGTCGGTTTCCAGCCGCGCTGCCTGCGTCAGGCGCTTGCGGGAATCTTCTGCTACGCCAGAATGCACGAACACGGTAACAGACGTATCGTTGCGAGCGATACCGAGGCTTTCCAGATCGGCAAGCGCCTTGGTCAACTGCCCGCCTGTAAGACCGCTGACGCCAGTCAGTTCATCGGTGGAAATACCTTCGTCTGCAGGGGCATTCATCAGATGGCGGACAAGGTCCATCAACTGCGTACGACGCATGCCTGTGATGTTTTCCCTATCGATCTTTGTTTCTGCCTCGTTGAGGCTGCGGACACGCAGTGAAGATGGGAAGACCCGAACCCGGTTTTCCTCGCGAGACAGCAAGTTAGCCTCTTCCAGCCACGATAGAGCAGTCTTGACCCGCGTGTCATCCGTCGCGCTCTCGCGTTGAAACTCGCGATCATGCTCCTGTCGAACGATCTCGCCAGAGGTCGCTACAACCGTGCCCGTGCTATTCGTGCGTTGATCCATGCGGCGCAAGGCTTTCAGGATTGCGCCGATTTCCTTTCGGTCGAGGCGAGATCGTGCAGACAGCTGGAACTGCCGCTCAACGTCATCGGGGGCGTATAGCAACACGCAGTTTGCATGATTACGGTCACGCCCGGCGCGACCTGCCTCTTGCAAATAGTTCTCCAACGACCCTGGAATGTCGCCATGCACCACCAACCTGATATCCGGCTTGTCGATACCCATTCCAAATGCATTGGTCGCTGCGATGACCCGCAATTCACCCACGCGAAATCTTTCCTGAATAGTTCACGCTGAACAACGCGATCCGGCGACAAGTTAGCAGTTTGCCGGCCTGATCCTGTCAGTTGCGGCGGCGCACAATGCGGCCAGGATGAGGGACAACAAAGCCCTGAGGTGGGCCAGTATCTTGCGGATGTTATGGCCGCAGCCACAGAGCACGGCGAAGACCGCGTCGCCGAACGTCCCCTTGAGCGGGCATCGCGACAGACGTCCGTCAGTTTTCATGTGTCCAATCTCTGGTTCTATGGCGCTTCGCCGCCTCAGCAATGTCTTCAGCTTTGGCGTCAGGCCCCGGCGCGTGCCGCTGATCAGCACTTTTGTCGTCGATACACCGTGGCCGCGATAGCCGCGGTCCACGACGGCCAGATCCGGAGTCCGACCGGTCAGGATCGCGACCTGCTCCAGGGCTTCGGGCAAAGTGTGCCCATCGTAGGGATTGCCCGGCAGGGCGCGCATGCCGACGACGAAGCCCTCGTCGATGGTAGTGGCCAGACTGACCTTGGTTCCGAACTCATAGCGTTTACGGGCCTTGCCTTTGGAGATGCAGTCGACCTCGGGTTCATGCAGGGCGTAAATCTTGCCATGGCCCTTTGGGTTCTGATGCAGCAGGCGACTGACGAGCACGAGGGTGTCCAGAGCACGCTCACGGAAGGCGCCACCCGGAATTTTTTCGAGCTGACGGCGGATGTCGCGGAGGATGCGGCCGGTGTAGCCCTTCAACTTTTTCAGGGCTTTGCGCATGCGCTTGAATTGCCGGGCGTGGGCGTAGCGCCCGATCTGCATCGCGAGGCGGGGTGCCAGTCGATTGTAGTTCTGCCGCAGCGTGATCTCGCCTTCGTGGGCCAAGGCCACAAGCTGGCGACGTGCCTTTTCATACAGGCGCGCATCCGTTGGATGCGCGATGTTCTTCTCCATCACCGTCGTGTCCACGGCAATGCGCGCGAGACTGCAATCCTCCACGGCCCCGGACGTGACCCCAGCTTCGATCGTCTTGGTCAGCAGCCACTCGGCCCCTTCCTCTCCGATCCGCTGACGCCAGCGGGTCAAGCAGGACGGATCGACAGGGGGGCGGTGCTGGAAGAACGTCTCACCGGTGAAGTGCTGGTAGTAAGGGTTCTCGACCCATCGGGCGACGACGGCGTCGTCGGACAAACGATAGGCATGTTGGAGATACAGCAGCCCCGCGACTAGGCGCGGCGATGTTGCTGGCCGCCCTGTCGTGGCAGGAAAGAAACTGGCCCATTCGGTTTCGAAGAACTCCCAGTCAATCAGCTTTTCCAGTTTCGCCAATGCGTGGCGAAGATCGATCATCTCAGTCAGGCGGGGACGCAGGAGATCGTCCTGCTCGTCAGTGCGGGGATGAGGCTTCATCACGGCTCCGGAATTTGCAAGGTTTCGCGACCCAGCATACGAAACCCTGCAATTTTCTGCTACAGTTTTTACGAAATCTACAAACAAATTCATATGCTTGTGACTTATTCAGGGCGAACTGAATAGTCTTCTTCTCATCCGGCGTCAGGCCCGCGTGATAGCGTTCCGCCGAAAGCCCCTGTTGTCGCAAAAACTGCGCCACGTCTTCGGTTGATTTACGGGTCGCGCAATATACCACAGCACCGGACGCGCCCTCTAGCGGCAAGCGCTGCTTAATAACCTCCATGATGTCCGCAAGCTTGGTCCGTTTGCCGGTCGACCGGACCTCGAAACTCAGGTTCGTCCGGGACGCCCCGCCATCGAGTAGCAAGAGGTCCGTCCCAAGCCGCTGGTGGAAATGGTCTCGAATGTCGCGCACGACCTCGGGCTTGGCCGTTGCGGTCAGGCAGATCACTGGTGCTGGGTCTTCGTCGCCTGCCGTTTCCCGTATAAACCGCGATATGTAGCGGTAATCGGGACGGAAATCGTGCCCCCATTTCGAAACGCAATGCGCCTCGTCAAGCACCCAAAGGCCAATCTCGCGTTGTTGCAGGTTCGAGCGGACAGACACGCTGCGCAACTGTTCCGGCGAAATCAATAGCATGGCTGCGTCCCCCATGCGGACCTTTTCCAATGCGTCCTGTCGTTCTGGCAAAGACAGCATCCCGTTTACCGTGACCGCCGAGGATATTCCTGTGCGCTCCATGCCAGCCACCTGGTCAGCCATGAGGGCGACTAGTGGCGAGATCACGACGGTAAGCGCGCCGGTCCGGTCAAATTTTGCAAGCGCTGGTACCTGGTAGCACACAGACTTGCCTGTCCCGGTCGGGAGAATGCCGAGCAGGCTATTGCCGCGCATGCCTTCATCAACGATGCGCTCTTGCAGCGGTTGGCCGTTGGCATCGGTGGGCGTCGGCCGGAAGCCATCGAACCCGAACCAACGCGAAAGAGCTTTCACGGGGTCGCTGTTCTCACAGCACCAGGCACAGTTCGGTGCATCGCAAGCGGTGTCGCGCAGGCTTTTGACTATGCGCGCTGCATCCGGGAACTGCATACGCACCCAGGGGGGCATGACGGAATCCCCCCCTGCGACCGAAATCCACGCCAGCGCATAAGCCAGGGGCCATCCCGTCAGCGGCGAGCCTAACTGATCCAACATGTGCCGAAGTGCCGTTCCGCAGACTTCACCGTCCAGCAACCGCCCAAGCGCCTGCCGCACCTGTTCGGTAGATGGCGCGCCTGTGGCGCGAACGTAAGAAAATACGGCGTCGAAGCCCTTATCCTGCTCGCCACGCGTCGTCAGGTAGTGGTAAGCGGCTACTGCATCTGGGCAATATGCGTTAATCGCGCGGAAGGCTTCCAATTGGTTGCCCAGAACGTCGAAAACTAGCCGCGCATCCGCCTCGGGATCGTTCACGTGTCCCGAAAGCAGCCGCGCATCGTGATAATGTTTTACCAGGTGGTGATAAGGGTTGCGTGGAAAAGCCAGTGGGTTGAGCCAGAGCGTGTCGATCGATGCTGCGGCAAGTTTAGCAAGCCGGGGTCTTATTGCCATGAGATGCGGCAGGTCGTGCCGACGGATATTGTGACCGATCACATGCCTTGTCTCGCCGAGATCTGCCTCTAAACGATCTAACGTTGCGTGCACGTCCTGTTGGTATCGGATGGCAGGCCTATGATCACAACGAACCGCCGCAAGATCAAAGATCCGCGCCGTATTAGGATTGACTTCCAGGTCAATCGACAGGCAACGCGCCAGAAACGGATCAGGTTGTTGGGGGATTCTAGCAGGGCTCACCGGTGAATTTGACCAAATCAAGAACGTATGTGTCCGTGAAACGCTATCATGGTCAAGTAAAACAGGCTAGGTGTTCAGCTCCGACATCTGCTGGACGCGACTGTCGTGCCAAAAGTTGTGCGACAACGAATTGCTGCTGCAACTGCATGCGCCTGCTAAAAATGGAGAGCTTACCGTTGCGTTGTGCATCATCCCTAGACCTTTATATTCTTGCTTCATAATGGCTCTATTCATCGGCTCTATACATGTTTTTTCATAGTCAATTATACAAATTTCCTCTTCCATGTTATGCCCAACTGTTCCGTGCTCAGCACTCAAAAATGATTTTTGAAAAGAAGAGGTCCAACTCGCTCCATGATTTTGGCAGAGACAGGCGCAGCGGTCCAAGCAGCTGTTCTCTTATGTGAGCCTGAGGCGATTAGAACTGGATCCTCAAGGAGGGTCACAAGAACATACCGAGGTTTTTCAATTGGAAAAACTGCGACAAAAGTCGTCACAAGTTTCTCTTCTGAGTTTCCACCATGATGCATTCTTACTTCCGACGTTCCCGTTGCGCCACCTGGCGAGTAAGCAGGAGCGTCAGTAAGTCTAGCCGTGCCCGTGACTACGGATTCACGCAACAACTCCCGGACGTAAGCTGAGGTTTCTCGTGACACGATGCGTTCGCCGCGTCGCGGTAGTGGACCGAATGTTGGATGGACCCGGGTTCCACCATTTACTAGACTTGCATAGCCTGCAGCAAGCTGGAGGGGGCTTACGGTCAATCCAAATCCATATGCAATGGTCGCGGCCGAAAGACTACCCCAAAGCTTCGGACGCATTGCAGCAATGTCTGTTGGATATTGTTCTTCGATATGATTGCCTTCCAAGAGCCCTAGGCTTCCCAAGAACTCTTGCTGGCGTTCAGGACCAATTTTTTGGCCAATTTGGGCACTCCCTACGAATGAAGAATTTAAAAAGATGTCGGCAGGCGTCATCTGACTATCTCTCGGGCGATAGTCACGTATTGCAAACCTTCCTATTGATAAGGATTGTGGTGTTTCAATCATTGTATCTGGAGTTACCAGACCCTCGTCTATCGCCTGTGCAACTGCAAAAATCCTCATTGCAGCACCAAGCTCGTGAACATTATTAGCTGCCCTGTTGAACTGCGGCTCTTCCGCATCTGCGGCGCCTTCCCCAACGACAGACACTAAGCTGAGCACTCGCCCCGTATTGACATCCATGATTACGACAGCGCCCGCAGCGGCGTTCATCTCACGCATGCCGTCGAGCAGAACAGCCGCGGCCTCTCGTTGCACTGGGGAATTGGCGAGGGCACGCCGCGGCACTCTGTCAATAACACCGACGTCGGTGATCAGCGGAGCGGTTGGAGTACAACCACTTCCCAAAAGGACTGCCACAGTTGCCGCGTAAAGGATGTGTCTCATGAGTGGGTTGACCTCGCCATGCTGCTCTTTATTGCTTTTCACCAAATAGTTTCGTTATTTCGTTACCCCAACGATCAATTTGCCTATCAAACCATCTTTTGTTTTCCGTATATCTTGGAAGCGTTGCGGACCATTCATGCAAATCTTCAGTTGTCTTGGGTGCCTTCGAAATAAGATCATTCATTCGCCCCCACTGAAGCAAATGATGATATCCTTTCATTTCCCTTCCCCGCTCCTTGGCGGCATCTTCTATTTCTTGCCGTAATTCTTCAAGTCTCGATCTGACAGATTGTTCTTTGCCCTGCTCTCTTGCAGCTGTAGACGAGTCGCTCGCAGAGAAGTTAAGCAAAATCTTATCTAGCTTGTCATGCAGAGAATCGAACCTGGCTCCAAAATCCTCTTCTTCACTTTGTGGATTTTCCGGAACCACGTACTCCGAGGTAATTGACCTAAACAGCGATTCATTAATTTGGAGAAGCTTTCGAAGTGATCCATTCTCAGATTTGGGTCTGTAGGATTGCAGGAAGAAATCAACAGAACTCGATATGGCTAGGGCCAGATTTCGCGTATCTCTGTCATGTTCATGGGCATGAGTATTCAAAACCTCCACCATGAAAATTAATACTCTTCTTTCATGAACTAATTTAGTTCTCATTAAGACTTCTGCGTCGTCATTGATTTTTTTTTGGAGCCCCTGTGTAAGTTTGTTCAGGAAGCCTCGCAGATCACGAGCCGTAACACATTCTTCCCTCGAAAGGGCGGCCCGTTCTAGTGCATATTCTATCAGCAGCTCCAGAATAGGACTCCGAGATTGGTGTAGGTATTTGGCTGGATCCATTAGTCTACCTCAAATTCGTTCATTACCTCAGCCCCGATGTGGTTGATCACCTTCAACGCCACGTAGGAACCCAGTGTCGACCAAGTCTCCTCGTCGAACTCGGGCTTGTCTTGACAGCGGAATCAGACAATCAGACCGGTGCGTTCCCGAAGGCAATTCAAGTCCAAGCTGATGATCCCCCATCGTCACTCTCTCTGGCGTCAGCCTTTAGCGCCATCGTCGGAACGATCAAACCGACGGCCCTGAGCCGGCTTTTTGCGGAGATACGCAGCCCGCTCAGCCTCAGAAGCTGCGGACCACGCGGAGGGCGTAAACTCATCCGACGCAGCAAGTCGGTTGCGCATCTTTTGAGCGGTGAATATCGCTTCTTTCGAGAAGCCCTCGACATCCCGGCGGCGTGCGATTCTTTTAAGGCCATCCAGGCTCTCGGCCACCCACTTGTTGTCGCCGGCCTCGCGCTCTGCCTCTGCGAGGAGTCGTTCGACCTCGGTCCATTGCCGCGCGCGAGCTGCCACGCGAGCCTGATCCTGGATGTCTGCGGCACGCAGTTCGTTTCGACGCGCTGTAATCGTTTCATCGACTTGAAGTGCCGCGAATGCGCCGGCGGGCAGCCGTGGGAGATGCAGGCTGGTGGGGCCTGCCATAAGCCGTTCACCATTCATGGTTTCGAAGTCCAGAACCGCACGCAGAAGAAGTCGATCTACTGGTTGTTCTGACCTTTCCGAGAAGCGAAGGCGAACCAACGCCCATGCCTCCCCGCCTTCGGCCAAATCCGGCAAGATGAGGGCATCGTTTTCCTGAAGGTAGCGATTCAAGACCGTCAATCCGACACCCTCGCCCGGTGTAAGGGACAGTCGCAGACGTCGGGCAAGAAGGTTCGACAGAAGCTCAAGTTCTTCACGAAATGGGTCGATGAGGTCTTCGGCCCGCTCGCCGTAATAGGCTGCACCTTGACCGGACCTTGCGATCTCGAGCAGGAGAAGTTCATCGAAATGGGCGCCGAGACCGCAAGTCGTCGTTGTAATGCCCGTGGCCGCAATGCGGGCTGCATCCTGCGCTAGCGTCAAAGGGTTGCAGACGCCACGGTTCGCGCGGCCGTCGGTGAGTAAGAGGACGCGGCCCATCTGTTCGGGCTCTCGCATCTGCGCCGCCTGTTCAACTCCTGCCATCCAGCCATCATGCAGTGCTGTCGCACCGGCGGGTTGGATCGAGTGAATGGCATTCGCAATTTCGGTACCATTTCCAACGGGACGGCCTTCAATCAGAACCTGCGCGTGCGCCGCATAGCAAACAATCGCAATGCGATCACAAGGCCTGAGGTTTTGGACCAGAAAAATTGCGGCACGCTTCGCCTCCACGAGAGGCTGACCACTCATCGACCCAGAGTGGTCAATAACAATAGAAAGGTTCAACGGCGGTTTCTCTGCCGAACCAAAGATATCTTCAGTAGCTGCAGCCCTCACGAGCGCATGGAGTTCGTTGTCATGGCCCTCCAGGCGCGCAGCATGCTGAGGAGTAATTGACAGGTTGATCATTCCGGCTTTTCCTCTTTGCGAAAGCAAGGGTTCAGAAGGCTGGCAAGAACAATGCGCGCTAGGGCGTGCGCATCGGATCGCCCAAGGGATCGCAGGCGTGTAGTCTCGATATTCAGCTCCACGCCGCTAGCAATCTCGAGACGGGTATAGGTGCGAGACGCAACCTCCGCAGCATTTTCGCCTAGCTCATGGCGTGAGGCGACGAGGTCCTTCTGCAACGCAGCTCGGTCAGTTATCGGAAAGCTCTGCTGGAACGCCGGCGGACTGTCGGTCTTGGCTGGCGACGAACTGCGGCGCTCTGCGATCCTAGACCTGATGACGCGCAAGGCGTCAAGAGCGGGATCTGTCTTGCTCGGTTCGACCCAAGAATGTCGCGTGGCAGCCTGCGCCGCTGCCGCACCAGGCAGCAAGGCCCGGACTTCCTGGAGCGACAGGACCTGGAGTTCGTCCGTAATTTTCTGAAGGGGCCAGCCGTCTCGCAGGAGCAGACGCGCCGCCAGCAGACGGATCAGATGCTCCCAGCTATAGATGGCGGCCTTTCCCTCACGCCGGGGTCGGTCGAGGATGCCGCGTTGAGTATAGTCACGTACGAGTCGAACGGTGAGGTCAGGTCGGTCTTCGATGCGTAACATCGTGCACCATTGTCCGCCAACTCGGGCAAGGTCTTCGACATCCCCCTCCCAGTCTGACATGGTTTCGAGTAGCAGCTGGCCCACGGCGATTTTCCATACTTCATCGTTTTCCAGCACGTATAACAGCCATCAAAAAATGTCAATGACATTGATTATTGTTATCGTTTGGGTTGAAATGATCTAGTTCGGCGCAAGGACAAAGTGGCATTCGTCGCTTGGTCGGACGCCCAGACGTTGCGCGTCACTCTTCTGCTAGGGTTTGCACCCGCTGTATGATTCGGGCTCCGCAATGGCAGCTACAGATCGAGCATGATGATTCAAATGCGAAGAGGTCTCCCTCGCTACGATCTGCATGAGTGTCGATGCTGAAACCGATGCGCCGACGCCTGGTGCAGCATGCTCGGTACGCGTTGGCGTCTCGATCAATGGTCGCTACGAGAGTATGCCGTGACCTGGCATTGCACCTGTATCGATCTGCCTTCCGCTCTCTACGACGTTCATCCTGTCTTCCACGGCCGCCACTTCGGCATCACTGGCGTTACCTTTACCTCCCGTAGCATACCGCACGCCAGCAGCCCTTCCTGCACCCATTCCAGCGCCAGCCACCAATGATCGTGGGCGCGCCGCGCCGCGTCGATCTGTTGTGGATGCGGTGAGAACGTGATGGGGCATGCCAAAACTTCGACGGTGCGCCATTTGCCCCGACTCAGGATCCGTTCGGTGCTAATTACGATGGTTGTCGCCCGCTCCCCATGCTGGTTGCGCTTTACGTCTACCGGCACACAGCGCGGCACTGCTCCCGGCATCCAGTCTGGAGTCAGCCCAGCGCGGGCAAGCTCGGCGACGCGGATAGCCATGCGCTTGCCGCCGAGGCTATCAGGCATTCCGGCAACGGTGGCGGCGATAACCTCGGCATCCTCGTGTGTGTAGCTGCCGATCTTGTACTGGCCACCATCAACCTTGCAGCCGAGGGTGGCGCGTTGCAGCAGGACGTACTCGAGGCCGAAGCCAAACCCGTGCTGGCGCTCGGGGTCGGGCGGCTCGGGCAGCTCAAGCTGGGCATGCTCAACGCGAAATGCCCATTCCAAGGCCTGCTGAACCGACATGGACCGCTTCGGCCGGCCTGGCCCGGCACGCCCAGCGCCTGCACGCAAATTGCGATCATGTTTCATCGGATCCCCCGCTCACGGAGGCGCTCCGCCGTCACCAGCCCACGAGCAAGCATCGCGTCGCGCATGGAGTTCGAGATCGTGCTCACGGGGACGTAGCGATCGGAGTTCACCATCTCGGCATAGAAGACCGGCAGATCCGTGATTGGTCGGGTTTCCGGCGCCGCGACCGTCTTCGACTTGCGCCGTTTTCGTGATACCTCATCCGCCTTGCGCTGGGCAGTGCGCTGCATGACACGGTCTAGCGCCTTGGGCCCATCAGGGGGCTCAGGGTGTTCCTGCCGTGACGCCTCTGCCGCCTCGAGGATTTCAGCCTCGCTAAGCCCCAGTTCGGTTTGCCAGCGCCGGACATGCGCCCGGGGCGGCCAGCCTTGCCACCAGCCGGGCAGGGGCCCGTCGGGGTCAAAGCCCAGCGCCGTGAGCAGCGATCCAAAAAATCCCTCATCGAGGCCCTCACGCGTCTGCACGCCCTCCTCCTCCTTTACTGGTTTGCTTACTGGTTCTCTTACAAGGTTACTGTCCGGATTTCGGACACGGCTCGCGCCGCCGTTCATCAATCCAGTCCTGCCGGGCGCGGTCGCGCGCGCTGGGCTTGCGGAAGGGCAGGGGAATGCTCATCGACGCCCCCCACTGCGCTTGCGGCGCGACGCTGTGCCTTCCTGTTCTTCAAGCCATTCGAGGACGGTGGTGCGGCGGTAGTAGACCTTGCGCCCGGCTCGGATACACGGCGGGCCGGATCGCAGAACGTCCCAGCGACGCAAGGTGTCCTCTGACACTCCGAGCTGTTGCGCGAGGTCGGTCCTGCTGATCCATCCTCCCAGCAAGCCGCCTGACGGCCTTGCGATGCTTTCACCGATTTCGTGCGATTGCATGATGTCCCTCCAGTTTTGCGCCCCGATGCGGGCCATTTCGGAAGGCTACTCAGGCACAAGCTTGAGGGTGGAAGGGAGGAACGGGGTGGAATGGAATCACGAAACCCGTTCCACCCCCATATTTCATTGATGATTTCGCGCGCTGTGGGTCCGCCGTCCTTCGAGCTGAAGCCACCTCGCAGGCCATCCTCGGACCGGTTTCGGCGACACTCGGCGGCAAATCCCCTGAAATCCCGGCATTCGCGTGCAATTCGGGGGTGGAACGCCGCAAAACGCGTTCCACCCCCTGTAATTATTGAAGATTCGCAGCTTCCAGCGCTGACCGGGGCTTGCATGGAGGCTCAAACGTCCTGCCTGCGGGTGTGGCAATGTTCGACAGCGGGACAATGGCACGTCACGTAGCGGCAAAATCTTCAAGAAAACTTGGGGGTGGAAGCGATCTGTCTCCATGATGCCACCCTGTTCCACCCTTCCACCCCGGTCGCCATGCTCTGATTGATGACGGTCTGGATCTACGCCTGATGACAGGTCCAGGCGAAAGGATTTGGCATGGTGAACAGACAGAAGCTGACCGAAAAGGTTCTACGAGAGGCCATTCCCGCCGATGGGCGCGACTATCAGATCTTCGACACCGATGTGCGTGGCTTTGCCGTCTGCATCTATCGTGGCGGTGGCCGCGCCTTCACACTCGACTATCGCTACGCTGGGCGCCAGCGCCGGATGACCTTCGGGCGCTGGCCTGAGTGGGGTGTCACGGCGGCGCGGGAACGAGCCAAGGAGCTGCGCCGCGAGATCGACGCAGGGGGAGACCCGCTGGCCACGCGCGGTGCTCTGCGCGAGGCGCCGCGCGTCACTGACCTGATCGAGCGCTACGTCGAGGTGCATTTGCCCCATCTCGCGGCTTTGAATGCTGCCGACCAGCGCTCCATGATGGAAAAGTTCATCGGGCCCGCGTGGGGCAGGATGCTGGTCCCGGAGGTCTCGGCCTATGACGTCGAGTTGCTTCTGACCAAGGTTGCCGAAGGACGCGCACGTCCCGCCAAGCAGAAGCCGAACAACCGCGCGCGCAAGTTGCAAGGGGCCAAGCCCACGCCGGTGCGCGCAAACCGTGTCGGCGAGGTGATCCGCAAGATGTTTGCCTATGCCATCAAATGGGGGTGGCGCGAGGACAACCCTGCCATGGGGTTCCGTCGCCGCATGGAGACACCCCGCGAACGCTACCTCTCGCAAGAGGAAATCTCACGCCTCGCCATGGCGCTCGATGCGGCGCAGGACGACCGTGCCGCCGGGATCATCCGCCTGTGTATGTTGACAGGCGCACGGGTGGGCCGCGCTCCATCGGGCGGCTTGCCGAGCGGCAGGGCGTTTCGCTGTCGATCGTCCATATCCTGACGGATGCCGGCAAACAGGATCACCGCGCCGCGACCTCGGCCTATGCGGAATTGACCCGTGCGCGCGGCGGCAGCGTTCCGTCCTATTTCACGGTGCGTGGGGATGGACCTGCGCGCTTCAGCGAAGCCCTGACGGCATTGGCGCGTCAGCTGGCCGAGCCGCTGAACAGGTTGCGGCAAGGTGAAGTCGTCGATAGCGAGCCAAGGCTGAAAATCTTCGAGGGCGATACCTTCCTGGCGCTGGAAGGTATCGACGGCGCACCCGTGGTGATCAGCGAGGACCGCGGCAGCGAGGCGCTGGCCGATGGGATCGTGACCGAGCTTTTCCGCTTTCAGCAGGAATATCTTGGCGAGCTGGACGGCGGTGAGGCGCCTGATTTCTACCGCGCCTGGGTTGCGGATCGCGACCTTGTCGACCCGCGGGTCGCTTCCATGGATGTGAAGGTCCTGATCACGCGTGACCAGCTCAGCGATTTCACATCGCGGCTGCGCGATCTGGTGACGCGCCTGGACACCAAGCAGACCGGCGCGCTTGATGCGTTTTCGACCATTGTCGACGTATCCTCGCGCGCCTCGCTGGATCCCAACGCGGCGGTGGGCCAGGCCTTGATGCCCGACTATATCGCCCGCCTGCCTTACAAGTCCGATTTCCTGTCGATGGAACTTGACGAATGGGCTGGCCTGGGGCCGCAGCAGCAGGGGGAAATCCTCAAGACCGTGCGCGACCGCATCAGCCTGTTCGAGGATATCGCCCGAACCGAGGCGGGATGGCTGGATCTGCCGGGGCGGGATGGCGGTCTGGCCGTCTATCCGCTGGCTCTGGACGATCTGCCGTAATGGCACTGCGTGTGCGCAACATGTGCCTGAGGCGTGGCACCGGGCCGGATGGGTTCGAGTTGCGCATCCCCGCCCTGACGCTGGGCAAGGGCCATGCGGTTGCCCTGCATGGTCCATCGGGTCTGGGCAAGTCCACCTGTCTGGAACTGCTGGCAGGCGTGGTGCGCCCCGACGAGGTTGAACTGTTCAGGCTGGATGACGCGGATGGCGAAGAGATGGACCTGGCCAGCCCCGACCTAGATACCGCCCCGCTGCGGGCCGGACCGATCGGTTACGGGCCACAGTCGGGGGGGATGCTGGGGTTCCTGAACGGGTGGGACAATGCCAGGGCGTCGATCAGCCTGTCCGGCCTGGCCGGCGACCCCGAGATCGAGCAGCGCTTTGACCGGCTTGTGGCGCATCTGCAGCTGGAAGACTGTCTTTCAAAGAACCGTGGCGCATTGTCGGGGGGGCAGCGCAAGCGTGTTTCGCTGCTTCGCGCCATGGCGCTGCCCCGTTTCCTGCTGGTTCTGGACGAACCGACGGCGGGGTTGGATGACGCGCTGGCGGACTGCGCCGTGGACTGCATCCTGCGGGTCTGCCGGGACGAGGGCACGATCTGCATCGCTGCCATGCATGACGTCGAGCGCGCGGCCGAATTCGGCATGATCCCCATGCGCCTCGAGCCGACCGCGCAGGGTGCAGTCCTTGCGACGGTGGCGACGTGATGATGCGGTCCTTGCCCTTTGTCGCGCGCCTGCTGACGGTTGCGCACTGGGCGATGGCCGATCTGCGGCGCGATGTTGCGATTTCCGTCATGTCGGTGCTGTTGCTGTTCCTGCTGATCGGCCCCCCCTTGTTCCTGGAAGTCCTGCGCGCGGGTGTCGTTGAAAGCTGGGCAGCCGCCCTGCAGGCAGATCCGCGCAACCGCGAGGTTGTGATCATCGGCGAAAGGCCGGTCAGTGATGCAGAGATCGCCGACCTGAGTGATCTCCCGCTGACCGGGTTCATCGTTCCCGAACCATCCACCTTCATCTCGACAGTAAGATTGCAGGCGCAGGGCCGCCCCATGGCGATGAACATGCGCACCTCGGCGCCGGGTGATCCCCTGCTTGGCGACACGCCGGCCCCGACCTCGCCGGAACAGGTCACCCTGACACATGCCGCCGCGCTTGCCCTCGGGGTGTCCAGGGGGGACGAGGTGCAGATGACACTGCGCCGGCGCCCGCGCGAAGGCCCCCAGGAAAACCTGACCATCCTTCTGCGGGTTGCTGCGATCGTGCCGCAAGAGGTCTGGAGCGAGGAAGTCGCATTCCTGAACCCTGCGCGTGCTGCGGGGGCGGCCTTGTGGCTGCAACCCGGGTCTGGCCGCCAGAATGCCCTTGCGGAACTGGGCGAGGATGTCTGGCGGTCGTTCCGCATCTACGCAACCGAAGTGCGCCAGGCGCCGCTGCTTGCGCAGGAGTTGACACGCCAGGGCTTCGAGACCCGCATCGCATCCGAGCAGGTCGCCCTGTTGGTGAACCTGTCCGACGGGCTGCGCAGTCTGATGCGGATCAGCGTGATCGGTGGCATGGGCGGGCTGTCCGTGGCGGTCTGGCTGTTGCAGGTCCTGTCCGTCGCGCGACATCGCCGGGAGATTGCCCTGATGGCTGCTGCCGGGCTGGATCGCGCAGGGCTTATCACCTTCTTCGTGTTGCAGGGGCTGATGCTGAGCCTGCTGGCTCTTCTGCTGGCGATCATGTGCCTGTTTCCGATGCTGCGCTTTTCGAACGCCTTTGCCGATCGTTTCCTGCAAAGCGCCGACGCCAGCGCGGGCGTCGACCCGATGATCCTCGCAAGCGCTGCTGCGGCGGTCCTTTCCCTTTCCTTGACAGCGGCTGCGGTCGCGGCCTGGCGCATCCGGCGGTTCGATCTGTCCGCCGATCTGCGCGCCGATTGACATGGGAGTCACAACGCCATGAACCTGATGAACCGTCGCCCCCGCAACCACGCGTTCCCCCGCGGTCTTGTCCCGCTTGCCCTGTCGGCCGTTGTCATGGTGTCGATGCTGCATGTGCCGGGAACCGCAGTGGCGCAGGATGGCCTGCCCCCGGACTGGTGTCGCCTTGATGCGCCCGGCCTGTGGCGCGACCTGCGCGAAAAGGCACGCGCCGCCGGCACCCGAGAGGTCGGGGACTGCCCCGCCGGGGGGGATCCGGCACGGTTGCCCGAACGCCTGGTCGTGCCGCTGCCCTGTGGGCGCTATCTGGACATGGTCAGGGTCGATATTCCCGTGAAAGCCTTGCTGGACCATCTGCCGGTTGTGATTGGCGGGGCGCCAGATGATGCCGACGTGCTGACCCGCCAGGTTCAAGGCGCACGCGAGATCGCGATTTCAGGTGCGTTCAGCCTTGCCGCGGAAGGGCTTGCCGCGGGCTATGAAGGAATGGAGCGACGCGCTTACTGGATGGCCAGCCATGAATGGACCATCCTGCAACAGGCTTTGGTCGACAGTGGCGCCTTTGACGCCGCCGCGCGCGGCGAGGATACCGCGGATGCGTGCAAGCAGGCCGAGCAACTGGTTCAGGGTGCCGATGATCGGCGCGTTCTGCCGGCGACAAACCTGTCCTGGTACGATGCCCAGAACAACCTGCGCGCACTGAATGCCTATGTCATCGCACAGGGCAATCGCCTGATCGACCAAGGCGGCGCGCCCTTGATCCCCTGGGAACAGGGTTCGACGGGTTTCTTCCGGCTGCCGACCGAGGAGGAGTGGGAATTCGCCGCGCGCGGCGGGGTCAACGGCATCGCGGTGCTTGGACCGCTGCACAGCGTCACGGACCCGGCCTCAGGGCGTGCGCGTACCCCCGAACTCAAGGAGATCGCGAATCTGGGGCGCACCCGCGGCGGGGAAACCGTGGCCGGCGTGGGGGGGTATCTGCCCAATCTGCTGGGCATATTCGACACGGTGGGCAATGCCTCGGAACTGGTGCATGACCTGTTCGGCCTCGTGCGCCCGGATCGCGAACATGGTGCGACCGGCGGGATGGTCCTGCGGGGGGGCAATTCGCTGACCCCGGACACGGTGATCGGCATCGCGCATCGGCAGGAGGTTCCCCCTTTCGATGTGTCTGGCGAAGGGCGTTCACCGGTCGCCGGCATGCGTGTGGTGCTGACATCGCCGGTGATTTCGCGCGGCTATGATCCCTCGGGCAACCGGGCATCCGATCTTCCCAACCCGGAACTGGAGCGAAAGATCGAGGAAAGCCTGCGGGAGCTTGTCGCGGTCAGAAGCACGGCTGGCGCATCGTTCCGCGATGAGGCCCGCAACCTGCTGTCACAGTTGCAAACCGACCTTTCTGCTGCGAATGCCGGGGTTGCTTCGGCCGAGCAGGTCAGCCGCGTCACGACCGCGCTGGAACAGTCTGAGGCCGCGATCAACGAGGCGCGGGTCGCCGAAATCAGGGCGCGGGTACGATCTGCCGTCGATGGGATCCTTCTGATCAGGAACATCTCGGCCATTTCGCTGGTCTGGCTGGCAGACCTCGAGAAGGCACGGGCGCAGGTGCAGCAGGTCACCGACAGCCGCCGGGCCCAACTGGAAGAGCGCATCGACAAAGCCTTCGAGAACGTCGACCGGCGCATCGCGATCATCGGCGTGCAGGTCTCGGAACTGCAAAACACCCTGCGCGTCCTTGCTCAGGCCGATCCCGAGCTTGTCGAGAATGCGCGCAGGGAAATCAGCCAGGGGCTCAGGGCGGCCGGGATCGAACTTTACGACGAATGGGCCTGGCCGCTGTACGACGGCGCGCTTGAACGGGTGCGTGCCCTGCCGGGCACGGACCTGACCGCCGAGCTTACCCAGCGCCTAGACATTTTTGCCAAGGAACGCGCCGAGAAATACGGGCGCTGAGGCACGAGAAAGACTGTCAAGAAAACATGGAGAGGAAAGGAATAACCATGACATTGAAAACAAGAGCGAAATTGCGTCCTGTCACATTGGTGACGCTATGTGCGATGGCCCTGGCGGCATGTGAACCCTTGCCGAATACCGCGAACGGGTCGGGGACCGTTTCAGCGACGAAAGCCTCTTTCAATGATACCTGTGCCCCCTTGCGGGCACCTTTCCAGAAGATCCGCGCGGATCGCGACAAGATCATCGGCCAGAATGTCGTTGGCGGTGCGATTGCCGGCGCGCTGCTGGTCGCGGCGCTGGGCGGCAACGCCGAAGATGCGATGAAGGGCGCCCTTGTCGGCGGTCTGGCAGGGGCTGCGCGTGCCTATGCCGAGAATGCCAAGTCGCGCGGCGCGACCGAAAACAGCCTGGCGAAATTCGCCAATGCCGACGCGCGGCGGGAAGCTGCGCAGAACGACGAACTGGTCAGCACCCTTCTGCGGATGAACGCCTGCCGTCTGGACCAGGTCGAGGCGATCGGCGTGCGCGCCCGCAAGGGCGAGATCAGTAGGGGCGAGGCGCAATCGCTGCTGGACCAGGTGCGGCGGGCGACCCTGCAGGACAACCGCGTCGTGAACTCCGTTGCGGGCAATCGCAGGACCTATGACGCCTATGTCGGTGTGCTGAACGCCAATGACGTCGCCGCAGCCAATCGCACGCGCGAATCCGTTGCAACCTACAAGCCGGACGTGAGCAAGGTGACCCGTACATCGCGCGGCCAGGCTGCGATCAGCACCGGCGGTCGCGCCAGCGGCGCCACCGATGTGGCACTGGCGCGCAACTCGGCGGTTCGCCTGGATGCGGTCAGCGACGCCCATGTGGAAAGCGTCGAGGCGCTGATCGGCAATCTCGATCTGACCACGCCGACGTGATGCTGCGCCTGATTGCATGGCTTGCCATCTTGACCCCGGCCACAATGGCCGGGGCACAGACCTTCGAGATCCAGGGGCAGGACGGCACGATATGCGCCGCCTTCGCCTTTGATCGGAACGTCATTGCGACCGCCGCGCATTGCACGGGGAAGGGCGACAGTTTTCAGGTTCTGGGCCTGGGATCCCCCGGCGAGGCCAGGCTGATCGCGCGCGGCGCCTTCGACGGCAGATATCTGACCGAGACCGAAAAGACCGCGGTGGATGTTGCGCTTTTGACCACGGAACTTCGGATGCCACGCGCAACCGATATCGCGATGCGCGATGCCGGGATCGGCGAGGTTCTGGAAATAGAGCCTCCTGGCGGCGGCTATAGCAGATGCAGGGTGCTTGCGCGTTACGGCGATGCCTATGACCTGGCCTGTCAGGTCAGTGGCGGCTGGTCGGGTTCTCCCGTTTATACCCGGCGACAGGCGGGCGCGAGGTTCCTGATCGGCATGGTGTCCGGCCGGTTGGGCCGGGTTGGCGAGGGCATTGCGGTGATGGTGCACGCCCGCGCGTTGGCCGGGCTGCAACCGCCCCCTCTGGCCGGGACGTCAACGGCACAGCCGTGATGTGACGCACGCCGGGTGGCCATGATCCCGCATCGGTCAGGGCGGCCCCCTGCGCATCGAACATCAAGGCCCGCCCGCCATCGCGCGAGGGGCGGCTTGCCGGTGTATGGGGTGGTCGCGACCGGAACCTCGGCGGCGCGCGGCACCGTGTTCTTTGGCGTCAGCCAAGGCCGTTCGCTTGCACGAAAGGTGCTCATGGCCGCGCCGTGCCGAAGGATGGCCCCTTGCCTTGCAGGTCAGAGCCTTGGTTGTTCGTCCTGTTGCAACGCGCCGCGCCCTGAGGGGGGAACGGGCAGAAACTCGGGTCCCCCTTGTGTGACCGCTGCGCCAGGCGGGGCAGGCTGCGTGACGGCCATGCTTGCCTTCGCGTTTGAGTGTGGGGAAGATCGCCAGCCAGCGTGGTCAGCATTCATGGCTTGACGGGAATTCCCATGTTCAGGCCTTGTTGGACAATGAAAACATGCTGAACCGAAGGAAATACAAATGATTTACGACCATCGTACTTATGTCTGCCGTCCCGGTACGATCAAGAAGCACCTCGCGCTCTATGCCGCGCATGGCTATGCCGCGCAGTTGCGCATCCTGGGGACACCGGTGATGTTTGCGCAGACCGAAACGGGCGACGTCAATTCATTTGTCCACATCTGGCCCTATCGCGACGCGGCCGACCGCGAAGCCCGTCGTGCGGAACTGGCGGCGGACCCCGACTGGCAGGCGTACCTGGCCAAAAGCGCCGAGGCCGGATACCTTGTCAGCCAGATCAACAAGATCATGGTGCCTGCGCCGTTCATCACGACCTGACGCGGTCCGACAATAGCTGCGATATTGAAACGGTTTGGGCCCCAAAGGTTGCCCGGGCCTGCATGGCCGGGAAATGGCCCCTTCAGGCCTTGGGGCGGGTGTCAGACGTGCATGACGGGGCAAGCCTGTCGGACATGTCCAGAATGCCTGCCAGCCCGCAGTTGCCTTTCACCAGATCGGCCAAGGTGACCATGTCCAGTTCATGATAGAACATCTCGAGCGCGCGCGAGATGAAGCTGCGCAGCCGGCATGTTTCCGACAGCGGGCAGGTGTTGGTGTCGGGATCGAAGCATTCGGCAAAGGGGGCGCCGGCTTCGAAGACGCGAAACACCTCCCCGATCGAGATCTGGTCCATCGGTCGGGCCAGCCGCAGACCGCCGCTGCGCCCGCGAATGGTTTCGACAAACCCGTTCCCATGCAAAAGGTTCACCACCTGCAGCAGGTGATGGGTGGATGCGTTGCATTTGGCCGCGATGTCCGAGGTCCGCACCGTGACCCCTTCATTGACGGCACAGGCCATCAGAATGCGGGAGGCGAGGTTGGTTCTGGTCGTCAGACGCATGGAAGCCTTCATCCTGGACAAGGTACCGCAATCTGGCGCCCCATGATCGTGATGTAATTGATCCAGATCAGATCACTCCGGGTCAGATCGCAATATCTCACATTCAGGATTCAAGTTTTGAGGTAGGCGTGGCCGATCACGATCTTTCCAGAAGTGCCGATGCGCCCGCAGGGTCGTCTTGCGACTGGCTTGCGCCCGGGCGTGGGCAACAGGCGCGGGCCGCGGGTCTTGCCGTTCTGGCGAACCTGATCTGGCCCTTGCAGGCGGCCGTGATTGCCCATGCTCTAGGCGGGTTGCTGACGGGTGCGGCGGTGTCGCCGGTTCAGGTCGGGATCGGCTTCATCCTCCTGGGGGCCTTGCGCGCGATCCTGGCGGCGAAGGCCGAAGCTATGGTGGATGCCGCGGCCATCCGCGTTGTAAGCGGTGCGCGCGCGCATATCGTCGCCGTCGAGGGCAGCCGCGCGGCGGACAGCCCCTTTGGCGGCGCAGGCAGCATCGCGGCGCTGGCTGGCGAAAAGCTGAACCTGCTGGCGCCGTTCCTGACCCGTTATGCCCCGGCGCGCGCCCGTGTGATGGTTGTGCCCTTGGTGATCCTGGCGCTGGTCTTGTGGCAGTCTTGGGCGGTGGCGCTGATCCTGATGGTGTCGGGCCCCCTGATCCCGGTTTTCATGGCGCTTGTCGGATTGGCCGCGAAAGACGCAAGCCATCGGCAGATGGCCGAGATCGGCACGATGAACGACCTTCTGGTCGAACGCTTGTCGGCTTTGGTGGATATCCGCCTGCTGGGGGCGGGCGATGCGGTTGTTGCGGGCTTTGCCCGGCAGGCGGGGGATTTGCGGCAGCGGACAATGGCTGTGCTGCGTGTGGCGTTCCTGTCGTCCACGGCGCTGGAACTTTTCGCGGCGATCGGTGTGGCGATGGTGGCCGTCTATGTGGGGTTTTCGCTTCTGGGGGCGCTGGAGTTCGGCACATGGGGCGATGCGATGACGCCGCAGGCGGGAATATTCCTGCTGCTGCTTGCCCCCGAATTCTACCAGCCGCTGCGCGATCTGTCTGCTGCATGGCATGACAAGGCCACCGCGGATGCCGTCCTGACGGATCTTGCCGCATGGGAGGCGGCAAGGACGCCCGCACTTCCGGGGCGCGGCGGCACGGCCCATCCCTTGCCCGGCCCGGCCAGCCTGTCACTGCGGGGCTGCGTTCTTCCGGGTGGGCTGAGGCTGCCGGATATCGAGGTCAACCCCGGTGAAACCATCGCGCTTGTCGGGGCGAGCGGGGCGGGAAAAACCTCGGCCTTGCGGGTCATCGCGGGATTGCTTGCCCCTGTCAGCGGCGCGGTGATGGTCGCAGGCCAGCCGCTTGCGTCGCGGAACGCGGATGCATGGCGCGCGCGGATCGGCTGGATGTCGCAAAGCCCGCATTTCCTGAACGCCAGCTTGCGCCACAACCTGACATTCGGGCAGGGCGGATCCCCGGATCGTGCCCTCGCGCAGGCCGCCGTATCCGAGGTCGTGGCGGCGCTGCCGCAGGGTCTTGCGACGCGGATTGGCGAGGCCGGGGGCGGTCTGTCGGGGGGCGAGGCAAGGCGCCTGACCCTGGCCCGCGCAATCCATCGCATGCCCGATCTGATCCTCGCGGACGAGCCGACAGCCGATCTGGATGCCGTGACGGCCAGGGCCGTGGTCGATGGCCTGATGGCGCAAGCCGCCCGTGGGGCCACGCTGATCGTGGCCACGCATGACAGCGATCTTGCGGCACGGATGGGCAGGATCATCCGGATCGGGGGCGATGCATGACGGCCCTGTGGCGGATCTTCCGGCTGATCCTGCGCACGCAACCCGCGGCCTTGTTGCGGGGCGGGGCCCTCAGCCTTGCGGTGCTGGTCATGGGGGTCGCGCTACTGGGCCTGTCGGGTTGGTTCATCACGGCGGCTGCGGCGGCCGGGCTGGCGGGCATGGGCGCGGTCTTTGACGTGTTCCGGCCGTCGGCGATGGTGCGTTTCCTGGCGCTTGGCCGCGCGGCTGCGCGTTACGGCGAAAGGGTTCTGACGCATGATGCGACATTGCGCACCCTCGAAATGCTGCGGGTAAGACTGCTGGGCGGGCTTGTCGCGGCGCCTTACCAGCGGATGGTCAGACTGCGCGGCGCACAGGCGGTGAACCGTCTGACGGCGGATATCGATGCGCTGGACGGTGTTGCCCTGCGGTTGATCCTGCCACTTGCCGCAGGCCTGCTGGCGCTGTTGCTGTCCTTCGCGGCAATCTGGGTTCTGGTCGGTTTGCCTGTGGCCCTGTGGATTGGCGCGGGCTATCTGCTGGGCGCGGCACTGATCTTCTGGCGCAGCGCGCGCAAGACGGTGGGTCTGTCCCGCCGGGCCGAGGCCGCGTCGCAGGCATTCCGGTCGCGGCTGATCGACCTGATCCGCGCGCGGCGTGAACTGGCCGTGCAGGGACAACTGGTGGCGCAGGTCGATGCGGTTCTGGAAGCCGATGATCGGCGGCTGGTGTCGCAGCGCGAACAGGACAGGGCGGAACGGTTGACTGGCGCTGCATTCCATATGCTGACGACGCTGGTTGCGGGGGGAACGCTCTGGTTGGGCGTGGTATCCGTCCAGGCGGAACGGCTTGAGCCGGCCTTTGCCGCCCTTGGCGTGTTTGCCGCACTCGCGCTTGCGGAAACCCTTGCCCCGTTGCGGCGCGCGGCCAGCGACCTGGGGCGCATGGCCGAAGCGGCCCGCCGGGTGTCGCGGGATCTTGCAGCGGCGCCATCGGCCGGACAGGCGCTGGTGCCGGAGGGGGCGGCCTTGCAGATCCAAGATCTGAGCTTGCATCGTCCGCTGTCGCAGGCGTCGATCCTTGCCGCCTTCGATCTGCATGTCACCCCCGGAGAAACGGTTGCCCTGACCGGACCCAGCGGGTCGGGCAAGTCAACTCTGCTTCTGGCCGTGGCGGGGCTGCATCCCGTTGCGGCGGGACGCATCAGCCTGGGGGGTGTCTCGGTCGCCGACTGGGACGAGAACGCCCTGCGTCATGCCCTGGCCCTGCTTCCGCAACGCAGTGTGCTGATGGCGGGAAGCGTTGCCCAAGCCCTGCGGCTTGCCGCCCCCGACAGCGATGAGGCGACACTCTGGCAGATGCTCGAGGCTGTCAGACTGGCCGACATGTTGCGCGCGCGCGATGGGTTGGACACCATGATCGGACCGCGCGGCGAGGGCCTGTCGGGCGGCGAGGCACGCCGCCTTGTGCTGGCCCGCATTCTGCTGCGCAGGCCGAAGGTCTTGCTGCTGGACGAACCTACCGAAGGTCTGGATGACGTTACCGCAAGGCAGGTGCTGGCGGGCCTTCGCCGCATATTGCCGGAGGCCGCCATCCTGATCGCGGCACATCGCCATGTCGAGACGGAATTCGCGGATCGGGTCGTCCGGCTGACATAACCGGTATCAAAGATACAGGTTATTGATCCAGATCAAGGCTCGCCCCCTCCAGGTCCTAGATACATCGCAAAAATGGAATTTAAACTCGGAGGGACTCGCCCTCCGATAGCTGGAGCCGAGACTATGGAATTCGGGATCGTAGAGCTGTCTCGCATGCAATTTGCGATGACGGCGATGTATCACTTCCTTTTCGTGCCGCTGACGCTGGGCCTGTCGATCCTCGTCGCGATCATGGAGACCGTCTATGTCATGACGAACCGCCCCATCTGGCGGCAGATGACCAAGTTCTGGGGCACGCTGTTCGGGATCAACTTCGTTCTCGGCGTGGCCACGGGCATCACCATGGAATTCCAGTTCGGCATGAACTGGAGCTACTACAGCCACTATGTGGGCGACATCTTCGGCGCGCCGCTGGCGATCGAGGGTCTGATGGCCTTCTTCCTGGAAGCCACCTTCGTGGGTCTGTTCTTCTTCGGATGGGACAAGCTGAGCAAGGTTGCGCATCTGGCCGTGGCGTGGCTGGTCGCCATCGGGTCGAACTTTTCGGCACTCTGGATCCTGATCGCCAATGGCTGGATGCAAAACCCGGTGGGCGCTGAATTCAACCCCATGACCATGCGCATGGAGATGACGGACTTTTTCGCGGTGCTGTTCAACGAAGTGGCGCAGGCGAAATTCGTACACACCGTCTCGGCGGGCTATGTCACCGCGTCGGTCTTCGTCATCGGGGTTTCCGCCTGGTACATGCTGAAGGGCCGCCATATCGAACTGGCCCGCCGGTCGATCACCGTGGGGGCGGCCTTTGGCCTTGCCTCGGCGCTGTCGGTGGTGCTGCTGGGCGACGAGTCCGGCTATTCCGCGACCCATAGCCAGAAGATGAAACTGGCCGCGATCGAGGCGATGTGGGAAACCCACGAGGCGCCCGCGCCCTTCAACCTGATCGGCTTTCCCGACCAGGAAGCGCGCGAGACGCACTATGCCATCGAAATTCCATGGGCCATGGGCCTGATCGGCACCCGTTCGCTGACCACGGAAATTCCCGGCATAAACGATCTGGTGGCGCAAGCAGAGGACCGTATCCGTTCCGGCCTGATCGCCTATGAGGCGCTGCTCGAGGTGCGCGAGAACCGGGCAGGGACCGATCCCGCCGTGATGGCCACTTTCGAGGCGCATTCCGCCGATCTGGGCTTTGCCTTCCTGCTGAAGAAATACGTCGACAACCCGCTGGACGCGACTGAAGCGCAGATCAAGGCTGCGGCGGATGATACCGTGCCAACGGTCTGGCCGCTGTTCTGGGCCTTCCGGCTGATGGTGGGGCTTGGTTTCGGTTTCATCGGGACGATGCTCTATTTCTTCTACCGGGCGTCCTTCAAGGGGATGCACTTTCCGCGTCCGGCCCTGCATCTGGCGGTCTGGATGATCCCGGCGCCGTGGATCGCTGCGGAACTGGGATGGTTCGTCGCCGAATTCGGACGCCAGCCATGGACCGTGGACGGCGTGCTGCCCACCGCCATGTCGGTCAGCGCCCTGTCGATGACCGAAGTGGCCCTGACGCTGGCCGGTTTCGTGATCTTCTACACGGTCCTCTTCATCATCGAGATGGGTTTGATGCTGAAATACATCCGCAAGGGTCCGTTTCAGGATGTCGCGGAAACCGAGGCCTGGAACACACGTCACAATGATCGCCTGGCCGGTCGGCGCAATGCCGATGCCATTGCCCAACCCGACCTGCACCCTGCGGAGTAAGACACATGATCCTGCATGAACTGATAGCCTATGACGTATTGCGCGTGATCTGGTGGGGCCTGCTGGGCGTGCTGCTCATCGGCTTTGCCCTGACGGACGGTTTCGACATGGGCGTGGGGGCCTTGCTGCCCTTCGTCGGCAAGACCGATATCGAACGCCGCGTGGCCATCAACACGGTCGGCCCCGTGTGGGAAGGCAACCAGGTCTGGTTCATCCTCGGCGGTGGCGCGATTTTCGCAGCCTGGCCGCCGCTCTATGCGGTCAGCTTCTCGGGCTTCTACCTTGCGATGTTCGTCATCCTTGCGGCTTTCATCGTGCGCCCCGTGGCGTTCAAATACCGCTCCAAGCGGGACGACCCGCGCTGGCGCAATGCCTGGGACTGGGCGCTTTTCGCCAGCGGCACGATCCCCGCGCTTCTGTTCGGGGTGGCCGTGGGCAACGTGATCCAGGGTGTGCCCTTCCACTTCACCGACGATCTTCACACGATCTACGAGGGGGCATGGTACATCAAGTTCATCGGCCTGCTTGATCCGTTCTCGGTGCTTGCCGGTGTGGTATCGCTGTCGATGCTGGTCATGCATGGCGCTGCCTGGCTGACGCTGAAGGCCGAAGGCGTCGTGCAGAGCCGTGCCCGCGCCATCGGTTCGGTCGCGGCACTGGTGGCTGTCGGTTCTTACGTGCTGGCCGGTCTGTGGATGGCGGTCGGGGTCGAAGGCTACCGCATTGTCGGCGACTACGTCACCAATGGCCCGTCGAACCCGCTGCATTTCGAGGTTGAGCGGACCGCAAGCTGGCTGACCGCCTATCTGGACCGGCCATGGATCGTCATCGCGCCGATCATGGGCATCCTTGGCGGCGGGCTGACCTTCCTTGGTCTGCGGGCCGGACGCGAGGTGTCGACGCTGCTCTTTTCCAAGATGGCGATCCTTGGCGTGATCTCTTCGGTCGGGCTGACCATGTTCCCCTTCATCATGCCAAGCTCCAGCGATCCGCAATCCTCGCTGACGGTCTGGAACAGCTCGTCCTCGCACCTGACCCTGTTCATCATGCTGGTGGTCACGGCGATCTTCATGCCGCTGATCCTGATGTACACCGCCTGGGTCTACAAGGTGCTCTGGGGCAAGGTCACCGAGGCCGATGTCTCTGAAAACTCCCACTCCGTTTACTGAAGAAAGGACATCCCATGTGGTATTTCGCCTGGCTGCTTGGCCTTCCGCTGGCCGCCATCTTTGCCGTGATGAACGCGATGTGGCTGGAGCTGAAGGAAGACGAGCGCACCATCGCCAGGGGCGATCCTGCCCCGCGCCCCGGCAACAGCGGTAAAACCGGCAGCACCCGACGCCGATAGATTGTGCGGATGCCGTCAACCTCCTCACGATCTGCCTGGCACAGGCACGCAGAAGGAAATGGAACATGACTGAACTCAATGAGATCAAGGCGTCGCGCCGCGCCTTTCTGGGCCTTGTCGCGGGCGGCCTTGCCACGACCATGGCCGTGCGACCGGCTGCGGCGGCCAAGGTGCAGACCAAGGCCCGCATCGTCATGATCGGGGCAGGGGCGGCGGGTACGGCCCTGGTCAACCGACTTGTCACGCGCCTTGACGGTGCGGAGATCACGATCCTCGACCCCAGCGCCGAGCATCTGTATCAGCCGGGCCTGTCGCTTGTGGCCGCCGGGCTGAAGCCTGCGTCCTATACCCGGTCCAAGACAACGGACTGGTTGCCGCAGGGGATTACCCTGATCGCGCAAGCCGCCGCCGCCATTGACCCCGTGTCCAAGACCGTGGCCACCTCGGGCGGGCAGACCGTGCCCTATGATTTCCTGATCGTGGCACCCGGCCTTGTGCTGGATCACGATGCGATCGAAGGCTTTTCGCTTGATCTGGTCGGCACCAACGGGATCGGCGCGCTGTATGCAGGCCCCGAATATGCCGCGAAAACCTGGCAGGCGGCGTCGGCTTTCACCCAAGCGGGCGGCGTCGGGATCTTCACCCGTCCGGCCACGGAAATGAAATGCGCGGGTGCGCCGCTCAAGCATACTTTCCTGATCGAGGATATCGCCACCCGCACCGCAGGGCAGGGCAAGCACGAGATGCACTATGCCGCGAATAACGATGCCCTTTTCGGCGTGCCCATCGTGTCGGAGAAAGTGCGGATGCTGTTCGAGGACCGGGGGATCACCCCGCATTACAGCCATGTCCTCAAGGCGGTCGATGCGGGTCGCAAGATCGCGACCTTCACCACGCCCAAGGGCGATGTCGAGATGGGCTATGACTATCTGCACGTGATCCCGCCGCAGCGCGCGCCCGAGGTGATCCGCCAATCCGGGCTGAGCTGGGCCGACAAATGGACCGATCAGGGTTGGGTCGAGGTGGATCAGAAGACCCTGCGCCATCGGCGCTATCCTGATATCTTCGCGCTGGGCGATGTGGCGGGGGTGCCCAAGGGCAAGACTGCGGCCTCGGTCAAATGGCAGGTGCCGGTGGTCGAGGACCATCTGGTCGCGGCCATCGAAGGCCGGGACGGCACCAAGGTCTATGACGGGTATACATCCTGCCCGCTGATCACCCGCGTCGGTCGCGCCATGCTGATCGAGTTCGATTACCACAACAACCTGACACCGTCCTTTCCGGGCGTGATCGCCCCGCTGGAAGAACTGTGGATCAGCTGGTTGATGAAGGAGGTGGCATTGAAAGCCACCTATAACGCCATGTTGCGCGGCAAAGCCTGAGGAGAACCGCAATGGAACAACTGACCTTTGAAACCATGATTGCCGTCTTCGAAGAGATTTTCGGCCGCGCCCTGTTCTGGGGCATGGTCGTGGCGGCCATCGTCGTCACGCTGGCTTATCTCTATGTGCTGATCCGGGACCGGGCCATGTCCATGCGCAAGTTCTTTCTGGCGCAGCTGTCCATGCCCTTGGGTGCGGTGGCTGCCGTTGTATTCGTGCAGGTCATGACCAACTCGCATCTGCGCGATATCGGCGGGCCGGTCGATGTGATCGTGCTTCTGGGCGTGGCGGCCATGGGCGCGATCGGACTTGCGATCCTTGTCTATACCGCGCAGTCCCTTGTGCGCAGGTCGCAGTAGCGCGGCCGCGCAAGATGGCGGGACGCGGGGATGGCAAGGGCATGACGCAGAGCAGGAACCAGAAATTCTGGAACAGGATCGCCGAACGCTATGCGGCGCGGCCCCTCAAGAATGTCGCGGCCTATGAGGCGATGCTGGCGGATGTGTCCGCCCGGCTGAAGCCCACGGACCGCGTTCTGGAAATCGGCTGCGGCACGGGCGGCACCGCGATCAGGCTGGCGCCCGGCGTTGCCCAATATAGCGCGACGGATTTCTCGACCGAGATGGTGCGCATCGCAAGCGCCAAGCCCGCGCCGGGCAATCTGAGCTTTCGTGTCGCGGATGCGTCCTCTGCCTTCGATGGTGGACCTTTCGACGTGATCTGCGCCTTCAACGTGCTGCATCTTGTCGAGGATCTGCCCGATACTTTGGCGCGTATCCATGCCAATCTGAAGCCCGGCGGCCTGCTGATCGGCAAGACATGGTGCTTTGCCGATCTCAGGCTGCGGGTGCGCATCCTGTTTCCCATGCTGCGGTTGGTGGGTCTTTTTCCCTTTGTCACCGCGCTGGGCGAGGCGCAGTTGCGTCAGGCCTTGAGCGATGCGGGTTTCGAGATCGAGGCTGCGCGCGTCTTCGGCGACTATCCGCAGAACCCCTATCTTGTGGCGCGGGCAAGGCCTGGGGCCTGACAATCGCGGGGTCGACGCCCCCTTTCGGCTGCGCAATGATGGAGGCAGCGCAGGGGAAGGGGAGTCGGCAGGCCGTTATTGCCGGAAGCCGCGTTCACATGCCCCGTCCGGAGGGATCAGTCCGCATGGAAAACAACGATGGCGATCGCCTCAAGACAGTGATCCTGCTGCTGGCATTGGCGGGGCTTGTGCTGGGCCTTGCGCTCTGGATTGCCGGTCTGGCCGACATGGCGGACGTTGTCTGGATCGCCGGTGTTCTTCCTGCCCTTGTCGCGCTGATCGTCGAGATCCTGCGCAGTATCGGGCGCGGCGAAGTCGGTCTGGATATCGTGGCGGCCCTGTCGATGACGGCAGCACTTGTCTTTGGCGAGACACTGGCGGCGGCGGTCGTGGCGGTGATGTATTCGGGCGGCACCTTTCTGGAAAGCTTTGCCGAAGGCCGGGCGCGCCGCGAAATGCACGCGCTGCTGTCCCGCGTGCCCCGCATGGCGACCCGCCATCTGAACGGTGGCCTCGAGGATGTGCCCCTTGATGCCGTCGTGCCGGGCGACCGTTTGCTGATCCGCCAGGGTGACGTGGTGCCCGTGGACGGAACGGTGACCTCGGCCACGGCCTTTCTGGATACATCGGCCCTGACCGGCGAGTCGCTGCCCGTACGCCTGTCGCAGGGGGCGGCGGCCATGAGCGGGTCGACCAATGCGGGCGAAGCCTTTGATCTGACCGCGACGCATGAAGCCAGGGACAGCACCTATGCCGGCATCGTCCGGCTGGTCGAGGAAGCGCAGCGATCCAAGGCGCCGATGTCGCGGTTGGCGGATCGCTGGTCACTCGGGTTTCTGGTCGTGACCGTTGTCATCGCCTTCGCGGCCTGGTGGTTCACGGGTGATCCGATCCGGGCGGTCGCGGTGCTGGTCGTGGCGACACCCTGTCCGCTGATCCTTGCCGTTCCGGTGGCGCTGGTGGCGGGACTGTCGCGTGCGGCGCATTTCGGCGTGCTGATCAAGGGGGCAGGGCCGCTTGAGCGGATGGCCCGCATCCGCACGCTGATCCTGGACAAGACCGGAACGCTGACCGACGGACGCCCGCAGATCGTGTCGATCGACAGCCGTGGGCCATTGGCCGAGGACGAGATCCTGCGCTTTGCCGCGGCGCTTGATCAGGCCTCCAAGCACCCGGTCGCGCAGGCCGTCGTGACGGCGGCAAGGGCACGGGGGCTGGATCTTCCCGTGCCATCCGATGTCGCCGAAATCCCCGGTGAGGGCGTGGTCGGCCATGTCGCGGGTCACAGTGTGATCGTGGGTGGCGAGGATTTCGTCGCGCAGCGCCTGGGCGGAGGGCCGGGCGATAGCTTGCGTCTTGCGGCGGGCGCGGTCCTTGTCGCCGTGGCGGTGGATGGTCGCATGGCCGGGCATCTGGTAATGGCCGATCCCTTGCGCGACGGCACGGCGACCATGCTTGCGGGTCTGCGCCGCGAGGGGATCGCGCGCATCCTTCTGGCCACCGGGGATCGTGCCGCCGTCGCCGAACGCGTGACCGAGGGGCTTGGCCTTGACGGGGTGCGCGCCGGCCTCACGCCCGATCAGAAGGTTCTGCTGGTTCTGACCGAACGCAAGAACGGACCCGTGATGATGGTGGGTGACGGCGTGAACGACGCTCCCGCGCTGGCCGCCGCGGATGTGGGCGTGGCCATGGGCGCACGGGGGGCCGCCGCCTCGGCCGAGGCGGCAGATGTCGTGCTGCTGGTGGATCGGGTGGACCGGCTTGGACCGGGGATCGAGATTGCCCGCCGCGCCCGCCGCATCGCCGTCGAAAGCGTCGTCACGGGCATCGGGCTGTCGGTGCTTGGGATGATCGCCGCCGCCTATGGCTACCTGACGCCGGTGCAGGGCGCGCTGCTTCAGGAAGTGATCGACGTGGCGGTGATCCTGAATGCGCTGCGCGCGCTCAGGATCATACCGTTCGAGCCCGCGCCGCCACCTTCGCCGCCGCAGGCCGATCTTCCCCTGGGCAACCCGTCATGACCCGGCAGTGGGTGGGCTGTATGTCAGACCTGCCCGCCTTGTGATTGCAGCCATTTGGTCACCGAGGCCTGCTTGCCGCGCATATGCGCCAGCAGGGTCCGCGCCAGTTGCTTGCCGTCGCGCAGGGCCAGGTATTCCATGATCTTCTCGTGCTCCTGCACGGCCGCCGCCCAGCGTTCATCGGACATGTTCGCAAGGTAGCGCGCGCGCTGCATGCGCAACGACAACGCCTGGCACGAGGTCGTCAGTGTATCGTTCCGCGCCGCCTTGAGGATGGCGCGGTGGATCTTCTGGTTGACGCTGAAATAGGCCTCGAGGTCGCGCGCCTCGTAACTGCTGATCATCTGCTCGTGCAAGGCGCGCACGGCCGCGATCTCGTCATCGGTGATGTTCTGGCAGGCCAGTTCACCTGACAGCGCTTCAAGCACGCCGAGGATGGGAAACACCTCTTCGACCTCGCTGATGGTCAGTGGTGACACCCATGCCCCACGGTTCTGTTCCAGCCGGACCAGCCCGTCTGACGCCACCACTTTCAAGGCCTCCCGCATGGGTGTGCGCGAGACGCCGAATTGCGCACAAAGGTCCTTTTCCGGCACCTTGGTTCCCGGTTGCAATTCGCCGGTGATGATCAGCATCTGCAAGCGATCGACCAGTTCCTCGTGCAGGGATTTGCGTGGGATCGTGCGTATGGCGCTGTTCTCGGTCATGTCCTGTCACTCAATGCTTTCTCAAGGCCAATTCCAGAAGCCGGGCAATATGCATGGGCTTGCGGTCGGTCGTGTCGGAAATCTGGTGCCTGCAGGATGTGCCATCGGCCACGATAAGCGTCTCCGCGTCGGCCTTCCTGACCGCGGGAAGCAAATCGGCCTCTCCCATCTTGCGTGAAATCTCGTGGGTGTCCGTCCCGTATCCAAACGCGCCCGCCATGCCGCAGCAGCTGGTCTCGACAACCTCTATCGCGGTGTCTGGCAGCAAGGCGAGGGTTTTTTCGATGCTGGACATCACGCCCATCGCTTTTTGATGGCAATGCCCATGCAACAGCACCTTCGGCGCGGGCGAGGTCATCGGCAGGGTGAAGCCGGGACGGTCCGCCTCGGCCGCGATATACTCCTCGAGCATCATGGCCTGGCTGGCCAGACGCGCACTATCCGCGCCGGGCAGAAGGCTGGGGATCTCGTCGCGCAGCGTCAGCAGGCAGCTTGGTTCCAACCCGACGATGGGCAATCCCTGTTCGGCCAGCGGCAGCAGCGCATCGACCAGCCTGCGCGCCTCGGTGCGCGCCTCGTCAACCAGGCCTGCCGACAGGAAGGTGCGCCCGCAGCAAAGCGGCCGTTCGCCCGCCGGCGCGGCGGCCAGATGCACGGGCACCTCTGCCGCTTCCATCACGTTCAGGGTGGCGCGCAGGTTCTCGGGCTCGAAATACCGGTTGAAGCAATCCGCGAACAGGACGACGCCGGGGGCCTTGGTCGGCGCAACCTCGGCATCCCTGAAGGGTGTCGCGCTCCATGTCGGCAGATCGCGCGTGGCGGTGAAGCCGGTCAGCCTTTCCGTCAGCCTGGCCAGACCCGGCAGGGTGTTGCGCAGGTTTGCCAGGAACGACAACCGCGAGGCCCAGGGCGCGTAGCGGGGCAGGTAGCCCACCAGCCTGTCATGCAGGCTGATCCCGTGCTTTTTGGCGCGCGCGGCCTGCACTTCGATCTTCATCTTCGCCATGTCGACGCCCGTGGGGCATTCGCGCTTGCACCCCTTGCAGGACACGCACAGCTTCATCGTCTCGGCCATCTCGTCCGAAGTCAGCGCATCCGGTCCCAATTGCCCCGAAATCGCAAGGCGCAGGGTATTGGCGCGCCCGCGTGTCAGGTCCTGTTCCTTGCGCGTCACCCGGAACGAGGGGCACATTACCCCGCCCTTCAGCTTGCGGCAGGCGCCGTTGTTGTTGCACATCTCGACCGCGCCCTGGAAACCGCCGCCGCCGCCGGTCCAGGCCGACCAGTCCAGCTGCGTCTCGAATTTTGGCACGGCGTAATCCGGGCCATAGCGGAACAGGCGCCGGTCATCCATCTTCGGGGCGTTCACGATCTTGCCGGGATTGAACAGACCCTTGGGGTCAAAGCGCTGCTTGACCTCTGCGAAACTGGCGACCATGCGCGCGCCGAACATCTTTTCATGGAATTCCGACCGCACCAGCCCGTCGCCATGCTCGCCCGAATGCGAGCCCTTGTAGTGCCGCACAAGGTCAAAGCATTCCTCGGCGATGGCGCGCATCGTCTTGACGTCCTTGTCCAGCTTGAGGTTCAGCACCGGCCGCACATGCAGGCACCCGACCGAGGCATGGGCATACCATGTGCCCTTGGTGCCGTATTTCTCGAAGATATCGGTCAGCCCGGCGGTATATTCGGCAAGATCGGGCAGTTCGACGGCGCAATCCTCGACGAAGGAGACGGGTTTGCCGTCCTCCTTCATGGACATCATGATGTTCAGCCCGGACTTGCGGAACTCTGCGATGCCGTTCTGCAGCCTGCTGTCCGTTACCGGGGTCATGCCGCCCCAGGATTTGCCGGACCCGGTCCATGAAAAGCCCAGATCGCCCATCATCTCGTCCAGCTGCTGCAGCTTGACGGCGTTCTGGCGCGGATCGTCTTCGGCGAATTCGACCAGCAGCAGCGCCTCGGGCTGTCCGGTCACGAAGTCCTCGATGGTCTGGCGGAACATCGGGATGTCGCGGCCCAGCCCGATCATCGTGGCGTCCACCAGTTCGACCCCCTGCGGTGTCAGCGTGACCAGATGCTGTGCGGCATCCATCGCCTGGTAGAAGGTGGGGAAATGGCACACGCCCAGCACCTTTTCCCCGACCAGCGGCCAGAGCTTCAGCTCGATCGCCGTGGAATAGGCCAGCGTACCTTCCGAGCCGACCAGCAGATGCGCCAGGTTCTGCGGGGCGCGGCCTGGCACCAGCGCGTCGATGTTGTAGCCACCGACCCGGCGCATGACCTTGGGAAACCGGGCGTCGATCTCGGCGGCTTCGCGCGCGCCAAGGGCCAGAAGGTCGCCTGTCAGCGCGGACAGGGCAGGGGATTGATCCGCCCCGACCGGGCCGAAATGGTGCTTGCTGCCATCGGCCAGAAGCGCCTCGATCGACAGCACGTTGTCGCGCATCATCCCGTAGCGCAGCGATTTGCCACCACAGGAATTGTTGCCCGTCATGCCGCCGATGGTCGCGCGGGACGCGGTCGAGACATCGACCGGGAACCACAGACCATGCGGCTTGAGGATTCGGTTCAGCTCGTCCAGCACCATGCCCGGACGCACCACGCAGCGCCGGTTTTCGACATCCAGTTCCAGCAGCTGGTTGAAGTACTGTGTGTTGTCCAGCACCAGCGCCTCGTTCACGGTCTGGCCGCATTGCGACGTGCCGCCGCCGCGCGGCAACACGGGGATGCCTTGCTCTGCCGCAAGGTCCAGCGCTGCGCGAATGTCGTCCTCGGACTTTGGCGACAGAACCCCCAGCGGCATCATCTGGTAGAAGGATGCATCCGTCGCGTAACGCCCCCGCGAAAAACGGTCGAACAGGACGTCACCCTCGACGCGGGCAGCTAACGTTCTGGAAAGATTTGGTAATTCTTGCATTTTTTGACCGTTTTGTCCGCGGGGATCGCTAGGAATTATATGTTGACTAAATTATGAATTCAAAATTACAGTTCTTCAATGGAAAAAACAAATGGCCGTGAGCGGGCGCTCGCAGGGCTGGTTGTTGAAAGGTTGGGAAGAGAATTCATGAGAAAAGCCGGTCGTCACTTTTTGCAGATCCCCGGGCCGAGTGCCGTGCCCGATCGCATCCTGAGCGCCATATCGCAGCAGACCATCGATCACCGGGGGCCGGATTTCGCCAAGGTCGGCCTCAAGGCGCTGAATGGGATGAAATCGATCTTCAAGACGGATGCGCATGTGTTCATCTACCCCTCTTCAGGGACAGGCGCATGGGAGGCGGCGCTGGTCAACACTCTGTCGCCCGGCGACCGTGTGCTGATGTTCGAAACCGGCCATTTCGCGACCCTGTGGAAGAAACTTGCCGACAAGCTGGGCATCAAGGCGGAATTCATCGAAGGCGATTGGCGCGGCGGTGCCGACCCCGACCGGATCGAGGCTTGTCTGGCCGAAGACAAGGCGCATGAGATCAAGGCTGTCTGTGTCGTGCATAACGAGACATCGACTGGGTCCGTGTCGCCCATCGCAGCGGTGCGCCGGGCCATCGACAACGCCAACCATCCGGCGCTGCTGATGGTGGACACCATTTCGGGCCTGGCCTCGCTCGACTATCGCCACGACGAATGGGGTGTCGATGTCACCGTGTCAGGGTCGCAAAAGGGGCTGATGCTGCCGCCCGGCCTGTCGTTCAACGCGGTCAGCGCCAAGGCGATGGCGGCCAACAAGGCGGCGGGCTGCACGCGGTCCTACTGGGACTGGGCCGAGATGGTCGGCCCGAACGAGAAGGGGTATTTCCCCTACACGCCGGGCACCAACCTGCTTTATGGCCTGAACGAGGCCATCGACATGCTGCATGAAGAGGGGATGGACAATGTCTTTGCCCGTCACGCCCGCCACGGTGCGGCGGCCCGTGCGGCGGTGCGCGCCTGGGGGCTCGAGGTGCTGTGCGCCACGCAGGGACAGGAAAGCGGTGTTCTGACCGCCGTTATGATGCCCGAAGGCCATAGCGCCGACGCGTTCCGCGCCACGACGCTGGAACACTACGACATTTCGCTTGGTAACGGCCTGTCCAAGGTGGCCGACAAGGTGTTCCGCATCGGGCACCTGGGCGATTTCAACGACCTGATGCTGGTGGCGACATTGGCGGGTGTCGAGATGGGCCTCAAGAAGGCCGGTGTGCCCCACAAGGAGGGTGGGGTGCAGGTCGCGATGCAGATGCTCGCGTAGAAGGCCCCCTCGCTTCCGGGCGAGGGGCAAGAAAGACAAATGAAGCTCTGGGAGGAGAACAAGATGAAGACGCTCGTGAAACTGTCAGCCGCAACCGCGCTGATCGGGATGGCAACCACCGTTTCGGCGGCGGACATGACGCTGAAATTCGGCCATGTCGGCGCGCCGGGATCGCTGTTCGAGGAATCCGTGAACCACTTCGCGGAATGTGCGAACACCAGCCTCGCCGGCAAGGTCGAGGTGCAGACCTTCGGATCCTCGCAGCTGGGCAAGGACAAGGAGCTGCTGCAAAAGCTCAAGCTGGGTCAGGTCGATTTCGCGCTGCCCTCGTCGATCATGTCGTCCGTCGATGCCGTGTTCGGCATCTTCGAGATGCCCTACATCATCTCGGATCGCGACCACATGCGCCGCGTTCAGGGCGAAATGATGGATACGTTCCAGGGTGCCGCGCAGGACAACGGCTATCACATCGTGGGTCTGGCCGAGAACGGGTTCCGCAACATCACCAATAACGTGCGCCCGATCAATGTGCCTGCCGACCTGCAGGGCATCAAGCTGCGCACGCCCAACGGTGTGTGGCGTCTGAAGATGTTCCAGGAATACGGTGCGAACCCCACGCCGATGGCCTTCTCGGACGTGTTCACCGCCCTGCAGACCGGTGTGATCGACGGGCAGGAAAACCCCTATGCGCAGATCGCCTCGGCCAAGTTCCAGGAAGTGCAGAAATACCTGTCGGTGACGGAACATGTCTACACGCCGGCCTATATCCTGGCGTCGAAGAAGCATTTCGACAAGATGCCCGCCGATGTGCAGGCCGCGCTGACGGATTGCGCCAACAAGACGCAGGATTTCACCTACACCCGCGCCGCCGAGCTGGAATCCAGCCTGCTGCAGGTGATCAAGGATGCGGGCGTCGAGGTGAACCAGGCCGACAAGGCCGCATTCATCGAAGCCTCCAAGCCGATCTACAAGCAGTTCGCGGATGAGGTCGAAGGCGGTCAGGACATGATCGACCTGGTCCTCAGCCTGGGCAAATCCGGCTGACCGGTCACTGACGGGGGCGCGGCGCAAGCCCGCCCCCTTTCATCTGCATCTACACGCATGTCTGCCGGGTCCCCGGCGGCTGCTGGACGTTTGAACCCTTTCCAAAGTCAGGTCCGACATGGAGCATTCCGCCTACCCGACCCTGTCACGTCTGAACCGCGTCCTGAGTCTCATTCTCGAATGGATGACGATCGGGCTGATGGTGCTGCTGACAGTCACCGTCACGCTGGCCGTGATCGCGCGGCTGATGGGGCAAAGCTTTTCCTGGTATGACGAGGTGGCTGCGATCATGCTGGCCTGGATCACCTACTACGGATCCGCCCTGGCGGCGCTGCACCGGCGCCATATCGGTTTTGACACCGTGCTGCTGGCCATGCCGCTCCGGATGCGCGTTGCGGCCCTTGTCGCGGGCGAAGCCATCGTGCTGCTGTTTTTCCTTCTGATGGCGCGCGCCGGGCTGCAGGTGCTCGAAGTGCTGGAAGGCGATGTGCTGGTGTCCCTGACCTGGGTGCCGGTCCAGTTCACCCAGTCCGTGATCCCCATCGGCGCCGCACTGTTCATGATCTGCCAGATGCTCAGCCTGCCCGCCTACCTCAAGCTGACGGCGGCGGGCATCTCGCTGGAACATGCCGACATCGAAGAAGAAGTCGAAGCCGAACTCGAAAAGAACAAGGATCGCGTCTGATGCTGATAGCTGCCATCTTCATTGCACTGCTGTTGATGATCTGCATCAACATTCCGATTGCCGTGGCGCTGGCCATGTGCGGGGTCATCGGCCTGTTCCTGACCGAAGGGGCCGACAGCCTGGTGACCATCGCGCTGGACATGTACGACGGATCGACGAAGTTTTCGCTGATCGCGATCCCGATGTTCGTGCTGGCGGGCGCGATCATGAACGCGGGCGGGATCACCGACCGCCTGATCAACTTCGTCACCGCGATCATCGGCTTCATCCGCGGTGGTCTTGCTATGGTGAACATCGGTGTGTCGCTGTTCTTCGCGGAAATCTCGGGCTCGGCGGTGGCCGATGTGGCGGCCATGGGGTCGATCCTGATCCCGCAGATGAAAAAGCGCGGCTATAGCAAGGAATTCTCGGCCGCGGTCACGTCATCCTCGGCCTCGCTTGCGATCATCATTCCCCCGTCGATCCCGATGATCCTTTACGCGGCCTCGGCCAATACCTCCGTCGAACAGCTGTTCGTGGCCGGTGTGGTGCCGGGCCTTCTGGGCGCGGCGGGCCTGATGCTGGTCGCCTATATCTTCGCCAAGCGTTACAACTTCCCGACCGAGGCAGCGTTCAACATCCCGCGTCTCAAGGAAACCTTCATCGACGCGCTTCCCGCCTTCGTGCTGCCGATCGTCATCCTGGGCGGCATCTTCGGCGGCTACGTCACCGCAACCGAAGCAGCCGGTCTGGCCGTTCTGGCGGCCATCGTCGTGTCGGCCTGGTATCGCAACATCAACTTCGCGCATCTGCGCCGCGCGATGCTGGACGGTGGCATCCAGACCGCCGTCGTGATGCTGCTGGTGGCCGCATCGGTCCTGATGGGCGGGTTCCTGACCCGCGCGCAGATCCCGCAGCAACTGGCCGAGGGCATCCTGTCGATCACCACGCAGCAGTGGGCGATCCTGCTGATCCTCAACATCTTCTTCCTGGTCGTCGGGTTCTTCCTGCATTCGGCCGCAGCGATCATTCTTGTCATCCCGATCGTGATCCCGCTGATCACGGCGGCCGGTATCGACCCGGTGCATTTCGGCCTGGTCGTGACGCTGAACCTTGCCATTGGACAGCAGACGCCCCCCGTGGCCTCGGTGCTGATCACGGCCTGTTCGGTGGCGCGCGCCAATATCTGGGAGGTGTCCAAGGTCAACATCTGGTTCGTCGGCGTCCTGCTGGCGGTGCTGATGCTGTGCACCTACGTGCCTTCCGTCCCGATGTTCCTGGTGGAGTATTTCTACAGATGAGCAATCAGACCCCCGAACTGATCGAAGAGCTGCGCGAGGGCATCCTCTGGGTCACGTTCAACCGCCCCGAGGCGCGCAACGCCCTGACCTTCGCGATGTACGAACGGCTTGCCGCGATCTGCGCGACCATGCCGACGGATGGATCGGTGCGCGCGATGGTGATTGCGGGCGCGGGCGGCAAGGCCTTTGCCGCCGGCACCGACATGACCCAGTTCCGCGCCTTCGAGACACCGCAGGACGCGCTGGATTACGAAGGTCGGATCGATGCGGTGCTGGATGCGGTCGAACGCTGCCCGGTGCCGACGATTGCCGCCATCAATGGCGCTTGCACCGGGGGCGGCGGGTCGATTGCAGCGGCCTGCGACCTGCGGATCGCCTCGGCCAGCCTCAAGTTCGGCTTTCCCATCGCGCGCACCCTGGGCAATTGCCTGGCAGCCGGCAACCTTGCGCGGTTGAGCGAACTGATCGGCGCGGGCCGCGTGCGCGAACTGATCTTCACCGCCCGCCTGATCGGCGCCGATGAGGCGCTGGCCTGCGGGCTGGTCGGTGAAGTGCTGCCCGACGAGGCCGCGCTGATGACCCGCGCGGACGAATTGGCGACGCTGGTGGGCGCGATGGCCCCCCTGACCCTGCGCGCCACGAAAGAGGCGATGCGCCGCAACCGCACCGCCAGCAAGGTACAGGACGATGATCTGATCACCCTGTGCTACATGAGCGATGATTTCCGGATCGGGATGGAAGCCTTCCTGGGCAAGAGGAAACCGGAATGGACGGGACGATGACGACACGCACCGGCCCGCTGCAGGGCATGCGGGTGATCGAACTTGCGCATATCATGGCGGGTCCGGTCTGTGGCCTGATGCTGGCCGACATGGGCGCGGATGTGATCAAGGTCGAAAAACCAAGCGGCGATGACAGCCGCCGTTTCGTGCCGCCCGACATCAACGGCGAGGCCGCCGCCTACATGATGATGAACCGCAACAAGCGGGGCATTGCGCTGAACCTCAAGGATGCCGATGCGGTCGATGTGCTGCGCAAGCTTCTGTCCGAGGCCGATGTGGTGATCGAGAATTACCGCACCGGCACGATGGAGCGGCTGGGCCTTGGCTATGACGACCTGGTCAAGATCAACCCGCGCCTGATCTATTGCGAGATTTCGGGTTTCGGGCGCACCGGCCCCTATGCGGATCGGGGCGGCTTCGACCTGATCGCGCAGGGCATGGCCGGGCTGATGTCGATCACCGGCGAAGGGCCGGGGCGCCCGCCCGTCAAGGTCGCGGCACCGATATCCGACATCAACTCGGGCATACTGGCCGCCATGGGGATCAGCGCAGCCTATGCCAACATGCTGCGCACGGGGCAGGGGCAGAAGGTCGACACCTCGCTTTTCGAGGCGGCAATCGTGCAGACCTACTGGCAGTCGGCCATCGCCTTTGCCACAGGTGAAAAGCCCGAACCACTGGGATCGGCGCATCCGCTGAACGCGCCCTACCAAGCTTTTCAGACGCAGGATGGCTGGATCAACGTGGGCGCCGCGAACCAGAGCAACTGGTTGCGCTTCCTCGAGGTGATCGGGGCGCCCGAATTGAATGACGATCCGAAATTCGCGTCGAACGAGGCGCGCAAGCGCAACCTGCCGGAACTGGTCGAGATCCTGAACGGCTTTCTGCGCAAGGACACGTCCGAGGTCTGGCTTGCCCGCATGGAAAAGGCCAAGCTGCCCGCCGGGCCGATCAATGACATCCTGCAGATGCATGACGATCCCCAGACCCGCGCCCGCGAGATGGTTCTGACCCTTGATCACCCGCGCGCGGGCAAGGTCGACACCATCGGACATCCGGTCAAGTTCAGCCGGACCCCGGCCAGCATCACCCGCGCGGCCCCGATCCTGGGCCAGCACAGCCGCGAGATCCTACGCGAGATCGGGCTGGACGAGGCGCGGATCGCGGCGCTGATCAACGCGCAGGCCGTCATCGCGGCCTGAGCGGCGGGCGAAACCCGCCATCCGATTCGCGACCCGGCACCGATTGCGGCGCGGCGCCGGGCCGACCGGCCCGCGTTGCGCGCAGCGGTGATGGCCCTGCGCACACTGCACGGGCGAATGCGGGATCTTCCGATGCAGGTTCGGCTTGCCTCCGGTCCTTTGGCGCGCTAAGACATCGCGGCCTGATGCGGGCGTTGTGTAATGGTAAGACCTCAGCCTTCCAAGCTGATGACGCGGGTTCGATTCCCGCCGCCCGCTCCAGACCTTTTCATCAAAAGTTGCTGCACCACCCGGATGCCACCTTGGCACTTGACCTTCGCGCAGGCCGGGTTACGCTCCGTCAACCCGTGTGGTTTCGAGGTGCGTCCGAAAGGACTGCTGCCCGGACTGCGTCGGACGCTGTGGCGGAAGGAGGAGCCGCCACAGCGATTTTTCAAAGGCCTGCGCCTGCCCGGCAAGACCGGGAGGCATCTCAAGATAATGTGCAGTTGCTGCAAGGGCGGCAACTGCCATTACCGGTGCCGCTGATGTGCGGCTCTGTCTTTGGGAGGAGACCGAGAATGACATTGAAACATCTGGGGTTGGTCGCAGCCCTTGTGCTGACACCTGCCGCCACTTTCGCCGAAAGCTACAACGTGACCGTGGTCGCGGGGCACCCGCCGGTGTTTCGCTGGGTGCGGATGATCAGCGAAAGCTTCATTCCGACCGCGCAGGGCCAGCTTGAGGCGGCGGGCCACAGCATGACCTTCTCGGAACAATACGGTGGCGCATTGGCCGGCGTGGGCGAAGAGCTTGAGGCGGTCGAGGCCGGGCTGGCCGAGATGGGCACCTGCCAGGCGCTGTTCGATCCGGCCAAGCTGGCGGTGCAGAACGTCACCTATTACACGCCTTTCGTCAGTGATGATGTGCGGCTGATCGCCGATACGATCAACGACCTGCACCGCAGCCATACCGAGATGAACCTGGCCTATGCGGAAAACGGTGTCGTCTACCTGGGTGCGCCCATCGGCATTGATGACTATACGCTGATGACGAATTTTCCCGTCACATCGCTTGATGATCTGAAGGGCCGCAAGATCGCGGCGCCGGGTGCGGCGATCAACTGGCTGTCGGGGACGGGCGCGGTCGGCGTCTCGGGCAACCTGACCACCTATTACAACGAACTCAAGGCAGGCGTTTACGACGGCGTTCTGGTCTTCGCCAGCGCCGCCCTGCCGGGCAAGCTGTTCGAGGTGGCCCCCTACATCACCAAGATGGGGCTTGGCGCGCAATACGCAGGCTCCATCTGCGCCAATGCCGAATGGTTCGCAGGTCTGCCAGCCGAGGTGCAGACAGCCCTTGTCACGGCCGCGGACGCCGCGCAGGTCTGGTATCACGACGATCTCGAGGCCTTTGTTCAGGTGGCCCTGACCAAGATGGCCGAAGCGGGCGCCACCATCACCGACGCCAGCCCCGAGATGCGCATCGCCTGGGCCGAGGGCATGGACAATGCCGCGGCGAAATGGGCCGCAGAACTGGATGCGCAGGGCAAGCCTGCCAGCCTGATCCTGGGCCTCTACATGGATGCGATGCGCGCTGCAGGCGCGACGCCCCTGCGCGACTGGGACAAGGAATAGGCGCGGCATGCGCCCATTGCTTGGCCTTGCGTTGCGCCTTCTGGATGGGGTGACGCAGGCGCTGAACGTGATCGGGTCGGGGTTGATCCTGCTCTTGATGATCCTTGTGGGGGTCGATGTGGCAGGGCGCAACCTGGCGGGTGCGCCTGTGGCAGGCGTGCCCGAACTGGTCACGCTGTCCATCGTCGCGATCGTGTTCCTGCAGATCCCCCAGGCGCTTCGTGCCGGTCGCCTGACCCGGTCCGATGCGCTGCTGTCATGGCTGGAACGGCGCAGCCCCCTGACCGGGAAATGGCTCGAGACCCTCTTTGATCTGGTGTCCATGGCCGTGGTCTGGGTGATCGTCAGCACCACATGGCCGATTTTTGTCCGCGCCTGGGAACGCGGCGAATTCATCGGCGCGCTGGGCGATTTCACCGCCCCCACCTGGCCGGTGAAGCTGACCATTCTGATCGGCGGCAGCATGCTGATCCTGCAATTCGCCGCCCGCATCCTGCGGCGCTGGGCCTTGCCGCCCGAGGCGGAGGCGCAGGGATGACGCCATTCGAGATCGGCCTGATCGCGCTGGTCGCGATGTTCGTCTCGGTGCTTGCGGGGCTTTTCGTGCCCATCGCGCTGATGCTTTGTTCCTTCCTTGGGGTCTGGGCGATCAAGGGCTCGCCGCTTCTGGCGTCCAAGCTGATGGCGCTGGCGGCGAATGACGCGATCTCCAGCTATTTCTTCGGCGTGGTCCCGCTGTTCGTGCTGATGGGCTTCATCGTGGCCGAGGCGGGATTGGGGCGTGACGCCTTCGACGTGGCCAATGCCATGTTCCGCCGCCTGAAGGGCGGGCTGGGCGTGGGCACGGTCGGGGCGAATGCGATCTTTGCCGCGATCACCGGCATTTCCATTGCCTCGGCGGCGGTCTTCACCAAGATCGCCGTACCGCAGATGATCCGCCACGGATATGCTCCGCGCTTTGCGGTGGGGGTGGTCGCAGGCTCCAGCGTGCTGGGCATGATGATCCCGCCCTCGCTGCTGCTGATCCTCTACGGCATCCTGACGGAACAAAGCATCGGGGACCTGTTCATCGCAGGCATCGGGCCGGGTCTGCTGCTGGCACTGTTCTTCGCGGGGGGCATCGTGCTGATGGCGATCTTCACGCCCGGTTTCGTAGGCCGCCCCGAGGGCGCGCCCGAGGCGCTGCCGCCGCGCGTCCTGCTGGCCAAGGGATTGCCCATCGCCCTGCTGATCGCGCTGGTGCTGGGCGGCATCTACGGTGGTCTTTTCACCCCGGTCGAGGCCGGGGCCGTCGGTTCCATCGGGGCGCTGCTGATCGGGGTGGCGCTGCGCCGCCTGACGCTGGCGGGGCTGTGGCGGGTGCTGGTGGAAACGGGGCTGGTCACGGCCACCGTCTGCTTCCTGATCATCGCGGCGCAGATGTATTCGCGGATGCTGGCCCTGTCGGGTGTGCCGGCGGGGCTGGGGGCATGGGCGGCGGGGGCTGATCTGGGCTTCTGGGGGCTGACGATCCTTTATGCGCTGATCGTGATCGCGCTGGGCATGATCCTCGACAGCTCCTCGATCATGCTGATCCTTGTGCCGCTGATGCTGCCGGTGGTGGTGCCGATGGGCGTCGATCTGGTCTGGTTCGGCATCGTCACCGTGCTGGCCGTCGAGATCGGGCTGCTGACGCCTCCCTTCGGCATATCCGTCTATGTGATCAAGGCCACGCTGGATGATCCCGCGATCACGCTGGCCGACATCTTCAAGGGGGCTGCCCCCTTCGCGCTGATCATGCTGGCGGTGCTGGCGCTGGTCATTGTCTTTCCCGTCATCGCCATCGGTCTTGTGCCGGGGCGCTGAAACAGCAAGCCACAGGAGGGTGCATCATGACACGCAGGTTCGTCGATATCTCCATCCCGCTCGAGGCGGGGGTCGCCAGCGATCCGCCGATCATGTTGCCGCAGATCGACTATCTGGATCACAAGATGACTGCGGGGCAGATCGCGGGCTTCTTTCCGGGCCTGACGGTCGATGACCTGCCCGGCGGCGATGGCTGGGCCGTCGAGATGCTGCGTATCAGCAGCCACAACGGCACCCATCTGGATGCACCATATCATCACCATTCGACGATGGACGGCGGCAAGCGCGCGATCACCATCGACGAGGTGCCGCTGGACTGGTGCATGAACCCCGGCGTCAAGCTGGATTTCCGGCATCTGCCCGACGGCCATCTGGTCAGCGCCGCCGAGGTCGAGGCGGAACTGGCCCGCATCGGGCATGAGTTGCAACCGCTGGACATTGTCGTGGTCAACACCGCAGCCGGGGCGAAATACGGCCAGCCCGATTATGTCGACAGCGGTTGCGGCATGGGGCGCGAGGCGACGATGTATCTGCTGAAACGTGGCGTGCGGGTGACGGGCACCGATGCCTGGTCCTGGGATGCGCCCTTTTCGCATACGGCCCGGAAATGGGCCGAAACCCACGATCCTTCCATCATCTGGGAGGGGCACCGCGCCTCGATCGACATCGGCTATTGCCACATGGAAAAGCTCAGCAACCTGGAAAGCCTGCCCGCGACGGGGTTCACCATCAGCTGCTTTCCGGTGAAACTGAAGGGCGGATCGGCGGGCTTTACCCGCGCCGTCGCGATATTCGAGGAGTAGGGGCGCCATGAAACTGGGAACTATCTTTCACGCCGATGTGGAAAAACCCGTGGCCGTCATCGACGCGGACCGCCTGCTGGATCTGCGCGCCGCGGGGCTGATGCTGCGCGACATGGTCGAACTGGTCGAAGCCGGGGACGATGGGCTGGACGCCGTGCGCGCAGCCCTGGCGGACCCCGCAGGACGCGCGGTGATCGCGCTGGGCGATGCGCAGATGCGCTGCCCGATCCGGCCCGTGCAATACCGCGACTGTCTGGTCTTCGAGGAACATCTGGTCAATTCCTTCGCCCAGGCAGAAAAGATGACGGGCCGCGCCTTTGCCATCCCGCCGGTCTGGTATGACCAGCCGATCTATTACAAGGGCAACCGGATGTCCTTTATCGGCGCGGATCAGGATGTGATCTGGCCATCCTACGCCGAACATCTGGATGTCGAACTGGAAATGGCCATCGTCATCGGCAAGGGCGGCAAGGACATCGCCGCCGCCGATGCGCCGGGTCACATCTGGGGCTACACGATCCTCAACGACGTCAGCGCCCGCGATGCCCAGATGCGCGAGATGCCGGGGCAGCTTGGCCCCGCCAAGGGCAAGGATTTCGATACCGGCAACATCCTCGGCCCCTGGATCGTGACGGCGGACGAGATCGCCCATCCCGCGGCACTGGACATGGAACTGCGGGTGAACGGCGACCGCTGGGGCGGGGGCAATTCGCGCGCCATGCATCACGGCTTTGCGCGGATCATCGAACACATATCGGCCTCTGAAACGCTTTATCCCGGCGAGGTCATCGGGTCGGGCACCGTCGGCACCGGCTGCGGTCTGGAAACGGGCCGGCGTCTTTCCCCCGGCGATGTGTTCGAACTTGAGATCGAGGGGATCGGCGTCCTGCGCAACCGGATCGTCCGCCCCTGAGGCGCGGGCGCGACCGGGTATTTGGGGAACGATGAAAGGGCGCGCCCGTCCTTCATCGTTCTGCGAATACTGACCTTGAGGGTGATGGCCGTCAGACGCGCCAGCTTAGCAGGCGCCGCTCCGCCCAGCCGATGGCGGCCGAGGTCAGTACCCCCAGCGCCGACAGGATCACCACGCCCGCGAACAGCCGCTCAAGGTCATAAAGCGATCCGGCCTCAAGGATATAGGCCCCGATGCCGTAGCGCGCGCCAAGCATCTCGGCGGCGACCAGCAGGATGATCCCGATCGACAGGCTGATCCTGAGGCCCGACAGGATGCCGGGCAGCGCCCCCGGCAACACGATCTTGCGCACGATGGACCACCAGCCCAGGCCGAAGCTTTGCCCCATGCGGATCAGGGTGCGGTCCACGTTGTCGACCGCGCCATAGGTCGACACCACCGTGGGCGTGAAGGTGCCAAAGGCGATGAGGGCATATTTCGACCCCTCGTCGATGCCGAACCAGATCACGAACAGCGGCAGCAGCGCGATCTTGGGGATCGGAAAGATCGCCGCCACCAGCGGCACAAGCCCCGCCCGCGCAATGCTGAAAAGGCCGATCATCACGCCGACCGCGATGCCCGCACTGACGCCAAGCGCAGATCCCACCGCCAGGCGCGACAGCGACGGCAGCAGATGCTCCCACAACAGCCCCGAAACCCAAAGGTCGCGGAACGTCCCCAGCACGTCCGAGGGGCGCGGCAGCGTCAGGTTCGAGATGACCCCCGTCCGCGTGCCCCATTCGATCAGCGCGATCAGCACCACGATCACCACGGCGCCCAGGTAGCGGACGCGCACCGGCTTGAAGCCGCCGCCCCGGAACGGAACGGGGCGCGATCCGTCGGATGAAGGCGACCGGCTTGCCATCGGCATGTCAGACATCGCTCAACTCCTTGTCGGCGGCCTCGGCCTCGTCGCGCATCAATTGCCAGAGCCGCGCCTGATGCGCCTCGAGCGCGGGATCGCCCGCGCGACGATCGGCCAGCGGCGTGTCGATGCTGACCACCTCGCGGATGCGGCCGGGGCGGCGCGACAGCACCACGATCCGGTGGCCCAGGCGCACGGCTTCGGCCAGGTTGTGCGTGACATAGACGGCGGTGAAGGGGGCACGGGTCCAGAGCGCGATCAGGTCGCCCATCAGCAATTCGCGCGTCTGCGCATCCAGCGCCGACAAAGGCTCATCCATCAGCATCACCGCAGGGTTCACGGCCAGCGCGCGCGCGATCGCCACGCGCTGCTTCATCCCGCCCGACAGTTGCTTGGGCAGGGCATCGCGAAAATCCGACAGCTTGGTGCGCGCCAGCACATCGGCCACGATCCGGTCGCGCCTGTCGCGGGGCAGGGCATGATCCTCGAGAACCAGTTCGACGTTGCCCGCCACTGTCCGCCATGGCAGCAGCGCGAAATCCTGGAAGACGAAGGTCAGCGGGTTCAGGCATCCGTCGGGTGCGTCGCCCTGTTGCAGCACCGCGCCTGCGTCGGGGCGTTCCAGCCCGCCGATCATCCGCAAAAGCGTGGACTTGCCGCAGCCTGACGGCCCGACGATACAGACGATCCGGCCCTGCGGGATCGTCAGGCTGATGTCGGACAGGACCTCGACCGCGCCGTAGCGGTGCGAGATGCGGTCAAGGTAAAGATCCATCGTTGCTGTTCCCGAGGGGCGGCGCGGGTCACGCGCCGCCCGGTTGTCATGCGCCCCTTGGCTTACATCGTCTGCACGTAGGACGGATCGACCAGCACATCCATCGTGATGCTGTCCTTGACCAGGCCTTCGGCGATGAACCAGTCCAGCTGATCCTTGACCGAGGTCGTGTTCAGCGCGGAATCGGCATTCAGACGCATCGCGCCGTTGATGATCGACCCGCGTGCCGCCTCATAGGGTTTGTCGGCGTTGACGTATTTGTGGATCAGCTTGACCATCTCCTCCATCTCGGGCTCGGATGTGGTCTTGTCGACCAGTGCCGCGTTGAAATCGGCCGCCCCTTTCGACAGGGCGCGCAGCACGGCTTCGGTCTTGGCGCGTTCGGCGCTGGCGTTGGTCTGCGAGGTGAAGATGGTCGTGACCTGGTAGTCGGGCAGGTAATCGGCCACATCGCCGATGATGTGCACCTCGGGTCCGGCGGCCAGCGGTTTGGCGATATGCGGCACGATGGTCCAGGCGTCGATCTGCCCGGTCTTCAGCGCACCGATCACCGCGCCCACCTTCTGCAGGGGCACGAATTCCACCTCGACGCCTTCGGCGGCGGCGATCTTGGAGCCCATGTAGTGGAAGGACGATCCCGCCTGCGTCACGCCGAATTTCTTGCCACCCAGCATCGCGGGGCTGGTCAGACCCGCCTGGTAAGCCGCGTCCGAGACAAGGATCTTCTGGCCGTCGATGCCCTTTTCCTCGGACAGCGAGCCGCCGATCACCTTGACCGCGCCCTTTTCCGCCAGCGAGATCAACCCGCCCGAGATTGCCGTGACGGCATAGTCCGCATCGCCCGAGGCGATGGCCACCGCCATCGGCTGTGCGGCCTGGAAGAACTTGAACTCGACGTCAAAGCCCTCGGCGGCGAAATAGCCGCGCTCATAGGCGACGAAGCTGGCGGCATGGCTGGTGAAGTTCAGCGCGCCGATGTTGAGTTTGGTATTGGCCAGGGCCGGACGGCCCAGCATCGGCAGGGCGGCTGCCCCACCCAGAAGGCCCATGGCCCCGCGGCGTGTCAAAGTGGTCATCGGGTCTCCTCCCCACATGATTGTCCTGCGGCGGGTGCGGCTTGACAAAGTGCCGTCGCTTGACCCCGCCGGGGCGTCCATAGTGCGGGATCGCCCCCGGAAATCAACCCGCTAAAGTCGCAGGGTCGCGGACAAATGACCCGCGACAGGACTGCCGCTTGCCCCGCGCCGCCCCAGGGCTTAAACCGCTGTCGCAGGACAAGAAGGAAAAGATGCATGGCCGCACCGGGGATCACAGCCGAACAGGAACGCGCGAAATCGAAACATATCGGCGCGCTGGCCGCTCTTTGGCCATTCCTGCGGCCCTATCGCCCGCTGCTGGTCGCGGCCATTCTGGCGCTGGTGCTGACCGCCTGCGTCTCGCTGGTGCTGCCGCTGGCGGTGCGCCGGGTCGTGGACAATTTCAACGCCGAGGACGGCGCGTTGCTGGATCTGTATTTCATGGCGGCGCTGGGCATCGCGGGTCTGCTGGCACTGGGCACCGGGCTGCGTTACCTGCTGGTCACGCGGCTGGGCGAACGGGTCGTGGCCGATATCCGCAAGGCGGTGTTCGACCGCGTTCTGGGCATGTCCCCGGCATTCTATGAAAACATCATGACCGGCGAGGTCCTCAGCCGGATCACCACCGACACGACGCTGATCCAGTCGGTCATCGGCTCGTCGATCTCGATCGCGCTGCGCAACCTTCTGCTGTTCATGGGGGGGCTGGTGCTGATGCTCTTCACCTCGTCCAAGCTGACGGGGCTGGTGCTGCTGATCGTGCCGGCGGTGATCGTGCCGATCCTTGTGCTGGGGCGGCGTCTGCGCGTGCTCAGCCGCGAGAACCAGGACTGGATCGCGGCCAGCTCAGGCAATGCCTCCGAGGCGCTGTCAAGCGTGCAGACCGTGCAGGCCTTCACCCATGAAGAGGCCACGCGCCGCGCCTTCGGCGACGTGACCGAGTTGAGCTTCGACGCGGCGCGCAAGCGGGTGAATACCCGCGCCCTGATGACCGTGATCGTGATATTTCTGGTCTTCACCGGGATCGTCGGCGTGCTGTGGATGGGCGCGCGGGACGTGCGCGCGGGTGCCATGTCCGCGGGCGCGCTGATCCAGTTCGTGATCTATGCGGTGATGGTCGCGGGCGCCGTGGGCGCGCTGTCGGAAATCTGGGGCGAATTGCAGCGCGCGGCGGGCGCCACGGAACGTCTGGCCGAACTGCTGAATACGGATGATCCGGTCAAGGATCCGGCTGCGCCCCTGCCGCTGCCGTCGCCCGTGCGCGGGCGCATCGCCTATGAGGGTGTCAGTTTCCGCTATCCTGCCCGGCCCGAGATCCCGGCGCTGGATCATGTCGACCTGGTGATCGAACCAGGCGAGACCGTCGCGCTGGTGGGCCCGTCGGGCGCAGGCAAGACAACGATCATTCAGACGCTGCTGCGCTTTTACGATCCCAGCGCGGGGCGCATCCTGCTGGACGGCGTGGCGCTGGATGCCATGCGGCGCGAGGACTTCCGCCGCCACATGGCGCTGGTGCCGCAGGATCCGGTGATCTTTGCCACCACCGCGCGCGAGAACATCCGCTTCGGCCGCCCCGAGGCCAGCGATGCCGAGGTCGAGGCGGCGGCGCAGGCGGCGGCGGCCCATGATTTCATCATGGCATTGCCCGACGGGTATGACGCGCAGGTCGGCGAACGCGGCGTGATGCTGTCGGGCGGCCAGAAGCAGCGCATCGCCATTGCCCGCGCCATCCTGCGCGATGCCCCCGTGCTGCTGCTGGACGAGGCGACATCCGCGCTGGATGCGGAAAGCGAACGCGCGGTCCAGATGGCCGTTGACGCCCTGTCGCAGGGGCGCACCACGATCATCGTGGCGCACAGGCTGGCGACCGTGAAGAAGGCAGATCGCATCGTCGTGCTGGATGGTGGGCGCATCGTGGCGCAAGGCACCCATGACGCGCTGGTGGCCGAAGGCGGGCTTTATGCCCGTCTGGCGCGGCTTCAGTTCACCGACGGAGCGCATGCGGCGTGAATTAGTGCTTGCCAGCGGTCTCACTCTGTCGAAAGGTTCACCGCGTTATGAGTGCCCTCTTGCACGGGAGGGGACGGGTGAGTGAAAGGACAGACAGATGGGACTATTCAATTTCTGGAAGAAATCCGGCAAGAAGGTTGCGGGTGGCGGGGATGCTGCCCCCAGCGCCGAGGCGCTGAAAAAGGAAGTGGCCGACCTGGGCCTGGATACCAAGGGCGCCGAAATCACCGTCGAGGGTGACAAGGTCACCGTGTCGGGTGGCAGCCTGAGTAGCGAGGAGCGCGAGAAGGTCATCCTGGCCGTCGGCAACGTCGAGGGCGTGGCCGAGGTCGAAGCGGCCGAGGCCGACGATGCCGTGTTCCACACGGTCGAGAAGGGTGACACCCTGTCGGCCATCGCGAAGAAGACGCTGGGCAGCGCCAACCGCTATCCCGAGATATTCGAGGCCAACAAGCCGATGCTGACCCATCCGGACAAGATCTATCCCGGCCAGGTCCTGCGGATCCCGGGCGGCAAGTCCGCCTGATCGGCAGCAAAAGACGGGCAGGGGCCGCCTTCGGGCGGCCTTCTGTTTTTGGGCTGTCGGGGGCCGTCCCACGATGGGACATTTTGCAGATCAAGCGATTTCAAGGGCTTGGCCGGGCGCGTTAGGCAATTTTTAACGCTTGGGCCCCTGTGGCGCAGCTTGTGGGCGAAGCCGGTCTTATTGGTGCCACAAAACGCCGCTATCGCCATGGGGCTGAAAATTGGAGCCGCACAGCATGTCCGACACATCGATCGACACCCGCGCGCCGCTTGGCTGGTCCGGCTTTGCCGCCGGTGCCGCCGCGCTTGTCCTGACGCTTGTGCTGTTCTGGGCCGGGCCCTTCGCCCCGCAGCAATCGGCCGGCGTCAGCATCGGCGAGTTGGCAGCCGAGATCGCCAAATCGGCCGCGCGTTCCGTCGCCGGGCAACCGCAACCGGGCCCTGCCGCGATCCCGCGCACCATCGACGATCATCTTGCGGTCGCCGTGGGCGTGCTTGCCGGATTTGCCGTGGTGCTTGGTGTGGCCAGCCTGATCCGGCATGAACACAAGCGCGCAGCGCTGTCGGGGATCGGCCTTGGCGCCGCCGCCATCGGCATCCAGCTTTTCGCCTATGCGATCATGATGATCGTCGGCGCGCTGGTGATCGCATCGACGATCTATGCCATGCGCGACACCTTGGGCGATATACTCGGCGGCTGACCCCGGCGGGGGTTGCCGGGACAAGGGACGCTGGCGTCAAGCTATTCTGCCTCATCGCGAGTTGACGCTGATTTGTTCATCTCGGTCAGCCTTTGGGTGATCCGTGTCAGGTCAATGATCAGCCGCTCAAGGTCCTGCTCGGACCAGCCTGCCAGCAAGTCATTGAACATGGGGCCGAAGGAGCCCTGGATCGCCGCGAGACGATCCAGCCCGAGTGCGGTGATGCGCACGGGCCGGTTGCGGGCGTCTTGGTCATCGCGCGCGATCTCGACAAGGTTCTGCCTGAGGAACTTCTGCACCACCTTGGTCACAGCCGGTTGGGTGACCTCGATCGCATGGGCGATATCCGAGATCCGGCTGGGCCTGCCCTGCCGCGCCAGATGAAGCAGAAGCGCAAATTGCGCCCAAGTCACATCATGCGGTGCCAGAAGTCGTTCGATCAGCCCACGATAAAGTGACGTCACGATGCCCAATTGCTGGCCGAAACGAGCGGGAGGAGGCGGCTGCTGCGTTTTCTGATTGCTTTGCATAACAAGGAATATAAAAAACATTCCGTGGAATGTAAAATGGAGAATCGTATGTTTTCGGTCGTTACCCGCATGCCGCTGGTCGCCCATCTGGCGGCCTCGGCCCTTGCTTTTGCTGGATTTCAATGGATCAAGGCCCGGCTGGACGCCAGCTATGCGGCATCACGCCACCCTGTCGACTATGCAACCGGACAGCTGGCTTTCGATGCACAGGTCATCGAGGGCTATTATGCGCATATGCGCGACGCCGGGACATTGCCGATCTATTGGCAGACCCAGTTCATCGACTTCGGGTTCATCGCTGCGGTGATGGCGGTTGCCGTGTTCCTTGGGCTGCTTGCGGCGCGATTGGGGGAAAGATCAACCGCGCGGGCGACTGGGGCTGGCGGCTGGGTGTGGCCGCGGCGATCCTTGGCGTGGCGGGGGCCGGTTTCGACGCGTTGGAGAACCTGCTGTCCTTCGGGATGCTGACCCGGCCCGAGGCGATCCCGCAGATTCTGGCCCTGGCCTATTCCGGTGCGGCGGCGGTCAAGTTCGCCTTGCTGACGGCAGCGATGGCCTGTCTGGTTCTTTCACTGATCGCAGGCCTGGCAGGCAGGGTGGTCCGTGCTGTGGCAGGTCGCAAGGGGTAGGGCGCTGCCTGCCTTTGCGCTTGTGGGGGCGCATGGGGTCGTCCGTGGTTTCCTGCAGAAATGCGGAGTTTGGCCCCGCACGAATTCGGCCCCGTTCAGCCCTGACGTCACGCCATCTTGGCAGCCTCGCTCTTGTATCCTGACGAAATCCCTTCCACATTATCCACCGAGGATGAGGTACGGGCCGCCATCGCGGTCCCCAGGGGAGGACCGAGATGGGTTTTGCATCTGTCGCAGATACGATCGCGCTTGAAACCGAGATGCCATGGGCCGAACGCGACGTGCCCAAGACCCTTTATCAGATGCTGAGCCAGACGCGTGACAAGGTCCCTCTGGGCAAGGCCGTCACGTTCCAGCTGCTCAGCGGTCCGACCGACAAGGCCGAAACACTCAACTGGACGCAGCTGCATGAAAAGACCTGTCAGGCGGCGAACCTGTTCCGCAGCCTCGGCATCGGTGAGGGCGATGTGGTCGCTTGCGTCCTGCCCAACTGCAACGAGACGGTTCTGACCATCCTCGGCGGTGCCATTGCGGGGATCATCAACCCGATCAATCCGCTGCTTGAGCCTGAACAGATCGGCGCCATCCTGCGCGAGACCAAGGCCAAGGTCGTCGTCACGCTCAAGGCGTTCCCCAAGACCGACGTGGCGCAAAAGACCGCCGAAGCGGTGCGCCATGCCCCCGGCGTGCACACGGTGCTTGAGGTGGATCTCAATCGCTACCTGACTCCGCCGAAATCCTGGATCGTGCCGCTTGTGCGCCCCAAGAACCCCGGCAACCATCATGCCGATGTCAAGAATTTCAACGCCGAACTGGCGCGCCAGCCCAAGACGCTGGCCTTTGCCGACAGCGCGGGCGACCGGGTTGCCGCCTATTTCCATACCGGCGGCACCACCGGCATGCCCAAGGTCGCGCAGCATCGCTATTCGGGGATCATCTATAACGGCTGGCTGGGCGGCACGCTGCTTTACACGCCCGAAGACAACGTGATCTGCCCCTTGCCCATGTTCCACGTCTTTGCCTGCCACGTGATCATGATGGCCGTGATCTATTCGGGTGCGCATGTGGTGTTCCCGACGCCTGCGGGGTATCGCGGCGAGGGCGTGTTCGACAATTTCTGGAAGCTGATCGAGCGTTGGAAGATCACCTTCATCATCACCGTGCCCACGGCCATTTCGGCGCTGATGCAGCGCCCGGTCGATGCGGATGTATCCACGGTCAAGACCTCGTTCTCGGGCTCGGCGCCCTTGCCGCTGGAACTGTTCAAGCGCTTCGAGGCTGCAACCGGTGTGACCATCGTGGAAGGCTACGGTCTGACCGAAGCCACCTGCCTCGTGTCGGTCAACCCTGTGGACGGCGAAAAGAAGGTGGGATCGGTCGGCATCCGCTTTCCCTATACCGAGGTCAAGATCCTCAAGACCGTCGATGGTGCGCCGGTGGAATGTGCGGCCGACGAGGTGGGCGAGATCTGCATCGCCAACCCCGGTGTCTGGGCCGGCAACACCTATACCGAGGAAGACAAGAACCGCGATCTTTACCACTACGACCGGTTCCTGCGGACCGGCGATCTGGGCCGGATCGACGCCGATGGCTACATGTGGATCACGGGTCGCGCCAAGGACCTGATCATTCGCGGTGGGCACAACATCGACCCCGCCGAGATCGAGGAGGCGCTGCTGGCGCACAGGGATGTGGCCTTTGCCGGTGCCATCGGCCAGCCCGACGCCCATGCGGGCGAACTGCCCTGCGCCTATGTTGAACTGGTCGCGGGTGGCACGGTGACGGGGGCCGAGCTGGTCGAGCATTGCAAGATCCACGTGCACGAGCGCGCGGCCCTGCCGAAATTCGTCGAAGTGCTGCCGGAACTGCCCAAGACGGCCGTCGGCAAGGTCTTCAAGCCCGATCTGCGCAAGCGCGCCATCACCCGCGTCTACAATGCGGCGCTGGAGGAGGCGCGGCTGAACGCCAGCGTCATCGAGGTGGTCGATGACAAGAAACGTGGTCTGGTCGCCCGTGTCAGCCGCACCGGTGTCGTGCATGACGACGAGGTCGGCCATGTGCTAGGGGCCTTCACCCGCCCCTGGGAATGGGCCGAGTGACAAGGCAGGGCGCGGCATCCTTGTCTGAGGGAAGGCCCTTGTGATCCTTCTGACGATCATCCTTATTGCGCTGTTTCTTCTGGGCGCAACCGTGCTGATCCATTACGAGGTGCTGCGCATCACCGGCAAGCTGCTGCCCGATCTGCCGATCCGGGCACGCCAGCGGGTTCTTGTGGTGATCATCGCCTGCATGATCGGCCATATCCTTGAAATCGGCCTTTACGCGGTGGCCTATGCGGTCTTGCTGCAATTCGAAGGATTTGGCGGTATCGGTGGTGTCTTCGAGGGGACCGCGCTGGATTATTTCTATTTTTCCCTGACCAGCTATACCACGCTGGGTATCGGCGAAATCCATCCCTACGGCCCCATCCGCATGATCGTCGGGCTTGAGGCGCTGAACGGGTTCCTGCTGATCACATGGTCGGCCTCGTTCACCTATCTGATGATGCAACGCTACTGGCACCCCGAACGCGAGCGGCGCGACTGATCACGAAACTCTGTCCCGCAAGGGGGGTGTGTCTGCCCGCGCCATGCACTAGGTTCCCCGCAGACCAACGCAAAGCGAGAGTGACCCATGACCTATACCCCTCCCAAAGTCTGGACCTGGACCCCCGGCAACGGCGGCCGTTTCGCCAATATCAACCGCCCCATCGCGGGGGCCACCCATGACAAGGACCTGCCGGTCGGAAAACATCCGTTCCAGCTTTATTCGCTGGCCACGCCCAATGGGGTCAAGGTCACCGTGATGCTCGAGGAACTGCTGGCCGCAGGGCATACAGGGGCGGAATATGATGCCTGGCTGATCCGCATCAACGAAGGCGACCAGTTCGGCAGCGGTTTCGTGGGGATCAACCCCAACTCGAAGATCCCCGCGCTTGAGGATCGTAGTGGCGCCACCCCGCAGCGCGTCTTCGAATCCGGTGCGATCCTGCTTTACCTTGCGGAAAAGTTCGGGGCCTTCCTGCCGACCGATCATGCGGCGCGGACCGAGTGCCTGTCATGGCTGTTCTGGCAGATGGGCAGTGCGCCCTATCTGGGCGGCGGTTTCGGCCATTTCTACGCCTATGCGCCCGAGAAGTTCGAATATTGCATCGACCGTTTCGCGATGGAGACAAAGCGCCAGCTGGATGTGCTGGACCGGCACCTGGCCGAACACGCCTATATGGCGGGGGATGACTATACGATCGCGGACATGGCGATCTGGGCCTGGTATGGCCAGTTGGTGCTGGGGCGGCTTTACGAGGCGGCGGAATTCCTGGACGTGACTTCCTACACCCATGTCATGGCCTGGGCCGAGAAGATCGACGCGCGGCCTGCGGTCAAGCGGGGGCGCATGGTGAACCGTGCCTTCGGTGATCCGGCGCTGCAACTGCACGAGCGTCACGACGCCAGTGATTTCGATCTGCGCACCCAGGACAAGATCGCGCCGGATCAGAACTGACGCATCAGCCGGCGGGGCGGAAATAGGTGTTGCTGTCCAGCACGCCAGCCAGCCGTCCCGCCGTGCACAGCCCTGCGCAAATCCGTTCCTCGGCGGGCAATGCGCCGATCAGCGCGAGCGCCGAACCCGGCAGCCTGAGCGGATCAAGCGCCGACCGGATCGCCTGCACCAGGCCTGACCAGGAACTCTGCGCCGAGGGCATGGCGGCCGCCGTGGCGAAGGGCAAGTCCGAGACATCGCGCAATTCCTCGAGAAACGCCTCCGGGGCTTCGCCTTCTGGGGCGAGCGCCAGAAGGTGACAATCGCGCAGCCGCGCCAGATGCGCGCGCACCGCATCGGGCAGCACCAGCCGCCGCGCAAGGCGCAGGTTCAAGGCGGCAGGGGTAAAGATCAACCCGGCCGGATCGCGCCCGGCCGTGCGATGCAAGGCGGCGTAATCGGCATAACCCATCCCCAGTTCGGCCGCGCGCGCCATCTGCATGCGGACAACGGCCATGGGCGGGCGCTTGGCGGCCTGTTCGGCGCGCGCACGTTCCCACATGTGCTTGTGCCAGAGGCTGACAGGCTCGGGGGGCGCGTTATGGCCCATGCCTGCGGCTGTCCGGGGCCTGTCCGTCATGATCATGCATCCGCGTTCATGCTGTTGTGCATAGATCTGCGGCCTTGCAGGACGCGGCACAAGAGAAATCGGGGGGCGCGGCCCTTGCCTTGCGCCATCGCGTTCCACAAGCCCGCCGATCTGCCCGAAAGCCGGGCACGCGGCGTTGCCTTTCGCGATCCTCAGATCAGCAGGAAACGCGCCCGTGCGGCAAGATAGGCCGCATCGGCGCCATCGGCCTGCGGTGGCATGGACCCAAGCGCCACCAGATAGCTTTCGGCGGTGCGTCGCACCAGGGGATCGGTGCTGTCGCGCAGCGCCCGGATGATTTCGGACGCGGCCTTGCCGCCCGCTTGCAGGACGCTGTCGGGAAAGACCGGATGGAGTGCCACGCCATGGGATGCCGTCATGCTTTGCCGTGCCGCCGTGTCGCGTGCGGTGCTTCTGGCCAGGCTGTCGCGATGTGCCTCGGCGCAGGCGCGCTGCAGGACGGCTTGAAGGGATTGGGGCAGGTCACGATAGGCATGTTTGTCGATGATCAGCCCACGGGCTGTTGCTGGTCGGGTAAATGACATGGCGTAATAATGCTTGCAGGCCGCGTGGAACCCCATGTCCAGATCCCGCGCGGCACCGGCAAATTCGATCCCGTCCAGCGCGCCGGCCAGCAAGGCCGCCAGTGTTTCATCCGCCGCCATGGCAACAGGTGACAGGCCCATCATGCGCCAGACCTGCGCAGAAAGCCCGGCACTCAGCAGGCGCAGGCCCTGCAGATCCTCGATCCCCGCAAGGGCGGTGCGGAACCAGCCGCCGGACTGCGGGCCAGTGTCGCCGCACGGAAAGACCTTGACCCCGAAGGGCGCATGCACCGCATCCGCCAGCGCTTGGGTCTCGGGGGTCTGCAGCCATGTCGCCATCTCGGGCGCGGTCAGGCCGAAGGGCATGCCGGCCAGAAAGGGCAGCGCCCCGGATCTGTTCTGCCAGTCATTTACCGGGCCGTGCCCCATCTGCGCGCGCCCGGCGATCACCGCATCCAGCGCCGCGCCGGGGGCTGCGGACGGCGCGGGCGCGACCAATTGAACGGTCAACTGTCCCTCGCTGAGCGTGTCGATCCGCGCGGCCAGGCTTTGCGCCTCTGCCGTGTCATCTGCCGCCGTGGGAACGGCGCTGGCCTGCATCCGCCAGGCAATGCGGCCTTGGGACAGCGCCGGTGCCGCAAGTGCCGCGACGGTCCCGGCTGCCGCGCCCATGGCCGTTGCCTTGAGGAATGACCGTCTGTCCATAAGCATTCTTTCCCTGCTGCGGGATTGGTGATGCGGCCCGGGCCGGCCGCTGTGTCGTTCCATCTTATAGGCCGCAGGCGTCTGGCAGGCAATTCCGCGCGCCTTGTGCCGACACCTGCGCGGCCTCAGCTGTCCAGAAGCGTCCGCAGCAGGGGATGCGGAAAACTGCGCCGTGCGGTCACCGCGTAGAAACCTTCGATGATGTCCAGCTCATAGGGGGCGGCCTGCAGCAGGCCTGCCCGGATTTCATCGGTCAGAACCACGGCGGGCGCGATGGCCAGCCCCATGTTTTCGCGCGCCAGAAGGCGGACCATGGCCATGTCATCGACCTCTGCCGCGATCCGGGGCGTCACGTCCAGCCGGGCCACGAGGCTGTCGAAGCCGCTGCGGATCGTGCTTTCGGTCGGCAGGATCACCGGCTCGTTGCGCAGAAGATCGGCCAGTGTCGCATGGGGCGCCATGCGCGCGGCGGTACCGTAAAGCCCGATGGGCTGTTCCGAGATGCGATGCGTCACCAGATCCGCGCCGCCGTCGCGATGCGGGGGCTCGTTGGTCAGAACCACGTCCAACGCCAGCGCGGTCAACGCCTCGAGAAGAACGGCGCTGCTGCCCGAGCGCAGGATGATCTCGGTCTCGCCGCCGGTCAGGACAGGGCGCAGGAAAGCCAGCTGGAAATTCCGCGAGAGGGTGGATTGTGCGCCCACGCGCAGGGGTTGCTGCACCTCGCCGGTCTGGCGCAGGGTCGCGATCAGTTCCTCGCCCGCGCCGAAGATGCGATCGGCGTGATCCAGTGCGATCCGGCCCGCCTCGGTCAGGATCAGGCTGCGCCCGCTGCGGGTGAAAAGGGGATGGCCCAGCCGATCCTCCAGCTGGCGCAACTGGATCGAGAGGGCCGATTGCGACAGGTTCAGCCGTTCCGCCGCGCGGGTCAGGTTGCCCATATGGGCAATCTCGCGGAAATACCGCAGGTGATGATAGTTGAGGTCGGCCATGGTTTTATAAAACAGAACGGTTTTATAAAAACAATGAATTTTTTAGTGTTTTGCGACGGTGCTATCTGACGGGCAGCTTTGACAGGAGAGCCCGCCATGACCCTTCTTGCCTATCTCGCGCCCTTGGCGCTTGCCCTGGTTGCCCTTGATCTGACGCTGCACCCGGTGGGCCGCGCGCAGATCCGTCTGCATCTGCCCGAATGGGCCGCCCTGCTGGCGATGGCCTGTGCCCTTGGCGCTGCGGTGCTGCTGGCGGTCGGGGGGCCGGTCACCCTCGGCTTGCCGGGGATTCTGGCCCTTGGCTTTGCCGCAAGGGTCGACATCGTCTCGGTCGCGATGCTGCTGACCGTGTCCTTCGTGGGATGGATCGTGCTGCGGTTCTCGCGCAAGGCGCTGGACGGCGAAGCGGGGCAGAGCGGTTTCATGGCGATGATGGCGGCAACGCTGGCCGCGGTGCTGCTGCTGGTGAGTGCCGGCAACCTGGTGCAGCTGGTGCTGGCATGGGCGATGGTGGGGCTGGGACTGCACCGCCTGATCCTGTTCTATCCCGACCGGCCGCGGGCGCAGCGCGCGGCGCGCAAGAAGACGGTCAGCGGGATCCTTGGCACGGCGGCCCTGCTGCTGGCCGCGGTTCTGATGATCCAGGCCTTCGGCACCGGCGATATCGCGGCGATCGCGCAAGCGGTGCAGGCGGGCCAGACACCCGCGACCCTGTGGCTGGCGGCCTTGCTGCTGGCGGTGGCGGCGGTGTTCAAATCCGCCTTGATCCCGACCCATGGCTGGTTGACCGAGGTAATGGAGGCCCCGACGCCCGTATCGGCCCTGCTGCATGCGGGCGTAGTGAACGCCGGTGGTTTCCTGCTGATCCGCTTTGCCGATGTGCTGCTGGCCGCGCCCGGCGTGCTGGCGCTTCTGGCGCTGATCGGTGGCTTCAGCGCCTTGGTTGGCGCTGCGGTGGCCCTGACGCAACCTTCGGTCAAGACCGCGCTGGCCTGGTCGACCTGCGCGCAGATGGGCTTCATGGTGCTGCAGATCGGCCTTGCGCTGTTTCCGCTGGCGCTGCTGCATATCGTGGCGCATTCGCTGTATAAGGCGCACGCGTTCCTTGCCTCGGGCGGCGCAGTGGAACAGGTGGGCCGCATCCGGCGCCCCGGCCCCGTGGCAATCCCCGATCTGCGCGCGGTGGGGCGGGCCTTTGGTCTGGCGCTTGCGATCTACGCGGTCGTGGGGCTGATGTTCGGGATCATGGACAAGCCGGTGCAGACCGTGGCGCTGGGCGCGATCCTGATCTTCGGCGTGGCCTATCTGATCGCGCAGGGTCTGGCGGACCTGGCACCCTGGCCGCTGACGATCCGCACCGTCGCCATGTCGGGCGCGGCCACGCTGGCCTATTTCGGATTGCAGGCGGGCATCACGGCCCTGTCGGCGGGCACCTTGCCCGCGCCGCCCCCCGCGGACGGGCTGATCTGGGCGACGCTGGTGCTGGCTGTCGGCAGCTTCGGGCTGGCGTCGGTGGCGCAGGCGACATTCCCGCTATGGGCGGGTCACCCGGCCGCCATGGGCCTGCGGGTGCACCTGATGAACGGACTTTACCTCAATGCGCTGACGGACCGGATGATCGGCCAGTGGCGCGCCTCGAAAGGATGATGCTGTGAACGCTCCTTCCCTGACCTTTACCGGACCCGAGCTTGAACTTTTCGCCCTGGCCCAAGGCGCGGCCGGAATGATCCCGCCGGCCTTTCCGCTGGCCGCCACCGTGGCCGTCAATCCCTTCCTGGGACAGGCGGGACAGGACCGGGCGCAGACGGCGGCGATCCTGGGCCGCGTGGGCGGGCTGCGCATCTTCCGCGACCGTGCCGATTATGCCGACCTGATCGCACAGGGCCGGATCGATCCGGCCGCGCTGCAGACGGCGGCGCGCGCCCATGGGCTGAAGCCCGCAGATCTGGCGCAGGCCGCGACCCAGGACACGCCGAGGCCGCAGGCCTATCCGACGGCGGCTGACCTTGCTGCACGCGCGGCCGGGCGTGATTGGGCCGATCTGGCGCGCGACCGGATCGCCACATGGGCGGCGGCGCATTTCGACCAGGGGCAGGCGCTGTGGCCCGCGCTGGAGGGATCGGCCTATGCCTCTTGGCGGGCCTTTGCCAGCCGGGACCTGGTGCCGGGGATTGCCGGTCTGCGGGACAGCTGCCTGCGGGTGTCTGTTCTGCCGCATGACCCGCGCGCGGCCTTTGCCGAGGCCTGCCGGGCGCTGGGCGTCACGCCCGACAGCGCGCCGGACTATTTCCACCGTCTGCTGATGGATCTGGAAGGCTGGGGCCAATACGCAAGGCATCTGGATTGGCTGGCCCAGCGGGATGGCGCGCGGGACGGCGTGCTGTTCGAATGCCTGACCATCCGCCTGCTCTGGGACATGATCCTGTTCGAGGCGCATCGCGACCAGATCGAGGCCTCTTGGGCGGACACGCTTGCGACCTATGCCGTGCCCGCGCAAGCGGGTCGGGACGATCTGATCGACGCCGCCTTGCAGGACGCGCTTGAGCGGTCCGAGGAGCGCAGGCTGCTGACGCGGCTGGCCGCTGGTGCCGTGGATGCGGCGGCAGTGGACAGCGATCAGGCACCGGCGATCCAGGCGGCCTTCTGCATCGACGTGCGGTCAGAAGTGTTCCGCCGGGCGCTGGAGGCGAGTGACGCGGGCATCCGTACCATCGGTTTCGCGGGCTTCTTCGGCCTGGCGGCGGCGCATCGGGGATTTGCCTCGGACGTGGTCGAGGCGCGCGCGCCGGTTCTGCTGCAGCCGGGTGTCGAAAGCCGGTCCTCGGGCGCGGCGGATGACGATCTGGGTGCGCGCATCGCGGCTCGGGCCACCCGTGCCTGGGGGCGGTTCCGCATGGCATCCGTGTCGGCCTTCGCCTTTGTCGAGGCGGCGGGCCCGCTCTATGTCGCCAAGCTGCTGAAGGATACCGCCACGCGCGCCAAGGCCGCGCCCGCTGGCCCCGCACCAACCACCGATCTGCCGCTCGAGGCGCGGATCGGGGCGGCGGTCACGATCCTGTCGGCCATGTCGCTGACCCGCGATTTTGCGCGGCTGGTTCTGATCGCGGGGCATGGCGCGGGCGTCACGAACGCGCCCCACGCCAGCGCGCTGCAATGCGGCGCCTGCGGGGGCCATGCGGGCGATGTGAACGCGCGGTTGCTGGCGGGGCTTCTGAACGACAGCGCGGTGCGCGCGGGGCTGATTTCCAAGGGGATCGAGATCCCGGCCGATACGCGCTTTGTCGCGGGGCTGCATGACACGGTGTCGGACCGGGTGACGCTCTATGAGGATCAGGCCCTGCCCGATCATGCCGCCGATCTTGCGCGGCTGCGGGCGGCGCTGGACCAGGCCGGGCGGCTGGCGCGGGCCGAGCGTGCGGCGCGTCTGCCGCGCGCGGAGGCGCCCGAGGCGCTGGCCCTGCGCGGCGGCGACTGGTCGGAACTGCGCCCGGAATGGGGCCTTGCGGGCTGTGCGGCCTTCATCGCTGCGCCGCGCCGTCACACTGCCGGGATCGACCTGGGCGGCCGGGCGTTCCTGCATGATTATGTCTGGCAGGCTGACGCGGGCTTTGGCGTGCTGGAGCTGATCCTGACCGCCCCGGTAGTGGTGGCCAGCTGGATCTCGCTGCAGTATTACGGCTCGTCCGTGGCGCCGCAGGCTTACGGGGCGGGCAACAAGCTGCTGCATAACGTGACCGGCGGGATCGGCGTGATCGAAGGCAACGGCGGGATGTTGCGCGCCGGTCTGCCCTGGCAGTCGGTGCATGATGGCGAGGCGTTGCAGCATGATCCGCTGCGCCTGACCGTGATGATCGAGGCCCCGGCGCAGGCGATCCTTGATATTCTGGATAGTCGCCCCGGCGTGAAGGCCCTGTTCGACAATGGCTGGCTGGCGCTGATGGCGACCGATGCGGCCAAGGGCGAGGTCCTGCGCTACGAGGGTGGCGCCTGGGTTGACCTGTCGGTCAGCGAGCGGGTGTCACAGGCGGCGTGACAGTGCAGGGGTGGCGCGTCAAAACGCGCCGCCCGCCTTCGGATGGCTGGATACTGCACGAGGCTTGGGTCCGGTGCAGCCGCGTTTGACTGCCGCCGCGTTCATGGAGACTGGGCAGGCGGTGGGGTATGCCCCTGCGACATCCGCAACGCGGGCTGGCTTCACGGCTCTTTTCTTGTCCAGCCACCCTGCCAGATGGCCAGCGCGATCACCATCCCATAGACCAGCATGGCCATCCCGATGGCCAGAAAGACACCATCCACCCCCAAATCGGTGGCGCGCATCAGCAGCACCGCGCCGCCGAGTGCGACGGCCATGCGGGCAAGGCTGCTGAGCACCGGCCACAGCATCCGGCCCGCCCCCTGCGACGCGAAATAGAGCGCAAGGCCCAGTCCGAAAAAGGCATAGAACGGTGCGACAAGGCGGAAATAGCTGCGTCCGGCATCAAGGGCGGCGGTATTCGCGGGATCAAGGAACATGCCCAGCCAGAGGTCCGGAAACACGGCCAGCCCAAGGCCGATGCTGCCGACGATGCCCGCTGCCGCCCCCGCGCCCGTCCATGCCACACGCAGTGCGCGGTCGGTGCGGCCTGCACCGATATTGGCCCCGATCATGGCGGTCATCGCGGCACCGATCCCGAAGATCACCGGGATCATCAGGAATTCCAGCCGCGCGCCCAGGCCGTAGCCTGCCAGCGCGCCCTCGCCGAAGCGGCCGACAAGGGCGGTCATCATGATGATCGTGGCGGTGGTCAGGACGGTGTTGATCGAGGCCATCGCGCCGACGCCCAGGATGTCGCGGAACATGCCGGGGTCAAGCCGTCGTGCCGCGCCTGCAAGGGTGAAACCTGCCCGGCTCATGGCGATATGGCCGATGGCGATGCAGGCGCCCACCGCGAAGGCCACGACCGGACCCAGCGCCAGACCCGTCATGCCCAGTGCGGGCAGCGGCCCCCATCCCAGCGCGAAACCACCCGCCAGCGGGACCGAGATCGCCGAGACCAGAAGCAGCAGCGTCGCGGGCAGGGTCATGTTGCCGGTGCCCCGGATCACGCTGAGTGCTGCATTGCAGAGCCAGATCGCCACACAGCCCGGAAAGAACACCATCGCGTATTGCGTGGCCGCCGCGACCGTATCGGGCCCGCCCCCGAGCAGGGTGAAGAACCGCGCGCCGAAGACGGCGACCAGCAGCGCCATGACCAGCGCAAGGCCGATGGCGATCAGCCCGGCGGTGAGGGTCAGCGTTGCGGCGCGTGCGGGGTTCGCCGCCCCCAGCGCGCGGGAAATGGCGGCAGAGATCGCGCCGCCGATGGCCCCCGCCGACAGCATCTGCGTCAGCATGACCAGCGGAAAGACCAGCGCCAGCCCGGCAAGGGCCGTCAGTCCCAGAAGGCTTGCGAAATACGCCTCGGCGATGCTTTGCGCGGCCTGCACGAACATCGCCAGGACATTGGGCGCGGCCAGCCTGGCCAGGGTCGGGGCGATCGGCGCTTCGAGGAGCAGGTGCATCCGGGCGGCTTGCGCGCGGGCTGCGGCCTCGGGGGGCAAGGTGGGCGCGGCGGCGGTGCGCATCAGCCTTGCCACCGCTGTGGGCTGTGCGTCCATCCGTCTGCGCGTTCCATGATCTTGTGCAAGGCTGCCCCTTTGCGCGCTGCGTGACAGGATCGTCACCGGGTCATCACAGGGCGTCACCAAGTGAGTTCTGATTTGGAACTGTGCTAAGTTCTCTTTTGGAACCTGTCAATCCTTGCTATGATCCGGGCATGAAATGGAACGATCTTGAAAGCGATGCCTGTCCGGTTGCCCGTGGCCTGTCCGTCGTGGGCGACCGTTGGACCATGCTGGTGCTGCGTGATTGCTTTTTGGGTATTCGCCGGTTCGAACAGATGCAGGAACGGCTTGGCATCACGCGCCATATTCTGGCGGACAGGTTGCGCAAGCTGGAGGCGGCGGGCGTGTTGCGCCGCGAGCCTTATCAGGAACGCCCGCTGCGGCATGAATACCGGCTGACAGAGCGCGGCAAAGCGCTTTATCCGGTCCTGGTGTCGCTGATCGCTTGGGCGAATGCGCATGTGCCGCCGCCCGGCGAGCCTTCGGTCACGCTGGTCTCGAAGGAGACCGGCGCGCCGATCGCGCCGGTTCTGGTCGATGCGAGGACTGGCAAGCAGATCACGGCCCGCAGCGTGACGGCCCAGACGCGGGATGCGCCGTCGCTGCGGGGGCTGGATCAGTCGTAGCGCAGGTCGCGGGCCTTGCCGCGGAAGATGTAATAGGCCAGCGCCGAATAGCCCGCGATCACCGGGATCACGATCAGCGCACCCACGAGGATGATCATCAGGCTTTCCGGGGCCGATGCGGCATCGTAGATCGTCAGTTTTTCCGGCACCACATAGGGGTAGAAGGAATAGGCAAGGCCCGTGAAGGCCAGCACGAACAGCGCGCTTGCCCCGGCAAAGGGCAACCATGCGAAGCTGTCGTTGACCGTGGGCAGTCGCCGCAGGACCGCCCAGATACCCAGGATCAGCGCCGCGGACATCAGCGGAAGGGGCGCGAGCAGGAAAAACTCGGGGATCGAGAACCACCGCTCCCAGATGCGTGGGCTGACCAGCGGGGTGGCAAGCGAGATCGCGCCTACACCCAGCACGACGCCCCATATCCCGCCGCGCGCCCATTTCACCGCTTTCAGTTGCAACGCCCCCTCGGCCTTGAGGATCAGCCAGCAGGCGCCGATGAAGCTGTAGCCGACGGTCAGGAATACGGCTGTCAGAAGCGCGAAGGCCTGCGAGGACCAGCTGTTGTCCAGACCCATGACATAGAGGCCCAGCATGTAGCCCTGCGCCATCGAGGTCATGATCGAGCCTGCGAAGAACGCCATGTTCCACGCCTTTTTCTTGGGAAGCGCCACCTTGGCGCGGAATTCGAAGGCCGTGCCGCGCAGGATCAGGCCGATCAGCATGATCGCCACGGGCAGGTAAAGCGCCGTCAGGATGGTGCCATGGGCCGCCGGGAAGGCGACCAGCAGCAGGCCGACCGCCATCACCAGCCAGGTTTCGTTCGCATCCCAGAAGGGGCCGATCGAGGCGACCATGCGGTCTTTCTCGGCCTCGTTCCCGAGGGGGGTAAGGATCCCCACGCCCAGGTCGAAGCCGTCCAGCACCACGTAGATCAGGATCGACAGGCCCATCAGCGCGGCAAAGACCACGGGCAGCCAGACGGCGGGATCACCAAGGAGGGTCATCATGATGGTCACTCCGCCGGGATGGACTGGATCGCGCCGCTTATCGGGCGGCCTGCCTCGGGGACGGACGCCCCCTTGGCCTTGCGGCGGGCCAGGTAGACCAGCACGCTGACATAGGCGACCAGCAACGCTGCGTAGATCACCAGGTAGGCCACCAGCGTCGAGGCGACAAGCGCGGGCGGCACGTCACCCACGGCGGCATCGGTGCTGAGGACACCGGTCACCAGCCAGGGCTGACGCCCGATTTCGGTGGTGTACCAGCCCGCCAGTGTCGCCAGCCAGCCCGAGAAGGCCATCGGCAGGAAGGCCCAGACCACCGGGCGCGGCAGCCCTTCGATGCCCCGGCCGCGGCGCATCAGGAACAGCGCCGCCCAGGACAGCACCAGCATCGCCATGCCGGTACCCACCATCACGCGGAAGGACCAGAAGACAGCGTTGACGGGCGGGTGCAGGACAGTCCCGTCTTCAGCCACGAAGTCGTTCAGGCCCGGCACCTCGCCGTCCAGACGATGGGTCAGGATGAGGCTTGCGCCCGAGGGAATGCCGATCTCGAACCGGTTCTCGCGCGCCTCCTCGTCGGGCAGTGCGAACAGCAGCAGGGGCACATTGCCTTGCGTTTCCCAGTTGCCCTCCATCGCGGCCACTTTCGCAGGCTGGTATTCCAGCGTGTTCAACCCGTGCATGTCACCGGCATAGATCTGCAGCGGGATGATCGAGGCGCCCATGATCACGCCAAGGCGCAGCGATTTGCGCACTTCCGCGCTGCGTTCGCCCATGACCCAGCGCAGGGCGGACATGCCCGCGATCAGGAAGCCCACGGTCAGACCCGAGGCCAGCAGCACATGCACAAGGCGGTAGGGCATCGAGGGGTTGAAGATGATCGCGAACCAGTCGGTGGCATGGGCCACGCCGTCACGCATCTCGAAGCCCTGGGGCGTGTGCATCCAGCTGTTCAGCACCAGGATCCAGAAGGTCGACATGGTTGTGCCCACGGCGACCAGAACGGTCGCCCCGGTATGTGCCCAACCCGGCACGCGGCTGAAGCCGAACAGCATGATGCCAAGGAACACGGCCTCCATGAAGAAGGCGGTCATGATCTCATAGGCCAGCAGGGGCCCCGCGATATTGCCGACGCTTTCCATGAAGCCGGGCCAGTTGGTGCCGAACTGGAACGACATGGTGATGCCGGACACGACCCCCATGGCAAAGGACAGGGCGAAGATTTTGACCCAGAAGAAATAGGCGTCCATCCAGACCTGTTCATTGGTCCGGGCATAGCGCCATTTGAAAAAGACCAGCACCCAGCCAAGGGCGATGGTGATCGTGGGAAAAAGGATATGGAACGAGATATTCGCCGCGAACTGGATCCGCGACAGCAATAGGGTGTCCATCATCTCCATCTGTCTGCCATTCGGCCCGCCGGGCCGCCTTTCCTGATAAACGGGGGCTGAGCGGTGAAAGCCCCGAAACCGTCCATGCGTGCCCCTGCGCCAGCATGTCTGGCGAAGGGGTAAGACCGGACCGCAAGCCCGGATTTGCAAAGGTACATATGATGCGCAGCTTTGACTGGTATGCGGCAGGAGCGCGCAGTTCCGATATCACCCGCGGCCCTGCTGACCGGTTTTCCGGGCAATTGGCAAAGATCTGGTGAACGCCGCCGGGCGATAACTTGAAATTATAATTATGATCACAAAATGCAACTTAAACTGATCGCTCTGGTTTGTTAGAATGATTCCAGTATAGCTTGGGTCGATCGATGGGGATGCGGCGGGCACCAGTTGCCTCTGCCCCCTGTTTTGTCCCGGGTGACAGCCCCCGCGCCCCGTTCCAGGGCACGACATCAACCAGAATCGGAGAGAAACATGGACGGAAATGACATCGGCAAATGCCCGGTCATGCATTCGGCAATCAACCCGAATGCAACGCAAAAGGGCCGCACGAATCGCGAGTGGTGGCCGAATTCGCTGAACCTCAAGATCCTCAGCCAGCATTCGTCCAAGGTCGACCCGATGGGCGAGGCCTTCAACTATGCCGAGGAATTCAAGAAGCTGGACCTCACGGCGCTGAAGGCCGATCTGGCCGCGCTGATGACCGACAGCAAGGATTGGTGGCCAGCTGACTGGGGCCATTACGGCGGTCTGTTCATCCGCATGGCCTGGCACAGCGCCGGCACCTATCGCACCGCTGACGGTCGCGGGGGCGGCGGCACCGGCTCGCAGCGTTTCGCACCGACCAGCAGCTGGCCGGACAACGCCAACCTTGACAAGGCGCGCCGCCTGCTGTGGCCGATCAAGCAGAAATACGGCAACCAGATTTCCTGGGCGGACCTGTTCATCCTGGCGGGCAACGTCGCGATGGAGACCATGGGCTTCAAGACCTTCGGCTTCGGCGGCGGTCGCGCCGACATCTGGGAGCCCGAGGAAGACATCTATTGGGGCAAGGAAGACAGCTGGCTGGGCGACATGCGCTATAGCGGCGAACGCGAGCTGGAAAACCCGCTGGCCGCCGTGCAGATGGGTCTGATCTACGTCAACCCCGAAGGCCCCAACGGCAACCCCGATCCGGTGGCCTCGGGCCGCGACGTGCGCGAGACTTTCGGCCGTATGGCGATGAACGACTATGAAACCGTGGCGCTGGTGGCCGGTGGCCACACCTTCGGCAAATCGCACGGTGCAGGCGACGCGGCCCTGGTCGGCCCCGAGCCCGAAGCGGCCCCGATGCACGAGATGGGCCTTGGCTGGATCAGCACCCATGGGTCCGGCAAGGGCGGCGACACGATCACATCCGGCATCGAAGGTGCATGGAAGCCGAACCCGACGACCTGGGACATGGGCTATTTCAAGGTGCTGTTCAAATATGACTGGCAGCTGTCGAAAAGCCCCGCAGGCGCGCATCAGTGGCACCCGATCGACTGCGAGGAAGAAGACATGGTCGTGGATGCGCACGATCCCTCGAAGAAGCATCCGCCGATGATGACCACCGCCGACATGTCGCTGAAGATGGACCCGATCTACGAACCCATCTCGCGCAACTTCCTGGAAAACCCGGAAGAGTTCGCCGATGCCTACGCCCGCGCCTGGTTCAAGCTGACCCACCGCGACATGGGGCCGAAAGCCCGCTACCTGGGCGCGGAAGTCCCCGCCGAGGACCTGATCTGGCAGGATCCGATCCCGGCCGTGGATCACCCGCTGGTGGATGCGGCCGATATCGCGGCGCTGAAAGGCAAGCTGCTGGGCGCGCTGTCGGTATCCGAACTGGTGCAGACGGCCTGGGCCTCGGCCTCGTCTTTCCGTGGCTCCGACATGCGCGGCGGTGCCAATGGCGCCCGCATCCGTCTGGCCCCGCAGAAGGATTGGGCGGTCAACCAGCCCGAGGCGCTGGCCAAGGCGCTGGGCGCGCTGGAAGGCATCCAGGCCGAATTCAACGCCTCCGCAAAGGGCGGCAAGAAAGTGTCCCTGGCCGATCTGATCGTGCTGGGCGGCTCTGCCGCGATCGAAAAGGCCGCAAAGGACGCGGGCTTTGACATCGAAGTGCCCTTTACCCCCGGCCGCATGGACGCCAGCCAGGAACAGACCGACGTTGACAGCTTCGAGGTGATGGAACCCATCGCCGACGGCTTCCGCAACTACGCCAAGGATGTCTACAGCGTGCCCGCCGAGGGCCTGCTGATCGACAAGGCGCAGCTGCTGACCCTGACCGCACCCGAGATGACCGTTCTGGTCGGCGGCCTGCGCGTTCTGGGTGCCAACCACGGTGGCGCGGCGCATGGCGTGTTCACGACCCGTCCGGGCCAGCTGACGAACGACTTCTTTGTCAACCTCGTGGACATGGGCACCGCATGGCAGCCCGTCGACAAGGACGAGCAGCTGTTCGAAGGGCGTGACCGCAAGACCGGCGCCGTGAAGTGGACCGGCACCCGCGTCGATCTGGCCTTCGGTGCGAATTCGCAGCTGCGCGCCCTGTCCGAGCTTTATGCCCAGGACGACGCCCAGCCCAAGTTCGTCCGCGATTTCGTCGCGGCCTGGACCAAGGTGATGAACGCCGATCGTTTCGATCTGGCATAACGGCACGACGGCAATACCGGGGATGGCACGCCAGCGCAGGCTGGCGTGCCATTTCCATAAGGTGCCGCGCCGATCCCGCCGTGCCACTGGTTGCGCGGCAAAGCCGGTTCCCCCTGACGGAGGCTTTACCCCGCTGCCGGTCCGGTAGTATGTCAGGGCAGGGCGGTCCGCTGGGGCCGCTTCCGGTGACCCCGCGGGCAGGAGAGACCATGGCGAGCGACAATCAGGAACGGTTCCGGGACCTTGCGGCCCGGATGTCCGATCTTGCGCCATACGGTGTCTTTCTGGCCTTCGTCGGCGCACTCAAGCTGCTGCCCTACGGGTTGCGGGTCCGGCTGGGGGGCCTTGTCTTTGCGCGCCTCGTGGCCCCGCTGGCGGGTTACCGCAGGCGGATCGAGGATAACTTGCGGCTGATCTTTCCGGCCATGCCCGAGGCCCAGCGGACCGCGGTGACAGCGGCCACATCTCGCAACATCGGGCGCATGGCGATGGAACTGCTGTCGCCCAAGGGGTTGCGCAAGCGTGCGCTTGCGGCACCGGTCAGCGGGCCGGGCTGGGACGCGATGCTGCAGGCCAAGGCGCAGAACCGGCCGATCATCCTGGTGTCGGGGCATTTCGGCAATTACGACGTGATCCGTGCAGGCACCATCGCGCATGGGTTTCGCGTGGGCGGCATCTACCGGGCGCTGAACAACCCGTATTTCAACAGCTATTACCTGCGCAACATCAGCACCATCGGCACACCCCTGTTCGAAAGGGGGCGGCGCGGCATCGGCGAGATGGTGCGCTTTTTGCGCGGCGGCGGCACTGTGGCCATGCTGATCGACCAGCACATGCACAAGGGCGAGCCGCTGGATTTCATGGGCCAGACCGCGATGACGGCCCTGTCCGCCGCCGAGATGGCCCTCAAGTACGATGCGCTGCTGGTGCCCTGCTATGGCATCCGGCGCAAGGACGGGCTGTCTTTCGACGCGGTGTTCGAAGCGCCGATCCCCCATTCGACCGCTGTCGAGATGACGCAGGCCCTGAACAACAGCCTGCAGGCCCGGATCGAGCAGAATATCGACCAGTGGTTCTGGATTCACCGCCGCTGGAAGGGCGGCGCACCAGATGCCTGAGCAGGACCGCCTGAGCCGCCTGAGTGACCGGCTGCACAATTTCTGGATAGACCAGGGCGTGATACGCCTGATCTGGGCGAATGCCGCCACCGTGGCGCCCGGCGTGTTCCGGTCGAACCAGCCTGACCGTCGCCGGCTGGCGCGCATGAAGGCGCAGGGCCTTGTCTCGGTTCTTTATCTGCGCGGCAGCGACGGGGGCGCGCCGTACCGGGCAGAGCGCCACGCCTGCGCCGCGCTGGGGCTGCGGTTTCACAGCTTCAACATGAGCGCGCATCGCCTGCCCACGCCCGACCGGGTGCTGGCCCTGATCGCGCTGTTGCGGCGCATCGAGAAACCGTTCCTGCTGCATTGCCGTGCGGGCGCCGATCGCACGGGGCTGGCCAGCGCCATCTATCTGCTGGCGATCGAGGGCCGCCCGGTGGCTGAGGCCGCCGCCATGCTGTCGCGGCGTTTCGGGCATTGGAGCTGGTCGTCGACGGGCGTGCTGGACCGGATGGTCGCGGCCTTCGAGGCCGATCACACGGCCAGCGGCATCGGTTTCGAGGACTGGATCGCCACACGCTATGATCCGGTCGCGATCACGGCGGAATTCGCCCGGCTGACGCTGTGGGACCGGATCAGCGAGACGAGGCGCTGAAGCGCAGCCGCGCCGCGTCGAAACCCAGCCCGATACGGCCCGCCATCTTGTGAAAGCTGCGGATCATCGCAATCCGGTTGAGCCGTGCCGACGCCGACCGGAACGGGATTGCATGGATGTCTCCGAAGCCGTCGATCAGCACGAACTGATCCGCACCGCCGCGTTGCCCCAGCGCGATATTCGCCGCAGTCATGTCGCCCGCGACGATCCCGTGACGAAACATGCGTTCGGCGAACTGGTCCAGCAGGGCCACCATCCCGGCATCGAGCGGCCCCTTGGCCGCGATGGATTTCAGTGTCCGGCCCAGCATCTGGCCGGGCATCGCGATCCGTTCCACCGCCAGCACAGGGCCGATGTCCGCATCGCAAAAGCCGTAAAGGTTCGGGATCGGCAGGTCATCGGTTGCGATGCCGACAAGGCGCGCGCGCAGATAGCAATCGCTTTCCTTGAAGAACGGGTGCCACAGGGTTTTGGGCGCCAGTTTCAGCATCAGCCGCCGGAAGTTGCCAAGATCAGACAGAACAAGCCGGATCGCCGTGCCCTCGGTTTGGCCAAGTGCCGCATGCAGCGATTTCGGCGCCTTGAACAGAAGATCGGGATAGTCCGGGTGATGATAGACAAGCCGATCCTGCCCGTTGGCCATTGGTGCCAGATCTGCCAGCGCAAGCGGTTTTGCGGGAAAAGGCATCGACCCTGATGGGGAGGCATGTCTCATGCGTCAAACTTTATGTCAGGCGGAGCGGAGATGACACGATACCCTACTAGCAAGGCCTGCCAATCCCTGTCGGTCCAGTGCAGGCCGGGGACCTTGCCCTTTTCCTTGATCAGCGAGCGTTCCAGCCTGCGGATATTCTCTTGCGCCCAGCCCCCCTGCGGACGACGTTCGCATTTGTCGAAATCGATCAGCCAGATGCCGCCCGCGCCATCCAGCAGGATGTTGCGGCAGTTCAGGTCGGAATGATGCACGCCGGCCTTGTGAAACCGGGCGATCACGGCCCCGATCCGCATCCAGTCCCTGTCCGATAGAGGTCCTTCTGCCAGACAATCGGCCAGCGGACGGGTGTCGGGGATGCGCTCCATCAGCAGATCAGCGCGGTACCAGGGGCCAAATGGGCTGAAACGGGCGGCCACCGGGCGCGGCACCGGCAGACCCTGGCCATGCATCCAGTCCAGCAGGGTGAATTCGCGCATCGCCCGGCTGCGATCAACGGGTTCGCGCAGATACAGGTCCTTGACGATCCGGCCCACCATGCCGCCGCGCCAGTAATGCCGCAGCACCATGTCGCGCCCATCGTGGCGCAGGAACCATGCGGTGTTGCGCCCGGTCGAGCTGCCGGTCAGCCACCCTGTATGCGCCAGCCAGTCGGGATCGAAGAGGCCATTCTCGAAGGTTGGCACAAGTTCCGCATCATGCCAGATGACCTCGCCACCGTTCCGGGCTGTTGTGATGTCCGCCATGCCGCGCCCTATGCCTCAGCGCCACAGCTCATCGACCCAGGCGACCGGCAGCACCCGGCGATACCACTTGCCGCTGCGCCCGATGATTGCGTCAGGCGGGTTCGGCTTGCCGTGAAACACCACGACGCTGGCCCCCTCGGGGATGCGTGCGGGCTTGAAGAACCCCATGATCCCGCGATGCATGCAGTGACGCTTGAAGCTGACGCACCAGCCCTTGGGCCAGTAGCTCATCTTGCCCTGTCGCGAGAAATACGAGGTCACGAATTCCTGCTCGTTGCGGTAATCGCCCTGCGCGCTGTCAAGCGATCCGGCCAGATGCGCGATCAGGTCGCCATGCGCGCCAGCCGTGTAGCGGAAGACCGAGGTATTGCCCGTCTCGTCGCGCTTGTCCCACTCCTTGATCACGATGAACTCGCCCGGTGGATCGAAGAACGGATCCAGCGGACCGGTGATCACGATGTCCACGTCCAGAAACAGGGTGGGACCGGTCAGGTCGTAAAGGGGCGCGGCAAAGACCGTGACCTTCAGCCAGCCATGAAGCCGGGTCCAGCCGGTGGCGGCGTCGAATTCGGGAATGCCGATGGCCGGCAGGGGATGGGTTTCGATGGAGGGATCAATGCCCGTGGCGTCATCGGTCAGGCAGACGAAGCGATAGGGGCGCGACATGTTGCGCGACACCATCGACGCCAGCTTGTTTACATAGTCTGGGCCATACTTGGTGCCCCATTTCACACAGAGAATATTGACCGGGTCCATCTGACTGCCTTCAGGGATGCCACGGGTCCGCGCCGGGCGATTTCAGGGCTGCAACCTGTCAGGTCTTGGCCGCCGTTGCAAGGCCGGGCAGCGGCTGCAGCGGCGGCTTGCGCATCCGCGCCCCATTGCCCCGCCCTGACGATTGGGGCAGAGTCCGGGGCGGCCGATATGAAAGCTGGAAGGCGCGCGTCATGAAGGAAGACAACGGAAAACCCCGGCCGGACACCGGGCATATGACCTTTGTCATCCATCTTGATCGCGCCACGGCGCGCGAGGCCCAGGTAGATACCTTGTGTGATGCATCCCCTTTCCCGGCCAGGGTCGTCTCGGCGATTGATGCGCGTGATCCCCCGGGTGCCGGGGCCGAGGCATGGGGCCTTTATGAACCCGGCCTTTTGATGCCGCGCTATCCCTATGCGCTGCGCGACTCCGAAGTGGCCTGTTTTCGCAGCCACCGCAAATGCTGGACCATGATCGTGGAGCAGGATCTGGATGCGGCACTCATCCTCGAGGATGACGTGGAGATTGATCGCAGCGGTTTTGCGGCGGCGCTTGATCTTGCCATGCCCGCGATGGCGGACGGGGATTTCATCCGTTTTCCCTACAAGCGCAGGGAAGACGAAGGGCAAGAGGTCGCCCGGAACGGCGATATCGTCCTGCGCCGCCCCCGCGAGGTTGCCCTGGGCATGCAGGCCCAGATCGTGACCCGCAACGCCGCCATCAAGCTGCTGGCGGCGACCCGGGTTTTTGATCGTCCTGTCGATTGCCTGCTGCAGATGCCATGGATTCATGGGGCACGTGTACTGTCGGTCTGGCCATCGGGGATCAGCGAGCGATCCGGCGAACTGGGCGGCAGCACCATCGGGCACAAGACGCCGGGTTGGTCCAAGATCAAGCGCGAGATCCAGCGCCCGCTTTATCGCCACAGGCTGGCGCGCATGGCACGCGCGCATTTCGACGCGCAGGGTTAGGGCTTTCAGCCTGTGACCGAGGGGGCATCCTCGGGCTGGCTGGCAAGTTTTCCCTTGGCCTGGGCCAGTGCGCGGGCCTCGGACAGGATCATGTGCCCGTTCTCCCCCGGCAGGATCGCCAGCGTGTCCAGCGCAATCTGCACGGTCTGGGGCGAGCCGGAAAACACCGATTTCTTGAAGAAGGGCAGGCGGCGGAAACGCTGGTTGTAAAACGGCATGGCGATGATCGTGCCAAAGCGCGCCACGGCGGTTAGGCACAGGGTGATCCGGGCGCGGCGGCCCGTTTCCGTGGCCGGATCAAGGGCAAGCACCGCGGCCTTCACCGGTTCGAACCCGACGTCGATCATCATCAGGTGGCGGGCGACCTCATCCAGCCGGGCCGGATCGAGGGCGGCCAGTTCCGCATCGAGCCTGTCGATTTCCAGCGTGGCGCCATGCGAGAACCCGCGCCGGATCACCCATTGGGAAAAGCCGATCTCGCCGCGCCGGACGGTCAGCTGCTTGCTGTGCCGGATCTGCAGCCGCTTCCAGAACCGCAGGAAAGCGGGATCGCGCAGGATGGCCGCGCCGATACACCAGCCGTTCGACACGTAATGGAACTTGCGATGGGCGGGGTTGAACTGCCAGACGATCTCGGTGTGATCCTGGATGTCGATCTTGGCGATGCCGTAGTTCGACACCGACCCCGCGAAGTCCCGCCCCATGGCGCGTGCCTCGTCGAACCAGCTGGGCGTCTGGTCCACCAGCCAGGCGGAATCATTCAGGATCCACAGCCGGTCGAGTGTGGGCAGCAGATCGGCGATGGACAGGATGCCATCGCGGTAGCCGCCGAAGTCATAGCCGACATTCGGACGCTCGATCACGCGCCAGGCGCAGGCGCAAAGGGACGCGCGATCTGCATCCGACAGCGGCAGGTTGGACACCACCAGGGGGCTGATGCCGGCGCGCGCCAGTTCGGACAGCATGTGCAGATGCGATCCCTGCACACCGTCCGGCGCGAAGATGAGATAGACCGCGATTTCGCGTCCCTGCGGCAGCGCCCCTTGCGTCACGCGCATCAGCCGCGATTTGCGAAAGTCATAAAGCGGCACGAATGTCAGGTAGCGGAACGGTTCGGCGAGGGTTTCCAGCGTCTTCGGCAGGGCGCGGCGCAACTCGCGTTTCAGTTTCCACAGTCGAATGCGTTTCATGCCCGGATCACCCTTGTGCGTCCCGACCTCGGCGGGACAGGTGCGCGCGATAGCAGGCAAGCGCCGTGAAGTCTACCGAAACGGTCGGCGCGCCGGTTGGATCGGCGCCCTTGCCCCGGCGAAAAACCGCTTTGCTCTGGTCGTGCGCCGCGCGGCGCGATAGCGTGGCGCGCCGGGACATCGGGACCGGTGGACTGACAAAGAGGACAGCGCATGGCGATCAAGGCGGCAATCATCGGTTTGGGTATCATGGGACGGCGGATGCTGGAGCATATGCAACTGCATCCCGGCTACGATCCGGCCTTCCTGTGGGATCCGAATGCGGACAACGCGGCCCTTGCACGTGACATGGCGCCCGGTGCCACGATCTGCGACAGCGCCGCGGCTGCGATCTCGGGGGCCGATGTGGTCTATCTGGCCTGCCCGCCGGGGCCGCGCAAGGAATACGCCCTTGCCGCAGCGGCGCTGGGCAAGGCGCTGTTCCTCGAAAAGCCGCTGGGTGTCGATATCGCGGCCAGCGCCGATCTTGTGGAACGGATCGCCGCGTCCGGCGTGCCGGCGGCGGTCAATTTCACCCAGGCGGCCGGGGCCGCGCTGACCGATATCTCGGCCGAGGCGCGAGCGGGCGCGATGGGCGATCTGGCGGGCGTCGATATCGTCGTGACCTATGGCGCATGGCCGCGCGCCTGGCAGCAGGCCGCCGATTGGCTGCGCCTGCGCGACGAGGGCGGCATGACCCGCGAGGTGATCTCGCATTTCCTGTTCTTTTCCGAGCGCATCCTCGGCCCCTTGTCGCTGGTCTGGGCGCGGCCAACCTATCCGGCTGATCCGACGCTTTGCGAAACGCATATGCTGGCGCGGCTTGAGAATGCTGCCGGTCAGGCGGTGTCCGTGCTGGCCAGCGTCGGCGGGGCACAGCCAGACCGGCAGGAATTCACGGTCAAGGGCAGCCTGCGCAGCCACCGCGTTGCGGATTTCTATGCGGTGTCCACCTCGGACGGGGGGGCGTTCGAACGTGTGACCCCCACGAACCTTGATCCGCGCAGCACCAGCCTGCGGGCGCAGCTTGACGATCTGGAGGCGATGATCGCAGGCCGTCCGCACCGTCTGGCCACGCTGGAAGAGGCGCTGCGCGTGCAGCGGCTGATCGAGGCGATGTTGCAGGGCAAGTGATGGCATCAGCCTCTTGAACGTCGGGCGTGGGCATGGAAGCTTGCGCAGCAGACGATCAAGGGAGGATCACCATGACCGAGGCGCGCCCCATCCTGTGGGAACCCGATGCCGCGCGGGCAGATGCCGCGCGGCTGGCGCAGTTCATCCGCTGGCTGAAGGCCGAGCGGGGGCTGGAATTCGCGGATTATCACGCGCTCTGGGAATGGTCCGTCACCGATCTGGACGGGTTCTGGACCGCGATCATCGGCTTTTTCGATCTGCCCATCGCAGGCTGGTCCGAGGTTCTGCCCGAACGCAAGATGCCCGGCGCCGACTGGTTTCCCGGCGCCGAGACGAATTTCGCCGCCCAGATCTTGCGCCATGCCGCGACGCGCGGCGCGGAGGATGCTGTGATCCTGCAATCCGAAACCTTCGGGCGGCAGGTGCTGACCTGGGGCCAGCTGCAAGCGCGCGTCGGTGCGGCACAGGCTGCGTTGCGCGACATGGGCGTGGGGCAGGGCGACCGGGTGGTCGCGGTTCTGCCCAACGCGATCGAGGCGCTTGTGGCTTTCCTTGCGACGGCCTCGTTGGGGGCGGTCTGGTCGCTCTGTGCGCCCGACATGGGGCATGTGGCGATCCTTGACCGGTTCCGTCAGATCGAACCGAAGGTACTGATCGCGCAGGATGGCTATGTCCATGCGGGCAAGCGCATCGACCGGCGCGAGATTCTGGCCGGTATCGCTGCGGGCTTGCCGACCCTGGAGCATCGCGTGATGGTGCCGACGCTGGGCGATGTGCCGCAGGGCTGGACGCCCTGGGCGGTGATGGAGGCGGTGCCGCAGGTGCCCGTGATCCGGCAGGTGCCGTTCTTGCATCCCTTGTGGATCGTCTATTCATCGGGAACGACGGGCAACCCCAAGCCCATCGTGCATGGCCATGGCGGTGTGATGCTGGAGGCGGCAAAGCAATCGCTGCATCAGGACCTGAGCGCGCAGGACAGGTTCTGCTGGATCACGTCATCCGGCTGGATCATGTGGAACGCGCAATGGACCGCACTGGGGCAGGGGGCTGCTGTCGTTCTGTTCGATGCCGCCCCCAATCATCCCGACATGCTGGAGGCCTGGCGCATGGTGGCGCGCGAGGGGCTGACCTATTTCGGGGCGGGGGCTGCGTTTTTCATGGGCTGCCAGAAAGCGGGTATCCGTCCGGGGGCAGAGCTGGACCTGTCGGCGCTGCGGTCCATCGGGGCGACGGGATCGCCGCTGAGCCAGGAAGGCTATGACTGGATCTATGGCGAGGTGAAGCGCGATGTCTGGCTGGCGCCGATTTCGGGGGGCACGGACCTTGCCGGGGCTTTTGTCTGCGGCAATCCGATGATGCCGGTGCGCGCGGGCGAGATGCAGTGCCGCGCGCTTGGCAATGCGGTGCGCGCCTTTGACGAGGCGGGGCAGGAGGTGATCGGGCAGGTGGGCGAATTGGTCTGCACCGAACCGCTGCCGTCGATGCCGCTGTTCTTCTGGGGCGACGAGGACGGATCCCGCCTGCATGACAGCTATTTCGACACCTATCCCGGTGTCTGGCGGCATGGCGACTGGATCGAGTTCACGGCTGACGGCGGATCGGTGATCTATGGGCGGTCCGATGCCACGATCAACCGGCGGGGGCTGCGGCTGGGCAGTTCCGAGATATACCGCGCGGTCGAGGGGCTGGACGCGGTTCTGGACAGCCTGGTGATCGACCTGGAATTCCTGGGCCGCGACAGTTTCATGCCGCTCTTCGTCGTGTTGCGTGAGGGGCTGGTGCTGGATGACGTGCTGCGGGGCCAGATCCGCGATGCGATCCGGCAATCGGTCTCGGCGCGGTTCCTGCCCGATGAGATCATGCAAGTGGCCGAGGTGCCGCGCACGCTGTCGGGCAAGAAGCTGGAGGTGCCGGTGAAAAAGCTGCTGCTGGGGGGAGATCCCGCAAAGGTCGTGAACCGCGATTCCATGGCGAACCCGCAAAGTTTCGACGCATTCATCGCCTATGCCGCGGCGCGCGGGGCGGCCTGATCCAGCCTGCGCCGCCACAGGCACAAAGAAAAACCGCGCCGGAGTGATCCGGCGCGGTTTTTTTTGTGGCGATGTCTGTCGCGTCAGAAGCTCAGCGACAGGCTGCGATGTTTTGCCGTGCAGCTTGCAAGGAAGATACCCTGATCGCGTGTCAGGCTTGGCTCGAACCGGACGCCAAGGGTCGTCTTGGTGTCGTTCAGGAAGGCCTGAAGCCCGGGCAGGACCGCTGTGGTTGCCGCGGCGCGCCACGTGGCCTGTGCCTCGTACTCGGCCAGGGCGCTGTCGAACTCCTCCAGCGCCTTTTCGCGGTCATCCGGCGTCCGTTCCAGAACGCGGCGTGCCGCACCCAGATCCGAACGGATGTCACCGGCCCCTTCCACGTCACGGAACTGGGTTGCCAGCTCGTCGAGTGCGGCGGCTGTCGCCTCGGGCTCGCCGGTTTCCACGGCCGCACGCAGACCGCGCAGCGGCTCGCCCAGGGCGTTGAAGGCGGGGGTCCCGTTCAGCACGGCCACCACCTCGGCCACGGCCTCGAAGCTGCTGTCGCCGATGCGGCGCATCGTTACACGTGCCGTTTCCTCGGCATCGGTCAGCTCTTTGAACGTGTCATGCACCGGATCCCAGTTTTCGGGGATCTGGGCCTGAAGCGCTGCAATCGCGGCCTCAAGCTCGGCCTTGCGGATCTCCATCCGGCGGCCGCGCTCTTCGCTGATGGCCTCGCGGACGCGGCCCATTTCACGATTCACGTCGTCCAGATCGGCTTGCAGGTCGCGCACGCGCTTTTCGATGCTGCGCACCTGTTCCTGCACCGGGCGGTAATCCCCCGCAGCAGCCTGAACCGCGGCGATGGTCACCGGGATCTGGGCCACGGCATCCGAGAAGCCGCCAGCGTCATCCGCGGCGCGGCGCAGGTCGCGGGCCAGATCGTCGGGAAGCGACGAAAGGTCAAGCGCGGCCAGTGCTGCAATCGCGTTGTTGGTGCGTGCGCCGTCCGACTGCATGCCGGCAAGGACATAGTCATCCATGCAATATTGCAGGCGCGGGTTGCGCGGCGGTGGCGAGGTTTCCGACAGGTAACTTGACCGGTTCGGAAGATAGTTCACCAGCGGCGGGTAAAGTCCCACGATCAGCAAGGCGATCAACTGCAGCGTGATGAAGGCGACCACACCCTTGTAGATCTGCATCGTCTTCACGGCGGCGGGGGCGACCCCGCGCAGATAGAACAGCGCAAATCCGAACGGTGGCGTCAGGAAGGATGTCTGGATGTTCAGACCGATCATCACGCCCAGCCATACGGCCGTGATATTGGCGGTGGGATCAGCCAGCAGGATCGGTGCCACGATCGGCACCACCACCACGGCGATCTCGATGAAATCGAGGAAGAAGCCGAGAAGGAAGATCACCAGCATCACGATCAGGAACTGGATCCAGAACCCGCCGGGCAGGCCGGTCAGGAAGTCCCGCACCAGTTCTTCACCGCCGAAGGCACGGAAGGCCGCCGTCAGCATTGCGGCACCCAGAAGGATAACGAAGACCAGCGATGTCGTCTTGGCTGTTTCCAGCATCACACCGGTCAGCGTGTCCTCGATCCGCATGATCCGCAGGCCGGACCAGATCAGCGAGATGATCATCAAGCCGGTGCCGAAGATGCCGATATAGATGCCGGTCATGTCCTCTGGCGTCGATGCCGCCTTGAGGTTCATCGGGTAATTGGCCAGGGCGAAGGCGATGATGGCCAGACCGACCAGCGCCATGATCGCGGGCACGAAGGTGCGCGGACCGTTGTCGCCCAGCCTGTAGCCCGCCATGATCATGGCCCCGGCGGCGCCGATGGCCCCTGCCTGGTTCACGGTGGCGACACCCGCGATGATCGAGCCAAGCACCAGGAAGATCAGGGTCAGCGGTGGGATAAGGGTCAGCGCCACGTTGCCCCAGAACGCGAGACTGAATTCCTCGTCACGCGGGACGGAAGGCGCCTTTTTCGGGTTCAGGATGGCATAGCACAGGATGTAGGCCATGTAGATCAGCACCAGCAGGATTCCCGGCACCAGCGCGCCCAGGAACATCTCGCCCGCACTGGTCGAGGAGACGTCGAAGACCGACGGCATCGACAGCTCGCCCGTCGCTTCCTTGTGCAGAAGCTTGCGCATGGTCGAGGCCTGATCGGTGGCCGAAGCCAGCTGGTCGGCCAGGATGATCAGCACGATCGAGGGCGGGATGATCTGCCCCAGCGTACCAGAGGCCGCGATCGTCCCCGAGGCCAGCGAAGGCGAATAGTTGTTGCGCAGCATCGCGGGCAGCGAGATCAGGCCCATCGCCACCACGGTGGCGCCCACGATCCCCGTTGTCGCCGCAAGTAGCGCACCCACGAAACCACCGAAATGCCCAGACCGCCCGGCACCGGGCCGAACAGCTTGGCCATCGTGACCAGCAGGTCCTCGGCGATCTTGGAGCGCTGCAGCATGATGCCCATGAAGATGAACAATGGAATGGCGATCAGCGTATCTCGATCCACCTCCCAATAGACCCCTCGGAGGTTGGTCACCCCCGCAGACAGCCATTGCGACGGCCCGCCCGAGTGGAAATAGGCGTCGGTGCCGCCGCCGAACAGATAACCTGCGCCAGCGGCAAGACCGATCGAGATGATGGCTGCACCAGGCAGCGCGAAGGCGACCGGATAGCCCGAGCCAAGGGCCCAGGCCATGATCAGCAGCAGAACTGCGAGAAATAGAAGCTCCATGTCGGTCCTCAGTGGGCAATGGGTTGATGATCGCGATGACCGGGTTCTTCCCGGTAATCAGCCACTGCTTCAAACAGGTAGCTTACGAACTGGATGATCATGCTGATCGCGAAGACCGCAAGGAAGGCTGCCATCTGGTACTTGATGAACATGCCGACCGAACCGGTCTGGGTGATCTCGAAATTCGACACGGGCGAGTTGATGATGGCCGTCTTGCCATTCAGCCCGATCACCAGGATGACCGCGCAGGTGGTGATACCCAGGAAAAGCGATCCCACGGCATTGACCGCGCCCCGCTTGCGCTGGGTGAAACCGGCATAGAACACGTCGACCCGCACGTGACCCTCGTCGAACAGCGTATAGGCCGAGGCGAAGAGGAACAGCGCCGCATACCAGTAGCGCACAAGATCGCCCATCAGCGCCTGCTCGTAGGAAAAGACGAACCGCAGGAACACGATCAGCAATTCGGCCACCACGATCATCAGCGTCAGCCAGGTGAACCCCAGCGTGCGCGTGAACAGGGCCACGACAAAGCCAAGTGCGACAAGCGGCATGTGGATATAGGGGCCAACCCAGGCCGAGCGGCCCATGGCGCGTGTCGTTTCCTCGGAGAAGAACATCGGCAGCAGGTTCTCGACCCGAAGCTGCGCGATGGTCGCATCGGCGATCCCGACGAACAGCACGGCCCAGAAACAGGCGCGAATGAAATAGAGGTTGAAACGGTGCAGGCGTTGCCCGTCCGTGCGCAGAACGGTCGATCCCGTGGCCAGCACAAAGGCAATGGCAATTCCAAGGCAGACGGCATAGATGCCGATGGGCACGATCGCCCGGGCCTGGGACATGTCACCGAGTGCGGCTGTCAGAACCGGTGTGCCATAGCCGACGTTGAGCACGTTGTTGATCAAAAAGGCCGCCATGAGGGCCAGGATGATCCACCCGAGAAGCCGGATCCCCGGCGCTGCTCTTCCATGGCCCGCAGCCTGAGCGGCTGTCATTGTCTGTGCCATGCTTTCCCCCTGTAGGTTGTGGTTCCGAACCCGCATCCACGTTGAACGCGCAGGATGGCCTGCGGATTTCGCGACATGCCGGCGCTGATCAACACATCAAGCGGGGCACACTGAAGTGCCCCGCTTGTGTTCAGTCTATCCGTTCACTCTCAGCCGAGGCCGAGGATACGGTTGCGCTGGTTCAGGAAGTTGCCTTCGAACTTCGCGATGGTGCCACCGATCTCGCGCAGCTTCTCCTGGAAGTTGTCGTCGATCTTCTTCGCCAGATCCGAGTGATCGCGCACTTCCGCGAACACTTCCGCTGCGGCTTCACCGAAGGCATCCCAGACGTCGTCGTTGAAGGTTTTCACTTCGACGCCGTGATCGTTGATCAGTTTTCCCAGGTATTCGCCGTTCTTCGCCATGGCTTCGGAGTGCGACAGTTCGTGCTCCTTGGCGCAAGCTGCTTCCAGCACGGACTTTTCCCAATCGCTCAGGCTGCCCCACCAGGATGCGTTCATGCCGAAGGCCAGACCGCCGCCCGGCTCGTGCATGCCGCCGGTGTAATAGATCTTGGCGGCCTCATAGAACTTCATGAAGTAGTCGTTGAACGGACCCACCCACTCGGTTGCTTCGATCGCGCCCGACACCAAGTTTTCGTAGATCTGGCCGCCCGGCAGCGACACGGTCGAGGCGCCCAGCTTGGACATCACGGTGCCGCCGAGGCCCGGAATACGCATCTTCAGACCCTTCAGGTCGTCTGCCGATTCGATTTCCTTGTTGAACCAGCCGCCGGCCTGTGTGCCGGTCGAGCCGCAAGCGAGGGCCTTCAGGCCGAAGGAGCCTGCCAGTTCGTCCCACAGTTCCTGGCCGCCGCCGAAGCGGATCCATGCGGTCCATTCCTGCGTGCTCATGCCGAAGGGCACGGATGTGAAATAGGCATACCCCGGGTGCTTGCCGGTCCAGTAGTAGTCGGCGCCGATATAGGCCTGCGAGTTGCCCGAGGCCACTTCGTCAAAGGCGTCAAACGCGCCAACGCGTTCGCCTGCGGCAAAATATTCGGTGGTCAGTGCGCCATCCGACAGTTCGGTGATGTTGGCTGCAAGGCGCTGTGCCGAGATGCCAAGACCCGGAAAGTCGCGCGGCCAGGTCGAGACGATGGTCAGGGTTTTGCCGCCCTGGGCAACGGCGGGTGCCGCCAAGGCTGCTCCGGCACCGGCGATTGCGGCGCCTTTCAGAAACTTACGACGTTCCAATGGTATTCTCCTCCGAGTTGGTTTGCCCCCGGCCTGGTGACGGCGGGGTTGCCACACAAAAGACAGCGATGTGACGAAAGAGGCAATAGTTTTCTTGATGCAACGGATCAAACTTCATGATGCGCGTGCAGAAAATCGGCAGAATGGCTGCCATGCGGCGCCGGCCCCCTGACGCCAGCAGGCAGATGCACAAGGATTGGGCCCTTGCCCATGGGCCTGTCAGGCCCGACCGGCGACAAGGCCGGACAAAGATGCGGAATTTCGTCGCGCATTCCCCCATCTGGGGGAAGAGTTGGCGCCGGTCATTCTCTAGCCTTGGCCCGGTTCAGTTTGTCTGCAGCAAGGTAAGTGCATATGGGTATCAGTTTTCCAGTTTCCGGTCAGAACGCGACATTCACGCTGTTGTGGATCGCGGGACCGTCTTGCCCTGGGTCGGGGCGTTTCGTATGACCTGTGAGAGCGGGACAGGCGATCGGGACGAAATATGGTCCGCCGCGAACCGGGTCTCGGTACCCGCAGATCCTGCAGCCCGTCGCCGGTTCCTGCGCGATTGGGTGGCACGCAATCGCGCCGCCATTGCTGCGGGCTTCGGCGGGATGGTGCTGTTGTTGCCCATGATGGCGCAGGCTGCAGGCGAAGTATCCCTGGTGCAATCCCTGCCTGGCCTGGTTGGCGCCAGCAGGCAGGCTGACGGGTCGGTGGTTCTGCGTTTCGATGACGGCAGCACCCTGAGCGTTCCGGCTGATCAGCTCGAGGTGCAGGCGGATGGCCGCATCATCATCTCGCAGGAGGTGATCGCGGACCTGATGGCCGAAGCAGGCGGCACGGCAGGCCCGGACCTTGCCGGTCTGGCGCTGGGTGGCGGGCTTGCCCTTGGGGTCGCCGCTGTCGCTGGCAGCAGTGGTGGCGGTGGTGGTGCCACGCTCAGCCCGCCCCCTGCCGCCCCCGGTCTGGTGACCGGGCCCGGGACGCCCGCACCGGGGCCGGTTCCGGCCCAGATGATTCCGGTGATCGACGGCTATCTTGTCGATGCCTTCGTGTTCCGCGACCTGAACGCAAACGGCATCTGGGACAGTGGCGAGGTCTATACCACCACCGACGCCAGCGGCGCCTTCGATGTCAACCTGCTGACGGGGCAGGGCGGGCTTGTGGCGGGCACGCCCTCTGCCGCGGCCATTGCGCAGGATGCAGGGCTTGCCGCGCTGCGCCCGATCGACCTGTCGACGGGCCAGCCCTTTACCGGCACCCTGACCGCACCTGATGGGGCATCGGTCGTCACGCCCCTGACGACGCTGATCGACAGCCTGTTGCGCAGCGATGCCAGGCTGACGGCGGGGCAGGCGGCGGATCAGGTCGCGCAGGCACTCGGGCTGAACGGGGATCTGCTGGCGGATGACCCGGTGGCTCTGGCCGAGGCGGGCGGTGCCGGCAGCCTTGCACAGTTGCAGGCGGCGGCGCAGCTTGCCGCGATCATCAACGTCACCACGGCGGCGGGCGGCAATGCCGCAGCCGCGATCACGGCGCTGGCCCAGCAGATCGGGGCGGATGCGGATGGCGTGGTCTCGCTTGCCGATCCCGTGGTGCTTGACGCGGTTCTGGGGGCCTCGGTCGCGCCCGAGCAGGCCGCAGCCTTGTCCCAGGTGCTGACGCAGGTCAACGATGCGCTGCGGTCGGCTGGCGATCTGGCGGATATCGAGCAGGTGCAAGGCGCCGTTCAGGGCGCGATCGTCGACGCGGTGGAAGCGGGCGAGACCGTCGATGTGGCGCAGACCATCGCCGACAGCACGCCCCTGCGCCCGGTGATCACCACCGCGCCCGAGGCGGTCAATGCCGCGGACGCCGCTGCGGGGATCACGATCTCGGGGACCGGGCGTGCCGGTTCGGATGTTTCGGTCAGTTTCGGTGATCTTGTCGAAACCGCAGAGGTCAACAGCCTTGGCGCATGGTCGGTCACCTTCGCGGACGTCCCGGCGGACGGTGCGCAGCAGATCTCGGCACGCGCCAGTGTCGATGGCGGCCCGCTGGGGTCTGCCTCGGCGGCGCTGACGGTAAGCGTCGATGCGACAGCCCCGGCCGCCCCGGCCGTTGCGCTGGTCAGCGACACCGGAACCGGCGCGGGCATCACCGCCAATGGCGCGGTCACCCTGACCGGTGTCGAGGCGGGGGCCAGCGTCAGCTATTCGACCGATGGCGGCGCGACCTGGGCCGCGAGCTTTACCGCCGCAGAGGGGGCCAACACGCTGCAGGTGCGCCAGACCGATGCTGCCGGCAATGTGTCGCAAGCCTCTGCGCCGCTGAGCTTCACGCTGGATACTGTCGCGCCGGTCATCACACTGTCCGATCCCCTGCCGGCCCGGATCGATGCGGCCGAGGTGGCCGCGCTGGAGGGCGGGCCTGCGCTGATCGATGGTTCTGTCGCGGGCGTCGCTGCGGGTACGCAGGTAACCCTTGCCCTTGGCAGCCGGAGTTACGAGGCTGTCACCACCGAGGCGGGCGGTTTCCAGTTCAGCGTACCCTTCGCGGATATTCTGGCCCTTGAGGGCACCGGAAGCGTAGCAATGGTCATCGCAGCCACGGACCCTGCGGGCAATACCGGCACATTCGAGGCCGAACTGCCCGTGGTCGGCGATCTTGACGGATCGGATACCGTGGACCTTGTCGCCGGGATCGAAGCGGCCGACACGCTGGTCGAGATGGAAGCCGCGCTTCAGGCTTTCGCCGCCGCCCGCGAGATCGCCTTGCCCGAGGGCATGGTGACGGCACTGGCGGGTGATCTGCTGCTGGCGGCCCCGGCCAGCTATCGGCTGACCTTTGACGCCCAGAGCCTTGACGCAAGCGGGACACTGGCCGATGGCGCACCTGAAACCGTCAGCGGCAGCATGACCTTCAGCCTGCCCCTGCAACGCGCCGATGACCAACTGTGCGACGCGACGCAACCGGTGGGCATTTTCCAGCACCAGCAGGACCAGGCCGAAGCGGGCAACATGCTCAATGTCCCGATCGAGGGATTGCGGCTGAATGCAACCTCGCTGCGGATGGACCCCGACACGGTGACGCAGCAGGATATCGACGATCTGGGCCCTGATGGGATTGCCGCCCTGTTCGGACCCGGTGTCGTGATCGAACCGGGTGTCTATACCAGCCTGCAGGTCTGGCTGTCGGGGGCGGTCGGCAGCCAGGATCCCGTGACCGGCGAATTCACGATCAGCGGTGCCGAGGCAAGCATCAACATGTTCCTGCCCGGCGAGGTCGGGCTGGAGGCATTCATCGATGCGCTGGCACGGGATGCGCTGCCGCTGAAGCAGTTCCAGATTCTGGACGTGGACGGCACCGTTCCTGAGGGAACCGACGATATCGTGGGCGAGATCCTGGCCAGTTTCCAGAGCTTCTCGCTGGTACGCAGCCCCGCGCCGCTGACAGAGTCCGATGTGATCGACACCTTGAACGGGTTCATCGCCATCCGCACCAGCCTGGATACCGTGCTGGATGCGGCGAATGCGGGTACATTGGCCGCGGATGACCTGGCGGCGCTGGCAGCTGTCCTGCCAGTGACGGATGGCGCGGCCCCGTTCCTTGCAGGCGAACAGCTGAGCGTGGCCGACATCGAGGCCATTGCCGCGCTGGCAAGCCTGCCCGCAGCGGAACTTGACCCGCTTCTGGCGGCCTTCAATGGCGCGTCGGGCGGGGGCGTGCTGGACAGGCTGACGGATCTGGCCGACAGCCTGATCCTGTTCCCGCCCCAAAGTGCGGGACCGGACGATGGCGGTGGCGGCACCCTTCCGGGTGATCCGGCCGAGGGGCTGCCTGCATCGGTTCTGGCCGCGCTGGATGGCCAGTCGATCGCGGGCTGGACCGGTGAGCAGCGTTCGGGCGTCAACCTGGTCAGGGTGGATGTGGCGGGCGATGAGGCGCTGGGCCATGAACACTGGTTTGTCGTGGATGGCGGACCGGGCAACGCGGTGATCGCCGACTTCGCCTTTTCGCAAGGTGAAGACCGTTACCTGCGCGGCGTGGAAAGCGCCGATGACGCCTTCTATTTCCAAGTGCTCAGCCTGACGGTGGAGCCGGGTGGTTTCGCGCAGGATCCCGCAGATGCGGTATCCGTCTACCGGCTGGATTTCGACGCGGTCGTTCCCGCCCTTCAGGCTGCTGCGGCGTCGCAAACGGGAGGCGCTGACGCCATGGTGGCCTTCGTGTCGGGCGTGTCGGTGCTGTCGCTGGGCTGGGCATCGGTCGGCTATGCCGATCTGCCGGTGAACACTGTTCTGGCGGTCAATGCTGCGGGTTTCGTGGATGAGGGCGGCGGATCCTACCGTGTGGCGGCCTCGGTGCTGGAATATGCGATCGAGACCGACACCGTGGGCGAGACCAGCCTCTACGTGACGCCCGTGCTGGATGTGAACGGCACGGCCACGCCCGGGACAGGCCCCTATGCGCTGAGCATTCCGGGCCGTCTTGCCGACGCAGAGAGCGATAGCGAGCTGGGTCTGCTGGCCACATTCGAGATCGGAGAAGGCGACGGCGCGCGCCTTGTCACCTACCAGATCGATCTTTCGCCGGAGGGCAGCCCCGTTCTGGGCGATGAGGTGGTGCGCGGCACGTCGGGGAATGATGATCTCTTTGCCGTGACGGGCATGGGGCTGGATGATGCGGGGACGCTGATCCTGCCCTCGTCGGGGGAGGATACGATCAACCTGACCGGATCGACGGCGGCTGACACGATCTTCTACCGGGCCGGTTTCACCGATGGCCCCGACCTTGTCACCGGGTTCGACACCGGGGCGGACCAGATCGGCTTTGCGGTGACGGGAAGCGAGACGCCCAGCCTGTCGTTGACGACTGTGGCTGCGGCATCCTCTGCCGAAGCGGATCTGATCGCGGCGCTGGAGACCTATGCCTTCGGCACGGAAGACGTGCAGTTCGTCCTGTTGGATCCGGCGCAAGGCGACGGGCCATTGCTGCTGGCCTTGACCGAACCGCCGAGCGCTGGGGAACCGGCGGCCCTCGTGACGCTTTCGGGGGTCTCGGCGGCCAGCTTCACGCTGGAGAACCTGCTGGTAACGGCCATCCCCTCGCCCGAGGTGTGATGGCCGTAATCACGCATCTGCCGCGCGCTTGCGGGCGCGCCTCTTTCCCGTCGGCGGGCCTTGCGCTGGCGGGGCTGCTGGCCCTGTCCGGGTGCGGCCTGGCCGTGGTGGCGCAGGAAGACGCCGCAGCCGCTGTCGCGGCCGAGCAGGCTGCGCGCGTGCCCGCGCGCATGCCGGCCACCCTGGCCGCGACGGAATTCGGGCGCCGGGTGGCCGCAGCGGTGCGGGATCATCCCGCCTTGGCCGGACAGGGCGCGCGGATCAATGCCGCGCGGGCGGATCTTGCCGCCGTCAGGGCCGGGGCAAGGCCGCAACTCAGCCTTGGTGCCGATGTGACGGCTGCCTTCGTGGGGGGCGCCACGGGCGCGGCGCGGCTTGTGCCGGTGCTTGAAGGCTCGCAGCTTCTGTTCGATGCGGGGGCCACCCGGGCGCGTTTGCGGGCCGGGCGCGAAAGCATTCTGGGCGAAGCGATCGCGCGTGAAAGCCTGGCCGCCGACCTCGCGCTGCGCGCGGTCGAGGCGGCCCATGACCTGCGGCACCAGACCCGGTTGCTGCGGCTGGCGCAGGGCAATGTCGCGGTGCATGAGCAGCTTCTGGACCAGATCCGCACAAGGGTCGAGGCCGGAGCGGGCGGCGAGGGTGACCGTTTCTCGGCCGAGAGCCGATTGGCAGACGCGCGCGCACGGCTTGCCGCGATCCGCAACGATCTTGATCGCGCCACGGCCGTGCATGCCGAAGTCTTTGGCGTGGGTGCCGGTCCTTCGGGACCGGTACCCCCGGCGCCGGGGCTTGCCCTGGCGGATACCGCGGCTGCGATCGCGGACAGCCCGCGCCTGCGTGGTATCGAGACGCGGATCGCGGCGGCGGAGGCCACGCGCGATGCGGTGCGCGCCTCGGTCTGGCCCGCGCTGGCCTTGGAACTGGGCGTCAGTGACCCCGGTGGCGGCATCGAGGGGCGGGCCGCCGTCAGGCCGCGCGGGGTGATCGCGGGCGGCGGGCAACGACAGGCCGCGCTGGCACGGGCGGATGCGCAGATCGCCGAGCTTGAGGCGCAGCGCGACAGTGCCGAGCGCGAGGTTGCCCGCGCGCTAGCCTTCCTGCGCTTTGATCAGCTTAGCGGCCAGCAGAGGCTGGCGGCGGCAAGGGCCGCGCTGGCGGCGCAATCGGCGGCACGCGATGCCGTGCGCGACCAGTTCGACGCGGGCCGCAGCGACAGCGCCGATTTGCTTGAGGCGCAGCGCGAGCTGTTTCAGGCCGAGGTCACGCTGGCCGAAGCCGAGCGCCTGTTGCTGCTCTCGGGATATGCCGGCCTGACGTTGACGGGGGACATCCTTGACATCTTCGGCCTGCGCGAGCCGCTGGCCGCACAGGTGCCATGAGCATGGCGCGTGTCCTCAGCCTGCCGCAGGACCGGCAGGGGCCGGGTGCGGCGGTGTCCGACCTGGAGGCCTGCCTTGCCCATGCCGCGCGCCTGTTGGGCCGCTCCCTTCCCTAGGCCGGTCCGCGTGACGTCGCGACCGATGACGACAGGATGGGCCTGCGCGAGGCGCTGGCCCTGGCCGAACGCGCGGGGCTGATCGCCAGCTTCGGCCGGCTGGCCCTGAGCGATCTGGATGCGCTGTTGTGCCCCGCCATCCTGATCCTGTCGGGGGACCGCGCCGTGGTCGTTGAAGGGCTGGCCGGGCCGCAACATTTGATCATCCATGATCCGACGCTGGCCGGTGCGGACGGACAGGACGCGGCCGAGATAGACCGGGCCACGCTTCAAGAGGTCCATACCGGATATGCGCTGCTGTTGCGGGCGCGGCATCATGAGGTGCCGGGCGGCGCGCAGACGGGGCACTGGTTCTGGTCCGCGATGCAGGACAGCCGCTGGATCTATGTGCAGGTCGTGCTTGCGGCCGTGGTGGCCAATGTGCTGGGCCTTGCCACATCCATCTTCACGATGGTGGTCTATGATCGCATCCTGCCGAACGAGGCGGTCGAATCGCTGCTGGCGCTGACACTTGGCGTCGGCATGGCGCTGGTCTTCGACTTCATGATCAAGAGCCTGCGGGCCAGTTTCATCGACCTTGCCGGGCAGCGCGCCGACAAGGCCGTGGGACGGCGCATCTTCGACCAGGTGCTGGATATCCGCATGCAGGCGCGCCGCGGATCGACGGGAGCGACCGCAAACACGCTGCGCGAATTCGAGACCCTGCGCGAATTCTTCACATCCGCCTCGTTGGTGGCGATCGTGGATCTGCCCTTCATTTCGCTTTTCGTGCTGGTGATCTGGCTGATCGGGGGGCCTTTGGCCATCATCCCGGCGATTGCGGTGCCGCTTGTGCTGTTGATCGGGCTGCCGGTGCAGCCGATCCTTGCGCGTCTCGCAGATGGCGCGATGACCGATGCGCAGACCAAGCAGGCCGTTCTGGTCGAGACGCTGACGGGGCTTGAGACGATCAAGGCCGTGGGCCTGGCGGGACAGATGCGCGACCGATGGGATGCGGCGATGGAACGGCAGGCCGATCACGGGCTGAAGGCGCGCGCGGTCACGCAGTTCGCCATGAACGCAACGGCCCTGACGCAGCAGGCGGCACAGGTTCTGCTGATCTTCTACGGGGTTTTCCTGATCATGGAAGGGCGGCTGTCGATGGGGGCGCTGATCGCGGCGGTGATCCTGACGGGGCGTGCACTGGCCCCGCTGGCGCAACTGGCGCAGACGCTGACCCGGATCAACCAGGCGCGCAGTTCCTACCGGGCGCTGGATGCGCTGATGCGGTCGGACCGCGAGCATCCGGCCGCCCGGAAGTGGCTGTCACGTCCGCATCTGACCGGCAGCGTCACTTTCGAGGATGTCCGCCTGTCCTATGACGCGGCGGGAACCGAAACGCTGCGCGGCGTCAGTTTTGCCGTCGCCGCGGGCAGCGCCAGCGAAGCCGCGCTGATCCGGCGGTTGCGCGAGGATATCGGCGCGCGCACCCTGATCGTGATCACCCATCGCCCCAGCCTGCTGGAACTGGTGGACCGGGTCATCGTGATCGAGAATGGCAAGGTTGTGGCGGATGGGCCCAGGTCGATCCTGGAGCACCGGAAACCGGGCCTGGCCGAGGGGCGGGGCTAGGGCATGGCGCGCCATCCGGAATTCGAGCGCCTTGTGCGCGACCTCAGGGGGCCATCCAGCCTGCGCGCCTCGCTGCTGCTGATGCTGGTCATTGCCTGCCTGGCGACGGCATTTGCCTGGGCCTCATTGACCGAGATCGACGACGTCACCCGCGCCGAGGGCCGTGTGGTGCCCGTGCGCGATGTGCAGATCATCCAGTCCGCCGAGACGGCCGTGCTGCAGCATGTGCATGTGCGCGAGGGCGAGGTGGTGGATGCGGGCGCCTTGCTGATGGAACTGGACGGCACCATGCTGTCCAGCGAACTCGATCAGGGGCGGGCCCGTGCCGCGGCGATCGAGGCGCGCATGGCGCGTTTGCGCGCGCTGATCGACGGGCTTGACGCGCCCGCGTTCCTGCAGCATCGACACCATCCAAGCGTCGACCTCCTTCGGGGTTACGGTCGTCGCGTCAGCTGACCCGCGATGCTTGGCAAACTCTGCAGCCACCATCTTGAACTTGTTCACGGTCTTCGCAGGGAACGGCTTGGCGGCTGTTCCGAGTGACCTGCGTTTCACCTGTTCTTCGACAACGCCCGACAGTGTCAGCTTGGCGGGTTTGGGAGGTGTCGGTGTCTTCTCTCGGGCCGCTTCAAGACGTGGCGGCTCAAACTTCGGAAACACGGCTGTGGTTCCACTGACGCTGTAGTCACCTTCTGCCTTCTGCAGATTGATAGCTGACGCTCTATCCAAGGCTTGTGCCACCTGTTGGATCAGCCTCCAGCGCGAATCTTCATCGACATGAAGGCCATGCAGTCTGAGCGTAGCGTCTGCGAAATCCGCCAAAGCGCTCTTCCATGCGATGCCTTGCACTTGGTTTCGGGTTCCCAACCATCAGTTCGGCAAACGGCCCCAATGTTGGGGTTCTGGCGACTTGATCAGCCAAGCGTATACGGTTCCACACTTCGGGGGGGCCGGGGTTTTCGTCTGCTGCCTCGACAAATACAGAATATACCTCGCCAGCCAGAGCTACACACTGCTTGTGGCTAAGGGTGATCGGGCCTTTCCTCAGGTTTTCCCAGTGCCTCTCAATCGCAGGCAGCGCCTGTAAGAAGCGCTTTTTAGCTTCCGCCGCTTCCTTGGTCCTGAGTGATAACTTGACCACAGTTCCGACTTTGGCGTGGACGATGATGTCGCCAACAGGGACAGCGACCGTCGTGCCTTTGGCTTTCGCGGCGACATCTTTGGGGACGTGAAGGCGTAGGTAGTAGGTCGATTTGATCAGTTCTGGGTTTGGCATGGCATACCGCATCTGCACCACCTCTATGCACCAGTTGAGGCGACACAATTGCTTATTTAGCAAGAGCTTGAACGTAATCAATGGGTTGGGATGGTGCTGTGAGAGAGGATTGAACTCTCGACCTCTCCCTTACCAAGGGAGTGCTCTGCCACTGAGCTACCACAGCATCCGTCTGGTCGGAGGGGCGCGCCCTTGACCGTGGGCGGGTGATTAGACTCAAATTCCGCAGGGTGCAAGCGCAATCTGGACGCAATTTGCGCCGTGCTGTAGGAAGACAAAATGGAGCGGAAAAACCCCGGCAAGACATCGCCTGCGAAGGGCGGGACGCGCGAAGAGCGGTTGAAGGCCGCGCTCAAGGCCAATATGGCACGGCGCAAGGCACAGGCACGGGCGCGGGCGGCACAGCAGCCGGCGGCCGGGGATGATGCGCCGGGGCAAGACCAACAGAACGAGTGAAAAGGGCAGGCTAATGGATTCGATCATCGTGACGGGCAATGGCCCCTTGAAAGGGCAGATCCCGATCGCCGGCGCCAAGAATGCCTGCCTGACCCTGATGCCGGCGACGCTTCTGTCGGAAGAGCCGCTGACGCTGACCAATGCGCCGCGCCTGTCGGACATCCGCACCATGACGCAGCTGCTGCAGTCGCTGGGGGCCGAGGTCACCTCGATGCAGGATGGCAAGGTGCTGGCGATGTCCAGCCATGACATTCACAACCACACCGCCGATTACGACATCGTGCGCAAGATGCGCGCCTCGATCCTGGTGCTGGGGCCGATGCTGGCGCGCGACGGCCATGCGGTCGTGTCGTTGCCGGGGGGCTGCGCCATCGGCGCGCGGCCTGTCGATCTGCATCTGAAGGCGTTGGAGGCGATGGGAGCAGAACTGGACCTGCGCGAAGGCTATGTGCATGCCAAGGCACCCGGCGGGCTGAAGGGCGGGATTGTCGATTTCCCCTTCGTGTCGGTGGGGGCCACGGAAAACGCGCTGATGGCCGCGACGCTGGCCAAGGGCACGACCGTCCTGAAGAATGCCGCGCGCGAGCCCGAGATCGTGGATCTGGCGCAATGCCTGCGCAAGATGGGTGCCCAGATTGAAGGCGAGGGGACATCGACCATCACCATCCAGGGCGTTGACCGCCTGCATGGGGCCACCCACCCGGTGGTGACGGACCGGATCGAACTGGGCACCTACATGCTGGCCCCCGCGATCTGCGGTGGCGAGGTGGAATTGCTGGGCGGGCGGATCGACCTTGTCGGCGCCTTTTGCGAAAAGCTGGATGCGGCGGGCATCGGCATCGAGGAAACGGCGCTGGGCTTGAAGGTGACCCGCGGGAACGGCCGTGTGCGGGCCGTGGATGTGACGACGGAACCCTTCCCGGGCTTTCCCACCGACCTGCAGGCGCAGATGATGGCGCTGCTCTGCACCGCCGAGGGCGTGTCGGTGCTTGAGGAAAAGATCTTCGAAAACCGGTTCATGCATGCGCCCGAGCTGATGCGCATGGGGGCCAAGATCGATGTGCATGGCGGCACGGCCAGGGTCACGGGCGTGGACCGCCTGAAGGGCGCGCCCGTCATGGCGACGGATCTGCGGGCATCGGTCTCGCTGATCCTGGCGGGGCTGGCGGCCGAGGGTGAAACCATCGTGAACCGCGTCTACCACCTGGACCGCGGCTATGAGCGGGTCGAGGAAAAGCTGGGCGCGGTCGGCGCGCGGATCGAGCGGGTATCGGGCCGATGACCGACGCCAGGTTCGAGGATGCGCGTGAAACACCGCTGAACCTGGGCGCGATCGAGGCCGAAGACCTCAAGGTGATTTCAGCGCTGGCCCAGGATGCGGTCTTTCCCGCGACGGAAATGACATGGCGTCCGGGGCAGCATCGCTTCGGCCTGCTGCTGAACCGGTTTCGCTGGGAAGATGTGGAGGCCGCGAAAAAGCGCGGTCGCCCCGTCGAGCGCGTGCAATCGCTGCTGGTGGTGGAAAACGTTCTGGGCGTCGCCTCGAACGGGGTGGACCGGCGCGATCCCGACCTGGTGCTTTCGCTCTTGTCGCTGGAATGGCATCCGGGGGACGATGCCGCGGGCGAACTGGACCTGATCCTGGCGGGCGACGGCGCGATCCGTCTGCGCGTCGAGGCGCTGGAGGTCGCGCTGAAGGATGTCACGCGCCCCTATGTGGCCCCGTCACGCAAGATGCCGGGGCACGATATCTGAGGCGGGAACGCCCGGTGGAGGGGTGCGCCTCCGGCGGGGATATTTGCGGCAAGAAGAAGCGGGGCGCGCTTGTTTGTGTCAGGGGGTTGAGCCGGTGGGCGCGCAAAGCTATGTCCCGCCCCAGAGCCTGGAGGGACCATGCCCGTATTTCTGAATGCCACCGACCCCGATTTCGAAACCGCCTTTGCCGCCCTGCTGGGTGCCAAGCGCGAGGATAGCGTCGATGTGGACGATGTCGTCGCCGGCATCATCGCCGATGTGCGCGCGCGCGGCGATGCGGCGCTGATCGAGCTGACCGCGCGGTTCGACCGGCTGGAGTTGACGCCCGAAACCTTGCGGTTTTCCGAAGCCGAGGTGGAGGCGCTGGTGGCGTCGGTGCCCGACCATGAGCGCGCCGCACTGGAACTGGCGGCGGAACGCATCCGCGCCTACCACCTGCGCCAGATGCCGCAGGATCACAGCTGGACCGATCCCGAAGGTGCGATGCTGGGCTGGCGCTGGACGCCGGTCTCGGCGGCGGGACTTTACGTGCCGGGGGGGTTGGCCTCCTACCCCTCATCGGTGCTGATGAACGCGATCCCCGCCAAGGTGGCGGGGGTGGAGCGGCTGGCCATCGTGGTGCCCACGCCCGACGGCGTGGCCAATCCGCTGGTTCTGCTGGCGGCAAGGATCGCGGGGGTTGACGAGATTTACCGGATCGGCGGCGCGCAGGCGGTGGCGGCGCTGGCCTATGGGACAGAAACCATCCCGCCCGTGGACAAGATCACCGGCCCCGGCAATGCCTATGTGGCGGCGGCCAAGCGGCGGGTCTTCGGCAAGGTGGGCATCGACATGATCGCGGGTCCGTCCGAGATCCTGGTGATCGCGGACCAGGACAATGATCCCGACTGGATCGCGCTGGACCTGCTGTCACAGGCCGAACATGACGAAAGCGCCCAAAGCATCCTGATCACCGACAGCCCGGCCATGGCAAAGGCTGTGGCGGCGGCGGTCGAGCGCAACCTGGCATCGCTGGAGCGGCGCGCGATCGCGGGGCCAAGCTGGCGCGACTATGGCGCCATCATCACCGTGCCTGACCTGGATGTGGCGGCGGCGCTGTCGAACCGGATCGCGCCCGAGCATCTGGAACTGTGCGTGGCCGATGCGGAAGCACTGTCGGCGAAGATCACCCATGCGGGCGCGATTTTCCTGGGCGCCTGGACGCCCGAGGCGATTGGCGACTATGTGGGCGGGCCGAACCATGTCCTGCCCACTGCGCGCTCGGCCCGGTTTTCAAGCGGTCTGTCGGTCATGGATTTCGTCAAGCGCACCACGCTGGCGCGGATGACCCCGGCGGCGCTGCGCGCGATCGGACCTGCCGCCGAGACGCTGGCCATTTCGGAAAGCCTTGAGGCGCATGGTCTGAGTGTGCGGGCGCGGCTGAACCGTTTGAACGAGTGATCCTGGCACCGGTCGGGATGTGATGCGGTTTTGCTGCGACGCAGCGACATCCCGCAGATGCCCGATTGTGCCAGGGCGCGGCCTGCGCTAGTCAGGGGCAGGAACAGGACCTTGCCCATGACCCGTATCTGCGACATCGAACTTGACGATTCAAACCTGCCGCCGCCGACCCCCGAGATCGAGCAGGAGCGCAAGGTGGCCATGTTCGACCTGCTGGAAGACAATTCCTTCGAACTTCCCGCCCGCGATGACAGGGTGGCCCCCGCCGGCCCCTATCGTGTCGGCCTTGCGATCCGCGAGAAGCGCCTTGTCTTCGACATCAGCACGGAGGCGGGCGAAAAGGCGGCCGAATTCCACCTGTCGCTGAGTCCGTTCCGCCAGGTGGTCAAGGATTACTGGGCCATCTGCGAAAGCTATTTCGATGCGGTCAAGAACATGCCGCCCAGCCAGATCGAGACGATCGACATGGCGCGGCGTGGTATCCACAATGAAGGCGCGCGTATCCTGCAGGAACGGCTGGAGGGCAAGGCGGTGATCGATACCGATACCGCGCGCCGCCTGTTCACGCTGGTCTGTGTCCTGCATTTCGGAGGCTGACGCGGTGCCAGCGCCCTTGCCCCAGTCCGTGTTGTTCTGCTGCGATCACAACGCGGTCAGATCGCCCATGGCCGAGGGCATCATGAAGAAATTCTACGGCGCCGAGACCTATGTGCAATCGGTCGGCGTCTACAACGACATGGAGATCGACGGCTTCGCCATTGCCGTCTGCCAGGAGATCGGGGTCGAGCTGTCGCGCCATCGCAGCCGGTCCTTTGACGAGATGGAGGAATGGGGCGAGCATCTGTCCTCTTTCGATCTGGTGGTGGCACTGTCCCCGGCCAGCCAGCGCCGGGCGCTGGAGCTGACGCGGATCTATCACCTGGATGTCGAATACTGGCCGATCATGGACCCGACCGGCCTGGGCGAAAGCCGCGAGGTCAAGCTGAACGCCTACCGGCAGACCCGCGATCAGATCATCGATCACCTGACCCGTCTGTGGGGGCCGCCGACGCGCGCGCAATAGGGGCGGATTGCAGAAGGTTCGCCAGATTGTCCTCGATCCAGATTGCCAGTGACAACAGGCGCGGGGCCAGATCGCGGCCCAGTGGTGTCAGCGTGTAATCCACATGCGGTGGCACCACGTCATGGGCGTGGCGATGCACGAGACCATCCGATTCAAGCTGTTGCAGCGTTTGCGCCAGCATCCGTTCGCTGATGCCTCCTATCCTGCGACGCAACGTTGAGAACCGCTGCGTCCCCGGTTCCAGCGCCACCAGAACAAGTGTGCCCCACCGGCTGGTCACATGTTGCAGAATGCGCCGAGAGGGGCAGTTCTGCGACATCACATCGGGCTGCAACGCGCCGTCGCGCAGCTGTTGTGCGAGTTCTGCGGGTGTCATGTGCACTCCTGCTTTATACTAACAAAAATGTAGGTACTTCCTTTTCGTAAGCTATGCTGCCATCTCGGTCGGGTCAATGCTTTCAAAGGAGTGTTTCCATGACCAAAATCGCTATCACCGGGGCCACAGGCCAACTGGGCCGCCTTGGAATTTCCGCCATTCTGCGCCGCGATCGGGGGCTGATCTTGTCGCGCTGGTGCGTGACCTTGATCGCGGGGGTGATCTGGGCGTGCCGCTGCGGCAGGCCGATTATCATCAGCCCGAAGCTCTGCGCGCGGCGCTGGCCGGGGTGGATGTGCTGGTGCTGATCTCGTCCAGTGATTTCAATGACCGGGCGGGGCAACATCGCAATGTGATTGACGCGGCCAAGGCGGCGGGGGTGGGGCGGATCGTCTATACCTCGATCCTCAAGGGGGCGGCTTCGCCCCTGATGCTGGCCCCGGATCATGTAACCACCGAGGCGGCGCTGGCGGCATCGGGGGTGTCGGCCACGATCCTGCGCAATGGCTGGTATACCGAGAATTACACCGGATCGCTGGGTGCTGCTCTGGCGGCGGGGGCGATGATCGGGGCGGCGGGGAATGCGGTGCTGTCCACTGCACCGCGTGCGGATTACGCCGAGGCGCTGGCCGTGGCGGCGCTGGATGCGGGAACGGCCGGGCAGACCTATGATCTGGGCGGGGCGGGGCATACGCTGGCCGAACTTGCCGCCGAGGTGTCACGCCAGGCTGGGCGGGACATTCCTTATGTCGATATGGATGAGGCGACGTATCGCGCCACGCTGTTGTCCTTCGGTCTGCCCGCGCCGATGGCTGCAGCGATTGCCGATGCGGATGCCAAGGCGCGCGATATGGGGGCCTTGACCGATGACAGCGGTGCATTGGCGCGGTTGATCGGCCGCCCGACCACGCCACTGTCGGTGTCGGTTGCCGCCGCGCTGGCGGCCCTCTGACACGGGCACGGGTCGCGGGCGGCGTGCGAAACGCCGCCCCGCCACTTGGAGGCGGCGCGCCACCCTGCTAGGTCTTGGCCAAACCGGAGGTATGATCATGACAAACTCGGCCCGCGCCACCATTCAGGCCTATTTCGACGCTTTCAACGCAGGCGATACAGCGGGCATGCTGGCCTGCCTGGCCGATGACGTGGCCCATCACGTCAACGAGGGCAAGGTGCGTACGGGCAAGGCGGCTTTCGCGGAATTCTGCGATCACATGAGCCGCTGCTACCGCGAAAACCTGACGGATATGGTGATCTTCACCGATCCGTCGGGCACCCGCGCGGCGGCCGAATTCATCGTGAATGGCACCTATCTGGCGACCGATCCGGGTCTGCCCGAGGCGAAGGGGCAGGGCTACCGTCTGCCGGCGGGATCCTTCTTCAGCCTGAGTGACGGCAAGATCACGCGGGTCGTGACCTATTACAACCTTGCTGACTGGGTGGCGCAGGTTTCGGCATGATCCGGGTCGCGGCCCTGACCGGGGCGGATCTTGATGCGGCACTGGACGATGTGGCCCGCCTGAGGATCGCGGTGTTCCGCGACTGGCCCTATCTGTACGACGGTGATCTGGCCTATGAGCGCGCATATCTGGCGGTCTATCGCGACAATCCCCGCGCTGTTGTGGTCGGGGCCTTTGATGGCGATCGCCTTGTCGGCGCGGCCACCGGCATGCCGATGCAGGATCACGCCGACGATTTCGCCGCCGCTTTCGATGGCACCGGCGAGAGGCTGGACCGGATCTTCTATTGTGCCGAATCGGTTCTGTTGCCGGACTATCGCGGACAGGGCATCGGGCATCGGTTCTTTGACCTGCGCGAAGATCACGCGCGGTCGCTTCGCCTTGCGAAATCGGCCTTCTGTGGCGTGATCCGGCCCGAGGATCACCCAATGCGCCCCGCGCGCTACGATCCGCTGGATCCGTTCTGGCGCAAGCGCGGGTATCGGCCGCTGGCCGGGGTCGTGGCGCGGTTTCGTTGGAAGGATATCGGCGAGGCCGAAGAGACCGAAAAGCCGCTGCAATTCTGGATCATGACCCTTTAGGGGCAACAACCACTGCGGGAAACCGGTTTGAACCCGCCACGGCTTTGCGGCAACATGGTGCCTGACACAGGGCTTGGGGGCGCCAGAGCATGAAGATCGCAACATCCGCCTATCCGCTGGACTGGTTTCAGGACTGGTCCGACTATGAGGCCAAGCTGACCGCCTGGGTCGGTGAGGCCGCGCAGGCGGGTGCAAACCTGCTGGTCTTTCCCGAATATGGCGCGATGGAGCTTGCCTCGCTCGACGGGATCAAGGTGGCCGGCGATCTGAAAGGGTCGATCCGCGCGGTCGCGGGCCGGGTCGGGGGCAGTTATAACCTGCATGCCGCGCTGGCGGCGCGCTTTGGCGTGCATATCCTGTCCGCATCCGCCCCGGTGATCGAGAAAGGCGCGGTGGTGAACCGTGCGGGGCTGTTCGGGCCCGAAGGCCTGATCGGGGTGCAGGACAAGCAGATCATGACCCGTTTCGAGCGTGAGGAATGGGGCATCGTCGGGGCCGAGGACGCGGCAGGCCCCTTGCAGGTGTTCGATACCGAACTTGGCCGCATCGGCATCCTGATCTGCTACGATTGCGAATTCCCCCTGCTGGCGCGCGATCTGGCCGAACGCGGCGTGGAGATCCTGCTGATCCCCAGTTGCACCGAGGCGCTGGAGGGGTTTTGGCGCGTGCGCATCGGCGCCATGGCCCGCGCGCTGGAAGGCCAGTGCGTGACGGTCATGGCATCGCTTGTGGGGGATGCGCCGCGGCTTTACGCGGTCGAGCAGAATACCGGCGCGGGTGGTGTCTTTGGTCCGCCCGACCGTGGCTTTCCTCCGACCGGTGTGATTGCCGAAGGCAGGTTGAACCGCCCCGGCTGGACCTATGCCGATGTCGATCTGGCAAAGGTGCACGATGTGAGGGCCGATGGTCATGTCCTCAACCTGACGCATTGGGCCGAACAGGTGCCCGCCGTCGCGCGCCGGGCGCAAAAGCCCGCAGCCTAGAGATTCCGCTTGAAAATTCGCGCGGATGGGACCATTTAAGCGCCTGTCCCGCAGATTGGCGGGGCGATTGACGAAGGAGAGACCATGGCCAAGGAAGATACGCTCGAATTTCCCGGTGTCGTGAAAGAACTCCTGCCCAATGCGACGTTCCGGGTCGAGCTTGAAAATGGCCATGAGATCATCGCACATACGGCAGGCAAGATGCGCAAAAACCGCATCCGCGTTCTGGCAGGCGACAAGGTTCAGGTGGAAATGACCCCCTATGATCTGACCAAGGGTCGGATCAACTATCGCTTCAAGTAACTGTTTTCAAAGTGAAACTTATCCTCGGATCCGGCAGTCCGCGCCGCAGGGAACTGCTGGCGCAGATCGGCGTTGTCGCCGATGACATCCGTCCGCCCGATATCGACGAAACACCGACCAAGGCCGAATTGCCCCGCCCCTATTGCGCGCGCATGGCGCTGGAAAAGGCGCGCGCCGTGCAGGCCGGGGCAGATGACATCGTTCTGTGTGCCGATACGACCGTGGCATTGGGGCGCAGGATTCTGGGCAAGCCCGAGTCTGCCGGGCAGGCGGCTGAGTTCCTGCTGGCCCTGTCGGGGCGGCGTCACCGCGTGATCACGGCGGTTGCCGTGCGGCGCGGTGATCGGGTCTGGCAACGCGACGTCGTGACCACGGTGCAGATGAAGCGCCTCTCGGACGAAGAGCTGAACGCATACCTTGCAACCAATGACTGGCAGGGCAAGGCGGGCGGTTATGCGATTCAGGGTCCGGCAGGGGCGTTCATCCCCTGGATCAACGGATCCTTCACCGGCGTGGTGGGGCTGCCGCTTGCCGAAACCGCGGGCCTGTTGCAGGCTGCGGGTTACCCCCTGTGGAAGGACCGCGCATGAAGGGCCGCCAGATCATCCTGGACCATCTGAACGGGCGCGAGGCCGCCGCCCTCATCGTGGATGGTCGTATTGAGGACCTGCTCATCGACGGTGACGACCCGCGCCCCGGTGCGATCTACCGCGCCGTGGCGGACCGTCCCGTCAAGGGGCAGGGGGGGCTGTTTCTGCGCACCCCCGATGGCACCGCCTTTCTGCGGCAGGTCAAGGGGATCGCCCCCGGCAACACGATGCTGGTGCAGGTCACCGGCCATGCCGAAGAGGGCAAGGCGCTGCCGGTCACCCAGAAGCTGCTGTTCAAGAGCCGCTATGCCATCGTGACGCCGGACGCACCGGGCCTGAATGTCAGCCGGTCGATCAAGGACGAGGATCTGCGCGATACGCTTCTGGCCATCGCGCATGACGTGATGGGCGATACCGGGATGGGCCTCATCCTGCGATCAAGCTGCGCCGAGGCCGATCCCGAGGATATCGCCGAGGATATCGCCGAAATGGCGGATCTGGCGGCGGCGGTGCTGGCCGATACCGAGGGCGGGGCGGAATGCCTGACCGACGGGGATGGCCCCCATGCCGTGGCCTGGCGCGACTGGGTCGAACCGGCCGAGATCGTGACCGAGGCGGGCGGCTTCGCAAGCCACGGCGTGCTGGACATGATCGAGGCTCTGCAGGATCCCCGCGTGGCCCTGCCAGGTGGCGGTTTCGCCTTCGTCGAACCCACCCGCGCCCTGGTGGCGGTGGATGTGAACACCGGGGCCGATACCAGCCCCGCTGCGGCGCTCAAGGCCAATATCGCCTTGGGCCGTGATCTGCCGCGCCTGCTGCGTCTGCGGGGGCTGGGGGGGCAGGTCACGCTGGATCTGGCGCCGATGCCCAAGAAGGATCGTCGTGCCTTCGAGATGGCGATCAAGGCCGCGTTCCGGGCGGATAGTATCGAAACCGTGCTGGCCGGCTGGACACCGCTGGGTCACTACGAATTGCAGCGCCAAAGGCTGCGCCAGCCCCTGACAACCCTGTTGAGGCCGCGCGCATGACCTGTCCGATCTGCCAGCGCAAGGCCGATCCGGCCTATCGTCCCTTCTGTTCGAAGCGCTGCGCCGATGTAGACCTGGCACGCTGGTTCAGCGGCTCCTATGCCGTGCCGTCGCAGGATCCCGACGATATGGACGCGGCCCTGGACGCCATGGAAGAGGCCCTGCGCGACCTGCCGCAAAAGCCGCATTAGCCAGTCTGGAGATACACACGACAGGCCTTGCGCAGCTATCATGCGAAGAAGGCAAAATTTTTCCGCAAACCCACTGGACAGCCCGCAGCACCTCGCCTAGAACGCTGCAACCCGAACGCCTCGCGTTCTCCCGTGCCCGGGTAGCTCAGGGGTAGAGCAGTGGATTGAAAATCCTCGTGTCGGTGGTTCGATTCCGCCCCCGGGCACCATTAAAATCAACAACTTAGGTTCGATTAAATTAAGCGCACGCAAGCGCACGTGTAATTTGTGTGTAATCAGGTCGAACTTTTCAGCTTTAACTTGCGGATGTTGTCTTCCTTGGTGCCGCTGACCCGCCCTTCCAGTCGATCCATTGCCGCTTCGATGTGCGAACCGCTTTGATGCGCGTAGCGCGCAACCATGGATAACGTCTTATGACCCGAAATGCGCTGGACAGTGGGCAGGTCGACGCCCGCCTGAACCAGATGCGTAACCGCCGTATGGCGAAGCGTGTGAGGGGTGATCTGGTCGGGATCAAGCCCGGCGCGTTCAGCGGACCGGCGAAAGGCCTTGCGGATCGTGTGGACGTGGCCGGTCACGCTTCCCGGAGAGGGGAAAAGCCATTCGCAGCCCGACGGTAACATCGCCATACGTTCTTCAAGGTACTCAGCGAGTTCGCGCGTGATGGGTTGCTCACGAGACCCCGCCTTGGCCTGCGGAACCCATATCACTCGCTTTCCAACATCGACATCATCTCGACAGATCGAGAGAATTTCGGCATGACGCATCCCTGTGTGCAGTCCAACCATGACGAAGGCGTGAACATTTTCGTTGTGATCCGATGCCGCTGCTTCCAGCAATGCAACGCACTGATCATCCGTCAGGTACACGATCCGCTGGTTGTCTTCTTTAAAGCGCGCGATTTTGACCGACTTGCTCTTGATCCACTTCCACTCGACCGCTTGGTTCAATAGGTGGGATAACGTTGCCAGTTCTCGATTCACTGTTGCTTTGGCTGCACCATCAGTTCGGCGAGCCTTCTTGTAACGTTCAACGTCGAAAGACTCGACGGCAGTCAACGGCTTTGCTGCAAGAAACGGGACTAAGTGCTGTCTTAGTTGACGTGCTTTGATGTCTATGTTCTTTCCGTCGCTATCCCGAAGGCGCTGGATATATCGGTCTGCGGCTTCTTCGACGCTCAGTGGCGTCTTACGCCCTTCGGGCAACTCCAAGCGCTGACGCCTTGCATCGGTTCTGGCTTGGGCGATGAAGTCTTCCGCTTGCTGCCTTGTCACGCCTTCCGACTCTCGACCAATCACACGATGAATACGCCGACGGTCGACCATGATATTGACGGAGTATACACCGTCACCATTGGCATCGCGACGGAACGTTATGCCATGCTCCGTCAGGCTTTGCCCGACTTGCAATGCGCGAATAGCAGGACGTGTGAGCTTGTTGAAGCGAACAGCCATAAATCACCTCTCAGAACGGAATCTCAGAATCGATGTCTCGCGGTTCTTCCGGTTCAGGCTTCGCGGATTTTTGAGAGATAACAGGCAAAGCATCAGTGTTTTTTTCTCCAGCGGCCACAGCGAGAATGTCGTCCCAATACTCGTCGACACGCTCACGAATAATCTTGTTGAGGCCTATGCTGTATTTCCATTTCTCTTTCTCCCAACGGCCCAACCAAAAGTATCCGCTCTCTTCGATCAGAGACCAAACGTGTTGCTCTTCAAAGGTCATGAGTTCGGGCGCAACCAGGGCCAGAGAAACTAATCGTTGGCTCTCTCTCACGTGCCACAGCACGTCCGCCATTGAACCGAATGTATCAGGCTCGCCAAAGGTTACATCTCGCCACTTGTTGATGACGAGTGTTTGAATCTGCTCAGCCAACATCGATTCGATGAAAGAAGACTTGGTGCGGCGCTGCGATCTGGCGGCTAGTTCGCACAGGTAATTGAGACGCGGATCAAGCCGAATCGAGACCGTTTCCGTCCTACCCAACTTCGATCCAGAGCCCTTTGGAACCTTGATTGCCATGATGTCCTCGTGTCGAAACGTTCTGTTGTGATCCATTTTGCACGTTACGTATTGAGTTTCAATACATGTCTTGCTCTTCTTGTCGTGTGCTGACCAAAGAATCCTGTTGAGCAAGGAAACAAACCATGAAAATCGACACTGATACCCAGCGCGTCTTCATTCACCCGGACGGGCGAATGGATCGCAAGAACGCGGCCCGCTACCTTGGCTGCTCGCCGAAGACGCTCGCCGACTGGGCAATGAAAGGCCAAGGACCACAGTACGTTCTTCTGGGCGGACGCGCCTTTTACTTCCTTGAAGACCTGCAGTCCTGGATCGCTGCGGCGCCCCGTCTTGTCGGGACCGGAGGGCGGGACATACGGGCGAGCGACTAGGATCGCAACAATGCCGGGAACCAAGAACCCGGACCGTAGGCGTATCCGTATCACGCGCACCTACTCGGTGCCCGAAGTTGCGGCACTACCTCACCTGCCAGACGCCCGAAGAGTTCAAGGCATTCAGCCAAAACCTTGGTCACGAGAGCGTCGTAACAACCCTTTCCAGTTACGGTCAAATTCCCCTTGCACGGCAACGCGAACTAATCCGGAACGCAGGCAAAAGCAAAAGCTTGGACGCAAAGCTGGAACTCTTGCTGGAAAAACTGGACCGAGATGCAAAGTAGGGAGCAGGATGTTGATTTCCAGCGAGAACTAACCCGGGTAGCGTCCTAATTTCCATTGAGAATTGACCCATGTGACCCTTCCCCCACGCGACGAGCGCAGGGGGGGCAACGGAGTGATCCACATGGGACTTTTGAACATTATACGGAAGCTGCGTTTGCGGCACGGCCTCCCGATCCGGGAGATTGCCCGACGGACTGGTCTGTCGCGCAATACGATCAAGAAGTATCTGAACGCGGGGGCGATCGAGCCTTCCTTTTCGACGCCGGAGCGGCCCAGCAAACTCGATCCTTTTGCCGACAAGCTGGCAGGCTGGTTGAAGACCGAGGCGGGGAAGTCGCGTAAGCAACGGCGGTCCCTGAAGCGGATGCATGCTGATCTGGTCGCGCTCGGCTTCACCGGATCCTACAATCGCGTGGCGGCCTTCGCCCGGGAGTGGCGCGCAGATCGCCAGCGAGAGCAGCAGACGACAGGCCGCGGCACATTCGTCCCGCTCCTGTTCCGCCCGGGTGAGGCCTTCCAATTCGACTGGAGCGAGGATTATGCCATTCTGGGCGGCGAGCGCACGAAGCTTCAGGTGGCACATATCAAGCTGTCACACAACTTTGGCAGCGCGAGCACGAAGCCCAAATTCGGCACTATCCGTCGCGCGGCACCGGATGTGTCGCCCATATCTCGACTATTTCACCGCTAAAGGCAATCCGCACGGTACCGCAATAGCGGTGGCCATCCGTTAGGTCTGGCTCGTCCCTCGCTTCGGTGGTCAACGCCCGTACAACTTGTTGTGCGGGATTAGACGGCAAGAATGGTGTGATGGCATCAAGTTGTTGGCGATTGTTCAACCAAGGCGAAACTGGCGGCACCGCATCGAACAGCAATGCAAGCCCCGGGACGTTATACAGACCGAGGTAGATCGCACCGGGCGATATCGCACAGTTTTGGCGCGTCTGTGCAACATCCTGAAGCATCAGAAGTGTCGCCGCATCTACCTTCACATGGCCAAGTGTGCCTATAGCGGTCATGTTGTCCTGCTGTACCAGAGGTACCGCTAAGTGATATGGCTCGCGCGTAAAACTGGTTAGAATCTGTGCCGTCACCAGAAGCATTACAATCGCTGCCACCCCGCAGCGCGCTATCGCAAGAACGAGATTGTTTGTAGCGAATGTTGAGTACGACGAAAGCGCGGCGACCACTGTCCAAGGCGCGAGAGAGACAATCACCTGTGTGAAAAGTGCGTTCCCGGTGCCCACGGCTACCGCGAAGGGCAAAATCAGCAGACCTATGAACAGCGCAAGCCGCGATAGTGCAGCCTTTCCCAGCGGCAAACCCAAGATCAAAAGTATGAAGATCAGTGCATAGACCGCCTCCATCTGGCGCTTGTATGCGAACATGCCTCCAAGATGGTGGTCACCGACTAAAACCGTAACGCAAAGCGCCGCGAGCATTAGCCCAGCTAGCCACAAACGAGGGAGTATTCGCAACGAGATGGCCAGAACGAGCGCAGGCCAGAACGCCAGGAGCGTAGCACCGATTGCATCGGCCATCGTGACTGAATAGCGGATCAATCGGGCAAAAACGGTTTCGGTCTGAACCACTTTGAACAGAGCCAGTCCGTTGCCCAGGCTGTCCAACACGGGCGGCTCTGACGGTTGTAACGCCAAGAGTGCCATAATGCTCGCCAGCGCCCCTACAACAAGCCCAAGACACAACATCCAGCGCTCGCCGCCCCGCCCGAGAGATGCGCCCAGAAGTAGTGCAACGAGCGAACAGGTGATACCCGCCGACGGTTTGGCCACGAAGCATATTGCCAGCGCGGCACCAGCCAGCAAGCCCCCCACCAGCGCAGTACGGCCTGACCTGCCGACCGCCAGCAGGACGATACCTGCCCCTGAGTACCCACCCGCCGCTGCAAAAAGATTATAAGATGGACTGGGAGCGATCGTCGCAACATACAAAAGCGCCCCTATGCCACCAGCTGCCGCGACCAAGCCCGGTTTCGCCCTGCGCTGCGGCGCATCTCCGACTGCACTCAGCGCATGGCAGGCACCAAGACCAAGAATGCAGCCGGACAGAAGCAGAAGGAGCGCACCGACCAGCCGAAATGTCTGAAGGCTGCCCGTTATCCGCCAGATCGGCGCGCTGAGCCAGTGCTGCCCCGAGATGTAGAGCGTAACTGCGTCGGGATGCATGGCCGACAAAAGGTAATAGGCTTCGTCGGTAATCTCGAGCCCACGATTGGACGCCCACACGATTGCAAGGACCAGCACACCAAGGCAGGCAATGCTGACACAAGAAAGAATGCCATGCCCAGTAACACGATCAGGTATCATGAGCGTGTATCAGCCTGACGAAGCGACCACCACTTGGCTGCTGTGAAATTGCCAACGACGATAAAGGGGATCAGCACCGCTTGCGCCAAAAGTGGATCCATGCCGCCAATTTCCACAAGGCCGGACAAGATGACGACGTTCAGAGTAACTGAAACTGCCCCGGCGCCGAGATACTTCACGAAACGCGTCCGGAAATTCAGTTGCCTTTCGGGACGGAACACCCACAAGAAGTTTAGCACATAGGTCAGGATGTTGCCCAGCAGCCAGGCCAGCACAAGCGCAATCACATAGGGGAGGTCCAGCAGGTTCAGCGCACTTGCGTAGATCGCGAACGTGAACAGGAAGTTCACTCCGCCCACGATCAAAAAGCGCACAATCTGTTGCTGGAACCCCACCTCCATCAACTATCGTCGCGCCGGGCCACAACCACTAGCGTACCCCCGAACGGCAGCGAAAGACCAAGCCTCACCAGTAACTCGTCAATCCGCATGATCCGGTCGAACATCCAGTTTATCGGTGCGGAAAACACGACGCGGGATTCTATCTCTTGCCCTGCGTCAGCGTTCTGTCCATCGTGGGCTCGATCTGTGCGGCGACGATTTACCTTATCGAACAGCCTTGACAAAAGCATCAATGGGAAAAGCGTGAAAACATAACTGGTTACACGAACAGGCTGAAAACCTGCATCCCTGAGTTTTTCGAGCATCAGGCTGCGCGAATAACGTCGTTTGTGGTGAACCAGTTCGTCTAGCGTGCTCCAGAGAAACGCGTGCTGAGGTACCGACAGAATGAACACGCCATTTTCACTAAGCATAGCGCGTATGTTGCGCATTCCGTCCAGATCGCGTTCAACGTGTTCAAGCACATCGAAGGCGGTGATGATGTCAAACTTCAAATCAAGGCTGCCCTCAGTCACGTCGTACTGAACGAAATCCAACGAGGGCAGGCGTTTGCGCGCAAAGCGCAGTCCGGCAAGATAAATTTCAGACCCGGTCAGTGACAAGCCGCGCGTTCCCGACAACTCGCGCATGAAATCGCCGGTCCCACAGCCTACATCCAAAAGCCTTGCCTCACAAAGGCGTGCCACCTCGCGGCGCACCAGCCATCCGAAAAGCCGGTTGCGCGACCTTACCCAGAAGCTTTTTTCTGCGTTCGCATCCGTCAAGTCGAACCCGATATCGGGATAGTCGTCATAGGCAGTAGCGGTCCCGACACTGTAACAGGCGATACCGTCCATAATCGTGGGCGAAAGGATACGGGTCAATGCAACTTTTCCCGTATGACGTAGTTTGGACGCTTGCGTACTTCCTCGTTGATGCGCCACACATATTCGCCGATGACACCCAGCATCAGCATGATGACACCGCCAACGATCAACATCACGATCATGAGCGGCGCCCAACCCTCGAAGGGAGCGTTTCCGATCGACCATGCATAGATGATCGTCATCGCATACAACAGACCCGAAAAGCAGGTTACCATGCCCAGCATGGTGATTGCACGGATCGGAAGAAAGGAAGAATCGAGAATGGCATCAAGAAAGTTCTTGAGTTTCTTGCCAAACTTATACTGCGATCGGCCAATCGTGCGCGCGCGTCGCACATAGGGAATGAAGCTTGTGCGGTAGCCGGGCCAGAGCAAGTCACCCTGAAAAAACCGATGCCGCACATCCATTGCGTTAAACTGATTCATCACACGTCGGTCCATCAGAACGTAGTCAAAGCCGCCCTGTGGAATTTGCGGCACAGCTTTGCGAAGTACGCCGTAGGCCATGCGAGAAAGCAGTCGGGATGTCATTGGATCTGAGCGGTGCGAACGGTAACAGATCACGATTTCGGACCCCGATCTCCATTGCCCGACCATGTCGGCCATAAGATCGACAGGATCCTGCAGATCGGCTGATATGTTGATTATCGCGTCGCCTTGCGCTTCGGCAAATCCGGCAAGCATTGCTGCCATCTGACCAAAGTTTCGCGTGAACGTGATAACCTTTACGTTCGTGTCGTGTTCCCGCAGCTTGCGCAGTTCTTCAAGCGACCCGTCAGTAGACCCGTCGTCCACAAACACCATTTCGTGGCGGTAGTCCGAAAGAGGCCCGGCAAAGAGCGCCGATATCTCGGCATGTGTCTGGGTCAAAGATCCCGCGTTCTGGTAAACGGCGACGACAATCGAAACAAGTGGTTCAACGACTGGGTCATGCATCGATGCGGCCCTGTCCGCGAATGGCTCATTCCAATCATCCATTATACCATCCTCAGAAGTTATCCGTTTCAAGCGCAGATAACGAAGGTTTTGGGCGTAAGCACGAGGGACGTCTGCCCTAGCACAGATCAGTCGTCAAGCTATTCCTCCATGATGGTGTTGATATTAACGTTGAACCTGGAGTGCCCCCACTGAAGTGGTGCACCAGCTGGGATAGTAATATCCCATTTCAGGAGGACCAGAGATGGCTGGAAAGAGAGACAAACCCGAAGCGATCGTGCTGAAGCTGCGGCAGGTCGAAGTTTTGCAAGGGCAAGGCAGCTCGATTGCCGATGCTGTGCGCCAGATCGGCGTGACGCAGCCGACCTATTATCGATGGCCCAAAGAGTATGGTGGCATGAGCCGGGATCAGCTCAAACGTTTGAAAGAGCTGGAGACAGAGAATACCCGGCTCAGGCGTGCGGTTTCAGATCTGACGCTGGGCAAGTTGATTCTGACTGAGGCTGCCAGGGGAAACTTCTGAGCCCCGCCCGTCGCCGCCGGTGCATTGACCATGTACGGCAGACCCTCAGCGCATCTGAACGCCGGGTCTCCCGCACATTGGGGCAGCATCGCTCTACGCAGCGAAGTGTGCCCATCGGCATGCCAGACGAAGAACGGCTGACCGAGGACATTATCGCACTGACGCGAGAGTTCGGGCGCTATGGATACCGCATGATCACCGGGATGCTGAACAACAGCGGCTGGCACGTGAACTATATGCGCGTTGAAAGGATCTGGCGACGGGAGGGGCTGAAGGTCACGCGGAAACAACCCAAAAAGGGTCGGTGTTTGGCAGGCGGCAGACCTTCCAACAACGCCCGTGCTCCAATGTAATCGATGCGTTGGCCTGCCGTCAGGAACATGCGCAGGGGGCGACCGAAAGCGTCCGTGATTGTGTGCAGTTTAGAGTTCATCCCGCCCTTGGTTCGTCCAATCAGGCGACCACGCCCCCCTTTTTTAGGCCCAGACTCGATGCGGTGCAGGGCGTCTTCAAGTGGGTGGCATCAATCATAAGTGTGTCCGTCCCACCGCCCCAATCAGCCAGTTCCAGAAGCATGCGTGCAAAGACGCCGATAGTGCCCCACAGCGTGGTGTAGGTTCTGGCGGAGGTGGTCACCGGCGAAGTTCCGGTAAGGTCTGGTTGCTAACACCAACCCGGACTGGAGATTCCACCGATGACCAATGACATGATGAACCTCCGCGACCTCGTGGAGAAGACCCCCGATGCGGATCTGCTGCGCGAGATGATCGGCTTTGCCGCCGAACGGCTGATGGAGCTGGAGGTCGGCGCCGCGACTGGCGCAGCCTATGGCGAGAAAGATCCGATGCGGCGGGCGCAGCGCAACGGCTACCGCGACCGGGATTGGGAGACCCGGGCCGGGACGGTCGAACTGCGCATCCCGAAGCTCAGGAAGGGCAGCTACTTTCCAGGCTTCCTCGAACCCCGGCGGATGGCAGAGAAGGCCCTGACGGCGGTGATCCAGGAAGCCTATGTTCAAGGCATCTCGACGCGATCCGTTGACGACCTCGTCAAGGCGATGGGCATGTCGGGCATCTCCAAGAGCCAGGTCAGTCGCCTGTGCGAAGAGATCGACGGCAAGGTGAAGGCCTTCCTCAACCGCCCGCTTGAAGGCGATTGGCCCTACCTGTGGATCGACGCGACCTATCTCAAGGTCCGGCGTGGCGGACGGATCGTGTCGGTGGCGGTCATCATCGCCATCGGCGTCAACACCGACGGCCGACGCGAGGTTCTGGGCTTGGAAATAGGGACTTCCGAGGCCGAGCCGATCTGGACCGAGTTCCTTCGCAAGCTGACGCGGCGTGGCCTGCGTGGCGTGAAGCTGGTGACCTCGGATGCTCACGAGGGCATCAAGGCCGCGGTGTCGAAGGTGCTGTGCGCCACTTGGCAACGCTGCCGCGTCCATTTTCAAAGGAATATTGCGGCCCATGCCGGCAAGAGCGGGCGCAGAGTGGTATCCGCCTTCATCGCCACAGCCTTCGCCCAGGACACCGCGGAAGCCGCTAGCATCCAATGGCGCAGCGTCGCCGACCAGATCCGGCCCAAGGTGCCGAAGCTTGCGACGATCATGGACGACGCTGAGCACGACGTTCTGGCTTACATGACTTTTCCCAAGGAACACCGCGCCAAGTTGCACTCGACGAACCCCATCGAACGCCTGAACGGCGAAATCAAGCGGCGTACTGATGTCGTCGGTATATTCCCGAACGATGACGCCATCGTCCGTCTGGTCGGAGCATTGCTGCTGGAGCAAAACGATGAATGGGCCGTCCAGCGCGCCCGCTACATGACACTGGAAACCATCGCGCCAATGGGCGATGATCCCGTCATCAGCCTGCCCGCCGTGGCATCCTGATCAAGCAGGCCTGCATCGAATATCACGGTGACGATCAGAGCCAGCTACACCACGCCATGGGGCACTATCAAGACGCCCTTGTCGCTCCACCGCTTCCAGCGATTGTAGAGCGTCTTTGATGGGCCATATTCCGCAGGCGCGTCCCGCCACCGTAAGCTATTGCGATTGATGAATATAATCCCGCTCAAAATAAGCCTGTCATCAACCTGTGGCCTGCCGTGAGACTTCGGAAAGAAAGGTTCGAGACGCGCCATCTGCGCATCGGTCAGCCAGAAAAGATCGCTCATGTCGCCGCTCCATTCTGGAAGCGGTGGTTCAGAGGTTCACACCAAAATCAATGGGTCCTGACCTTAGTCACATCCAACACTTAGGTGTCTTGATCTGTGGAACCCACAGGATGAGATCGCCGCGGCAATAGCCGCACAAGGGTCAGTTCGTCACCGCTGCGCTCGCTTTCGACGAAACCTAGAGCGTGATAGACTTGACGCGCTGCCATTGCCCCTGTGTGGACCCTAAGGTTGATCTGCACGAAACCTGCATTTTTGGCGTGTTGCAGCGCCGCGAAAACCAGCCTTCGCCCAATCCCTGTCCCTTGGTGGGCCTTGTCCACGCTGACTGATGTGATGAAGGCATCAACCTGATCCTCCGCATTGCAATACAGTGCCACCAGCCCGACAAGTGTCTCCTTGTGGCGGCCGCAATGCCACGCCTCGACTCTTTCGGACTTGTCCATAAGGCGGGCTGCATATTCGGGCAGCTTCACACGCGACGAAAGAGGTGGGCTGAATGCAGTGTCGCAGCGCCATAGATGGTCCAGTACAGCTTCAAGCGACGCCGTGTTGTGACGCAGCACAATACCGCCCTGATTGGCATCACCCGGCTCGTTGTCCGGGCGCGCAGAGCGATCTGTTCCGGTCACAGGTCTAGACGCGCCAAGCCGAAGCCGTACCGACCGAATGCATTCCCATTGTACAACATGTGAAGCACGCCCTGATGAACAAAAAGGTGCGGATAACACTGCATTTCAGAATCCCATGCCCCAGCCTGAGGAGCCATAGCCAGCACGTCATCGTCGCGCGTCCAGTTTTCCAAATCATCCGACCAAGCATAGCCCAATCGGTAGGCCCGGGCGCGGTCATGACGAAAACCGTGCGCATCTCTATAGCAAAATGCCATGTGATATCGCCCACCGTACCAAGCGACGCTAGGCAGGGCCTGGCATTCATCCAAACCGATCTGGTCAGGCAGGATGGTTTTTCCGCCAGAGGGTTCCCAGAAAACGCCATCTACCGATGTGGTATGACCGATCTTGTAAACTCGGTCGGGCGGCGATTCGGCAGTTTCGCGTACCCACCGCTGGCCAAATATGTAGAACATATGGAACCGCTGAAAAGCCTCTAAAACGAATCCGTCGCACACGAGCATTGGTTCGTGCAGGCTCGGCCCAAGGATAGGGCCATCGCCGATCCGGCTGAATGTCTCGCCGTCATCATAGCTTACTACAAGGCCGATTCCGGTATCCACCGACACAGAGACACGCCTGTTCCAACCCGTCGTGTACCCGCGGATTTCCGAGCCGCTACGAAGCACGCTAAGCGGGAAGATCCCATGCTCGTCAAAGGTGCCAAGTGCACCCAGCGGCAGGATTTGATGCGATGACACACCGCGGATCGTGCGCAGGTCCATATCAAAATCCACATAGGCGGGGTGGCTGCGAAACGTGCCGTCTGTTTCCGCAGACCTTGTGGAGAAATACACACGCAAACCATTGTCACGCATGAGGGTTTGCGGCGATTGGGCGAAATCAACGCAGCCCGTCAGCAATCTATGCGCCCGCGGATCGAAAATCTGTCCAAGCCTTTGCAATGTCATGGCCGGGCCTGCAGCCTTGCGAGCCCGAAGCCGTCGCGGCCCACACCATTTCCAAGATATGCAACATAGGTTTCACCGTTTGCCATGAACACATGCGGATAGCTGACCATTTCGCTGTCCCAACCGCTCTGCGAAGGGTGTAGACCAGCCAACGTGTCGTCGCGATGCCAGTTCACAAGATCAGTGCTATGCGCATATCCAATGCGATATCCGCGCTCATGGCCGCGATACCCGGTTGAGTAACGGTAGCAGAAGAACATGTGATAGCGCCCGTTATGGAAATGTACGTCCGGGCTTGCTTGCGCCTCGTCAGGTTCGATGCGAGGTGGTATCAGATCCCGCCCATGTTTGTGCCACTGAAAGCCGTCGCGGGATGTCGCCATTCGGATTCGATAAACTGGTTCGGCGCGGCCATCGGCCATCTTCCAAGATCGTCCGGCGATGTAGAACAGATAAAAAAGGTCGCCGAACCGACGGATTTTTGGTCCGCTCATAACGAAAGGCTCGTACGGGGAATAGCCAATCACCGGCCCCGGCCCGCGCCGTTCGAAACTGACGCCCCCGTCACGACTGACCGCAACGCCAATTGCAACGTTGAAGGGTACGCTGCGGCATCTGGTCCAGCCACCGTAATAGGCCCAGATCTCGTCGTTGCGCGAAATTACCGACACCGGGTAGGTGCCGAATTCGTCGAACGTGCCAAGTTCACCCAGTGACAGTATGGGCGCGTCAGCAACTTTCAACACACGGGTGGGGTCTGCAGGATCCAGATCGACCCAAGCCGAGTAGCTGACGAACTGTCCATCTGGATCGGCCGGCGGACGACAGGAAAAATACATCCGCAACGCACTATCTCGTTGCAGCGACGCTGGCGCCTGCGCAAAGGAATGAAGCCACGGCCTATCGCCAACAGCAGCAGGGTTGAACACCAGCCCGAGTTTTTGCCAGATAAACATTGAGTCAGCTCCGCGGGGCTACGCGCTCGAATCCAGTCGTTAGGAATTCGCAGATGCGGTCAAGGTCGTTGAACATCATCACGTCCAGGATTGAAAGACTCGGTTGAAACGGCTCGACGAACTGCGCGTAGTGCACCTTGGTCGTTCTTATGAACCCTAGCGACACATCATGGGCAGCGAAAGCCCCGGCATCATACAATTCAAGGCCTCCGATCGGGTTCACATAGTCCGTAGCCCCAAGCGCCGTGCAGATTCCGATTACTCTGTCCTGACCCTGCAGTGGAGAAGCCTCGCGGCAAGGTAAAGGCTCGATTGCCGAGGATACGACAATCGGTGTCTTAATCCCTATATGCTGGCAAGTCAGCCGCAGACTGTGGTCCAGAAAGTCAAACAGTGATTTTGAGGCATAGTTCAGGATCTCGTGCACAACCGGCATCGTTACGGCAAATTGTGGGGCGCCACGATAGGCCCCCTCGATCTGGCCAATTAGTTTTCCGGGGACATAACTTTCTGCGACGTACCTTTGGTAGATATCCAGATGATCTGCATCCTTGCGCACCGGCACAGTAAACGTAACGGGGTCGCCATTGCGCAGCATGCGGTTTCGGTTGATCCAACCCTTCTTGGTATACTTGATTCGGTCGTAGACCACGAACCGATCAACATGATTTATCAGTTGGAAATAGCCGATGTACGGCAGAAGATAGGGCTGCATGATCGCAATCCGCACGGCCATAACTCCTTCTCGGTCAACTGGTTCAGGGCCGGATCAAGTCCAAAACCCGGTCCACTTCGGCGTCCGTCATGTCAGGATAAATAGGCAGGCACAGAATCTCCGCGGCCCCCTTTGCTGCGTGGGGCAGACGCGAGATGTCGGCACTGGGCAGACTGCTGTACATAGGGAATTCGGGGATCAGCGGATAGAAGTACCGACGTGGATGTACACCATTTTCCTTCATATGGTGGTATAACGCATCGCGGCTCATGCGGAAACCGTCCTGCACCCGAATAGGAAAGTAAGAAAAGTTATGGCGTATTTGACCGCTGCCGGCCAAGCAGGCGATGCCCGGAACATCCGCCAGACCTTCACGATATCGTCTGTCTATCTCACCACGGCGCGCGATTGCCGCATCGACGTACTTCAGTTGCACCAAGCCAAGTGCCGCGTTCAATTCACTCATTTTGCCGTTGATCCCGGGCTGCACAACGCGCGTTTCGCCTTCGTGCCCGAAATTCTTCAACTGGTCGATATAATCCTTCATCGCGCGGGTTTCGCTCACGATTGCGCCGCCCTCGAAGGTGTTGAAAACCTTCGTGGCATGGAAACTCAGCACCGAAAGGTCGCCATGGTTCAGCACACTACCGCAATGGCAATCAACCGCGAAAGCATGTGCAGCATCGTATATTACCGGCAGGCCATGCGCCTTGCCGATCGCATCGATTGCATCGACATCCGCCGGATGACCGTAGCAATGAACTGCAAGAATGGCCGCAGTCCGATCGGTGATCGCCTCTTCTATGGTGGTTGGGTCCAAGTTCAATGTGTCGGGGCACACATCTACGAACACCGGCGTCGACTTCGTCCATAGCACGGCATGTGTCGTCGCAACAAACGAGAAAGGGGTCGTGATAACCTCTCCTTCGACATTCAACGCCTGCAACGCTGTGAGAAGCGCAATTGTTCCGTTGTTGAACAGTGAAATGTACGGAACCCCAAGATACGCGCACAGCGCGTCTTCAAGTTCAGCGTGATAGGGTCCGCAATTTGTCAATTGTCCAGATGCCCAGATCGCGTCCAAATATCCCTTGAACTCCTCAATCGGTGGGAGCAATGGCTTGGTAACAAACATTTCTTTATCCATGTCGACAAACGTCCTATGAATGGGGCACCAAGGCAAGCGCACAAGCGCCAGACCACAGTCGCCGACCTTTGATATCCGGTAAGTCTGCGGATGCAAGCGCATATTGGCGACGGCCCTCAGCGCAGTATGGTGCGTGAATGACCATATGGCGACCAAACGCCTCACAGCAGGTTCGGTAGGTTTGGCGACGGAATGGCATGTCCGGCTTTCGTGCCGCCCCGACAACATGCCCCAGTGAGATAGAGCTCATTGGAAAATTGGATTTTCAAGTTCAGCATAGAATGCCTAAGTCCAAGAATAAAAGGCATTTTGCTATCATTCACACAAGACACTTGTGCCTTGCAACGCGACTGCGAAGATCGCCAGCACAGCCGACAGCGCGGTAGCGCCCTCCACCAATATCCGCCGACCATCTGACAACGTGATGTCGAGGCGCTGCACCATAGTGGGGCTTGTTGACGGATTGGGCAAAATGGGTGCCGCTGAGGCGGACGTCATGCCCGCAACCTCGACTGGAAGAATCGTTACGCCCTCAGGCACGGGCAAATCCGCAACCGGATCCTCTGATGAAAACCGAGGATCGCGAAGCCATTTGTGGATCAGATTGGCATTCATGGCGTAGCGACGCGCAACCTGCGCAACCGAAACCCCAACAACCCGCGCTTGCGTGCAGATTGACGCCTTCTCTTCGTCTGACCAAACCCGCTTCTTCTGCCCCTTCTTCCCCGCCATCGCTCACCTCAAGATGTCCACTATCATTGGTGGACATCTAGCAGGCACTCCTTCCCGACGTCAGAGCGGGGCAACTGGACGGATACGGCCAACCAGTCGCAGCAGACTTTCGACGAAGCCGGTTGTCTGCCGCAGCGCCATCCCGAACAGCACCTTCATCTAAAGGCACGTCTTTATAGCGGCGTCGCTGTAGCTCTGCTGGCGGCCACGCCTGCCTGTCGGCGCGGCATCCCAGCTCATCTCAGGGTCGAACCAGATTGTCAGCGAACCCCGGCGCTTGAGCGCTTCGTTATAGGCTGGCCAGTTCTTGGTCCTGTAGGTTAGGGGTGTAGGTCTGCTCATGCATCCCAGCTACCACGCTGAATTCACAATATGAATCCCCCACGCGATTTGTGCAACAGAGCCCATCAACGCCCCTCCGTCAGGCAGGCGGTGCCAATGGCGCGGTTACCCATCAACGCCTTCGTCGAGCACTACAACCATCGCCGATATCACGAAAGCCTCGGCAATCTGACACCCGCCGACGTCTACTTTGGGCGCGGCCCGGCAATCCTGGCAGAAAGGGAGAAGATTAAAACACAGACCATCCAGAACCGGCGCTTGATCCATCAGCGCCAAGCAGCATAACGTCAACCAAAAGAGCCGGAGCCCTCCAGACCAAAATCACGCCGTCTGTGCCAAATCATTCTACGACGGACAGTCTGCAGTTAGACAAAATCCCACTGTCCCAAATTTCTCGCAAATATGAAGTGAAGTCTTCGAGTGGCTGAAGATAGGGTTTGGTAACGAAAATCTCATCCATCATGGCAACATCAACGTCCGAGCAGCTTATTTTTAACGGCCCGACGCCAAAGTTTGAACAACCGGCGCGGGGGTAATTCTCGCAGCTGTGTTTCAAAATTCCGAATTATTTGTTCTGCGGGCAGACTGCGTAGCTGCGTTTCGAAGTTCCGAATTATTTGTTCTGCGGGCAGACTGCGTAGCTGCGTTTCGAAGTTCCGAAGTATTTGTTCAGCAGGCAAACTGCGTAGCAGTAACCCACTGAGGTAAAGCGTCGATTGAAAGGCGGCGTTGGCAGCTGAGGGGTCTGATTGCTCCTCGTGGAATGCTGCGAGGTGCATATGCGCGATTGCTGCCATCCACAATTGCCGTTCGTGTGTCTTGCTTGAATGAATGCCATTGGGATGTACACGGTAAAAACAGGGCTTCAGATCTGTCAGGTAACGTCCGCCCCCATGATAACCCAACATGCTCCATACCATTACGTCTCCGATAGTGGCAGTTCTTATGAACAGCGAGGGTGTGGTTCCACGGTATATATTGCGAAAGCAGGCAGTCATCGTGTTGATGGATGGCGCATTCTTCAAATCTGCCGGGGATAAGTCGTGCTCGATGCCGCCAACATATGCGACCGGGTCGCCAGCCTCTGAAATGCCTTGGACAGGACCATAGGTCAGCGCGACGTCCGGCTCACTGTCGAGGACAGCCACCTGAGTTTCCAACTTGTGTGGGTCGCACCAATAGTCGTCACCGTCACAAATCGCGATGTATTCGCCGTTGGCCTTGGGCATTACATACGCGAAATAGGGATTTACCCCTTTAGAATATAGATTTTCGGCCTGAAGAATTGTGCGAAAGACCGTCGGGTATCGCGCCGCATAGTCACGAATTATATCAGCGGTGCCGTCCGTCGAGGCATCGTCATAGATCAAAACCTCAATCCGAAAATCGGAAACCTGATCCAGAAAGCCTTCGAGACATTGTACGATGTAGTGTTGATGATTGAAGGTAATAACGCAGATTGACACCTTGACCGGTTCATCTTCGCCAAACTCCCGGTCACGCAGTGGTGTAGTCATTGTGAGAGCTGCCATCGGGTCTCAGTCATAAGCTCTAGAGACCGTGTCAAGGAGCGTCCCCTTGCGGACAAAAACTGCTTCGACAAGCCACAAGACACCCTTGTTAGGAGTCCTGTTCAAATCAGTTATGTCAAACAGTCGGTACCCGAGAGAGTCCATTTTCTCGAACACAGCTGTTGCTGTATTCGGATACGTCGGACACGCTACCGTGGCCTCGACAAGCAAAATCTGAGCATGAGAAAGTGTATTTGGTGCGCCCTCGCAAACATTTAGGTCCAATCCTTCGGCGTCGATTTTTACCATGTCAGGCGGGCCAAAGACAGATGCGGCCATCGCTGTGTCGAGCCTGCAGATCTCAACTTCGGCCTGAGCGAGACCCTGATCTTCTGCCTCACTCGCAGAATAGATGAAACTGGAACTGTCATCTCGACCATGGAAAGTGAACGGGGCAGAGCCATCAAAATCCCCGACGCCTTTGTAGTACATCTCCACGCGAGGATCGACCGCCAAATCCGTGTGTTTGTCCACCAACATCTCCTGCGGTTCAAAGGCGCTGACATTCGCGTCGGGAAACACGATACGCGCTGTACGTGTCCAGTTTCCGTGATTGCAGCCGACGTCCACGATGTGACGGGGTTCAAAGCCGAGCGACGCAAGCGTCTCAAACAACCGACCGGTGGGCGAGGAGAGTAGCTGTTGTTTTTTGTCGTCCGCGTCTACATGAGTATCACCTTTATGCGGGTGAGCCAGCGAACGGGCTTTTCGTACGAGTTTTTTTAAGATACCGGCCATGTCTGCCATTTTATAGTTATTCTGTGCGGCGTTGCCAGAGCTTAAAAGCGAGACTCGTGAAAGATATACACCGACTTGAAGTCTTTGGGTTATCTGTCCCGTTTCATCTTCGGGATCAGGTCCGTGGAGTGCCCCCATCGGGTGGTCCAGTTTGAATGTTAGTACATGGTCGGTCTCTGGTCTATCGGGACGATGCTTTTGGGCGCTGGCGGTCGGTATCCGAGAGCGCTGTGCGGCCTGACGGTGTTGTAGTGACGTCGCCATCGTTCGATCAGGATTTGAGCTTCGCGCAACGTCGTGAAGATCTCGCCATTGAGCAGCTCATCCCGGAAACGGGCGTTGAAGCTCGCGCAGTAGCCGTTCTCCCACGGTGATCCTGGGGTGATGAATGCCGTTTTGGCACCCACCGCACCGATCCAGGCGCGCACCTTCTTGGCGATAAATTCTGCGCCATTGTCCGACCTTATGTATTCCGGCGAGCCGCGCAGGATGAACAGATCGGTCAAGGCATCGACCACGTCGACAGAGTTGAGTTTGCGTTTCACACGGATCACCAGCACCTCCCTCGTGAACTCGTCGATGATGTTGAGTGTGCGGAAGATCCGCCCGTCGTGCGTCCGATCCTGGACAAAGTCATAGGACCAGACATGGTTCGGGCGTTCCGGCCGCAGCCGGATAGCGCCCAAACTCTTCGGCCAGCGCGGTGATGTCCTCTGTCAGCCGTGCTTCGTCCGGCAGACCACAGGGCACCTTGCGCTATGTCGAGCGGTGCATTGATCATGTGCGGCAAACCCTGCGCTCGGACACGCTGAGGGTTTGCCGCACATGATCAATGCACCGCCGGCGGCGGGAGGGGCTTAGCAGGTCGCTGAAATAGTAGCTGAGCCGGAACGCTTTCCCGTCATCAGGTCTGGTTCGACTGATGGGTCATGTCTGTCGGCGCGTCCGCGGCTCGCTCCTGGGTCCATCTTTCCCTTCATGTCCCCAGCAACCGTGGTAGCCGGGCAAGATTGTTGGCAGCCATGGTCAGGATGAAGCGGGATCGGACGCGTTCAACGCCCCGATACATGGTCGGTGCCATGCCGCCGACGGTTTTGGCCCAGCCGAACGGCTCTTCGATCTTCTTTCGGTGCTTCTGTGACAACGCATATCCCTCGTGTCGGGTCGTGCGCCCGTCGATCGCTGAATATCTCGATTTCCGGGCGACATGGGGCGTGACGCAGGCTTGGCGCAGGTCGGACACGAACCCGGCCGCGTCATACCCCTTGTCGGCACCCAGCGTCAGCCGCCGCGTCGATCCGGGGGAATGGCGATGGATCATGTCCAGCGCCGCCTTGCGCTCGGCATGACCGTCGGCCTGGGTCAGATCACCCTGCACGACCAGCCCGTTGCGGTTCTCCATCAGAGTATGCCCCATGAAGCACAGCATAGCACCCGTGCCGGGGGATTTCTTGTAAAGGCGCGCATCCGGATCGGTCGTCGAGGCATGGGTGGTGTTGGACCGCTTCTCGCCCTTGAAGTCGACCTCGGCATTGCGATAGCGGTGGCTGTTGCGGGGCATCGGGTCTGTCTCGGCTGGGGTCTCGGAAGGCGCGGGCTCAAGGGTGGTATCAGGGGCGGGCGGATCGCCCGGCCCTTCGTCGTCAGGCGGGGTCGCCTCGGCCTTCGGCTGGAAACTCTTCATCGATGCCCAAGCCTTGATGAGCGTTCCATCGACAGAGAAATGCTCGTCCGACAGCAGCGGCGCTACCTCGCGATGCGCCAGGATCGCTGCCATCACCTTTCGCGACATGTCCGTCGTCAGCAGCCGGTCCCGGTTCTTGGTGAATACGGTGGGGACCCAGACCGGATCGTCGTTCCCAAGGCCGACAAACCAGCGGAACAGCAGGTTGTAATCCATCTGCTCCATCAACTGACGCTCCGACCGGACAGAGAACAGTATCTGCAGAAGGCCCGCTCGGATCAGGCGCTCCGGCGGGATCGAGGGCCTGCCGAAATCAGTGTAGAGCGTCTCGAAGTCCGCGTCCAAACTTGCCAGCGCGTCATTGACCACCTGTCTGATCTTGCGCAGCGGGTGTCGCGACGGGATGCGCTCCTCCAGAACGACATAGCTGAACAGCGATCCGCTCGTCTCGTCCAAACCCCGCATGATAACCCCCGCCGTTTCCGTGCCGAGGGTGAATCATGTTCTCAAACCGCTGTCGAGGCAGGACTATTTCAGCGTTCTGTTAGACGTTTCCCCGCGCAGCCTCGGTCAAGATCATCTTGTCCAGGGTTAGATCCGATACGGCACGCCGGAGCCGTGTGTTCTCTGTCTCCAGCTCCTTCAGCTGTTTGAGCTGATCGCGGCTCATGCCGCCATACTGTTTGCGCCACCGGTAGTAGGTCTGAACGGTAACACCGATCTGCCGAACAGCATCAGTGATCGAATTGCCCTGTCCTTGCATAACTTCAACCTGCCGCAGCTTCAGCACGATCTCTTCGGGTTTGTCTCTCTTTCCAGCCATCTCTGGTCCTCCTGAAATGGAATAACACTATCCCAGTTGTTGGACCGCTTCAGTGGGGGCACTCCACTGCCTTCGTCGAGTACTACAACCATCGCCGATATCACGAAAGCCTCGGCAATCTGACACCTGCCGACGTTTACTTCGGGCGCGGTCCGGCAATCCTGGCAGAAAGAGAGAAGATCAAAGCACAGACCATCCAGAACCGCCGCTTGATCCATCAGCGCCAAGCAGCATAACATCAACCCACAGAGCCGGAACCCTCCAGACCAAAATCAAGCCGCCTGTTCCAAATCATTCGACGACGGACAGTTCGAGCAGCAGGTTGGATCGCATCAGAAAGAGACCGAATGGCTGAAGGGCAGGCTGGAATTGGCCCAAGCCGAGAATGCAAAGCAAAAACAGGGCGTAATTGATCGCTTGTGGCGGAAGTTGCGGCGCAATCAGTGACGCCGACTATACACCCGACGCCAACGTGACTATGAAGAGCATCAGGAAGCGGCATCCTCGTGAGACACCACTGTAGGACCGCCGAAAGGCGAAAAGAGGGGACTAAATGGCTGGTAAGCGTGATTACGATGCCGAGTTCAAAGATACCGAAGCGCGACGCTATGCGTATAATTTCGATTTCGACGTGATGCATAAATACATGCTACAAGCGTTTGAACCGTTTCTGCGCGATGGATCGATGCTGGAACTTGGCAGCTTCAAAGGCGATTTCACCCGCCGCTTGATCGGACGCTATCCGGACCTGCACTGCGTTGAGGCCTCTCGAGAGGCGCTGGAGGCAGCCCGATCAGTTCTGCCGCCGAGTGTCACTTTCCATGAGGGCATGTTCGAGACGATCAGCCTGCCCCAACGCTACGACAACATCGTGCTTACTCATGTTCTTGAACATCTGGACGATCCGGTGCGGGTGCTACGGAGGATCAACGATGAATGGTTGACCGAAGGGGGACGCTTCTTCCTCGTGTGCCCGAACGCAAACGCGCCATCTCGGCAGATCGCGGTACAGATGGGGCTAATCAGCCACAATGCTGCAGTGACACCTGCAGAGGAGGAGCATGGCCATCGTATCACGTACAGCCTTGACACGTTGGAGCGAGACGCACGCAAAGCGGGGCTGCGCGTCGTGCATCGCTCTGGGATCTTCTTCAAGGCTCTGGCGAACTTCCAGTGGGACAGGCTCTTGGACACGGACATCATATCCGAAGGGTACCTCGACGGCTGCTATGCGCTTGGACAGAAGTATCCGGATCTGTGCTCGAGTATTTTCCTGATGTGCCAGCGAGACTGACTGGGCGCAGCGGACGCTGAACAAAGCAATATGCCCAAACTGTCCCATGGGCGCTGACGTCAGACACGGTTTGGGGCGTTCGTACAGGTCCGAGCAGTTTACGTGAACGGCAGGAAAGTCAGCATCTCGGTCATAGCCCCGTTTTTTCGTCAGGGTCGGGTCACGGTCGAAGCTGCCGTTGGCGCAGGTATCGATTTATAGGTCCAGAGCCTACCTGTCACATCCCGGAAGTTAATATGGCTGTTTCTTGAACAGCTCTGGCTTGAGTTTGTGACAGTCATTCATCGCCTGCAAGGGCGTCTTACTGCCCAGGGCTGATTGCGGGAGCTGCTGGTTATAGAGCCAGACGTAGCGGTACAGCGTTGTCTCTAACTCTTCGCCGGATCAGAAGTGGTGGCTTTGCAGCACCTCTTCGATGCGGCAATTGAAACGCTCGACCATGCCGTTGGTCTGAGGTGACTTTGGCGGCGTGAAGCGATGCTCGATTTCGAGGGCGCTGCACAGCGTGTCGAACTCGTGCGCCCCGGTCGCGGCACGCTTGCGCAAGCCGAAGAGGCGATCTGTGAACTCCTTGCTATTATCCGTAAGAATTGTGCGACTGCGCAGCGGAAAAGCGCGTTCAAGGTCACGAAGGAAGCGGCGGGCATTGACTGCTGTTTTGGCTTTGAAGACGCGGATGAAGACCCAACGTGTCGCTCGGTCGATTGCCACGAAAAGGTAGCGGCGGGAACTCTCATCGGCCATTTGCGGCAGGTATTTCACGTCGATATGCAGGTGGCCGGGTTCATCGGCCTTGAAGGCGCTGTGCTTCGGCTTTGGTGCTTTGGCCTTCAGATCGCGCAGGTTTCCAACGCCATGCCGACGCAGGCAGCGGTCCAGCCCAGAGAGCGAGGCGTTCGGTTTCAGAAACTCGCGCACCACCGCCAGCAGGTCATCTAGCGATACCAGCAGCGTCGTGCGCAAGGCCACCGCAATGGCCTCTTGGGCCGGGGTCAGCGTCGTTTGCAGCCGGTGCGGCGTATGAATGCGATCCTCAACGCTGTCGCGGTGACGCCACTTATACACAGTCTGCTCTGTCGTGCCGAAGCGTTCCGCCAGAGTCGATGCAGGCTCATCGCTTGCCTGGATCGCCGCCCTTACCTTTTGGTGTCGTCGTTGCCTGATTGTGAAGATGGATCAGCATGGTCGAACCCCGTCCCGAATGTCCCTCAGAACCGATCTTGCCATGAAAAACGCAGATCGCCGAGGGTCTATGTGATCATCCGGGATGGAACACCTACCTTTTTGGAAGACGAGTTTGATGAAGAGTCGCGTTGTGATTGCTCGGTGAACGTTTGAAGAACTAGTCCGAGAGTAGTGTGTAATTCATGTGTAAATGTGTGGGGTGAGTTCTGGTTTTGTCCAGATCTTTTCAGACCGTTTCTGGAGGCGCGACTTGCAAACACTCAAACGATTTCAAAGGCTTCAGATTACTTTGGATAGATCCCAATTTGGGGGGGCGAAAATTGAAAATCCTCGTGTCGGTGGTTCAATTCCGCCCCCGGGCACCACTTTAAAACGTAAAATCAAGCGATCAGCCCTGTCATGGGCGTTGTTCCCCGCGTGGGTGTCGGATAACGCGTTTGTGGTGGACTTAAGCGGGACAGTGCGGGCTGGGGCAGTTCCCCCGGCGTTCGCAAGCGCTGTGTTGGTCACGGCCCTCACTGCGCGGGTCTTTCCGGGACTGCGTGCGATCACAGTCAGGCGAAGGGGCGTCCGCGCATTGTGGGAAGACGCCGAAGACACGGCTGCACGGCCGCCTGCAGCAGTCAACTGACGGGTCGGTCGGATCTCGCCAATCCGTGCTGACCTGGCAGAGCAGCATGAGCGTCGCGTGAGGCCGGGCAGTAATCAGGTGTCAGGCCCAGAGCCATGGACCTGACGTATTCACGGAACGCCGCGGATATTCATTTGGGGTATCGTTCAGGGACGACGATCCGCGCCGATGCGATGGATGATCCCGGCTGTGCTCTTGCTTGACCGAACGGTGGTGGCGTTGGCACCGGGACCCCTGGTTGCGATGTCAGGCCTTGTCCCTTCACCTGACGCATCAGGCGGCTGTCGGGATTATGCAGCCACGTCCAAGAAAATGCTTGCCAAGTCAGGCAGGTTTGTTTTTGCTCACAGTCGGTTAATCGTTTTGTAAAGAGTATTTGTCATGACAATGACCCGTGCAGAAGCTTCGCGATATACATCGTCCATGGGCACGAGCAGTTCCAGTTCGACCCCATCCCGCAGTTCCAGTTCGACGCCGTCGCGCAGTAGCTCGTCGAGTTCGACGCCGTCGCGCAGTTCCAGCTCCAGCTCGACGCCATCGCGCAGCAGCTCGTCGAGTTCGACACCGTCGCGCAGTTCCAGCTCCAGCTCGACCCCGTCGCGCAGCAGCTCGTCAAGTTCGACGCCGTCGCGCAGCTCGTCCTCCAGCAGCAGCTCCAGCATGACCCGTGCAGAAGCCTCGCGATATACATCGTCCATGGGCACGAGCAGTTCCAGTTCGACCCCATCCCGCAGCACCAGCTCGACGCCGTCGCGCAGCAGCTCGTCGAGTTCGACACCGTCGCGCAGTTCCAGCTCCAGCTCGACCCCGTCGCGCAGTAGCTCGTCGAGCTCGACGCCGTCGCGCAGTTCCAGTTCCAGCTCGACGCCATCGCGCAGCACCTCGTCGAGCTCGACTCCGTCGCGCAGCTCGTCCTCCAGCAGCAGCTCCGGCATGACCCGTGCGGAGGCTTCGCGGTTTACATCGTCCATGGGCACGAGCAGTTCCAGTTCGACCCCATCCCGCAGCACCAGTTCGACGCCATCGCGCAGTACCTCGTCGAGCTCGACGCCGTCGCGCAGCTCGTCCTCCAGCAGCAGCTCCAGCATGACCCGTGCGGAGGCTTCGCGGTTTACATCGTCCATGGGCACGAGCAGTTCCAGTTCGACCCCATCCCGCAGCACCAGTTCGACGCCATCGCGCAGTACCTCGTCGAGCTCGACGCCGTCGCGCAGCTCGTCCTCCAGCAGCAGCTCCAGCATGACCCGTGCGGAGGCTTCGCGGTTTACATCGTCCATGGGCACGTACGGTTCCAGTTCAAGCCCATCGCGCAGCTCGTCCTCCGGGAGCGGCTCCGGCATGACCCGCGCGGAAGCCACACGGTTCACGTCGTCCATGACGACCACGCCCGCGCGCACGACGCCGTCCATGACCCGGGCCGAGGCGACGCGCTATACCTCCAGCATGACCACGACGCCTTCGCGCACCGCGTCGTCAACCTCGCCCCTGTCACGTGCCGAGGCGTCGCGCTTTACATCTGACATGGGCAATTCGCCTTCCGCCCCGACCAACAGAAGTCAGACCGCGGCGTATCAGACGCTGTGGTCCTCCATGGCCTATACCGGTGTCACCGGCATTGGCGGCAACACGGTTGGCGACGCAAGGGTCCGGCAAGAGGCGGCCCTGGCGCAGATCAGGGGCCAGTCGAACGCAACCACATTCGAAGCCGCGGCGATCATTGCAGGGGGCAACATAAGAACCCGTGAACAAATGGCTGCCATGGGCTTTCCCATGGTGAACCGCGTGGCCATCGGGCTGGGTCTGCAGCGCGCGAGCTATGAGGTGCGCTATTCTTCCGTGGCAGGCACGCAACTGCGGATCAACGTCAATTCCACACTGCGCACCGGGCCCGGCAATGTCAGGACACGCCTGACCTTTTCGCAAGGCGCGAACGGGGAATGGGTGCGAACCTCAGGTGATGTTGGCCTGAACATCCAGCCGCAACGCACGGCGACACCGAGAAGCAATGTCGGCTTTTTCGGTGGCCTGCGCTTTACCAATGAAGGCGTCAGTGCGACAGGTAGCGGCTCGGCCACCATACGCAGCCCGATCAATACCACGCATGGCGGTTCGGTCAGTGTCACGTCACCGACCCTGCGGTATAATTCGATCCTTCCGGCACGCAACAATCCCGTGCCCGGGCCAGCATCGCCGCAACGGTCACTGGCATCGCCGACCTTGCAAAGCAGACCGATGACGTCGACGGAACGAAATGCTGCGATTGCTGACATCTCGCGATATCTGAATTCGGTGAGATGAGGACGTTGCGGACACTGGTCCTCATGACGGGACTGTTGCTGGGGGTGCATTTTCTGAATGCGCCCCCGGTCGCGGCGCAGTCAGGCCGGTGCGCAGACCTGTTTTCGGTGCCTCAAAAGGTGAAATGTGTGCTGGTCAACGGCAACTTCACCGAGCTTGAGGACATGCTGACGACGCTTCTGCCAGACACACCTGTGGAGGAGGTCCCCCTTGTGATCGAGGGCCTTGAACATGACCGGGCGCAGGGCAATGTGCTGGCCATGCTGGGGCTGGGCGCGATCCATGAAACCGGCATCGCACCCGTCCCGCAGGATATATCGAAAGCGGCCGGGTATTTTCTGGATGCCGCCACGGCCGGTTCCACGGAAGCCATGTTGCGCCTTGCCATGATCTATTGTGATGGCCGCATTCCGGCGCCGGACCTTGAATGCTTCTATTTCCTGCGGAACGCGGCCGAATTCGGCCAGGCGGATGCGCTGCTGATCCTGGCCGCGCAGCTGGTCGAGAAGGCTGACGATTTTGACGGGGCACAGACCTATCTGGAAAAGGCGATCAGTCTCGGCGTTCCCGGTGCCGAGAGCGCCCTCAGAACATTGCTGCAGAGCCGCATCTGAATGACGTTTTTACGCGGTTGGCGCAGGATATGCCTGGAAAAAAAGTCATTGCTGCGCGAGATCACCCTGTGCAGGGATGGCGCGGACCTCTGGGTCGGCTTTACCGAAGTCAGCCCGGAAGGCCCGGATCAGATCGTGTATCTGCCCGTCACCCGCATCCTGCCCATGGCTGATGCGCTGGACACGGTGGCGGCGCGCGACGACCGGAAATACCTGTTCGTGCACTACGCCATCGAGGGCAGGGATTGCTGGGGCAAGCCTGCCAGATTTCACGGCGCGGCCTATATGCTGTCAAGTTTCCGCTACCGTCCGGGTCTTTCGTTCAGCGGGCGGGATGGCCTGTGGTCGGTCTGGTTCGTGTCCGGCCGCCATGCACGGCTGGTCGCACGGTTGCTGCGCCAGATCCACGCGCGGCATGGCAAGGCCCAGCCATGAAACAGGCGCATATCAGGCTGGAAACCATCGATATCCTGCTGGAGTTGATGCTGGAACGGGGCTTGCCCATCAGCCGGGCACGCGAGTCCTTGACCTTCTTGATGCCGCGCAGACGATCGAGTTTCCGCTTGCGGCCTCGATTCTGGCGCAGGGTGGTGCGGACCTGAAAGTGACACGCCATGACTGGGATACCCTGACCCATATCGGCCAACACTTTCCCTGCACCTTCCTGGATGCCGAGAATCGCCCCCGGGTTGTCCTGCGCTATCTGCAGGCCGGCGAGGCCCATCCTTTCGCGCCAGACGATCTGCTGGAAGAACAGTGCATCCTGACGGCCGCGCGGAACCCCGATACAGGCGAGATAGATACCGCCTTGCTGAACCGGGAAGAGACCGAAAGCTGGTGGCGCGGCGAAGTGGTCGGTTTTCTGGAATTGCCCCCGCCCGTCAATGACACCCGGGCCTTTACCCTGGGCTGGTTTCTGTCGCAGATCTTCCGGCGGCGCAGACTGGCTGCGGCGATCATACTGACAATTGTCGTTGTGCATGTGCTTGGCCTTGCCATTCCGCTGTTCTTTCAGGCGGTGGTCGACAAGGTGCTTGTCAATGAAACCATCACGACGCTGAACGCGCTGACCATCGGCGTGATCGTCGTGATCCTGTTCGAGGCGTTGCAACGGTTTTTCCGCGACTACATGATCAGCCATCTTGCGGCCAAGGTGGATATCCTGACGGCCACGCGCACATTTGGCCATCTGGTCAGGCTGCCGTTGATGTTCTTTCAGCGCAATACAGCAGGCGTGATCACCAACAACCTCCAGCAAGCCGACGAGATCCGCGAATTCGTGACGGGCCGCGTCCTGGGGGCCATCGTCGAGATGACGGCGGTTTTCGTATTCCTTCCGGTGCTCATCATCTTCTACTCGGGCACGCTGGCCATGATTGTCGTGGCCACCGGACTTGCCATGACGGCTGTAATCGGGTTCTTGATACGCCCTTATTTTCGCCAACTGGAAACGCTGTACGAGACCGAGGGTGAACGCAAGACGCTGCTGGTCGAGACCATCAATGGCATCACGACGATCCGGTCGCTCGGTATGGAGCAAAGACGGACCAAGCTGTGGAACGCCGCGTCAATCACGGCCGTGAATGCCGGGTTTTCGCTGCGCCGGCTCAGCGCCGCAGGCGCGGCCATCGTGCAGGCAATCGAACAGATCGGCGCGGTCGTGGTCTTGTTCATGGGCGTCAAGATGGTTCTGGCAGGCGAGCTGTCGGTGGGCGCGCTGATCGCCTTTCGGATGCTGTCTCATAAAGTGACCGAACCGCTGCGCGGAATTGCTGAACTGGTGCATGAATTCCAACGCGTCCGTCTGTCGGCCAGCATGTTGGGGCGCGTGATGAAAGAGCCGACCGAACGGCGCGGGGGCGATCCCAAACCCGCCCAATCAGGTGACGGTGAAATCCTGTTCGACAATGTCACCTTCACTTTTCCGGGTCGCCATCGTCCCGCCATCGACGCGCTGTCCTTTGTCATCGAACCTGGCGAACGGATCGGGATCACCGGGCGGTCCGGTTCGGGCAAATCCACCATCGCGCGCTTGATTCAAGGTATCTATGAACCCCAGATGGGCGAAGTTCGGGTCGATGGGCGGGATGTGCGCAAATGGGATCTTCATGCCCTTCGCAAACGCATCAGCGTCGTGTTGCAGGAAAACTTTCTGTTTCGCGGAAGCGTGGCGGACAACATAGCGATGGCGGCTCCGCTTGCCGGTCTTGAACAGATCGAGGCTGCCGCTGATCTGGCAGGCGCCCGCGAGTTCATCGAGCGCCTGCCGGAAGGTCTGCGCGAACAGATATCCGAGAATGGCTCGAACTTTTCCGGCGGCCAGCGACAGCGGCTGGCCATTGCGCGTTCGCTGCTGCGTGAACATTCCATTCTGATATTCGACGAGGCCACCTCGGCGCTGGATGTCGAAAGCGAAGAGGCCATCCAGGACAACATGGACCTGATCACCCATGGCAAAACGACCCTGATCATCGCGCATCGCCTGTCGACCCTGGCCATGGCGGACCGCATCATGGTGCTGGACGAAGGACGTCTGATCGACTTTCGGCCGCTGGGTGATCTGCTGGACCCCGATACCGGCTGTGCCTTGTTCCGCAACATGTGGCTGCGCCAGACAGGGGGAGGGTAGGGATGAGAACGCCCCCCGCTCTGGGTCATTCAGACAGCACGGATCCCAACCTTGATGATTTCTCGCCCGAGGTTGTCGAACTGGAAGCGCGCCCCCTGCCACGCAGCGTGCGCCTTTCGCTGATCAGCCTGTTCTGCGTGATCTGCTTTGGCATCGGCTGGAGCCTGTTTGCGACACTCGACCGGGTTGTCGAGGCCGAAGGCATCCTGATTTCGCAGCAACCGCGTCAGATCATCCAGCCTTTCGGCACCTCTGTCATTGCGCAGATGAATTTCCGCGCAGGTGACAGTTTCCGGCAAGGCGATGTGCTGGTGACCTTCGACAAGGACCTCGCGGATGCCGATTTCAACATCCTGTCGGCCTCTGTTGCGGCTTTGCGATTGGAACACAACCGCTTGCTGGCCGAGGTGGATATCCCCGCAACGAAGGCCGCAACGGCCACCGTTCCCACGGCCGCAAGCTGGGCCGGAACCCTGCAGGAAGAGATCTTTCGCATGCGCATGTCGGAAATGGCGGCACGCTTGTCCAGCGACGCCATAAGGACAAGCGAGTTGGAGCAGACCGTCACGGTGCTGCAGAACCGCCTGTCCATTCTTGACGCGCAGATCGAAATCAATGCGCAGGAACTGGCCGTCATGCGCCAGCAGGCGGGGGCGGGAAACATCACCCGCGACAAGCCGTTCGAGCTGCAGAACCTATTGGCTGGACTGCAGAACGAGCGCATCCGCCTGCATGGCGAAATCAAGCAGGCCGAGGCGCGCATCAACATCATTGCCACCGAACAGCGGGGTTTTGTCGCCGCCTGGCAGGTCGCCACACGCGAACGCCTGTCGGACATCGAAAAGGAGCTTGGCCAGCAGGAAGAACAGTTGCGCAAGATTTCCTATATCGGCGCGCGTGATGTCATCGTGGCCGGCTTTGACGGTGTGGTTCTGGACACGGTCGAACGATCCCCGGATCCGTCGTGCAGGCCAGCGATACGCTGATGGTGGCCATGCCGGTCATCAGTGACAATGACCTTCGGATCGAGGCGACCATCCAGCCGCGCGATGTCGGATGGGTGTCGATCGGGCAAGAGGTGCGGATCAAGTTGTCGGCCTTGCCCAGCAGCAAGCATGGCTATTTGAAGGGAACCGTCACGTCGATCAGCGCCGACGCCATACAAGGCGAAGGACGCATGCGCAGCAATGTTCCGCGCGCAGCCGAGGCATTGCGATCCAGCATCGGCCACCGCGCATTGATCACCGTCGCGCATAACAACCTGCGCAACCTGCCTTCCGGCTTTCGTCTGCTGCCGGGGATGTTGCTGCGCGCTGAGATCCTGGTCGGCACGCGTCACCCCTATCAGTATTTCCTTGATCCGTTTTTGTCCGGCGCGAACCGCGCCCTTTCGGAGCCGAACTGACCTGACGGGCCGATGTTGTATTCATCGTGGTGAGGCATGACCTGGCCCTTGTCTGACGCGGCCTTTCGGGACAGCGCTGCGGCCGTTTCGCGGTTGCGATCAACCTTGATCGGGAATGCCCAGCTCTGCCCAAAGTGCGCGCGGCATGGGTGAAGGCAAGTCCCACTGCACCTTGATGGGGCTCTCTCCCTCCCAGTTGGCAAACCGGGGCTGCCCGCAATAGATGAATGGATTGACCTTGCCGTTCACCTTGTTCCCGCGGCGGATGAACAGGTGCACGTCGTGACCTTCTGTTCCGCTGATGATCCGCCCGTGTTTGCTGTCCTGCCGCGTCTGGTTCTGGCTAAACCAACTGAGCCGCGACGCGCTGAGGAATTCGTTCGGGTATTGAAGTTCCTGTGTCGAGACATTGGCCAGAAGGATCATGATCTTCTTTTCGGGCAGCGCCTTCATCCCGGTCCGCCAGAGGTTTTGCTTGTAATCTTCGCCAAAGAACTTGGCGATGTCAGGCACGAAATAGCGCTGCCACAGCTCCAGAGCCTGTGGCTTGCCGACATAGGTCGCGGGTGCATCGTCGGCCCCGCGCATGTCGGGCGTTTCCGCCAGACGCCATTCGACCAACTCGCGCACCAGCGGTTCCAACGTGCCCGATGCGTCAGGTCGCGCCAGTCGAAGGCCATCGCTGCCTTGCGCCAGGTGCGGGTTGAAGGCCAGTTCTGACGCCCCTTCACGCGGCTGCCGCCCAGCTACGATGTCGCGCAATCCGATCAATGCGGCGCGGGACAAACCCTTGGGCCGTTCCAACTCGCGCAAGAGACGGCCGTGGGTGGCGAATGGACGTTCGGCCAACGGGTCGCCCATGTCCCGCACGAAATCGAACCAGCCGCCATGGCCCGATGCGCGGGGGTCGAAGCCGTTGCGGAAAACCTCGACAGCCGTGGGGCGGATGCCGTTCCGGTCCCGGAAATCAATGTAGAAGGCTTCGAGATCCGCCGCGCCTTTATTCGGACGAAGCAGACCGCGCAAAATATCGATGACCTGCAGCTCATAAGTGATCTCGCAGCCCTTCGGCATCTGGAACTCACCGGTCTGAAGCGCCTCCAACTTGGTCGAGATCGAGCGATCCCCCGCACCGGCCTGCAACAGGGTGGCAACCTTGGTCAGAAAGCTGCGATGATTGCCGATATAGTCGATCACCTGCAGCACCTTGCCTTCGACGCGACGCAGACCACGGCCAAGCTGTTGCAGCCAGATGATCGCGCTTTCGGTAGGGCGCAGCATCAGCACGGTGCCGATCTCGGGCACGTCGACGCCTTCGTTGAACATGTCGACCGCGAAAAGGATATCGATCTCGCCGCGACCAAGCGATGCCAGGGAACTTGCTCGCGGGGCGGAGCTTTGGCCCGAGTGGACGGCAACAGCCCTCAGCCCGGCCGCGCTGAAGTAATCCGCCATGTAGTCGGCATGGCGCATGGAACAGCAAAAGCCGATCGCAGGACCGGTTGCGCGTTTGCGATATTGTTCCAGCGCGTTCAGCGCCTGCGCCTCGCTGGCAAGTGCGGCGTCCAGCGCGGTCGGATCGAACTGACCGGAGCGCCAGGGGATCTGGGCGTAATCCACGTCATCCGGCACACCGAAATAGTGGAACGGCGACAAATGCCCCGTGTCGATCCCCCGAAACAGGTCGCATTCGTAGACAAGGTTCTCGCCGCATAGCCCAAGCAGGTCCGCGCCATCCGTCCGGTCGGGCGTCGCGGTCAGGCCGAGAAGAAAGCCGGGCGTGAAATGCTCGATCAGCTTCTGATAGGTGCGGGCGGCGGCATGGTGGAATTCATCCACAACGATATAGTCGAAATGGTCCCGGTCGAACTGGCGCAAGTGACCGACGCGGCCCAGTGTCTGGACCGAGGCAAAGAGGATTTCGGCATCTGCCTCTTTCTCGGTGCCCGTGTAGCGGCCCAGCTTGGCCTCGGGGCGGACCTTGCGAAAGGCCGCCATGGCCTGCGTCAGGATTTCGTCGCGATGGGCGACGAAGAGGATGCGGCCCGCCTTGGCGCGGATCGTGTCGAAGGCGGCCAGCCAGGTCTTGCCCAGGCCGGTGGCCAGCACGACAAGCCCGGCGCGATGGCCGTTCGATCGGCTCTGCGCGAGCGCTTCCAATGCCTCCTGCTGGATGGAATGCGGCTCGGGTGGCGGGCCTTCCTCGGCCATCACGCGCGCTGTGAACGCGGGCAGGGGTCTTGCCCTGCGGCGTTTCGCATAGGCATCGACCCATGCTGCCGTCAGGGGCTTCACCTCGGGGCGCGCCAGCAAACCCTCAAATGCGACAGCAACGCTGTCCGCCGCATCTTCGGAATGCAGGTTCCATTCCACGCCATCGGTCAGCGCCGCTTGCGACAGGTTCGAACTGCCGACGATCGCAGCGCCACGTGCATCAGCGGCGCGGAACAGCCAGGCCTTGGGATGAAAGCTCAGGCCACCGGTCTCGAACACGAACAGTTCCGCGCCCTCCAGGTCCAGCAGTCGCGCCAAGGCGGTCGGATCGGTCGTATCCAGATAGTCGCCCACGACGATCCTCAGCCGTCCGCCCCGCGCCAGCAACTCGCGGAACCAGGGGTCTAGCAGCGCCACGCCGCTGTTCATCGCAAAGGCAATGGCCAGATCAACCGATTGCGCCCTGTCCAGTCTTTCGGCCAATAATGGCAAAAGCGGGTCGCGCCCGCCGGTCGTCAGACGCGGGCCGGTGGTTTCCCTCAGGTGGAAATGATCGTGATCGGATGAGGCAACAAAGCCGGCTGTGCCACGCCCCAGCGCCGCGCCGACTTGTCCCAGCATCGCCATCTGTTCGGACCCGGTCAGGTCATCCCACGCGGGCACATGTCGCGGGGCTGGGATCAGTCCGGCCTCACGGTGCATGCAGATCGGGCAGGTAAGGCGCGGGTCAGTCACACTCGTCCAAATCGTTAAAGGCTGCGCGCACCATTGGTAAGGATTGCGGCGATCATGTCCAGGTGCTGATGCAACCCCGGCGTGTTCGTGGCGCATGGGTGGTGCCCCGGCCTTGCGCGGCGCGGGTGCGTGATGTGACACCGCAGTAGAACCCACCACGGGCCGTGTGCCGGACAGGGATCTGCGCTGGCAGGCAACCGGCGCTTGACAGCGGCACCGGCGCGATCAAGTATTCTACCTATCGTTAGGTAGAAAAAAGTTCACCCCATGTCATCCGCACGTCCATCGGTCCAGAGACCGGCGAACCCTTCGAATAAAGCTGCGAACCCCGTCGCGCGGCCCGATCAGATCATGGATATCGCGGCGCGCCAGTTTCGTGCGCGGGGCTATGCGGCGGTATCGCTGCGCGACATCGCGACCGAGGCGGGGATGCGCACACCCAGCCTTTATTACCATTTCCCATCGAAGGACGATCTGGTCATCGCGGTGATAAATCGCGGGATCGTCGTGGTGCGCGAGGCCGTGACAGCCGCGCTTGCGGCCTTGCCATCCGGGACGGACCCTTTCGCACGGCTGGGCACGGCCATGCGTGCCCATTTGCGCGCCCTGCACGGGCTGAGCGATTATACATCGGCGAATGTGCGCATCTTCGGGCAATTGCCGGAGGACCTTCGCCGCGCCAACCTGCCCGAGCGGCGCGCCTACCAGGCGATCTGGGCGGATCTTCTGTCCCCGACCTGCGCCGGCAACCCCGAGGTTCTGGCCGTCCGCGTGCCTTTCGTGATCGGGGCGCTGAATGCCACGCTGGAATGGTTCGACCCGGCGCGCGGCGATCTTGACGCGCTGGCCGATCAACTGGGTCAGGTCCTGCTGACTGGCCTGAAAGAGCAGGGGGGCACGTGATGTTCCAGACGGCGATCCGCCCGGACAGCGACGCATTCGCGGCCAACAAGGCCGCCTATCAGGCTCTGACGGATGAATTGCGCGCCCGCCTGGCGCAGGTCACGCAAGGCGGCACCCCGGCACATGTGACCCGCCATCTGGCGCGCGGTAAGCTTGTGGTGCGCGACCGGATCGACAGGCTGTGCGATCCGGGAACCGCCTTTCTGGAGCTGTCCAGCCTTGCCGCCTGGGGCCAGTACGGCAACGAGGTGCCGGGCGCCGGGATCGTCACCGGGATCGGCATCGTGCAGGGACGGCCCGTTGCCATCATCGCCAATGATGCCACCGTCAAGGGCGGCAGCTTTTTCCACGAGACGGTCAAGAAACACGCCCGCGCCCAGGAAATCGCGGCCAACCTGCGGCTGCCCTGTCTTTATCTGGTCGATTGCGGCGGCGCCTACCTGCCCGAACAGGACCGCGTCTTTCCGGATCGTGACCATTTCGGCAACGCCTTCTGGCGGCAATGCCGGATGTCTGCCTCGGGGCTTGCGCAGATCGCCATTGTCTTTGGCGGCTGCACGGCAGGCGGGGCCTATATCCCGGCGCTGGCCGATCAGGTGATCATGGTCGAAGGCAATGCGCGGATTCATCTGGGCGGGCCCTCGATCGTCAAGGTTGCCATCAACGAGGATGTGGACGGCGAAACCCTTGGCGGCGCGGCCATGCATACGACCGTGTCGGGCGTCAGCGATCACCGGGTGGCGACCGAAGCCGAGGGGCTGGATCTGTTGCGCCGTCTTGTGGCCGATCTGCCCGATCCGCGCGCGGGCTGGACCCCGCCGCGTGCGCCGGCCCCCCCGGTGCTGGACGCCGCCGAGATCCCCGGCATCGTCAGCGCCGATCCCAAGCGCCCCTATGACGCGCAAGAGATCATGGCCCGGTTGGTCGATGGCAGCGCCCTGTCGGTGTTCAAGCCCGAATGGGGTGCGAATGCCGTCTGCGCCTTCGCAGTCATTCACGGCTGTCCCGTGGGCATCATCGGCAACAATGGCGCGCTTGTGTCGGAGGCTTCGCTGAAGGCCGCGCAATTCATCCAGATCTGCGACCAGCGGCGTATCCCGCTGTTGTTCCTGCACAATATCACCGGCTTCATGGTCGGCACCGCGGCCGAGCGGGGGGGTATCGCCAAGGACAGCGCCAAGATGGTCTATGCAATGGCCAATGCGCGTGTGCCCAAACTGTCGCTGATCGTTGGCGGCTCTTACGGGGCAGGCAATTACGGCATGTGCGGGCGTGGGTTCCGGCCTGATTTCCTGTTCGCCTGGCCCTCGGCCAAGTTGGCGACCATGTCGGCCGATATCGCGGCCAATGTGATGCTGGAACTGCGGCGCGGCAACCTGCGCCAGCCGCCCACACAGGTCGAACTGGATGCGATCGAGACGCAGGTGCGCGCGCAATACGATGAGCAGAGCGATCCCTATTACGCCACCTCGCGGCTTTGGGATGACGGGATCATCGAACCGGAACAGTCGCGCGATGTGCTGGGCCTGTGCCTTTCTTTGCTGGCCTCGCGGCCTGACGACGCCCATTTCGCCCCCGTCTACAGGATGTGAGACATGCATGATTTCGAGACCCTGACGCTTGAGACCGACGCCCGTGGCGTGGCGCGGCTGACGCTGAACCGGCCGGACAAGCATAACGCGCTGAATGCGGCGTTGATCGCCGATCTGGCGCGCGCGGCGGCGCTGCTGGCGGCGAATGATGCGGTGCGCGTCGTGGTGCTGACCGGGGCGGGAGCCAGTTTCTGCGCGGGTGGCGATATCGGCTGGTTCCGCGATACGCTTGCGCTGAACCGGGCGGGGCGCGTGGCGCAAAGCGCCGACCTGGGCCATATGCTGGCGGCGCTGGCGCATCTGCCCAAGCCCCTGATCGGGCGGATCAATGGCCCGGCCTATGGCGGCGGCGTGGGCATGATCGCGGTCTGCGATCTGGCCATCGGCGCCGATGACGCCCGTTTCGGTCTGACCGAGGTGCGGCTTGGCCTGATCCCGGCCAATATCGCGCCCCATGTGATCGCCCGGATCGGCGCGGCGCGGTCGCGCGCCACGATGCTGTCGGGTGCGCTGTTCGATGCGGTGCATGCCGAACGGATCGGCCTGCTGGATCGCGCCGTGCCTGCCGCCGATCTGGATGCCGCAATCGAGGATGTGATAGCCGCCCATCTGCAAGCGGCCCCCGGCGCGGTGGCCGCGACCAAGGCGCTGATCCGTGATGTGGTGGCAACTGCGCCGGCGGATCATGTGGCGCTGACCGCGGAACGGCTGGCCGATGCATGGGACAGCGCCGAGGGCAAGATCGGGATCGACGCCTTCCTGTCGCGTCAGACCCTACCCTGGCGGCGCGGCGCATGAGCTTTGACAGCGTCCTGATCGCCAACCGGGGCGAGATCGCGCGCCGCATCATCCGCGCCTGCAACGTGCTGGGTCTGCGGTCTGTCGCCGTCTATTCCGAGGTCGACCGCAACGCGCCCTTCGTGACCGAGGCCGATCTGGCCCTCCCCATCGGCCCGGCCGAGGCTGCGCAAAGCTATCTTGATCCCGCCCGCTTGCTGGAGGCCGCGCGCCGCGCGGGCGCGCAGGCCGTGCATCCGGGCTATGGTTTTCTGTCGGAAAACGCCGATTTCGCCCGCGCCGTGGTGCAGGCCGGGCTGGTCTGGATCGGCCCTGCGGCAGAGGTGATCGCGCTGATGGGGTCGAAAGCCGCCGCCAAGGCCGAAGCGCAGGCCGCCGGTGTGCCGATCCTGCCGGGCTATCGCGGGTCCGATCAATCCGACGCGACCCTGGCCGCCGAGGCGGCCGCCCTTGGCGCGCCCTTGCTGATCAAGGCAAGTGCGGGCGGTGGGGGGCGCGGCATAAGGCGGGTCGCTGATCTGGCTGATTTTCCCGCCGCCCTTGTCGCCGCCCGGCGCGAGGCGCAGGCGGCCTTCGGCAATGCAGATGTTCTGCTGGAGCGCTTGCTGGAGGGCGCGCGCCATGTCGAGGTGCAGGTGCTGGCCGATCATCACGGGACGGTGCTGCATCTGGGCGACCGGGATTGCTCGGTGCAGATGAACCACCAGAAACTGATCGAGGAGGCGCCCGCGCCGGATATCCCCGCGCGGACCCGCGCGGCCATGGCCGAGGCTGCAGTCAGGCTGTCGGCAAGGATCGGCTATCGCAATGCGGGGACCGTCGAATACCTCTATGACCCGGTCGGCGGCGATTGGCATTTCCTTGAAATGAACACCCGCCTGCAGGTCGAACATCCGGTGACCGAGGCGGTGACCGGCATCGATCTGGTCGCCTGGCAGATCCGCATCGCACAGGGGCAGGCGCTGACGCTGGCGCAATCGGCGATCCGCACCGAAGGCGCTGCCATCGAGGCGCGGATCGCGCTGGACGGGGCAGGGGGTAACCACGTGACCCGCTGGCACCTGCCCGATCTGCCGGGATTGCGGCTGGACAGCGCGGTCGAGGCGGGAAGCCCGGTCTCGCATCACTATGACCCGATGATCGCCAAGCTGATCGCCCATGGACCCGATCGCACCACGGCGCTGGCGCGGCTGCGCGCGGGGCTTGCGGCGCTTGATCTGGGCGGGATCGGGACCAATGCGGCGCAGGTGGCGGGGGTGCTCGCGAGCGCCGATTTCGCGGCGGCGCATCTGGGGACGGACTTTCTGACGCGGCATCCCTTGTCAGATGCGCGCCCTGATCCCGCTGACGCCCGCGCCCTTGCGGCGCTGGCGCTCGCGCTGGCCGCGGCAGGCAGCAGCACGGCTCCCGGACCCTGGGGGCAGCTGGGCCATTGGCGCGTGACAGCCCCGTCCGGGCGGCGCGGGGCAAGCTGGCATATGGTCGAAGGCGACAGCCTTTGCGTAGCCGAGGCCCCGGATGGTCATCTGGTGACGGACAAGGCCGGCACGGTCCTGCTGCATGTCGCCCATGCAAGGCTGACGGACGATCTGCTGGACCTCGAGGCTGACGGTTTGCGCCGCCGTCTGGCCTGCGAGATCACGACAGACCGGATCACCCTTGCGGAAGGGACCGCCACCTTCCGCCTATCGCACGGGGCGCAAGCCGCGGCCTTGCAGCGCGGCGCGGCGGGCACCGACATTACCGCCCCCATGCCCGGCCTGCTGGCCGAGGTGCTGCACCCCGTCGGTGCAAGGCTGACACAAGGCGAGCCGGTGCTTGTCTTCGAGGCCATGAAACTGATGCAGACCATGGCCGCGCCCTCCGACGGCATCCTGACCGAACTGCCGCATACCGCCGGCGCAACCGTTCCCGCCGGGGCCTTGCTGGCCCGGCTGACCCCTGACGAGGATACACAGACATGACCGACATGCCCTTTCTGACCGATGAGCACCGCATCTTCCGCGATCAGTTGCGCCGCTTCGTCGACGACGAGGTGCGCCCCCATGGCGATACATGGGAGGAGGCCGGCCAGATCCCGCGCGAGATCATGCGCCGCATGGGCGAGCTGGGCTTTCTGGGCATCCGCTATCCCGCGGCCTATGGCGGAGCGGAGATGGACACGCTGGCCACGGTCATTTTCGCCGAGGAACTGGGGCGGTCCGGCTATGGCGGTTTTGCGATCACGGCGCTGGTGCATACCGACATGGCCTCGCCGCATCTTGCCAATGCGGGCAACGCCGATCAACTGGCGCGCTACATGCCCGACATCATCGCGGGAAAGAAGATCACCGCCGTGGCTGTCACAGAACCCGATGCGGGGTCTGACGTGGGCGGGATCAAGACCCGCGCGCGGCTGGACGGGAACCACTGGGTGCTGAACGGGCGCAAGCTATACATCACCAACGGGGTGTTGGGGGATCTCTATTTCGTGGCGGCGCGGACCAATATGGATCAGAAATCCTCGCGCGGGACGACCATCTTCATCGTCGAGAAGGGCACGCCGGGTTTCACCGTGGCGCGACCGCTGGACAAATCGGGCTGGCGCAGTTCGGACACGGCCGAGCTGATCCTCGAGGATGTGCGCATCCCGGCGGATCAGGTGCTTGGCCAGATCGATGGCGGGTTCTACGCGATCATGCAGAACTTCCAGAACGAACGCATCGTGCTGGGCGCGCAGGCCATGGGCGAGGCGCTGCGCGCGCTCGAGATCACGCTGGATTACGTCAAGGATCGCAAGGCCTTCGGGGCGACGCTCTGGGACAAGCAGGCGATCCGGCAGCGCCTGTCGCAGCGCTGGGCCGAGGTGGCGGCGGCGCGCGCGCTGATCTACCAGACGGCCGCGGCGCTGGATGCCGGGGGCGACTGTGTGCGCGAGGTGTCGGCGATCAAGGCGCTGTGCGGCGATCTGGTCAACAAGGTGATGTATGACTGCCAGCAATTCCACGGCGGCTTTGGCTACATGTACGGCACCGAGATCGAACGCATGGTGCGCGACGCCCGCGTGCAGGCCATCGGCGGCGGCGCGACCGAGGTGATGCTGGAGGAAATCGCCAAGCGGCTGTGACCGGCGGGCGCCGCGCCCGACGCGGGCCGGGGATGAGTATTTGTGGAACGATGAAAGGGGGGGCTGCGCCGATAGAGGCGTTTCAGCCCTTCGTGGTCAGATCGTCGTTGAGATCGGGCAGCAAACGCTTGTGCTTGCGCATCTCGGTCAGCACCTCGCCGAAGGTGCGCAGGCCGCGCGCCTCGAGCATCGGGATCATGCGCAGAAAGACGTCGCGCGTGGCGATGGCATCGCCAAGGGCGGTGTGGCGCACCTCGTCGGGCAACACGATCTCGAGCCGCTGGGCGATTTCATCCAGCGTATGCCCTTCGGTGCCGCCGAACAGGATCGCTGAAAGCAGTACGGTATCCAGCACCGGATTGTTGAATTCCGCCCCGATGCTGGCGGCATGGCGGTGAAAGAAGGCCATGTCGAAAGGCGCATTATGCGCGACCAGCACCGCATCGCGGGCGAAGCTGTGAAAGCGGCGCCCGGCGCGGGCCATGTCGGGTGCGTCCTTGACCATCGCATCGGTGACGCCATGCACGACGGTCGATCGCGCGGGGATCGGTCGGCCCGGATTGACCAGCGTGTCCAGAACCTCGCCGCCCGCCTGCTGGCCGTTCACGACCCGCAGCGCGCCGATCTGGACCACCTCATCCCGGTCGGGCAGAAGGCCTGTCGTCTCGGTGTCGAAGATCACATAGCTCAGATCGCGCAGCGGCACATCGAGGATGTCTCCCGAAGCCTGGCGCGTGTTCATCTCGAAATCATAGACCACGGGCCGGGCGGGCGTGGTTTCACGCGGGACCGGAAAGCTGAGCATGTAACCCGCCCCGGTGCCCAGATCATGCAGCGTCACGTCGAACAGGCGCGCCCCGTCGGCGGTGACAAGCTGCTGATCCAGCGTGCTGCCGCCGCTGTCTGCCAGGTTCTGCAGCGCGGTGCGCAGGTAGGTTTCATCGAAATAGTCGAAGATGCGCTGCCCCAGACCCAGGTGGTGCTGTTCGTCCAGCATGGCGGCGGCGTGACCGTCATACAGCGTGATCCGGTGATCGCTGCCCACCATCAGCACGGCGGCGGGGATCGCCGACAGGATGCGGGTTAGCTGTTCGCGCTCGGACATCAGCCGCGCGGTATGGCGGGCGATATCGGCATTTGCCTCGGTGCGTGCCTCGCCCAGCCGCGAGGTCAGGGCCGATGCGGCCGTTGTCAGATCGCCCAGATGGCGCGCCACGGCGGTGTCGATCCCGCCGCGCATGTCGGTGGCGGCGCGCGCATGCATGGCAGCGGCCAGCCGTTCGATGGGCCGGGCCACCGTCTCGTCGAAGATCAGCCACATCAGGGCGCAGATGCCCAGGATGGCGAAACCCGCCATCAGGCCGGCGGAAACAAAGGCAGGCCGCGCCTCGGGCATCTCCAGCCGCGCATCGGCCAGCATCAGCGCCCCGGCGACGGCCCCGATGCACCCCAGCGCCAGTATGCCGAAAAAGGCCAGCGTGCGCTGTCGCGGTCCCAGTCGGTCGAACATGGTTTACCCCCCCTTGCAGACCATCGCCGTTGCGGGATCGTCCATGCCCGTCTGGTCCCAGCGCGCGACACGGATCGTGCCATCATCGTTGAACATGCCATTCGGGTCGAGCAGGGCGCTGCGCCCCTGCACGCAATCGAACACGACGGGCACGACACGCACCGGTTCCCAGCGGGTGAAGAAGATCACCCGGCTGAGCCGCAGATCGGGCTGGGTGTCATTGCGCTTGATGCCCGCGATATCGACGGCCGCGAACCTGTCCACATAGGGCACCACATAGGTCCAGGGGCTGTAGATCGCCCGGTGCTTGGCTTCCGAGACCACTTCGAAGCCTTCGGGCAGAAGGTCCAGCGTACGCGGATACCAACGGTATTCGTTGCTCAGGCTCATCAGGATCATGCCCGCGCCCGCGCCCGCGGGGATGACCCAGCGGGGCAGGCGCTTGCCGGTCAGGCGGTTCAGGATCATCACGATGCCTGCTGCGGCAAAGCCTGCGGCGATGATCGTGATTATGTCGATATACATTCAGTCGCTCCTCCCCCCGTTCGTTTTGTTGCAGGCTGCGGGGTCAGCCGATCACGCCACGTCCCTGGGTTGCGGCCGATTGCATCGTCCGCACCACGACAAAGGCATCGCGCAGGTGACTGCGCTCGAATTCCGAAAGCACGTTGGGCGACATGAAGTTGTCGGGCTTGCCCCCCGCGCGGATCAGCGCGGCCTGATGCTCCAGCCGGGTCTGCGCGATCAGGTCATAGGCATCCAGCAGATCGCGCCCGCCGCTCTGGCTGACCTGCCCGCCGGAATGCGCGGCCTCAAGCCGGGCTCGGGTGTTGACCACTTCAAGCTGGCCGCGCAGCGCATAGATGCGACCCAGGTCCACGATGGGCACGACACCGTTGAGCTTCATGTCGATGCGGTTCTTGTGCTCGCCGCTGCGCAGGGTCGCAAAGCCGCGCAGCAATCCCAGCGGCGGAATATGCTTGAGCGAGTTCGACACCATATGCGCCACGAAGATCGAATTGCGCGCCGCCGCTTCCAGCGTCTCGCGCTGAAGATCCTCGAAGAGCGACCGGGTGCCCCCGATGGGGCGCAGGTCGAACATGACCGAGGCCAGCATCTGCGCCTCTGGATTGGGGGCCTCGATCCAGCGGCGGAAATAGCCGCGCCAGACATTTACCGGCTGACACCACCGCGGATTGGTCGCCATCATGTCGCCGGGGCAGTAGAAATAGCCCGCCGCGTCCAACCCGTCGCTTACGAATTTCGCAAGCTCGGCGAAATAGGGCATGTCGGCATCGGTCACCGCATCGTCCAGCATCAGGCAATTGTCCTGGTCCGACACGCCCGTCTGCTCCTGCCGCCCCTGCGAGCCGCAGGCCAGCCACAGATAGGGCACCGGCGGCGGGCCAAGCTGTGCCTCGGCCAGGGCCAGCAGGCGGCGGGTGGCCGCATCGGCGATATCGGTGATCAGCCGGGTCACTGTCTCATGCCGGTTGCCGGCGCCCACCAGTTGCAGCAGCAGGCGCGGGATATGGGCGGTGACGGCGGCCAGGTCGGATGGGGCCTCGGCGCGCGCCACGTCGCGCACCAGCGAGGCCGAGTTGGTGGCCTGGAACCGCGTCAGGTTGGTCTGGGTGACGATGCCCACAAGCTTGCCGTTGTCCACCACGGGCACATGGCCGAAGCGACGCTCCATCATCATGTGCAGCACGTCCGACCCGATCGCCGAAGGCGGCAGGGTCTCGGGGTTGGCGGTCATGATCTGGCGCACCGGGCGCGACGGGTCCAGCCCTTCGGCAACCACCCGGTTGTTGATGTCATGCAGGGTGACGATCCCGGCCAGACGCTCGCCTTCCGTGATCCCCAGCGCCGAGATCCGGTGCGACCGCATCAGCCGGGCCGCGTCCACGATCGATGTATCGACGGTGCAGGTAATCGGATCGCTGGCCATCAGCCGGTCGACACGGGTTTCGGTCAGTGTGACGGGACGGGCGGCATCTGCGGCCTCGCGCGCGCGGCTGCGCGCAAAGAACCGCCGCGCGCCGTCATTGTCGGCGATAAGGGCCCGGAAATCATCGGTTGGCAGCAACAGCAATTCGCCGTCGCTGATCGCGCGCGCATTGGTGCCGGTCAGGCCACCGCGCATCAGGCCACGCTCGCCGAAGGAATTGCGCCCCTGCAGATGCGAGACGACCTCGCCTGTGTCCGATGTGATCTCGACCTGGCCCTCAAGAATGACATAAAGCCCCTCGCAGGGCTCTCCATGGCGATAGATGACGTCGTCGGCTTGCATGGGCAGCGTGCGGAACTGTGCCGCGACCCTGGTCAGTTCCTCTTCGGGGAAACTGTCATAGGGATGAATGGTGCCGAGAAACCGTCGCAGGTTGTCAGCGGAAAGTGGCATCGAACCGATCCTCGGGAATAACCCTGTTGCCTGTCGTCACACCTGTCTAGCGCAGGCCGGCACGCGGCAACATCTGAAAAAGTGAAACGGGCGGTTCTTTCGAACCGCCCGCCCGTCTGCCTTAGTGGCCGGTGGCCGCGCCTGCGCCTTTCGGCACGCGGATGGATTCCACCAGGTCCTGGATTTCGCGCGGGGGCTCTTTGGTCATGCCCGACACGATATAGGCGGTGCCGAAGTTCAGGATCGCGCCCACGGTCCCGAAGGAGGCGGGGGAGATGCCGAACAGCCAGTTGGCCGGCACGTTTTCCAGGGTTGCCGTACCGGGGATGAAGAACCAGCCCAGGAACAGGAAGATGTAGATGGCGGTCGAGAACAGACCCGCCAGCATGCCCGCGATGGCGCCTTCCTTGTTGATGCGCTTCGAGAAGATGCCCATCATCAGAACCGGGAAGATCGTCGCCGCGGCCAGACCGAAGGCCAGCGCCACCACCTGGGCCGCGAAGCCCGGAGGGTTGAGGCCAAGCCAGGTCGCCACAAGGATGGCAAAGCCCATCGAGACGCGTGCCGCCAGAAGTTCGCCCTTTTCCGAGATGTTCGGATTGATGGCGCCCTTGATCAGGTCATGCGACACGGCCGAGGAGATGGCCAGCAGCAGACCTGCCGCGGTGGACAGAGCAGCGGCAAGACCACCGGCGGCCACCAGCGCGATCACCCAGCCCGGAAGCTTTGCGATCTCGGGGTTGGCCAGAACCAGCATGTCACGGTCGAACTTGGTCAGTTCGTTGCCGACCCAGCCGCGCTCGGCCGCGATGGCCTGAAGTGCTTCGCTCTTGTCGTTGTAGTACTGGATGCGGCCGTCACCGTTTTTGTCCTCGAAGCCCAGCAGCCCGGTGTTCACCCAGGTGTTGATCCATGCGAGTTCAGGATTGGTGTTGATCTCTTCGACCGACAGGGCCTCGCCGTCCAGCGCGTTGCCGGCAACGGCGTTCGGCCAGAAGGTGGAGGTGATGTTCAGACGCGCCATCGACCCCACGGCAGGTGCCACGGTGTAGAGCAGTGCGATGAAGACCAGTGCCCAGCCAGCGGACCAGCGTGCATCGGCCACCTTGGGAACGGTGAAGAAGCGGATGATCACGTGGGGCAGACCCGCGGTACCGATCATCAGCGACATGGTGAAGAACACCATGTTCAGCGTCGAGGTGCTGTGTGCGGTGTATTGGCTGAAGCCAAGTTCCATCACCACCTGATCAAGCTTGGTCAGGAAGGCCACATCCCCGCCCGAGGGCGCGTAGGTGCCGAACAGACCCAGCTGCGGCAGGAAGTTGCCGGTCACCTGCAGCGAGATGAAGATCGCCGGGATGGTGTAGGCGATGATCAGAACGCAATACTGTGCGACCTGCGTGTAGGTGATGCCCTTCATGCCGCCGAACACGGCATAGGCGAACACGATCGCCGCACCGATGTAGAGGCCGGTATCGGTGGACACTTCCAGGAAGCGCGCGAAGGTCACGCCCACGCCGCGCATCTGGCCGATCACGTAGGTCACCGAGATCACGATCAGACAGATCACGGCCACAAGGCGCGCGCCCTGCGAATAGAAGCGATCGCCGACGAATTCCGGCACGGTGAACTTGCCGAACTTGCGCAGATAGGGGGCAAGCAGCAGCGCCAGAAGCACGTAACCACCGGTCCAGCCCATCAGGAAGGTCGAGTTGTCGTAGCCCACGAAGGCGATCAGACCCGCCATCGAGATGAACGAAGCCGCCGACATCCAGTCAGCAGCGGTTGCCATGCCGTTCATGACGGGCGGAACGCCCTGACCTGCGGCATAGAATTCAGCGGTCGAGCCGGCACGGGCCCAGATCGCGATGCCGATGTAGAGCGCGAAGGACGCACCCACCACCAGCAGGTTGAGAGTATACTGATCCATGGTTTCCCTGTCCCTATCTCTTATTCTTCGACGCCATGTTCCGCGTCGACCTTGTTCATGCGCCATGCGTAGAAGAAGATCAGAACCAGGAACACGAGGATCGAGCCTTGCTGGGCGAACCAGAAGCCAAGATCGGTGCCACCGACCGAGATACCCGACAGCATCGGGCGCAGCAGAATGCCGAAGCCGAACGAGCACAGGAACCAGATCACCAGGCTGATGCCGATGATCCTCTTGTTCGCGGCCCAGTAGGCGTTGTTGTCTTTTGAGTTGTCTGCCATGAAAGGCGTCCTCCCTTTTGCACGTTATCCTGAAAGGTGCGAATTGCTCCGCGCCTCCCCCTCCCGATTACGCGACCGCCTTTTCGACGATCGCGCTCAGCCCTTCGGCGATCTGCGCGATCCCGCCCATGGCGTCGATCCGCTGCAGATTGCCCTGTTCCTCGTAATAGGTGATCAGCGGCGCCGTCTGGGCGTGATAGGCCGCAAGGCGCTGGCCCACGGTTGCCGCGTTGTCATCGGCCCGCCGCGTCATGCTGGTGCCGCCACACTTGTCGCAGACACCCGCCACGGCGGGTGTCTTGTAGCTGTCGTGATAGCCTTCGCCGCAGGAGCCGCAGGTGTAGCGGCCGGCCACGCGGGCGACCATCTCGGCGTCATCCACCTCGAGCGAGACGGCGGCGTTGATCCGCTGCCCGGTCTGCGCGAGCAGCGCGTCCAGCGCCTGTGCCTGCCCGGTCGTGCGCGGAAAGCCGTCCAGGATCACGCCGCGCGCGGTGTCTGGCTCGGCCAGACGGTCGCTCAGGATCGCCAGCACGATATCGTCGCTGACCAGCCCGCCCGCATCCATCACGGCCTTCGCCGCGCGGCCCGCATCCGTGCCGGCTGCCACTGCGGCGCGCAGCAGGTCGCCGGTGGACAGCTGCACAAGGCCGAAACGGTCCTGCAGCATCCGGGCCTGCGTGCCCTTGCCGGCCCCCGGAGGGCCCAGCAGGATCAGAACGGCGGGGCGGGTCATGGTATCGGTTCCCATTCCGCTCACGCCCGGTTCATCCGGTTTTCGATCAGATTGTCCACGACCGAAGGATCGGCCAGCGTCGAGGTATCCCCCAGCGCGCCGTAATCGTTCTCGGCGATCTTGCGCAGGATGCGGCGCATGATCTTGCCCGAACGGGTCTTGGGCAGGCCGGGCGCCCACTGGATCAGGTCGGGGCTTGCGATGGGGCCGATCTCGGTGCGGACCCACTTGACCAGATCCTTGCGCAGCTCCTCGGTCGGTTCGATCCCGTTCATCAGCGTGACATAGGCATAGATGCCCTGGCCCTTGATCGCGTGGGGATAGCCGACCACGGCGGCCTCGGCCACGTTGACATGGGCGACCAGCGCGCTTTCCACCTCGGCGGTGCCCATCCGGTGGCCGGAGACGTTGATCACGTCATCGACGCGGCCGGTGATCCAGTAATAGCCATCCGCATCGCGGCGGCAGCCATCGCCCGAGAAGTAGTAGTTCTTGTAATCGCTGAAATAGGTCTTCTCGAACCGCTCGTGATCGCCATAGACGGTGCGCATCTGGCCGGGCCAGCTGTCCTTGAGGCACAGAACGCCCTCGGCGGCGGTTGTCGTGATCTCGGCCCCGGTCTGGGGGTCAAGGATCACGGGCTGCACACCGAAGAAGGGCAGGGTGGCCGAACCGGGCTTGGTCGGGATGGCGCCCGGCAGCGGCGTCAGCAGGTGACCGCCGGTTTCGGTCTGCCACCATGTGTCCACGATGGGGACGACGCCCTTGCCGACGACATCGTTGTACCAGTTCCAGGCCTCGGGGTTGATCGGCTCGCCCACGGTGCCCAGCAGTTTCAGCGACGACAGGTCGTATTTCGTGACCGGATCGGTACCATGGGCCATCAGTGCGCGGATCGCGGTGGGGGCGGTGTAGAACTGGTTGACCTTGTGCTTTTCGCAGACCTCCCAGAAGCGGCCGGCATCGGGCCAGGTGGGCACGCCCTCGAACATCAGGGTGGTCGCGCCATTGGCCAGCGGGCCATAGACGATATAGCTGTGCCCGGTGACCCAGCCCACATCGGCGGTGCACCAGAAGATGTCGCCGTCATGGTAGTCGAAGGTGTACTGATGCGTCATCGAGGCATAGACGAGATAGCCGCCCGAAGTGTGCACGACGCCCTTGGGTTGCCCGGTCGAGCCCGAGGTGTAGAGGATGAACAGCGGATCCTCGGCCGCCATCTCGGCGGGGGCGCAATAATCATCGGCCTCCAGCGCCAGCTCGTTGTAGTCGTGATCGCGCCCGTCGATCCAGGTGATCTGATCGCCGGTGCGGCGCACCACGAGGCATTTCACGCTGTCCTTGCAATGCAGCAGGGCGGCATCGGTGTTGGACTTGAGCGGGGTCTTGCGGCCGCCGCGGGGGGCATGATCGGCAGTGATCACCACCTTGGCGTCGCAGCCGTTGATCCGCGCGCCCAATGCATCTGGCGAAAAGCCCGCGAAGACGATGGAATGCACCGCACCGATGCGCGCGCAGGCCAGCATGGCATAGGCGGCCTCGGGGATCATCGGCAGGTAGATCACGACCCGGTCGCCCTTGCGCACACCCATGCCTTCCAGGATGTTCGCCATCCGGCAGGTGCGGCGGTGCAGTTCTGCATAGGTGATGTGCTGGGCCGCATCCTTGGGATCATCGGGTTCCCAGATGATGGCCGTCTGGTCGCCGCGCGTGGCCAGATGCCGGTCGATGCAATTGGCGCTGACGTTCAGCGTGCCATCCTCGAACCATTTGATATCGACCGCACCGGGCGCAAAGCTGGTGTTCTTGACGCGTGTATAGGGCTTGATCCAGTCAATGCGCTTGCCATGTTCCGCCCAGAACGCCTCGGGGTTGGACACCGATTCCATGTACATTTCCCGGTACTGCTCGGCGGTGATATGGGCATTGGCCACAAACGCGGCCGACGGGGCGTACAGGGTATCGGTACTGGTCGGGTTGGTCATGAATCCTCCGTTCGTCTTCCGGGCCCGCGGGCCCCTGACGCAGCCGCCCAGGCGGTCGCAGCGTCATCTCCTCGGGCGTGAATTTACCACAGAGATGCCATCTTTATATAAGATACTGTTTTTTATTGTTTATTTAGTAAATTAATTATCACTTTTCGAAATGCTTTGTAAATTTTTGGGCCATCACAGAAAATTTACTACATAATTTGGGGTTTGGCCGCGCAAGAATGTGTCGTGTCCGGGTGCTTCAGTATACCAAAGTATGCCGAAATCCCCTGATATGTGCCGATTTCCCGGTCAGGTCCGGGCCTCGGTGCGGCACACAAGTGACGCCGCGTCACGAATCTGTCAGACAGGTTGTCCTTTATGCGCGCTCCCGGATTCGGCGGGGTGCTTGCCTGTGCGAGCGGGGGCGATACAGTCGGCGCGGGGGACCGGAAGGGAAGGGATATCATGGGACAGGATCAGGCCGACGCGGCAATCAGGCTGGCGCGCAGCTTCGTGCTGGCGCAGCCGCCGGCGGGCTTTGTCGCGGACCCGTTTCCCACCTATGCCGCGCTGCTGGCCCATGCGCCGGTGCTGCCGCAACCCGATGGATCCGTCCTGATCAGTCGCCATGCCGATCTGGACCGGATCTATCGCGATACCGGCCTGTTCCGATCCGACAAGAAGGCGGCCTTCGCGCCCAAGTTCGGCCTCGGCACCCCGCTATTCGAGCATCACACCACATCGCTTGTCTTCAACGATCCGCCGCTGCACACCCGCGTCCGCCGCATCATGAGTGCCGCGCTCACGCCGCGCGCCATCGCGCGGATGGAGCCGGGGCTGGTCACTACGGTGGACAGCCTGCTGGACGGGTTGGCTGCGCGCGATGCCGCGGGCGACACCCCTGATCTGATCGAGGATTTCGCCTCCTCCATCCCGATCCAGATCATCGGAAACCTTCTGGACATCCCGCAATCCGAACGCGCGCCGCTGCGCGACTGGTCGCTGGCGATCCTTGGTGCGCTGGAACCTGTTCTGTCCGACGATCAACTGTCGCGCGGCCATGCGGCGGTGACGGCGTTCTGCACCTACCTGAAGGGGCTGGTGGCCCGACGCCGCGCCCATCCCGGCGATCCCGAAACCGATGTGCTGACCCGGCTGATCACGGGCGAGGGGGGCGATGGCGGCACCCTGTCTGAGGTCGAATTGCTGCAGAACTGCATCTTCATCCTGAACGCCGGACATGAGACGACCACGAACCTGATCGGCAGCGCGCTGGCGACGTTGCATGATCATCCCGATCAGAAGGCGCTGCTTTTGGGCGACCCCGCGCTTGCGGCCTCGGCGATCGAAGAGGTGCTGCGTTACCAGTCGCCCAACCAGCTGGGCAATCGCGAGACGACGGCACCGGTGACCATCGGCGGCCTGGAGATTCCCGCAGGCACCAACCTGCATCTGTGCATCGGCGCGGCCAATCGCGATCCGGCGCAGTTTCCGGACCCTGACCGTTTCGACATCACCCGCAAGCCCAACCGGCACCTTGCCTTCGCGGGCGGGCCGCATATCTGCGTGGGCCTGACCCTGGCACGGCTTGAGGGGCGCATCGCCCTGTCCCGGTTCCTGGCGCGTTTTCCGCACTACCGGCTGACCGAAGGGCGCAAACACGGCGGGCGGCTGCGCTTTCGCGGCTATGCGGCATTGCCCGCGCGCCTTCGCGGCTAGGCGTCAGAAAGCGGTGGCAGATCGCGCGGCCTGATCGTATTGGCCGGACATGGTGCGCAGAAGCGTCGCCAGCTTGCTGATCTGCTCGGGCTCAAGCCCCAGTTCCAGCACGGGTTTCAGCAGCAGGCTTTCGCGGATCTCGCGGTAACGCGCGCAGGCTTGCTGCCCGGCCTCGGTCGCCTCGACCGTCTTTTCCTTGCCGCGCCGGCCTTCCTTGACCAGGCCCGCCTTGGTCAGCTTCTTGATGGCGTAATTGACCGTATGCGTATCCTCGACATTCAGTACCAGGCAGATATCGGCCAGTTTCTTGGCCCGCCCGCGATGGCGCACGGTATGCAGCACCAGCACGTCCAGCGGCGACAGGTCGGGAAACCCCGTGGCCGCCATGGCGCGCACCATCCAGCGGTTGAAGGCGTGACCCGCGATGATCATGCCGAATTCCAGTTCCGAAATCTCGGCAAAGGAACCCTCTGCCAGATGCGCGGATGAAACAATGGGGCCAAGCGGTGATGTCATGGGGCAAGGATGATCGACATTTACAAAATGTCAACATTTTGTTGACGTATTCTGAAAGTCAGGCACTATGGGTCTTGGAAACGGAGGTTCTCCGGCATGTCAGGCCATACCGGATGGGCCAAAGGTCTCTGCGCCACGGGGTGCAGGCCAGAACCGGGACGAGGCGCAAGACCTCGCCCTCAGCGCCCGTATCATCGGGCCCCAACCGGGAGACAGACAATGACCAAGCTCACCAAGACACTGACCGGCCTCATGACCGCCACGGCCCTCACCGCCGCTGCGGCTGCCCCCGCCATGGCCGAAACATGGGACATGCCGCTGGCCTATTCGGCGACCAACTTCCATTCCGCCGTGGCGGCCGAATTCGGCAAATGCGTGACGACCGGCACGGGCGGCGACATCACCATCGCGACGCATCCCGCGGGATCGCTGATCGCGGGCAATGACATCAAGCGCGCGATCCAGACCGGGCAGGTGCCGATCGGCGAACGCCTGATGTCCGCGCATCAGAACGAGAACGCGGTTTTCGGCTTCGACAGCATTCCGTTCCTGGCCACGTCATTCGCCGATTCCGCCAAGCTGTGGGAAGCGGCCAAGCCGACGCTGGAAAAGGTGCTGGCAGACCAGCAGCTGACGCTGCTCTACACCGTGCCATGGCCGCCGCAGGGCATCTACTTCAAGAAAGACGTGAAGTCCGTCGATGACATGGCGGGCACCAAGTTCCGCGCCTACAACGCCGCGACCGCCCGTCTTGCCGAACTGACCGGCATGCTTCCCGTGCAGATCGAGGCCGCCGAACTCAGCCAGGCGCTGGCCACGGGTGTCGCGGATTCGATGATCTCATCGGCCGCGACGGGCTATGACAACAAGCTGTGGGAAAGCCTGACCCATTTCTACGAGGTCGATGCCTGGCTGCCGCGCAACTACATCATGGTGAATTCGGGTGTCTGGGACGGTCTGTCCGATGCGAACCGCGCTGTCATCACCGGCTGCGCCGAATTGGCGGAATATGCCGGCAACTGGCGGTCGCGCGAATATACCGGCTTCACCCTGCAAGGGCTGCGTGACGGCGGCATGACGGTTGAGCCCGCCTCGGACACGCTGAAGGCGGGTCTGCAGGCGGTCGGCGTGACCATGACCGAGGAATGGCTGGCCGCCGCGGGCGATGAAGGCCGTGCCATCGTCGAGGCTTATCGCGCCATGAAGTGATCAGGACACCGGGGGCGGTCCATCCAGAGGCCGCCCCCGGACCCGATCTGCAACCCCCGAGACCTGAACGGAAGGCCGATGGCCATGCTGCGTGCACTGCGCTTATCCCTCGACATGCTGTACCGTGCCGGCAGTATCCTGGCCGCCGTTGCGCTGGTGGCGATCCTGTTCCTGATCGTGGTGCAGATGATGGCACGCTGGACCGGCGAGGTCTTTCCCGGCGCACCCGAATATGCCGGTTACGCGATGGCCGCAGCCTCGTTCCTGGCCTTTGCCGATGCGCTGAACAAGGGCAGTCATATCCGCGTGTCGATCCTGCTGAATGCCCTGCCGCCGCTCGGTAAATGGCTGCTGGATGTGTGGTGCTTTGCCATCGGTGCGGCGATTGCCTGGTACGTGGTCTGGTATGCGCGCAAATTCGTCTATTGGTCCTGGAAATTCGGCGACATCAGCCAGGGGCAGGACCGCACAGCACTTTGGATGCCGCAATCGCTTCTGCTGCTGGGGGCGGTGATCCTTGCGATCGCGCTGACCGATAACCTGATTTCGCTTCTGTTCCGGGGCACCTCGCGCGTGACGCGCGAGACCTCAGACACAAGCCGCGTGGAGTGACCGGGATGGAAGACCTGTCGATCATCATCCTGTTCCTGTTCGTGCTCTTCGTCCTGCTCGGCTCGGGCGTCTGGGTCGGGCTTGCGCTGATGGGCGTCGCATGGGTGGGGATGGAGTTGTTCACCACCCGCCCCGTGGGCGATGTGATGATGACTGTGCTCTGGCGCGCGTCATCCTCATGGACGCTGACAGCCCTGCCGCTGTTCATCTGGATGGGCGAGATCCTGTTCCGCACCCGCCTGTCCGAGGATATGTTTCGCGGCCTTGCCCCGTGGATGGCGCGGCTGCCCGGCGGGCTGATGCATACCAATATCGCGGGCTGCACCGTCTTTGCCGCCGTATCGGGCAGTTCGGCGGCTACGCTGACGACCGTGGGCAAGATGTCCATCCCCGAACTGCGCAAGCGCAACTATCCCGAACGCATGATCATCGGGACGCTGGCGGGCGCGGCCACGCTGGGCCTGATGATCCCGCCCTCGCTGACGCTGATCGTCTATGGCGTGACCATCAACGAAAGCATCTCGAAGCTGTTTTTCGCGGGCGTCCTGCCCGGACTGGTGCTGGCGCTGATGTTCGCAGGCTACGTGGCGGTCATGTCGCGCCTTTCGCGCGACTGGAATCCCGATGCCGAACCGCGCCAGGGCTTTGCCGCCAAGCTGGCAAATTCGCGTTTCCTGATCCCGGTCTTCGCGCTGATCGGCGTCGTCATCGGCTCGATGTACCTGGGCTATGCGACCGCGACCGAAGCGGCGGCGCTGGGCGTGATCGGTGCGCTGGTGCTGGCCGCGATTCAGGGGTCGCTGAGCTGGCAGACCTTCACCGAGTCGCTGATGGGCGCCACCCGCACCTCGGCCATGATCGCGCTGATCCTGGCGGGGGCGGCCTTTTTGTCGATGGCGATGGGCTTTACCGGCCTGCCGCGCGGCCTGGCCGACCTGATCGGCAGTTTCGAGCTGTCGCGCTTCGAATTGCTGATGGTGCTGCTGGTCTTCTACATCATCCTTGGCATGTTCCTTGACGGGATCTCGTCCGTGGTGCTGACCATGGCAGTGGTCGAACCGATGGTGCGCGAGGCCGGGATCGACCTGATCTGGTTCGGGATATTCGTCGTCGTCGTGGTCGAGATGGCGCAGATCACGCCGCCCATCGGCTTCAACCTCTTCGTGCTGCAAGGCATGACCCAGCACGAGATGGGCTATATCGCGCGCGCGGCCTTCCCGATGTTCCTGATCATGGTGGTGATGGTCTTCGTTCTGATCCTTTTCCCGGAACTGGCGACATGGCTGCCTGACAACCTGCGACCGGGGCCGGGGGGGTGACAGTACTGAATGCATTTCTTCCGGCCATTGCCCGGCACGGGCGGCTGGCGCTTGTCGCGGGGCTTCTGGCCGGGCTGACCCTGCCGGATCTGGCCGCGCTGATCCGGCCCTGGCTGCCGCATCTGGTGGCGCTGCTGCTGTTCCTGACCGCGTTCCGCATCGGGCTGCGTCAGGCCGCGGGATCCCTGGCCGAGGCGCGCTCGGGCCTTGTGTTGATCGCGGTGTTCCAGCTGGTCATGCCGCTGGTGGCGCTGGTGATCTTCTGGGCGCTGGGCCTGATGGCGACACCTTTCGCCATTGCCGTGATGCTGATGCTGACAGCCCCCGGAGTGTCGGGGGCGGCCGCCTTCACGGCGCTGCTGGGACGCGATCCGGCACCTGCGCTGCGCCTGCTGATCGCGGGGATTGCCGTTTTTCCGCTGACGGTCATGCCGATCCTCTGGGCGGCACCCGGTTTGGGCGACATGGGCGATGTGCTGACCGCCTCGGGGCGGTTGCTGGTGGTGATTACCCTGTCATCCGCGCTGGGCTTTGCGCTGCGCCGCGTGATCCCCGCGCCCGACCTGCGCCAGGTGGACGGGCTGAACGCCATCGCGCTGTTCGTCATCGTCATCGGGCTTATGGCGGCGGTTGGTCCCGCCCTGCGCACCGACCCCGTGTTGGTTCTGAAATGGCTGGCCGGTGTCTGCGTCGTGAACTTCGGCTTGCAGACCGCCTGCTACCTGCTGCTGCGCGGGCGCGGCGGCACGGATCCCACCGGCCCTTCGATCATCGCGGGCAACCGCAACGTGGCGCTGTTCCTGCTGGCCCTGCCTGCGGCCACGACCGATCCCTTGCTGATCTTCATCGGCGTGTACCAGGTGCCCATGTTCCTGACCCCCATCGCAATGCGCTGGCTTTATGCGCTGCGTCCAGACCAGAAAGCTGCCCACTGATCCAATGTTACAGACCGACCCGCCAACCTTCCCCCGCATCGCCCCCGTGGGCATCGCAGGCCTTCTTGTCAGCTTTGCCGACCGGTTGAGCGAACCTGCCAATCGCGCGGCCCTGGCCTTCCGCGCCGCGATCGAGGCCGCGCCGCTGGGCGGGATCGAAGAGGTGTCGACCTCGCTGACCTCGACGTTTCTGCGCTTCGATCCGCTGCACCTGGATCACGCGCGCCTGATCGCGCATCTGCAAGACCTGCTGACCGCGCAGGACTGGACCCGCGCCGATCTGCCCGGCGGGCGGCGGCATTTCCGCATTCCTTGCGTCTTCGGCACCGATCTGGCCCCGCAATTCGACGAGGCGGCACAGGCAGCAGGCCTGACGGCGCAAGCCGCCATCGACAGCCTGACCGCCGCAAGGCCCCGCGTGCTGACCATCGGTTTCGCGCCGGGGCAACCCTACACCGGCCAGCTTGGCCCGGAATGGGACATCCCGCGCCAGACCGCGCTGACCCCGCGCGTCCCCGAAGGTGCGCTGGTGGTGGCGATCCGGCAGTTGATCATCTTCTCTGCCCCGACCCAGACCGGCTGGCGGCATATCGGGCAGACCGCCTTTCGCTGCTTCCGGCCCGAGGCGGATGATCCCTTTGCCCTGCGCCCCGGCGACGAAATCTCGTTGCGCGCCATCACGCCGGCAGAACTGGACCGTATCCGCGCCGAGGATCAGACCGGCCAGGGCGGTGCCGAAGTCGAGGTGATCCGATGACCCGCGCCCTGATCGTGCATCGCGCGGGGCCACAGGTCACCGTGCAGGACCGGGGCCGTCCGGGGTTGCTGGGGCAGGGCCTGTCGCAGGGCGGCGCCGCCGATCCCATTGCCCTGGCCGAGGGGGCAGCGCTGCTGCGCCAGCCCGCCAGCCATGCGGCCCTCGAGATGGCAGGCCTGGGTGGCAGTTTCGAGGTGACGCAAGATACCCGCATCGCCCTGACCGGCGCGCCGATGCAGGTCAGCATCGACGGGCAGGCGGTGGCCTGGAACGCCAGCCACCTGTTGCGCGCGGGCGAGCGGCTGGAGATCGGCGCCGCGGCACGCGGCAACTACGGCTATCTGCATCTGGGTGGCGGTGTCGCCACCGAGGTGGTGCTGGGCGCGCGCGCGGCACATCTGGCCGCGGGCATCGGGCGCGCCCTGCGCCCCGGCGACCGCCTGCCGCTGGGCGACGAAACCCGCGCCGAGGTGGGGCTGACGCTGGACCCCGAGCCGCGCTTCGCTGGCGGCACGGTGCGGTTCACGCGATCCATGCAGACCGGCTTGTTCGCGCCCGAGATGCTGGTCAGGTTCCAGGCCACCGCGTTCCAGCGCGACGCGCGGGGCAATCGCATGGGTGCGCGGCTGGAATTCGATGGCGATCCCTTCGCGGCCTCTGGCCAGCTCAGCATCCTGTCCGAGGTGATCGTGCCCGGCGACATCCAGATGACCGGCGACGGCACCCCCTTCGTGCTGCTGGGCGAATGCCAGACGACGGGCGGCTACCCAAGGATCGGCACGGTCATCCCCGCCGATCTGCCCCGGGTGGCGCAGGCCGGACCCGGCGTTGCGCTGCGCTTCGAGTTGATCGACCTCGACGCAGGCCTGGAGGCGCAGCGCCGCCATGTGGCGGCGCTGGCGAAACTGCCCGCGACCATCCGCCCCCTCTTGCGCGATCCCGCGCAGATGCAGGATCTTCTGTCCTATCAACTGATCAGCGGCGCGATATCCGCCCATGACGACCACCTGAACGGAGACTGACCCATGACCCTCGCCCCGAACCTGAGCGTCGATCTGAATGCCGACATGGGCGAAAGCTTCGGCCCCTGGCGCATGGGCGATGACACCAGCCTGCTGGATATCGTCACCTCGGCCAATATCGCCTGCGGGTTCCATGCGGGCGATGCCGACGTGATGATGAACACGATGCGCCTTGCCGTGAAGAAGAATGTCGGCATCGGCGCCCATCCCGGCTATGCCGACCTTCAGGGGTTCGGGCGTCACCGGATGCAGGTGCCCCACGCGACCCTGCAGAACCAGGTCCGCTACCAGGTGGGGGCCGCGCAGGCCATGGCACGGGCGGCAGGTGGGCAGGTGCGCCACCTGAAATTGCACGGTGCCCTTGCCAATATGGCCGCCGAGGATTTCGAACTGGCCACCGCGCTCTACGAGGCCGCGCTTTCCGTTGCCCCCGACATCGGGATCATGGTGCTGGCCGCCACCGAACAGCAGGCCGCGACGCAGGCGCTGGGCTGCAGATACATCTGCGAGATCTTCGCGGATCGCGCCTATAACGACGATGCCACGCTGGTCGACCGCTCCATCCCCGGCGCGGTGATCCATGACGCGGCACTTGCGGGCAAGCGTATCACCGACATGGTCCTGCGCCGCGCCATCGTCACCGCCAGTGGCCGCGAAATCCCCACGCGCATCGACACGATCTGCCTGCATGGCGACACGCCCGAGGCCGTGGATATCGCCCGCGCGGTGCGCGGCGAGCTGCAAGCCGCAGGGATCACCGTCGCCAGGTTCCCGGTCTGACCCGGCGCGCTGCTGCTGCTGTTTCTTCTTGCCTCAAATATCCACTGCGCGCGGTTTCAGCCCGCGAACGGATTGGCGGGATAGCCGACACCCGCCAGATAGAGGCCCTGCGGCGGACAGACCGGACCGCAGGCCGCCCGATCGCGCGCTTCAAGCGCTGATTTCACGTCATCCGGCGACCATGCACCCGATCCTACCCGCTCCAGCGTACCGACGATGCTGCGCACCTGGTTGTGCAGGAAGGACCGCGCGGACAGGCGGAATTGCAGTTCCGGCCCTGACAGGCCCTCGACCCGGTCGATCTCGATCCCGTCCAGCGTCTTCACCGGACTTGCCGATTGACACATTGTGCTGCGGAAGGTGGTGAAATCATGCAGGCCCAGCAGATGCGCCGCGCCCGCGCGCATCGCCTCAAGATCCAGTATCCGCGGCACCTGCCAGACGAGGCCCGCATCATGTGTGGCGGGCGCGCGGCGCATCAGCAGGCGGAAAAGGTAGCGCCGCTCCAGCGCCGAGAACCGCGCGTGCCAGTCATCGGCCACCCGCGCGGCGGCCAGGATCGCCACGGGCTGCGGCTTAAGATGGTAATTCAGCGCCTCGGACAGGCGGAACGGGTCCCATTCCCGTGCCATGTCGCAATGCGCGACCTGCGCCAGCGCATGCACCCCCGCATCGGTGCGCCCGGCGGCCGCGATGCGGTGGGGACCTGGTTCCAGCCGCGCCAGCGCATCCTCGACGGCACCCTGCACCGATGGCTGATCCGCTTGCGCCTGCCAACCGGCAAAGGGCGCGCCATGGTATTCGATCCTGAGGGCATAGCGGGGCATGGGGGGGGACATAGAGGAATTCGCAGGACGGCTCAATCCATCCCGATGCCGCGATGATGGTGGCCGCGGATGCCTCCGGCGGGGATATTTGCGGCAAGAAGAAACACCGGCGGACCTGCCTCTGGCGATCCGGCGCCGTCATGCCTATCTTGGCAGCAGGCAGAGAACGAGGCAGGCCTTTGGCAATCACGGATCTGGCGGATGGGATCACGCGTCGCGTCGAGGCGCTGGGCGACACCCTGTCCGGGGCTTTTTTCGAGCCGGTGATCCGGTTGGGTGTCACCGGTCTTGCGCGGTCGGGCAAGACGGTCTTCATCACATCGCTGGTGGCCAACCTGATCGACCGGGCGCGCATGGGTGCGCTGGCGGCACAGGCCGAAGGCCGGATCCAGGCGGCTTATCTGCAGCCGCAGCCCGACGATACCTTGCCCCGCTTCGATTACGAGACGCATCTGGCGGCGCTGACGGCTGCGCAGCCCCATTGGCCCGACAGCACCAGGGCCGTGTCGGAGCTGCGCCTGTCGCTCAGGGTGCGTCCTGCGGGTCTGCTGTCCGGCCTCTCCGGTCCGCGTACGGTGCATCTGGATATCGTGGATTATCCAGGCGAATGGTTGCTGGACCTCGGGTTGCTGGACAAGACCTACGCGCAATGGTCGCGCGAGGTCGTGGCGCGGATCGGTGCGCGCCTGGAAGCGGCGGATTTCCTGGCGGCCCTTGGCGGCGTCGATCCGGCCGCTGCCCATCACGAGCCGCAGGCGCAGGATCTGGCGCGCCGCTTCACCGGTTACCTGACGGCCGCGCGGGCGGCGGGGTACTATGACTGCACGCCCAGTCGTTTCATCCTGCCCGGCGACCTGGCAGGCTCTCCGGTGCTGACCTTCGCGCCTCTGCCCGGCGAGGGCGACGGCGAGGGACCGCGCAAATCCCTGCGGCGCGAGATGGCGCGACGCTTTGAGGCCTACAAGGCACAGGTGGTCAAACCCTTCTTCCGCGATCATTTCGCGCGGATCGACCGGCAGGTGGTTCTGGTGGATGCGCTTGGCGCCATTCACAAGGGACCCGCCGCGGTCGAGGACATGCGCCGCGCCATGACCGAAACACTGGGCGCCTTCCGCCCGGGTGGCAATGCCTTCCTGTCCCGTCTTCTGCTGGGCAAGCGGGTCGAGCGGATCCTTTTCGCCGCGACCAAGGCCGATCATCTGCATCACGGCCAGCACGCGCGCCTGACCGCGATCATGCAGGCCCTGACGCGCGAGGCGCGGTCGCGCGCCGATTTTGCAGGGGCGCAGACCGCCGCCATGTCGATCGCAGCCCTGCGCGCGACGGTCGAGGAAACCATCACCCATGCGGGCAAGCCGCTGGACTGCGTGCGCGGCACCCTGCTGGAGACCGGCAAGCAGGCGGCATTCTATCCCGGCGATCTGCCCGAGGATCCCAACCGCCTGCTGGGTCCCGCGCGCGATGGCGCGGCAGGCTGGCTGGATGCCGATTACAAGGTGATGAATTTCGCGCCCGCCCCCCTGACGCTGCGTCCGGGCGAAGGCCCGCCGCATATCCGCCTGGACCGTGCCGCGCAGTTCCTGATCGGGGACCGGCTGTGATCCGGCCCGCCCAACCCACCGACGCGGGCGCCGTGGCGGCGATCCTGTCGCAATTCATCGACACGACCGCCTGGATGCCGCGCCTCTATTCGCGGGCCGAGGATCTGTCCTTCGCCGGGCTGATGGTGGATCGCGGTTGGGTTCTGGTGGCCGAACCTGAAGGGCGCGGCAAAGGCATCGCGGGCTTCATGGCGCTGCATGCAGGTTTCATCCATGCGCTTTACGTGGCGCAGGAATGTCGCGGGCAGGGGATCGGACAGCACCTGCTGGACGCGGCCAAGGCGGGGTCCACGCGGCTTGAGCTGAACACCTTTCAGGCCAATACCGCTGCGCAGCGTTTCTATGCCCGCGCGGGGTTCCGCGAGGCGGGGCGCGGCGACGGGCGGGGACAGGGATCCACGAATGACGAAGGCCTGCCTGATGTCCTTCTGGTCTGGGAAAGGAGTGACGCATGAGCGATCCATCACGCGCACAGGGGCCGCGCGGCCCCGTTCTGATCGAACTTGATGCGCGCCCCGCGGCCGGCCCCGACAACGCCCCGCCCGTGCCCGAGGCGGATGGCGCCACCGACATGCCGCAGGGTCGCGCGATGCAGCGCATGGCGCAACTGGCGGCGCGCCCCCCATCGCGGTTGACCCGCTGGTTCTGGGGGCTGGCGCTGACGCTGCTGGGGGCCGTTATCTCGGTTGCGGCATGGGATTTCGTGCTTGGCCTGATCGCGCGTGCGCCGCTGCTGGGCTATGCCGTGACGGCGATCACCGCGGCGCTGCTGGTCGTTCTGCTGGCCATTGCGCTGCGCGAGGCTTCGGCCTTTGCGCGCCTCGGTCGGATCGACAAGCTGAACCATGCCGCCCGCGCGGCGCTTGCCACCGAAGACCTGGGCGCGGCGCGCGAGGTTCTGGGCGCGCTGGAACGGCTTTACAAGGCGCGGCCTGAACTGGACTGGGGCCGTGCCCGGCTGGAGGAACGCAAGGCCGATCAATTCGATGCCGCGACCTTGCTGGGACTGGCCGAATCCGAACTTCTGGCGCCGCTTGACGCGGCCGCCCGCGCCGAGGTCGAGGGGGCGGCCCGCCAGGTCGCCACGGTGACCGCGCTGGTCCCCATCGCGCTGGCCGATGTGGCGGCGGCGCTGACGGCGAACCTGCGCATGATCCGTCGCATTGCCGAGATCTACGGCGGCCGGTCCGGCACGCTGGGCAGCTGGCGCCTGACCCGCGCCGTGATGACCCACCTGGTCGCCACCGGCGCCGTGGCAATCGGTGACGATCTGATCGGCTCGCTGGCCGGAGGTGGGGTCTTGTCGAAAATCTCGCGGCGTTTCAGCGAGGGTGTCGTGAACGGCGCCCTGACCGCACGTGTCGGCATCGCCGCAATCGAAGTGTGCCGCCCGCTGCCCTATGTCAGGGCCACGCGCCCTTCGGTCACGGGGGTGGTACGCCAGGCCCTGACCGGGTTGTTCGGCCAGCGCGAGGACTTGTCCACAAAGGATTGAAAGATCGTGAAAATCCCCTGTGGATATGTGGATAACTCAGGGATCTGGATGATAAACCGCAAATGCCTCCGGGGGCGCTGCGGGGGTCATCGCAGGCGCGGAATGCCGCCGGGGCCGATATCGCGATCTGCCACGCCCATGCGCAGGCCGCGCCCGATGCGATGGGCCAGCGCGGACCAGGCCGCAGCCGTGTTGGGCGGCAACTGGCGCCGCAGCACCCCGTCGAACAGCGCCAGCCAGACCTCGAACTGACCCGCGCGCACATCGCCGGCCTGCACATGCACCCGCTGCGGATTGCCGTCATAGCTGCGCTCGTGCAGGATCGCGTTGGCCCAGAACCGGGTGATCTTTTCCTCATGGGCGGGCCAGTCGGTGACATGGGCTGCAAAGACCGGACCAAGGCCGGGATTGCGGCGGATCAGGTCGTAGAACTCTTCGACCACGCTTTCGATCTGCGGGCGGGTGACATGGAAGCGCGGGGGAAGGGGGCTGTTCATGGCCCCGGTGATGCCCTTTGCGCCTGTGATCCGCAAGCGGGCAGATCGCCTCATCCCGCCTCTGGACGCTTGGCGGCCATGGGCCTATAAGGTGCCCATGCATATGGTAGTTGCGATATCTCGGCGAATTACCGGCCCGGCGCCCTGATCCTGCCCATGGATCCACGGGCCGCCGGGAAAAGGCGCATGGACTGCCGCGCCGCCCCCATCCTCATTGTGAATTCGCTGACTGAAGGACGCCCCTGATGAGCGCCGAAACCCAAGACTATAAAGACACGCTGAACCTGCCCCGCACCGAATTTCCGATGCGCGCGGGCCTGCCCCAACGCGAGCCCGACTGGCTGGCCCGCTGGGAGAAGATCGGCGTCTATGACCGCCTGCGCGACAAGGCAAAAACCACCGCGCGTCAACCCTTTACGCTGCATGATGGCCCGCCTTATGCGAACGGTCACCTGCACATCGGGCATGCGCTGAACAAGATCCTCAAGGATATGGTCGTGCGCAGCCAGCAGATGATGGGGCGTGATTCGCGCTACATCCCCGGTTGGGATTGCCACGGCCTGCCCATCGAATGGAAGATCGAGGAACAGTACCGCGCCAAGGGGCTGGACAAGGATGAGGTTGACGTTGTGGCCTTCCGCCAGGAATGCCGCAAGTTCGCCGAAGGTTGGGTCGAGATCCAGCGCGAGGAGTTCAAGCGCCTGGGCATCACCGGCACTTGGGACAAGCCCTATCTGACGATGGATTTCCACGCGGAAGCCGTGATCGCGGCCGAGTTCCAGAAATTCCTGATGACCGGCACGCTGTATCAGGGATCGAAGCCCGTGATGTGGTCACCTGTGGAAAAGACCGCGCTGGCCGAGGCCGAGATCGAGTATCACGAGCACAAGAGCCACACGATCTGGGTGCCGTTTAAGGTGCGCATCGTGGCTGGAGAGGGTGAGTCCGCTTCAAACGATCTTCGCAAGGCCCGCGTGGTGATCTGGACCACCACGCCCTGGACGATCCCGTCCAACAAGGCCGTAGCCTATAACCCCAAGCTGGCCTATGGCCTTTACCGCGTTGATTTAACGCAAGAGGAAAGCTGGACAAGCCCCGGTGATCTTTATCTTTTCGCCGATGCCCTGGCCGAGGAGTGCCTGACCAAGGCGCGTGTGACCGCCTTTACCCGCCTGCGTGACGTGACCGCGGACGAACTGGCCGGGCTGACGCTGGACCATCCTTTCCACGGGATCGAGGGGGCCAACGGTTTCTGGGATTACGACGTGCCGATGATCGACGGCGATCACGTGACGGACGATGCGGGCACAGGTTTTGTGCATACCGCGCCCAGCCACGGTGCCGATGACTTTGACTGCTTCGTCAAGCGCAACTGGCTGGACCGGATGACCCATAACGTGGGCGAGGAATCCGAATTCCTGGCCCATGTGCCCTTCTTTGCCGGCCTCAAGGTGCTGGATCACAAGGGCAAGGAAGGCAAGGCGAACGCCGCCGTGATCGAAAAGCTGGTCGAGGCCAAGGCGATCATCGCGCGCGGGCAGCTCAAGCATTCCTATCCGCATTCCTGGCGCTCCAAGGCGCCGGTGATCTTCCGCAACACGCCACAATGGTTCGCCGCCATCGACAAACCCGTGGGCGACGGGCAGGACACCTATGGCACCACGATCCGGCAGCGCGCGCTGACCTCGATCGACCAATTGGTGACATGGACGCCGCAGACCGGGCGCAACCGCCTGTATTCGATGATCGAGGCGCGTCCCGACTGGGTGCTGTCGCGCCAACGCGCCTGGGGTGTGCCGCTGACCTGCTTCACGAAAGTGGGCGCACTGCCGACCGATCCCGATTTCCTGCTGCGCAACATCGATGTGAACGAACGCATCCTGGCCGCGTTCGAGGCCGAAGGCGCGGATGCCTGGTACAAGGACGGCGCCAAAGAGCGGTTCCTGTCCGGCATCGTGAACCCGGCTGAGTGGAACAAGGTCGATGATATCCTGGATGTCTGGTTCGATTCAGGCTCTACCCATGCATTCGTGCTGCGCGACCGCGCGGACGGGTCCGAGGACGGACTGGCCGATCTTTATCTTGAAGGCACCGACCAGCATCGCGGCTGGTTCCATTCCTCGATGCTGCAGGCCTGCGGCACGCGGGGGCGCGCGCCCTATCGCGGTGTTCTGACCCATGGCTTCACCCTGGACGAGAAGGGCAACAAGATGTCCAAATCGCTGGGCAACACCGTGGCGCCCGAACAGGTGGTCAAGCAATATGGCGCGGATATCCTGCGGCTATGGGTGGCACAGTCGGATTACACCGCCGACCTGCGGATCGGGCCCGAGATCCTGAAAGGCACGGCAGACGGGTATCGCCGTTTGCGCAATACCATGCGCTTCCTGCTGGGATCATTGGCCGATTTCACCGAAAGCGACCGTGTCGCGCCTGCCGACATGCCGGAACTGGAACGCTGGGTGCTGCACCGTCTGGCCGAACTGGACCAGAAGGTGCGCACGGGCTATGCCGCCTATGATTTCCAGGGCGTGTTCCAGGCCGTGTTCAACTTTGCCACGGTGGATCTGTCGGCCTTCTATTTCGACATCCGCAAGGACGCGCTTTACTGCGACGGGGACACGCCCCGCCGCCGCGCCGCGCGCACCGTGCTGGACATCCTGTTCCACCGGTTGACCACATGGCTGGCCCCGGTGCTGGTCTTCACCATGGAAGAGGTCTGGCTGGAACGCTTCCCCGGCGAGGACAGCTCGGTTCATCTGCAGGACATCCCCGAGACCCCGGCGGATTGGCTGAATGCCGAACTGGCCGCGAAATGGGCCCGTGTGCGGACCGCGCGTCGCGTGGTGACCGCGGCACTGGAGGTGCAGCGCACCGCCAAGGCGATCGGCGCCAGCCTTGAAGCGGCGCCAATGGTCCATGTGGCCGATACCGATCTGCTGGAACTCTTGGGTTCTGTCGTGTTTGAGGATGTCTGCATCACATCGTCCGTGGGCTTGAGCAGCGCAGCGGCACCCGATGACGCCTTCACCCTGCCGGATGTGCCCGGCGTGGCGGTGGTTTTCCACGCAGCCGATGGCGACAAATGCGAACGCTGCTGGAAAATCCTGCCTGATGTGGGCAGCCATGCGCATCACGGCGTCTGCGGCCGTTGCGACGCGGCACTCGGCTGAGCCGCGTCGCACCCGTGGCCGCGGGTGTGATTGGATATTTGAAGCAAGAAGAAACAGGGGGCGGAGCGCAGGCTTCGCCCCTTGTGCGTTGCATCGAGCGTGCTCAGCGCGCCGTGCGTTCCGGGATGATCTGCTGCGCGATGCCTGCAAACAGCAGGTAGACCGAGGTCAGCACCAGGCCCCAATGCGCCCAGCTTTCCGGATGGAAATCCACCCAGGCCGCCCAACCCGCAAAGAAGGTCCAGGCAAGCGCCATGGGCAGAGACAGGTTGCGCCAGCGTTCGGTGCGCACCGGATGGATGAACTTGAGCGGAAAGAACATCGCCACGGCCAGCAGCGAGACAAGGATCAGGATGATCCAGAAGTCGGGCGAAAGCGCGAAGAGCACAAGGACCAGCATATTCCAGCAGCCGGGGAAGCCCGAGAAGGAATTATCCTTTGTTTTCATGCGCGTATCGGCGAAATACATCGCACTTGCGAAAGTGATCACGATGATCGCGAACCAGCCGGTCCAGCCGGGCAGCAGATCGGATTTGAACAGCGCGAAGGCGGGAATGAAGACATAGGTGAGGTAGTCGATGATCAGGTCCAGAAGCACGCCGTCGAATTCGCCCGCGTATTTCTTGACCTCGTATTTGCGCGCAAGCGGCCCGTCGATCCCGTCTACCGCGAAGGCCACGACCAGCCACAGGAACATCAGGCTCCATTTGCCATCCACGGCCGCCAGCATGGCCAGCATGGCAAAGACGGCGCCGGTGGCCGTCAGAAGATGTACCCCAAGCGCCTTGATCTGCGGTGTCATGCGGCCCCCTTGGCGCCATGGGCCGCGCGGGGGTGGCTGGCGTCATAGACCTGCATCAGCCGCGCGGTGTCGACGGCCGTATAGGCCTGCGTGGTGGACAGCGAGGCATGGCCCAGCAATTCCTGGATTGCCCGCAGATCGCCGCCTGCGTTCAGCAGATGGGTGGCAAAGCTGTGGCGCATCGCGTGGGGCGTGGCGCTTGCGGGCAGGCCCAGTTGCAGCCGTGCCTGTTCCATCACCTTCTGGATCGCGCGCGGGTTCAAGGCACCGCCCCGCACGCCACGAAAGAGCGGCTGATCCGCCTCAAGCGGGTGGGGGCAGATCCGGGCATAGCGGTCCACGGCGTCGCGCGCCGCGGGGATCACGGGCACCACGCGTTCCTTGCCGCCCTTGCCGGTGATCCGCAGCACAGATGGCAGCGGCAGGTCCGCGCCGGTCAGAGACAGCGCCTCGGATATCCGCAGACCACATCCGTAAAGGACCGTGACCACGGCCATGTCGCGTGCGGCAACCCAATCCTGGCGCGCCTGCAATTCGACCCTGTCGATCATGGCGCGCGCCGCATCCTCGGCCAGAGGGCGGGGCAGCTTGCGCTGGAACTTGGGCGACCGTGTGGACAGCACCGCCGTCGGCTCGAACCCCTCGCGCGTGGCAAGCCAGCGGTAGAAGGATTTGACCGCCGACAGCTTGCGCGCCAGCGACCGTGCACCCACGTCGCTGCTGCGGGTCCGCGCCATCCAGGCGCGCATGTCCGACACGCTGATCCGTGCCAGGGCCGACAGACCCTGCGGTGCGCCGGAATGGGCCGTCATGAATGCAATGAAATCAAGCACGTCGTGGCGATAGGCCTCGATCGTGTTCTCGGATGCCCCCTTGAGGGTTTTCTGCCCCTCCAGCCAGGCGCGAAGTGCCTCGGCTGCGGCGGGCGAGACCAGGCTCATGACAGCCAGCGGCGCATGGACCGTTCGAATACGCCGGCGAAAAAGCCAAGAAGGTCAGTGCCCTGGCTGGGGTTGAACTGATGCGGATCCTCGGACCCCATCACCAGCATCCCGGGCAGGCGCCCGGCACCGAAGTCCAGTTTCAGGCAGGCCTCGGAGCGGATCCAGCCGGCCTTGTCGCCATAGATGGCGGGGCTGCCTTCCTGCATCTGGCGCAGCGTCACCTGACGCTGCGGCGCATCGCGCCCGGCGCTGAGGTAATCCGCGACAAAGCCGGGTTGCGCCACGCGCAGCACCTCGCCCAGGCGCTGCACCACCGGGTCCTGATCGTTCTGCACCGATTCAAGCACCAGCCGGATACTGTCCACGCGCAGGATTTCGGCGACAGGGCCGCCGAGATCACGCAGGAACACTTCGAATTCCATCGGATCGAGCATCCGCAGGATCGCGCGATGGATCTGGTTGGTGCCGGCAAGGTTGTCATAGGCGGCGGCGATCACGCTGCGATGGGTATCTTCCAGACGGTCAAGCCGCGCCTCGAGACGTTCCATGGCAATGCCGCGCAGATCCACGATATTCGCGCCCATCATCCGTTCGTTCGCGACGATCAGGGCGCGCATCAGGTCGCGATCCTCGAGGATGACATCGGGTTGCGCCATGATCTTTTCGCGCAGCGCGCTGTCCATTCCGGGTTTCGTGCTCATTCCTGCCTCGGGTCGTTTTCTTGATTTGCCGGTCTTATAGCACGGGGTCAGAGGATTTTCTGCCCCGTTTTTTCCCAATCCTTCAAAAACGTCTCAAGACCCTTGTCCGTCAGAGGGTGGCTTGCCAGTTTCTTGATCACCTCAGGCGGGGCCGTCATCACATCCGCACCGATGCGCGCGCAATCCAGCACGTGGTTGACCGAACGGATCGAGGCGGCAAGGATCTGCGTCTCGAAGCCGTAATTGTCATAGATGGTGCGGATGTCCTCGATCAGCTCCATCCCGTCCAGATTGATGTCATCCAGACGCCCGATGAAGGGGCTGATGAAGGTGGCCCCCGCCTTAGCCGCCAGCAGTGCCTGGTTGGCGCTGAAGCACAGCGTCACGTTGACCATGAAACCCTCGCCCGACAGGACCTTGCAGGCCTTCAGCCCGTCCCAGGTCAGCGGCAGTTTCACCGCGATATTTGGCGCGATGGCGGCCAGCTTGCGCCCTTCGGCGATCATTGCCTCTGCCTCGAGCGCGACCACTTCCGCACTGACCGGACCATCGACCAGTTCGGCGATTTCGCGTGTCACTTCAAGGATGTCGCGGCCTGACTTGAGGATCAGCGAAGGGTTGGTGGTCACGCCGTCCACCATGCCCAGATCGTTCAACTCGGCAATGGCGGCGATTTCTGCGGTATCGACAAAGAACTTCATGACGCTCCCTCGGGGCTTGGCCTTTTGTTGCCTTGGCTTTACCCCATAGTGCAGAACCCTGAAACCCCTTTCACCGAAAGCCGCAGCCCCGTGAGCGATTTCTACCACCATGGCGACCTGATCGCGGTGCTGACCACGCAGCCGCTGGACCGGACGCTGGACTACCGCGCGCCGGAAGGGGGGTGTCATGCCGGGGCCTTCGTCGAGGTGCCGCTGGGGCCGCGCCGGGTGATGGGGGTGGTCTGGGGGCCGGGGCAGGGCGATTTCGACCTTGCCAAGGTCCGCTATGCCAGCCGCGTGCTGGATGTGGCGCCGATGCGCGAGGAAATGCAGGATTTCCTGACGCGCGCCGCCGAATATACGATGACGCCGCTGCCTGCGATGCTGCGGCTGGCCACCCGTGCGCCCGGATTGGGCGATGCACCCGCGACGCGGCGGATCTACCGGCTGGGGCAGGGGGCGCCCGACCGCATGACGCCTGCGCGCCAAAAGGTGCTTGAGGTGCTGCGCGACTATGGCGGGCTGGCCTTCACCCTGCGCGAATTGGCCGAGATGGCGGGCGTCTCGACCGGCGTGGTCAAGGGCTTGGCGGCCCAGGGCGCGGTGCTGGAAGAGGACAGCCCCCGCGACATGCCCTTCCCCACGCTGGATCCCGCGCTGCCCGGCAAGGCGCTGAACGAGGATCAGGCGGCGGCGGTCGTGGCGCTGCGCGCGGCCATCGCGCGCGGCACCTATGGCACGACGCTGCTGCGTGGGGTGACCGGATCGGGCAAGACCGAAGTCTATCTTGAGGCCGTGGCCGAAGCCCTGCGGCAGGGGCGTCAAGCCCTGGTGCTGCTGCCGGAAATCGCGCTGACGGCGGAATTCCTGACGCGGGTCGAGGCACGGTTCGGCGCGCGCCCTGCCGAATGGCATTCAGGCGTGACGGTCACCGAACGGCGCCGCATCTGGCGGATGGTTGCCGAAGGTGGCGCGCAACTGGTGGTCGGGGCGCGATCCGCGCTGTTCCTGCCCTACCGCGCGCTTGGCCTGATCGTGGTGGATGAGGAGCATGACACCTCGTACAAGCAGGAGGATGGCGTGCTTTACAACGCCCGCGACATGGCGGTGCTGCGCGCGGCCATATGCGGTGCAAGGGTGGTTCTGGCCTCGGCCACGCCCAGCCTTGAAAGCTGGGCCAATGCCGAGGCGGGCAAATATGACCGGCTGGTGCTGACGGATCGTTTCGGCGCGGCCGTCCTGCCCGAGATGCGCGCCATCGACATGCGGGCGGAAACCTTGCCGACGAACCGCTGGATCTCGCCCACGCTGCAGGCGGCGGTCAATACGCGCATCGCGCAGGGCGAGCAGGCGCTGTTGTTCATCAACAGGCGCGGCTATGCCCCCACGACCGTGTGCCGGGCCTGCGGGCATCAGATCGGCTGCGATCATTGCGACGCGCGGATGGTGGAGCATCGATTCCTCAAGCGGCTGGTCTGCCATCAATGCGGTGAGACGAAACCCATGCCCGAGGTCTGCCCCGCCTGCGGTGTCGCGGGCAAGCTGGCCCCGGTGGGGCCGGGGGTGGAGCGCCTGACCGAAGAGGCGCAGGCGCTGTTCCCGCAGGCGCGCGTCGCCACCTTGTCGTCGGACATGTATGCCAGCGCGCGCGCCCTGAAGGCCGAGATCGAGAATATCGCGGCCGATGGGGCCGATATCATCATCGGCACCCAGCTGGTGGCCAAGGGGCACAACTTTCCGCTGCTGACGCTGGTGGGGGTGATCGATGCCGATCTTGGGCTGCAAGGGTCCGACCTGCGCGCCGCCGAGCGGACATTCCAGCTGATGCGGCAGGTTGCGGGGCGCGCGGGGCGGGCCGAAAAGCGGGGGCAGGCGCTTCTGCAGACCCATCAGCCCGAACATCCGGTGATCCGCGCCATTCTGGCGGGCGACGAGGAAGGATTCTGGCGCGCCGAGGCCGAGGAGCGGCGGCAGGCGGGGGTGCCGCCTTACGGGCGGATGGCGGGGATCATCATCTCGGCCAATGACGCGCAATCGGCTTTCGAACTGGGCACGGCGCTGGCGCGGATGGACGGGCCGCTGCGCCAGATCGGGGCGCAGGTCTACGGGCCAGCCCCGGCCCCCATCGCAAGGATCAGGGGGCGGCACCGGGTGCGTCTGTTGATCCGGGCCGACAAGGGCGCGCCCCTGCAGGCGGCGCTGACCCGCTGGCTGGCGCAAGTGAGGCTGACGGGCAGCCTGCGGCTGGCCGTCGATATCGATCCGCAGAGTTTCTACTGAAGGGGGCTTTGGGGGTGTCCCATGATGGGGCATTTTTCATTATGATAAAAATCAAGGGGTTACGCAGGCGCGTTAGGGGTATTTTAACGGGTTTGCCGTTAAGTCGCGTTGGTCGGCTTTGCGGGATGGAGCAGGCATTCGTGAGCAAGTGATTTTAGGTTTAATCATTTTTTGGTGTGACGCGGGGCACATTCTCTAGAAGATGTTTATCAAATGATGCCGTTCCAAGTGGCACATCTTTCATCAATTCGATGACTAAATCATAGTATTTTTCTGCAGTGAAATTATCGCCGATGGCTCGGTACTTATCTAAGGAAAGTCTGATCAACGGCCTCGGCTGCGCCGATATTGCCGCTTGAGGGCACTATGGGGCCAGACAAGCACCGTTTCCAGTGATTTTGGCGCTGTTTGAGCCGCCTGAGCGGCGTTGATGCCGATTTCCGACAGACTCGTCCTCATGCCAGTAGCCGTCGTCGGACGAGGAACAGGTTGCCGAGCGCGAACAGTGTGAACAGATGGGCCCGGTTCTTTGCCAAACCGCGATACCGCGTTTTCATGTGACCGAACTGCCGCTTGATGACCCGGAAGGGATGTTCGACCTTGGCGCGCACCATGGCGATGATCCGGTTGATCTCCTCGTCGATGGGGTCGAGCTTGCCGCCCTTGGGCGCCTTGCGCATCACACCCCAGACCTTGCCATCCTTGCTGAACGCAGCCTCGCGCTCGGCGCTGACATAGCCCTTGTCGGCCCAGACCGACTTCTCTTCGCCATGGAGCAGTTCATCCCAGACCCGGCTGTCATGCACCTTTGCGGTCGTGGCCTCTAGGCTGTGGACAGTGCCGCTGTCCACGTCGACACCGACATGGGCCTTCATGCCAAAATACCAGTCATTGCCCTTCTTTGTCGAAGACATCTCGGGGTCCCGCGCCCTGGCCTGGTTCTTGGTCGAAGACGGCGCATCGATAATCGTGGCATCCACCAGCGTGCCAGAGCGCAGCGTGATCCCCTTGTCTGCCAGATGCGCGTTCACTTCGGCGAAGATCACCTCGGTCAGCCCGTGACGCTCAAGAAGATGCCGGCAGTTGAGGATGGTGGTCTCGTCGGGGATGCGGTCATAGCCCAGTTCGATCCCAGCGAAGCGGCGCATCGCTTCACTGTCATACAGCGTCTCTTCGGCCATCGGGTCGCTCAGGGCGTACCAATTCTGTAGGAAGTAAATGCGCAGCATCGTCTCCAGCGGCATCGGAGGCCGCCCGCCCTTCGGCCCAACCTTCGGGTAATGTGGCGCGATCAGCGCAAGCAGCCGCCCCCACGGAACCACCGCATCCATCTCTGCCAGAAACTGCTCGCGCCGTGTGATCTTCTTCTTCATCGCGTCGCAAAGGCCGGGAATGGCGGGCTGTTTGGGCATGAACACGGTCTCCTTCGATCGATGCCCGCAGCCTACCACATCACACTGAAACCGGCAGGTTTTTCAGACTTTCCCTAAGCACGCTTTGCTGTGTGAGAAATGAACAGGAATTGCAGATAATGCTGCATTGAAGCGCATTGACGGCTCAGGATCATTTTTCCCCTCTGAGGTAAGCACAAATCTAAAAGCTATGAGCGCTTCGATTACGCGTTTTTTGCTTTCGGATATAGTATCGTCATGTGCAACTTGCAGTTGCTTTCGAAACTGCCAATACTGATATGAAATAGCCACAAGAGCCGCAACCAAAGCAAACAACCCAGTACCGATTACCTCGTTCATTGCTACTCTCTATTCCTACTTGTTACGATGATACGCAATTTCCAGCAATATGGCGGAGAATTGCCGCCTTCCCTTGCCGCAAGTACGCTTGACAGGTCGTACATGCAGGCACAGTACGCATTGGTTTGTATCTCCGATCGAAATCTTTAACAAGCCAGAACGGTGGATCAACGTGCCTGTCTTAGCCCCAAGCCGCAGCGATTTCATATGTCCGCTAAGGCCTTAAACCGCTCCCTTGCATAAAGTCGCACGGTTGCCGCCACGCGGGGTGGCGGAGCGGAGAGCGACAGATGCTTCAGGACCCTGCGCGGAGTCAAGGTGCGCAGCACCGCCGCGCAATCGCCGACACGCCCCCCGGGGCGGCGATTTTGCTACCGTGGTGGCATTAACTGAGGTTCGATGACTGGGCGGGGATAAACTGCCCCGGAATTATCGTCGCATCGCCTCCCCGCGTGTCGGCGACCGCGCGGCGCTTGAGGCGGGCGTTGGGTCCTCCCTTACCCCATCCGTTCCGAGGCGTAGCTGCCGGGGCTGGCGGGGAAGACCACGGTCTTGTTGCCGTTCTGGAACACGCGGTGGTGGATATGGGCGTGGATCGCGCGGCTGAGGACCTGTGCCTCGACGTCGCGGCCAAGGCTGACGTAATCCTCGGCGCTTTGGGCGTGGGTGATGCGCACGGTGTCCTGTTCGATGATCGGGCCTTCGTCCAGATCGGCGGTGACGTAATGGGCCGTGGCGCCAATCAGCTTCACGCCGCGTTCATAGGCCTGTTTATAGGGGTTGGCCCCCTTGAAGCTGGGCAGGAAGGAATGGTGGATATTGATGATCTTGCCTGACATTTTCTGGCAGATCGCATCGGACAGCACCTGCATGTAGCGCGCCAGCACGATCAACTCGGCGCCCGATTCCTCGACCAGGGCCATCAGGCGGGCCTCGGCCTCGGGTTTGTTCTCTTTCGTGACCTTGATCTGGTGGAAGGGCAGGTCGTGGTTCACGACGACTTTCTGATAGGTCATGTGATTGGACACCACGCCCACGATGTCGATGGGCAGCGCCCCGATGCGCCAGCGGTAGAGCAGGTCGTTCAGGCAATGGCCGAAGTTCGACACCATAAGCAGGACCTTCATCCGCTCGGATGCGTCATGGATCGCCCAGTCCATCGCGAAGGTCTCGGCGATGGGGGCGAACCCCTCGCGCAGCGCATCGCGTGCAGCGCCGGTTTCGGCCTGAAAGGTCATGCGTGCAAAGAACATGCCCGTCAGCGGATCGTCAAACTGGTGGCTGTCGGTGATGTTACAGCCGTTGGCGGCCAGAAAACCGGAAATCGCCGCGACGATGCCACGGGTCGAGGGGCATTGGACAGTCAGTACATGGTGGGTCATCGGTCTCTCCGGGCAGGTCTGTTGCCCGGTTGGTATCAGCCGCCCGGATCACGCGACAGCCCGGAAACGACAGGCGCATGCATCCGCGCGACGCAGGTTCAAGCGGTGGCTCAGGCAGTGACCGCGCGGCCCTGTTGATCGACCACCATATCGGTCAGGATCGCGCCAACCCACATGGCGAAAAGCGCAAGCCAGGCGGTGCCCACGAAGATCGATCCGCCGGTCACGCCCGCGCCGATGGCGCAGCCGCCCGCCAGCATCCCGCCGAAGCCCATGAGGGCCGCACCGAAGATGGCACGGCGCATGTTGCTTTCGTTCTCGAAGCCCTGGAACTTGAACTCGCCCGCGAGGACCGAGGCCAGGAACGATCCCAGGAACACGCCGGGCACCAGTCCGATGTCGAATTCCAGCACCGAGGCGCGGTCCAGCGTGAACATCAGCGTGCGCGCCGAAGGCCCGGTGAAGCTGGCGCTTTCGATCTGCACGGGCTCAAACGCGATCTGCGACAGCCCGAAGGTCAAGACCCAGCCAAGGGCCACGGCAAAGCCCACGCCCGAGGCGAAGACAAGGCGCGAGACCCCGATCCGGTTGCGCCGCGACAGTTCCAGCGCCAGCAGGGCCATGGCCGCGCCGATGGCCAGCCCGCCCCAATCGGGCAGATGCAGTGCCGACAACAGGTTCATGTTGCGCCCGCCAGAGGTGACCCAAAGCCCTGCCAGCCAGTCGCGCAAGGGGCCAAGCCAGCCCGTGATGCTCATTTGTGCGACCACCGCGAAGATCAGCCCCGACACGATCGAGCGCAGGTTGCCCGTGGCCCCCAGCACCAGAAGGCGCCCCGAACAGCCGCGCGCCAGCACCATGCCCACGCCAAACAGAAGGCCGCCGATGATCGCGCCAGACCAGCTGCCCGGCACCGCCATCATGCGGGCATCGGCGCTGCGCATCAGCCCCAGCATCTGTGCACCCTGCACCCAGACGATGGCGGTGGAAATCGTCAGCAACCAGACCGCGACCTTGTCGCCCAGCTGGCCGCGCGCGAATTCCACTGCCGCCGCGCGCAGGCAGAAGCGCGAGCGTTGCGCCGCCACCCCGAAGACCACGCCGGTCATGAGGCCAAGAACGGCCGCCGTCGGCTCTTCGCCGATCCATTCCACAAGGCTGAGTATGTCCATCGTTCCGTTCCCGTCATGCCGATTGCCCATGGCAATGCCATCAACAGGGGGAATGGTCCTTGATCCAGATCATCCGCAGCCTGCCCGCAGCGGCGCTTTGGTCGAAACTGACAACTTCCATGTCGCAATCGGTTGCGAATTCCGCCTTGGGCGGCCTTATCCGCAGATTCAGGACAGAGGCGCGCGGCAGAGGGAATGCGGGCATGGATCAGATCGTGACACCCGTTGACGGGATGCAGCCGGACGCGCAGGCCGGGATGCTGGCCGCGGCCATGCTGGCCATGGCGGCCATGCCGATCCGCCTTGAAGCGTCCGAGCAGCCGCTGGAGGGGGGCGAGGATCCTGCTTACGGTACGGTCCGCTGGCGGACGCTGTTCTGTGCCGACCGCACCCAGACCGGCGGCGTTGTCATGGGAATCGCGGAATTCGCGCCCGGTGGCACGCTGCTGCCGCATCGCCACGCCCCGGCCGAGGTGTATTTCGGCCTCGAAGGGTCTGCGATCGTGACGGTGGACGGTGTGCCCAATCCGATGGGGCCGGGCACGGCGCTTTATATCCCGGGCGATGCAGAGCATGGCACCGTGGCGGGGCCGGACGGGTACCGCATGCTCTATGTCTTTCCGCGCGACCGTTTTTCCGAGGTCGAGTACCGGTTCTCGCCGCTCTGAGGGGCGGCCCCGCGCGGTGATGAACCCTGCACAGGCGGTTGTGCGCGAATGCGTTATCTTGCCTCTCGCCTTGGTCGAAAAATCGGCGTAAGCCGTTAACATGCAAATTATCCCGCTTGCCCTTGCCAAGGATTTGCCGGTCTGGCGCAGACCGGTGGCCCTGCTGTTCCTGATGGCTGCGGCGATGCCCATCGCCTTTGCCACATGGTCTGCGCTGCTGAACAACTTCGTCATCGAGGTGGCGCAGTTCGACGGGTCCGACATCGGCTGGCTGCATACCGTGCGCGAAATTCCCGGTTTTCTGGCGATTGGCGTGATCGCCATCCTGATGTTCATGCGCGAACAGGTGCTGGGCATGGTGGCCCTGATCCTGCTGGGGGTGGCGACGGCGATGACGGCGTGGTTTCCGACGCTGGGCGGGATCCTGACGATCACCATGCTGTCCTCGATCGGGTTTCACTATTACGAGACGGTCAACCAGTCGCTGCAGTTGCAATGGCTGCCCAAGGACCGCGCGCCGCAGATGCTGGGCTGGCTGCTGGCTGCAGGCTCGGGCGCGACGCTGGTGGCCTACCTCTGCATCATCGTGACCTGGGAGGCGCTGGGCCTGACCTACAACATGGTCTACCTGCTGGCGGGCGGCATCACGGCGGCAGCGGCGCTGTTCGCGCTTCTGGCCTATCCGCAGTTCGAGGCCCCCGATCCGCAGATCAAGAAAATGGTGCTGCGCCGCCGCTACTGGCTTTATTATGCGCTGCAGTTCATGTCGGGCGCGCGGCGGCAGATCTTCGTCGTTTTCGCAGGCTTCATGATGGTCGAGAAATTCGGCTTCCGCGTCCACGAGGTGACGGCCCTGTTCACCATCAACCTTGTGATCAACATGATCGCCGCCCCCCTGCTGGGCCGTGCGGTGGCCCGCTGGGGCGAGCGCAAGGCGCTGTGCGTGGAGTATTTCGGTCTGATCTGCGTGTTCCTTGGCTATGGCGGGATCTACTGGTTCGGCTGGGGCGTAATGGTGGCGGCAGCACTTTACGTGATGGATCACGTGTTCTTTGCGATGGCGCTGGCGCTGAAGACCTATTTCCAGAAGATCGCCGATCCGCGCGACATCGCCCCCACGGCTGCGGTGGCCTTTACGATCAACCACATCGCGGCGGTGTTTCTGCCTGCCTCGCTGGGGTATCTGTGGCTGGTCTCGCCCAGTTCGGTCTTTGTACTGGCCGCGGCGATGGCGGGCGTGTCCTTGTGCCTTGCGCTGCTGATCCCGCGCCATCCAGAGCCGGGCAATGAAACCATATTCGCCCGCTTCGCGCCGGCCCCGGCCGCGTGAGCGAGAGACCCATGGACCATTCCGTCACCGACACAAGCGCAGCCCCCGAACCGGACAGACGCGGCAAGTTCGTCACCGGGTCCACCATGCGTCATGTCGTGGTGATGACGCTGACGGGGTCGCTTGGCCTGAGCTTTCTGTTCCTTGTGGATTTCCTGGCCCTGTGGTGGATCAGCCGCCTTGACAACGAGGTGCTGATCACCGCCATCGGTTTTGCCGGCACGATCCAGTTCTTCGTGATGTCCGTGGCCGTGGGCATGATGATCGGCGCGGTGGCGCTGGTCAGCCGGGCGCTGGGCATGGGCGACCCGGAAGAGGCGCGGCGCATCGCGACATCCTCGATGATCTACGGCGCAAGCTTTCAGACGGCGCTGGCGATCCTGGTCTTCATCTTCCGCCGCGAGATCCTGATCTGGACCGGCGCCGAGGGTGAGGCGCTGGAAGTGGCGGCGGATTTCCTTGGCATCTCTCTGCCATCCTTGCCCTTTGTCGCCATCGGCATGTGCGCCAGTGCCGTGCTGCGCGCGGCCGGTGAGGCGTGGAGGGCGATGATGGTCACCGTGTCGGCAGGCGTCGTGGCGCTGATCGTCGATCCGATCCTGATCGTCTGGATGGGCTGGGGCGTCAGCGGGGCGGCCGGGGCCATCGTGCTGTCGCGCCTTGCGATGGCGGTGATGGGGTTCTACTGGGTCAGCCGCTCGCGCAACCTGCTGGCGCGGCCCAGCATGGTCGATCTGCGCACATTCATGGCGCCGTTTGCGGCCATTGCCATTCCGGCGGTGGCCACGCAGGTGTCGACCCCGTTCGGCAACTGGGTGCTGGTGCGCGCCATGGCAGAACATGGCGACAGCGCCGTGGCGGGGCTGGGCGTGGTGATGCGCCTGACCATCGTTTGCTTCGGCGGCATCTTCGCCCTGTCCGGCGCGATTGGCGGCATCATCGGCCAGAACTACGGCGCCAAGCAATATGACCGCGTGGCGCAGGCCTATGTCGATGCGCTCAAGTTCTGTCTGGCCTATACCGCCGTGGTCTGGTTGTTGCTGATCCTCAGCGCGGACCTGATCGCAAGCTCTTTCGGACTGGGATCCGAGGGGGCGCAGATCGTGCGGACCTTTGCGTTTTACGGGGCAGGGGCGCTGGTCTTTACCGGGGCACTCTTCGTGTCGAACGCGGCCTTCAACAACCTGGGCCGCCCTTTGTGGGCGACGGCGGCGAACTGGTCGCGCGATGCGATCCTGATGGCGCCCTTCGCATTCGGCCTGGGCGCGATCTATGCGGGCAGCGGCGTGATCATGGGGCAGGCGCTGGCCAATATCCTGGCCGGGCTGATGGCAGGGCTGATCGGCTGGCGTTTCGTGCGCCGCATGGGCGCCCGCCCTTCCGCCACGCTTGACGCCGGGCGCGCATCGACATAGGCGCAGCGGCAGCACCCGCAAACCGGAGAGACGCCATGCCCACCTTTACCGCGATCACCACCCTGACAGGCAAGACCCCCGCCGAGGCGCTGGGAGAGGCGGTCGAGACCCTTACCCCCGAACCCGAAGGCGTGGGCGTCTTCGAGATCGAGGATGGATCGGGCCTGTGGGAAGTGGCCTGCTATTTCACCGAACGCCCCGATCATGCCGGGCTGGCGCTGCTGGCGACGATCCACGGGGCGCGGCCCTTCGCCATTTCCGAACTGCCCGAAACCGACTGGGTCGCCAAGGTGCGCCGCGAGCTGTCGCCCGTGGTGGCGGGGCGTTTCTTTGTCTATGGCAGCCATGATGCCGACAAGGTGCCCGACGGCGTCGAGGCGCTGCTGATCGAGGCGGCGATGGCCTTTGGCACCGGGCATCACGGCACGACGCAAGGCTGTCTGCGGGCGCTGGACCGTCTGGATACGGGCGGGTTTACCGGCCGGAACGTGGCCGACATCGGATGCGGCACCGCGGTTCTGGCGATGGCGGCCGCGCGGATCTGGCCGAACCCCGTTCTTGCAGGCGATATCGACGAGGTCGCGGTCGAAGTGGCCGAGGCAAATGTGGCGGCCAACGCGCTGGAGGGCCGGGTGCATTGCGTCGAGGCGACGGGCTTTACCCATCCCGATATCCTGGCGGCCAGCCCTTTCGATCTGGTCTTCGCCAATATCCTGAAAGGCCCGCTGATCGAGCTTGCACCCGAAATGGCCGAGCATCTGATTCCCGGTGGCTATGCCATTCTGTCGGGGATTCTGAATGAACAGGCCGACGAGGTGATCTCGGTTTATGCAGCATCCGGCATCAATCTTGTCCATCGCGAGGAGATTGGTGAATGGACGACGCTTACTCTGCGCAAGTGAAGCGGAAATAAGGCGTAAATGCAGCCCTCCTGGACGGGCTGCCCCATTTTTGCCTTAATTCGGCGGTAATTTTATGAAGATGTTGGTGGGGGCCGATATCTGGAGCTCTGACATGTCAGACGCATTCTTTGAATTCGACAACCGTATCCGGCGTATCAACCGGAAGCGCGTCAATATGGCCGGTGGATATGTATCGGTGGTGGGCGAAGACGGTCTGATCGTCGTCAAGCCCCGCCGCAAACGTGCGCGCCTGCCTATCAAGTCATTCCTGTTCCTGGCCGTCGGCCTGCTATGCTTCAAGGCCCTGATCCTGGCCAGCCTGGGCCAGCCCGTCTACGAGGACCGGCTTGACAAGCTGCGTGCGGGATCGACGGTTGAACGCGCGGGCGCATGGGTGATGCAGATGGATCCGGTCAGCACCGCATTGGCCAGCGCGATCCGCGATCAGTTGCCGAATTTCTGATCCCGTCCACGCGGGCTGAACTGCACCCTGCCGCAGGCCGGGGGGATGGCGCGGTGGTCCTGAAAATCAAAAAGCCGCGCGACCCTGGGGGGGACGCGCGGCTTTTTTCATCCGGTACAGGGGACCGGGCGTCGTGATCAGCGGTTCTTGACCACGACGTCGATGTCACCACGGCACAGGCCGATATCTTCCAGTTCGCGATCCGACAGACGCGACAGGGCGTTGCGGGTCACACGGGCGTCGTTCCACGCGGCGAAAGCGCCGACCATGGTCGAGAAGAAGCCGGTCAGGCCAGCGGCCTGGGCGGTCGTGCGGGGGGCGTCGTAAACAGCCATTTTCAAATCCTCGGTTGCGCGTTTGCGCGTTGATTGATGCAAGTGATGTCAAGACCCGTGCGGGTCTCTTTCTGCGGCTGCACATAGAGTGCCTTTATTTGCCGCACAAGACGGGCTGACTGCATAGGTCTTATGCGGCTTTTGCATGGGTCGGATGTGACGGATTCATCAATAAAACAAGGCTAAAATAGGACACATTTTCTGTCGCATTCGGATGGTGAAGCGACGGTATCCGACGATTTTCTGCGTTGCAGCATCCCGTGGGCGGGCACCGCCGCCCTGCAGCCTGCCCAAGCTTTCGGATTGGCCTTTGTTCGCCTTTCGTGCTAGTGCATCAAAAAAGCAACAGAGCAGGGGCAGATGATGCGGGTTTTGGGGATCGATCCCGGCTTGAGGAACCTTGGCTGGGGCATCATCGATGTCGATGGCAGCCGCCTGTCCCATGTCGCCAATGGCATCTGTCATTCGGCGGGGGACGATCTGTCGCTGCGCCTGCTGGCGCTGCACCGGCAACTGACCGATGTGCTGGCGCAATACCGCCCCGACACCGCCGCGGTCGAGCATACTTTCGTCAACAAGGATGGTGTTGCCACGCTGAAGCTGGGGCAGGCGCGCGGGATCGCGCTGCTGGTTCCGGCGCAGGCGGGGCTTGATGTCGCCGAATATGCGCCCAATGCGGTCAAGAAGACCGTGGTGGGTGTGGGCCATGCCGCCAAGGAACAGGTGCAGCACATGGTCAGGATGCAATTGCCCGGCGTGGTGCTGACCGGACCCGATGCCGCCGATGCGCTGGCCATTGCTATCTGTCACGCCCATCACGGCGCGGCCGGCAGCGCTCTTGCGAATGCAATCCGAAAGGCCAGCGCATGATCGGCAAGTTGACGGGCCGCATCGACTACCGCACCGAGGATCACGTGCTGATCGACGTGGCGGGCGTGGGATACCTTGTCTATTGCTCGGACCGGACGCTGGCCGCCCTGCCGGGGCCGGGCAATGTCGTGGCGCTTTACACCGACATGGTGGTGCGCGAGGACCTGATGCAGCTTTACGGTTTTCCGACGCTGCTGGAAAAGGAATGGCACCGCCTGCTGATGGGTGTGCAGGGGGTGGGGGCCAAGGCCTCGCTGGCGATCCTCGGCGCGCTGGGGGCCGAAGGCGTCAGCCGCGCGATCATGCTGGGCGATATCAACGCGATCAAGGCCGCCAAGGGGATCGGTCCCAAGACCGCGCAGCGCGTGGTGATCGAGTTGAAGGACAAGGCCCCTGGCGTCATGGCGATGGGCGGCACACTGGCCGCCGCCATGGGCACGGCGCCTGCAACGCCCGAGGGCGAGGTTCTGGATGACGCACCCGCGCCCGCACCGCGCAAGCCTGCGGCACCCGCGCGCCCCTCGGGCAGTGCCGCCGCGCAATCGGATGCCTTGTCGGCCCTGACGAACCTGGGCTATTCCCCCGGTGATGCCGCAGGGGCCGTGGCCCGCGCCGCCGCCGATGCCCCCGAGGCCGAGGCCGCCGCCCTGATCCGCGCCGCCCTCAAGGCGCTGGCCCCGAAAGGGTAAGAGATGACACAGCCCGATCCGATCCTGGACCCCGAACGCCAGCCCGAGGACAATGACCGCGCCCTGCGTCCGCAGGGTCTGGACGAGTTCATCGGCCAGGCCGAGGCTCGCGCGAACCTGCGGGTCTTCATCCAGTCCGCCCGCCAGCGTGGCGAGGCGATGGATCACACGCTGTTTCATGGCCCCCCCGGTCTGGGCAAGACCACGCTGGCGCAGATCATGGCGCGCGAACTGGGGGTTGGCTTTCGGATGACATCCGGCCCGGTTCTGGCCAAGGCGGGCGATCTGGCGGCGATCCTGACCAACCTCGAAGCCCGCGATGTGCTGTTCATCGACGAAATCCACCGTCTGAACCCCGCTGTGGAAGAGGTGCTGTATCCGGCGCTTGAGGATTTCCAGCTGGACCTGGTGATCGGTGAAGGCCCCGCCGCGCGCACCGTGCGCATCGAATTGCAGCCCTTCACGCTGGTGGGGGCGACGACCCGGATGGGGCTGCTGACCACGCCCTTGCGCGACCGTTTCGGGATTCCGACGCGGCTGGTCTTTTATACCGATGCCGAGCTTTACGAGATCGTGGTGCGCAATGCCCGCCTGCTGGGTGCGCCCGCGGAAGAAGGCGGTGCCATGGAGATCGCGCGCCGGTCGCGCGGCACGCCCCGCATCGCGGGCCGGTTGCTGCGCCGCGTGGTGGATTTCGCCCTGATCGAGGGCAATGGCCGCGTCACGCGCGAGATTGCCGACTACGCGCTGACACGGCTGGGTGTGGATCATCTGGGGCTGGATGGGGCGGATCGGCGTTACCTGCGCCTGATCGCCGAGAATTACGGCGGCGGCCCGGTGGGGATCGAGACGCTGTCGGCGGCCCTGTCGGAAAGCCGCGACGCGCTGGAAGAGGTGATCGAACCCTTCCTGTTGCAGCAGGGCCTGATCCAGCGCACTCCGCGCGGGCGGATGCTGGCGCAGAAGGCCTGGACCCATCTGGGGCTGGATGCGCCCAAACGCGAGGCCGATCTGTTTGGCTGAGGCGGGGTCTTGAGGAGTTTCGGAACGATGAAGGAAGGGGCGCGGCATGGCTGAGGCGTTGACGGTCGGGCAAGTCGAGGCGTTGTTCACCCGCGCCGACGGGTCCTATGCTTTTGCCCGCTGGGGCAGGCCGATCGCGCCTGTGGTCTTCGGGGTTGAAGAGGACACGCTGAAGATCGTCAAGGGCGCGCTTGAGGCGGTTGTGGCGCTGGCAGGACACAAGATGGCCGAGACCGATCCCGAACTGGGCGCGAACCTGATGGTGTTTTTCTTCCGCGACTGGGATGAATTGCCCGAAGTCCCCAATCTTGACCGGCTGGTGCCCGACCTTGTGCCGCTGGTGGCAAAGCTGAAGGCCGTGGATGCCAATCAGTACCGCATTTTCCGCTTCGATGCCGATGGGGGCATCAAGGCCAGTTTCGTGTTCCTGCGGATGGATGAGGCGCTGTCGGCGGTATCGGCCGATGTGCTGGCGCTGTCACAGGTGGTGCAGACCATCCTGCTATGGTCGGACACGGCGTTTCGCGACCGCTCGCCCCTTGCCGTGCTGGAGGGGCGTACGATCCTGCGCCCCGAGATCGCGGGGCTGATCCGCGCGGCCTATGATCCGGTGATGCCGGTGGTGGCGCGCGATCCCGTCCATGCGCTGCGCCTGCAGGCGCGGCTGCAGGCGGCGCAATCGCAATAGGGGTTAGGCGGGCACGCGACCGCCCAGGGCGCGGGTGATCTCGGCCGCGGCCTCGGCGACCTGGCGGCCATAATCAAGGCTGCTGCGGGTATCGAAGCGCGCCGATGGTCCGGAAATCGACACGCCGCCCACGGCCTGACCCTGCGCGTCGAAGATGGCGGCACCGATGCAGGACATGCCGATATGGCGTTCCTCCTGATCGAAGGACCATCCCCGCGCGCGCGTCTGTTCCAGATCGGCGAAAAGGGCGGCAGGCGTGGACAGGGTGCTGTCGGTGAAAGCGGGCAAGCCCGAGGACTGGATCAGGGCGCGCAGGCGATCCTCGGGCAGGGTGGCCAGGATCGCCTTGCCGGTGCCCGAGGCATGCATCGGCGTGCGTGTGCCGGGGTTGAAGAAGGCGCGGATCGGGTTGGGCGTTTCGATCTGGCCGATGAACACAACTTCGGCCCCGTCGCGGATGGCGAGGTTCGCGGTCTCGCCCGTGGCCTGCATCAGGGCGCGCATTACGGGGCGGCTGATATCGGCCAGGTTCATCCGTTTCAGGAAGGAGGCGCCGGTGCGATACGCCTCGATCCCGACCATCCAGTCCTGCGTGGCCTCGTCAAGTTCGGCAAAACGGTGCTTTTGCAGCGTGGTCAGGATGCGATGGGTCGTGGCGGTGGGAATGCCAAGCGCCAGCGACAGATCCGTGAGCGAGGCGCGTTCCAGCCGCGCCAGCGCATTCAGCACCCCCAGCGCGCGATCCAGCGCCTGCATCGTCTGGCTGCCCGTATCCGTGAAGGGTGACTTGGGCCGCCCCCGTGCCTTGCGTTCCGCCTGTGCCACCTGTGTGATTCCCTGCTGATCATGCTGCCATGCAGCACAAGAACACTTATGAAAAATATTTTCAATAATGGAATGAAAAAATTTTTTGAAAACGAAAAAAACAAATATAAACAATAGCTAGTTATTTTAATTTCATAAATGAAAAAGGGTTTTGAGAAAATTGTGGAACGGGGCAGCTGTGGTATGTTCGGATGATCCTTGGAGGAGAGCGACAATGTCTGACCAGAATCCTGTTTTCATTCCCGGACCGACCAATATCCCCGACCGTCTGCGTCTTGCGATGCATGTGCAGACCCGCGATCACCGGGCCCCGGATTTCGTTGAAACTCTGGCGCCCGTGCTTGAGGACACCAAGCGCGTCTTCGGCACGACCACGGGCCATGTCATCACATTCCCCGCCAGCGGCACCGGCGGTTGGGAGGCGGCGATCAGCAACACGCTGTCAGCGGGCGACACGGTTCTGGTGGCGCGCTACGGCATGTTCTCGCACCGCTGGATCGACATGTGCCAGCGCCACGGTCTGGACGTGCAGATCATCGAGTGCGATTGGGGTGCAGGGGCGCCAGCGGATCGGTTCGAGGCGGCGCTGAGCGCCGATACCGCCCGCAAGATCAAGGCGGTGCTGGTCACGCATAACGAAACCGCCACGGGCGTGAAATCCGACATCGCCGCCGTGCGCGCCGCGATGGATGCGGCCAGCCACCCGGCCTTGTTGATGGTGGATTGCGTCAGCTCCCTTGCGTCGATGCCCTTCGAGATGGACGCCTGGGGCGTGGATATCGCGGTCGCGGGATCGCAAAAGGGCTTCATGCTGGCGACCGGCATGGCGATCCTGGGGGTCAGCGCCAAGGCGCTTGACCACATGGAGGGCGCGAAACTGCCGCGCACCTTCTTTGATTTCCGCGACATGATGACCAGCAACGCCAAGGGCGGCTTTCCCTATACCCCGCCGCTGCAACTGATCTACGGGATGCGCGAAAGCCTGAAGATGCTGTTCGAGGAGGGGCTGGACAATGTCTATGCCCGCCACACAAGGCTGGCGCAGGGCGTGCGCGCCGCGACCCGTGCCTGGGGGCTGGACCTGGTGGCGCAGTCGCCCGATCTTTATTCCGATACGGTCAGCGCCATCTATGTGCCCAAGGGCTTTGACAGCAACGCCCTGACCGAACACGTGTTTTCCGCCTATGGCCTGTCCTTCGGGGTGGGGCTGGGCCAGATGAACGGCCGCGCCTTCCGCATCGGGCACCTGGGCATGCTGACCGATGTCATGGTCCTGTCGGGCCTTGCCGGGATCGAAATGGCCATGGCCGATCTGAACTATCCGGTCCGCCTGGGATCGGGTGTTGCCGCCGCGCAGGATCATTTCCGCGCCTCGCGCTCTGTTGTCCTGAAATCCGCAGCCTGAGGGTGCCATGAAAGACATGATCTATCCGACCTTCGACGATGTGATCGCGGCCCATGACCGCATCCGTCCCTATATCCACCGCACGCCGGTCCTGACCTCGAGCTATCTGAACGACCTGACCGGGGCGGATCTGCATTTCAAATGCGAGAACTTCCAGAAGGCGGGCGCCTTCAAGGTGCGTGGTGCCTGCAACGCGGTTTTCGGCCTGTCCGAGGACAAGCTGGAGCGTGGCGTCGCCACCCATTCCAGCGGCAACCATGCGCTGTCGCTGTCCTATGCGGCAGGGCGGCGGGGCATTCCCTGCACCGTGGTCATGCCGCGCACCGCACCCGAGGCCAAGAAGGCCGCCGTGCGCGGCTATGGTGGCCGGATCGTGGAATGCGAGCCCTCGACCAGCAGCCGCGAGGCAGTGTTCGAACAGGTCGTGGCCGAAACCGGCGCGGAATTCGTGCATCCCTACAATGACTTGCGCGTGATCACCGGGCAGGCCACCTGTTCGCGCGAACTGATGGAGCAGGTCGACGGGATCGAGGGGGTCGTGGCCCCCATCGGCGGCGGCGGCATGATCTCGGGTACCTGCCTGACCGTATCCAGCACTGCACCGGGGGTGAAGATCTACGCCGCCGAGCCGCTGAATGCCGATGATGCCGCGCGCAGTTTCCGCGCCGGGCATATCATCGCTGATGACGCGCCGGTGACGGTAGCCGATGGTCTGAAAGTGCCGTTGAAGGAAAACACATGGCACTATGTCTCAAACCATGTGACCGATATCCTGACCGCCACCGAGGACGAGATCATCGCGGCCATGAAACTGACATGGGAGCGCATGAAGATCGTGATCGAACCCAGCTGCGCCGTGCCGCTGGCGGTGATCCTGAAAAACCCTGACGTCTTTGCCGGCAAGCGCATCGGCGTCATCATCACCGGCGGCAACGTCGACATGGACAAATTGCCCTGGTTCAAGGGCTGAGGAGAAACGCGATGAACAAGCATGTGAACCTGTCCGACCTCGAAGTCGGCTATGACATTCCGGCCGCCATCGGCATGGATGAATCCGAGATCCAGACGCCCTGCCTGATCCTCGATCTGGACGCGCTGGAGCGCAACATCGCCAAGATGGGCAAATTCGCCAAGGATATGGGTGTGCGTCACCGCGTGCATGGCAAGATGCACAAATCGGTCGATGTGGCGCTGTTGCAGGAAAGCCTTGGCGGATCCTGCGGCGTCTGCTGCCAGAAAGTGTCCGAGGCCGAGGTCTTCGCCCGTGGCGGCATCAAGGATGTGCTGGTCAGCAACCAGGTGCGCGACCCGGCCAAGATCGACCGTCTGGCGCGGATCCCCAAGCTGGGCGCGCGCGCGATCTGCTGTGTGGATGATGTGACCAACGTGGCCGATCTGTCGGCTGCCGCCGTGCGTCATGGCACGCAGATCGAATGCCTGGTGGAAATCGACTGCGGGGCAGGGCGTTGCGGTGTCACCACCACGCCTGCGGTGATCGAGATCGCCAAGGCGATCGACGCGGCGTCGGGGCTGAAATTCGCCGGGCTTCAGGCCTATCAGGGCGCGATGCAGCACATGGACAACTACGATGACCGCAAGGCCAAGATCGACATCGCTGTGGCGCAGGTGCGTGACGCGGTCGAGGGGCTGAAGGCCGAGGGTCTGGAATGCGACATCGTCGGCGGCGGCGGCACCGGCAGCTATTACTTCGAAGGTAATTCGGGCGTCTACAACGAGCTGCAGTGCGGATCCTACGCGTTTATGGATGCCGATTACGGCCGCATCCTGGACAAGGACGGCAAGCGCATCGATCAGGGCGAGTGGGAGAACGCGCTGTTCATCCTGACAAGCGTGATGTCCCATGCCAAGGCAGACAAGGCCATCGTGGACGCCGGCCTCAAGGCGCAGTCGGTGGACAGCGGGCTGCCGGTGATCTTCGGTCGCACCGATGTGACCTATGTGAAATGCTCGGATGAACATGGTGTCGTGGCCGACCCCGATGGTGTGCTCAAGGTCAACGACAAGCTGCGCCTTGTCCCCGGTCACTGCGATCCGACCTGCAACGTGCATGACTGGTATGTCGGCGTGCGGAACGGCAAGGTCGAAACTCTGTGGCCCGTCTCGGCGCGCGGCAAGGCGTTCTGATATGCCCGAACTGCTGATCATCCCCGAGGATGTCTGCGCCCAGGTCGTGACACCCGAGGCCGCCTTTACGGCGGTCGAGGGTGTCTTCGCCGCCATGGCGCGGGGCGATGCGCGCAACTTTCCGGTGGTGCGCGAGGCGCTGGGCCATGCGGACGCGCTTTACGGCTTCAAGTCGGGTTTTGACAAGGCCGGCATGGCGCTTGGCGTGAAATCAGGGGGGTTTTGGCCCGGCAATATGGCGCGCGGGTTGACAAATCATCAGTCCACCATCTTCCTGTTCGACCCCGATACCGGCCAGTTGCAGGCGCTGGTGGGTGGCAATTACCTGACGGCGATCCGCACGGCGGCAGCGTCTTCGGTGTCGATTGCCCATCTGGCGCGGCCCGATGCCAGGGTTCTCGGCATGGTGGGGGCGGGGCATCAATCCGCCTTCCAGCTGCGCGCGGCGGTGCGCCAGCGCAAGTTCGAAAAGGTCTTGGCCTGGAACCCCCATCCCGAGATGCTGCCCAAGCTGGCCGCGGTCGCGGCCGAACTGGGCCTGCCCTTCGAGGCGGTCGAGCGCGAGGCGCTGGGGGCGGCGGCGGATGTGATCATCACCATCACCTCGGCCTTCGAGCCGCTGATGATGCGGGACTGGATCAAGCCGGGCACGCATGTGGCCTGCATGGGCACCGACACCAAGGGCAAGCAGGAGGTGGATGCCAACCTGCTGGCGGCGGCCTCTGTCTTTACCGACGAGGTGGCGCAATCCGTCACCATTGGCGAGGCGCAGCATGCCATAGGTGCGGGGCTGATCAGCGAGGGTGACATCACCCCCATCGGTGCCGTGATCAACGGCACCCACAAGGGGCGCACCAGCGCCGATCAGATCACCGTCTTCGACGGCACTGGCGTCGGTCTGCAGGATCTGGCGGTGGCGCATGTGGCGATGCGCGGCGCGCAGGAGCGGGGCCTGGGTGCGGCCGTGATGCTCTGAGCCTTGCGGTCGGGGTGGTTTGTGGTCAAGTTTGGCCCGAACCATCCTGATCCGAAGGACCAACCCATGCCCCATACCCTGCCGATCCGCGTCTACTATGAGGACACCGACATGGCGGGGATCGTCTATTACGCCAATTACCTGCGCTATATAGAACGCGCGCGCAGCGATTGGGTGCGTGGCCTTGGCATCGACCAGAACGCCATGAAGGCGCAGGGGCTTGTCTTCGCGGTGCGCCGCGTCGAGGCGGATTACCTGTTGCCCGCGCGGCTGGACGACGCGCTGGTCGTCGAGACCGAGGTGATCCAGGTCACAGGCGCGCGGCTTGTGATGGACCAGGTGGTCAAGCGCGGCGAGGATCGGCTGTTTCATGCCGTCGTGACGGTTGTCGTGATCACAGACACCGGCCATCCTGCCCGTATGCCGGCAAATATCCGCCATATGTTGCATTGACGTGATCGAATGACGCAGATGTGTTGGCCTTCCCCTTTCAACTAAGGTAGTTTGCCTGCCAAATGGACCGCAAAAGCGGCCGACACCAAGAGCAGGCTTATGGAAACCGAAATCATCGCTGGCGCCGCCACGGCGGATTATACCATGTGGGCATTGTTTGCCCGCGCCACTATCGTCGTCAAACTGGTCATGATCATGCTGGTCCTGTGTTCCTTCTGGACATGGGCGATCGTCATCCAGAAGACGATCCTTTTCCGAAAGGCGCGCACCGAATCCACCGATTTCGACGCGGCCTTCTGGTCGGGCGAGCCGCTGGACGAATTGTTCGACCAGATCGGTCCCGAGCCTGCAGGCGCCTCGCAAAGGGTGTTTGCGGCGGGCATGATGGAATGGCGGCGCAGTCACCGCAACGATGGCGGGCTGATCGCGGGGGCGACCTCGCGGATCGACCGCAGCATGGATGTCGCCATCGCCAAGGAAGCAGACCAGTTGCAATCAGGATTGACGGTTCTGGCCACCATCGGATCGGCGGCCCCCTTCATCGGCCTGTTCGGCACGGTCTGGGGGATCATGCATTCCTTCATCGAGATCGCCAAGGCGCAGAACACCAGCCTGGCCGTGGTCGCCCCCGGTATCGCCGAGGCGCTGCTGGCCACGGGCATCGGCCTTGTCGCGGCCATTCCCGCGGTGATCTATTACAACAAGCTGAGCGCGGATGCGGATCGCATCATCGGGGGCTACGGCGCCTTCGCCGATGAATTCTCGACCATCCTCAGCCGTCAGTTGGACAGCTGAGCGATGGGTGCGGGTGTCGTCAAGAACGGTGGTGGCGGATCGCGCCGGGGACGGCGGCGCGGTGCAGGTCGCGCCGGTGTCGTGTCCGAGATCAACATCACGCCCTTCGTGGACGTGATGCTGGTGCTTCTGATCATCTTCATGGTCGCGGCGCCGCTGATGACGGTCGGCGTGCCGGTGGAATTGCCCAAGACGGCCGCCACATCGCTGCCCGCCGAGCAGGAAGAGCCGCTGAGCATCACCATGACGGCCGATGGGCAGGTCATGATCATGATGACCGAAGTGCCCCTGAACGAGCTGGTTCCGCGCCTGCAGGCCATTGCCGCCGAGCGTGAGGGTGACCGCGTCTTTCTGCGCGCGGATGGCGCGGTGCCCTATGCCGAGGTGGTCACGGTGATGGGCGCGCTGAACCGCGGTGGCTTTTCCAACATCGGTCTGGTGACCGATCTTGGCGGGCCTTCCCTTGATGGAAGCCAGCCCGCCGGGCAGGGCAACTGAGGGGCGCCGTGCGGATCGGCTATTACATTTCTGGCGCCGGGCATATCGCCCTGATCCTGTTCGTGCTGTTTGGCGGCATGTTCAACTCCACCCCGGAACCCTTTGAGGTAACGGAGGTGTCCGTCATTTCCGGGGCCGAGTTCGAGGCGATGATGGCCGCTGTCCAGCCGCCGGAGGCCACGACCGATGTGGCCGTGCCGCCGCCGCCCGCCCTGCAGGAGGCGCCGCCGCCTGCCGAAAGCCAGCCCGACCCCACGCCGCCGCAGCCGGTCCAGCCGCAGGTGACCGAAGCGCCGCCGCCCGATCCCGTGCCGCAGCCCGCAGAGGCCTTGCCGCCGCAGCCTGCCGAGGTGTCGGATGCCGCCCCCGTTCTGGCCCCGCCGCCGCAGGAACAGGTCGTTCTGGCGCCTGACAATTCGTCGCGCCCCGTGCCGCGCCCGGCCGAGCGCGTGGCCCCCGAACCCGTGGCCGCCCCCGAGCCGGACACCCGCGTGGCCGATACCGTGACCGAGGAGGTCGTGCCGGACGAGGCCGCCGAGACGCCACGCGAAGAGGCCGAAGCCGGCGCGCCGGAGGAAGCGACAACCCAGATCGTGACCGAGGCGACAGAGCCCCCTTCGGCGGCGCCGACGACGTCAGTGCGCCCCCGCACCCGTCCCGCGCGACCCGAACCCGTGGCTGAAGCCCCGCGCGAGCAGCCGACGCCGCAGCCCGCCCCGCAGCAACCCGCGGTGCAGCAGCCTTCGACCTCTGACGCGGTCAATGACGCGCTGCGCCAGGCGCTTGAGGGTGCGGCGCCCGCGACACCGACCCCGGCGGGGCAGAGCGGGCCGCCCATGACCTCGGGCGAGCGTGACGCGCTGCGCGTGGCCGTGCAGCAATGCTGGAACGTGGGATCGCTGTCCTCCGAGGCCCTGCGCACAACGGTTGTCGTCGCGGTCTCGATGTCCGAAGATGGACGTCCCATGAACGAGACCCTCAGGATGCTCAGCTATGATGGCGGGTCAGAGGCCGCCGCACGCCAGGCCTTTGAATCCGCGCGCCGCGCGATCATCCGCTGCGGGGCCAGTGGCTTCAACCTGCCGCGGGACAAATACGCCCAGTGGCGCGAAATCGAAATGACGTTCAATCCCGAGAACATGAGGATCAGATAATGACACGTGTGTTGACCCTGCTGGCGGCCCTGGTCGTTCTTGCCATGCCGGCGGCGGCTCAGACCGGCCCTCTGCGCATCGAGATCACCGAGGGCGTGATCGAGCCCTTGCCCTTCGCCAATCCCGATTTCGTGGCCGAGAACGCCGCGGCGGCGGAACTGGCGCGGGCGATCTCGCGGGTTGTGGCCGAGGACCTGACCGGAACGGGCCTGTTCCGCGAGATCCCGTCCAATGCTTTCATCAGCCAGATCACCAGTTTCAACAGCCCCGTGCAATTCGCCGACTGGCGGGCCATCAACGCGCAGGCGCTGATCTCGGGCGCGGTCAGCGTCGGGGGCGACGGGTCTATCGCGGTCAAGTTCCGCCTTTATGACGTCTTTGCCGGACAGGAACTTGGCGATGGTCTGCAGTTCAACGGCACGCAGGCCGGCTGGCGGCGCATGGCGCACAAGGTGGCCGATGCGGTCTACAGCCGGATCACGGGCGAGGGCGGATATTTCGACAGCCGCGTGGTCTACGTGGCCGAGACCGGCCCCAAGGACGACCGCCGCAAGCGTCTGGCCATCATGGATTATGACGGCGCAAACGTGCAGTATCTGACCGACAGCAACGCCATCGTGCTGGCACCGCGGTTTTCGCCCACGGGGGACCGCATCCTGTTCACCAGCTACGAATCCGGGTTTCCGCGCATCTACGTGATGGATGTTGCATCGGTCGGGCGGCGCGCCCTGCCCACGCAGGAAGGCACGATGAGCTTTGCGCCCCGCTTTGCCCCCGACGGCAACACGGTGGTCTATTCGCTGACGACCGGCGGCAATACCGACATCTACCGGATGGACATCAATTCGGGCGCGACCACGCGTCTGACATCGACACCCTCGATCGAGACCGCGCCCAGCTTCAGCCCCGACGGCAGCCGGATCGTCTTTGAAAGCGACCGCAGCGGCACACAGCAACTCTATATCATGAGCGCGAATGGCGGCGAGCCGCAGCGCATCAGCTTTGGCCAGGGCCGTTACGGCACGCCCGTCTGGTCGCCGCGCGGTGACCTGATCGCCTTTACCAAGCAGTCCAAGGGCCGGTTCCATATCGGCGTGATGCGCACCGACGGATCCGAAGAGCGCCTGCTGACCGCATCCTTCCTGGATGAGGGCCCCACATGGTCGCCCAACGGCCGCGTGATCATGTTCACCCGCGAGACGCAAGGCGAGTCCGGGGCAGCTTCGCTTTATTCCGTGGACATCTCGGGGCGCAACCTCAAGCAGATCAGGACCGAGGGCGGGGCATCCGATCCGGCATGGTCCCCGTTGCAAAGATAAGCCGATCGCGCGGGCATCGATTCCCTTGGCCCCGCGATTATGCTAAGAACGGAACAGACACAGGCAAACCCAGATGACACACAACAAAAACGAGGCATCTTCCATGGCACTTCTTTCGCGCGGCATTATCCTTGCATCGGTTCTCGCGCTGGCCGCTTGCACCAATCCCGACCGTTTCGACAGCGCAGGCGGGGCCGGTGGCGCGGGCGGTATCGGCGGTATCGGCGCACCCGGTAGCGCGTCCGACCCGCGGTCGCCGCTCTATTTCCAGCAGACGATCGGTGATCGCGTGCTGTTCCCGGTCGACCAGTCGTCGATCACGCCGCAGTACCAGGCGGTTCTTGACGGTCAGGCGCAGTGGCTGATGACCAACACCGATTATGTCGCCATCATCGAAGGTCATGCGGACGAGCAGGGCACGCGCGAATACAACCTTGCCCTTGGCGCGCGCCGTGCCAATGCCGTGCAGGAATACCTGATTTCGCGCGGTGTGGCCTCCAGTCGCCTGCGGGTGATCAGCTATGGCAAGGAACGCCCCATCGAGCTGTGCAGCGACGAGGCCTGCTATTCCCAGAACCGCCGCGCCGTGACCGTGATCTCGGCCGGCCTGTCCGGCTGATCGGGGGGCATTCATGACGTATCGCGCTGCATCCCGGCCGGGGCTGATCCCCAACCACCTGCGCTTGGCCGTCATGGCCGCCGCTCTGGGCCTTGGCCTGGCGCTGCCGCAGGCTGCCCCGGCGCAGGACAGCCAGACCCTGGCGGATATCCGGCAGGAAATGTCGGTCCTTTTCGTCGAGGTGCAGCGCCTGCGCCGTGAATTGTCCACCACCGGCGCGCCGGGGGTCACCATCCCCGGCGGCAGCGTTCTGGACCGTGTCGGCCTGATGGAAAGCGAACTGCAACGCCTGACCCGCAAGACCGAGGAGCTGGAATTCCGCATCAATGCCATCGTGTCCGACGGCACGACCCGTCTGGGCGACCTGGAATTCCGCCTCTGCGAGCTGGAGCCGGGGTGCGACATCGGCAAGCTGGGTCAGACCACGACACTGGGCGGCGGCACGGCACCGGCCACGACGGGGCAGATCGCCGCGCCGTTGCAGCCGGCCCCGACCCTGGCCGCGCCAGAGACCGAACTGGCCGTCAGTGAACGCGCTGATTTCGAGCGGGCGGCGGCGGCGCTCGCGTCAAGTGACTTTCGCAGCGCCGCGGACCTCTTTGCGGCCTTTAACGAGACCTATCCGGGCGGACCGCTGAGCGCCGAGGCCGATGTGAACCGGGGCAAGGCCCTGGCACAGCTGGACGACGTGCGCGGTGCCGCGCGCGCCTATCTGTCGGCCTTCACGACCGATCAGACCGGTCCGCAGGCGCCTGAGGCCCTGTTCCTTCTGGGCGAGGCGCTGGGACGTCTGGGCCAGACGCAGGAAGCCTGCACCACCTTGCAGGAGGTCGGATTTCGCTTCCCGCAATCCGCCAGCGTCGTCCCCGCGCAAGAGGCGCGCGCGCGCCTTGGATGCCTTTGAGCCAGGGGGCTGCTGACGGTGCAGCCGCAGCCCGCACGGTCGTGTTGCTGGCGATCGAGAACGCGGATCCCGGTGCGATTGCCCTTGCCGTATCGGGGGGCGGGGACTCGGTTGCATTGCTGCATCTTGCGCACTCGGTGGCTGCCGGTTCCGGCAGACCGCTGCATGCGGTGTCGGTCGATCACGGGCTTCGTGCCGAAAGCGCCCATGAGGCCGCGCGCGTGGCCGCGATCTGCAAGGCGCTGGGGGTGCCACATGACACCCTGCGCTGGGAAGGCTGGGACGGGCAGGGCAACCTGCAGGCCCAGGCCCGCGCCGCCCGTTACGCCCTGATCGCCGATTGGGCGCGGGCGCAAGGGATCGGCACGATCCTTCTGGGGCATACGCGCGACGATCAGGCCGAGACTTTCCTGATGCGCCTTGCGCGCACGGCCGGTGTGGACGGGTTGTCCGGCATGGCCGCGCGGTTTCCGCGCAACGGCGTGACCTGGTGCCGCCCGCTGCTGGGGACCGACCGCGCCACGCTGCGTGCCTTTCTGCGCGGCATCGGCGCGGACTGGATCGAAGATCCGTCCAATGACGACAGCCGCTTCGAAAGGGTGCGTGCCCGCGCGGCGCTTGCGGCGCTGGCCCCTCTGGGCATCGATGCCGCGACGCTGGCACGCGTGTCGCAGCACATGGACGAGGCGCGCGACGCGCTTGACGCCTGCGCGGCGGGATTGTCACAAAGCATGGTGCGTCAGGATCACGGCGATCTGGTCGTGGATTGGGATGGTCTTGCAGCGCATCCGCTGGACCTGCGCCGCCGTATTCTGGTTGCGGCGCTGGTCTGGGTCGGAACGGCCGCCTATCCCCCCCGGCGCGAAGATATCCTGTCATTGCTTGCAGAAGGTGGCATGGACGGGCAGCGCACCCTGATGGGCTGCATTCTGCGGCAAGAGCGGGGCGGTTTGCGAATCTTTCGCGAATTCAACGCTGTACGCGATCTGCGCTGCGCCACGGATGCCGTCTGGGATGGGCGTTGGCGGCTGGAGGGGCCGCATGATCCCGCCTTGTGCCTTGCCGCCCTGGGCGAGGCGGGGTTGCGGCTTTGCCCCGATTGGCGTGAAACGGGCCGGGCGCGTGCATCGCTTTTGGCGTCGCCCGCGATCTGGCGGGGCGACAGGCTTGTCGCGGCGCCGCTGGCCGGGTGGGGCCAGGGTTGGATCGCGCGGATTGTCGCGGATTTTCACGACACGGCGCTTTCGCATTGAAGTAAACCATTTGTTGCCTATTTTACGGCTATGGTTCGTCGCATCTTGCCACGGGCCGCAAGATTTGTGGGAGACATGCCTTGGGCAACGCGCGAAACATCGCTTTCTGGGTCGTTCTGTTCCTGCTGATACTGGCCCTTTTCAACCTGTTCAGCGGATCCGGAAACACCTTGCAAAGCCAGAATATCAGCTATTCGGAATTTGTCCGGGCCGTGGAAAACGAGCAGGTCAGCCGGGCGACGCTGGACGGTGAGCAGATCCGCTATCGCAGCACCGATGGACGCGATTACGTGACGATCAAGCCCGAGGATGCACAGGTCACGGACCTTCTGATTGCCAACAACGTGCCGGTGACGGCCGAAAGTCAGCAACAGTCGGGCTTCCAGACCTTCATCCTGTCGCTTCTTCCCTTCCTGCTGCTGATCGGTGTCTGGGTCTATTTCATGAACCGGATGCAGGGTGGTGGCAAAGGTGGCGCCATGGGCTTTGGCAAGTCCAAGGCCAAGCTGCTGACCGAAAAGCATGGCCGCGTGACCTTTGACGACGTGGCCGGCATCGACGAGGCCAAGGAAGAACTGGAAGAGATCGTCGAATTCCTGCGCAACCCGCAGAAATTCAGCCGTCTTGGCGGCAAAATCCCCAAAGGCGCGCTGCTGGTGGGCCCTCCGGGTACCGGTAAGACGCTGCTGGCGCGCGCCATCGCGGGCGAGGCGGGTGTGCCCTTCTTCACCATCTCGGGGTCCGACTTCGTGGAAATGTTCGTGGGTGTCGGTGCCAGCCGTGTGCGCGACATGTTCGAACAGGCCAAGAAAAACGCGCCCTGCATCGTCTTCATCGACGAGATCGATGCCGTTGGCCGTGCGCGTGGTGCCGGTTACGGCGGTGGCAACGACGAACGTGAACAGACCCTCAACCAGCTGCTGGTCGAGATGGACGGTTTCGAGGCAAATGAAGGCGTGATCATCCTTGCGGCCACCAACCGCCGCGACGTTCTGGACCCCGCGCTGCTGCGTCCGGGCCGTTTTGACCGCCAGGTGACCGTGCCCAACCCCGACATCAAGGGCCGCGAAAAGATCCTGGGTGTGCATGCCGCCAAGGTGCCGCTGGGCCCTGACGCCGACATGCGCATCATCGCGCGCGGCACACCCGGTTTCTCGGGTGCCGATCTGGCGAACCTCGTGAACGAGGCCGCGCTGATGGCTGCCCGTGTGGGGCGGCGATTCGTGACCATGGTCGATTTCGAGAATGCCAAGGACAAGGTCATGATGGGGGCCGAGCGTCGTTCGATGGTGCTGACGCCCGACCAGAAGGAAAAGACCGCCTATCATGAGGCTGGCCATGCCGTTGTCGGTCTGGCCCTGCCGAAATGCGACCCGGTCTACAAGGCCACAATCATTCCGCGCGGCGGCGCGCTGGGGATGGTGGTGTCCTTGCCCGAGATCGACCGGTTGAACTGGCACAAGGCCGAATGCGAGGAAAAGCTGGCCATGACCATGGCGGGCAAGGCGGCCGAGATCCTCAAATACGGCGAGGAGAACGTGTCGAATGGCCCGGCCGGTGACATCCAGCAAGCCAGCGCGCTGGCCCGTGCGATGATCATGCGCTGGGGCATGTCCGACAAGGTCGGCAATATCGATTATGCCGAAGCGCATGAGGGATATTCGGGCAACACGGCAGGTTTCTCGGTGTCGGCCCATACCAAGGAGCTGATCGAGGAAGAGGTGAAACGCTTCATCCAGGAGGGCTATGAACGGGCCGTCCAGATCCTGACCGAGCGCAAGGATGAATGGGAACGTCTGGCCCAGGGTCTTCTGGAATACGAGACCCTGACCGGCGAAGAGATCAAGCGCGTCATGCGTGGCGATCCCCCCAGCGCCAGCGATGACGAGGAAGACAAGTCCGACAAGGGCAATGCCGCCTCGGTCACCGCGATCCCCAAGACCAAACCCAAGGCGAAACCCGCCGGTGGTCTGGAGCCAGAGCCGACGTAATGTCAGCCGCGCCTGATAACGACTGGAACCCCGGGACCTACAGCAGGTTCCGGGGTTTGCGCTTGCGCCCCGCGATGGATCTTCTGCGCGCGCTTGGCCCGCTGCCGCCCGGGCCGGTCATCGACCTGGGCTGCGGCAATGGTGCCGCTGCCGCCGCCCTTGCAACACGCGGCAGGCCCGTCACGGGCATCGACAGCTCGCCCGCGATGCTGGCCGAGGCAGAGGCCCTTGGCCTTTATGACAGCTTGCGGCAGGCGGATATCGCCACATGGTCCCCCGACGGTGCGCCGCCCGCATTGATTTTCTGCAACGCCGTGCTGCACTGGTTGCCGGATCACGCCAGCCTCATTCCGCGGCTAGCCGGGATGCTGACCAAGGGGGGCACCTTGGCCGTGCAGGTGCCGCATCAGAACAACGCGCCGTCGCACCGCCTCTGGCTGTCGCTGGCCGAGGAGCTGTTTCCCGGCCGCGTCGATCCGCAGCAGGGCCCCGGCGTCCTGCGCCCGGCCGAATATCACCGGCTTCTGTCGCCTCTGGGCGAGCTCAGCCTGTGGGAAACCGAATATTATCAGCAACTTGATGCTTGCGAAGATGGCCACCCCGTGCGGCGCTTTACCGAGACAACCTATGCCCGGCCGATCCTGGCCGCGCTGAGCGCTGCGGAACAGACGCGGCTGATCACCGCTTATGAGGCGGTGATGGACAAGGTCTATCCCGCCGCCGCCGATGGCACGGTGCTTTTCCCGTTCCGGCGGATGTTCTTTACCCTGACGGTCTGAGTTCAGCCCCGCGCGCTCCGGGTGGGTCAGCCCCGTTTATTCGGGTGCGGTCTGCCAGAAGCCGGAGGTCTTCGCCGCCACTGCGCGGTAGCGTTGCACCGCATAGGGCAGCAGAAAATGCTGCGTGGCATTGTCCACGAAGCTGCCAGAGCGCAATTGCGTCAGACCAAGGGCATAGGCCGCTGAAACCGTCATCCCCCGATTGAGCCGGGCCAGCAGCATCTTGTCGCTTTCGCCGGGCAGGGCGCGGGGCATCGGCGCCAAGCGTGCCGTGGCCCATCCCGCGCGGATCGAGCGCAACTGTTCGGCCATGCCGGCCGGGGCCTGCGCCATCGCCGCCGTGAAACCTGCGTCATCCGCGACGGCGGTGACGGCGATCAGGTGCAGGAATGTCCGGTAGGGGCCTGTCACATCCTCGATCCGGTCGGCGCCAGCCGTCCGCACGATATCCGCCATCAGGTCATATTGCCCGATAGCCATCCAGTCTTCTTGCGTCACACCGGGATAGTGCTGCGGGTTCGTCTTCGGATGCAGGATCGTGCCATGCTTGATCTGGCTGACATGCTGGCCATGCTGTTAGAAGGCCAGCGTCTCTTGCCACGCTCGGTCCGAGATGCTGTCCACCGCTTTGCGCCGAAACCCGAAAACCATTTGCCATCTACCCTGCTGTTCTGCACGCCTAGTGACGCAACATAGCGGCGCGGTGAAGATCGCTCCGGGGCATTTATGTGCAAGCGCGATGCGCGGTTCCGTCCTGCCGCCGCTTGCCTTGCTGCGATACGTGCCGTCCCTTAATCTGTGCCCGACAGCGATAACGGAGACGCACCATGCGCCACGATTACCTGCATGAGCCTGAGACCGGGCGTCTGGTTGCGGCCCCCGCATCCGATCCGCGCGCGGTCTGGACCGATCTGCTGGCCCCCACCCCAGAGGAGGAGGCGGCGGTCGAGGCGGAGCTGGGCATTGATCTTCCCACGCGCGACGAGATGCGGGGCATCGAACCTTCGGCGCGCATCTATTCCGAGAACGGGATCCAGTTCCTGACGGCCAACGTGCTGGCAGGGGCCGACACACCCGACCCGGTCATGGAACCCGTGACCTTCGTGCTGACCCAAAGCCGGGTGGTCACGATCCGCTATCACCGCCCCTATTCCTTAAGCAATGTGCCGCAACGCGCGGCGGGGATGCAGGCCGATTGCACCACGCCGATCCGCATGCTGATGACCCTGATGGAGGTGATGGTCGATCGCGGGGGCGACATCCTGGAGGCCGAAAGCCGGCGGCTGGACCTTCTGAGCCGCCAGATCTTCCAGCCCGCTGTCGCCGGCAAGGCGCGGGGCGCGCGGGGTGTCGATCTGTCGGCGGTCATCGCGCAGATCGGCCATCACGGAGAGCTGAACTCGCGCCTGCAGGACAGCCTTGTGACGATCGAGAGGATCGTCAGCCACATGGCGCAGATGCGCCTGTCGGCGCACAGGGAACTGGCCGCCGCGGCTGAAGGCCAGGTGCCCGCCCCGCATCATCAGGCCCTTGGTCTGAACGGGCGCGACAAGCGCCTGTTGCGCGACATCACCTCGCTGATCGATTATGCCGAGGCGCAATCCCACCGTGTCAGCTTCATGCTCGAGGCGACGCTTGGCCTTCTGAACATCCAGCAGAACGGTATCATCAAGATATTCTCGGTCGCGGCTGTCGTCTTCCTGCCGCCGACGCTGATCGCGTCGATCTACGGGATGAATTTCGCGCGCATGCCCGAACTTGCAGCACCCTATGGCTATCCGCTGGCGCTGGGGGCGATGGTTTTGTCGGCGATCCTGCCCTATCTGTTTTTCAAACGGAAAGGCTGGCTCTAGTGTCCGCTCATCCCGGCGTCTTGCGTGGCGAGTCGCATCTGTTTTGTTTGTGAAAGGACCCATCGCCATGCCCGCCCTCAAACCGACCGCGTTCAGCGCCCGTATCTCATGGCTGGGTGTCGTGACATCCGAGGACCGCAAGGCCCTGCTGGCGGAACCGCGCCAGGCGCTTGATCTGACCTTCGAGGGGATCGCGGGATCGGTGCATGGCGGGCGCACGCGCGCCTCCTGCTCGCGCGTGACCTCGCAGCATCCGAAGGGCACGCCCATCGCGAACGAGCGTCAGCTGTCGATCATCTCGGTCGAGGAGATGGCCGAGATCGCCGCGAAGATGGGGCTGGACAGCCTGGACCCTGCGCGGCTGGGCGCGTCGATCGTGATCGAGGGGATCCCGGACCTGAGCCATCTGCCGCCCTCGTCGCGCCTGCAGGCGCCATCGGGCGCGACGCTGGTCGTCGACATGCAGAACCGGCCCTGCATTCTGCCGGCGCGCAGCCTGGACACGGTGCATCCGGGGCAGGGCAAGCTGTTCAAGCCCGCTGCCGAAGGGCGGCGCGGGGTCACCGCCTGGGTGCAGCGCGAAGGGCGCATCGCCCTGGGTGACGAACTGCGCCTGCATGTGCCGGATCAGCGCGCCTGGGCCCATCTGGAGACCGCGCGCCGGGGCTGAGGCGGGCGATCAGGTTGCAAAACGCATGCGGTGGCATACAAGGCCGCAAGCCGCAGTCCAAATGTCGGAATCACGACCTTTCCGAGGGCACAGCCCCTGTATAGCCAAGGTAGGGACGGCCGAACCGGCCGATAGAGGGAAAAACCAAATGACGTTCAGATCCGACATCGAGATCGCCCGCGACGCGCGCAAGCAACCCATCCAGGACATCGGTGCCAAGCTGGGCATCCCGGCGGCGGATCTGCTGCCCTATGGGCATGACAAGGCCAAGATCAGCCAGGATTTCATCTCGTCCGTGCAGGATCGCCCCAATGGCAAGCTGATCCTTGTGACGGCGATCAACCCGACGCCTGCGGGCGAGGGCAAGACCACCACCACGGTGGGCCTGGGCGACGGTTTGAACCGCATCGGCAAGAAGGCGGCCGTCTGCATCCGCGAGGCCAGCCTTGGCCCCTGTTTCGGCATGAAGGGCGGGGCCGCGGGAGGCGGCTATGCCCAGGTCGTGCCGATGGAAGAGATGAACCTGCATTTCACCGGCGATTTCCACGCGATCACCTCGGCGCACAACCTGCTGTCGGCGATGATCGACAACCATATCTACTGGGGCAATGAGCTTGAGATCGACGAGCGCCGCATCGTCTGGCGCCGCGTCATGGACATGAACGACCGCGCGCTGCGCGATATCGTGGTCAGCCTGGGCGGGGTCGCCAACGGCTTTCCGCGCCAGACCGGGTTTGACATCACCGTCGCGTCAGAAGTCATGGCGATCCTGTGCCTGGCGACCGACCTCGATGACCTCGAGCGCCGCCTCGGCGATATCGTCGTGGCCTACACGCGCGAGCGCAAGCCGATCTTCGCGCGCGACATCAAGGCCGATGGCGCGATGACGGTGCTGCTGAAGGATGCGATGCAGCCCAACCTCGTGCAGACCCTGGAAAACAACCCCGCTTTCGTGCATGGCGGACCCTTCGCCAACATCGCCCATGGCTGCAACTCGGTCATCGCCACCACGACGGCGCTGAAACTGGCCGATTACGTGGTGACCGAAGCGGGTTTTGGTGCTGACCTGGGCGCCGAGAAGTTCATGAACATCAAGTGCCGCAAGGCCGGGATCGCGCCCGATGCGGTGGTGATCGTGGCGACCGTACGCGCGATGAAGATGAACGGCGGGGTGGCCAAGGCCGATCTGGGCGCGGAAAACGTGGACGCGGTGCGGGCGGGCTGTCCGAACCTGGGCCGCCATATCGGCAACGTCAAATCCTTTGGCGTGCCGGTCGTGGTTGCGATCAACCATTTCGCAGGTGACACCGAGGCCGAGGTGCAGGCGGTCCGCGATTACGTGGCCGAGCAGGGCGCCGAGGCGGTGCTGTGCAAGCATTGGGCCGATGGCGGCGCGGGCGCCGAGGATCTGGCGCGCAAGGTCGTGGCCCTGGCCGAAAGCGGCAAGGCGCAGTTCGCACCGCTCTATCCCGACGAGATGTCGCTGCTGGGGAAGATCGAGACCATCGCCAAGCGCATCTATCACGCCGACGAGGTGCTGGCCGATGCCAAGATCCGCGCGCAGTTGAAGGAATGGGAAGAGGCCGGCTACGGCCATCTGCCGGTCTGCATGGCCAAGACGCAGTATTCCTTTACCACCGATCCGGGGCGCCGGGGCGCGCCGGTGGGCCATTCGGTTCCGGTGCGCGAAGTGCGCCTGAGTGCGGGGGCGGGGTTTGTCGTGGTCATCTGCGGCGAGATCATGACCATGCCGGGCCTGCCGCGCGTTCCCAGCGCCGAAGCGATCCGGCTGAACGACGCGGGCCAGATCGAAGGCCTGTTCTGAAGGGCCGCCGGAGATGCCTCCGGCTGGGATATTTGCAGCAAGAAGATACGAGGAGTGCGGGGCATGACGGCCAGCATCATCGACGGCAAGGCATTCGCGGCGGGGCTGCGCGACACGGTGGCGGGGCATGTCGCCGCCTTGGCGGCGGATCATGGCCTGGTGCCGGGACTGGCGGTGGTGCTGGTGGGCGAGGATCCGGCCAGCCAGGTCTATGTGCGATCCAAGGGGAAGATGACGGTCGAGGTCGGCATGCGATCCTTCGAGCATCGCTTGCCCGTGGACACCGATGAGGCGACGCTTCTGAAGGTGATTCAAGATCTGAACAATGATCCGCAAGTGCATGGAATCCTTGTACAACTGCCGCTGCCGGATCATCTGGATTCGGACCTGGTGATCAATGCGATCGACCCGGCCAAGGATGTGGACGGCTTTCACATCTCCAACGTCGGTCTGCTGGCGACGGGACAGAAGGCGATGGTGCCCTGCACGCCGCTGGGTTGCCTGCTGATGCTGCGCGCCCATCACGGCAATCTGTCGGGGATGGAGGCGGTGGTCATCGGGCGATCGAATATCGTGGGCAAGCCGATGGCGCAGTTGCTGCTGGGCGAAAGCTGCACGGTGACAATCGCGCATTCGCGCACGCGCGATCTGCCGGGCGTGGTGCGGCGCGCCGATATCGTCGTGGCCGCGGTCGGCCGGCCGCAGATGGTGCCGGGCGACTGGATCAAGCCGGGCGCGACCGTGATCGACGTGGGCATCAACCGGATCGATGCGGGCGAGGGCAAGACGCGGCTGGTGGGCGATGTGGATTTCGGCAGCGCCGTCGCCGTGGCGGGCGCGATCACGCCGGTACCGGGCGGGGTGGGGCCGATGACCATCGCCTGCCTGCTGGCCAATACCGTGACCGCCTGCTGCCGCGCCAACGGATTGCCGGAACCCGAGGGCCTGACGGCCTGATCCTGCGGCGGGCGCAATCGTCCGCCGCAGGGCCTGCGGCAATTAAGTCGTATTTTCAGCATCACAATAGCATGCGATGTTCCGGGCGCCTCAACGCCCAGACGGGCCCGACTCGCCCCGGAGATCGCATTCTTGACTGCCTTCCTGACCCGATTGATCGCGACGCTGAAAGACCGCCCCGCACTGGCGTTCCCCTTGGGGTTGTGGGTGCTGATCACCGCCACGGCAGCGATCACCGGGCCGTTCCAGACCTTTGATCTGCTGGCCCCGTTTCCGCGCCTGATCTACTGGGGCTTCGTTGTGGGGCTGTCGATCGGCCTGAGCCTGTGGCAGATGCACCTGCTTGCAGCCCGGCCGGCGATCTGGCGGGTGCTGGGCTGGTTGCCGTTCTCGGTCGTGTTCGCAGGGCTGTTGCAGGCCCTGAACCTTGCGGTCTTTCCCCATTGGCGCGGCTGGCCTGATTACCTGTGGCTGCTGGGCGTGGTGGTGGCGATCAGCTATCTGGTCGAACTGGCCGACAAGCTGTTGATACTGCTTGTGCCACGGCCTGCGGAGGCCGCCGGGCACGATCCGGTCGCCGCCCTGATGGAGCGTCTTCCACCTGAAAAACGGGGGCGCCTGATCCGGATGGAGGCGAAGGATCATTACCTTTCCGTCGTCACGTCAGCGGGCGAGGCGCTGATCCTGATGCGCATGGCCGATGCCGAGGCGCTGCTGGCCGGCACTGACGGGATCAGGGTGCATCGTTCGCATTGGGTGATCCAGGCCGAGGTGCGGGGGCACCTGCGCCGCGAAGGGCGCGATCTTTTGCTGATGTCGGACGGCAGCGAAGTGCCTGTCAGCCGTGGCGCCCGGCCGGATGTGGAACGCAGCGGGTTGATCCCGTCCCGTGCGGCGCGCTGACAGGGCGCTGGTTACGCCGCGCCAGAGGGTGAGACCGGGATCATCGTGCCTTGCAGCACCGCGATCAGGGTCAGCTTGCCATCCCGCAGCGCATGCACATCGGCGCCGACCACCATCAGGCGTCGCCCCGGTTTGATCACCCGTCCCGTGGCGATCAGAAGATCGCCCCGGGCCGGGGCGAGCAGGTTGATCTTGATCTCGGCGGTAAGCACGTCGCTATCCGCGGGCATCAGGCTCAACGCGGCATAGCCCGCGGCACTGTCGCCCAGCGAAAAGGTCAATCCTGCATGGCCGAACCCCTGCTGCTGGCGCATGCCGGGCAGAATGGGCGCCTCGATCCGGACCTCGCCGGGGGTGACGCTGGCCAGCCTCGCGCCAATGGTCTGCATCATGGTCTGGGTGCCGAAGCTGCCTGCGATGCGGTCGGTAATCGCCTGATCCATCTGTCTGTTCTTGTCCTGCTCATGTCGGCGCGGCACATGGGCCTACTACATTGTACCTGTTTTAAGCTGGCAATTTTTGAATTTGTCCGGTGGTCAGGTACAAGGTACATCCTATATTTTTGACGAGTGTGCGTGGAGGGATACCCCATTGTTATTTGTTCTGAAAGCGATACAGGCCGCTGCGCGTTCCCTGTTGCTTCCGGGAAACATTTCCTTCGGCCTTCTGGCCGTCGTGGGTACGGTGTTCACCGGGCCTTTTGATACACTGACACGCTTTACCGTCGAAGAACGTCTGCTCTACTGGGGCGGCGTTGTCGTGTTTTCGATCTTTGTCGCGACGCTGGCGCAAAAACTGGTCTACGGTTTTGCCAAGGACTCATCGAAGGCCATGGCCATCCTGGTTGATTCCGCGGTCATGACGGTCCTGTTTTCACCGATCGCCTATGGCTGGACCGTCCTGTTCCTCGACATCAGCCTGGCCTGGCGGGATTTCCTCCATGTCATCATGAACGTGATGCTGGTCAGCCTGATGATCTTCGCCTGCCGCAAGCTGGTGTTCGACTGGGCGAGGATGGTGACGTTCGAACGGTCGCAAAGCGGCGCTTTCCCCGTCCCGCCCTTGTCGATGCCCGACACGATGGTGGGGCGGCCGCGTCTGGCCCGCCGCATCGCCGAGGATGATCCCGGCCCGATCCGGCGGATCGAGGCGATGAACCATTTCGTGACGGTCTTCACCGAAAGGGACAGCTACCAGATCCGGATGAGATTTGCCGATGCCGTGGACGAGATGGACGGTATCCCGGGGCTTGTCACGCATCGGTCGCATTGGGTTGCCAACGTCGTCGTGGACGAGGTGGAACGCCGGAACGGCAGGCTGTTGCTGCGGCTGAACTGTGGAACCCGTGTTCCGGTCAGTCGCAAGTATCGCCCCGCATTGGAAGAGGCGGGCCTTGTCTGAGGGCGCCCCGATGCCTAGCGTGGCATCGGCACCGCGACCGCCTGCCGCCCGGTCAGAACCGCAATCGCACCCGGCCCCATGAGCGCGCCCAGCGCCTTGTCCGTGCTGCGCAAGCCGCCCGTGTAGGTGCCATAGGCCGGCAGGATCACGCGGGCGCTGTCGATCAGGAACGCTGGACGGCTGACTGTGCCTGCACGGGTGCGCAATTGCGCCTTCGGATGGTAATGGCCCGAAATCTCGGCCTGCGCCGCGGGCGCGGCGATATGGCGGAAGGTCAGGGGCGGCAGGTGCAACTCGGCCAGATGGGTGCCGCCCAAATCGACGGGACCGGGATCGTGATTGCCCTCGGCCCAGATCCAGCGCCGCCCCGCTTGCAGCCGTGCAATCCACAGCCGCGCCTCATCGGGCAGGCCGTCCTGTGCGGCCAGATCGTCGAAACTGTCGCCAAGGCAGATGACGGTACTGGCGCGCGTCGCCTCGAGATCGGTCTGCAGCCGGGTCAGCGTGTCCTGCGCCTCATAGGGGGGCAGGGCCATGCCGCCGTGCCGCACGCGCCGTTCCGATTTGCCGAAATGCAGGTCGGACACGGCAAGCAGCGCCTGCGCGGGCCAGTAAAGCGCGCCCGAGGGCAGGGCATGCAGGGTCTCCCCGGTCAGGGTGAAGGCGTGATGGGTCATGGCATGGGTGATGGCACCGGGCCGGGTTCAAGGCAAGGGGATCAGCTTAACCCGGCCTCGCGCATGAGGGCATCTGCGGCCTCGGCCATCAGGCGTTCGCGGGCCTGCCCCTCGACCGGGACGCGCCCCATCTCGAGGAAGAGGGGCGCCGAGAAGGGCGTGAGGCGTGACAGGCGCATCAGGTCGATCCGGTCGCCCACCCGGTCCAGCATCTCGCGCACCCGGCCGAAATCGACGAGGCCGCGCATCGCCTCGGTCCGCGTGATCTTCAATAGCAGATGATCGGGGTCGTATTTGACCAGCGTGTCATAGAGGATATCCGAGGAAAACGTCGCCTGCCGCCCGCTTTTGCGCTGCCCCGCGCTGATACGGTCGATCAGCCCCGCGATGGTGGCCGAGGCGCGGAAGGTGCGTTTCATCACGGCATTGCCCTTGAACCAGTCCTCCAGCCCATCCTCCAGCTTTTGCGGATCAATCAAGTCTGCGGCGTCGGTCAGGGGTTTCAGCCCCCAGATCAGCGTGGCGTAATCGGTGGCGACGAAACCCAAGGGATCAAGCCCCATCTCTTCCATGCGCTTGGTCAGCAGCAAGCCAAGGGTCTGCTGCGCGTTGCGGCCCGCAAAGCCGTAGACGCAGGCATGTTCGCGCCCGTCATGGGGGAAGCTTTCGATCAGCAGGCGGCCCGGTTCCGGCAGGCGGCTGACGCGGCGCTGCAAGGCCAGCCAGTCGCGGGTATGGCCGGGCAGGGCGGGCCAGTCCTCGGCCTGCAGCATCCGCAGGATGCGGGTGCTGAGCTGGGTGGAGGTTGCGAATTTCGTGCCCATGAAGGTGGCGATCTTCGGCTTGCGGCCGGGGTCCGGGCTGACCTCGACCGTCATCTCGCGCAGCCCCTCGTAGCGCACGATCTGCCCGCCGATCAGGAAGGTGTCGCCGGGTGTGAGGGTGGCGGCAAAGGATTCCTCGATCTCGCCCAGGGGTTTGCCGCCGCGATTGCGCCTGTAGCGGACCTTGAGCGTGTCGGTGTCCTGGATCGTGCCGATATTCATGCGGATCTGGCGCGCCGCGCGGGGATCACGCAGCTGCCACAGCCCGTCGGGGCGCTGCATCAGTCGCTGCCAGCGGTCATAGGCGCGCAGGGCATAGCCGCCGGTTGCGATGAAATCGAGGCAGGCGTCGAAATCGGCGCGGGCCAGCGTGGCATAGGCGCCGGTGGTGGTGACCTCTTGATAAAGGGTGTCGGCCTCAAACGGGCCGGCGCAGGCCGCGATCAGGATCTGCTGGCAGAGCACGTCCAGCGGCCCCGGCCCGCGCGCCTCGCCATCCAGGTCATGGGCCTTGACGGCCTCGAGCGCGGCAAGGCATTCGACCACTTCGAACCGGTTGGCAGGCACCAGAAGCGCCTTGGACGGTGCGTTGTAGCGATGATTGGCTCGCCCGATGCGTTGCACCAGTCGCTTGACGTTCTTGGGCGCGCCGATCTGGATCACCAGGTCCACATCGCCCCAGTCGATGCCCAGATCAAGGCTGCCGGTGCAGACGATGGCGCGCAGCTGGCCGGCCACCATCGCCGCCTCGACCCGCGCGCGCTGTTCGCGGTCCAGGCTGCCGTGGTGGATGCCGATGGGCAGCGCATCCTCGTTGGCCAGCCACAGGTTGTGAAAGAAGATCTCGGCCTGGGCGCGGGTATTGTGAAAGATCAGCGTGGTGTTGTGCGCCTTGACCTGTTCCAGAACGGCAGGGATCGCATAGGCGGCCCCGCCACCGGCCCATGGCGGTGGCTGGTCCGTGGTCAGCATCGCGATATCGGGATCGGGGCCGGGATCCGCGGTCAGGATCGGGCAGGGATCGGGGTGCCGCGCCAGAAAGCGGGCGATGGCGGCTGGGTCGTCAACGGTGGCCGACAGGCCCACGCGGCGCAGATCGGGGCAGAGCTGCTGGAGACGGGCCAGCGCCAGTATCAGCTGATCACCGCGTTTGCTTTCGGCCAGGGCATGAATTTCATCGACCACGATGCGTTTGAGCCCGGCGAAGATGCGGGGGGCATCCTCGTAGCTGGTCATCAGGGCCAGGCTTTCCGGTGTGGTCAGCAGGATATGCGGCGGATCGGCCCGCTGGCGGCGCTTGGCATGGGCCGAGGTGTCGCCGGTCCGATCCTCGATCCGCAGGGGCAGGCCCATCTCGGCCACGGGCGTTTGCAGGTTGCGCTTGATGTCGGCGGCCAGCGCCTTGAGCGGCGAGACATAGAGGGTGTGCAGGCCCTTGTGATCCGTCGTGGCAAGATCGGCCAGCGTGGGCAGAAAGCCCGCCAGCGTCTTGCCCCCGCCCGTGGGCGCGATCAGCAGGAGCGCGGGATCATCGGCCCGCGCCAGCATGTCCAGCTGATGCGGATGCGGCGCCCAGCCCTTGGCCTGGAACCAGTCGGTGATGATGGGGGGCAGGGTGGTCGCGGTCATGCCGCTAGAGGTAGGGCATGCGAGGCCGCGCGGCTAGGGGGAGATGGGCCCGCAAGGGCGCCACCGGGCCTGTCCCATGATGGGACATTTCGCGGCACGAGGGATTTCACGGGGTTACGCGGCCGCGTTAGGGGTTTTTTAACGGGTGGTCCAGGCCCTGAGCTGACTGCGAGCACCCGCGCGGGGCTGCTATGACCGGTCGGGCGTGCCGATTTCGGTCTTGCGGTAGGCGGCGCAGAAGGGGCCATCATAGACATCTCGCCCGGCATAATGCGCCGTATAGCCATGGGCATTATCCTTGCGCCCCGCCTCGGCCACGATCCGGGCCAGGCCGCAGGCGATGATATCCATGGCGTGGCCGCCGATGCGGGATTTTTCCTCTAGCTGGATGCCGATGTCATAGCGGTTGAAGCGGGTTGTCGTGATCGCCGTGGCCGCGTTGCGGATCGGGTCGAGCGCCTCGCCCGTGTGAAAGAGGCGGTAGATCACGGGCCAGTTCTGGGTGATCTGATTGTCCCAGGCCAGCCATGTCCAGTTGGTCACGGGCGAGCTGTTGAAGGCGTAGACCGTCTTGATCCGGGAAAACCGGTAGCCCGCCTGCTGGGCGAGCCCCCCGCCTAGCGAATGCCCTGCCGCGTGGATCGCAGCGTCCTTGTAGCGCGGTTTTTCGAACGCCTCGAACACCTTTTCAAGCTCTTGCCGCGCGCGGCGATACTGCGCCGGTTCGATCCCTGTGACATTGGAGAGGTTCGCGCTCCAGTCCCGCAGGCTGGGGCCTTCGGTGCCGCGAAAGACGATGACCGCTTCGCGCACCATGTTGTCGGGAGTGGTATAAAGGAAGGTTTCGTAGAAAACCCCGCTGGGATCGTCGAGGCAGAAATTGACGCCCGGGATATTCGCGGCGCGGGTCCATTTGCCCTGCTTGCCGGCGGGCAGCTTCAGCATGCCGGCATGGGTCGCGGGGGCCTCGCAGGGCCGGTCATTGACGGCCGGTTTCCGGTAATAGACCATTTCCGAGAGCACGGCCATGAAGCCGAACCGGGCAGCCACCTCCTGGATGAAGGGGTCCTGTCCGATCACCGGTTCCGTGATCCGGTCCTTTTGTTTCAGATAGGCGATCGGGGTGACGACGGCGCCGCAGGCCGCCAGCAGGGGCAGGCAGATCAGAAGGGCGAAAAGGGTTTTCGGGCAAGGACCTTGGGACAATGTTTCACTCGTACAGGTATCACGACAGGAAGGCGGCTGTCCTGGCAGGCTGGCACGCCGGGCCATGCAGATCAAGATTTTCCTGAAGCGGCAGCGCGGGGGCGGACCGGGGATGCCTCCGGCGGGGATATTTGGGGCAAGAAGAATACGGCGGCGCGGTGAAGGGGGGGCGCCTTGTCGTTGCCGCCCCCTGGCCCCTGCCGCGTGGTTCGTCTTGCGCGTTTCACGTTGCAGCGCTACGCCCTTGTGCATGAGTGACATGACCCCTGTTCCCCTGACCACCTCGCAGCACATGCGCGCGATTGGCGTGCTGGGGCTGCCGCTGATCCTGAGCCATGTGGCGCAATTCTCGATCTCGTTGACGGATGCGCTGATGCTGGGCTGGTACGATGTGACGGCGCTGGCGGCGCAGGTGCTGGCGGGGATGGTGTTCTTCGTGCTGTTCCTGTTCGGATCGGGTTTCGCCTGGGCCGTGATGCCGATGGTGGCCGAGGCGGAATCGGGCGGGCAAAGCCAGCAGGTGCGGCGTGTGACGCGCATGGCCATGTGGCTGTCGATCCTGTTCGGCACGCTGTCGATGCCCTTGATGATCTGGTCCGAGCCGATCCTGCTGATGCTGGGCCAGACCGAGGAGATCGCACGCGAGGCCAGCCGCTATCTGGCCGTGGCGGGCTGGGGCATCTTTCCCGCCCTGCTGGTGATGGTGCTGAAATCCTACCTTGCGGCGCTGGAACGGACGCAGGTCGTCCTGTGGGTGACCATCGGCGCGGTCGTGGTCAATGTGATCGTGAATTATGCGCTGATCTTCGGCCATTGGGGCGCGCCCGAGATGGGGATCGTGGGGGCGGCCTGGGCCTCGGTCTCGGTGCATTTCGTGTCGCTGGGGCTGCTGGCGATCTATGCCGCCATCGTGACACGGGAACATGCGCTGTTCATCCGCTTCTGGCGCCCCGATTGGGAGGCCTTCGGGCAGGTGTTCCGGCTGGGCTGGCCCATCGGGATCACCACGCTGGCCGAGGTGGGCCTGTTTGCCGCAGCCTCCATCATGATGGGCTGGCTGGGCACGCTGCCGCTGGCGGCGCATGGGATCGCGCTGCAGATCGCGTCTTTGGTGTTCATGATCCACCTGGGCCTGGGCAATGTGGCGACGGTGCGCGCGGGCCGCGCGCTGGGCGTGCAGGACTGGGGCGGGCTGCGGCTGGGCGCGGCGGTGGTGGTGGCGCTGTCGCTGGGCCTTGCGGCGCTGACGGTGGTCGTGTTCCTGACCATGCCCGAGGTCCTGATGGGCCTGTTCCTGTCGCCCGACGAGCCGGACCGCGCGGGCGTCATCGCCATCGGCGTGGTGCTTCTGGCGGCGGCGGCGCTGTTCCAGCTGGCCGATGCGGCGCAGGTCATGGCGCTGAGCCTGCTGCGGGGCGTGCAGGACACGCGGGTGCCGATGATCATCGCCACGCTGTCCTACTGGGCGGTTGGCATGCCCGTGGCCTATGTGATGGGCTTTGTCTTTGGCTGGGGCGGTGTGGGCGTCTGGCTGGGCCTGGCCGTGGGGCTGGCGGGTGCCGGGCTGTTCATGATGTGGCGCTTCTGGGGGGTGATCCTGCCCCGGCTGAGCGCGCGCGGTTAGGGCTGCGCGCTCATTCGCCCTTCATCAGGCGGTCGGCCTTCTTGCGCACCAGCACGGTGCGCAGGTCATGCATGGCCAGCAAAAGCGTATCGGTGACCGCATCCAGCTGCTCGTCCGTGGCGCGGGTCTGGACCCATTGCGCGGTCAGGTTGAGGTGATCCACCGCGCGCAGGATATCATCCACCTCGCGCGCGGCCAGAAGGGCGGTGCGCTGGGCCATCCATCCGGTGATCGCCTCCATGTCCGCATCCGAAAGGCGGCGGTCGCCATGGGGTTTCACCTCGCCGTTGCGGATGTTGATCGTGGCGATCTGGTCTATCTCGATGCGGCGCTGGCGGTTCGCGGTATCGACACGGTAGACAAGCGCCCCGTTCTCGCGGACACGGAAATAGTAATCGGGAAGCTCGCCTGCCATGTCGTCCGTACCTTTCCTGCCTCAGGCGAGGGCTGCGCAAAACCTCTGGATGCGGTCGCAGGCCTCTGCCAGTGCCGTGTCGGAAGTAGCGTAGCTGATGCGGAAGTTCGGTGAAAGGCCGAAGGCTGCCCCGAAAACCACGGCCACGCCGGTGTCTTCCAGCAGCGCACGGGCAAAGGTTTCATCGTCCGCGATCAGGGTGCCTGCAGGGGTGGTCTTGCCGATCAGACCCGCGATGGAGGGATAGACGTAGAAGGCGCCTTCGGGCACGGGGCAGGTCACGCCGTCGATCGCGTTGAGCGCCTTGACCACAAGGTCGCGGCGGCGGGCAAACATCGCGTTGTTGGGTGCGATGAAATCATGGGTGCCGTTCAGCGCCTCGACCGCGGCCCATTGGCTGATGGTGCAGGGGTTCGAGGTGCTTTGCGACTGGATCTTGCGCATGGCGTCGATCAGCGGCTTGGGGCCGGCTGCATAGCCGATCCGCCAGCCCGTCATCGCATAGGCCTTGGAGACACCGTTGACCGTCAGGGTGCGGTCGTAAAGCCCCGGTTCCACCTGCGCGGGCGTGCAGAACTTGAAATCGTCATAGGCCAGATGTTCATACATGTCATCGGTCAGCACCCAGACATGGGGATGGCGCATCAGCACATCGGTCAGCGCCTTCAGCTCTTCCCGGCTGTAGCCCGCGCCGGTGGGGTTGGAGGGGGAGTTGAACAGGAACCACTTCGTGGCGGGGGTGATCGCCGCCTCAAGCTGATCGGGGGTGATCTTGAAGGCGTTTTCCAGCGTGGCCTCGATGAAGACGGGCGTGCCGCCGGCCAGCAACACCATGTCGGGATAGCTGACCCAGTAGGGGGCGGGGATCACCACCTCGTCGCCGGGGTTCAGCGTGGCCATCAGCGCGTTGTAAAGCACCTGCTTGCCGCCGGTGCCGACGCTGACCTGACCGGGCGCGTAATCCAGCCCGTTGTCGCGCTTGAACTTGGCGCAGATCGCCTGCTTCAGCTCGGGGATGCCGTCGACGGCGGTGTAGCGGGTCTTGCCTGCGTTGATCGCCGCGATGCCGGCGGCGCGGATATGTTCGGGCGTGTCGAAGTCGGGCTCTCCGGCGCCGAGGCTGATGATGTCGCGGCCCTGGGCCTTGAGTTCCATTGCCAGGTTGCTGACCGCGATGGTCGGTGACGGTTTCACGCGGTCGAGCGTCTTGGACAGGAAGGACATGGGATGGGGCCTCTGGTTTGAATTCGGCAGTTCAATGTCTTAGGATGCAGCCAAAGCCCGATCAAGCACGATCGGCGGATGGGAGAGAAATGACACAGGACCAGCCAGCCAGCGACGCGATGAACACGCAGCCCGATCTTGAAGAAAACTGGTACGGCCCCGATACGGCGACCTTCGGCGACCGCGTCGCCGCAGCGCGCGAAGCGGCAGGAATGAGCCAGAAACAGCTGGCCCGCAGGCTTGGCGTGAAGATCGGCACCGTGCGCGGATGGGAGGATGACCTGTCCGAGCCGCGCGCCAACAAGCTGTCGATGATGGCGGGTCTTCTGAACGTGTCGATCATCTGGTTGCTGACCGGTGAGGGAGAGGGCGTCGCGGCCCCGGTTGACGAGACCCCGATCGCGCCCGATATCAACGCCCTGCTGGTCGAGATTCGCGACCTGAAGACCCAGATCGGCGCCGCGGCGGACCGTCTGGGGCGGCTTGAGAAAAGCCTGCGGACAAAATTGAAAGGCGAGTGAGATGCTGATCGAACAGGCCCCCGTGGGCGAACCGCGCGAGACACGGCTTCGCCGGCTTGCCATGCGATCCATGCGGCGGGGCATCAAGGAAATGGATGTGATCCTGTCGCGCTTTGCCGAACTGCACCTTGCTGGTCTGGATGATGCGTTGCTGGACAGCTATGACGCGTTGCTGCGCGAGAACGATCACGATCTTTACTACTGGGTGAGCGGCGTGCAGGAGCCGCCCGAGACCTTTGCCCCGCTTGTCGCACGCATCCGCGACATGCTGGCCGGACAGGGTGGCGCCGTCCAGCGCTAAGGCCGTCCCCGGTGCCATCCGCCATTTTCGTGGCAATTTAGGAATTTCCGAACGGGTTTAACCTGTTATTGGTCTTTGTGCTGCATGGTCCCTGACGAAAGAACAAATCGTCGGAGTTTTCCATGACCCTGCACAAGACCCTGGCCACCGGACAGCGTACCGGTTTCATGGGCAGCTATCTGGAAGCGCTGTCGCTGGTCGAAAGGCTTCATCGGCTTCTGCTGGACGTGATCAAGGACGAATTCGAACGCGTCGGCATGCTGGAGGTGAACGCCGTTCAGGCGCTGCTGCTGTTCAATATCGGTGATAACGAGGTGACCGCGGGCGAGTTGAAGACGCGCGGCTACTACCAGGGCAGCAATGTCAGCTACAACCTCAAGAAACTGGTGGAAATGGGATACATGCACCACCAGCGCTGCGAGATCGATCGCCGATCGGTGCGCGTCAGGTTGACCCCACGCTGGCGCGAGATCCGCGATGTGGTGGGGGGGCTGTTCGCCCGCCACGCCGAGGGGCTGGAAAGCCGTGGGGTCCTGGGGCCCGACGGGATCGAGGATATCACCGCAGCACTGCGCCGGGTGGAGCGCTATTGGGCCGATCAGATCCGCTATATCTACTGATGTGCAAGGGGCGAACGCGGTATGCCTCCGGCGGGGATATTTGCGGCAAGAAGAAACCGGCGGAACGGCAAAGGGGAATCAGCGCGACAGCAGGCCGATCCGCACCTCGAGTTCGCGCAAGAGCTTGCGGCGCATCGCACGTTCGAAATCCTCGAACCCGGCAGCCACTTCGACAAAGCTGCCCGGTCCCCGGATCACGATCTGCCGGAAATAATCGGCAAGCCCGGTGTCCGCGCCCTCGGTGATGCCATGATCCGTGCCCGCTTCCTGCACCTCGATGACCAGGGCATTCACGGTAATCTGCGAGAAATCGAAAGCGTCATAGGCGGCGGTCGGACCGAAGCCGTCGTTGTTGACCCCGTCGCCCGAGATGTCCAGCACGCGCGCATCGCAGGCGGGTCCTTGTCGGAACAGGTCATGGGCATATTCGATCGCATGGCCGATGGCGGTGGAGAATTCGGCATAGCTGCGCCGGCTGAACGCGATCCTGTCCGCGACCGCGCCGATGGTCGCCGCGTCGCGCAGCATCACCCAGGGCAGCACCATGTCCTGCTGGACCCGGCCGCTCCATTCGAACATGGCCAGGGCAACGGGGCGATCCGGCTGGGACAGGATCGCCTCGACCACCTCGGGGGCGCGCAGGGCCTGGGCCAGGCCCCCGCGCTGCAGCGCATCCTCCAGCGGATCCACGGACGAGGAGATGTCCATCGCCAGCACCAGCGCAAGGCGGCAGGGCTCTTGCGCCGTAGCCCCGCCAGCCCCCGCAAGGGCTAGTCCCGCGGCAAGGATGCCGCGCAAGGCAAGAGGCCCGGCCACGCCCGCGCCGTTACCAGTGCCCGATGTTGGGCATGCTGATCCAGGGTTCGGCCGGCGTCAGCGGCGCGCCCTTCTGCAGGAACTCGATCGAGATATTGTCGGGGCTGCGCACGAAGGCCATGCGCCCGTCGCGCGGCGGGCGGTTGATCGTCACGCCATTGTCCATGAGATGCTGGCACATGGCGTGGATATCGTCCACCTCATAGGCCAGATGCCCGAAATGGCGGCTGTCCGCAGGCAGGCCATCGTCGCCGTCCCAGTTGTAGGTCAGCTCGACCGGGCATTCCTCCTGGCCGGGTGGGGCCATGAACACCAGGGAAAAGCGGCCGGCCTCGTTGTCATAGTGGCGCGTCTTGACCAGCCCCAGCAGTTCGAAGAAAGCCTGTGTCTTTTCCAGGTCTTTCACCCGCACCATGGTGTGAAGATATCGGATCGTCATGTCATTCCCTTTTCAGTTGGCCGTACTGTTCATCCTGCGACACCCTGTCAGAACAGGGACCTGATGCCAAAGGAAACCGCCAGTTCGCTGGCGTCGAAACGGCTGAAGTTCGAACGCGTCTTCTGCGCCCGCAGCGTGAGGGTGGGCGCAAATCCCGCATAGTCAAGATCCTGAAACAGAATGTCGACACTGCCGAAGACCGCATCGTCCTGCCGCCCCCCCGGCACGGCGATGAACCCCACCGCATAATCGGGGTAAAGGGTTTCCCCCGCCCCAAGGGTAAAGCTGAGGCGGGCGGGGCCGACAGGCCGGGCCATGTCGTAGCGCAGAAAGGCCGTGCGGCGGGTCGAGACCGCGTTGCGCGTGTCGCTGTCACTGTCGCGCCAGGCCAGGGACAGGCTGATGCGATCCCCGTTGGAAATCCGGTAGCCCAGGCTGGCCTGCAGGCCCAGGGTTTCGATCGGCTGGTTGACACCCTCTTCGAAACTGCGCCGCTCGGCCTCGATCCCCAGCGAGAGGGTCGTGGCCTCGGACAGTTTCAGCCCGCGCGTCAGGCCCAGACGCAGATACCTCTGGTAGGGATCGCCGCCATACCAGCTTCGCCCCGCCGCGCCTTCGATCGCGACAAAGCCGGTGCCGGCCCCCGCGCCTGTGCGCTGCGCATGGCGCAAACCCGCCTCGAGCAGGGCAAACGAGAAGTCGTCATTCGACACATCAGCGCCCGGAAAGCTGTTGGCAAGGTCGCGCGCGCTGTCATCCAGCCAGACCCGGCTGCCATAGGCGCGAAAAAGGGCCTGGGTTTCCCCGGCTTCGGTGCCCTGCAGCCTGTAGCCCAGCGACAGGTCCGCCGTGCCCGTGACCCCCGACAGCGCCTGCGACAGGCCGTCCAGCAGCCCGATCACCGGCACGCCATCAATCAGCGCATAGGGGCTGTCGCTGCCGTTGTTCACGTTGGACGAGGGCGCGAGGGACAGCCGCAGGCGAAACTCCAGCGGGTCCATGGCGCGGACCTGGCGGAAATCCTGCTCGATCCGCGGCCGCATCGCGGGATCCGGGGCATGCAGCAGCGAGCGGCGCAACCAAAGCTGGGCGCGGGTGAACTGCCCGGCATCGACCGACAGCCGCGCGGCCAGCTGCGCCGCTTCGAATTTCTGGATATCGGTCTTGGCAAAGCGATAGGCCAGCGCCGCGGCTTGGCGCGCCTCGCGTGTCCGGCCCTGTTGCCGCAGGGCCTGCGCGATGATGAAATGGGCCAACGGATCCTGCGCATCGGCCTGCAACAGGCCCTGGCCGATCTGCAGCGCCAGGCCCGCATCACCCCGTTGCAGGGCCGCCGCGGCCACGCCGCGGGCCTGGTCAAGGCTCAGGGTGACTTCGGCGCCAGGGGGCTGCGCGGGCTGGCTGGTCTGGGCCAGTGCGGGTGCTGCCAGCAGCAGCGACAGGATCAGCGCGGCGGCGCGGTGGCGGCGTCTTGGTTCAGTTGACATCGGCGCAAAGCACCGGATCGGATCCGGCGGCGCCACAGCGGCTGAGGACGAAGACACCCGTCTCGCGCTCTGCCTCGAAGCCAAGGCTGTTGGTCTCGCCGTCGAATTCGGTCAGGGTCACCACCCCCCCCACGGCCGAGGCATCGGCACCGCCGAAAATGCCGCCGTAATCGCCGATGTCGCGTTCGGGCACGCCGCGATAGTTCACCGTGTCGCCGAAGAAGGTGCCATCGGCATTCACGCCGCCCACGCGCAGCGCCAGGTCGGGCAGGGCGGACCCATACTGGATCAGCGATCTGTCGAAGATCGTCCCGTTGATCGTGTTGTTCGCGAAATCCACGTTCAGGAAGATCGTGCCCACCGTCTGCGCGCTTTGCGCGGGCCGGGCGGCGGAGTCGATCCCCGGATCGACCGGCAGCAACTGATCGCCGGGCGCGTTGACATTGGTCAGGCCCGCATAGCTGCCAGCATAGGACACCAGCCCCGAGGTCGGCTTGACGAAGGTGCTGCCGGGATCGTTACGCTCGTAAAAGCCGCCGGCGAAGAAGGTGTTGAACTGCCCGCCATCCGAGGCGACACCGGCCTGCACCGAATTCCCGGCATCCGCGCTGCGCGCCACCATGGCCGTCACATGCCGGTCCAGCGGGTCGTCCTGCAGCGTGTAGGCCAGGTAGCCGGGGCGGTCGAGCGCGGGCGTCCGGTTGTAGGTCGCATCCAGCGTTCCGTTGTTCAGCGATGTCAGCCTCAGCACCAGCGTTCCTGCATCGGCGTCATAGGTGGCCGATTGCAGGTTGTTGGCCAGCGAGGCGGGGATGCTGGAAAACGGATCGGGCACGGGGGCGGCCGGCTGATCCTCGACCACGGGGGCGTCATCGGACAGGATCGGCGTGAAAGGGTTGCCGCTGCAGCCGGCCAGAAATGCACTTGCCACGCAGATGCCCAATAACTTTTTCATAATGCCGCCCTCGAAAGACTTGGTTTAAGCAGAAGAGTCCCGTGGCACCGCGGCAAAGTCAACGACCCACGTGGCGAAGATGGAAAAATTCCCGGCGCGTGGCATCGAAAAACACGGTGCGGCGCCCGGACAACCATCTTACTATTGTGGTTTCCGTAGGTGGCATCCTCAAGATATAGTTGCCCCCGACTCAGACACCCTATCAAGGAGCTTCGACATGCCGCTTACCCCAGACCAGCAGGCCGAGGTTGACGCACAGCGCGCACAGGCGCAGCCGACCCTTCGCGCGGTATCGCCGGGCATGGAGAAACATCTCTACACCGCGATCCCGGTGCTGGATCACGGATTTGTCCGCGTGATCGACTACATGGGGGACGATGCGGCCATCTGCCAGGCGGCGCGCGTGAGCTACGGCAAGGGCACGAAATCGGTGCAGAATGACGAAGGGCTGATCCGCTACCTGATGCGGCACTGGCATTCGACCCCGTTCGAGATGTGCGAGGTCAAGCTGCATGTGAAACTGCCCGTCTTCGTGGCGCGGCAGTGGATCCGGCACCGGACGGCGAATGTGAACGAATATTCCGCGCGCTATTCGATCCTGGACCGCGAATTCTACATCCCCGCGCCCGAACATCTGGCTGCGCAATCGGTGGTCAACAACCAGGGTCGCGGTGCCGCGCTGGAGGGCGAAGAGGCCGCCCGCGTTCTGGAGATCCTCAAGACCGACGCGAACCGCGCCTATGACCATTACGAGGCGATGATCAGCCAAGACGGCCAGCTGGGCCTTGCGCGCGAGCTGGCACGGATGAACCTGCCTGCGAATATCTATACCCAGTGGTACTGGAAGGTGGATCTGCACAACCTGCTGCATTTCCTGCGCCTGCGGGCGGATGCCCACGCGCAATACGAGATCCGCGTCTATGCCGATGCGATCTGCAAGGTGGTCGCCGACTGGGTGCCCTTCGCCTACAAGGCCTTCGAGGATTACCGCATGGGTGGCGCCACGATGAGCGCGACCGCGCTGGACTGCGTGCGCCGGATGTTGAAGGGCGAGGATGTCACGCAGGAGAATTCCGGCATGAGCAAGGGCGAATGGCGGGAGTTTATCGATACTTTGGGGTGATGCGCCCCCGCGCGGAATCAAGGCGCGTAGCGCCGCCGCGCGATCGCCGAGCCGCCCCCCGTTTATGACATACGGCGGCGGCGATTTTGCGACCGTTCTGCGCTGAACCGAGGCTCAAGGACTGGGCGGGGATAAAGTGAGTTGAAGGGGCGTTGGCATCGCCACCCCGCGGGTCGGCGGTCGCGCGGCTTGGGGCGGGGGGCGCTGTCTTTCATCCAAAACGCAACCCTGACCGTATCCCTTTCAACCAAAGCGAAAGGCAGCCCATCCGTGCAACTTGTCATCCTCTATGTCTCGACCGCCGCCGTCTTCCTGATCCTGGATGCGATCATGCTGACGCGCGTCCTCAAACCGCTGTTCGAGACGCATCTGGGCGATCTGCTGGCCGAGCCGATCCGCATCGGGCCCGCGGCGGTGTTCTACCTGTTCTACGTGGGGGGCTTGCTGTATTTCGTGTCGCTGCCTGCGCTGCGGGACGCGGCACCGGTGGCCGCGCTGATCGGGGGCGCGATCCTGGGCGCCATGGCTTACGGCACCTACGAGTTCACCAATTACGCGACGCTCCGGGATTGGCACTGGCACATGGTCGCCGTGGACCTGACCTGGGGCGCGGTCCTGACGGGCGTTTCGGCCTGGGCGGGGGTGGTGATCACCCGCGCCCTCACCTGATCTGCCGTGCGGATCTGCGGTCGGTGACGGCGTGATGCCGTCTGGCGCCGTTACAGAAGCTTGAGATTGGCTGCCATCTGGCGCCCGTCGCGACCTTCCTGCAATTCGTAGGTCAGCTTCTGATTGTCGGCGAGGCCGGTCAGGCCGGACCGCTCGACCGCGGAGATATGAACGAAAACATCCTTGCCGCCGTCTTCGGGGGCGATGAACCCGTAGCCTTTCGTCGTATTGAACCACTTCACGGTGCCGTTGGGCATGTCCCGTGTCTCCTTCACATTCGATCGTTACCGTGGCTGTCCCAGCCACGCTGCGCGGCGCGCATGGCAAAAAGATTGCACGGCTTTTGTAAAAATCAAGAAAAACACCCGTGAACTTGACCGGTTTCGGCGGTATTGAGGGGCAGATGACCGATTGCGAGGCAAGGATGACCCTTTACGGACTGAAGACCTGCGACACCTGCCGCAAGGCAATCAAGGCCTTGCCGGGCGTGGATTTCGTGGATGTGCGCGGCGCGGGCGTGCCCGCCGATCTGCTGGCACGAGCCCATGCGACATTTGGTGACAGGCTGGTGAACCGATCCTCGACCACTTGGCGGGGGCTGTCGGAGGATCAGCGCGCGCGCGATCCGCTGGCGCTGCTGGCCGAACATCCCGCGTTGATGAAGCGCCCGCTGATCGTGGCGGATGACGGCACGCTCCATCTGGGCTGGGACAAGGATGTGCAGGCGGCCCTGCTGGGCTGAGCCTGCGACACAGGAGGAAACGTCATGCGCAACGCGGCCCAATTGCTGGGGATCATCGGCGGGATCATGGCCATGATGGTCGGGTTCTTCAGCTATGGTTATACCGAGGCCGTCGCCCGCTATGGCGAGATCGAGGGCCTGTTCGAGCAGGTCGCCAATATCGAGGTGATCCGCATGGCCAGCTTCCTGTCGCCCTTGCTGGCGATTGCGGGCGGCGCGATGGCCAAGGTGCGCGCGCTCTGGGGCGGGATATTGCTGCTGCTGTCGGCGGGCGGAATGTATTACGCCTTCGGCTTCAACGTCTTTACCATGTTCCCCGTAGGGTTCTGCCTTGTGGGCGGCCTGCTGGCGCTGGCCGCCGGCAAGCCGGACGAGCCCAAGGCCCATTTCTGATCAGCGGGTCGCGCGGGTCAGGATGCGGTCCAGCGACAGCGCCCCCGCCCCCTTGACCACCAGCACCATCAGCAGCACGAACCACAGGGCGCGCTGATCCAGAATCGGCGTGTCCGGGATGCGGTCGAACCATGCCCCCAGCGTTGCGGGCTGGGCCAGCGCGCCATGGCCGATCAGGTCGGTCAGGGTCTGCACGATGACGAAGCCGATCATGCCCAGTGCGGCCAGCCGCGTCATCAGCCCCAGGACGATCATCAGCGGCAGGATGAATTCGGCCCAAGTGCCCGCCAGAACCACCAGTTTGTGCCAGAGGTCGAACTGGCTGATGTCATAGCCCGCAGCCTCCATCGCGCGGGGAAAGATCTGCGCATAGGCCCCGAGGGAGGGCTGGAAGATGCCGGCCAGACCGTCGCCCAGCTTGGTCAGGCCCGAGGCCCAGAAATAGCCCAAAAGGACGCCTGCAAAGACAAGCCGGGCGAGGGTGGGCAGCAGCCATTCTGCGCGCTCCAGCCCGGTGAAGGCGCGGTCATGCAGGCGGATCAATGTGTTCATGGTGTTGTCTCGTCTTTCAGGCCGGTCAGGGCGCCGCCTGCGATCAGCAGGCCAAGGATCGTGGTCGGGTCGAAATCGGCTGCCTCGGCCAGTGCGGCATCATGGGCGGCGCCAAGGCTTGCCCCTGCGATCAGTGCCGCGACGAAGGCGGCACCGCCGGGGGGCAGGGGCTGCGCCACGGGATCGAAACCGGGCCGGGTGATCAGGACATCCTGTGCCTGTGGTGCGGGTTTGGGGCTGTCCGGGACAAGGGCATAGGTCCAGATCGCATGCAGCGGCCAGGGCGACCGGATCAGTTCGACCGCTGGGGCGAGGGTGAATGTCGTGGCGTCCAGCCGTGCAGGCGGGATATCGCCCAGCGTGGCAGGGTCCAGCGGTGCGGCATCGGCGGCGTGATAGGACCTGCGCAGGGCCAGTTCCAGCCGCGCAACATCGCCCAGATAGCCCATCTGCGCGCGCGCCGCGGTGTGTTCCAGAAATTCCGGGAAACCCGCGCCGTAATGCATCATCAGCCGCGAGGCGGGCGGATTGGCCTGCACGAAGGCGCGCGCCAGACCGGCGAAGTTCTGCGCGCCCAGCAGCCTCGCGACGGCGGGAAACCCCTGTTCGAGGGCGGCAATCAAGGATGTCGTCACATTGTTGCGATACACGTTGAAGCGACGTCCCGCCGGTCGGCCCTGGCCATCTTGCAGACCTGCGGGCACCGGGCGCGCCGGGTCCATCAGCGCGGGCAGGAAATCGTCGATCAGGCCGGTCATGACGCAGCCCGCAGCGCGGGGTTCAGCCGGGCCAGCGCCTGTGCGGCGCGCCGCGCCTCTGCCGCCAGCACGGGCCAGGCCGGCACGTCATTGTCCCATTCCACCAGCACCGGGCGCGGGCCCGAGGCGGCCAGCACATGATCGAGCAGCGTCCACACCGGGTCGGCGATGGGCGCGCCATGGCTGTCGATCAGAAGGGGCGCGCCGTGATCGTCCTGATCGGTATCATGGCCGCCCAGATGGATCTCGCCCACCGCGTCCAGCGGGAAGGCATCCACGTAGCCGCGCGGATCGAAACCGAGGTTGGTGGCGGAAACGAAGACATTGTTCACATCCAGCAGCAGGCCACAGCCGGTGCGGCGGGTCAGTTCGCGCAGGAAATCGGGTTCCGACCATGTGCTGTCCGCAAAGGCAAGGTAGCTGGAGGGGTTTTCCAGCAGCATGCGCCGGCCCAGCACATCCTGGACCTGGTCGATGTGATCGGCCACGCGCGACAGGGTGGCATCGGTATAGGGCAGGGGCAGCAGGTCGTTCAGAAAGGCGCTGTCATGGCTTGACCAGGCCAGATGTTCGGAAAAGCTGGCGGGGTTCAGCCAGTCGCAAAGATGTTTGAGCCGCGCCAGATGGTCGGGGTCCAGCGCGCCTTCGCCGCCGATGGACAGGCCCACGCCATGCACCGAGATGGGAAAGCGTTCCGCCAGGTGGCGCAACTGCGCGATGGGGCGGCCACCGTCGCCCATGTAGTTCTCGGCGTGGATTTCCAGCCAGCCAACGGGGCGGGCATCGGCGATGATGTCGCTGTAATGCTGCGCCTTGTAGCCGACGCCGGGGGCGGCGGGCAGGGGGGCGCTGCGCTGGGGGGAAAGGGTCATGGCAGATGCTCCGTTTTCGGGGAGGGGCTGACGCATGGAAGACGAGGGGGCAAGGGGCAGGCATCACACCCGCCCCATCCCTTGCGCGTCAGGCCGGCAGGTCGCGGCTGAGTTCTTCAAGCGAGCCCTTGCGCGCGGTGCCGTCGGCCATGGCGGGCAGCTCGATCTGCATGCAGGTGCCTGCATCGACCAGCGTCCAGGCATTGCCCTGGTAGTCGACTTTCGAGGTGCCGGCGCAGGTCGTGCCGGGGCCTGCGGCGCAATCGTTCTGGCCAGCCAGCGATACGCCAAAGCACTTTTCCTTGGCCTGGGCATGTGCCGGGGTGGTGTGGGCCGCCAGAGCGGTGGCCATGGCGCCAGCAATGGCGAGTGTTTTCATGGTGTTGGACATCGTATCAATCTCCTCGGTGGTTGAATGCGGTATCGCGTTTCGGCGATGAACAAGAGGTAACCGGCGCAGCACTTCACGTGCCAGTCACGAGAAAGTGTGTCACGGCGGCGTGAAAAAGGCTTGGAAAAAGCGGGAGGATGATCGCGATTTTGGCGGGGAATGGCGCTTTTTCAACCGGGATCAAGCGCCATTCCGGGGGTCCGTGTTACAGCAGGTCGGGCGGCGTCGCCTCGGTGGCGAGGCTGTCCACAATCGCGTCAAGCGGGGTAACAAATGTCGAAGTCTCACCAAGCCTGCGCACCGAGACGGTCCCGTCCTCGACCTCTTTCATGCCGCAGGCCAGGATCACGGGGACCTTGCCCACGGAATGTTCGCGGATCTTGTAGTTGATCTTCTCGTTCCGCAGGTCGGCCTCGGCGCGGATGCCGCGCGCCTTCAGCGCCTCGACCACCTTGAGGCAATAGTCATCCGCGTCCGACACGATGGCGGCCACCACCACCTGGCGCGGTGCCAGCCAGAAGGGCAGTTTGCCCGCGTGGCTTTCGATCAGGATGCCGATGAACCGCTCGAAACTGCCCAGGACGGCGCGGTGCAGCATCACGGGGCGATGCTTTTCGCCGTCACGCCCGATATAGCTGGCGTCCAGCCGTTCGGGCAGGTTGGGGTCCACCTGCAAGGTGCCGCATTGCCAATCGCGCCCGATCGCGTCGGTCAGCACGAATTCCAGCTTGGGCCCGTAGAAGGCGCCTTCGCCTTCCTGGATCTCGTAGGCATAGCCCGCCGCGTTGCAGGCGTCGCCCAGGGCTTTTTCGACACGGTCCCAGCTTTCGTCGCTGCCCACGCGCTTTTCGGGGCGGGTCGACAGCTTGATGGTCCAGTTGTCAAAGCCCAGGTCGGCATAGATGCCCGCAAGGAAGTCGATGAATTTCTTGGTTTCGGCCTCGATCTGGTCATCGGTGCAGAAGATATGTGCGTCATCCTGCGTGAAGCCGCGCACGCGCATGATGCCATGCAGCGCGCCCGAGGGCTCGTAGCGGTTGCACGATCCGAATTCGGCCATGCGCAGCGGCAGGTCGCGATAGGATTTCAGGCCCACGTTGAACACCTGCACATGGCAGGGGCAGTTCATGGGTTTCAGCGCGTTGACGGTCTTTTCGCGGGCGTGATCCTCGTCCACTTCGACGATGAACATGTTTTCCTGGTAGTTTTCCCAGTGACCCGAGGCTTCCCACAGCTTGCGGTTCACGACCTGGGGTGTGTTCACCTCGACATAGCCGCCGCGGCGCTGCTGGCGGCGCATGTAGTCCTGCAGCGTGGTGTAGATGGTCCAGCCGTTCGGGTGCCAGAAGATCTGGCCGGGCGCTTCTTCCTGCATGTGGAACAGCTCCATCTCGCGGCCCAGCTTGCGGTGGTCGCGCTTGGCGGCCTCTTCCAGCATGGTCAGATGCGCTTTCAGCTCGTCGCGGTTCAGGAAGGCCGCGCCATAGATCCGCTGCAGCATCTGGCGGCTGCTGTCGCCACGCCAGTAGGCGCCGGCCACATGCATCAGCTTGAAGGCATCGGCGGGCACCTGGCCCGTGTTCTGCAGATGCGGGCCACGGCAGAGGTCCTGCCAATGGCCGTGCCAATACATGCGCAGCGGCTCGTCGCCGGGGATCGACTGGATCAGTTCGACCTTGTAGGGCTCGTTATTCGCCTCATAGAAGGCGATGGCGCGGTCGCGATCCCAGACTTCGGTGGTGACGGGGTCGCGCTTGTTGATGATCTCGCGCATCTTCTTTTCGATCACGGACAGGTCTTCGGGGGTGAAGGGTTCGGCCCGGTCGAAATCGTAATACCAGCCGTTGTCGATCACCGGCCCGATCGTGACCTTCACGGCGGGCCAGATCTCCTGCACGGCGCGGGCCATGATATGGGCAAGGTCATGGCGCACCAGTTCCAGCGCGGGCGCGCGGTCGGCCATGGTGTTGATGGCGATCTTCGCATCGGCGGTGATCGGCCATTGCAGGTCCCAATGCTTGCCGTCCAGCGTGGCGCTGATGGCCTTTTTCGCCAGCGATTTCGAAATGTCTGCGGCGACATCGGCGGCGGTCACGCCGGCGTCATAGCTGTGCGCATTGCCATCGGGAAAGGTGAGAGAGATCTGTGCCATATCGGCCTCCTCGTCGGTTTGGCGCCCACGGAACGCCCGGTTGCGGGTTATATTGTGCGAGGCCTATGTGACGGGCGGCGTGGCCCAAGTCAAGCGGGCGGGGACCTCTTTCGATGCGGGCTTTCACCTGCCTGCCGGCTGGGGCAAGATCGCCACACGGACCAGCGACGACAGAAGGACATCAGGCATGCCGCAATACCTTGAAACCGAAACAGGACGGCGGATCGCCTACCAGCGCCGCGACGGCAAGGGGCCGGGCATCGTCTTTCTGGGCGGATTCCGGTCGGACATGACAGGCACCAAGGCCCAATACCTTGACGAATGGGCGCTTGCACAGGGGCGTGCCTTCCTGCGGTTCGATTATTCCGGGCATGGGCAATCCTCGGGCGATTTCGAGGCGGGCGCGATCGGCGACTGGGCAGCGGATGCGCGCGCGGCGATCACGGCACTGACCGAGGGGCCGCAGGTCCTTGTGGGTTCGTCCATGGGTGGCTGGATTTCGCTGCTGCTGGCGCGCGACATGGGCCAGCGTGTGGCGGGGCTTGTCACCATCGCCGCCGCGCCCGATTTTACCGAGGACAGCATGTGGCAGGGCTTTGACGCCGATCAGCGCGCCGTTCTGGAGGAGGTGGGCAAGATCGCGCTGCCATCGGAATATGGTGATCCGCTGGTGATCACGCGGCGGCTGATCGAGGACGGGCGCGACAATCTGGTGCTGCGCGCGCCGCTGTCGCTGCCGTTTCCGGTGCGGATGTTGCAGGGCACGGCGGATGCGGATGTGGACCAAAGCGTGGCGCTGCGCCTGTTGGAGCATGCGAGTGGCGACAATATCCGCCTGACCCTGGTCAAGGGGGCCGATCACCGGTTTTCCGACCCTGCCTGTCTGGACCTGATTGCGGCTGCGATTGCCGAAGTCACCGCAGACGCGGCACAGGGCTGAGGGGGGCGGCGCGATGGATCAACGTATCAGCCTTGTCACCCTCGCCGTCGGCGACCCCGAACGCGCAGCCGCGTTTTACGAGGCGCTGGGCTGGACCCGTGCGGACAGCGAGCCGGGCATCCGGGTGTTCGACCTGCTGGGACAGTCGCTGGCCCTCTATCCCCGCGCCGATCTGGCGCGTGACATGGGTCTGACCGAGGCGGAACTGGGCACCGGGGGCATGACGCTGGGCTACAACACCCGCACAAAGCCCGAGGTGGCACAAGTGCTGGGCCGCGCCGAAGCGGCAGGGGCGCGTGTCCTGAAACCCGCCCATGACGTATTCTGGGGCGGGCATATCGGCTATTTTGCCGATCCCGACGGTCATGTCTGGGAGGTGGCGTTCAACCCGTTCTCGCCCCTGTCGCCCGATGGTGCCTTCCGCTGGGCGGGCTATCCCGACACGGATGACCAGCCGCCCCAATCCGGTTGACGCGGGGCTGCGATCTGTCACTCTGACGCCAAATCAAGACCCATCTGCAAGGCCATGTTCCTGATGCCCGATCCGCTTGTCCTGTTGCCCGGCATGATGTGCGATGCGCGTCTTTTCGCGCCCCAGATCACCGATCTGTCCCGAGACCATGCGGTGACCATCGCGCCGATCACCCAAGGCGAACGGATCGAGGAGATCGCCTCGGGATTGCTGGACATCCTGCCCGCGAAATTCGCGCTGGCCGGTCTGTCGATGGGCGGGATCGTGGCGATGGAACTCTTGCGCCGGGCACCGGAACGGATCACCCGCATCGCGCTGATGGATACCAACCCGCTGGCGGAAACCCCGCAAAGTGCCGCCGCCTACGAGCCGATGATCATCGGCGCGCGGGCCGGACGACTGGACGAGGTGCTGCGCGGGTTCATGAAACCGGAATTCCTGGCGCCGGGGCCGCAGCGCCCGACCGTGTTGAACAAGGTCTTCGAGATGGGGCGCGATCTTGGCCCCGAGATCATGGTCAGGCAGGTGCGCGCCCTGCAGCGCCGCCGCGACCAGCAGCCTGCGCTGCGCCGCTGCAAGGTGCCCGCGCTGGTGCTGTGCGGGGCGCATGACACGCTGACGCCGCTCAAGCGGCATGCCTTCATGGCCGAATTGATCCCCTATGCGAAACTTGAGGTGATCGAGGACGCTGGCCATCTGCCCACGCTGGAAGCGCCCGATGCGGTGACGGCGGCGCTGCGCGCCTGGATGAAGCAACCCTTCGTGCTGCAATGACACATCCCTTTTCCGCCCATGTGCCCGGCTATGGCCCCGTGACGCCTTACAGGGATGAGGCGGCCTGTCCCGACCTGCCGCTGCTTGATATCCGCGCGGATGCCGGTGCGGCGGACAAGCGGCTGCCGGATCTGGCGGCGGCGATTGCGGCCACGGGGCTGCGGGACGGGATGACGATCTCGTTTCACCACCATTTGCGCAATGGCGACGGGGTGCTGAACGCGGTGCTGGATGCGGTCGCCGCGGCGGGAATAGGCGATCTGACACTGGCGCCCAGTTCGATCTTTGCCGCCCATGCGCCGCTGCTGGATCATATCGCGCGCGGCACTGTCACGGGGCTGCGCACCGCCTATATGGCCGGACCCGTTGCCCAGGCGATCAGCCGGGGCGCGCTGGCGCGGCCTGTGGTGCTGCATACCCACGGGGGCCGCGCGCGCGACATCGAGACGGGGCGTCTGCGGATCGACGTGGCCTTCATCGCGACGGCCATGGCCGACCGTGCAGGCAACCTGACCGGCGCGCATGGCCCTTCGGCCTTTGGTCCCTTGGGCTATGGGCAGGTTGACGCCGCACGGGCCCGCGTCACCGTGGCGGTCACCGATTGCCTGGTCAATGAGTTGCCCTGCGCGCCCGATATTCCGGCAGCCCAGGTCGATTACATTGTCGTGCTGGACCGGATCGGGGATGCGACGCGGATCGTGTCGGGGACAACGCAGATCACGACCGATCCCAAGGGGCTGCGGATCGCCGCCATGGCAGGCGACCTGATCGCGGCCTCGGGCCTGATGCGGCGCGGCATGAGCTTTCAGACCGGGGCAGGGGGCACCTCATTGGCGGTGGCTGCCCGCCTTGGGCATCTGATGGCCGATGCGGGCGTGACGGCGGGTTTTGCCAGTGGCGGGATCACGGCGCCCATCGTGGCGCTGCACCGGGCCGGTCGGTCGACCGGCTGTGGAACGTCCAGAGCTTCGACCTGGACGCGGTCGACAGCTACGCCAACGATCCGCGCCACCAGGGGATGAGCGCCAGCCGCTATGCCAATCCGGCGCGGGGCGACGCGGTCGTCAATGCGCTGGACGTGATGATCCTTGGCGCAACCGAAGTGGGCGCGGATTTCGACGTGAACGTGACCACCGGCAGCGATGGCACGATCATGGGCGGATCGGGCGGCCATGCGGATGCGGCGGCGGGCGCCAGGCTGGCCATCGTGGTGACCCCGCTGGCCACCCGCGACTGGCCGCGCCTGACAGAGCGTGTCACCTGCCGCACCTCGCCGGGCGCGCATGTCGACGCGGTGGTGACCGAAGCGGGTATCGCGATCAATCCGCGCCGCGCTGATCTGTTTGAGCGCGCGCGCCACGCGGGCCTGCCTGTGATGACGCTCGAGGCGATGCGCGCGCTCTGTCCAGCGCCCCCCAAAGTGCCACGGCCCGCGCCGGATGCGCCGGTCGTGGCGGTCTGCGAATATCGCGATGGCGCGGTGATCGACCTCGTCCGGCGCCAGCCCGGATAGGGCAATGGCGGTGCGCAAACCCACCACGGTCGAAAAGATCAGGCACATGAACCAGCGGTTCCTTGTCCGGGTGCGGCGCAGGGTGCCGCCGGGGCTGCGCCTGGTCGTGGGTCTGCTGCTGATGCTGGGCGGCGTGTTCGGTTTCCTGCCGGTGCTCGGCTTCTGGATGATCCCGCTGGGTCTGGGTGTCGCGGCGCTGGATGTGCTGCCGCTCTGGCGCTGGCTGCGCGGACGGCAGCGGAACGGCCGGCCGAAATAGGCCGCCGAAAAAAGGCTCCGAAAAAAGGGCAGGGTGCACCCTGACCCCGTGCGGGCGACGCAAATGCAAAAGGCCGGGCGCTGGGCCCGGCCTTGTCGCTGACTCCGAAGGTCTTATTTCGCGGCGGCGTTCTTGTTCGCGGGCTTGACCTTGGGCATCGGGTCCGGGCTGTTGGCGTCGATGAAACGCAGCACCAGCGGGCGGATGTTGTTGCGCCAGCTTTTGCCCGCGAAGATGCCGTAATGGCCGGCGTCCGGTTCGACATGGCTGGCCTTCTTGCTGTCGGGCAGGCCCGTGCACAGCGCCAGCGCCGCGATGCACTGACCGGGGGCCGAGATGTCATCCTTGGCGCCTTCGACCGTCTTGACCGCGACCGACGTGATCTTGCCGATGTCCACGTGACGGCCGTTCACGGTGAATTCGTTCTTGGCGATCTCGCGGTTCTTGAAGATCCGTTCGACAGTCGAGAGGTAGAATTCGGCCGTCATGTCCATCACGGCCAGGTATTCATCGTAAAAGCGGTTGTGCGCATCGTGATCCGACGCTTCGCCGCGCGCGACGCGGGCGATCTGGTCCATGAACGCCTTTGAATGGCGATCCCCGTTCATCGACATGAAGGACGACAGTTGCAGCAGGCCCGGATAGACCTTGCGCCCCACGCCGGGGTACTTGAAGCCGACGCGCTGGATCATGGTTTCCTGCAGCTGGCCCATCGTCACCCGTGCGCCGAAATCGGTCACATCGGTCGGTGTCGCGTCAGGGTCGATCGGCCCGCCGATCAGGGTCAGGCTGCGCGGCTGCGCCTTGGGATCTTCCTCTGCCAGATAGGCGGTGGCGGCCAGGGTCAGGGGGGCAGGCTGGCAGACGGCGATCACATGGGTGTCCGGTCCCATGTGGCGCATGAAGTCGACCAGGTAGAGGGTGTAATCCTCGACGTCGAACTTGCCGGCGCTGACAGGGATGTCGCGCGCATTGTGCCAGTCGGTGATGTAGACTTCGCAATCCACCAGAAGGCTTTTCACGGTCGAGCGCAGCAGCGTGGCGTAATGGCCCGACATCGGCGCCACCAGCAGCACCTTGCGCGGGCTGGGCTTGCGGCCCGGAATGCGGAAATGGATCAGGTTGCCGAAAGGCTTTTCGACCACCGTCTCGATGTGGACCAGGTGGTCCTTGCCATCTGCGCAGGTGAAGGTCCGGATGCCCCAGTCGGGCTTGGCGACCATGCGCTTGAATGTGCGCTCGGTCACTTCGCCCCAGGCCGCCATCCATTGCAAAGCAGGGTTTGGCACCATGCTGAAAACCGGATAGGATGCCAGTGACAGGGCGGAGGCGCCCAGCCATTGGTTCGTATTGCGCATAGTTTCCATGAGGTCGTAAGCGGCCATGTAACGCATAAGCGTCTCCTTCGTGTCCCGTTCGCAGGGTCGGTCATCATGCCGCTGGCCTCCCCGACAGGACGGCAATAATGCTGCGTAGCAGCGATGATACGAGGAATTTTTGAATATGACAACTAAAGAGGCATCGACCCCGGAAAATTTGGAGAGATTGAACGCCAATCTTGCCAAGGTCGAAGAATTGTCTCAGCGGCTTGTCTCCGCGCTGTCGAATCGCAAGGCGGCGAACCCCACGTTGAACGCGCCCGATCAGGAAATGTTCGCCAAGGCGGCGACCACCTACTGGACGCGGATGATGCAGAACCCGGCCCATCTGTTCGAGACGCAGCTGGAATACTGGGGTCAGTCGGTCAAGCATTTCCTCGAGGCGCAACAAGCCATTGCCGCCGGAAAGCTGCAGGCGCCCGAGGATCATACCCCCGACGACCGGCGGTTTTCGAACCCGCTGTGGAAGACGCACCCCTATTTCAACTTCATCAAGCAGCAATACATGATGAACGCGCAGGCCATCGAAAAGGCCGTGGCCGAGATCGACGATCTGTCGCCGCGCGAAAAGAAGCGGCTGGAATACTTCTCGCGCCAGATCATCGACATGCTGGCGCCCACGAATTTCCTGTCCACCAACCCCGATGCGCTGGAACGCGCGGTCGCCACCGAAGGTGAGTTGCTGATCAAGGGGCTGGAGAACCTTGTCGCCGACATCGAGGCCAACAGCGGCGAGATGCTGGTGCGCCTGGCCGATGACAGCGCCTTTCGCCTTGGCGAGAATATCGCGACCACGCCGGGGCAGGTGGTGTACCGCAACCGCATGATGGAACTGATCCAGTTCTCGCCCGCGACCGAGCAGGTGCACGCGATCCCGCTGATCATCTTCCCGCCCTGGATCAACAAGTTCTACATCATGGACCTCAAGCCCGAGAACAGCCTGATCAAATGGATCACGGAACAGGGCTTTACCCTGTTCGTGGTCAGCTGGGTCAACCCGGACGAAACCTATCGCGATGTGGGGCTGGATGACTACATCAACGAGGGCTATCTGACCGCGATCCGCGAGGTCAAGGCGATCACCGGCCAGAAACAGGTCAATGCGGTGGGCTATTGCATCGCCGGTACGACGCTGTCGATGGTGCTGTCGCTGCTCAAGCAGCGGGGCGATACATCGGTCAAGTCGGCGACCTTCTTTACCGCGCTGACCGATTTTTCCGAGCAAGGCGAATTCACGCCCTTCCTGCAGGATGACTTCATCGACGGGATCGAGGCCGAAGTGGCCGAGAACGGCGTGCTGCGATCCTTCATCATGGCGCGGACATTCTCGTTCCTGCGTTCGAACGACCTGATCTATGGCCCTGCGATCAAAAGCTACATGCTGGGCGAGGCGCCACCCGCTTTCGATCTGCTCTACTGGAACGGGGACGGCACCAACCTTCCGGCCCGCATGGTGGTGGAATACCTGCGCTGGCTGTGCCAGCAGAACCGCTTTGCCGATGGCGGGATCGACCTGATGGGCACGCGGCTGCACCTGTCCGAAGTCGATGTGCCGGTCTGCCTGATCGCCTGCGAGACCGATCACATCGCCGCATGGAAGGACAGCTATCGCGGTGCGCAGGGGATGGGGTCTGATGACAGGACCTTTATCCTGTCGCAATCCGGGCATATCGCGGGCATCATCAATCCGCCGACCAAGAAGAAATACGGCCATTACACCAACCCGGATCTGAGCCTGCCCTCGGACGACTGGAAAGCGCAGGCCGATTTCCAGGAAGGCAGCTGGTGGCCCCGCTGGGGCAAGTGGCTTGCCAAGCGTTCAGGCAAGATGGTTGACGCTAGGGAACCGGGTGATTTACGCATCCCCCCCTGTGTCCGTCACCGGGGACCTATGTGCTTCCTCCGTCAAAGGCCTGATCTGAAAGGTTAAAAAAGAATATGCTGCGTTGCGGCATAAAATCCTTGAAATGCCGCGATGCAGCATGCATATTGGGTGCAGCTTCAGAAACCGGGGTGGGCCCGGAGAGCACAAAAGGATTTTCAAGATGGCCAAGACGCAAGATTTCACCGCGATGATGAAAGACATGATGGGCGCATTCCCGGTCGACACCAAGTCGATGGAAGACGCTTTCAAGACCCAGGCATCGCTGAACGAAAAGCTGGCCGGCCTGGCGCTGACCGCTGCTGAAAAGTCGACCGAGATCTCGACCAAATGGACCAAAGAAACCCTGGCCAAGATGGTTGAAATGTCGAAAGCAAAGACCGAGCCGGCCGACTACGCCAAGGCGATGACCGATTTCGCATCGGCACAGGCCGAAGCAGCCGCCGAGCACATGGCCGCCTTCGCCGAAGTCGCCAAGAAAATGCAGATGGACACCGTCGAACTGCTGATGGCTGCCGGCAAGGACATCACCGAAGAAGCAACTGCTGCCGTGCAGAAAGCCGCCAAGGAAGCCACCACCGTGGCCAAGAAAGCAGCCGCGAAGTAATCGCAGCAGTCAGGAAAAAGGCTGGCGCATCCTCCTCCTCCTCCCTGGGATGCGACACGCTTGGGCGGGCCATTGTGCCCGCCCTTTCTTTTTGTTTCGCAAGCGCCTAAGCTATGCTGCACTGCTGCATCAAGGGGAGGGTCGCCCGTGGCCGAAGACAAGAAGCCGCTTCTCATCAAGCGTTATGCCAGTCGCCGATTGTACAATACCGAAACCAGCGATTACGTCACGCTCGAGGATATCGCCGGTTTCATCCGCGAGGGGCGTGAGGTGCAGATCGTGGATCTGAAGTCGGGCGATGACCTGACGCGTCAGTATCTTCTGCAGATCATCGCGGAACATGAAAGCCGTGGTGAAACCATGCTGCCGGTGAATGTGCTGACGGATCTTGTCCGCAGCTACACCACGCAGGCCGGATCGGTTGTGCCGCAATTCCTGGCCATGTCCTTCGACATGCTGCGCGACAGCCAGTCCAAGATGATGGAGAACATGGCCAAGGTATCCCCCATGGCCAAGATCCCCGGCTTCGAGGCGATGCAGGCACAGCAGGAAGCGTTCCTGAAGGCGATGACCGGCGGGTTCAAGGGCGGATGGCCCGGCGCGTCCAACCCGGCGCGCGAGGATGACGAGACCGACAAGAACGAAGAGGCCGGTCTCGACGAAATCAAGCGCCAGCTGCAGGACCTTCAGACGAAACTGTCGAAAATGGGCAAGTGACCCCGCCATGGTGGACAGCCCCGGCCGGATAACCCTCTGGGGGATTGAGGTCTTCGTGGCGACGGCCGAAGAGGGAAGCATCTCTTCGGCCGCGCGTCGCCTTGGGGCCAGCGCCTCGGCGGTCAGCCAGCAATTGACCAATCTTGAAGGGGCGATCGGCGCCACGCTTCTGCAGCGCAACACCCGCCCCGTGACCCTGACCCCCGCCGGAGAGCTGTTTCGCCGCCGCGCCGCGATCATCCTGAACGAGGCGTCATTGGCGCGGGCAGAACTGGCCATGGCCGATCTGTCGGCCCTGACCCGGTTCCGCCTCGGCATGATCGAGGATTTCGAGGCCGATGTGACCCCGCGTCTGCTGACCGATCTGGCCGCCCATATGCGGGGGTGCCAGTTCCTGCTGGAAACCGGGGCCAGCCACCATCTGCACGATCAACTGGACGCGCGCGCGCTGGATGTGATCGTGGCCGCCGACATGGGGGCCGAAGCGGACTGGATGGAATTGCACCCGCTGCTGTCCGAAGGATTTGTTGTGGCGACCGCGCGCGGTGCGCTCAAGCCCGACCGCGACGTGCTGCGCCAGCTCAAGACCCTGCCGCTGGTGCAATATACCACACGGCACTACATGGGCCGCCTGATCGCCTCGCATCTGGCGCGGCAGAACCTGACCCTGGCGCATCGGTTCGAACTGGACAGCTACCACGCCATCCTGGCGCTGGTGGCGCAGGGGGCGGGCTGGACCATCCTGACGCCGCTGGCGCTGATGCGCGCGCGGCGCTTCGCCGATCGGCTGGATGTGTTCGAACTGCCCTTCGCGCCGCTGTCGCGCACGATTTCCCTGACCGCGCGCAAGGACGTGCTGCAGGACATGCCCGCGCAGGTGGCCGCGCGTCTCAAGCCGCTGTTGCAGGACATCATCGTGACCCCGGCCATTCAGGCGCATCCCTTCATGGCCGGGCAGCTGAAGCTTCTCTAGCGGCGCCTGTGGTCGCAGGTTCGAACCGGACCAGTCCGGGAATCTATCCCGAGATGCTCAGGTCCCGTAGGCGCGCAGGTTGCCCATCACCTCTTGCGCGGCCCCGATCAGCGCATCGGCGATCACGTCAAGCTCGGGCATCGTCAGCCTGGCGGGCAGGCGGGTGTCGCAGGCCTTCATCAGCATCGCACGGGTCTGCGGCAGCGCGGGCACCTCGCCCAGGAACTGCCAGTTCCAGAAGGCGCGCGCATTGTCGGCGCTCATCCCGAAGACCTGCACCTTGACGCCACGCCGCGCCGCGGCCTCGGCAAAGGCGCGGATGTCGTCATCGGACATGCCCACCATGTTGAACTGGATCGAATCCGGGGCGCGTTCCTCGGGGGCCAGTTTTTCCGGCACCTCGATCCATGGTGAGGTGTTCAGCCTGCCGGCCACATGATCATGGTTGCGCCGCCCGTCCGCCACCCGACGCGCCATTTCGCCCAGTTGCGGCCGGATGATCGCGGCGCTCAGGTTGTTCAGGCGCAGATTGTACAGCGGCAACTTGTTCTGCCAGCGGGCAAAGGCCGCGTCCAGATCGGTCTGGGCGGCCGCGTCGCGGCTGCCGTGTTTCTTCCAGTTATGCTCATAGGCGCCGGACATGATCACGGCGCGCGCCACGAGATCGGCATCATCGGTGATCAGGATGCCGCCTTCGCCCGCATTCAGCAGCTTGTAGCTCTGGAACGAGAAGCAGCCGATCTTGCCGATGCTGCCGATGATCCGCCCGTGCCAGGTCGTGCCCAGCGAATGGGCCGCATCCTCGATCACCGGAATGCCGCGCGCCTCGCACAGCGCCATGATCGCATCCATGTCCGAGGTGTGCCCGCGCATGTGGCTGATCATCACCGCCTGCACGTCGTCCAGCTTGGCGGTGAAATCGCCCATGTCGATGCGGTAATTCTGGCCCACCTCGCAGAGCACCGGCACGCAATCGGCATGCACGATCGAGGATGGGACGGCGGCAAAGGTAAAGGCCGGGATCAGCACGCGCGCCCCGCGCGGCAGGTCCAGCGCCTTGAGCGACAGGAAAAGGGCCGCCGAACAGGACGAGACCGCCAGCGCATAGCGCACCCCCATCAGCGCCGCGAACTCCTGTTCCAGCAGCGCAACAGGCGAGGCGTCTGCGGCCGTGTAGCGGAACAGATCGCCCGATTGCAGCAGGCGTTCGATCTCGGCCCGGGCCGAGGGCGGGATCGGTTCGGCGTCATAGGTGTTGGGGGGCAGGATGGCAGGGGAATCGAGCGACATGATCTTCGGCTTTCCTGAATACTGTTTTCAGGATTTCTAAACAATTGCCGCGCTCGCTCAAGCTTTATTTGCAGGGCAGGGGGTGCTCGGCGTCTCTTTGCCTCAGATGCCCAACCGGTCGCGCAGGCTGTACCAGGTCATGGCCAGCACCAGCAGCGGATTGCGGAACGCGGCCCCCCCCGGAAAAGGCGTCGTGGGAATGCGCGCCATCGTGTCGAACCCCTCGGCCTGCCCGGCGACGGCCTGCGCCATCAGGTATCCCGCATGGGTGGCGGTGCCGACCCCGTGCCCCGAATAGCCCGAAGCGCTCAGGATATTGGGGGCAAGACGCGCCAGGTAGGGCAGGCGTTTCATCGTGATCGCCAAAGTTCCGCCCCAGGCATGATCCAGCCTGACATCGGCCAGGTGGGGAAAGATCTCGGTCATCGGCTTGCGGACCAAGGCCGCGATATCGGTGGGAAAGCGGTAGCCATAGGTTTCCCCGCCCCCGAACAGCAGTCGCTTGTCGGCACTCAGCCGGAAGTAGTTGACCACGAACTTGCTGTCTGCCACCGCCACGTCGCGGGTCAGCACGCGCGCGGCCGCGTCGCCCAAGGGTTCTGTCGCCACGATGAAATTGTTGATCGGCATGACGCGCGCCGCGACCTTGCGGTTCAGCCCCCCCAGGTATCCGTTGCAGGCCAGGATCAGGTGATCGGCCTCGATCCGGCCCTGTCCGGTCTGCACGGTGATCTTCGCGCCTTCCTTGATGTGATGCACATAGGCCCCCTCATGGATGCGCACCCCCGCCGCCACCGCCGCGCGGGCCAGCCCAAGGGCGAAATTCAGCGGATGCAGATGACCCGCACCCATGTCCAGTACACCGCCCTTGTAGGCGGGCGAGGGGCAAAGCGCATGGCAGGCCGTGGCGTCCAGCGTCTGGATCGCATCATAGCCGTAGTCGTCTTGCAGCAGGCGCGCATAGCTGTGCAGATCCGCCACCTCCCGGCCCGAGAACCCGGTCCAGGCCACGCCCGGCCTGAGGTCGCAATCGATGCCGTGCCGCGCGATCAGCCCCTTGACCAGGTCCTTGGCCTCTTCGCCCAGATCCCACAGCTTGCGCGCCTCGGCCTTGCCCAGCATCGCCTCAAGGCTGGCCTGGTCCTGCCGCTGCCCCGAACCCAGTTGCCCGCCATTGCGGCCCGACGCACCAAAGCCCACGCGATGCGCCTCGAGCAGCACCACGTCAAAGCCGCGTTCGGCCAGGTGCAGCGCCGCCGACAGGCCCGTGTAGCCCGCACCCACCACGCAGACATCGGCGCGCGCGGTGCCTTTCAACGCGGAATGGCGCGGCGCCTCATGGGCGGTGGCGGCATACCAGCTTGGCGGATACTCACCCTGGCGGTCATTGGAAAAAAGCAGGTTCATGGCGTCACTCCTGTCTCGTGACGTGTCGTTTTCTTCTTGCAGGAAATATCCCGGGGGAGGCCGCAGGCCGGGGGCAGAGCCCCCAACCCCGCATCATACGTTGAGCAGCAGGTGTTCACGCTCCCACGGGCTGATGACTTGCAGGAATTCCTCGTATTCGGTGCGCTTCACGATGGAATAGACGCGGGCGAATTCCGGCCCCAGCACCTCGTGCAGGTCCTTGGCCTCTTCGAACATGTCCAGCGCATCGCCCATCACGCGGGGAATATCGCCCTCACCCTCATAGGCGTCGCCCTTGAACTGCTTGTCGGGCCAGACCTCCTGCATCAGGCCAAGATAGCCGCAGGCCAGGCTGGCCGCGATTCCGAGGTAGGGGTTGCAATCCATGCCCGCCAGGCGGTTCTCGACCCGGCGCGCGGCGGGGCTGGACAGTGGCACCCGGATGCCGGTCGTGCGGTTGTCGCGCCCCCAGGCCAGGTTGATCGGGGCGGCGTGGTCCTTGACGTAGCGGCGGTAGCTGTTGACATAGGGCGCCAGCACCGCGATGGCGGATGGCAGGTGCTTCTGCATGCCGCCGATGAAATGGAAGAACGCATCCGTCTCGCCGCCCTGCGGCCCCGAGAACAGGTTCTGCCCCGTCTCGATATCCAGCACCGAATGATGCACATGCATCGCGCTGCCCGGCTCGTCGGCGATGGGTTTCGCCATGAAGGTGGCAAAGCAGTCGTGCCGCAGCGCCGCCTCGCGGATCAGCCGCTTGAAATAGAACACCTCGTCCGCCAGGCGGATCGGATCGCCATGCAGCAGGTTGATTTCCAGCTGGCCGGCGCCGCCTTCCTGGGTGATGCCGTCGATCTCGAAGCCCTGGGCCTCGGCGAAATCGTAGATATCGTCGATCACGGGACCGAATTCGTCGACGGCCGACATCGAATAGGCCTGGCGCGCGGCGGCCGGACGGCCCGAGCGGCCCATCATCGGCTCGATCCCCTTGGCCGGGTCAAGGTTGCGCGCGACAAGGTAGAATTCCATCTCGGGCGCGACGACCGGCTCCCATCCCTGCTTGCGGTAAAGGTCCACCACGCGCTTGAGCACGTTGCGCGGCGCATAGGGAATGGGCTTTCCCTTGCGGTCATAGGCGTCATGGATCACCTGCAGCGTCCAGTCCCCGGTCCAGGGGGCTGCGGTGGCCGTGTTCATGTCGGGGCGCAGGATCATGTCGCGCTCGATGAACCCCTCGGCGCCCGCGGCTTCGCCCCAGTCGCCGGTGATGGTCTGGTAGAAGATCGAATCCGGCAGGTGGAAATAGTCCTGCCGCGCGAATTTGCTGGCGGGCACCGCCTTGCCGCGGGCAATGCCGGGAAGATCCGAGATGATGCATTCCACCTCGTCGAGGCGCCTGTTTTCCAGGAATTGGCGCGCGGCCTCGGGCAGTTGTTCGGTCCAGTCTTTCATGTCATGCGGTCCTTTTGAAGAAGGCCGCCATGCGGTCAGCAAAGCGGGTGGAATCCAGCGGCACGTCCAGCCTGTCGCGGGCATCTGCGATCTGCTCCGCCGGCACGACGCCGGGGGCGCGGTGGGTGATCAGCCCCTCGATGAAGGGCTTGCCGAATTCCGGGTGGGGTTGAATGGTCAGGATGGTGTCGCCGTAAGCCAGCGCGGCATTGGCGCAGAAGTCGTTCGAGGCCAGTACCCTGGCCCCTTCGGGCAGGGTGGTGACCTGGTCCTGATGCCAGGCGTTAAGGGTCATGGTCTCGCCGTCGAAGTCATAGGCGGTCGGACCCACGGCCCAGCCGCCCCCGAACTTCTCGACCCGTCCCCCCAGCGCCTGGGCGATGATCTGATGCCCGAAGCAGACGCCGATCAGGGGTTTGCCGCTGTCGCGGATGGCGCGGATCAGCGCCTCGAGCGGCGGTATCCAGGGATGATCCTCGTAGGCGCCGTGCCTGGATCCGGTGATAAGCCAGCCATCGGCGTCATCGGGGCCCGCGGGGAACTGCCCGTCCACCACGTTGAAAGTTGCGAAATCGAAACCATGCCCGCCCAGAAGGCGCGCAAACATGTCAGAATAATCACCCAGCGCGCCCCTGACCTCGTCAGGGGAATGGCCGGTTTGCAGGATACCGATTTTCATGGATCACCAATGGTTGGATAGGCCGGATGGTAGCCAAGCCCCCGAGTGTCGGCAAGGGGGGGCTTGGCGGGGCCGGGACCGCCGCGCGTTGCGTCACACCGTGTCGAGATAGATCTCGACACGCTCTTCCGGCGTCAGCTCGCCCATGTAGTGCAGCTCCTGGCGCTTGGTCAGCACGAAGTTGCGGATCAGCTCGGGCGCGAAGATGCGCGCGATGTCGGGGCTGCCCTCGAAGGCATCGATCGCATCCTGCCATGTCGTGGGCACCTGCGGCAGCTCCAGCGCATAGGCGTTGCCGGTGATCGGGGCGGGCGGTTCTGCCTTGTCCTCGATCCCGTTCAGGGCGGCGCCCAGGATCGCGGCCAGCATCAGGTAGGGGTTCACGTCGCCGCCCGCCACGCGATGTTCGATCCGCCGCGCCACGGGGCTGCCCGAGGGGATGCGCACCGCCGCCGTGCGGTTCTCATAGCCCCAGCAGATGCCGGTGGGCGCATGGGCATCGGGCACCAGCCGGTCATAGCTGTTCCAGTGCGGGGCGAAGATCAGGGTCGATCCGGCCATGGCGTTCAGACAGCCGGCAACCGCATTGCGCAACAAATCTGTGCCCAAAGGGCTGCCGTCATCAAAGATATTGCGTCCTTCCGTGTCCAGCACGGAAAAATGTGTGTGCAGGCCGGATCCCGCGTAATCCTCGTAGGGTTTGGCCATGAAGGATGCGGCAAAGCCGTGCCGCCGGGCCAGCCCCTTGACCAGCATCTTGAAAAGCCAGGCATCATCGGCGGCGCGCAAGGCGTCGTCGCAATGCATCAGGTTGACTTCGAACTGACCCAGACCCGCCTCGGAGATGGCGGTATCGGCGGGGATGTCCATCTCTTCGCAGGCCTCGTAAAGGTCGGTGAAGAAGGTGTCGAATGCGTCCAGCGCCCGGATCGATAGGGTCTCGGCGGCCTTGCGCCGCTTGCCCGACCGCGGGCTGACCGGCACCTGCAGCTTGCGCCCCGAGTCGTCGATCAGGAAGAATTCAAGCTCGACCGCCACCACAGGGGTCAGGCCCTTGGCCTTGTAGCGATCCACCACCGCGCGCAGGGCATGGCGGGGATCGCCCTCATAGGGGCGGCCATCCTCGCGGAACATCCAGATCGGCAGCAGGGCGGTGGGCGCCTCGAGCCATGGCATCGGCATGAAGCCGCGTTCCGTGGGCTTCAGCACGCCGTCGGCATCGCCGGTTTCAAAAACAAGCGGGCTGTCGTCGATATCCTCGCCCCAGATGTCGAGGTTGAGGACCGAAAGCGGAAAGCGCGTGCCATCCTCCACGACCTTGTCCGCATAGCGGGTGGGAACACGTTTGCCGCGTGCCTGGGCATTGAGATCCGCGGCGGCCACGCGGATCGTGCGCACCTCTGGGTGCTTCCTGAGCCAGTTCTTCATCGTCTCACCTGACGGGTTGAGGGCTGGCGCAGTCCGGCAGGCCACGCATCATGCGCAACCGGCGAGGGATAAGGTCCATGCCCTTGGTCCTTGGTTATGATCAAATCTTGCGAAAAAGGTTGTAGCTGCCCGAAACGCATAAAAAACAGGATCGGATCACACCCGAAAAATTTGATCAAAATAGTGATACTACCGGATCAGATTGGGACGCAAGCGAATTTTGCGCCGCTGTTCGGCGGGCAGATGCCGGTTCAGCCGCCGATTGATCAGGCCGAAGATGCCGGTGATCGCCAGCGTCAGCAGGACGAAGTAGAAGGCCAGGATCGGATAGGGGATGAACGGGTTGAAGGTCTTGTCCGCGAAATAGCTGGCATAATAGAGCGCGTCGCCCTTCTGCTGCTGCGCGGGAAAGCCCGAGAAGAAGACCAGCGTGGTCGCGTGAAAGAGGAATATCGCCTCGTTCGTATAGCCGGGCCAGGCCAGACGAAGCATGGTGGGCCAGATGATCCGGCGAAACCGGGGCCAGCCGGACATGCCATAGGCATCCGCCGCCTCGACATCGCCGCGCGGGATGGATTTCAGCGCCCCGTGGAAGATCTCGGCGGAATAGGCGGCGGTGTTGAAGAACAGCACCACCAGCGCCCCCAGCCAGGCAGAGCTGAAGGGATCGAAGATCGGGCTGACCCCCTTGAGGCTGAGAAACAGGAAATAGGCAAAGAAGAACTGGATGAAGAGGGGCGAGCCTCGGAAGACGAAGATGAACCATTCCGACGGCTTGCGTATCCAGGCCGGGCGCGCGCCCTTGCCCAGTGCCAGCGCCGTGGCCAGGAAAAATCCCGCGATCAGCGCGAGCGCGCCGAAATAGATGTTCCAGATCAGCCCTGACCCGATCAGCGTGAATTGCTGGCAGAGCGTGAAATCCGTCCGGGGCAGCAGGCGTTCGCCATAGCCCAGGCTGCGCAGCCCGTAGTCCATGATGGTCTGGACGCAGCTCATGCTTCGGCCTTTCGCTGCGCGTCGCCGCCCGTCGTGGCCTGGCCCAGGGTCAGGCGCGCCATGACGCGGTCCAGCACCACCTCCGACACGCGGGTGAAGGCCAGGTAAAAGACCAGCAGCACCAGAAAATACCACATGCGCCAGTCGCCATGCGGATAGTCGGTGAAGCGCGGTGTCTTCGTGCCACCCAACTCGCGCGCCCAGTAGACGATATCCTCGACCCCCAGCAGGAACAGCAGGGGGGTGGATTTGATCAGCACCATCCACAGGTTCGACAGACCGGGCAGGGCATAGACCCACATCTGCGGCACGGTGATGCGCCAGAAGGTCTGCCGGTGGGTCATGCCGTAAGCCTCGGCGGTTTCAAGCTGCGCGCGCGGCACGGCGCGCATCGCGCCGTAAAGCACATTGGCGGCGAAAGCCCCGAAGACGATGGCGAAGGTAAACACCGCCACGAAGAAGCTGTAGGTCTTGTGCATCCATTGCGGCGAGGTCCCCAGCGGCACCTTGGCCGCCTGGCAGACAAGAAAATCATTGCCCTGCCGGATCGGCTGATCCCAGTCGGGGCAGACCCATTGATGCTTGAGGAATTCCAGCCCCTGGTCCAGCGCGATCACGAAGAACATGAAAAAGGCGATGTCGGGCACGCCGCGCACGATCGCGATATAGCCCTTGCCCAGCAGGCTGAGCGGCAACACGCGCGATCGTGCGGCCGATGCGCCTGCAAAGCCGAAGGCCAGGGCCGTGGGCGCGGTGATCGCCAGCAGCACAAGGACCGTGCCGAAGGCGTAATAGAAATTCAGATGTTTGCCGGTCGTCAGGTAGCAGGCCATCCAGGCCAGATCGGACAGCGTGTCGGGATCTGTGCAAAAGCTGAACATGGGCTTCCCCGACGCGGCGTTGTGCGATGCGCAATTGATGAGCGGTAAAGCGGGGGGCACCGCTGCGGTGCCCCCCGCCGGGATGGATCAGAAGGTTGCGGCACCTTCGCCGAACCACTTGGTGATCAGCGTGTTCAGCGTGCCATCGTCCTTCATGGACTGGATCGCCGCGTCGAACTTGCCGCGCAGTTCGGTGTCGCTTTCGCGCAGGCCCATGCCGACGCCGCCGCCCAGCTGCACGTCTTCGCCCACGAACATCAGCGCGCCGCCGGATTCCTCGACGATCGGTGCCAGGTAATCCTTGTCGGCAAAGACCGCGTCAGCCTCGCCGTTGCGGACAGAGGCGACGGTTTCCTCGGGGGTTGCGAATTCCAGCAGGGTCGCGCCGCTTTCGGCCACGTAGCCGGCCTGGATCGTGGCGGCCTGGGCCGAGATGACGGCGGTTGCGACATCGACATCTGCCGATGCGCCCACATAGGCCGAGGAGGCGGGCGGGATGTAGTTCTGGGTGAAGTCGATCACCTCGTCACGCTCGGCGGTGATGCTCATGCCGGCGATGATCGTGTCGTAGTTGCCCGACACCAGGTTGGGGATGATCCCGTCCCAGTCGGTGGTGACCCATTCGCAGGTCAGTGCGGCGCGCTTGCACAGCTCATCGCCCAGCTCACGCTCGAACCCGTCGACCTCGCCCTTGTCGTTGAGGAAGTTGTACGGAGGGTAGGCGCCCTCGGTGCCCATGCGAACGGTCTGCGCCATACCCATGCTGGCGGTCAGCGCCAGTGCTGCGGTTGTCAGGATCAGTTTCTTCATTCTGTCGTTTTCCCTTGGTTGGATGGTGTGATGCGGGTTGATCCCGCTGATTTTCGCCCGTCCGCAGCCATCAGGCCGGCACGGAAGCGGAAAGGAATTGTTGCAGCCGTTCGGTCTTGGGCGCGCCGAACAGGGTTGCGGGCGGGCCCTGTTCCTCGATCCGGCCCAGGTGCAGGAAGACCACGTGATCGGACACATCGGCGGCCATGCGCATGTCATGGGTCACGATCATCATCGTGCGCCCCTCGGCAGCCAGGTCCTTGATCACCTTGACGACCTCTTGTTCCAGTTCGGGATCAAGCGCGGATGTCGGTTCGTCGAACAGCAGCGCCTCGGGCTCCATGCAAAGCGCACGTGCGATGGCCGCGCGCTGCTGCTGCCCGCCCGACAGTTGCGCGGGGAAAACATCGCATTTGTCACCGATGCCCACCTTGTCCAGATAGCGGCGCGCGGCGGCCTCGACCTCGGCGCGGTCACGCTTGAGCACGGTGACGGGCGCCTCCATCACGTTTTGCAGGATCGTCATGTGGGACCACAGGTTGAACTGCTGGAACACCATGGAAAGGTTGGTGCGGATGCGCAGCACCTGTTTGGGATCGGCCGGGTGCCGGTTCATGCCGGTGCCGCGCCAGCGCACGGGTTCGCCCTTGAACAGGATCTCGCCCTGCTGGCTGTCTTCCAGCAGGTTGGCGCAGCGCAGCAGCGTTGACTTGCCCGATCCCGATGACCCGATCAGCGAGACCACGTCGCCGCGATGCGCGGCGATATCGACACCCTTCAGCACTTCGAGCGCACCATAGGCCTTGTGCAGGTTGCGGATCTCGATGACGGGCGGGCTGTCTGTCACTTGGGCGTCCATCTGCCGGAGGTTGATCGTCACGTTAGCGACACAATAGGGCGGAAAAAATGGGGCATTGCAACTTCCAAAACGGAAGATTTTTCCCGCAATCCTCCGAACTGACCCTTGGTAAGCCGCCGATCGGAGTGGGATTTCAACCACACCACGCGCGCCTTGACCCCGGCGGGGGTCAGGCTGCGGGTGCCGCCGGCGTGGGAACGGCCAGATAGGCCGCATCTGGAATCTCGCAAAGGCCCGACAGATGCAGCGCCCCCCGGCTTTCGGGGTCAAGATCGGCGATGGCCCGCGTGATCGCGCGGGCGATGGGCGCGGGATCGCGGCCCAGGGCAGTGATATAGGGCAGGCCCGGCGTGGGGTCGGTGCGGGCAACAACCTTCAGCCGCAGGGCCGCGGGTTCATGGCGCAGCGCAAGTTCCCATGTCATGGCATCGATCGATGCCAGCGCTGCGCGCCCCTCGGCCACCGCATGGATCGAGGCGCGATGTGCGCCCGTGGGCAGAAGGTTCTCGAAACGCAGACCAAGCGCGGCCGCGTGGGACATGGGGGCCGCCCAGCCAGATTGCGATCCGCCTTCATTATAGGCAAAGATATCGCCCGTGAAATCAGACAGTTGGCCCCGTTCGTCCTGGGCATTCGCCACGATCACGCTGCAATAGTGACCCGCCGGGCAACCGGGCAGGGCATAGTCGGGTGTGCCGATCCGCGTGACCTTGCCCAGAAGACGCGTACGGTAGGGCATGCCGCAGGTCTGCGACAGCAGAAGGTCGGGATCAAGCCACTGGGCGTGCATGTCGCCGGCGTCACGTGTCAGGTCGATGGGGCCGGTCCCGAGCGCCGCGCGGATCGCCTGCCAATACCTGTCCGTATGCGTCCGGACCTCGGGCCAGTCATACATGGGCAGGCTGGCGATCATCCGCGCGCCTGCATCCGCTGCCGGGCCATGGCGCTGTCCTGGTCGCTGACCCCCAGCATGCTGGAGACCATGCGCACCAGCGCATCCTCGGCCCCGTCGCGGGCCCCGTCGGCAAGGGCGACCAGCCACAGCGCCTCGATCACCGCGACACGATCCTCGTAGGGGACGGCATCCTTGATCGCACGGGTAAAGCGCACCGTATCGGGTGCCTCGCTTTCCAGCGCCTCTGCCTCTTTTCTGAGCGCGATGACAGCGTGGGGCGACAGCCCGTACCGCTGCATCAGGATACGGTCGATTCTATGCACCTCTTCGGCGGCGTAATCGCCGTCCGCGCGGGCGATGCGCACCAGAAGCGCGCTGAGGGCAAGGCGTGCGTCCTCGGCGGGCAGGCTGCGGTCGGGGCCGGGTTGGGTCAGGCGTTTCAGAAGGTCGGCAAACATCGGGTTGGGTCTCCGTTCTGGCGGACAAGTGTGGGGCGAAATCGGATGCCGTCAACCGATGGCGCTGCGGGCCCGTGCCAGGGCCTCGCGCAGATCGTCCTCGTCCAGCCCCAGGATCACGCGGGTGGCATGGATTTCCTCGATCTCTTCGACATGGGGCATGCCGTCGACCAGCATCACCTCGCACAGCGCCTCGAGCGCCGAAAGGCGATGCGCGTGATCCAGCTCGTTGCGGATCAGGTCGGCGAACGTGTCGGTGTTGGGCGCGCGCGCATCCAGTTTCTCGCAGGTGGCGCGCATCTTGGCCGCTTCCACCGGGTTCAGGTCGAACAGACGCGCCAGCAGCCGGTCGATCCGCTGGATTTCGGCCAGGTGATAGCTGTGATCGGATTTCGCGACACGCACCATCAGCACACCCAGCGCCATCTGCGGGTCGGGCTGGGGCAGGGGCGCATCGTGATGGGCGCGGAAGGAACTGAACAGCTTGCCTAACATGCTCCGACACTAGCGCGCGGTCGGCGGCCTGCCAAGACGGGCGCAGGCGCTTGGTCGCCCGGTGTGGCCGCGCGGCCCATCAGGGCGGCGCGCGCGAAAAGGATGTCATCGACCGCGATGCCGCCCGGATCGGTGTTCAGGATGACCACGCCCGCGATCCGCGGCTGGCCGCTGGCCGTCTGGAACCCCAGCGCGGTGATGCCTTCGGTCAGGGGTGTGATGACCCTGCCCAGGACGCGCCCGTCCCGCGCAAGAAAGATCGCCTCGACCATGCCGCGCGGGGCAGGGCGGGTGCCCAACGGATCGGGGTAATCGGAATGGATCAGCATGCCCGTCGCGGCCTGGTCCTGATCGAACAGGATCGCCAGCGATCCTTCGCCACGTCCCGACAGCCGGCCGAAGCCGTCCGGCCCGATGGGAAAGGCCGCGTTCGAGCCGAAGCCGCGATGCCGCGCCACGGCCAGGCCCTGCCCATCCGGCCCCGTGGCCAGGCGCAGCGGGCCATCGGCCTGTGCCGCGACAAGGCTGTCATGCCGCCCCCCGTCCCGCCGGCTCAGGATGCCGGGGGCCTGTCCCTCGAAATGGCTGGCAACGGCAAGGCCCGGTGCGTGATGGGGCGCGCGCAGCAGATGGCCGGGTTCGTCGCGCAGCGGCCAGGCCTCGAAACCCTCGAGGCTGTCCAGCTCGCGCAGCAGGTCGCCATAGGCCCTGCTGACGATGCCTTCGGCCCTCGCAGATGCGGCCAGCACGCTGCATATGGACAGGCCCAGCAGCCAGACTACAAGGGCTGCCCCGGCACGGCGCGGCAGGAAACAGGCGCTAAACCGCCGATTGCACAGCCTTGTCACATTCGCTCCCCAAAATAACCGCACTGGATCGGTATCGTTCGAGAACGTTAACCCGCAGAAGGATTGTGTGCCATGGTCAGTGCAGGCCTGATGGATGTTCAAAAGACACAAGCCCAGGCGCTGCCCGATACCGGCGCGGTCTCCGGTGCGACGGCGATCCATGCCGCCCTTCTTTTCGATTGGGATGGCGATGATCCAGAGCATCTGCGCCTGATGATGACCCGCAAGGGGGTCGATCTGGAAACGGCCGTGCAGGTGTTCTTCAACGGTGCGCCCGAGCGGTACAACATGATCGCCAAGGCCGATCTGCCGGCAGCGGCGCAGGCGCGTTGCGGCCTGCTTGACTCCATTCATCGCCGGATCGTCTGCGGCTTCTACCTGCCCGATCCCGAACGGGGGCTGGGGCTGGCGCATATGGCCATGCAGGACTGGATCAACCGCCAGGACATCGACGGCGCGGCCGGCAAATCCGGGCGCTGGGTGTTCGACCGCGAGATGCTTGATCTGCAGATGACGGGGCCGGGCCGGACCATCGTCAAGCCGCGCCCCGTCGCGCACGCGGGCGGACCCGCATTGTGGGAAAGGCTGGCCCGCATGGTCATGCGGGAAAAACCGGTGCAAACCGACAAGACGCCGGAAAGCTGAGCCGACGGGGCCCGGCCCCGTCCAGCAGCAGCTTGCAGCAGATTACACCAGACGCGAGGTTTCGACCGCGGCGCGCACGAAATCGGCAAACAGCGGATGCGGCGCGAAGGGTTTCGACTTGAGTTCCGGGTGGAACTGCACGCCGATGAACCACGGATGGTCCTTCCATTCGACGATTTCGGGCAGGCGACCATCCGGGGACATGCCCGAGAACATCAGCCCGCAGCCTTCCAGCTTTTCACGGTAGCGGATATCGACCTCGTAGCGGTGGCGGTGGCGTTCCTCGATCGCGGTGCCGCCATAGACCTGCGCCACCAGCGACCCTGCCGCCAGCGAGGCGTCATAGGCGCCCAGGCGCATCGTGCCGCCCTTGTCGTCCCCGACCTTGCGTTCGACCACATGGTTGCCCTGCACCCATTCCTTGAGGTGATAGACAACAGGTTCGAAGCGTTTCTTGCCGGCCTCGTGGTCGAATTCTTCCGATCCCGCCGTGGTCAGGCCCGCAACATTGCGCGCGGCCTCGATCACCGCCATCTGCATGCCAAGGCAGATGCCCAGGTATGGGATCTTGCGGGTGCGGGCGAATTCCGCCGCCTTGATCTTGCCTTCGGTCCCGCGCTCGCCAAAGCCGCCGGGCACGAGGATGGCGTGGAAGCCTTCCAGGTAGGGGGCGGGGTCCTCGGTGTCGAAGATTTCGGCATCGACCCATTCCACGTTGACCTTGACGCGGTTGGCCATGCCACCGTGGGTCAGCGCCTCCTTGATCGACTTGTAGGCATCTTCCAGCTGCGTGTACTTGCCCACGATGGCGATATTGACCGCGCCGTCAGTATTGTGGATGCGGTCCACCACATCCTCCCACACGGTCAGGTCGGGGCGTGGCGCGGGGCTGATCTGGAAGGCATCCAGCACGGCCTGGTCCAGGCCTTCGCGGTGATAGGCCAGCGGCGCCTCGTAGATCGAATTCAGGTCATAGGCGGCAACGACAGCCTCTTTGCGGACATTGCAGAACAGCGCGATCTTCTCGCGTTCCTTTTCGGGAATCGGATGTTCGGACCGGCAGACCAGGATATCGGGGGCGATACCGATGCTTTGCAGTTCCTTGACGGAATGCTGTGTCGGCTTGGTCTTCAGCTCGCCCGAGGCGGCGAGGTAGGGCAGCAGGGTCAGATGCATGAAGATGCACTGCCCGCGAGGGCGGTCGTGGGAAAACTGGCGGATCGCCTCGAAGAACGGCAGGCCTTCGATATCGCCGACGGTGCCGCCGATCTCGCACAACATGAAATCGACCTCGTCCGCGCCCACGGCCAGGAAATCCTTGATCTCGTTGGTGACGTGGGGGATCACCTGGATCGTCTTGCCCAGGTAGTCGCCGCGACGTTCCTTTTCCAGCACGTTGGAATAGATGCGCCCCGAACTGACCGAGTCGGTCTTGCGCGCGGCCACGCCCGTGAAACGCTCGTAATGGCCAAGGTCCAGGTCGGTTTCCGCGCCATCGTCGGTGACGAAGACCTCGCCATGCTCGAAGGGCGACATGGTGCCGGGATCGACGTTCAGGTAGGGGTCCAGCTTGCGCAGGCGTACCGAAAATCCGCGTGCCTGCAGCAATGCACCCAGTGCCGCCGAGGCCAGGCCCTTGCCCAGCGAGGATACAACCCCACCCGTGATGAAAATATAGCGTGCCATCGGTTGGCATCCCCCGTCGTTCAGGCTGCGTCTCTCAGCGAATTAGCGCCTTTTGCGGATATCCGGAACCGCAGCACCACGGGATTTGACCCTTAGAGGATTCGCGGACAAAAGGCAAGCTGGCCGCAACATGATGTTGCGGCGCGGTGTGGTTTCTCAATCCCTAGTGGATCAGTCGGCGCGCGGCACCAGCGGGGCCGTGTCGCCAGCGGGCGGGGGCAGCAGATCGCCCGCAGGGGCCACCGGATCGGCCGCAGGCGCGCTGCGCTCGCCGCCGACGCGGTCCAGCACCGAGGTGCCGGCCGATTTCTGTGCCGCGATGATGGTCAGCGTGATCGAGGTGCAGATGAAGGCAATCGCCAGCACCCAGGTCACCTTGCCCAGCGCCGTGGCCGCAGCCCGGCCCGTCATCGCGCCGCCGCCACCGCCACCCATGCCCAGGCCGCCACCCTCCGACCGCTGCATCAGCACGACGCCGATCAGCCCAAGCGCCAGAAGAAGGTGGATGATGAGGATGACGTTTTCCATGGACGATCGCCTGACTGGTCTGGGTGGGCCACGTGGTTGAGCCGTGTTCTGCCCTGCTATCTAGGCAATTTGATCACGCGGGGCAACCCGCGAAACGGGGGCTGTCCGGGGGCTTTGCACGAAAGCCTGCGCAGAAAGCGCCGTCATTGCAGCCGCGCGCCCCAATTTCCGGTTTCATGTATCTGCGCGGGTCGATATGACGGGCGCGGGTTTGATCCAGCAAAGAAGGACAGGCAATGGCGAACGTGGTGGTCGTGGGGGCCCAGTGGGGCGATGAAGGCAAGGGCAAGATCGTCGACTGGCTGTCCGAGCGCGCCGATGTGATCGCGCGCTTCCAGGGCGGGCACAATGCGGGCCACACGCTGGTGATCGACGGCAAGGTGTTCAAGCTGTCGCTGCTGCCATCGGGAATCGTGCGCGGCGGCAAGCTGAGCGTGATCGGCAATGGCGTGGTGCTGGACCCCTGGCACCTGGTCAAGGAAATCGCGGGCCTGCGCGGCCAGGGCGTGACGATCACCCCCGAGACATTGATGATCGCGGAAAACACGCCGCTGATCCTGCCCTTCCACGGAGAGCTGGACCGCGCGCGCGAAGAGGCGGTGGGCGTGGCCAAGATCGGCACCACCGGGCGCGGCATCGGCCCCGCCTATGAGGACAAGGTCGGGCGTCGCGCGATCCGCGTGGCCGATCTGGCCGATCCCGAGACGCTGGAAGCGCGGGTGGACCGTGCGCTGGTGCATCACGATGCGCTGCGCCGGGGCCTCGGCATGGACCCGGTTGATCGCGCGGCCCTGATCGCGGCCCTGACCGAGATCGCCCCCGCCGTTCTGGAATATGCAGCCCCCGTCTGGAAGGTGCTGAACGAAAAGCGCAAATCGGGCAAGCGCATCCTTTTTGAGGGCGCGCAGGGCGCGTTGCTGGACATCGATTTCGGCACCTATCCTTTCGTCACCTCGTCCAACGTGATCGCGGGGCAGGCGGCAACCGGCGTGGGCATGGGCCCCGGCGCCATCGATTTCGTGCTGGGAATCGTCAAGGCCTACACGACCCGCGTGGGCGAGGGCCCGTTCCCGGCGGAACTGCATGATGCCGACGGTCAGCGCCTGGGCGAGCGGGGCCATGAATTCGGCACCGTGACCGGGCGCAAGCGGCGTTGCGGCTGGTTCGATGCCGTGCTGGTGCGCCAGACCTGCGCCACCTCGGGTGTGTCGGGCATCGCGCTGACCAAGCTTGACGTGCTGGACGGGTTCGAGACGCTGAAGATCTGCGTCGGCTACGAGCTGGACGGTGAGCGGATCGATTACCTGCCGACGGCCGCGAACCACCAGGCGCGCTGCAAGCCGATCTACGAGGAAATGCCCGGCTGGAGCGAATCCACCGAAGGCGCGCGCAGCTGGGCCGATCTTCCGGCGGCGGCGATCAAATACGTGCGCCGCGTCGAGGAGTTGATCGATTGCCCGGTCGCCCTACTTTCCACCTCACCCGAGCGGGAGGACACGATCCTTGTGACCGATCCGTTCGAGGATTGATGCGGAACCTGCAGGTCCAAGGAGGGTGCGGCTGTCATGGCGCTGAGTTACAAGGCCCGCAAGCGCTGGTCACTGGTCATTCTGCTGGTCGGCCTGCCGCTTTACATCATGGCGGCGGTCACGCTGGTCAGCCTGATCGAGAGGCCGACAATCCTTGTCGAGCTGCTGATCTACGTCGGCCTCGGCTTTGTGTGGATCATGCCGTTCAAATTCGTGTTCCGCGGGATCGGGCAGGCCGATCCCGACGCGCCGCAGGATGACGGGCAGCCCCGCGACTGACCTTCGGTCGAACCGGACAGGCAACCGGATGTGCAAAAGGGCGGCCATTGGCCGCCCCTTTTTGTTTCGGATCTGTCGGGCCTGATCAGCCGGCGCGGCGCGCAGCCGGCTTGAAGCTGATGTCTTCCGATGCCGTAAACCGGCCCGCCCGGATCTTCTGGATCTTGCCCTGGCGCAGCAACTGGCCGAAGGCGCGCAGGCCGTCTTCGCGGCTCAGCATGTCGTTCGACCCCTGGCGTGCCTTCTTCATCAGCTGCGGACGCGAGAATTCCTCGCGCGCTTCGACATGCACCAGATAGGCCGCGGCGGCCTCCAGCAGGTCGGGCAGCGACGTGGCACCCATCTTGCGGGCGAAATCGGCGAAACCGCTTTCCTCGTCCGTGTTGCCTGCCACGGGTGCTTCGTCGATGTCGGCCTCCTCGGGCAGCGGCGCCAGGGACACGCGGCGCGGGCGCACCGGCGCGCCCGAACGCGTTTCGGGCAGGTCAACCCGCTGTTCCGCCACCAGTTTCAGCGGCGCAGGGCGCACATCAGAGGGGCGCGGCGTGGCGCTGCTCTGCTCTGTCACGGGGCGGCGCGGGCGCATGACGCTGGCCAGATCCTCGCGGAAGACATTCGCCGCCGGGTCCCGGTTGGGAATCACGCCTGCCGATTGATCCGCCTTTGTGGCCGCGACGGCCGCGCGCAGATGCGCGATGGCGTTGCGACGGTTCGCGCCCTCGGGTTCGGTCAGTTCGTTCTCGGTCTTGGCCATCAGGCGGGACATGTCATCCTCTGCCGTGACCTTGCCCAGCCGGTCGCGCGGATCGCGCAGAACCATGGGGGTCTTTTCTTCCTCCGCCTCGTCCGCGTCAGCATCCATGCTGTCGTCATCGGCATCATCTTCGTCGAAGATCGAGGTGGTGTCCTCGTCGTCCTCGTAGGCGTCTTCGTCTTCGTCGTCGTCCAGATCGGCCAGGTTGGTGACCGTCGCCGCAGGTGCGGCATGGTCATCGGTGTCGCGATAGAGGTCCAGAAGCTCGGCCTCGACCGCGGCCAGTTCACGGCGCAGTTCGTCTTCCTTCTCGGGGCTCAGCTCGGAAAAGGGCGCACGGGCGGTACCGGCGGCGCTTTCGTCGGCAAGTGCGGCGGGATCGGCATCGGCTGCTTCCTCGATCAGTTCGCCACGGGCAATCGCCGCTTCCAGATCCTCGCGCTTGATTTTCATCACGCGGGCCAAGGCGGGGGCATCCTGCCCGGCAGCGTCATCCCCGGCGATGTCCTGAGCCGGGATTTCGGTTTCTGCCGTCTCGATGATCTCGATGTCGTCCTCATCGAGGGACAGGAAGGTTTCGACAGCGTGTTCGGCAGCTGCGTCCACAGCTTCGCCTGCGGCCTCTTCCTCGGTCTCAGCGGTCGTTTCCACCGCGTCCATCGCGGGGGCCAGGTCGGTTTCGGGCGCGTCGTCCTGCACCGTTTCAGCGACGGTGTCGGCAAGGTCCGCAGCCTCCGTAGCATCGGCCAGGGCCGCGTCTTCGACCTGCGGGCCCGCATCTGCAATCGCATCTGGCTGGGCCGCAGGCGCATAGGCGGTGTCATCACCGGCCAAACGGCTGAGAAGCGCGTCGATCTCGTCGGTCTCGGCTTCGGTCGGGGCTTCCATGGCCTGATCGTCCAGCGACAGGGCCAATTCGATATGGGTGGTTGCCTCGGCCAGAAACTCCTCGGCGAAGTTCTCGGCATGCTCGTCTTCGGAATAGGTGTCGGCAATCGGCGCGGACCGCGTCACCACGTCGCGGATGCGCTGCAACTTGGCGGCCACGCTTTCGGGGTCCGGATGGGGCACGGGCGTCGGGCGCTGCTGCAGGGAGGGTGTTGCTGCTGGCTGCGTCTGCATGGCAGGCGCGGCGGGTGCCTTGACGACAGCGGGCTGCGGGGCTGGGGGCTGCACCGCTGCGGGGATGACGGCCGCAGGCTGCGGGGCCGGGGCGGGCTGCGGCGCCGGGGCTTCGGGTGCGGCGGGGGCAAAAGCCTGAGGTGCCAGGGGCTGCGGCTGCGCCTGGGGCGCTGCCGGCTGGGGCGCTGCAGGCTGCGGGGCCGGGGCGGGCTGCGGCGCCGGGGCTTCGGGTGCGGCGGGGGCAAAAGCCTGAGGTGCCTGCGGCTGCGGCTGCGCCTGGGGCGCTGCCGGCTGGGGCGCTGCAGGCTGCGGGGCCAGCGGGGCTGCAACGGCGCCGTAGGGCGCTGCGCGCAGCACGATACTGCCGCGCTCTTCGCGGGCTTCGACCCGGCGGGCGATCTCGCGTTCAGCGATCCGGGCCAGCATCTCTGCGTCCGGGACGGGGGGCTCGGCCCCGAAGTAGCGATCTTCCGAGGCCAGGTCCCGGAAGTATTCCGCAATTGCTTTCATGGTTTCGAAGGAATCGTCGAAACCTTCCAAAGTGCATGAAAATGTCCCATAGGAGACCGTGAGAATCTTACTGGTGCTCACCATTGGTCACTCGCTTTCTTTTGCCCGTCTGGATTGTGTTTACCATCGGATAGGCGTCGAAACGGGAACAATTCTTCGATTTTTAACGTATCATTTTGTGTTTACATTGTGATCTGTTTCCTGATTGGACCATAATCAAGCGATGCAAGACATCATTGTTCATTCCCCCGCGCCTGTCACCCTGATCGGTGGGGGCCAGTCCGATGTAGAATCCCTGCAGGATGCGCTGGCCTTGGGGCCGAAACTGGTGGCCGCCGACGGCGGCGCCGGGGTTGCCATGGCCGCGGGGCATCTGCCGGACGCCGTGATCGGCGATATGGATTCGCTGCATCCCGCCGACCGGGCCCGCCTGCCCGAGGGGCGCATCCACCCCATCAGCGAGCAGGACACGACCGATTTCGAGAAATGCCTGATGGCAATCCGGGCGCCGCTGGTTCTGGGGCTTGGCTTCACCGGGCCACGGCTTGATCACCAGATGGCGGCGTTCAATACGCTGGTGCGGCATTACCGGCAACGCTGCCTTCTGATCGGCCCGTCAGAGATCGTGATGCTGGCGCCACCCTCCCTGCGGCTGAACCTGCAGGGCGGCGATGTCGTCTCACTCTTTCCCATGGGCGCGGTCGAGGCGAAATCCGAGGGGCTGCATTGGCCCGTCGGCGGGCTGAGTTTTGCGCCGGACGGTCGTGTGGGCACGTCGAACAGGGCCACGGGACCGATCTGGCTGGCGGTGACGGCCCCCAAGATGCTGCTGATCCTGCCGCGCGCCACATTGGGTCATCTTGTCGAGACCTTGCTGGCCCGCCCCTACGGCTGGGACTGAACGGCGCGCGCCGCGCTCGCGCTGCTCAACTGGCGTTCACGCAACACGATGTAAAGACCCGAGGCCACCGTGACGGTGATGCCCAGGGCCGCCAGCCCATCGGGCAGGTCGCGCCAGATCAGCCAGCCGATCAGCGTGGCGAACGGGATTTCTAGGTATTGCATCGGCGCCAGTGTTGCCGATGGCGCAAAGCGCAGCGACCATGTCATCAGCAGGTGACCGACCGTGCCCAGCAGACCGACCCCGATCAGCAGCGCCCAGTCCTGCCCCGAGGGTATCACCAGCCGCAGCGCGGCGGGTCCCGTATCGACGCCGCCGAAGATCAGCAGGACAGGCAAAAGCACGCAGCTTGCCATGATCCCGCTGACCGCCTGCAACCCGATCGGGTCGGTATCACGCGCCACAAGGCGGGTGACCAGGATGAAGGCCGCAAAGACCACCGCCACACCGACCGGCAGCAAGGCGGGCCAGCCGACCTCGGCAAAGCTGGGCTGGATCACCAGCAAGGTGCCGATGAAGCCCACGATACAGGCGATCAGGCGGCGGGGGCCGACCTCCTCGCCCAGGATGGTATGGCCCAGCAGCAGCAATACGAAGGGCATCACGAAGGCAATGGCGATCGCATCGGCCAGGGCCAGGTATTTCAGCGCGCTGAACATCAGCGTGATCCCCGCGATATGCAGTGCTGTGCGCAGGATCACCAGTCGCAGCATCCGCCCCCGCAGCCGCCAGACACGCCCCGTGGTCAGCACCAGCGGCGCCAGCACAAGCGCCTGCACCGCGAATCGGGCAAAGACCGCCATCAGCAGGGGCACCGTCTCGCCCAGGATCTTGGCCAGCGCATCGGCCAGCGGCGCGACCGCGCAAAAGCCCAGCATCAGCAGGATGCCCAGCATGGGCCGGTCGGGGGGATGGATCACGCTCATGCGCGGCAGGCTAGGAGGGGGCGGCGGGAATGGCAATCGCCCTTGCCGGACATGAGGCCGGGGTCAGCCCCGCTTTTCACGTTCCACCACGCGTTCGCGGTGAAAGATGTAAAGCCCCGACGCCGTGATCACGGCCATGCCCGCGAAGGTCATCGCATTGGGAAGGTCGGAAAAGAACAGCCAGCCAAAGGCCACCGCGCTGAGGATTTCCAGGTAATGCAGCGGCGCCACCGTGGCCGAGGGCGCATAGCGCAGCGCATAGCTGATCATCAGATGCGCAAGCGCCGAGGCCGCGCCCACGGCGAAAAGCCAGGTCCATTCGATCCCTTCCGGCCAGACCGGGCTGATCGTCGGGATCTCGATCCCGGTTCCCAACAACATCACGGGCAGGCAGATCGCCGCCGCGACGGTCGAGGTGTGGAACTGCATCGGCACCGGATGCATCTGCCGCGACAGGCTGCGCGTCACCAGCATGTAGAACGCAAAGAAGAAGGCCGTGCCCAGCGGAAACAGCGCCACCAGCCCGAAGGCCGCGAAACTTGGCTGGATCACCAGCAGCGCGCCCGCAAAGCCCACCACGCTGGCCCCAAGCCGGCGCGGCCCCACCTCTTCGCCGAACAGGTATTTGCCAAGCAACAGCAGGATGAAGGGTTCGACGAAGGCGATCACCAGCGCATCGGCGATGGGCATCACCTTGACGGCTGCCACGAAGAAATAGGTCGACAGGATCAGAAACAGCGCGCGCAGCACCAGCCGCGACAGGACGCCCGGCGGCAGGCGCAACCCGTGACCCAGCAGCAGGCACAGCGGCAGCATCAGCAGGCCCTGCACGATGAAACGCGCGGTTGTCACCTGTCCCACCGGAATGGTCTGGGCCGCCAGTTTCGAGGCCACATCGATCAGCGGCGCTGTCAGGCAGAAGCCCAGCATCAGCACCACGCCCAACACGATGCGGTCGTTCAGATAGGGCAGGGCAGGGGTGCGCGCGTCGCTCATGTCCGGGCTCTAGCGCGGCCTGCGCCCGCCCGCCATTCCAAATGCGACGCGTCTTTCATCGTTCTTCAAATGCCCCGAATTCGGCGCCCGCGCCGCAGATCAACAGTTGGGCACATTCACCGCCAGCCCGCCCAGCGATGTTTCCTTGTATTTTTCTGACATGTCCGCACCCGTCTGGCGCATGGTCTCGATGCACACATCCAGCGAGACAAGGTGCTGCCCGTCCCCGCGCATGGCCAGCGATGCGGCTGACACCGCCTTGATCGCGCCCAGCCCGTTGCGTTCGATACAGGGCACCTGCACCAGCCCCTTGACCGGATCGCAGGTCATGCCCAAGTGATGCTCCAGCGCGATCTCGGCGGCATTCTCGATCTGCTCGGGGCTACCGCCCAGCACGGCGCAAAGCCCGGCGGCGGCCATGGCGGCGGCACTGCCGACCTCGGCCTGGCAACCCGCCTCCGCGCCCGAGATCGAGGCGTTGTATTTCACCAGGCCCCCGATGGCGGCGGCGGTCAGCAGGAATTCGTCCACCCGCGCGGGATTGGCGCCCGGCACATGATCCAGCCAGTAGCGGATCACGGCTGGCATCACGCCTGCCGCGCCATTCGTCGGCGCGGTCACCACCTGGCCGCCTGCGGCGTTTTCCTCGTTCACGGCCATGGCATAGGTGCTCATCCAGTCATTGATGACATGGGGCGCCGTCAGGTTCAGCCCGCGTTCGGCCAGCAGCGCCTGATGGATGCCCCGCGCGCGGCGGCGCACCTTCAGGCCGCCGGGCAGGATGCCGTCATGTTCCAGCCCGCGATCGATGCAGTCGTTCATCACCTGCCAGATGCGGGTGATCCCGCTGTCCAGCGCCGCGCGCGGGCGGCGCGACAGCTCGTTCGTGCGCTTCATCTCGGCGATGCTCTTGCCCGAAGCGCGCGCCATCTTCAGCATTTCGTCGGCGGATTTGAACGGATAGGGCACGGGCGGGCCATCGTCCGTGTCCTTTCCCGCGGCCAGTTCGCCTTCCGTCATCACGAAACCACCGCCGATGGAATAATAGGTCTCGCGCAGGATCACGTCGCCTTGCGCGTCGGTCGCCATCAGCTTCATCCCGTTGGCATGTCCCGGCAGGGCGGGGCCGAAATCAAAGACCAGATCGGCCAGGGGATCGAAATGCAGCGGCGGCAGGCCCTCGACCGCGATCATCTTGGTGTCGCGGATGCTGATCATCAGCGCCTCGGCCTTTTCGTGATCATAGGTGTCGGGCTTCAACCCGGCCAGGCCCAGGATCGTGGCGCGATCCGTCGCATGGCCCACGCCCGTGAAGGCCAGCGACCCGTGCAGCGAGGCGCGCAGCCCATGCGCGGTGAAGGGCTGGCTGCGCAGCAGGTCCAGAAACCGCGCGGCGGCCACCATCGGCCCCATGGTATGCGAGGACGAGGGGCCGATGCCGACCTTGAACATCTCGAAGACGGACAGGAACATTACAGGGCACTTCCTTCGGGTGGAGTGGGATAGGCCGGTTGGGTAAAGGGATGGGACCCCAGACCTTCGGCTTTAGCGCAGATCGCGGTTGCCGCGCGCGCCTCGATCCGGGCGCAAAGCGCCTCCAGATGCGGTGTGGCGGCGCGGTCCCACCACCCGGCCTGATCGACCGGGTAAAGCGTGATCCAGCGCAGGCAGGTTGCAAGGTAATAGTCCAGCATGCTGGGGTCCGGACCGTTCAGCCAGGAATGACCCGCAGCCGCGGCGCTGTCCAGCTGCGCCAGATGGGCGCGCAGCGACTGGCGCAGACGCGCGCGCAGCGCAGCCTGATGGGTGGCATCCTCGCCCACGTATAGCGCGGGGTAGAACAGCATCCTCAGTTCGGCATGCAGCGTGTTGGACAGAAAGAACAGCCATTTCAGGGCATGAGTCCGGTCGGGATGGTCGCAGGGCGGCATCATGGCGCAGGCTTCCGTTCGGTGGCGATCCGCCAGCCAGAGCAGGATCGCCCCGGTTTCGAAAATCGCGCCGTCAGGTGTTTCCAGAACCGGGATGCGGCCATGGGGGTTCAGCGCCAGGTAAGGCACGGATCGCTGCGCCGCGACGCGCCGATCCACCAGCACGGCCTCATAGGGCAGGCGCATCTCCTCCAGCGCCAGCCGCACGATCAGCGAGGCGTTGTCAGGGGCGTAATGCAGGCGGTAGGGATGCGTCATGCGCGCAATCTGACGTCAAATCGGCGCGGATGCACCACCGGAAAACGACGCCTGCCGCAGCTTTCGCGCAAATCGTCGCGATTGCCCCCTCGCACCGGGGGCGCAACTTTCCTATAACCGCCCCCAACCGCCATTCAACCAGACGGAGTCGCTGCCATGCCCGGAGAATTGTCACCCATCGACAAGGCCAAGTTCGTCGCCGCCAAACGCGCGGTGGATTATGTCGAGGACGGGATGCGCGTGGGCTTGGGTACCGGATCGACCGCAGCCTGGATGGTGCGCTGCCTGGGCGAGCTGGTGCGCGATGACGGGCTGAAGATCAAGGGCGTGCCCACATCGACCCGTACGGCGGCGCTGGCGCGCGAGGTGGGCATCGAGGTGATCAGCCTGGACGAGGCGAAATGGCTGGACCTGACGATCGACGGGGCGGATGAATTCGACGGCGATCTGAACCTGATCAAGGGCGGCGGCGGCGCGTTGCTGCAGGAAAAGATCGTGGCCACGGCATCCGACCAGATGATCGTGATCGCCGATGTCGGCAAGGAAGTGGAAACGCTTGGCGCCTTCCCGCTGCCCGTCGAGGTGATCCCCTTTGGCTGGCAGACCACCCGCGCCCTGGTGGAAGAGATGCTGATCTCGATGGACGTTCTGGGCCGCGACGTGACGCTGCGGATGAACGGCGACCGCCCCTTCATCACGGATGAGGGCAATCATATCCTGGACCTGCACCTGAACCGCATCGGGAACCCGCGCCAGCTGGCGATGGTGCTGAACCAGGTGCCGGGCGTGGTGGAAAACGGCCTTTTCATCGACATCTGCGATATCGTGATCGTGGGCTATGGCGATGGCCGGGTAGAGACCCGCGACATCAACCAGGGCACGATCGAACAGGACCGGCTGGATTTCGTCGAGAACGACAACCTGTTCACCGATCTGGCAGACTGACGACTGGCAGACTGAGGACCGACAACCGACGGCCGCAGGCCAGTCACGCGGCAGGCGGTTGCGGGGTGAAAGTGACCTCGAAGCCCGACGCCGCACCCTTGCGGGGGGATGTCACGACCAGCGCGGCCCCCAGCCGTTCGGCAATGGCCGCGACGATGGACAGCCCCAGCCCGCTGCCCGTCGATGACGCCGCCCCGCGCTCGAACCGGCGGGTCAGGCGCTTCAGGCTGTCCGGCGCGACGGCAGGGCCGTCATTGGCCACGCGCAGGCTGCCATTCTCGCCCAGTTCGACCGCGATGGGCGCATCCGGCACGCCATGGCGCAGGGCGTTTTCGACCAGGTTGCGCAGCACGATGCCGACGGCATCGGGGTCGATATCGGTCGGCACCGCCTGATCGGGCAGGTGCGCGGCGATGCGCCCCCCGCCGGGCAGGCGCGCAAGATCATCCACAAGCATGCCGAAGACGGGCCGCAGATCGTAGGTCTGGGCGCTGCGCAGGGGGGCGCCCTCGGCGCGCGACAGTTCCAGCAACTTGGACGACAGGCCGGTCAGGCGCTTGAGCGATGTCTCGATTTCCGCCGCGCGCTGACGCGTCGCGGGATCGGCGGTTTCCGCCTGCAGGCGCTGCACCTGCGCGATGGCCCCGGCCAAGGGCGTGCGCAGCTCATGCGCGGCATTGGCGGCAAAGCCGCGTTCGGCCTGAAAGGCGGCGTCCAGCCGGGCCAGCAGTTCGTTCAGCGTGGCCCCCACCGGCGCAAGTTCCGCCGGCAGATCGGTGATCGGGATCGCGGACAGATCATGCATCGTCCTATCGGCCAGCCGGTCGCGGAACCGGTTGAGCGGGGCCAGGTTCGCGCGCAAGGTCAGGATGATCGCCGCCAGCGCCAGCGGCACCACGACCAGCAGGGGCAGGCCGAGACCCAGCTGGATCTCGCGCGCGACCGAGGCGCGGTGCGCCAGCGGTTCGGCCACGGTCACGCGGATCGTGCCTTGCAGCGCCGCCACCCCATAAAGGCGATGGGTGGCCGTTTCGCGAAATCCCGGCCCGTCCCACTCGGGAAAACTGGCAGGCTCGGCGGAAAAGGATTGCAGCAGGATACGGTCCTGATCGTCGCGCACCAGATAGGTGAAATAGGCGTCATTCTCGGGGATGGCGGCCAGCCTCTGGGTGATGCCTTCCTCTTCGCGGCCGATGATGTCCACCACCACCAGCGGCAAAAGGCGCTGTGCGGTGGCGGCAAGGGCGGAATCGAAGACCTCGTTCATCTGCTGGCGAGCCAGCAGCGCCGTCACCGATGCGGCCGCGATCCACAGCACCATCAGCCCCGCCCCCAGCCAGAGCGCCAGCCGTCCCTGCAGGCTGCGCGGCGCCCTCATCCGCGCCCCAGCCTGTAGCCAAGGCCGCGCTGTGTTTCGATGATCCCGGCCCCCAGCTTCTTGCGCAGGCGGCTGACATGCACCTCGATCGTGTTGCTTTCGATCTCGGTGTCGAAGGCATAAAGCTTTTCTTCCAGCTGCGCCTTGGACAGCAACTGGCCCGGCCGGGCCAGAAACGCCTCGAACAGGGCCCATTCGCGCGCGGTCAGCACGACCGCCCGCTCGTTCAGCAGAACGCTGCGCGCGGCAAGATCGACCTGAAGCGGACCATGGGTGATGATCGGATTCGGATTGCCGCTGTAGCGCCGCGCGACCGAGCCGATCCGCGCCGACAGTTCGGACAGGTCGAAAGGCTTGACCAGGTAGTCATCGGCCCCCGCATTCAGCCCCTCGATCCGGTCCGACACCTGGTCCAGCGCCGTCAGGATGATCACCGGCGTCACGTCGCCGCCTGCGCGCAGGGTCTTGAGAAAGCCTATCCCGCGCCCGTCGGGCAGCATCAGGTCCAGCAGGATCAGATCGAAGGCCGTCGCACGGATGGCATCACCCGCCGCGTCCAGCCGGTTGACCCAATCCACCGAATGCCCGTCGGCCGCGATCTGGTCGCGCACGGCCTGCCCAAGGATGGTGTCGTCTTCGATCAGAAGGATGCGCATGGTCGGTTCCGCCTTTCCGGTTGCGATCTTCCATCGCGCGCGGACCTGACGCAAGACTGACGACATCGCGCGCGATCCGTCAGGTTCCCGTCAGCTTCGCGGCGCAAGAAGGGCCACGGTCACGAAACGGAGTGTGATCCATGAAGGACATAATTAAGATTCTCGTTTTGCTTGTGACGGTGCCGGCCGGTGTGGCCCTGGCGGATGATGACGATTGCTATGCCCCCCTTGCCGAGTGGCAGCCGCGCGACCGCGTGGTGCAGTGGGCGCAGGAACAGGGCTGGACCCTGCGCCGGATCAAGATCGATGACGGTTGCTACGAGCTTGACGGCACCGATGCCCAGGGGCGGCGGATCGAGGTGACCCTCGATCCCGCCACGCTGGCGGTCATCGAGATGGAATTCGATGACGATGACGATCACCGGGAAAAGTCCCGTGGTCGTGACAGAAAGGATAGCGACGATGATTGATCTTCTGGCAGATGACGAGCAGGGCCATGACGGCCCGGGCGACGGGGCGCAGGCGGCGCGGGTGCGCGTCTGGGATCCGCTGGTGCGGGTGTTTCACTGGGGTGTCGTGCTGGCCGTCGCGGTGGCCTGGCTGACCGCGGACGAGGTGCAGCAGATCCACGAGGTTGCGGGTTTTGCGGTCGCGGGGCTGGTGGCGTTCCGCCTGCTCTGGGGGCTGGTCGGATCGCGCCATGCGCGCTTTGCCGCCTTCCTCAAGGGGCCGAGGGCCACGCTGGCCTATCTGGGCGACATGATCGCTGGCCGCGAGCGGCGCTACCTTGGCCATAACCCGGCAGGGGCCGTGATGATCGTCGCGCTGTTGCTGACCCTGTCCGGCACCGCCTTCACCGGCTGGCTGATGGCCGAGCCCGATCGCGTCGCGATGCTGCCGTCCCTGCCGCAGATCGTGGCCCCGGCCTTTGCCGATGACGATCACGACGATCATGACGTGGTCACCGCATGGCGCGGCGAGGGGGCGAACGAGGCGCTGGAAGAGGTGCATGAGGTGCTGGCGAACCTTCTGCTGCTTCTGGCGGCCCTGCATGTCGGCGGTGTTGTCCTGGCCTCTTTCCGCCATCACGAGAACCTGCCGCTGGCCATGGTCACGGGCGACAAGCGCGCCGCCGGCCCTGGCGATATCACCTGATCCGGCAAGGCTTCCCGGCAGGGGTACGCGTCCCCGTTGCCCCTGAAACCTGACCCCGCCACATCCTGGCGGGGTCTTTTTTTGTCATGCAGGCCCTTTGCTGACGGCTGGCTGAAGCAGAATTGTCGCCGCCGTCAGGAAACGCTCAGCCCGAGGGGGGAATGTGTCTTCAGCAGAGACAGAAAAGGAGACCTGCGATGACGATGACCAAGTTGATGACGACCCTTGCCCTTGTTGCCCTGATTCCCGCGGGCGCTGCGCTGGCCAGCGATGACGATTGTTTCGTGGCGCGCGAACAGTGGCAATCGCGCGAGGCGGTGATGAAACTGGCCCAGGACAACGGCTGGACAATCCGCGAGTTCAAGGTCGATGACGGCTGCTACGAGATCGAGGGCCGCGACCGCGAAGGCCGCAAGATCGAGGTCGAGCTTGATCCCGGCACGCTGGCGGTGATCAAGATGGAAACCTACGGCCAGGGCTACGGCAGCCAGTCGATCCCCGGCGCGACACCAGCACCGGCCCCGGCACCGGCCCCCGCACCGGCCCCGGCCCCCGCACCGGCGGGGCCCACCAAACCCTGATATCAGCCTTTTGGCATCACATCACCGCGCGGCCCATCCCGTCACATCGGGGTGGGCCGCGCCTTGACGACCCATACGACCGTGCCTGCCAAAACGCCCCAGAACGCGCCCGAGATGCCCCAAAGCGTCATCCCGCTGGCCGCGATCAGAAAGGTCAGGGCCGGCCCCTCCAGCTGGCCCGGCATGCTGAAGGCCGCCGACAGCGATCCCACAAGCGCCGGGATCAGCGCCAGCCCCGCCACCGCCGTGATCAGCGCCGCAGGCGCCACGCTGGCCAGCGCCGCGACCAGACCCGCCATGCAGGCAAGTCCGATATAGGCCATGCCGCAGATCATCGCCGCCCAGTAGCGGCGCCCCGGATCGGGGCCCGCATCCTCGCCCGCCATGATCGCGGCGGTGATCGCGGACATGTTCACCGGCACCGCGCCAAAGGGCGCGATGGCCAGGCTGACCAGCCCTGTCTTGACCAGCATCGGCTGCCGCGCGACCACGTAGCCGTTCAGATCCAGTACGGCGAAGCCGGGGATGTTCTGGCCCGCCATGGTCACAAGGTAAAGCGGCAGCGCGACCGAGATCATCGCCTGCCAGGTGAACACCGGCGCAACAAGGGCCAGCGGCGGCAGCATCGCCCCGCCCTGCGGGGCTGTCGCGTGCCCCGGGTCCACCCCAAGGACCAGCACCAGCCCGAAAGCCAGCACCGCCAGCGGCATCGCCGCCAGCCGGTTCCAGCGCAGCCCCATCAGCCAGGCCAGCAATACCGGCAGAACCAGTACCGGGATCTCGCCCAAGGCCAGCGCGGGGGCGAAACAGAGTTTCAGAAGCACCCCGGCCAGCAAGCCATTGGCCACGGGCTTGGGGATCGCCGCCACCGCGCGGCCCAGGGCGGGCACGACCCCGGTGATCACGATCAGCACGGCGCAGGCGATCATCGCGCCCGCCGCCTCGCCAAAGCCGCCGGGCAAGGCGCCACTGCCCGCCAGAAAGGCCGCGCCGGGCGTGGACCATGCCACCGCCGCCGGGGTGCGCGTGGTGATCGACAGCCACAGCCCGCAGAACCCCATCCCCAGCGTGGCAAAGAACAGCCCCGTCGCCGCTTGTGCCGGGCTTGCGCCCATCGCCGAGAGGCCCGCCAGCACGATGGCAAAGGACGCGGCATACCCCACGAATGCCGCCAGCAGCCCCATCGCCACCGCGCGCATGGTAATGTCCTTGATCATACCCTCGGCCCCGCTGTCTGCCCGTGTCGCCCTGCGCGCGACCATGGCAAAGCGCGCGGGCGGATACCAGAGGGCGCCTGGCGATCGGACCGCCTGCTTTCTCTGGCCCTTCCGTTCCCGATGTGAAATACCTGTCGCCGACTAGGCTATGGGGTTCGGATGAGCGATTTCGACTATGATCTCTTTGTCATCGGTGGCGGCTCGGGCGGGGTGCGCGCGGCGCGCGTTGCGGCGCAACGGGGCGTCAAGGTCGCCTTGGCCGAAGAGGATCGTTACGGCGGCACCTGCGTGATCCGGGGCTGCGTGCCCAAGAAGCTGATGGTCTTCGCCAGCGAATACGGCGGTCTTGCCGAAGAGGCGCGGGCCTATGGCTGGGACATGCAAGTGGGCGGCTTCGACTGGTCGGCCTTCCGCAAGAACCTGCATGCCGAACTGGACCGGCTGGAAGGCATCTACCGCAACATCCTGAAATCGAACGGGGTCGAGACCTTCGACGCGCGGGCCACGCTGGTCGATCCGCATACGGTCGAACTGTCCGACGGCACCCGCAAGAGCGCCAGACACATCCTGCTGGCCATGGGTGGCCGACCGGTCAAGCCCGACATGCCGGGGGCGGAACTGGCCATCACCTCGAACGAGATATTCCATCTGGACGCCTTGCCGAAATCGATCCTGATCATCGGCGGCGGCTATATCGCCTGCGAATTCGCCTGCATCCTCAACGGTCTGGGGGTCGAGGTCACGCAGTATTATCGCGGCGCGCAGGTCTTGCGCGGCTTCGATGACGAGGCGCGCGGCCTGGTGGCCGAGGAAATGCGCCAGGACGGGATCGACCTGCATCTTGGCACCAATATCCTGTCGCTGGAACGCGAAGGCGCGGGGATCCGCACCAAGGCCACCAATGGCGATGACAAGCTTTTCGACCAGGTGATGTTCGCCACCGGACGCGCCCCGAACACCGAAGGCATGGGCCTCGAGGCGCTGGGCGTGCATCTGGGCCGCAATGGCCAGGTGATCGTGGACCAGTATTCGCAATCGGCCATCCCCTCGATCTATGCCGTGGGCGATGTCACCGACCGGGTGAACCTGACCCCGGTGGCGATCCGCGAGGGGATGGCCTTCGTGGAAACGGTGTTTGGCGGCAACCCCACGCCCGTGGATCACGACCTGATCCCGACCGCGATTTTCACGCAGCCCGAGATGGGCACCGTGGGCCTGTCCGAAGAGGCCGCGCGCGAGATCGAGCCGGTCGAGATCTACTGCACCTCGTTCAAGCCGATGCAGAGCGCCTTTGCCGGAAATCCGCGCCGCGTTCTGATGAAACTGGTTGTCAGCAAGGCGACACGGCGTGTCATGGGGTGTCATATCGTAGCACCCGGTGCGGGCGAGATGATCCAGCTTGCGGGCATCGCGATCAAGATGGGTGCCACGAAAGAAGATTTCGACCGCACCGTCGCTGTGCATCCGACCATGTCGGAAGAGATCGTGACGATGAAATCGCCGGTCCGTACCGCTTGAAATTTCGCGCCGGCCTCACAGGTTAGGGGCAGGTATTCAGAACCATTCAAAAGAAGACAACAAGGGGAACACAGGTCAATGGCTGGAAATTCGGGCGGCCCATGGGGCGGCGGCGGCGGCAACAGGGGCGGTGACGACGATCGCCGCAACAACGGTGGCGGGCGGCGTCCCGGCGACGAAAACGGGCCGCAGATCCCGGAAATCGATGAACTGATGCGGAAAGGCCAGGAACAGCTGCGCGTTCTGATGGGCGGCCGTGGTGGCCGTGGCGGTCAGGGTGGCGGCGGCGGTGAAGGCGGCCCGCGCGGCCCGCTCTTCACGAAATCCACCGTGGGGCTTGGCGTTCTGGCGGCCGTGGGCCTCTGGGCGTTCAGCAGCTTTTACACCGTGCGGCCGGAAGAACAGTCGGTCGAGCTGTTTCTTGGCGAATTCTACAAGATCGGCAATCCCGGTCTGAACTTCGCGCCCTGGCCGCTGGTCACGGCGGAAATCGTCAATGTCACCTCGGAACGGACCGAAGATGTCGGACAGGCACGCGGCAACCAGGACATGGGCCTGATGCTGACGACGGATGCCAATATCGTCGACATCGATTTCCAGGTCGTCTGGAACATCAATGATCCGGCCAAGCTGCTGTTCAACCTGCGCGATCCGCGCCAGACCGTGCAGTCGGTGTCGGAATCCGTCATGCGCGAGATCATCGCGGCCTCGAACCTGTCGCCGATCCTCAACCGTGACCGGGGTCTGATCGCCAATACCGCGATGGAGAACATCCAGGCGACGATGGACGAATATGACAGCGGCATCACCATCGTTCGCGTCAACCTCGACAAGGCGGACCCCCCGCGCGAGGTGATCGACAGCTTCCGTGAGGTGCAGGCCGCCGAACAGGAACGCGACCGTCTGCAGCGTCAGGCCGATGCCTATGCCAACCGCGTTCTGGCCGAAGCCCGCGGTGAGGCGGCGCAGACGCTGGAACAGGCCGAAGGGTATCGCGCGCAGGTCGTGAACCAGGCCTTGGGTGAGGCCAGCCGCTTCTCGGCGGTTCTGGCCGAATACGAAAAGGCCGAAGACGTGACCCGCAACCGTCTCTACATCGAGACGATGGAGCGTGTGCTGGGCCAGATCGACAAGACCATCCTCGACAATTCGATCGTGGGCGGCGAAGGCGGGCAGGGGGTCGTGCCCTATCTGCCGTTGAACGAATTGCGGCGTCCCGCAGAGCAGGGGAACTGAGATCATGCGCAAGACAACATATCTTCTTCCGATCCTGGTCGTCGTGGTCGCGACCGCCCTGTCCTCGATCTTCGTGGTGGACGAGCGTGAAAAGGCGCTGGTGCTGCAATTCGGCCAGATCAAGGCCGTCAAGCAGGAACCGGGCCTTGCGTTCAAGATCCCGCTCATCCAGGAGGTCGTGCGCTATGACGACCGGATCCTGTCGCTGGATACCGAAACCATCGAAGTCACCCCATCCGATGATCGCCGTCTGGTGGTCGACGCCTTCGCGCGCTACCGCATCGCCGATGTGGTGCAGTTCCGCCAGGCCGTCGGCGTGGGCGGTCTGCGTGCGGCCGAAGACCGGCTGTCGTCGATCCTGAACGCGCAGATCCGTGAGGTTCTGGGTGCCGATCAGGTCACATCCGACACGATCCTGTCGCAGGATCGCCGGATCCTGATGAACCGGATCCGTGACCAGGCGCAGGCCTCGGCGCGCAGCCTTGGCCTTGATGTGGTGGACGTGCGGCTGAAGCAGACCAACCTGCCTGCGCAGAACCTTGACGCGACCTTTGCGCGGATGCGGGCCGAGCGTGAACGCGAAGCCGCGGACGAGATCGCACGTGGTAACGAAGCTGCGCAGCGTGTGCGCGCGCTGGCGGATCGTACCGTGGTCGAAACCCTGTCCGAAGCCGAGCGCGAGGCGCAGGTCACTCGCGGTGAGGCCGATGCAGAGCGGAACGCCATCCTGGCCGAAGCCTTCGGTGCAAACCCCGAGTTCTTCAGCTTCTACCGTTCGATGCAGGCCTATGAGAACGCACTGCAGGGGAACAACTCGTCGATGGTGATGACGCCCGACAGCCAGTTCTTCGATTACCTGCGGTCCGACCGTCCGACGAGGGACCAGAACTGATGATCGAAACGGCATTTCTGGCCCTCGGGCTGGTGCTGATCGTGGAGGGGCTGGCCTATGCGCTGGCCCCTTCGCTTGTGGAGAACCTGCTGGCGGCCCTGCGTGAACTGCCGCTGCCGGCGCGGCGCACCCTTGGTCTGCTGGCGATCGTCGCCGGTCTGGCCTTTGTCTGGCTGGCCGGTATTCTGGGGGCCTGATCGCGGGCTCATCACACCCTGTTGAGCAAGCGCGACCTCTCTTGGTGTTGCGTCGGACGCGCACTAGGTAAAGGATATACATGCTGCGCCATGCGTCGACGCGATGCCGACCCCGCTGCCGCAGTGATCAAGGACAAAGGAGTTACGGGTGTGAGCAACAAAGCGGTTTCCATCCCCGACCATCAAACCGGCCTGATCCGCGCGTTCTGGATGGGCCTGATTGCGACGGCGTTCATCCTGATGACGGCGCTGCAGTCGCAGGCACGCCCCGAAAGTTTCGCCGATCTGGCCGAAAAGATCAGCCCGTCGGTCGTGAACATCACGACATCGACGACCGTGGCCGGCAATGCCGGGCCCAATCCGATCGTGCCCGAGGGCAGCCCGTTCGAGGATTTCTTCCGCGAATTCCAGGACCGCAACCGCACGCCGGGTGACAGGCCGCGCCGGTCCTCGGCGCTGGGGTCCGGTTTCGTGATCTCGGAAGACGGCTATATCGTCACCAACAACCACGTGATCGAAAGCGCGGACGAGATCGTGATCGAATTCTTCTCGGGCGAGGAAATGGTGGCCAAGGTGATCGGCACCGATCCGAACACCGACATCGCCCTGCTGAAGGTCGAGGCGGACAAGCCCTTGCCCTATGTCAGCTTCGGCGATAGCGACACCGCGCGCGTGGGCGACTGGGTCGTGGCCATGGGCAACCCGCTGGGACAGGGGTTTTCGGTCAGCGCGGGCATCGTCTCGGCGCGCAACAGGGCGCTGTCGGGCAGCTATGACGACTACATCCAGACCGATGCCGCGATCAACCGGGGCAACTCGGGCGGGCCGCTGTTCAACATGGACGGCCAGGTCATCGGCGTGAACACCGCGATCCTGTCGCCCAACGGCGGCTCGATCGGAATCGGCTTCTCGATGGCCTCGAACGTGGTGACCCGCGTGGTCGACCAGCTGCGCGAATTTGGCGAGACGCGGCGCGGCTGGTTGGGCGTGCGCATCCAGGACGTGACGGATGACGTGGCCGAGGCGATGGGCCTCGAGGCGACCGCAGGCGCCCTGGTGACGGATGTGCCCGATGGCCCCGGCAAGGAAGCGGGCATCCAGCAGGGTGACGTGATCCTGAACTTCGATGGTCGGGATGTGGCGGACACCCGTGGCCTGGTGCGTCAGGTCGGCAATACCGAAGTGGGCAAGGCTGTCCGCGTCATGGTCTGGCGCGATGGCAAGACCCAGACCCTCATGGTGACACTTGGCCGCCGTGAAGAGGCCGAAAGCGCCGTGCCCGCGGCACAGACCGCCCCTGCACCGGACGAGCCGGTCGAGATGATGGGCCTGACCCTCAGCCCCGTCACCGACACCCTGCGCAGCGAGCTGAATCTGCCCGCCGGGGCCACGGGTCTTGTCGTGGTCGATGTGGATGAGGCCAGCGAAGCCTTCGAAAAGGGCCTGCGCGCCGGTGATCTGATCACCGAAGCGGGCCAGCAGAAGGTGGAAGCCGTCAGCGATCTGACCGACCGTATCGACGAGGCGCGCGAGGCCGGGCGCAAGTCGCTGCTGCTGCTGGTGCGCCGTGCCGGTGATCCGCGCTTCGTGGCGCTGTCGCTGGACTGATCCGGCAAGGATCGAAGGAAAGCAAAAGGGGGGCGTCGCGGGACGCCCCCTTTTTCATGAACAGGGCTTGCCCCGAATAGCATATGTTATGTAATAACATTACATATTATGCCAGTTGGAGAGCCCCCATGACACCTGCCGATACCCGCCTTCCCGTGACCGTCCTGTCCGGCTTTCTTGGCGCGGGCAAGACCACGCTTTTGAACGCCGTGCTGAACAACCGCGAGGGGCGCCGCGTGGCGGTGATCGTCAATGACATGGCCGAGGTGAACATAGACGCCGACCTTGTGCGCGCGGGCAGCAGCCTGTCCCGGACCGAGGAAACGCTGGTCGAGATGTCGAACGGCTGCATCTGTTGCACTCTGCGCGAGGATCTTCTGCAAGAGGTGCGCCGCCTGGCCGGGCAGGGCCGCTTTGATTACCTGCTGATCGAATCGACGGGCGTGTCGGAACCCTTGCCGGTGGCGACCACCTTCGATTTCCGTGATGACAACGGCGACAGCCTGTCCGATGTGGCGCGGCTGGACACGATGGTGACGGTCGTGGATGCGGTGAACCTGCTGCGCGACTTTTCCAGCCATGATTTCCTGGCGGATCGTGGGGAATCCGCGGGCGAGGGCGATACGCGCACCTTGGTGCATCTGCTGACCGACCAGATCGAATTCGCAGATGTGATCGTCCTGAACAAGATCACAGACGCCGGACCCGACCGCCATGATGCGGCGCGCAAGATCATTCGCGCGCTCAACCCCGATGCACGGCTGATCGAGACCGATTTCGCGCGTGTCGATCCGGCCGCGATCTTCGACACCGGCCTGTTCGACTTCGCCACCGCGCAGGATCACCCGATGTGGGCCAAGGAACTTTACGGTTTCGCTGATCATGTGCCGGAAACCGCCGAATATGGCGTGACGCATTTCACCTATCGCGCGCGCCGCCCCTTCGATCCGGCGGCCATTCATGGCGTGCTGAACGGTGATATGCCCGGCGTGATCCGCGCCAAGGGGCATTTCTGGGTGGCCTCGCGTCCTGATTGGGTGGCCGAGTTCAGTCTTGCAGGGGCGCTCAGCGCGGTCACGCCGTTGGGCACGTGGTGGGCGTCGGTGCCACGGGCGCGCTGGCCCGACAATCAGGCGGCGCGGGACTATGCCGCGCGGCACTGGGTCGACCCTTGGGGCGATCGCCGTCAGGAACTGGTCTTCATCGGGGCAGGCATGGACGAGGCCGCGATCCGCGCCAGCCTTGATGCCTGCCTGATGGGCTGCGATGATCAGGGCATCCGCACCGAATGGGCAGGCCTGTCCGACCCCTTCCCGCGCTGGACGCGTCCGGATGCTGCCTGAGGGCGCAAGGCAAAAGGGGCGCGCCAACCTGGCCAGCAGCCTCCGTCGCCGCCGCAAGCCGCGCCCTGCGCGCGATCCGATGGCCGAATTCGACCGCCTGCCGCCTGAATTGCGCCGATGGCTGGCCGAGGCTGCCTTGCCATGGAGCCCGCGCTCCGCGCTGCGGGCATGGCAGCGGGCGCTTGCGCAATCGCGCGCCCCGCAGGATGCGCTGGCCCGGCTTGATGCGCTGCAGGCTGCGCGGCTGGCGCGTGACGGGCTGCACCGCCCCTTGGGCGCGGCGATACCGGGTCAGTCCTGATCCAGCTGGTCCAGCGGTGTCGCCACAAGTCCAAGTGTTCGGGCGGCGGCCAGTGACAACACGGGGCTGTCCAGCCCCGTGGCCGACTGGTAGCGGCGCACGGCCTCGCTGGTGGCCCGGTCGATCTGACCCGTCACCGCCCCCGCATAGAGGCCCCGCACGTTCAGTGCGCGCTGCAACGAGGCGATGACATCAGGCGTCAGGTCAGCCGGGCAGGGGGTTTCGAACCATGTCACCTCGCGTTCCGTGACGATGCGCTGTCGCGTTTCGGTGCGAAAGATCGCGGGCGTGGCCATGGTGCCGTCAGTGGCCAGCCGTGCAGGCTCCACCAGCACCTGTTCGGTGACGGTCTCGATCAGGGCGGGGCTGACGATCTTGCCCCAGCAGGTCCCCGGTGGCGCACCCGGCGGCGTGTCCAGCATCGACCCCAACAGCGCATCGGCGGGGTTCTCTGCCTGGGGCGGGGTGCATCCGGCAAGCGCCATCAGCGCCACAAGCGGCAGCGCCATGCAAAGGGCGGTTCTGGTTCGGGTCATGTGCGCATCATCTGCCCTGCTGGACCCGGGTTTTGCCCGGGCTGTCATTCCGGCGTCATCCGGTTCGGGCGCAGACTAGCGGGTTTTGGGCAGGGCGCATAGCGCCTTGGCGCGGATCAGCCGCCCGCGCCTTCCTGCTGCAACAGCAGGTCCAGCATCGGGGATATGTCCTCGATATGTTCGGCGATCAGGTGGGTCACGCCGCCCTCATGCTGCAACCGGCCCGTGACGCGCAGCAGGCGGCCGGCGATGATGGCGCGGCGGAACTGTTCGTAAAGCTTGCGCCAGACGATGACGTTGATCACGCCTGTCTCGTCCTCCAGCGTCAGGAAGATCACGCCCTTTGCCGTGCCGGGCCGTTGGCGCAGGATCACCAGCCCCGCCACCGTGACGCGGTGGCCGGTGCTGACACGGCCCAGCATTGCCGCCGGGGTGCAGGCGGGCGCGGGGCGCGACACGGCGGGATTGGCGGGGGCGGACATGAGAACAATATAGGAACATTTGCGATCTGCCGCAAGCCGGGATCGCCAATCCGCGCTTTCTGTCGCAGAGCAGCGCGGAAAACCGGACAAAAGGGGCTGGAACGCCCTGCGATGCTTGTCTAGGTAGAGGGGAACTGGATACCAACCGGAGTCTGCACAGACATGGCGAAAATCACCTATATCGAGCATAACGGAACCGAACATGTGGTGGACGTGCCCAACGGCCTGACCGTGATGGAAGGCGCGCGCGACAACAACATCCCCGGCATCGAAGCCGATTGCGGCGGCGCCTGCGCCTGCTCGACCTGCCATGTGTACATCCATCCCGACTGGGTCGAAAAACTGCCCGCCAAGGATGACATGGAAGAGGACATGCTGGATTTCGCCTATCAGCCCGACACCGCCCGCTCGCGCCTGACCTGCCAGATCAAGGTCACCGATGCGCTGGACGGCCTGGTCGTGCAGATGCCGGAAAAGCAGATCTGATCTGGCGGGGCGCATCCCGCGCCCCCCTGTCGTCCCGCGCCATCCGGGGACCCTAGGCCTGATCCATCTCGGCGATCAGTTGGGCCAGCGCCAGACGCGGACGCTGGCGGCCGGGCGCATGGGTGCGCCGCAGGGCCAGCCCCAGCAACCCGATCAGCGCCACGGGCACGGCCCAGTTGGCAACGGCGATAAGTGACTGGCCCGTCGCCACCGCATAGACCGGGGCGGCGCAGGCGCCTGCCAGCAGCACATGACCGGCCAGACGCAGCAGCGCGGACGTGGTCGTGGACGGGCCGGTGTCGACCTCAAGCTCCGGTTGCACGGCCATCAGTGCGCGCAAGACATCGACTATGGTGGCCCGAAACGCCATGTCATCCGGCCCCCCCACCAGCGCCCGGCGGTAGAGGTGCTGCCGGATCGCGCAGCTTTGGGTGCCATCACGCAGGCGCAGGACGCGGGTCAGGCTTTGTCCGGCGCGCGATGCCGTCCAATGGGCCGACTGCACATCGGACAGCGCGATCCGCCAGAGGGCGCGGCCCGATGCGTCCTCGCAGATCAGCACGCCATCCTCCAGCGCATAGGTCAGCGGCGCCTTGATCAGCGCGGGCTTGACCCTGTGGGCGCGGCGGCGGTTTTTCCTCACAGCGCGCGCCAGCCGATGTCGCGGCGGCAGAACCCGCCGGGCCAGTCGATCCGGTCCACCATCGCATAGGCGCGGGATTGCGCCTCGGCCAGCGACGCACCGCGCGCGGTCACGTTCAGCACGCGGCCACCGCTGGCCACGATCTTGCCATCCTGCAGCGCGGTGCCTGCGTGGAAACACATGTTGAAACTGTCCTCGGGCAGGGCGTCCAGCCCGCCGATCACGCTGCCCTTGGCGTAGTCGCCCGGATAGCCATTGGCGGCCATCACCACGGTCAGCGCATGATCATCGGCCCAATGCACCTGTGCATCCGCCAGCCGCCCCTCGGCGCAGGCCAGCATGAGGTCCAGCGCCTGTGCGCCCAGCCGCATCATCAGCACCTGGCATTCGGGATCGCCGAAGCGCACGTTGTATTCCACAAGCCGTGGCTGGCCGTCCTTGATCATCAACCCGGCATAGAGCACGCCCTGATAGGGCATGCCGCGCCGCGCCATTTCATCCATGCAGGGCTTGACGATCTGCTCCATCGCCAGGCTTGCGACCGCATCGGACAGCACGGGCGCGGGCGAATAGGCACCCATGCCGCCGGTATTGGGCCCGGTGTCGCCTTCGCCCACGCGCTTGTGATCCTGCGCGGTGCCGATGGCCAGCACATCCTTGCCATCGCAAAGCACGAAGAACGAGGCCTCCTCGCCCTCCATGAATTCCTCGATCACTACCTCGGCGCCTGCGGCCCCGAACTCGCCGCCGAACATGTCGTCAACGGCGGCCAAGGCCTCGGCCTCGGTCATCGCCACGATCACGCCCTTGCCGGCCGCCAGACCATCGGCCTTGACCACGATGGGGGCGCCATGGGCCTTGATATGCGCGAGCGCCGCATCCGCATCGGTGAAATGGCCATAGCCAGCCGTGGGGGCATCGCAGGCGGCGCAAATCTCCTTGGTGAAGGCCTTGGACGCCTCCAACTGTGCGGCGGCCTTCGACGGGCCGAAGACGTTGAACCCCGCCTCGCGCAGCCGGTCGCTGATGCCTGCGGCCAGGGGGGCCTCGGGCCCCACGATGATGAAATCAATCGCGTTCTCGTCGCAGAAATTCACCACGGCCGCGCCATTCAGCACATCAAGCGTCGCGCATTCCGCGATCTGCGCGATGCCCGCATTGCCCGGTGCCACGATCAGCTTGTCGCATTTGGGGTTCTGCATCACCGCCCAGGCCAGCGCATGTTCGCGCCCGCCGCTGCCGAGGATCAGGATATTCATGGCGCTCTCCCGCTTGGCCTTCGTCGGTGACCGCTTTAAGGTGCCTCAACCGCAGAAACAAGACTGTGACACGCCAGACAGAAGGCCCGCCCGCATGTCCGATCTTCTTGACGATGACGCCCCCGCGCCGCAGGGCGGGCAGAACAACCCCGAATATACCGTCTCCGAGATTTCGGGCGCGGTGAAGCGCGTGCTGGAGGGCGAGTTTTCCCATGTCCGCATCCGGGGCGAGCTGGGCCGCGTGACCATGCCGCGTTCGGGGCATGTCTATCTGGACCTCAAGGATGACCGATCGGTCCTGGCCGCCGTGATCTGGAAAGGTGTCGCCGCCCGTCTGACCACCCAGCCCGAGGAAGGGATGGAGGTGATCGCCACCGGCCGCATCACCACCTTCGGCGGGCAATCGAAATACCAGCTGATCATCGAGGATATCGAACCCGCAGGCGCGGGTGCCCTGATGGCGATGCTGGACAAGCGCCGCCGCGCCCTGGCCGCCGAAGGTCTGTTCGACGAGGCCCGCAAGCAGCCGATTCCCTATCTGCCCGAGATCATCGGCGTCGTCACATCCCCCACGGGGGCCGTGATCCGCGACATCCTGCACCGCCTGCGGGACCGGTTCCCGCGCAAGGTGCTGATCTGGCCGGTGGCAGTGCAGGGCGCCAATTGCGCCCCCGAGGTGGCGCGGGCCATCCATGGTTTCAATGCCCTGACACCGGGCGGCGCTATGCCGCGCCCGGACCTGATCATCGTGGCGCGGGGTGGCGGTTCGCTTGAGGACCTCTGGGGCTTCAACGAGGAAATCGTGGTGCGCGCTGCCGCAGCATCCCGTATCCCGCTGATTTCCGCCGTGGGGCATGAGACCGACACGACCCTGATCGATTTTGCCGCCGACAAACGCGCGCCCACGCCCACGGCGGCGGCGGAAATGGCGGTGCCCGTGCGCCTTGACCTGTTGGCTTGGGTCGATGGTCAGTCGGGCCGTCTGACCCGTGCGCTGACCTCCGGCGTAACCCTACGCGCGCAACGCCTGCGCGACCTGTCCCGCGCCCTGCCACGGGCCGACACGCTGCTTGACGGCCCGCGCCAGCGGCTGGACATGCTGTCGGACCGTCTGCCCGCCGCCCTGATCCGCGCGGTTCAGTTGCGCCGCGTGGCGCTGTCCGATCATGCGGGCGCGCTGCGACCCGCGCTTTTGCGCCGCGCGATCCAGACCGAGCGGCGCAATCTGGCCGTGGCCTCGGACCGCCTGAGCCTCGATCGCTTCCGCGCCGATCTGGAGCGCAAGAATCGCGACCTTGCCGGCCTGTCGCGCCGCCTGTCGGATGCCGGGCAGCGGCAGGTCAGGACATGGCGCCAGCGCACGCTTGATCTGGACCGCCTGCGCCTGACACTGGGATACGAGGCCACGCTGGGGCGCGGTTACGCCGTTGTGCGCGACGAGGCGGGCGAGGTGCTGACGACCAGGGCGCAGGCCGCAAAGGCCCGCGCGCTGGAAATCCAGTTCGCCGACGGGCGGCTGGCCGTGGGGGCCAAGCCCGCGCCGAAACCGGGCGGCAAACCCCAAACCCCGCCGGAACAGGGCAGCCTGCTTTAATCCGAGGACCAGGCCTTCGCGCGCCGGTCCATCATGCGCCGCCACAAGGGCGGGATCAGCGCCGCCACGGCCATGACCGGCACCGCGCGCGGCAGCATGGGCATGTCCGGGTCCAAGCGCAGCGCGGGATAGGGGCGGGACGGCTGCGCGTGATGGTCCGAATGGCGCGGCGCGTTCAGCATCATCGCGCTGGACCAGGCCTGCGGCGCGTTCCACGAATGCCGCGCGCCCACGGGTTCCAGCCGCCCACCGGGCAGATGGCTGCGGCGCAACCCGTAATGCTGGATGTAATCCGACAGCAGGATCTGCAACTGCGCATAGGCCGCGATCCCGATCAGGGCGGCCATCCCGGCGATGCCCGCCAGGGAAAAGGCCAAACCTAGGGCCAGCACCGCCCCCGCCGTGTACCCCACATAAGGATGCGTCCAGCCCGGCGCAGGCACGGCCGCTCTTGCCCGCAACGCTGATTCCGCCCGCAGCCCCGCCACGAGCGATCCGCCCCAGGCCCGCGCCGCATAGCGCCAGAACCCCATGCCGACAGGGGCCGAGGCCGGATCGTCCGGCGTGCCCACATGCACATGATGCACCCGAAGATGGCTTGAGGCGTGATGCCCCATCAGCACCGCCGAGTAGACCGCGCGCCCCAGCCCCCGCATCCAGGCCGGGCGGCGATGGATCAGCTCATGCGCGACCGGATGCCCGATCTGCCCGAAGGCCAGACCCCAGCCGATCAGCAGCCCCGCCCGTTCGGGCGTTGAAAACCCGTCCTGCCCGAAGGCCCGCACCGCCAGCGCCAGCCCCGCCAGCAGGATCAACGCCAAGGCAACCGCCAGCGCGTCGCCCGTGGGAAATTCATCCGCGCTTTGCGTCGCAGCTGCGGCCCGGCGCATCAGGTGATCGGCGGCCCAGGTGAACAGGGTGATCATCGCCACCGCCCCCGCGATCCACCACCCGCCCGCAAGACTGCCCGCGATAAGCAGGGCAAGGGGGGCAAGCGTGGCGAACTGGAACAGGAACATGGCACGGGATCCGAAGGGTATCAGCGACAGATAGATAGCATGCCGGCGCAGGCTGTCACGTCCCCACCTCGGGGCCGAGGCACATCATCGGTTCGGGGCTGCGCGTGATCTCGTACAGCGTGGTCTGGGTCGGGTCGTCCTCGAACCGGGCGACGATGCCGCCGGGGGTGCGATAGAAACTCCAGCATTGCGGATCGGGATTGTCGTCATAGACAAAGCAGATCATGCCATTGTCCTCGTACCATTCCCCCTCCTGGCAGCGCCCGTCCAGAAAGGACCAGCGCACTCGGCGATTGTCCATGTATTCCTCGGCGCCATAGGGAACGAGGCCGGTGCCATAGGTGAAGGTCTGCCCCAGCGTATAGGCATCGAATTCCGCGCCCGTCATCGGCGGGCCGGATTGCGCCCGCAGGGGCGCGGCGGCCAGCGACAGCAGAAGGGCCAGAAGGCCGAACAGGAAACGGGGCATGTGCAATCGTATCATGCTGACAGTTTGCCCTGCCGCGCCCTGATTTGGCCAGTGATCAAACCGTCGCGGATCGGGGCGTCAGCGGAATTCCCCCAGGCCCGGACAGTCCTGCGCAGGTGCAGAACTTGCCCCCGGGGGCTTTCAAAACCCGCCAAGAGGGTCTAGGTGAAAGCAAACATCCCCGGAGGCAGGCATGTCATTCTTCGGCAAACTCAAGCAGCGACTGTTCACTTCCTCGTCCCGTCTGGACAAGGGGCTGGACGAGATCGTCGCGCAGGGGGGGGCGCCGGAGACCGAGGAGGATCCGCGCCTGCAGGCGCAGACGCCCGAGCCTGAACCCGCGCCCGAGCCTGAACCTGAGCCCGCGCCCGAGCCTGAGCCCGCGCCCGAGGAACCGGTCGAGCCGGAACCCGCGCCCGCGCCGCATCCCGAGGAGCCGCAGGAACCCGAGGAGCCGGAAGAGCTGCCGGACGAACCCGAGGAACTGCCCGAGGAATTGCCCGGCGATCAGCCCGAGGAAATGCCGCGCGACTGGCCCCTTGAGGCACCGCAGCCACAGGGCGACAGCCTGCCGGAACCTGCGCCGATGGAAATTCCCGTCGGCAATCCCGCTGAAATCCCGCTTGGCTCGGCCACGGCGGCCGCAACCGCCGGGACTGCGAAGATCGGGCTTCTGGGCCGCCTGCTGGGCCGGTCCGCGGCCCCTGCGGCGCCCGAGGCGGCAGCCGTCGCCAAGGCCCCCGCGCAGCCTGCCGGTCCGGTCGTCAGGCGCGTGCTGGACGATGCCATGCTGGAACAGCTGGAGGAGTTGCTGATCGGCTCGGACATGGGTGTGGATACCGCGCTGCGCGTGACCGCGAACCTGGCCGAAGGGCGATATGGCCGCAAGCTGTCCGTCACCGACATCAAGCGCGCGCTGGCCGACGAGATCGCGCGCATCATGGAACCCGTGGCCCGCCCCATGCCGATCTATACCAAGACGCCGCAGGTGGTGCTGGTGGTGGGCGTGAACGGGTCTGGCAAGACCACGACCATCGGCAAGCTGGCCAGCCAGTTCCGCGCCGCCGGAAAATCCGTGATCATCGCGGCGGGTGACACGTTCCGCGCCGCGGCCGTCGAACAGCTGCAGGTCTGGGGTGACCGCGCGGGCGTGCCTGTGCTGACCGCCCCCGAAGGCTCGGACCCTGCCAGCCTTGCTTTTGATGCCATGTCAAGGGCCGAGGCCGAGGGCGCGGACCTGCTGCTGATCGACACCGCAGGGCGCTTGCAGAACCGCGCCGACCTGATGGAGGAACTCTCCAAGATCGTGCGCGTGATCCGCAAGAAGGATCCGACAGCGCCGCATAACACGCTGCTGGTGCTGGATGCGACCACGGGCCAGAACGCGCTGAGCCAGGTCGAGATCTTCCGCAAGCTGGCCGATGTGTCCGGCCTTGTGATGACCAAGCTGGACGGGACCGCCAAGGGCGGCGTGCTGGTGGCGCTGGCGGACAAGTTCGGCCTGCCGATCCATGCCATCGGCGTGGGCGAGCAGATCGACGATCTGGCCCCCTTCGATCCGCAGGATTTCGCGCGCGCGCTGACGGGTCTGGATGCTTGAGAATTGGCGCTGATGCTTGAGATACGACGCACGACCGATTTCCAGCCGGATATCACCGCCCTCGAGACGGTGATCGACACCGCGCGCCTGCGCGCCGCCGACGAGGTCGAGGATTGGCCCGATGACCGCCTTGTCATGAGCGAATGCGTGGTTCTGAACGATGGGCAGGTCGTGGGCTTTGGTCGGCTGATCTGGGATGCGCATCTGGACGCGGCGCCGCGGATCTTCGATCTGTGCCTTCTGCCCGAACATCGCAACCGTTTCGTGCTGGACACGCTGGAGCAGGAATTGATCGACGAATACGCCTTCGCTGCCGAGGGCGGCGACATCGTGATCGGGCGCGAGGGCGACGAGATCGACATCTCGCGCCGCGCCCGCGAACTGCATGACGAAAGCCTTGGGCGCAGCCCCGGACGGCTGCGCGCATGAGCGCCTGGCTTGTCTCGCTGGAGGGGACTCCGGCGGGCAGCCACGCGGCGATGCTGCTGGCGCTGCTGGCCGCGATCCTGCACGCCATTTTCGGCGCGATGCAGAAGGGCCGGCACGATCCATGGCTGATGCGCGGGGCGATCGACATCAACTATGCGGTGATCGCGGCCCCCTTCGCCTTTTTCGTGGTGCCCTTTCCCGAACCGCACATGTGGCCGATCTTTGCGGGCGCCTTCGTCATCCACACCGCCTACAAGGTGCTGCAGGCCATGGCCTATACGCGCGGCGCCTATACGGTTGTCTATCCGGTGGTGCGGGGCACGGGGCCGCTGTTCGCGGTGATCGGGGCCTGGCTGATCTTCGGCGAGGTCTTTACCCTGACCCAGTGGATGGGTGTTCTGGTGCTGCTGACGGGCATCTTCGGGCTGGCGGTCTACAACCTGATCCATGTGACGCTGAACCGCGACACGCTGAACATGGCGCTGGGGCTTGCGGTGGTCACGGGCTTGTTCGTGGCGCTTTACACCACATATGACGCCTACGGCATTCGCGCGACGGCAGACCCCTTCACCTTCCTGATGTGGTTCTTCATGATCGACGGGCTGGTCATGCCGGTCGTGGCAAGCCTGCGCTGGCGCGCCATGTCGATGCAGCTGCGCCCGCCCGTGGCGCCCTTGATGAAACGCGGGCTGGTAGGGGCGATCATCGCCTTTTTCAGCTTCGGGTCGATCATGCTGGCGACGCGACTGGACAAGGTCGGCGAGGCGGCCGTTCTGCGCGAGACCTCGACGGTCTTTGCCGCGCTGATCGGCTGGCTTGTGCTGAAGGAAACCGTGGGCCCGCGGCGCATCGCGCTGATGTGCCTGATCGCGCTGGGCGCGGTAATCGTGCAATTCGGAGGCTAGGAGGCCCGGAGATGGCTGACAAGGACATCAACCCCATGACCAAGACCGCGCTGGAACTGGGCCCGGTCATCGCCTTTTTCGTGGCGTACCTCTGGCTCAAGGACCGGATCTTCACCATCGGTGGCACCGAGTACGGTGGCTTCATCCTGGTGACAGCGGGCTTCATTCCGCTGATGATCCTGTCCACGGGCCTGCTGTGGAAGCTGACGGGCAAGCTGTCGAAGATGCAGGTGATGACGCTGGTGCTGGTGGTGGTCTTTGGCGGGTTGTCGGTCTGGCTGAACGATGACCGCTTCTTCAAGATGAAGCCCACGATCATCTACCTGGTCTTCGGCGGCATCCTGGGCTTCGGGCTGCTGCGCGGGCAATCCTACCTCAAGCACGTGATGGAAGAGATGATGCCGCTGGCGCATGAAGGCTGGATGATCCTGACCCGGCGGCTGGCGCTGTTCTTCTTTGGCCTTGCGGTGCTGAACGAGGCTGTCTGGCGCACGATGACCACCGAGACCTGGGTCTATTTCAAGACCTTCGGCCTGACCGCGGCGATCTTTGCCTTCTTCATCACGCAAGGAAAGCTGTTCGAGACCTATGGCACCAAATCCGATGACGAGGCCGGTGGCGACAGCTGAACAGGCGTCGCGCCGGGTCTTGAGGGCGGGTGCCTGCCGCGCGGATATTTGAGGCAAGAAGAAACGGCAGAGGGCGCCATCAGGCGGGGATGCCGCCGGTGTCGCGGGCGGGCAGGGGGCGGCGCAGGCGCGCGCCGCGCGGCATGACCGGCCAGAGGCGCGACCAGCGCGGCGGCTGATCCTGCGGAAGCTTGCTGCGCAGCAGGTCCAGCGGCAGCCGCTCCGGCGACCACAGCAGGGCGCGATAAAGACCGAAGACGCCGGGACGCAGGTAGGGCGACCAGTGACAGATGCGCGCCGCGGGCGGTGCGATGTCATGGCCCAGCCGCGCGAGCGCCGCCAGGGCGTGCGGATCGTCAAGCCGCAGGGTCACGAACCTGTCCTGACCGGGAAGACCCGCCCCGAGGCTGCGGTCGCCGCGGCAGGGCGCAGGGACCAGCCTTTCCAGAATGAGGTCGAAAAGATCGTTTTCGCCGGATGTGACGCTGATCACCTCGGTGTTGCCGCCATTGAGCGGTGCAAGCGCCCGGCGCGCCTGGCTCTGGTAGGCGGCGGGGTTCATCAGCAGGGCCCGCGCAAGACCGGGGCCGCGCAGCGTCTCCAGTGCTGACAGGATGACGCGCGCGCCCATGGAATGTGCCATCGCCTGAACGGGGCGGTGCGGGGCGATCCGGTGCAGCGCCGCGATCAGCCCCGCCAGCACCTGACCGGCCCCTGCGGCATTGTCCCAGGCGCGCCGCACCGGACCCATCCCCTGCCAGCCGAAGGCGATGGCGCGGATCGGCTGACCCGGTGCAAGGCCAAGACCGCGCGGCCAGCTGACCGCCCTGGGATCGCGTACCGATGGGGCGAGCGACAGGATATGGCGATGGGGGCAATCCTCGCCCCGGCCGGGGGCGAATCTGTAGCCATGCACCATGATCACGATCGGCCCGCTGCCCGCGGCCAGCGGCCCTGCCGCGGCGCCCAGGTCGATGGGGCTGTTCGGGGCGCCCGATCCGGGCGCGTTGATTTGCAGCAGTGGCATCGCGCCGTCCCCACAAGATCTTGTGCTGCCTTGGTAGAATGGGGGTGTGACCAGCGGATGAAGCCAACGTGACGGAGGGGTAACGCAAGCCAAAGGCCCGTTGCGGCCAGTTGACGATGCGCTGTGACGGGCGTATCAGGCGCTTGTGGCGATTTGTTACCGGATTGCGGGCCACGTTAAACACACCGCTAAAGAGGTCAGGATGAGGGAACCCCCTTTCGCTTGACCGCGACGGGGGTTTTTTTATTCGGGCCCGAGGGCCCCATGGAGAGCAGGATGAGCAAGGACTGGAACAAGCGGACCACCTTGGTGCATGGCGGGATCCGCCGGTCACAGTACAACGAGGTATCCGAGGCGATCTTTCTGACGCAGGGCTTCGTCTATGACAGCGCCGAACAGGCCGAGGCACGGTTTCTCAAGGCGGGGCCGGACGAGTTCATCTATGCCCGCTACGGCAACCCGACCGTGGCCATGTTCGAGGATCGGATCGCCGCGATGGAAGGGGCCGAGGATGCCTTTGCCACGGCATCGGGCATGGCGGCCGTTTCGGGCGCGCTGACCGCGATGCTGCGTGCGGGCGATCACGTGGTGGCCGCAAGGGCGCTGTTCGGTTCCTGCCTTTACATCCTCGAGGAAATCCTGACCCGCTACGGGGTTGAGGTGACGCTGGTCGATGGTACCGATCTGGACCAGTGGCGCGCCGCGATGCGCCCCGGCACCAGGGTGGCCTTCTTCGAATCGATCTCGAACCCCACGCTCGAGGTGATCGATATCGCGGCGGTTGCGGAAATCGCCCATGCGGTGGGTGCGACGGTCGTGGTCGATAATGTCTTTTCAACGCCCGTGTTCTCGCGTGCGATGCAGCAGGGCGCCGATGTGGTGATCTATTCGGCGACCAAGCATATCGACGGGCAGGGCCGCGCGCTGGGCGGCGTGATCCTGGGCAGCTGCGACTATATCCGCGGCACGGTCGAACCCTACATGAAACATACTGGCGGCGCGATGAGCCCCTTCACCGCCTGGATCATGCTCAAGGGTCTGGAAACCATGGACCTGCGCGTGCGCGCCCAGGCCCAGACCGCCCTGACCGTGGCCGAGGCGCTGCAGGATCATCCCAAGCTGGCGCGCGTGATCTATCCGGGTCTGCCCGGCCATGCCCAGCATGCCCTGGCGATGGAGCAGACGGACAGCGGCGGCACGGTGATCGCGCTGGACCTGAAAGGCGGGCAGGAGGCGGCGTTCCGCTTCCTGAACGCGCTGCAGATCGTCATCATCTCGAACAACCTGGGCGATGCGAAATCCATTGCGACTCATCCCGCGACGACCACGCATCAGCGCCTGCCGGCCGCGCAGAAACAGCATCTTGGCATCACGCCCGGTCTGGTGCGCCTGAGCCTGGGGCTGGAGGATGCGCGCGATCTGGTGGCCGATATCCTGGCCGCGCTGGACCAGGCCTGAGGCTGCCGACTCAGATGTCCAGCCAGAGCTTGCCGTCCCGGTAGCCGCCTTTGATCAGGCTGTCGGCTTGCGTGACATCGGGAAATTGCCCGACCCAGTCGCGGAAGCGGTCATTGGTGACGATCCGCGCGCCGTGATCGCGGGCGGCGGTCAGGATCAAGGGATCGGCCGGTTCGCCCTTGTTCACGACGATGACCCGCTTGCGCGGCAGGCCCAGCACGCTGCTGAATGTGTCGTCATGCAGATACCGCCCCGTCAGCTTGTAGCCGGCATTTGCGTCAAAGACGACGCCGGGCGCAAAGCCCGCCTGCTCCAGCGCCGCGATCACCTCGCGCAGGGTTTCGATCTGCGGGGTGTTGTCGCGCCAATGCATGACATTCGATCCGTCCACGATCACCGCGGGCAGGGCCGCGGGCCGCGCAAGCCGCGCGCGGAGCAGCAGGATCAGGCTGGCCAGAAGGCTGGGCAGGCTCAGAAGGATCCAGTCCGACGCCCCTGGCACCAAAAGGGATGCGGCAACACCGCAGAGGGACAGCAGGACAAGGAGCAACGGAAGCATCATGCGGCCAGAGTATCGCGGCGATCAGCGCTGTCCATCCATGTCGCCGCGTCGCAACCGGCGCGCCTTGCACGATTTCTGCTGGGTCGAATGATCCGACCTGTCGCGTCCGACGTAAATATCTTCGTAAGTGGTAATCAAGGAACAACCATCCTATTTTAGGATGGCATCATGACGCGAAGGGGCCCCTCATGAACATTCACACGCCCGATCTCGATCGCAAGCCCAGCCGCGAGGACGCGGCAGAGGCGCTTGAGCGGTTGCGCCAGTGGGCCGCGCGCGCGTCCGAGGCAGAGATCGCTGATCTTGACCCTTCGCTTGCGCGTCTTCTGCCGGGGCGTGAGCCTGCGGCCTATCCCGTGCTGTCGCGCGCCTATCCCTACGGGTTCGAGGTCGATACGGATTACAAGGACAGCCTGCCTGACCTGCAGAATGGCCCCTCCAGTCTGATCCGGGGCGCGCGCCAGCAGATCCAGCATGTGGGCATCTCGAATTTCCGCCTGCCGATCCGCTTTCATACCCGCGACAATGGCGATCTGACGCTGGAAACCAGCGTGACCGGCACCGTCAGCCTTGAGGCCGACAAGAAGGGCATCAACATGTCCCGGATCATGCGGTCCTTCTACAAGCATTCGGACAAGACCTTCAGCTTCGAGGTGATCGAGGCCGCGCTTGAGGATTACATGACCGATCTGGACAGTTTCGATGCGCGCATCCAGATGCGGTTTTCCTATCCGGTCAAGATCACCTCGCTGCGTTCGGGTCTGGAAGGCTATCAGTATTACGACATCGCGCTGGAACTGATCGAAAAGGCGGGCGTGCGCCGCAAGATCATTCATCTTGATTACGTCTATTCCTCGACCTGCCCCTGTTCGCTGGAACTCAGCGAACATGCCCGCCAGACGCGCGGTCAACTGGCGACGCCGCATTCGCAGCGCTCTGTCGCGCGCATCTCGGCAGAGGTGCTGGATGGCGCCTGCCTGTGGTTCGAGGATGTGATCGACATGGCCCGCAGCGCGGTGCCGACCGAAACGCAGGTCATGGTCAAGCGCGAAGATGAACAGGCCTTTGCCGAACTGAACGCGGCGAACCCGATCTTCGTCGAGGATGCGGCGCGCCTGTTCTGTGCGCAGCTGCAGCAGGACGAGCGTGTGGGCGATTTCCGTGTGATCGCCAGCCATCAGGAAAGCCTGCACAGCCACGATGCGGTCAGCATCCTGACCGAAGGTGCCACCTTCGCCAGCGACAGCGTCGATCCAAAGCTGTTCAATACCCTGTTTCACGTCGGTTGAGGCATCGGGCCGGTACGCCTGCCGGCCCGAAGACCCGCCCGCGTCGCCGCCGCCCGGTCAAGACCCGGCGGCGGCCTTTTCATGGCGGCCGTTCGATGCCGGAAAATGCTGCATTGCAGAAAATGCAAGGCGGCAATGCTGAATTGGCGGTAGTCGCCTCGGCCGACCTTGCCTATCTGACCCCTGACCCCGAGCACGAGTGAAGACACAAGGATCAGAGACATGAGCAGCAACACTACGAATATTTCCCTTATGCATGGCATGGACCGGATCGGCCTGCGCGCGTGGTTTGCCCGCGCCTTCGACGCCTATACCCGCCGCCGCAGCCGGATTGACCAGATCGAAGCCCTGCAAAACCTGAGCGATGCGCAACTGGCGGCCAAGGGCATTCGCCGGGACCAGATCGTGCAACACGTGTTCCGCGACTTGTGGTGGTCGTGACGCAAGGCGCGACTGCACGCATTTCGTTGCCTGGAAAAGGGCTGCCCGATGGGGCAGCCCTTTTGCGTTTGGTCCGACCGGTTCCGGTCCGCGATCAACCGTGGCCTTGCGTCCAGCGCATTGCCGCATTGCAGCATTGTTGGTGGTAAAGTCATCAGTGCTGACCTAAATTCATGGACAAGGGAGACAACGAACCAACGCGAACGAGGTTTAACATGGCTACCCAAACGACCAACCTGCACCATACCGCAATCGACACGCGCGCCCGCCTGATGGCGCGGATCGACGCTTTCTTTGCAAACCTGGGCCAGGGCATCAACGCCTACATGCACCGCAAGTCCCGCATGGACCAGATCGAAGCCCTGAATGCCCTGTCCGACGCCGAGCTGGCGAAAATCGGCATCACGCGCGACGACATCCCGCGCCATGTCTTCCGCGACATGTTCTACATCTGAAGGTTCCACACCGGAAACGCGGCCGTGGCGGCGTGACGCTTGACAGCGTCGCGCGCTGCGGCCAAGCCTTGCGCCATGTTGGACCTGCGCCCCGTCGGATATGTGATCGGCCTTCTGGTTGCGGCCCTCGGGCTGACCATGATCCCGCCGCTCACCGTGGACCTTGCCGAGGGCAGGGGACACTGGCCCGTGTTTTTCGAGGCTGCGGTGCTGACCTTTCTGACCGGCAGCCTGATCTCGCTGGCCTGCAGCAATGGCGCGAAAGAGGGGCTGACGCTGCAGCAAACCTTCATCCTGACCAGCAGCGTCTGGCTGGTGCTGCCGTTGTTCGGATCACTTCCCTTCATGCTGGGCGCGACAGAGGCGCGTTTCGTCGATGCCTTCTTCGAGGCGATGTCGGGCATGACCACGACCGGATCAACCGTCTTTGTCGGGCTTGACGATCTGCCCAAGGGTCTTTTGCTGTGGCGCGGCATCCTGCAATGGCTGGGCGGGATCGGCATCATCGTCGTGGCCATGGTCTTTCTGCCCGAATTGCGCGTGGGCGGCATGCAGGTGTTCAAATCCGAAGCCTTCGAGACGATGGGCAAGATCCTGCCCCGCGCCAGCGCCATCGCCTCGCAGATATCCATCATCTACGTCGGGCTGACCGTGGCCTGCATGTTCACCTATCTGCTGATGGGGATGAATGCCTTCGATGCCACTGTGCATGCCCTCACGACCATATCGACGGGCGGGTTTTCCACCTATGACGCTTCTTTCGGGGCGTTTTCGGGCAATATGGAATATGCCGCATCCGTCTTCATGGTGCTCGCGGCGCTGCCTTTCGTGCGTTATGTCCAGCTGCTCAACGGGTCTGCACGCCCGTTGTGGCGCGACAGCCAGGTGCGCTGGTTCATAGGGATCATCATGGGGCTTGCCGTGGGAACCGCCGTGATCCTGACGACCATTTTTCCCCATCACCCCGAACAGGCATTCCGCGAGGCCTTGTTCAACATCACCTCGATCATGACGGGCACGGGCTATGCCAGCGTCGATTACATGGGCTGGGGCAGCCTGCTGGTGGGGATGTTCTTTTTCATCGGGCTGATCGGCGGCTGTGCGGGGTCGACAGCCTGTTCGGTCAAGATCTTCCGCTACCAGATCCTTTTCTCGTCGATCCGGGCGCAGATCCGCAAGACGCAATCCCCCAACGGCATCTTCATTCCCCGTTTCGAGGGCGCACCGATCACCGATGACGTGATGGATTCGGTGATTTCCTTCTTCGGTTTTTTCGTGCTGACGCTGGGCCTTGTCGCCGTGGCACTGTCGCTCACGGGGCTTGATTTCATAACCTCGGTGTCGGGGGCGGCCACAGCCATGGCCAATATCGGCCCCGGTCTGGGCGACGAGATCGGCCCGGCGGGCAATTTCGCCGGGCTGAATGATACCGCCAAGTGGATCCTGAGCTTTGCGATGTTCGTCGGCCGGCTCGAGGTGCTGGTGGTCTTCGCGGTCTTCACCGTCAGTTTCTGGCGCGCCTGAGGGGCCGGATCAGTCCCAGCAGCCGACAAGAACGGTCATCGCACTTGCCTGACGCGTCAGGTCAACGGGATGCAGCGCACTGGTTGCGTCCGACAGCGACGAGGCCACGCCAAGGCTGTCCAGCAGGCTGCGGATCGCGCTGGCATCCACGCTGAAGCTGACGCTGGGCGGCAATTGCCGTCCTGCCACGACCGGCGCGCTCAGCATGCCCACGACCGCGCCGCTGGCGTCCAGTACGGGGCCGCCGACATCGCCGGGCAGCGATTCCATCTCAAGACGCTTGAGGTTCTCCTCGCCGTTCAGCCCCTGCACATCGGCCAGCCGGCCGAAGGTCAGTGTCGGTGCGCTGAGGATGCCGCCGTAGGAAAAACCCGCAACCGACACTTCGGATTGCAGCCGTGGCGTGACGGTCTGAAACGCCGCCGTCGCCATCGGGGCCAAGGGCAGATCGGGCCGCAGCACGGCGATCCCCAGGGCGTCATCCTGCCCCAGAACGCTGGCCTCGGTGTCATTGTCCAGCGTGATCCGCCCGCAACCCGCAACCGCATCGGTCGCGGTCACGACGGTGCCCTGCCCATCGACATAGAAACCCGACCGGGTCAGGCGCGGCTTGCGGATTTCCAGCCCGGCCACAAGATCGATGCGTTGCGCGCCGGGGGCGTCGGCGATGACATCCAGCACCCCGTCGATCCGGGTAAAGCTTTTCTGCATCTCGCCCAGCAGCCTCAGCCGCCGATCCTCGTCACCGGCGGGCCAGACCAGCGTGAAACCCTTGATCCGGCCGTTTCTCAGCGTCACTTCGGTGTGCGACACGAAATCGCCGCCCTGGCCGATCAGGACGAACCCGTCCTCGCGCCGTTCGCGCGGTCCCTCGGTGGGTACGATCCGCAGCGTCTGCATGATGTCGTAAAGGCCGAACATCGTGGCGCGGTCGCCTTCCTGGCTGATCAGCAGAATGCGCGCGTCGATATCGCCGCTGGCCTCGTAATGCACGAAAGGCGGCTCGATACGGTCGAAGCTGACGGCCCCCAGCGGCAGGACCATCTCGATGCCCGCGGTTTCGTCGCGCACGGTCTGCAGGTCCAGCCCGGCCAGCACGGCATTGTATTGGCCCAGCAGCGTCTGGCGCTGCAGCGTGGTCAGAACGCCCGTGGGCTGGAAATTGTTGGCGGCCTGCCATGCGGACATGGAGGCGCGTGTGCCGCGCCCGAAGGCGCCGTCAATCGCGCCGTCATAGAAACCGGCCCATTTCAGTGCGACCTGCAGCGCCTCGCGTTCGGCGGCTGACAACTGCCCCTCGCTGGCGCGTGCCTCGTTGGGGGACTCGTCGGGCAGGGGCGGCTGCGGGATGCCGGCCTGATCGGTGACCACGGGCTGTATCGCCGGCTCCTGCGCCGCCGCGGCTTCAGGTGGCGTGGTCGGCTGCGGCAGGCTCAGCAGGTTCGCGCCCACTGGCCAGAACTGCTGCCGGAAACTGCTTGTGAAGGCGATGAAACTGTCATTCGGGATCGTGCCCTCGGCGCGGTAGACGCGCAGCACCTGGTCGGCATCGCCGCGCGAATAGGGCCCCAGCGCGAGGGCATACCACCCACTGGGCAGGACAAAGCCGTTCACGTCAGGCAGTCTTGCGGCATAGCTGCGCGCCCGTTCCTGCGCTTCGGCAAGGGTGGGGCGGGCTTCGATCTGGACCCAGACCACCTCTTCCTGCGCCCAGGCACCGCGCACCAGTGAAAGAACAACGAAAACGACCGCGAAAACCTGTCTCAACATGAAAATCCAACGCCCCTGCCTGTATCAATTTGTCCCATTCGGGTCTCAACGGCCCCGTTTTAACAAATCCCGACCGGCATGCATCCGAATAATGCGTGATCGCGCAATTGACCCCATCCGGCGCGGGCAATAGGTAGAGCGCGCGATCTGCCGCCTGAAAATCGGACGGGCAGGGCGCCGGGGCAACCGATCAGGAGCGTTGGACGCATGAGCATGGCAGGGACAGGCGGCACGCCGCGCAGTTTCCAGGAAATCATCCTGAGGCTTCAGGCCTATTGGGCCTCCAAGGGCTGCGCCGTGATGCAGCCTTATGACATGGAAGTGGGCGCGGGCACCTTTCACCCCGCCACGACATTGCGCAGCCTCGGCACGAAAGCCTGGGCCGCCGCCTATGTACAGCCCTCGCGTCGCCCGACCGACGGCCGCTATGGCGAGAACCCGAACCGTTTGCAGCACTATTACCAGTACCAGGTGCTGATCAAGCCCAGCCCCCCCGATCTGCAGGCGCTCTATCTTGGCAGCCTCGAGGCGATCGGCATCGACATGGCGCTGCATGATATCCGCTTTGTCGAGGATGACTGGGAAAGCCCGACCCTGGGTGCCTGGGGCCTGGGCTGGGAAGTGTGGTGCGACGGGATGGAAGTCAGCCAGTTCACCTATTTCCAGCAGGTCGGCGGGCATGATTGCCATCCGGTGTCGGGCGAGCTGACCTACGGGCTGGAACGTCTTGCGATGTATGTGCTGGGCGTGAACCACGTGATGGACATGCCCTATAACGACCCCGATGCGCCGATCCGGCTGAGCTATGGCGATGTCTTCCGCCAGACCGAAGAGGAATACAGCCGCCACAATTTCGATGCCGCCACGACCGAGATGCTCTTGCGCCACTTCGAGGATGCCGAGGCAGAATGCGCCCGCCTTCTGGCGCTGCCGGCCGAGGACCCAAAGACCGGAAAACGCATCATCATGGCGCATCCGGCCTATGATCAGTGCATCAAGGCCAGCCACCTGTTCAACCTTCTGGACGCACGCGGCGTGATCTCCGTCACCGAACGGCAGGCCTATATCGGGCGGGTGCGTGCGCTGGCCAAGCAATGCGCGGATGCCTTCGTGCAGACCGACGCCGGCGGGTGGGCCGCGTAATGGGCAAGTTTCTCGCAGTTCTGATCCTCTCGGCCGCGCTGGTTGGCGGCGCGGCGATGTATTACCTTCAGGTCTACGGCTTTTACGACGAGATCACGGCAAGCGGTCCCGATGACGTGCAGATCGTGGCCCTGGCCACGGGCCAGTCCGAAGCACTGCCTCATGCCGCGTTTCAGGCGATCGATTCCGACAGCAGCCCGATCCGTTATCGCGCCTGCTTCCGCACCGACCTGTCACTTGACCAGATGGCCGCGACCTATCAGCCCTATGCGGGCGCCGTGCCCCTCGTGGCGCCCAAGTGGTTCGAATGCTTCGACGCCCGCGAGCTTGGTGCGGCACTGGAGGCGGGCACCGCGCTGGCCTTCATGGGCACCGAGAACATCCGCTACGGCATCGACCGCATCGTGGCGGTCACCAAAGACGGGCGCGGCTATGTCTGGCAACAGATCAATCGCTGCGGCGAAGTGGTCTTTGACGGCCAGCCCGCCCCCGCCGATTGTCCCGCGCCCCCGCAGGAAAACTGATCTCCGCGCCAAGGAAACCGATTCATGCCCGATCTTCTGATTGAACTCTTCTCCGAGGAAATCCCGGCGCGCATGCAGGCGCGGGCGGCGGATGACCTGAAGAAACTTGTGACCAACGGCCTGGTCGAGGCGGGCCTCACCTATGCGGGCGCGGCCGCCTTTTCCACGCCGCGCCGCCTGACGCTGGCCATCGAAGGGGTGCTGGCCAACTCGCCCACCCTGCGCGAGGAACGCAAGGGCCCCCGCGTGGATGCGCCCGAACAGGCGATCGAAGGTTTCCTGCGCGGTGCTGGCTTGACCCGCGACCAGTTGGAAGAACGCGACGCCGGCAAGGCGCGTGTCTTCTTTGCCGTCATTGAAAAGCCGGGTCGCCCGGCGTCCGAGATCGTGGCCGAGGTGCTGGAAGGGGCGGTCCGCAATTTCCCATGGCCCAAGTCGATGCGCTGGGGGACGGGCAGCCTGCGCTGGGTGCGTCCGCTGCAATCCATCCTGTGCATCCTGACCACCGAGGCCGGGGCCGAAGTGGTGCCGATGTCCGTGGAGGGCATCACCGCCGGCAACACCACCGAGGGCCACCGCTTCATGGGCAAGGGGCGCTTTGCCGTTGCCTCGTTTGAAGACTACGCCGCCAAGCTCAAGCAGAACCGCGTGATCCTTGATCCGGCCGAGCGCGCCGATGCGATCTGGGCCGAAGCGACAAGCCAGGCTTTCGCCAACGGGCTTGAGGTGGTCGAGGATGCAGGCCTTCTGGCCGAGGTGGCGGGCCTTGTCGAATGGCCCGTCGTGCTGATGGGCGCGATTGATGAGGCGTTTCTTGGCCTGCCCCCCGAGGTGCTGCAAACCTCGATGAAGGAGCACCAGAAGTTCTTTTCCGTCCGCAATCCCAAGACGGGCCGGATCGAGCGTTTCATCACGGTTGCCAATATCGAGACCCGCGATCACGGCGCGACGATCCTTGCGGGCAACCAGAAGGTGCTGTCGGCCCGCCTGTCGGACGCGCGTTTCTTCTGGGAAAACGACCTGCGCACCGTCAAGAACGTGGGGCTGGAAGGCATGGCCGCGGGCCTGTCTTCCGTCACCTTCCACAACAAGCTGGGCAGCCAGGCCGACCGCGTCACCCGGATCGCGGCGCTGGCCCGCGAGATCGCACCGCTTGTGGGGGCCAAGCCCGATCTGGCCGCTGAGGCCGCGCGCGTCGCAAAGGCCGATCTGCAATCCGAAATGGTGGGTGAATTCCCGGAACTTCAAGGGCTTATGGGCCGCTATTATGCCGCCGCCGCCGGCCATGACGACGGCGTGCCAGAGGCTTGCGAGATGCATTACAAGCCGCTGGGCCCATCCGACGCGGTGCCCACGCACCCCGTCTCGGTCGCCGTCGCGCTGGCCGACAAGATCGACACGCTCACGGGTTTCTGGGCCATCGACGAGAAACCCACGGGCAGCAAAGACCCCTACGCGTTGCGGCGGGCGGCTTTGGGCGTGATCCGGTTGGTGCTGGGGAATGAGGTGCGGATGCAGATTATTAAAATTCTTGAGCATTCAACCGCTCGACTATTTGCCCAAGCGGTTAGAAGGTTTGACGTTTCAGCGCTAAGCAATGATGAGATTGCCTCCATTTCTAATTTGGATTCAGCTGCAAAATTTTTGTTGGAACTACAAAGTAAGTCGACAAATCCTGAGGAAGGACTTTCAGAGCTACTTTCTAGGTCAATGGCAGCTTCAAATCTTCTAGAAGGTCTAAACGACGCCAAGTCTCGTTTTGTAGGGCTTTCTAAAGTAGGTGAAGCAGAGGCCGACCTCCTGTCCTTCTTCCATGACCGCCTCAAGGTCTACCTCAAGGATCAGGGCATCCGCCACGACGTCATCGACGCCTGCCTCCAGATGCCCGGTAACGACGACCTGACCCTGCTGGTCAAACGCGCCGAGGCGCTGGCTGCCTTCCTCAAGACCGATGACGGGGAAAACCTGCTGCAAGGCTTCAAGCGCGCCGCCAACATCCTTAGCCAAGCCGAAGAAAAGGATGGCGTCGAATATTCCTATGGCGCGGACATCAAATTCGCGGACACTGACGCCGAACGCGCGCTGTTCGACGCCCTTGACCAAGCCGAATCCACCATCACCCCCGCGATGAAGGCGGAGGATTTCGCCGCCGCCATGACCGCCATGGCCGGGTTGCGCGCCCCCATCGACGCCTTTTTCGAGGCCGTGCAGGTCAATACAGACAACCCCGTGATCCGGCGTAACCGCCTGAACCTGCTGTCCCGCATCCGCACGATCTGCATCTCGGTGGCCGACCTGACACGGCTGGACGGCTGATTGACAGTGCTGTCAATTTTTTCTGACACTTCCCCAACGCTGCGCTTGCGTTGGGGCGCATCGGGCGTATTCTGCATCTGAATACGAAAGGCGCCGCAGTGCAGCATAACGACCCTGATATTACCCTGATCACGCCCATCGCCCCGATCAGCACCGCCACCCATGGCGGGCGGGCGAAATGCCTGCAACGCCTTGCCCGGCTGGACCTTCCGGTTCCCGTGACCGTCGCGCTCAGCTTTGGCGCCGTGCAGCGGATCGCGGCCGGCGAGATGCCGGACATGCGCGGCCTGCTGGATGCGTTTGGCGACACGCCGCTTCTCTGCGTTCGCCCCTCGTCCGAGGACCCGGATTGGGGCGGTCCCGGCGCGGTGCTGAACATCGGCATGAACGACAAGGTCTATGCCGATCTCAGTGCCGAGCTTGGCGAGGAGGCCGCCGCCGCCATCTATCTGCGCTTCGTGCAATCCTATGCATTGCATGTGGCCCGGCTGGACCCGGACATGTTCGACGATGTGACGCTGGACGGCCCCGAGGGTCTGGCCGAGGTGCTGCGCGCCTATGAGGACGAAACCGAAGAGGCCTTTCCCCAGGATCCCGCCGTGCAACTGGCCGAAGTGCTGCGCTCCATGGCGCGCGCCTGGAGCGGGACAACCGCGCGCCTGCTGCGTCAGGCCAAGGGCGCGCCCGCCGATGCGGGGCTGGGGCTGGTCGTGCAGGCCATGGCGCTGGGGCTGGGGCAGGGGGAATGCGGATCAGGCGTGATCCAACTGGTCAATTCCCAGACCGGGCACAAACAGATCACCGGGCGTTACCTGTCGCAAAGCCAGGGGCGCGATGCGCTGCAACGTGGCACCAATGCCGTCTATCTGGAGCGCGACAGCCGCGGTCCCTCGCTGGAGGAGTTGGCGCCTGAGGCCTTTGAAGCGCTCAAGGCGCATACCGCACTGATGCGCCAGCGTCTGCGTGAAGAGATGCAGGCCGAATTCACCATCGAGAATGGCCGTGTCCATATCCTTGACGGGGTCCGGGTACAGCGCAGCGCGCGCGCCGCTGTCCGGATCGCGGTTGCCCTTGCCGATGAGCAGATCATCACCCGTGATGAGGCGCTGCTCAGGATCGAACCGCGCGCGCTGAATGAACTGCTGCACCGCCAGATCGACCCCAGCGCCCCGCGCGACCGTCTGGCGCGCGGCATCGCGGCCAGTCCGGGTGCCGCCAGCGGGCGTCTGGTCTTTACCGCAGCCGAGGCCCAGGCAAGCGCCGCAAGGGGCGAGGCCTGCATCCTCGTGCGCCGCGAAACCAGCCCCGAGGATATTCGCGGCATGCATGCCGCCGTCGCCGTCCTGACCGAAAGGGGCGGCATGACCAGCCATGCCGCCGTGATCGGGCGCGGCCTGGGCCTGCCCTGCGTGGTGGGCGCCAACGACATCAAGTTCAACCTGCGCAAGAACGCCCTGACCGCACCGGACGGGCGCGAATTCCGCGCGGGCGATATCCTGACGATCGACGGGACTCATGGTGATGTTCTGGCGGGCGAACCTGCCATGCTGGAGGCGACGCAGGACGATGCCTTCCAGACCCTGATGCAATGGGCCGACGATGTGCGCGACATCGGGGTGCGGGCCAATGCCGACACGCCCGCCGATGCCCAGACGGCCCGCAACTTCAAGGCGCAGGGGATCGGCCTGTGCCGGACCGAACACATGTTCTTCGAGGCCGACCGCCTGACCGTGATGCGCGAGATGATCTTTGCCGATGCCAGCAAGGATCGCCGCGCCGCTCTGGACCGTCTGCTGCCGATGCAACGCGCAGATTTTGCAGAACTTTTCCGCATCATGCAGGGGCAGCCCGTCTGCATCCGCCTGTTCGATCCGCCCTTGCACGAATTCCTGCCCCATGACCGTGCGGGCCATCGCGAACTGGCCGAGGCGCTGGACCTGCCGTTGTCCGATGTGACGCGCCGTTGCGAGGCGCTGGCCGAATACAACCCCATGCTGGGGATGCGGGGTGTCCGCCTGGGCATCACCGTGCCCGAGATCTATGACATGCAGGCCCGCGCCATTTTCGAGGCGACGATTCTGGCCAGCCGTGACGGCGATCCGGTCGTCCCCGAGATCATGATCCCGCTGGTTTCGGCCAAGCGCGAGGTGGAGCTGGTCAAGACCCGCGTGGATGCGGTGGCCGCCGCCGTGCGCAACGAATCGGGCGTGAGTTTCACCTATCGTCTGGGGGTCATGGTCGAGACGCCGCGCGCCGCCCTCAGGGCTGGCGAAATCGCGCCATATACCTCGTTCCTCAGCTTCGGGACCAACGACCTGACGCAGATGACCTATGGGCTGTCGCGCGACGATGCGGGGCGGTTCATGTCGACCTATGTGCAGCAGGGCGTTTTCCCCGAGGATCCGTTCCACACGCTGGATCAGGACGGGGTGGGCGAGTTGTTGCAGATTGCGGCGAAGAGAGGGCGCACCAGCAGCCCCAACCTTGTCCTGTCGATCTGCGGCGAACATGGCGGCAGCCCCGAATCAATCGCCTTCTGCAGGGATGCCGGATTCAACTATGTGTCGTGCTCACCCTTCCGCGTACCCGTCGCAAGACTGGCCGCGGCGCAATTGGCAGTGAAGGACAAGAAAGGGTAGGGGGCACCGCCCCATCTACCATATTTGCCAAAAATGCATGGGTCCGATGCAAAAATCGCCCTTGCGCTTTTGAGCGGCATACCGCCTGTTTGCCCCTCGAATCGTCCTTGGGTGGACGACCCGGCACTTTTTCGCTACAGACACGTCTGATTTTGCAGGATGGCATGGGGTCTGCTCCCCGCACATTCTGACAAGGAGATGACGAAAATGCGCCTTTTTGCTGCCATTGCGCTGGCCACTCTCGTGGCCCTTCCCGCGGTGGGCGAGACGCCCATTCACGACGTTCTCAAGGAAGAACGTCGCGGTTTGAACAGGATTTCGGCCTCTCAGCTGGATGGTTTCCTGCAAAAGTCGACCCCTGCACCGGGTCAGCTCAGCTATAGCCGCGACTGGCTGAACCAGTTGCCGCGCCCCAAGCTGGCGGATGCCGAGATGCGCTGCCTGTCAGAGGCGCTGTATTTCGAGGCGCGCGGCGAAACCCTGCGCGGTCAGTTCGCGGTGGCCGAAGTCATCCTGAACCGGGTCGACAGCGCGCTCTATCCCGATACGATCTGCGGTGTGATCCATCAGGGCACCGGCCGCAAATACCAGTGCCAGTTCACCTATACCTGCGACGGTATCCCGGATGTGATCAACGAAAAGGCGGCCTTCGATATCTCGGCCAAGGTGGCCAGCGTCATGGCCAGCGGCGCGCCTCGGGCCCTGACCGAAGGGGCGACCCATTATCACACCACCGCCGTCAGACCGAACTGGTCGCGCAAATTCCCCCGCACCGCCACCATCGGCGTGCACCATTTCTATCGTCACCCGCTGGAAACCGCGCAGAACTGATCGCGCCGTTTCCGGACCCTGCTGTGCCGCAGGAAGCCTTGCAGCCGTGACATGGCGCGCTACTGTGCGCGCGCAAGGCAGGGGGAACGACCATGAGCAGCGAAATCAAATGGGCCTTCGGGCATCCGTCCGAACGTGCCGAGGGCACCGCCGGCCCCGAGATGCTGGACCGTATTTCCCTGCGTGACCATGTGGTGACCGTCGAAATCGGCGCCTTCCAGGCCGAGCGCGGCACGACGCAGCGCATCTGCTTCAACGTCGTGGTCGAGGTCGAGCCCCAGGGTCATCTTGACGATGATGTCGACCGCATCCTGTCTTATGACAAGGTGACCGAAGCCATCGCCCATGAGCTTGGCGCGGAGCGTCTGAACCTTCTGGAAACCCTGGCGCAACGCGTTGCCGACCGCATCCTGCTGGAGCCTCAGGCGCGGCGTGTCTTCGTGCGGATCGAGAAACTGGATCGCGGCCCCGGCGCGCTGGGGGTCGAGATCATGCGCGCCCGGCCTGCCACCGCCACCACCCAGCCCCTGCGCCCCGTCGATGACCGCCCCCATCCCGAGGTGATCTTTCTGTCGAACGCGGCCATCGCCTCGCCGCACCTGAAAGGCTGGATCGATCAGCTTGAAGCGGGGCATCGCCCCACCATCCTCTGCGTGGGCGCCCCCGATGCCGAGGCACCGCAGGCGGACCATCCGCTGGCGCAACGCCGCATCGACCTGCTGGCGATCGAACAGAACGCCTGGGTACTGGCCGCGCGCGATCCGCGCTGCGTCGTGGTGAATTCGCGCACCGAACTGGACTGGTCCATGCGGCAGGGCCAGATCAGCGTCTGGGCACCCTCCAAGATCGTGCTGGATGCCGTCGATGGCCCCTCGGCGCAGCCGCGCGATGCGCTGGCGCTGGTGCTGTGGTTCGCCCGGCACATGCAGGCCGCAGATATCGTGGTGATCGGCGATACGCCGCCAAAAACCGCGGATCTGCCGATCCGGACGCTGGGCGCCGATCAACCCGACCTTTAAGGGCGCTTGCCAACGGGCCTGCAATCGCCCATTCACGCTGTCATGAAGACCCATGTTCGCCCCCTTGTCCTGACAGGGCCGGAACGCCCCCACGATGCCTTGCCGCTGGCGGGCGGGGCGCTGATGTTCGACCGAGTCGAAATCCTGTCACGCAACGCCGCACCACGGGTGATCCCGGCGCGGGACGCCCCCGCCGATGTGCTGGACAGGCTGACCGCGCCGCGCCCGCCCATCGCGGGTCTCGACATGGGGCGCGTCAACATCATGGGCATCCTGAACGTCACGCCCGACAGTTTTACCGATGGCGGGCGGCACAACGCGCCCGAAGCCGCGCTGGCCCATGCCCGCGCGATGCAGGAAGAGGGGGCCGATATCATCGACGTCGGCGGCGAATCGACCCGCCCCGGCGCGCTGGCGGTCAGCCCCGCAGATGAAATCGACCGCACCGCGCCCGTCATCGCTGCCCTGCGCGCGGCGGGCCTGGCGCTGCCCATCTCGATCGACACGCGCAAGACCGCCGTGGCGCGCGCGGCTGTGGGCGCAGGGGCCGATCTGGTCAATGACGTGTCGGGCTTTACCTTCGATCAGGACCTCGCGGGCTATTGCGCGGCGCAAGACCTGCCTGTCTGCGTGATGCATGCGCAGGGCGATCCCCAGACCATGCAGGACAATCCGCGCTATGACGATGTGCTGCTGGATGTCTATGACTTCCTTGAAACCCGTATCGCGGCGCTTGAGGCGCAGGGCATCCCGCGCGCCCGCATCATCGCCGATCCCGGTATCGGTTTCGGCAAGACCCAAGCACATAACCTTGCCCTCATGGCCCGCATAGGCCTGTTTCACGCATTGGGCTGTCCGATCCTGCTGGGGGCGTCGCGCAAGAAATTCATCGCCACCCTGGGGCAGGCCCCCGCGGTGGCGGACCGTGTGCATGGCTCGGTCGCCGTGGCCCTTGCCGCCGCCGCGCAAGGCGTGCAAGTCCTCAGGGTGCACGATGTGTTCGCCACGCGCTCGGCCCTGACACTGTGGCAGGCTGCAACAAGAGGAACCAGTGATGATGCGTAAGCTGTTCGGAACCGACGGGGTGCGCGGCACCGCGAATATCCATCCGATGACCGCCGAAATGGCGCTGCGGATCGGCGCCGCCGTGGGCCGCTACTTCCGCCGCGATGGCGGCAGCACCGTGCACCGGGTGGTGATCGGCAAGGACACGCGTCTGTCGGGCTACATGTTCGAGAACGCGCTGACCGCGGGCCTGACATCGACAGGCATGAACGTGCTGCTGCTTGGGCCGGTGCCGACGCCGGCGGTGGGCCTGCTGACCACATCCATGCGCGCCGATCTGGGGGTGATGATCTCGGCCAGCCACAACCCGGCCTCGGACAACGGGATCAAGTTCTTCGGACCCGACGGTTTCAAGCTGTCCGATGAGGTCGAGGCCGAGATCGAGCATCTGATCGAGACAGGCGTCGAACCGGCGAAGGCGCAGAACATCGGTCGCGCCAAGCGGATCGACGATGGCCGCTTCCGCTATGTCGAACGGGTGAAATCCACCTTTCCGGCCGGGATGCGTCTTGACGGGATCAAGGTGGTGATCGATTGCGCCAACGGTGCCGCCTACCGCGCTGCCCCCGAGGTTTTGTGGGAATTGGGCGCGGATGTGATCCCCGTGGGCGTGAACCCTGACGGGCGCAACATCAACCTTGATTGCGGATCGACCAAGCCGCGTGTGGCGGCGGAAACCGTGGTGGCCCATGGGGCCGATCTGGGCATCTGCCTGGACGGCGACGCCGACCGCGTGATCCTGATCGACGAGAAAGGCCATGTGGCGGATGGCGATCAGATCATGGCGCTTCTGGCGGCACGATGGGCTGATGAGGGACGTCTGAAAGGCAATGCGCTGGTGGCGACCGTGATGTCGAACCTCGGACTGGAGCGTTTCCTGCAGGCGCGCGGTCTGCGTCTGGAACGGACGGGCGTGGGTGACCGCTACGTGGTGGAACGGATGCGCGCGGGTGGCTTCAACCTGGGCGGCGAACAATCGGGCCATATCGTGATGACCGATTACGCCACCACGGGTGACGGGCTGATGGCGGGGCTGCAGTTCCTGGCCGAGATGGTGCGCACCGGCCAACCCGCCTCAAGCCTGACCGGAAGCTTCGAAAAGGTCCCCCAGCTTTTGCAGAATGTCCGCTATGCCGAGGGCCAGGCCCCGCTTGAGGCGGCATCCGTGCAAAAGGCCATCGCCGCCGCCGAGGCCGCGCTGATCGGCAAGGGACGCCTTCTGATCCGCAAATCGGGCACCGAACCCTTGGTACGCGTGATGGCCGAATGCGAGGATGACGCGCTGCTGGTGCAGGTGGTCGAAGGCATCGTGGCCGAGGTCAAGGCCGCGATCTAGGCCAGACAAGTCTTGCCTTGCGGGTTTTTCCGCCTTTAGGCTGCGACGGTTCGTACCCGTTTAATGATTGAAAGGTTTGCCTCATGAGAAAAATCATCGCATCCGTGCTCGTTCTTGCCTTTTCTGGTGGCGCTGCTCTGGCCGAGATGCAGATTGCACTTGGGGCACATTGGGATGGCAAGCGCATACCCAAGGGGCAGAATTGCAGTTTGCAGGGCGGCAAGGGCGCGACCCCGCCGATGCGCATCACGGGGCTGCCAGCAGGAACCGCGATGGTCGTGGTCGAATATAACGACAAAAGTTATGCGCCGCTGTCCAGCAAGGGTGGTCATGGGATCATCGGCTTTCCGGTCAAGGGCAGTTCGGCTGACCTGCCTTCTGTTCCCGGCATGACGGACCGGTTTCAGGGCGGTATCCGCCTGATCGCGAAAGCGCGCAGCACCGGGCAATATGCGTCGGATGGTTATCTGCCTCCCTGTTCCGGCGGGCGGGGCAACGATTACCGCGCCGATGTGAAGGCCATCGGCCAGAATGGGGCGGTGCTGGAAAAGGTCACGGTCAAGCTGGGCTGGTACTAGGGTGCCCCTCAGTCGCGCCCGAACAGCCGCATCAGCGCGCCCCACTGGCTGAGCGCCAGACCCGTCAGGATCAGCCCCAGCGCCACGAAGAAGCGCAACGGCAGCGCCTCGGACAGGATCAGCGCGCCAAAGGCCATGGACCACAGCGGCACCTGGTAATTGACCAGCGTCATGAAGACAGGCCCCGCCGAGCGGATCACCTGCACCCGCAGCAGCGCCGCCAGCGCCGTGGGCATCAGCCCCAGGAACAGGATCGCCAACCCGCTTGTCTGACCCGCCCAGCCCGGCACGCCCTCGACCGCCAGCATGGCGGGGATCAGCACCACCGCCCCCACGACCAGCGTGATCGTGGACAGGGCCACCGGATCGATGGGGGGGCAGCGCCGCGTCAGGATCGCCGCCACCGCATAGGACAGCGCCGCCCCCACGCAGGCCAACTGCCCCAGCGCCGCCATGTCGCCGCCGATGGCAAAGACACCCGGCCCGATCAGCACGGCCGCGCCGATGAACCCCAGCACAACCCCCGCCGTGCGCCGCAGCGTCAGCGGCTCATCCGCAAAGACATGGGCCAGCGGCAGAACGAACAGCGGCAGCGCCGCCATCGAAATGCCCGCGAAGGCCGATGGGACATGCTGCTGGCCCCAGCTGAGCAGGAAGAACGGCAACGCGGTCGACAGCACGCCGATCGCCGCAAGATAGCCCCAAAGACGCAGATCCCCCGTCGGCCATCGCCGCCCCATCACCCGCATCAGCAGCATCAGGGCCAGCGCCCCCAGCGTGGTGCGCGCGCAGGCGACCGTCAGCGGGCCGTAATCGCGCAGGGCGACGGCGACCACCATGAAGGTGCCGCCCCAGACAAGGCCCAGAAGCCCGATCGAGGCCCAGTTCGCAGCGGTGGGTTGTTGTGCCATGAGGCGGCACTAACCACGCCGGATGGGCAATGTCCACAAGCCCCATGAAAAAGGGGCGCCCCGTAGCGGAACGCCCCTGATTTCAGCGGCTTGCGCCGTGAAATTGACTCTCTGCGCGAGGATCAGTTCTTGGACTTGTCGACCATCTTGCCAGCCGAGATCCAGGGCATCATGGCGCGCAGCTGCTCGCCGACCTTTTCGATCTGGTGCTCGTCGTTAAGGCGGCGTGTCGCCTTGAAGGACGGCTGGCCCACGGCGTTTTCCAGCATGAAGTCACGCACGAACTTGCCGTTCTGGATGTCGGTCAGAACCGCCTTCATCTTTGCCTTGGTCTCGTCATAGGGCAGGATGCGCGGACCGCTGACATATTCGCCATATTCGGCGGTGTTCGAGATCGAGTAGTTCATGTTCGCGATGCCGCCTTCATAGATCAGGTCGACGATCAGCTTGACCTCGTGCAGACACTCGAAATAGGCCATCTCGGGCGCGTAACCGGCTTCCACCAGGGTCTCGAAGCCCATGCGGATCAGTTCGACAAGGCCACCGCACAGCACGGCCTGTTCGCCGAACAGGTCGGTTTCGCATTCCTCGCGGAAGTTGGTCTCGATGATGCCGGAGCGGCCGCCACCGATGGCCGAGCAATAGGACAGGCCGATTTCCAGCGCCTTGCCCGATGCGTCATTGTGAACCGCCACCAGGCAGGGCACGCCGCCGCCCTTGGTGTATTCGCCGCGCACGGTGTGGCCGGGGCCCTTGGGGGCCATCATGATCACGTCGACGCCGGGCTTCGGCTCGATCAGGCCGAAATGCACGTTCAGGCCGTGGGCAAAGGCAATCGCTGCACCTTCGCGGATGTTGTCATGCACATACTGCTTGTAGGTTGCGGCCTGCAGTTCGTCGGGCATGGTGAACATGATCAGGTCGGCCCATGCGGCCGCTTCGGCGATGCCCATGACCTTGAGGCCTTCGCCTTCGGCTTTCTTGGCCGAGGGGGAGCCTTCGCGCAGGGCGACGACAAGGTTCTTGGCGCCGGAATCGCGCAGGTTCAGCGCGTGGGCATGGCCCTGGCTGCCGTAGCCCAGGATGGCCACTTTCTTGTCCTTGATCAGGTTGATGTCGCAATCGCGGTCATAATAAACGCGCATGGAAAGATCCTTTCATGTTGATCGGGCGAGTCTTGCTCTGGTCGCGACAATAGCGATCCTTTCCTCATTGTGTTTTCGTTTTTTTTGCGTATTTGGATAAATGGTGAAATATCATTCGCATAAATCAAATTGGTGCATAAATCATGCTTGATGACACTGACCGCCGCATCCTGCGCCATTTTCAGGCCGATCCGGAACTGGGCACGGCTGAACTGGCCGAACGGGCAGGGGTGACGCAGGCCACCTGCTGGCGGCGGCTGGAACGCCTGGCCGCGCGCGGCATCCTCAAGGGGCAACAGGCGGTGATCGACTGGCAGGCGCTTGGCTATGCGGTCGAGGTCAGTCTGCGCATCACGCTGGACAAGACGGTGACGCGGGCTTTCGATGACTTTCTGGCAAGCGCGCGGGACATTCCCGAGGTGCTTGAGATCCAGACCTTTCTGGGCCGCGTCGACCTGCGCCTGTCGGTGATCGCGCGCGATATGGCGCATTATCAGCAGCTTTACCGCACGCGCATCCTGACGCTCCCGCATATCGCCGATATCGAGGCCCTGATGCATGTGGCGCGGATCAAGTCGGATGAGGTGCTGCCGGTATGAGCGCGCTGTTGCTGGCCGATCTGGACGAGACTGACCGCGCCATCCTGCGGGCGCTTGCCGCCGATGCGACACTGAGCGCGGGCGCGCTGGGGCGCAGGCTGGGCCTGTCGCAGCCGGCTGCATGGCGGCGCATCAAGCGCTTGCAGGAGGCGGGCGCGATCAAGGGGCGTCGCCTGGTGCTGGATCATGAAAAGCTGGGATTCGGCGTCACGGTCTTTCTGGGGGTGAAGCTGGCCACCAAGGGACGCGTCAGCCTCGAGGATTTCGAACGCGCCGTGACGGCCATCCCCGAGGTGCAGACGGTCGAGCATATCCTGGGGCTTTACGATTATCGCCTGCGGGTGGTCGCACGGGACATTTCCGATTTCGAGCGCGTGCTGCGCCGGCGCGTCATGACCCTGCCAGGGGTCGGCGATGTAGAGGCAAATGTGCTGCTGTCGGAAGAGCGGCGCCCCGGTCCTTTGTAGCCCGGCGACGAAAGGGGCTTTGCCTTTGGCGCTGCGCCGCGCTAACCCTTGGAAAACCCGAGGAGGAGAGACATATGACCGCCCTGTTGAACACCGTGGACCCGGACGGGTTGCTGGAATTCTCGGTCGTCTTTACCGACCGTTCGCTCAATCACATGAGCGCAAGCTTCCAGCAGGTGATGCGCGACATCTCGGGCATGCTGAAAGAGGTCTACAACGCCGACGGTGTGGCGCTGGTGCCCGGTGGCGGGACCTACGCGATGGAGGCCGTGGCGCGCCAGTTCGCCCATGACGCCCATGCGCTGGTGGTGCGCAACGGCTGGTTCTCCTATCGTTGGAGCCAGATTTTCGACGCGGGGCAGTTTACGGCGCAGACAACCGTGTTCAAGGCGCGCCAGACCGGCAATGGCGAAACCGCGCCTTTCGCCCCGGCACCGATCGCACAGGTGACGGCCGCCATCCGCGAGGCCAAGCCCGATGTGGTCTTTGCCCCCCATGTGGAAACATCCGCAGGGCTGATCCTGCCGGATGACTATATCACCGCGCTGGCGGCGGCGGCCCATGAGGTGGGCGCGCTGATGGTGCTAGATTGCATCGCCAGCGGTTGTGCCTGGGTCGACATGAAGGCGACCGGCGTCGATCTCCTGATCTCGGCCCCGCAAAAGGGCTGGTCCGCGTCACCGTCCGCGGGTCTCGTGATGCTGTCGCAGCGCGCCATCGACCGGTTGGAGCATACGGCCAGCGACAGTTTCGCGGTGGACCTCAAGAAATGGTACACGATCATGCAGACCTATGAGGGGGGCGGGCATGCCTATCATGCCACCATGCCCACCGATGCGCTGCGCGCGTTTCGCGACACGATGCTGGAAACCCGTGACTATGGTTTCCAGAAGCTGTGTCAGGCGCAATGGGACCTGGGCAATGGCGTGCGCAAGATGCTGGCCGACAAGGGCGTGGTCTCTGTCGCTGCCGACGGGTTTGGTGCGCCGGGCGTCGTCGTCAGCTATACCGACGATCCCGATATCCAGAACGGCAAGAAATTCGCGGCTTTGGGCATGCAGATAGCGGCGGGTGTGCCCCTGCAATGCGACGAGCCTGCAGGCTTCCGCACCTTCCGCCTCGGGTTGTTCGGGCTGGACAAGCTTTACGATGTGCCCGCCACGCTGGCGCGCCTGAAGGCTGTGATCGACAAGGTTCTGTAGGCGGCCGGTTTCTTCTTGCTGAAAATATCCCCGCCGGAGGCATCCGACGGGGCGGTCGGCGTCAGGGTCAACTTTTGGCGCCAAGACCCATCTGCATCATCGTGCGGCGTACCGGTGCCAGCGAATAGATCGCGTTCAGCCCCGTGGCGCGCAGGTCGCGCAGGGGTTGCGAGGCCATCATCGAGGCGCGGTTCAACAGGTCGATCCCGGCAACGCGGGCGCGCACCTCGGTGTGGCGGCGCTTGTGAAATGTCTCGAGCATGGTTGCATCGCCCAGGCGGTCGGGGGCGGCCTCGGCCAGGTCCAGCAGAACGCGCATGTCGCCCAGGCTCATGTTCAGGCCCTGTGCCCCGATGGGCGGCACCACATGGGCGGCCTCGGCCACAAGGGCCACGCGTTCGCCATACATGCGTTCCGCAACCTGGCTGATGATCGGCCAGACCGTGCGGCGCGAGGCAAGCGTCAGCGGCCCATAAAGATAGCACGAGCGGGTGTTCATCTCGGCCTCGAAGGCCTCCTGTTCCAGAGCGGCCAGGCGCTGCACCTCGGGTCCCTGTTCCATCCAGACCACGGCCGAGGAGGGCATGCCGTTGAAATCAGGCAGCGGCACCAGCGTGAACGGCCCGCCCGAGCGGTGGATCTCGGTCGAGATATTGTCATGCGGAATCGGGTGGGTCACCGCGAAGGCCAGCGCCTTTTGTCCGTAGCGCGTGGTCTTGACCGGCACGCCGACGGCTTCGCGCACGGGCGAATGGCGCCCGTCGGCCGCGATGACAAGACGCACCCTGACGCTTGTTCCATCGCTCAGCCCCACGCGGGCCTCTGCCTGGCGGGTAAAGACCGATGCGACACCGATGCCGGGGCGGAAGGTGACACCGGGCAGTTCGGCCAGGCGCGCCACCATTTCGCGGCGCAGCAGCCAGTTCGGCAGGTTCCAGCCAAAGGGCTTGTCGGAAATATCCGTGGCGTTGAAATCGCGGGTCAGGCGCGGTTCGGGTTCGGGGCCGCCCGCGTCCACGATCCGCATGATCTGCAGGTCGGTCGCATGGGGCGCAAGCCGCGTCCAGAGGCCTGCACGATCCAGCAAGGCCTGCGCGGGTTGCAGGAAGGCGGTCGTGCGCAGATCCGCCCCTTCCGCATCACGTGCGGTGATGGGCGGCGCGGGATCGACGCAGAGCACGGAAAAACCCGCGCTGCCAAAGACCGCCGCAGCGGCAAGCCCGGCGACACCGCCGCCGGATACCAGGATATCGTAATCGAATTGCCGCATGATCTGGCCTCCTGCCCTCCTATCTAGAAGGGTCGGCGCGAAGGTCCAAGCGGCATTCCGTCATCCCCGCGTGATCAGGATCAACATCGTCCAGATCACGGGCACGGCCGCCAGGGCCGGGATGTAAAGACCCGGAATGCCGAAGGCCGCGACGGACAGACCCCACAGGATGGCACCGAAAAGCGTGATGACCAGGATGAGGGTGTCGGGGCTTTTCGTGCCCTCTTCCTTCTGGGCATGGGTGTCCTGCGCCACGATGATGTCGGCATCGGCAACAAGGGTGGGGTCGATCTTGCTCATGTATGGGGTCCTGTCTCTGGGCATTGCGGAATAGGCGCGCGGGTCGCGCCTGTTCAAATAGGAATGCGGCGGCGGGATCAAAGGTGCGTATTGCCGCAGCGCGGCGAGGTGCCGCAGGCCTCAGATCAGCCGGGCCAGAAAACCGGTCAGATCGTCGGTATGATGGTGGATGTGATCGCCTTCATGCGGGTCGGGTGCCACGTGGACGGTGCGCATGCCCATGGCATGGGGGGCGGCCAGGTTGCGCGGATCATCCTCGAACATCGCGGCCTGCCTTGGGTCCAGCCCGTCGGCGGCGAACACGGTCTGGAAGGCCTGCGCCTCGGGCTTGGGCAGGAAACCGGCATGTTCCACGCCATAGACCGCATCGAACAGGCCCGACAGGCCGCGCGCGGCGATCACCCGTTCCGCATAGGGCCCACAGCCGTTGGTATAGACGATCTTGCGACCCGGCAGGGCGCGGATATGGGCGGCCAGATCGTGATCCACCTCGAGATGATCCAGCGAGATGTCATGCACATGGGTCAGGTATGGCCCCGGATCCACGTCATGTTCGCGCATCAACCCGGCCAGCGTGGTGCCATAGGTGTGCCAGTAGTGGCGGCGCAGATGGTTGGCGCGGGCGCGGTCCACCCCCAGCGCATCCATCACGAATTGGGTCATGCGCACCTCGATCTGGTCGAAAAGGCGCGCCTGCGGTGGGTAGAGCGTGTTGTCCAGGTCGAAGACCCAGCCGGTCACATGGGTGAAATGCTGCTTTGCCATGGCGCGACGCTATCGCGCAGTCGGGGCGGCTGCAACAGTTGCGCCTTGCCTGATGGGGCGGGGCGGCGATAGTCTGACGCGATGAACAAGGAGACGCCACCGATGAAGGACCTCAAACCGGTGCAGAAAGACGCCTATACCCTGATCCTGGAAGCGATCGACACCGGTATCTACCGCCCCGGCGACCGTCTGGTGGAAAGCGAACTGGCCGAACGCTTCGGCGTCTCGCGCACCCCCATCCGCGAAGCCTTGCAGCGTCTGGAGACGCAGTCCCTGCTGACGCGGGACGGGCGCAGCCTGATCGTGGCCTCACTGGATCACAACCAGCTGAGCGAGCTTTACGTGGTGCGCGCCGAACTGGAGGGGCTGGCCGCGCGCCTTGCCGCCCGTCACGCCACTGCCGAAGAGGCGCGGGTGCTGCGCGACATGGTCGAGGCCGATCAGGCGCTTCTGGGCAATCCCAAGGGGCTGGCCCGCGCGAACCGGCGGTTTCACAAACAGATCCACCTTGCCTCGCATAACCGCTACCTTGTGCAGCAGCTTGATCTTGTGCATCGGTCGATGGCCCTGATGGCCACCACCTCGCTTGCGGCGGAGGGGCGCGGCGAAGTGGCCCTGGCCGAACACAGCGCCATCGTGACCGCGATCGAGAACCGCGATGAAATGGCCGCCTACCAGGCGCTGAGGGATCACATCTCCAAGGCGTTCGTCACGCGGCTCAAGCTGGACAGCGGGACCCTCAAGAGCGTCGAGTGAAGGCCCGCGCCAGCAGGCCGTGCCGGGGACGGCTCAGCAGGGAATGGCCGTGCGCGGTCTTGTCCCAGAAAAAGGGCGCGAAGATCAGCTCGTAGAGCGCCTTGTAGACCGCCAGCACCCCCAGCGGAAAATAGAAATGCAGCGTCGGCACCCAGAACAGCAGGTGCCGATGCGCCGGACCTGACACCGCCAGAAGCCCGGTTGCGATGGTCAGGATCTCGACCAGCAGGAAAAGCCGCGCCATCGCGATCAGCGGCCCCTCGGGGATCAGCCCGTCCAGCGGATGCGGCAGTCCCATCAGCACAAGCCAGAAAGACCACAGTACCGGCGCCAGCAGGAATTGCGATAGCGCCGTGATGAAATGGGTCTGGTATCCCAGGAATCGCCAGGGCCCCAGTTGCCGTAGCAACAGCAGCGGCGCGCGCATATGCACCAGATAGGTGACCATGTAACCCTTGAGCCAGCGCGAACGTTGCTTGACCCAGGGCAGGGGGTGGCAATTCGCCTCTTCGCCCGTGCTGGTGGCGATCATTTCGGTGCGAAAACCGTGCCGGGCCAGCCGAAACCCCAGATCCGCGTCCTCGGTCACGTTATGGGCGTCCCAGCCGCCCAGGGCCTGCAGCGCGTCGCGCCGAAAAAACAGGGTCGTGCCCCCCAGCGGGATCGCAAAACCCAGACGCTGCATCCCCGGCATCATCACCCGGAACCAGGCCGCGTATTCGATGGTAAAGCAGCGCGCCAGCCAGTTCTGGCGCGGGTTGTAGTAATCAAGCACCCCCTGCAGACAGACCAGATCGGGGGGGGCCGTCGCAAAGCGGGCGACGACCTGGTCGATCTGGTCGGGATCGGGCGCATCTTCTGCGTCGTAGATCCCGATGATCTGACCGCGCGCGAAATCCAGTGCGTAATTCATCGCGCGCGGTTTCGTGCGGGGGCGCCCGTCCGGCACCGGGATGACGCGCATCCAGGGCGGCAGCGTGACCCGCGCCAAAGCCGAGGATGTCACGGTGTCATCTTCCTCGAGGATCAGAAGAACATCCAGCAAGGCCCTTGGATAGCGCAGCTTTTCCAGCCGCTGGATCAGGATGTCCGCGACTTCGGGCTCGCGGTAGAGCGGCACGAGGATCGAGACGACCGGGCGGCGGAACGGCGTGAGCGACCGGGCCTGCATCGCGGGACCGGGCAGCGCGGGGTGATCCTGCGCCGCCTGTACGGGGGAGCGGGCGGTCAGAAACGCCATGACGGCCGCGCCCCGGTGCAAGGCTGCCACCCCCAGCGTCGCCACCGCCCAGCCCGCCAGCACCGCGAAGACCGCGACCGGATAGGCCAAGACCAGCGCCAGCAGGGTCAGCGCGCCGCCTGCCAGCGCCAGTTTGCGCCAGATCGAGGGCGCCGCCCAGCCGCGACAGCTTTCATGGGCGGGCACGCGTGTCAGGGCGGCTTGCGCCATCTCGTCCCGCCATTGGCGCGCGATTGCCCCCTCGAGATCGGCGGGATCGACCAGAACCGGACGGGCACGGTGAAACGGGGCCGGCAGTTCGGGCGCCTGATCGGCGAAATCCTCGGGGCGGGCGGTCGCGATCAGCAGCGTGCCATCCTCGGTCTCGCGCCATGGCATCAGGCCCAGGCGCAGGCAGGTCGCCGGATCAAGCGCGCGGGCCAGCGCCGGGTCTGGCGGTTGTTCCGCAAGGTCGACAATCCTGAGGCTGAAGCAATCGGCGCGCGCGCGCAGCAGGTCATCGGCCGTCAGCCAGCCCTCGTTCAGGGCGATGGTGGACAGGCTGCTGCAGTCGCGGCGCATCTGCGCCCTGACGCCAAGCATCTGCCCCACGCTGACCAGTTTGCGGTCGACAAGATAACGGGCAAGGTCTGGCCGCACGCGGGTGCGCGGCGCGCCGGATGCGCCGGCAGGTCTGGTGACCGTGCGCAGCATTTCGTCGCGCGGCACAGGCCCCTGTGCCGTGGGTGGCGTTCCCCCGCTGGTCCAGAACAACATGCGCTTTCCCCAAAGCCAAGCTTTTCACGGGCACCGATGGCCCGTGTTTCTGGGTAAAGGATCGCAACTATTGGTTAATGCTGACTTAACAGGTGATTAAGCGACGCTGTTTTCCGCACGTTCCGCCATATGGGCCGCAAAACGTTCGAACAGGTAGAAGCTGTCCTGCGGTCCGGGGCTGGCCTCGGGGTGGTATTGCACCGAAAAGACCGGACGGTCGGCCATGCGGATCCCGCAGTTCGATCCGTCGAAAAGCGAGACATGTGTTTCCAGCACGCCCTTGGGCAGGGTCTGGCTGTCCACCGCGAAACCGTGGTTCATCGAGGTGATTTCCACCTTGCCGGTCTCAAGGTCCTTGACCGGGTGGTTCGCGCCGTGATGGCCGTGGTTCATCTTGATGGTCTCTGCCCCCAGGGCCAGTGCCAGCATCTGATGACCCAGGCAAATGCCGAAGACCGGCACGTCATGCTTCAGAACGCCCTGGATCATCGGTACGGCATAGGCCCCGGTCGCGGCCGGATCGCCCGGACCATTGGACAGGAACACGCCGTCGGGATCATGGGCCATGACCTCTTCCGCGGTCGCGGTGGCGGGCAGCACGGTCACATCGCAGCCGACCGAAGCCAGGCACCGCAGGATGTTGCGCTTGGCGCCGTAATCCACGGCCACGACCTTGAATTTCGGGTCCGCAAGGCGGGCGTAGCCTTCAGGCCAGGCCCAGCGCATCTCGTCCCAGCGATAGGACTGGGCGCAGGTCACGTCCTTGGCAAGATCCAGCCCCTTGAGGCCGGGAAAGGCGCGCGCGCGCGCGACCAGCGCCTCGATGTCGAAGACGCCATCGGGGTTATGGGCCAGCGCCACATGCGGCGCGCCCTGCTGCCGGATCGCGCGGGTCAGGCGGCGGGTATCCACGCCACCGATCGCGATGCGGCCGCGCTTTTCCAGCCATGTCGTCAGATGTTCGGCGGCGCGCCAGTTGCTGGGCTCTGTCGGATCCCATTTCACGACCATGCCGGCGGCCACCGGATCGGCGGTTTCGTCATCGTCGGGGTTCACGCCGACATTGCCGACATGAGGGAATGTGAAGGTCACCACCTGGCCCGCGTAGGACGGATCGGTCATGATTTCCTGGTAGCCGGTCATCGCGGTGTTGAAGCACAGTTCCGCTTGCGTCTCGCCCGTGGCGCCGAAGCCGCGGCCGTAGAACAGCGTCCCGTCTGCAAGCGCAAGGCAGGCCGTGGGGCGGGGGGCGTTGGTCTGGGGCATCTGGGTGTCTCCGGTTCGGCTAAACGGCTATGGGCAGCGGTTGCACCATGCGCGCGGTATCGGGCGGCACCGGGTGCAGGGCCGTGGCCCCGTCCGCACCGCCCGTGCTGGGCACGGGCAAATTGGCGGAGGTTTACGGGCAGCACCCGTGATGGTCAAGCCCGGCCTGCCGCAAAGTCATCCGCCGCCTGCAGGAAAACAGGACAGTGCAAAAGGGCATGGCTGTTGCCCCTCTGATCGGGACATACTATGTGTCTCGTCTGTGACAATGCCGGGGATGAGCAGAATGGATATGCGCGACAGGGTCAACGCGGCCCTCAAACAAGCCATGAAGGACAAGGCGGCTGACCGTCTGTCCACGCTGCGACTGATCAATGCCGCCATCAAGGACCGTGATATCGCGGCGCGGGGTGATACCGATTCCACCGGCGTCGGCGATGCCGAGGTTCTGGCGATCCTGGGCAAGATGTCCAAGCAGCGCATGGAAAGCGTGCGCGCCTATGAAGAAGGCGGGCGTGTCGATCTGGCCGAGCGCGAGCGGGCCGAGATTGCCGTGATCGAAGAGTTCCTGCCTCGGCAGCTGACCGCGGCCGAGATCGAGGAAGCCGTATCGGACGCGATTGCCGCGACCGGTGCCACCTCGATCCGCGACATGGGAAAGGTCATGGGCGAGCTTAAGGGCAAGTATACCGGCCAGATGGATTTCGGGGCCGTCGGCCCGATGATCAAGACACGGCTGAGCTGAGGCCCGTCAGGCCGGCGCCTCTGACTTGTAGAGGCGCAATGCCTCGCACAGTTCATTGAACAGGTCCTTGCGTTCGTCCTCGGACAGGAAGGCACCGATTTCGACCGTGCGGCCGTTTCCCGTCAGGGTCACGTAATTCGGCACCGGCCCACCCTGTGGATGCAGTTCGGCGCGCGCCCAGTAGCAATTGCAATCCCATTCCTGCCGGTCGCCCTTGGGGTTGATCCGGGTCAGGTAGATATGGCCCGGATCCAGCGTCAATTCCTCAAGGATATTGCCGTCGCGATAGCTGCGCTCCAATCCCCACCAGACTGCCCCGATCGCCGCCATCAGAAAGGGCAGCAACCCCCAGAGCACGGCTGTGCCGATCACGGCAAAGAGCGGCATCAGGATCATGACGAAGGTCGCCAGAATGAACGCGGCCATCCCGCGCCGGGGCAGGGATCTGTGTGGCCAGAGTGTCAGGGTGCGGTGGCTGTCTTGGGGGTCGGTCCAGGTATAGGGCATGTCCGGGCGTTCTAAGCTTCTGTTGGCACAAAGGTAACGCGAAACCGCCGGGGGTAAAGCCCCGGTGCGCGGTACGCGATGTCGCGCTTGGGCCTGTCTGACCTTGTGGCGCAACAAGGAAAAAGGGCCCCCAGTCGGGAGCCCTTCGTCATGCGTGTCGTGCCGTGCCTTAGTGGGCGTGGCCCTTGTCCCAGTCTTCGCGCTTGGGAAGCTGCTCGAACGTGTGCTCGGGCGGCGGGCTGGGCAGGGTCCATTCCAGCGTGTCGGCATATTCGTTCCAATAGTTGTTCTGGGTGACGCGCGCGCCACGGAACAGCGAGTAGAAGATAATGCCGAAGAAGAACAGGAACGATGCGAAGGAGATGAACGCGCCGATCGACGACCAGTAGTTCCAGACGGCGAATGCCTCGGGATAGTCGATGTAGCGGCGGGGCATGCCCTGACGGCCAAGGAAGTGCTGCGGGAAGAAGGTCAGGTTCGAACCCAGGAACATCATCCAGAAGTGCAGCTTGCCGGCCCATTCGGGATAGTGACGGCCCGTCATCTTGCCGAAGTAGAAGTATACCCCGGCGAAGATCGCAAAGACCGCACCCAGCGACATCACGTAGTGGAAGTGCGCCACGACATAGTAGGTGTCATGGTAGGCACGATCCACGCCGGCCTGGCTGAGAACGACGCCGGTCACGCCGCCAACGGTGAACAGGAACAGGAAGCCGAAAGCCCAGAGCATCGGGGTTTCGAAGCTGACCGAACCGCCCCACATCGTGGCGATCCAGCTGAACACCTTCACGCCGGTGGGAACCGCGATGACCATGGTGGCCATCATGAAGTAGGACTGCTGCGTCAGCGACATGCCCACGGTGTACATGTGGTGCGCCCAGACGACGAAGCCCAGCGCGCCGATCGCGATGATCGCCCAGACCATCGGCAGGTAACCGAACACCGGCTTGCGCGAGAAGGTGGCGATCACGTGGCTGATGATGCCGAATCCCGGCAGGATGATGATGTAGACCTCGGGGTGGCCGAAGAACCACAGGATGTGCTGATAGAGAATCGGGTCACCACCGCCTGCGGGATCGAAGAAGGTCGTGCCGAAGTTGCGGTCGGTCAGCAGCATCGTGATGGCGCCTGCCAGAACCGGCAGCGACAGCAGGATCAGCCAGGATGTCACGAAGATCGACCAGGCGAACAGCGGCACCTTGAACAGGGTCATGCCGGGGGCACGCATGTTCAGGAAGGTGGTGATCATGTTGATCGCACCAAGGATCGACGAGGCGCCCGACACGTGGACAGCGAAGATCGCCAGATCCATCGAGAAGCCGCCTTCGTTGGTGGACAGCGGCGGGTAAAGCACCCAGCCCACGCCCGAACCCAGTTGGTCGTTGCCGCCCGGCGCCAGCAGCGAGGCGACGCCAAGTGCCGTACCGGCCACATACATCCAGAAGGACAGGTTGTTCATGCGCGGGAACGCCATGTCCGGCGCACCGATCTGCAGCGGCATGAAATAGTTGCCGAAACCGCCGAAGAGGGCGGGAATCACGACGAAGAACATCATCAGGACGCCGTGATAGGTGATCATCACGTTCCAGAGGTGGCCGTTGGGCGTGCATTCTGCCGAAGAGGCAATGAACCGTGCGCCTTCAAGGCACATGTACTGGACACCCGGCTCCATCAGTTCCATCCGCATGTAGATGGTGAAGGTGACCGAGATCAGACCGACCAGAGCCGATGTGATCAGGTAAAGGATGCCGATATCCTTGTGGTTCGTGGACATGAACCAACGGGTGAAGAACCCGCGCTGGTCCTCGTGTCCGTGGCTGTGAATGGCTGCGTCGGCCATGCGGTTGCCTCCTGTAGTGGTGTATTGGCGCGGAGAAGACTCCCCGCGCGGCGTTCTCGACCTGTTTAGAATGGCTTGGCGTCAACGGCAATCCGCGAATTTGATCTGAATCAATGTATATTGTCGCACCTGCCGCACTGTCAGCCTGACGCGACACTTGTTGCAAGCTGTTGACAAAAAACAAAAAAGCCCGGCGTGGCGCCGGGCTTTCCTGACAATGTGTCGCGGGCTGTCCGCGCGATGCGGATCAGTTGGTCGCAGGGGCGACCGATGCCAGATAGGCGGCCACATCCTCGGCGCCCTTGGCCAGCTTGAAGCTCATGGCCGAGCGCGCCTTGGCGTCGCCGGTGAATTCCACGAGGAATGCCTTGGGGTCCTGCACATAGGTGGCCAGGTTCTCTTCGTCCCAGACCAGGCCTGCTTCGCCAGCGGCTGTAATGCTGGGGCCGTAGCGGAAGCCTTCCTGTGAGGCGGCGGCGCGGCCGATCACGCCGTAAAGGTTCGGGCCGGTCTTGCCGCCTTTCACGATGTCAGTGCCGTCGGCTGCCTGGATCATGTGGCATGCCTTGCACTTGTTGAACTCGCGCTCGCCCTTGGCAGCGTCGCCTGCGGCAAAGGCAGGTGCGGACAGAACCATCAGGGCGGCAGAAGCGGTAATCAGGAATTTCATCGTCGGACCTCTTGGGTTTGGTGTGTGGTCGAGTCTTTCCGGCCACCAGTGATACGCCTACAATTAACGCACGCAACAGTCATTTCAACTTTGCGGGACATCTGCGACTATTCGCCGAAGATTGTCCCGAAGCTCTTTTGGAGCGCTGCGTCCAGTTCGGCCATGCTCACGTCATGCCCCAGATCCCGCAGGCTGGTGACGCCATGCTGCGTGATCCCGCAGGGCACGATGCCGGAAAAATGCTCCAGTTCCGGGTCAAGGTTGATCGATATCCCGTGGAAGCTGATCCATTTGCGCAGGCGGATGCCGATGGCCGCGATCTTGTCCTCGGCCAAGGCGCCAGCCGGGCCGCGCGGCTTGTCGGGGCGTTCCACCCAGACGCCCACGCGCCCCTCGCGGATATGCCCCTCGACGCCGAAAGCGGCCAGTGTCTCGATCACCCAGGCCTCGAGTTGCTGCACGAAACGGCGCACGTCATGACCGCGCCGGCCCACGTCCAGCATCACGTAGATGACCCGCTGACCGGGGCCGTGATAGGTGTATTGTCCGCCGCGCTTGCTGGGATGGACCGGAAAGCGATCCGGGTCGGTCAGATCCTCGATCCGCGCGCTGGTCCCCGCCGTGTAAAGCGGCGCATGTTCCAGCAGCCAGATCGACTCGGGCGCGGTGCCAGCCGCGATGGCGGCGGCGCGCCGTTCCATCTGCTGTTCGGCTTCGCGGTAATCCGTGAAACCCGGGGTGGTGATCCATTCTACCATTTAGAGAATTTCCTGCTCTTTAGATCGCCTTTTACCCTTTATGGTATGCATCGGGTGCATATCATCTTTGGGAAACGCACGTCCTGAGGTACCCTTTTGACATTATTTTAGCATCAGGGGGAATTTTTGAAATGACGAGTTATCGCATGAAGGCCGGTCTTGTTGCCGCGCTCTGTTTTTCTGTCACGGCCACGCAATCCGCAGCCGACAACCTGGGGGCTGCCATCGTCGGCGGCATCCTGGGCGGCGTCATCGTGAACGAGGCGAACAAGAATCGCCAGCGCACGACCACGCGCAGCAGCCAGCCGCGCAGCACCATGAGTTCCGCCACGCGCGAACAGAACCGTCAGGTGCAGACCTCGTTGAACTATTTCGGCTTTCCCGCAGGCACCGCCGATGGGGTAATGGGACAACGGTCGCGCGCCGCAGCCGCGCAATACCAGGCGCATCTGGGCTTTCCGGCGACAGGTGAATTGACGCCATACGAGCGTGATTTCCTGATCTCGTCCTATAGCCGCGCGCAGATCGGCGGGCCGCAGGTGATGCGCGAGATGAATACAAACCCGCAGGGCGTGAAGGGCCTGCTTGTCATCTGGCGCAACGAGGCGATGGGCGGGGGCGCGGGCCCCCGCAGCGCCAGCTATGGCGGCATGCCGCCCGAGGTGTCTGCCGCCGTCGACGAGATCGCGGCAAGTTCAGAACCCACCGCCGAACAGCTGATGCAGCGATCGGGTTTCATCCAGTTGGCGGATCTGAACGGGGACGGGCGCACCGATTACCTGATCGACACATCGGTCACGGGCAGTTCCTTCTGGTGCGGGGCCAGCAGCTGTTCGGTGATGGTCTTTGCCTCGACCCCGCAGGGATATGCGCGCAACGATTTCCTGGCCTTCAACGCGGTGCCGGCGATGTTCACCTGCCGCCAGGGGGCCTGCCAGATGTCGGGCGATGCGGGGGGCGCAGGGGGCGTGATGGCCGCCGCGCCGCAGCCGACGACGCCCGCCGCACCCGCCGCACCGCAGGCCCCGGCCACGGTGATGGCGGCCGCCCCTGCGCCTGCGGCCAGCGGCCTTTCGGCGCTGCCGATCTTCGGCGCGGCGCAGGCACCGGCGCAGGCGCCTTCCCTGGCCAGCCACTGCAGCAAGGTCAGCCTGCTGACCAATTCGAACGGCGGCTTCGTGACGCTGGCCTCGATGACCGATCCCGACCTTGCGCTGAGCGAACAGTTCTGCCTCACCCGCACTTATGCCATCGGCAAGGGCGAAGAGATGGTGGCCAAGGTCCAAGGGCTGACCCAGGCGCAGGTCGACCAGCAATGCGACGCCTTCGGCCCGGTCCTTGCGCCCTTCGTGGCGATGCTGGACAGCGCCGACAGCGCCACCGTGCGGGCCGAGGTGCAGACCTTCGTTCTGGGGGCCGCAATGACGGTCGAACAGTTGCAGGCGACGGCCGAGATCTGCCTCTACACCGGATATCGTCGTGACCGGATGGAGGTTGCGCTTGGCTCTGCCCTGCTGCTGGTGGGCATCGGTCAGACACCCTATGCGGAACTGGTCGGGCATCACCTGTCGCAGGGCTTTGGCGTCAACCGCTCGGACGAGGGGGCGCAGGACTGGTACGCCGTGGCGGTCGATGCCGTGGCACAGGGGGCGTCGCCCGTCTTTGCGCCCGGACAGCCCGAACGGATGGAACTTCTGCGCGCTGCATCGGCAAGCCTGGGCGGCGCCCCCTCGCCGCAGGCCCAGAAGGCCGCATTGCCGGCCTTCAAGCTGGATTGATCCATCCGCAAGGTGCGAAACAAGGGGGCAGGGGCCATGCAGGCCCCTGCTGCATTTCTGCTCTTCACAAGGGGGCGGGCTTTGTCTATACGGCCCCTCGTCACCTGATCACGTGCGGTCGTGGCGGAATGGTAGACGCGCAGCGTTGAGGTCGCTGTGGGGTAACTCCCGTGGAAGTTCGAGTCTTCTCGACCGCACCAATCAGGCTGATGGCCTCCTCTTAAGATACGGTTCAATGTGCCGCCGCCCCTGCGACGCGGCGTCTTTTGCACGTTTCCCGGCTTTCCATCCAGCAAAGGACGTGATGTTATCTGCGTGGAATTGATTTTCGCAGGGAGGAAATAGGCATGGATATGAACTTCGGGATGCGCGCCGAGAATCGGCGCCTGCTGGACCGTGTGGCCGCCATGATCCGCGATGAGGTTATGCCGCTGGAGGACGAGTATCACGCCGAGATCGCCAAGGAAGATCGCTGGCAGTTTACCGCGCGCCAGACCGAGATCCTGGAAGGGCTGAAGGCCAAGGCCAAGGCCGAAGGTCTGTGGAACTTCTGGCTGACCGACAGCGAGAAGGGCTTTGGCCTGAGCACGGTGGAATATGCCTATTTTGCCGAAGAGATGGGAAAGACGCCTCTTGGCGCCGAGGTCTTCAACTGCTCGGCCCCCGATACCGGCAACATGGAAGTGTTCGAGCGTTACGGCACCCCCGCCATGAAGAAGCAGTGGCTGGCCCCGCTGCTGGAAGGGCAGATCCGGTCGGCCTATCTGATGACCGAACCCGATGTCGCCAGTTCGGACGCCACGAATGTGTCGATGTCCTGCGTTCGCGATGGTGATGACTATGTGCTGAACGGTCAGAAATGGTGGGCCTCGGGTGCGGGCGATCCGCGCTGCAAGGTCTATATCGTCATGGTCAAGACCGGCGGCGACGATGCGGCCAAGCATGCACGCCATTCCATGATCGTGGTGCCCGCCGCCACCAAGGGCATCGAGGTGCTGCGCCCGATGGAAGTCTACGGCAATGACGATGCGCCGCACGGGCATATGCATATCCGTTTCACCGATGTGCGCGTGCCGGCCGAAAACCTGCTGCTGGGCGAGGGGCGCGGCTTCGAGATCAGCCAGGGCCGCCTTGGGCCGGGCCGCATCCATCACTGCATGCGTGCCATCGGGCAGGCCGAATCCGCGCTGGAACTGATGTGCAAGCGGTCGCTGGCGCGTGAGGCCTTCGGCAAGAAACTGGCACAGCTCGGGGCGAATTTCGACATCATCGCCGAATGCCGGATGGAGATCGAGATGGCCCGCCTGCTGTGCCTCAAGGCGGCCTGGTACATGGATCAGGGCGACAAGCGCGCCGCGGCCCCGTGGATCAGCCAGATCAAGGTGATCGCACCGCGTGTGGCCCTCAAGGTCATCGACGAGGCGGTGCAGATGTTCGGCGGGCAGGGCGTCAGCCAGGACACGCCCCTGGCCCATAAATGGACGCATGTGCGCACCCTGCGGCTGGCCGACGGCCCCGACGCCGTGCATCGCCGCCAGGTGGCCCGCGCCGAATTGAAGAAATACACGCAGGAAAAGGTCTGAGGGACCAGACCCGGATCACCTGGGATCAACAAGGGATCAAAGGGGGCTGGTGCCCCCTTTTTTCATGGCGCGAGGGCGGGTACCGCCGGACCGCGTATTCTTGGAACGATCACGGCGCAGGCTGCGCCGCTTACTCTGCGGGCTGGAAACCCTCGATCAGTTGACGCAGGCCAAAGGCCGCCCCGGCCAGGATCGCCAAAAAGGTGAGGGGCGCCGAGAAGGCCAGTACCGAAAATGCCGAGACACCTTGCCCGATGGTGCAGCCAAGCGCCAGAACCGCGCCCACGCCCATCAGCGCAGCACCGGTGATCTGGCGGCGCAACTCGCGCGGATCCTCGCAGGCTTCCCAGCGGAAATGGCCCTTGAACAGCGAGCCGATGAAGGCACCCAAGATCACCCCTGCCACCGATCCCACGGCGAAGGAGGGCGCACGCGCCGAGCCGGTCATCGCGTAAAGCAGGCTTTCGCCCACGGGGGCGGAAAAGCTGTGGGACACGACCGGCATGTCGGTATAGCCCGTGCTCGCCACCCAGTAGCTGCCGGCCCAGCCCGACACGATTGCCAGGGCCACCACGGCAGACCAGAAGATCGCGCGGCCATTCGCAAGAAAGCGTCGCGAGGACAGGGTGCCGGCCACGATCAGTGCGCCGATTGCCATCCCGATGACCGCAACGGATCCACCCGACAGATCGGCCACAAGATGCGCCAGGCCCGGCGGCATCTCGCCGGGGACGACATCCTGCTGGTTGATCAGCATGGCGCGCAGCGGTGCCAGCGGGCCCGACATCACGAAATAGGCTGAAAGGCCCATGACCAGAACGATCACGAAGGCCCGCATGTCTCCCCCGCCCAGCCGCGCGATCGACCCGAAGCCGCAGTTGCCGGCCAGTGCCATGCCGTATCCGAACATCAGACCGCCGATGATCGACACGACAGGCATCCAGCGGATCGACAGGTAAAACGAGCGCTCAGGCTCCAGCAGGCCCGTCGCCATCAGGCCGAAGGTGCCCATGACCGACAGCCCGATCGCCAGCACCCACATCCGCATGCGCGTATCGTTCTGACCGTAAAGCAAGTCCTCGATTGCGCCCATGGTGCAGAAGCGGCCAAGGCGTGCCGCAAGGCCGAGCAGCAGACCGCTGGCCATGCCGATCAACGCCACAAGGGCGCTGTCGCTGATCCCTTCGAACATCGCCTGATCCTCCCCGATCCGCTGTGTTCAGATGCGTGTGCCGGACTCGTCCACGCAGAACAGTTCGTATACGAGTTCGAGTATACGTTTCGGGCGCTCATCCGCCAAACGATAATAGATGGCCTTGCCGTCGCGGCGCGGAACCACAAGCCCCTCGAGGCGCAAGCGGGACAATTGCTGGCTGACGGCGGCCTGTCGGGCAGAGAGCAGCTCTTCCAGTTCGGTCACGGATTTCTCGCCGGAGACAAGGTGGCACAGGATCAGCAGGCGGCCCTCATGACTGAGCGCTTTCAGGAAATTGCTGGCCGTCGTCGCATTGTCGACGAAGCGGTCCATCTCGGCATCCGAGATGCTGTCTGTGAATACTGGAAGCGGCACTTGCCCTGTCCCCTGCCTTCTTTCGGTCGTGCATACCTGTTCTTTGCAGGCACGCGTAGTGCTGTTCTGCCGGACCGGATCGTCCGGTTGCGCCTTGAGCCCGAGGCCGCGCAGGGCCCCCGCCAAAGCAAGGATGTCAGCTCGACCCGATGAAATCCGTCTTCTCCTTTAGCATCTTTTCCAGCAAGCCCCAGAAGAAATCTTCGCCGGGATAGCCCTCGATTCGGTCCAGTTCGCGGCCTTCGTCCACGAGGATGAAGGTCGGCGTGAACAGGACGGGGCGGTCGAAGGTCATTCCTTCGGGCGCGCCTTCGCGGATATTGACCACCCGCAGGGGGGCGAAGCGGCCAAGGTCGGTGTTGGGATAGGCCGGGCCGATCTGCTTTTTCCACGCGATGCAGTAGCCGCAGCCTTCGCAGTCGATCATGACCAGTTCTGCGGCGCGTGCCGCCTGCGGTGTCAGCAACAGGGCCACGACAAAAAGGGTAACCGCTGCAAGGGGACGGCGTATGGCCTTGAGAAGACGCATGGAACAACCCTGTTCATGACGGATGGCTGACGAATATATGTTGACGTATGAAAAAATTGACGACAACCGTATACAAAAGATAATCTGAATATGTGAATAATTCAAGGAGTCCCGCATATGCTGGACATCTCCTATGCAGGGGCCGCGCTGGCGGGGCTGCTGTCTTTCTTTACGCCCTGTATTCTGCCGATGGTTCCATTCTATTTATGCTACATGGCGGGCATTTCCATGTCCGAGCTGCGCGATGACGGGGCCATCGTACCCGGCGCGCAGAAGCGGCTGGTGATCTCGGCGGTGTTTTTCGCCCTGGGTGTCAGCACCATATTCGTGATGCTGGGCATGGGGGCCACGGCGCTGGGCCAGACCTTCGCGCAATGGCGGCAGCCGCTGTCCTATGTGGCCGCCGCGATCCTTTTGCTGTTCGGCCTGCATTTCCTGGGCATTCTGCGGATCGGGCTGCTGTACCGGGAGGCGCGGCTGGAAAGCAAGGCAGAGCCTACGACGGTGATCGGCGCCTATGTCATGGGGCTGGCCTTCGGCTTTGGCTGGACGCCCTGTGTGGGCCCCGCGCTGGCGGCGATCCTGATGGTGGCCAGCGGCATGGGCGACATCTGGCAGGGCGGCAGCCTGTTGCTGGTCTATGGCCTTGCGATGACGGCCCCTTTCGTGGTGGCCGCGCTTTTCGCCAAACCGTTCCTGGGCTGGATGCAGCGCAATCGCCGCTATCTGGGCCATGTGGAAAAGATCATGGGTGTCATGCTGATCGTCTTTGCGATCCTGATCGCCACCAATGCGGTCAATCTGATCGCGGATGCGATGATCCGCTGGTTTCCGGGGTTCATGTCGCTCGGGTAGGGCGCAAATCGAGGGAGGATGGAATGAGAGGACTGAGAACAACCCTGGCCGTGGCGTCCACGGCTCTGGCGCTGGCCATCATGCCGGTGGCGGCGGCGGAACTGGGTGATGACGGGCTGCACAAGGCCGCCTGGATGCGCGACACGTTCAAGGACCTGCGCGAGGACCTGGCCGAGGCCAATGCCGAAGGCAAGCGTCTGGCGATCATCTTCGAACAGCGGGGCTGCATCTACTGCAAGCAGATGCACGAGGAGGTCTTTCCCGATTCGGAGATCGATTCGTTCATCCGCGAGAATTACTTCGTGATCCAGATGAACATGTTCGGCGATGTCGAGGTCACCGATTTCGATGGCGCGGTGCTGCCGGAAAAGGAGATGGCGCGCAAATGGGGGCTGATGTTCACCCCCACGCTGATGTTCTTCCCCGAAGAGGTGCCAGAGGGCGTCGCCGCCCCGCAGGCTGCGGTTGCCGTCATGCCCGGCGCCTTCAAGAAAGGTACTACTCTTGCGATGTTACGCTGGGTTGTCGAGAAGGGATACGAGACCGACGAGCCCTTCCAGAAATACCTGGCACGACAGCTTTCGCAATAGTCGCGGAAGCTGCGCGGGGCAGGGCGCGCGATCTGCCCGCAACGGCCCGGAAAGGGCTGCGCGGAGTTTTCAGATAAGCAAATTCGTTTTTATGAATTTGTTGTTGCAAGGAACCCCGCGCGTGGACTACGGTATACAAAGCTAACTCAGCCAGAAGACCTGGTAGCTAAGGGAGGGAACATGAGGCTTTCAACATTGACACTGGCGGCAACGCTCGTGGCATCCGGCGCGTTCGCGGCGGAGCCCGTGGCACCGGCCGATGTGGTCTACACCGATGCCGGCGCCATCGAAGCGTCGCTGTCCGGGACACCTGGCAACGCCGAAGAGGGCGTCAAGGCGTTTTCGAGCCGGTCCATCGGCAACTGCGTCGCCTGCCACGAGATCACGGGGCTGGGCGCGGCTTTCCCCGGTAACGTGGGGCCGATGCTGGACGGTGTCGGCAGCCGCTGGAACGAGGCAGAACTGCGCGGGATCGTGGCCAATGCCAAGTTGGTCTACGACGGCACGATCATGCCGGCCTTCTACAAGGTGGACGGGTTCACCCGTCCGGGTAACGCATACACGGGCAAGGCAGCCGAAAAGATCGAGCCGCTTCTGACCGCACAGCAGATCGAAGATGTGGTGGCGTTCCTGATGACTCTGAAAGACGAGTGATCGGGAAGCGCTTGATAAAAGGAGACAACAGAATGGATTTCACAAGACGTGATACTCTGGCGCTGGGCATGGGTGCCGTCGCTCTGACCGTACTGCCCTTCCGGGCGAATGCGGCAGCCGACGACGCGATTGCCGCCTTCACCGGTGGCGCCGCCATGGCCGATGCCGGTGTGACCCTGACGGCACCGGAAATCGCAGAAAACGGCAACACCGTGCCGATCTCGGTCGAGGCCGAGGGCGCCGTGTCGATCATGGTTCTGGCTGCGGGCAACCCGACGCCGGGCGTGGCAACCTTCACCTTCGGCGAGATGGCCGGGGCGCATTCCGCGTCGACCCGCATCCGTCTGGCAGGCACCCAGGACGTGATCGCGATCGCGAAGATGGCTGACGGCAGCTTTGCCAAGGCCAGCTCGAACGTGAAGGTCACCATTGGCGGCTGCGGCGGCTGATCCGCGTCATCGCTCGCTGGTCCGGAGGGGCCGGCATTCGTTAACGCATAGAGAGATTTAGGAGAGACAAAATGGCAGAAGGCGTAAAACCCCGCGTCAAGGCCCCCAGCAAGGCAGCAGCCGGCGAGGCGGTCGTTCTGAAGACCCTGATCAGCCACCAGATGGAATCGGGACAGCGCAAGAACGCGGACGGCACCCCGATCCCGCGCTCGATCATCAACCGCTTCACCTGCGAATTCAACGGCACGTCCGTGATCGACATCCAGATGGAGCCGGCGATCTCGACCAACCCGTATTTCGAGTTCGAGGCCGTGATCCCCGAAGCAGGCGATCTGAAGTTCACTTGGTACGATGACGACGGTTCGGTCTACGAGGACACCAAATCCGTGGCGATCGGCTAAGCCGCACGGTCCAGCGAGATCTCGGGGCGCGGCGTCAAAAGGACCGCGCCTCGGGCAGCCAAAAGGGAGGGCACTACATGAAATTCAAGGCAATGACGGCTGTGGCCGCACTGCTTCTCTCGGTTCCGGCAATGACGCTGGCAGATCCTGACGAGGACTCGCTGGCCATCAATGGCGAACTGGACATGGTCACCGAGACCGCAGCACCCGCGCATCTGTCCGATGCGCTGGACACCATCTATTCCGGCTGGCGCTTCCGCGAGGATGAGACCCAGGCCCTGCAGATGGATGACTTCGACAACCCCGGCATGGTCTTCGCCGATCTTGGCCTTGACCAGTGGAACAAGGTCGAAGGCGAAGCGGGCAAGTCCTGCGCATCCTGCCACGGCACGCCCGAGGAAAGCATGAAGGGCGTTCGCGCCGTTTATCCCAAGTGGAACGAGACCGCGGGCGAAGTGCGCACTCTGGCGATGCAGATCAATGGCTGCCGCACGGAGAACATGAAGGCCGAGCCCTACAAGTACACCAGCGGCCAGATGACCAACATGGAAGCGCTGATTTCTGTGCAGTCGCGCGGCATGCCGGTGGACGTGGTGATCGACGGTCCCGTTCAGGCGACCTGGGAAGCGGGCAAGGAAATCTACTACACCCGTTTCGGCCAGCTGGAGCTGTCTTGCGCCAATTGCCACGAAGACAACTATGGCAACATGATCCGCGCCGATCACCTGAGCCAGGGTCAGATCAACGGCTTTCCGACCTATCGTCTGAAGAACGCCAAGCTGAACCAGGTTCATGATCGCTTCAAGGGCTGCATCCGCGACACCCGCGGCCACACCTTTGATCCCGGCAGCCCCGAATTCGTGGCGCTGGAGCTTTACGTGGCCAGCCGCGGCAATGGCCTGTCGGTCGAAGGCCCCTCGGTCCGGAACTGAACCATTCATCGGGGGCGGGAGGCCCGCCCCCGATATTTTTTTGCAAGCTTTTGAAAAGACGGGCCAAAAAGGCCAAACCGCTGGCCTGTACGGGCAGCGGTCCGGGAACACTCTAACCTATCGGAGCACGGGATCATGATCTCTCGCCGTGATTTTCTTCAGGTCGGTATGGCCGCATCCGCGCTTGTTGGCGCATCGGGTTTCGGCAACTGGGCGCGCCTTGCCGCGCAGCAGAGCCTGACGCAGGATCAACTGTTGCAGTTCGACACCTTCGGCAACGTCTCGTTGATCCACATCACGGACATCCACGCGCAGCTCAAGCCGATCTTTTTCCGCGAGCCCGAGATCAACCTGGGCGTCGGCGACAACAAGGGCCACGTGCCCCACATCACGGGTGCCGATTTCCGCAAGCTCTACGGGATCGACGACGGCTCTGCCTCGGCCTATGCACTGACCTACAATGACTTCACCGCGCTGGCAAAAACCTATGGCCGCATGGGCGGCATGGACCGCGTCGCCACGGTGGTGAATTCGATCCGCGCCGAGCGTCCCGATGCGCTGCTGCTGGATGGCGGCGACACGTGGCACGGTTCTTACACCTGCTATCACACGCAGGGCCAGGACGTGGTCAACGTGATGAACGCGCTCAAGCCCGATGCGATGACCTTCCACTGGGAATTCACGCTTGGCACCGAACGTGTCCGCGAGCTGGTCGAGGGGCTGCCTTTCGCCGCTCTTGGCGCGAATATCTTCGACGCTGAATGGGACGAGCCGTCCGAGGATTTCAAACCCTACCAGTTCTTCGAACGCGGCGGCGTCAAGATCGCCGTGATCGGGCAAGCGTTCCCCTACATGCCCATCGCCAACCCCGGCTGGATGTTCCCCGAATACAGCTTCGGCATCCGCGATCAGCGCATGCAGGAAGTCGTGGACGAGGTGCGCGCCGAGGGCGCAGAGCTTGTTGTCTGCCTCAGCCACAACGGCTTTGACGTGGACAAGAAGATGGCCAGCCGCGTGACAGGCATCGACGTGATCCTGACCGGCCATACCCATGACGCGCTGCCCGAACCGGTCCTGATCGGCGAGACGATCCTGATCGCATCCGGGTCGAACGGCAAATTCGTCAGCCGCGTCGATCTGGACGTGCGCGAAGGCCGCCTGATGGGCTTCCGCCACAAGCTGATCCCGATCTTCTCGGATGTGATCACCCCCGACGCCGAGGTGGCGGCCCTGATCGACGAACAGCGTGCACCCTTCGCGGACAAGCTGTCCGAGGTGATCGGCCAGGCCGATACGCTGCTCTATCGTCGCGGCAACTTCAACGGCACCTGGGATGACCTGATCTGCGACGCGCTGATCACCGAGCGCGAGGCCGATATCGCGATGTCGCCCGGCGTGCGCTGGGGCCCGTCGATCCTGCCGGGGCAGGACATCACCCGCGAGGATATCCACAACGTCACCTCGATGACCTATGGCCAGGCTTACCGCACGGAAATGACCGGCGAATTCCTGAATGTCATCCTGGAAGACGTGGGTGACAACCTGTTCAATCCCGATCCCTACTACCAGCAGGGCGGCGACATGGTGCGCGTGGGTGGCCTGGGCTACCGCATCGACGTGTCCAAGCCGATGGGCCAGCGGATCAGCGACATGACCCTTCTCAAGACGGGCGAGGCGATCGATCCCGCGAAAACCTATGTGGTGGCCGGTTGGGCCTCGGTCAACGAGGGCACCGAAGGACCGCAGATCTGGGATGTGGTCGAAGACTACATCCGCAAGCAGGGCACCGTGAAGGTTGCCCCGAACACAAGCGTGCAGGTGGTGGGGGCCTGAGCCCCCATTGCCGCGGCCTTGGGGGAGTGAGCCCCCATTGCCAAGGACCCATTTTGACTCTATCAAATTCACAAAACCGAATTTGATGATCTGAAAAGGAGGCAAGGACAAATGACAGCCAGCTCCAATGACATGAAATCCTCGCGTCGCGCGTTCCTTCGGGGCGCGCTGGCCGCAGGTGGTGCGGTGGCAGGGGCCACTGCAGCCAAGGCGGCGGGTCCCGACCCGCTGATCACCGAGATCCAGCCCTGGGCCAGCGGCCTGGGCGACGGGGTGGACGCCACGCCCTACGGCATGCCGATCAAGTTCGAATCCGACGTGGTGCGCCGCAATGTCGAATGGCTGACGGCTGACGTGATCAGTTCGATCAACTTCACCCCGATCCATGCGCTTGACGGCACGATCACGCCGCAGGGCTGCGCCTTCGAGCGGCACCATTCCGGCGCGATCGAGCTGTCGAAAAAGGAATACCGCCTGATGATCAACGGGCTGGTGGACCGCCCGCTGATCTTCACCTACGAGGATCTCGAGCGTTTCCCCCGTGAGCAGCACGTGTATTTCTGCGAATGCGCCGCCAACACGGGCATGGAATGGGCCGGCGCGCAGCTGAACGGCGCGCAGTTCACCCACGGCATGATCCACAACATGGAATACACCGGCGTCTCGCTGCGCACCCTGCTGACCGAAGCCGGTCTGGATGCGGCGGGCGACCTGTCGGACAAGTGGGTCTACGTGGAAGGGGCCGATGCCTCGTCCAACGGCCGCTCGATCCCGATGGAAAAGGCGCTGGACGACGTGCTGGTGGCCTTCAAGGCCAATGGCGAGGCGCTGCGCAAGGAACATGGCTATCCCGTGCGCCTGGTCGTGCCGGGCTGGGAAGGCAACATGTGGGTCAAGTGGCTGCGCCGCGTCGAGGTCATGGATGGCCCCGTGGAAAGCCGCGAGGAAACCTCGAAATACACCGACACGCTGGCCGATGGCACCTCGCGCAAGTGGACGTGGGTGATGGATGCGAAATCCGTGATCACCAGCCCCAGCCCGCAGGCACCGATCCATCACGGCAAGGGCCCGCTGGTCATCACCGGCCTGGCATGGTCGGGCCGTGGCGCGATCACCCGTGTCGACGTGACCACCGATGGCGGCAAAACCTGGCATCAGGCGCGCCTGGCGGCACCTGGTCAGGCCAAGGCGCTGACCCGGTTCTATTTCGATCACAACTGGGACGGCGAAGAGATGCTTCTGCAGGCCCGCGCCCATGACGAGACGGGCTATGTCCAGCCGACCAAGACGCAGCTGCGCGACATTCGCGGCCTGAACTCGGTCTATCACAACAACTGTATCCAGACCTGGTGGGTGAAACCGAACGGGGAGGCTGAAAATGTCGAAATCTCTTAATCTCTACGGTGGTCTTGGCGTCGGTGCCGTGGCACTTCTGACCGGGGCCTACAACTTTGCCGATCGCTTCGTGGCACCGATGCCGACCGAATCCCGCGTGATGGGCGAGGCGCCCGCCAACCCCGATATCGGGTTCATGGTGCGCCCGGCCGTGGCCAGCACCACGCCCAGCGATGGCCCGATGGGCATTGGCCGCCTGGCCCTGCCCGAAGAGGTCGCGGCGTGGGATATGGACGTCAGCCCCAACGGAACCGGCCTGCCGGTCGGTTCGGGCAGCGTCGAGGATGGCGATACCCTGTTCCAGGATTATTGTGCGGTCTGCCATGGTGTGTTTGCCGAAGGTGTCGACAACTGGCCCAAGCTGGCCGGTGGCACCGATACGCTGGACCGCGAGGACCCGCTCAAGACGGTGGGATCCTACTGGCCCTACCTGTCGACCGTCTGGGACTATGTGCACCGCTCGATGCCCTTCGGCAACGCGCAAAGCCTGTCGGCGGACGAGGTCTATGCCATCACGGCCTATATCCTTTATTCCAACGACCTGGTTGAGGACGATTTCGTTCTGTCGAACGAGAACTTCACCGAAATCGAATTGCCCAACGCGGGCGGCTTCATCATCGATGATCGCGACCAGACCGAATTGCCCGTCTTCTCGCAGGAACCCTGCATGGAGAACTGCAAGGACACGGTCGAGATCACGATGCGCGCCACCGTTCTGGACGTGACGCCTGACCAGACTGCCGCGCGTGTGGCTTTCGAGGCCGAGCAGGCTGCGGAAGCTGCGGCCGAAACCGCCGAAGCAGCCCCCGCGACCGAACAGGTTGCCAGCACCGAAGCGCCTGCCGCCACGCAGGAAGCTGCCGCGCCGGCGGCGGCTGGTGGTCTGGACATGGAACTGGTTGCCGCGGGCGAGAAGGTCTTCAAGAAATGTGCGGCCTGCCACCAGGTGGGCGAGGGCGCGCAGAACAAGACCGGTCCGCAGCTCAACGGGGTGATGGGCCGGGCGCTGGGTGGCGTCGAAGGCTTCGGCTATTCCAAGACCATGGCCGAGATGGGCGCCGCCGGCACCGTCTGGAACGAAGAGACGATGGCCGCGTTCCTGACCAAGCCGCGCGACTACGTCAAGGGCACCAAGATGTCCTTTGCGGGCCTCAAGAAGGAAGACGAAATCGCCGCGATCAACGAATATCTCAAGTCGTTCTCGCAGTAATCCGACGATAGCGGGCAGGCCGGTGATCCGGCCTGTCCTGCACCGCGTTGAGGGGCGGGGTGCAAAGCAAGGCAAAGACGTGGACCTGGTTTTGGAGGAGACGGATCCACGCGTTCGGGCAGGCTGGTCGGAACATGCGTTTCGACTTCCAAGCCGCTGTTCCCTCACGCGTTCCTGATTTTCCGACCGATCCGTGTCATCCGGTCCTACTCGCGTTGGATACATGTGTCCCGCTGTGTTTCCGGTTGTTTTTCATGGCCCTTTCAGGCTTGTTTGAAGGGCGAACGAACAGGATGACGTGACGATGATCCGCAGCATGTTGAACCTTCTTGTGGCTGGGTTTCTTCTGGGAGGCACCGGTGCTGCCCAGGCGGAACTTCTGGGTGATGCCGCGCGTGGCGAGACCCTTTTTCGCGACTGCGCATCCTGTCATCAGGTGGGCGCGGGCGCGAAGAACCGCGTCGGCCCGCAGCTCAACGATATCTTCGGTCGCAAGGCGGCCAGCGCAGGCGAGGATTATCGCTACTCCAAGGGGCTGACGCGGATGGGCGCGGATGGCCTTGTCTGGACCTTCGAGACGCTGAACGCCTATATCGAGAACCCCAAGGCCCTGGTCAGCGACACGCGCATGGCCTATCGCGGCATGAAGGATGAAACCGATCGCGCCGATCTTCTGGCCTATCTGCGCGGGTTTTCCGCAAGCCCGGCCAATATCCCGGAAAGCCAGCCCACCGCCCGCGCCAGCGAGGTCGAGCTGCCGCCCGAAACTTTGGCCATCGTGGGTGACAAGGCTTATGGCGAATACCTGTCCAGCGAATGCCTGACCTGTCACCAGCGCAGCGGCGCGAACGAGGGTATTCCGGGTGTCGTCGGATGGCCGGTCGAGGATTTCGTGATCGCAATGCATGCCTACAAGCGCCAGATCCGCCCGCATCCCGTGATGCAGATGATGGCAGGGCGGCTGTCTGATGAAGAGATTGCGGCCTTGGCCGCATATTTCGCGGAGCTGGAATAATCCGCAGGTGGTTCTAGGGAGGAACTGAACATGAAACTGAACAGAAGAGCTTTCATCGGCACCGGCGTCGCCGCCGCTGCCGCATTGCAGGCGCCGATGGTCTGGTCACAGGGGCGGCCGCGTGTGGTCGTCGTGGGCGGCGGGGCAGGCGGGGCCACGGTGGCGCGCTACCTGGCCAAGGACAGCCAGGGGCAGATCGATGTCACCCTGGTCGAACCGACGCGGCATTACTACACCTGCTTTTTCTCGAACCTCTATATCGGCGGCTTCCGCGATATCGCCAGCATCGGCCATTCCTACGGCAAGCTGGCGGCGGAATACGGGATCAACGTGGTGCATGACTGGGCCGTAGGCGTGGATCGTGACGCCAAGACCGTCACGCTGGCGGGCGGCGCGGTGCTGCCCTACGATCGCCTGGTCCTCAGCCCCGGTATCGATTTTGTCGACGGATCGGTTCCCGGCTGGGATGTCTCGGCGCAGAACAAGATGCCCCATGCCTACAAGGCCGGGTCGCAATCCGAACTGCTGAAGGCGCAGATCGAGGCGATGCCCCAGGGCGGACGCTTTGCGATGATCGCGCCGCCGAACCCCTATCGCTGCCCGCCGGGACCCTATGAGCGGATCAGCATGGTCGCGCATCTGCTGACCCAGGTAAACCCGACCGCCAAGATCCTGCTGGTCGATCCGAAGGAAAAGTTCAGCAAGCAGGCCCTGTTCGAGGAAGGCTGGGCCAGGCATTACCCCGGCATGATTGAGCGGATCGGCCCCGATTTCGGCGGCGACAAGGTCGAGGTGCGCCCCGATGCGATGGAAGTCGTGATCGACGGCACGGTGGAAAAGGTCGATGCCTGCAACGTCATTCCCGGCCAGAAGGCCGGTCGCATCTGCGAGATGGCCGGCATCACCGAAGGCAATTGGGCGCCGGTCACCGGCTACACCATGCAAAGCCGCGTGGATGGCAACATCTATGTGCTGGGCGATGCGACGGCGCAGGGCGACATGCCGAAATCGGGCTATTCGGCCAACAGCCAGGCCAAGGTTGCCGCCATGGCGATCCGGGGCGAGCTGATGGGCAGTTCCGTGTTCCCGGCCAAATACTCGAACACCTGCTGGTCGCTGATCGCACCCGAAGACGGGGTCAAGGTCGGCGCGGCCTATGAGCCCACGGACGAGAAGATCGCAAGCGTATCCAGCTTCGTCAGCCAGACCGGCGAGGATGCGGCCCTGCGCAAGCAGACCTACGAGGAAAGCCTGGGCTGGTATGCGGGCATCACCACCGACATGTTCGGCTGATCCCATCGGCCCGTGATAAAGCACCGCCCCGCGCGCAAGCGTGGGGCGGTTCGCGTTGTGAACCGGCGCCGCGCCCTGCGGGCCCCGCGCGATGGCGCGGTTGTCACACCGGCCCGATTCCCTTCAGCGCGCCCAGCAGGGCGGGGATCTTGTCCTTGAACTTGAAGAACCCATGCGTGGCATGCGGCCAGGCGGCGCTGTCATGGGCGCGGCGCAGGCGGACCAGGCGTATGCCGTCATGGGTCAGATGCCGTTCCAGCGCATCCAGCGCGCGGGCGTTCGGGCCGACCGGCGCATAGGGCGTCACGATCTGTCGCGCCCCGGTCTCGTGCGCCCAGAGGGCCAATGCCTCGACCTGCTGCTTTGGCGGCGAAAGCTCTCCCAGCCTGTCTTTCCAGCGCGTGGCGACATCCACCATCGCATCCGACACGAAACTTTCCAGATGCGGCGCGACATGCAGCGGGCTGCGCTCCGTCACCGTGGACAGAAAGCTGGTGCCCAGCGGAGCCGGGACCTGGTCGCACAGATAACCGGGGCTGAGGTCGTCGTCATGCAGCAGCAGGGCCGTGGGCAGATCCCGATCCACCTGCCCGACAGATGGCAGCGCGATGCGCGGCGCCTCGGGCCCGTCCAGCGGGATCGCGACCGTGGCCAGACCCTTGGGGCGAAAGCGCCCGCCGGTATAGGTCTCGATATTGTCGGGACGCGCCAGGTAGGTCTTGCCGCGCGTCTGCAATCCGGCCACCCAGCGCCAACCCAGCGTATTCGACGCCGGATCGCCATCCAGCAGGTGGCGCATGAAGAAATCGGCCCCCAGTTCCCAGGGCAGACGCAGGGTGAAGATCCAGATCGAGGCGAACCACATCCGCGCGTGGTTGTGCAGATAGCCCCTCTGCCGCAATTCCTGCGCCCAGTGATCGAAGGCGTCGATCCCGGTCTGGCCGCCGCAGGCATCGGCCCAGGCACGACGCAGGCCGGATTGGGTCTGCACCTGGTCCAGCGCCGCCGTCAGGCCGCTGCGATACATCTCCCAGACGGCGGGGCGCTGTTCCAGCCAGCCTTTCCAGTAGCTGCGCCAGTACACTTCCTGCACGAATTTCTCGGCCGCCTGTGGCGAATGGCGGCCCAGCACGGCCTCCAGCACCTCGGCCTCGGTCAGCAGGCGATGCCGCAGATAGGGCGACAGGGTCGAGACATGCCGATGCCCGCCCGCGCCGAAATCATGGTTGCGCATCCGGGCGTAATCGGCGCCCGCATGCGGCACGAAACGCGACAGACGTTCCAGCGCGGCGGTGCGCGTGGCGGGAAAATCGGTGGCGATGCTCTGCGTCATGATGCGTGGTCCCATGGTGCCTGTCCGGGGTCTTCAGCCGCCGATCTAGCGCCCCGGACGCAGGCTTCAACGCCCGGATTGAGGGCGTGTTCAGGGTGTTGCGGGGCGATAAATCCCCCGCGCCCCTTGCAGCCCGATGGGCGCAAGACTAGACTCCGGTAACACCTCGGGACTATGGATGAACAACAGCAGCAGCAGGCAGGCGGATTATGAAAGACCCTATTGACGTTTACATGAATACCCTCGTGCCCATGGTGGTCGAACAGACCAGCCGCGGCGAACGCGCCTATGACATCTTTTCGCGCCTGCTGAAGGAACGGATCATCTTCCTTTCGGGCCCGGTGCATGACGGCATGTCCAGCCTGATCGTGGCGCAGCTGCTGCATCTCGAGGCCGAAAACCCCTCGAAAGAGATCAGCATGTACATCAACAGCCCCGGTGGCGTGGTCACCTCGGGCCTGTCGATCTATGACACGATGCAATACATCAAGCCCAAGGTCTCGACCCTGGTGATCGGCCAGGCGGCATCGATGGGCTCGCTTCTGCTGACCGCGGGCGAGAAGGGGATGCGTTTCTCGCTGCCCAACAGCCGCGTGATGGTGCACCAGCCCTCTGGCGGCTACCAGGGCCAGGCCACGGATATCATGATCCACGCCGCCGAGACCCAGAAGCTCAAGAACCGGCTGAACGAGATCTATGTCAAGCACACCGGCCAGACCCTCAAGAAGGTCGAAGCGGCGCTGGAGCGTGACAATTTCATGTCGGCCGAAGATGCCAAGGAATGGGGCCTGATCGACGAGATCGTCGAGAGCCGCGGCAAGGCCGAAGACACCAAGGCGTAACATGAACTTGTCCCGCCCGTCGCCGGGTGGGACAATTTTGACATTGTGGTGGCCGGGGGGCTGGCCTAAGCTTGGTCCCAACTGTGCAAGGCGCGACTTTTCGGGCTGACTGCACCACAGTACAAGGCCTGAAAGGGACAATATGGCGAGCAATTCCGGCGGCGACAGCAAGAACACCCTCTACTGCAGCTTTTGCGGAAAAAGCCAGCACGAGGTGCGCAAGCTGATCGCGGGGCCCACGGTCTTCATCTGCGACGAATGTGTCGAACTGTGCATGGACATCATCCGCGAGGAGACCAAAAGCGCAGGCCTGAAGGCAACCGATGGCGTGCCCACGCCCAAGGATATCTGTGCGGTTCTTGATGATTATGTCATCGGACAGATGAAGGCGAAGCGGGTGCTGTCGGTCGCTGTGCACAACCACTACAAGCGTCTGAACCACGCCTCCAAGACCAATGACATCGAACTGTCGAAGTCGAACATCCTGCTGATCGGCCCGACCGGCTGCGGCAAGACCCTGCTGGCGCAGACGCTGGCGCGGATCCTTGATGTGCCCTTCACCATGGCGGATGCGACCACGCTGACCGAAGCCGGCTATGTCGGCGAGGATGTGGAGAACATCATCCTCAAGCTGCTGCAGTCCAGCGAATACAATGTCGAGCGCGCACAGCGCGGCATCGTCTATATCGACGAGGTCGACAAGATCACCCGCAAGTCGGAAAATCCGTCGATCACCCGTGACGTCTCGGGCGAGGGGGTGCAGCAGGCGCTGCTGAAACTGATGGAAGGCACCGTTGCATCGGTGCCGCCGCAGGGTGGCCGCAAGCATCCTCAGCAGGAATTCCTGCAGGTCGACACGACCAATATCCTGTTCATCTGCGGTGGCGCCTTTGCCGGGCTGGACCGGATCATCGCGCAGCGCGGCAAGGGCAGCGCCATGGGCTTTGGCGCGGATGTGAAGGACCCCGATACCCGCCGTGTGGGCGAGACCTTCAAGGATCTGGAACCCGAGGATCTGTTGAAATTCGGCCTGATCCCGGAATTCGTCGGGCGTCTGCCGGTCATCGCGACACTGGAAGACCTGGACGAGGACGCCCTTGTGACGATCCTGACCCAGCCCAAGAACGCGCTGGTCAAGCAGTACCAGCGCCTGTTCGAGCTGGAGAATGTCAAGCTGACCTTCACCGATGACGCGCTGACGGCCATCGCCAAGCGCGCCATCGAACGCAAGACCGGCGCCCGCGGCCTGCGTTCGATCCTCGAGGATATCCTGCTGAACACCATGTTCGAACTGCCCGGTATGGCCAATGTCGACGAGGTGCTGGTCAATGAAGAGGCGGCGATTTCCGCGGCCCAGCCCCTGATGATCTATGCCGAAGCCAAGAAGGAAGGCGCCTCGGCCAGCTGATCCGGTCTGCCCGGTATCGCAGCCCGGTGTGGCGGCGGAGAGGGCGGGTTGGATATTTGAGGCAAGAAGAAACAGGGGCCGTGCCGAAAGGCGCGGCCCTTTGCCATCCGGCGCGCTTGTGACTGGACCTTGGCGCGCGCATGAGGCATAGCAGAAACGACGAATAGCGGAGGCTTCGATGGGCATTCTGAACACGCTCTTGCGCGCGGTAACCTGGTGGAACGGCCAGACCCTGAACACGCAGATCCATACATGGCGCAAAGGCGTCAAGGTTGGCGAGGATGCGCAGGGCAACGCCTTTTATACGACGCGCGACGGCAAGCGGCGCTGGGTGATCTTCAATGGCGAAGTCGAGGCAAGCCGGATCAGCCCCGACTGGCACGGCTGGCTGCATCACACCTACAAGCAGGCCCCGACCGAAAGCCCGCTGGAGCACAAGCCCTGGGAAAAACCGCACCAGGAAAATCTGTCGGGCACTCCGCTGGCCTATGCGCCTGCAGGCTCGATCCGTCGCGCGGAACCTGCACCGCGCAAGGATTACGAAGCCTGGACCCCGGAATGATGCGCGGCTGAGGAGCGACACATGTCCGAGACAAAGACCGAAGTGGCCGTTGGCGCCGCGGTTCTTGCCGTTGCGGCCGGTTTTCTGATCTACGCGGGGCAGGTCACGGGCCTGTCCGCACCAAGCGCGGGGTATCCGCTGACTGCCTCTTTCCGCTCGCTTGAGGGGGTAGGCGTCGGAACCGATGTGCGCCTTGCCGGTGTCAAGGTCGGCAGCGTTACGGCCGTCGACCTGAACCCTCAGACATTTCGTGCCGATACCACGATCACCGTTCTGGACGGGATCGTCCTGCCGGATGACAGTGCCATCATCATTTCGTCCGAAGGCTTGCTGGGTGGAAATTTCGTGGAACTGGTGCCGGGCGGATCGCCGTTCAACCTGAACCCCGGTGACGAGATCATCGATACCCAGGGCGCCGTCAGCCTTGTGTCGCTGCTGATGAAATTCGTTTCGGGCGAGGGGCAGTGACCATGCGGTTCGTGGTCCTGGCCGCCGGAATGGCGCTTGCCGCCGCCGGTCACGCCACGGCGCAGGACAACCAGACAGCTACCGGTACAGGGGCCGTGCTGCGTGTTCTGGACAAGATCAACGGCGAGGTGCAGGACATCACCCTGCCCAATGGCGGGGGCGGCGCCGTCTGGCGGATCCAGGTGGAACTGGGGGAATGCCGCTATCCCGCGGGCAACCCGGCAGGCGACGGCATCGCCTTTGTCACACTGCGTCAGGACGGGCAGGCCGATCCGCTTTTCAGGGGATGGATGTTCGCCTCGGCCCCGGCGCTGAACGCGCTGGATCATCCGCGCTATGACGTCTGGGTGATCCGCTGCACCACGTCCTGAGGTGTTTCGGGCAGGGCAGGACCTGCGAAATCACATTGTTCCTCCAGGGCCTTTTCCAACTGGCGATGATATTCGGCGCGCGTCACTTCGACCGCGCCCAATGACGCCAGATGCGCTGTCAGGAATTGCGCGTCGAACAGCCTGAAGCCGCCTTGGCGCAAGCGATCCACCAGGTAGGCCAGCGCGATCTTTGACGCGTCCGTGCGGCGCGAGAACATGCTTTCCCCGAAGAACGCGGCCCCCAGCGTCAGGCCGTAGACCCCGCCGACAAGCGCGTCGCCTTCCCAGACCTCGAGGGAATGGGCATGGCCCATGGCGTGCAGGTCAAGGTAGAGGCGGCGGATTTCGGCGTTGATCCAGGTTTCGTCCCGATCGGCGCAAGCATCGACCACATCGGCAAAGGCCCGATCGACCGTCACGCGATGCGGCCAGCGCCGCATGCGCCGCGCCAGGCTGCGCGAGACGTGAAACCGGTCCAGCGGAAAGATCCCGCGCCGGCGTGGATCGACCCAGAACACATCCGGGTCGTCGCGTGTCTCGGACATGGGAAAGATGCCCGCCGCATAGGCATTCAGCAGCAGTTCGGGCGTGATCACCGGGTCCGTCATGCACGGGCCCGGCGCATGTCACAAGGGATCACCCTCAGGCGGGAAGATGCGTCTTCAGCCAATGTTCCAGCCAGTGGATGTTGTAATTGCCGGTCTGCACATCCTCTTCCTGCAAGAGCGCGTGAAAGAGCGGAATGGTCGTATCCACACCGTCCACGATCAGCTCTCCCAGGGCGCGGGCGAGGCGCGCCAGAGCCTCGGGGCGGTCGCGCCCATGCACGATCAGCTTGCCGATGAGGCTGTCGTAATAGGGCGGAATCCGGTAGCCGTCATAGAGCGCGGAATCGATCCGCACACCCAGACCGCCGGGGGCGTGATACTGGGTGATCCGTCCGGGGCAGGGCGCGAAATTCGGCAGTTTCTCGGCGTTGATCCGCACTTCGATGGCATGCCCGTTGATCGCCAGATCCTCTTGCGTGAAGGACATCGGCAGGCCTTCGGCGACGCGGATCTGTTCGCGCACCAGGTCCACGCCGAAGATCGCCTCGGTCACGGGGTGTTCCACCTGCAGGCGCGTGTTCATCTCGATGAAATAGAACTCGCCCTTCTCGTAGAGAAATTCGATCGTACCCGCGCCGATATAATTGATCGCCGCCACGGCATCCGCGCAGACCTTGCCGATGCGGGCGCGTTCCTCGGGCGTGATCACGGGGCCGGGGGCCTCTTCGAAGACCTTCTGGTGGCGGCGCTGGAGCGAGCAGTCGCGTTCGCCCAGATGCACGGCGCGGCCCTTGCCGTCACCGAAGACCTGGATCTCGATATGGCGCGGCGTGGTCAGGTATTTCTCGATATAGACCTCGTCATTGCCGAAGGCGGCCTTGGATTCCGACCGGGCGGTCATGAAGGCGCTTTCCATATCGGCCTCGGTCAGGGCCACTTTCATGCCGCGCCCGCCACCGCCGGCGGTAGCCTTGACGATCACCGGATAGCCGATTTCCGCGCCGATGCGCTTGGCATCCGCAAGCGTCGGCACGCCGCCATCGGATCCGGGCACGCAAGGCACGCCAAGCGCCTTCATCGTGTCCTTGGCGGTGATCTTGTCGCCCATGATGCGGATATGCTCGGCGGTGGGGCCGATGAAGGTGATGCCGTGATCCTCGACGATCTGCACGAAATTCGCGTTCTCGGACAGAAAGCCGTATCCGGGATGGATCGCCTGTGCGCCCGTGATCTCGCAGGCCGAGATGATCGCCGGGATCGACAGGTAGCTGTCCGTGGAGGGGGGCGGACCGATGCAGACGGCCTCGTCGGCCATGCGCACATGCATCGCGTCGGCATCGGCGGTCGAATGCACGGCCACCGATTTGATGCCCATTTCACGGGCGGCACGGATCACGCGCAAGGCAATCTCGCCACGGTTCGCAATCAGGATCTTGTCGAACATTGCCAAGGCCTTATTCGATGATCATCAGGGGCGCGCCATATTCCACGGCGGCACCGTCTTCGACCAGGATGCGCTTGACCGTGCCCGATTTCGGCGCCGGAATGTGGTTCATGGTCTTCATCGCCTCGATGATCAGAAGGGTGTCCCCCTCCTTGACCTGTGCGCCGACGGTGACGAAGGCGGGCGAGCCGGGCTCTGCCTGCATATAGACGGTGCCGACCATGGGCGAGGTCACGGCACCCGGCAGCGTGGCGGGATCCTGCGTGGCAGCAGCGGCGGGCGCGGCGGCGGCCGGTGCCACAGGGGCGGGGGCTGCCGCATACTGGACCGGAGCGGACGGGGCCGCATAGGTCACTTGCGGGGCGGCGCGGCTGACACGGACGTTCAGGCTGTCGTCCTCGCCATATTCGCGCATCACTTCAAGCTCGGTCAGGTCATTCTCGCGCAGCAGTTCCGCAAGGGCCTGAATGAAGGCAACGTCGCTGTCATGGTTCTTCTTCGTCATATTGTCCTCGACCGGTTTTGACAGGGCTGCAAAGGGTTCGGCCAGCGGCCGACCCTGCGCTATTCTGACCCGCTTATAGGTCATCGTGCCGTCAGGGAAAAGCGGCCAATTCGCATGCCACGCCCCTGTGAAGTGGCAGGCAGATCCCACCCGCCCGCGATCTGCACGATTGCACCGCGCACGCCTTGGTGCTTTTCTGCCCCTGTCAGGGGAGGACGGTCATGAATATTTCCATCTGGTTGATGCGCCAGGCGCAGGTGCATGGGGACCGTCCGGCCCTGTTTCTGGGCGCCGACTGCGTGGCGGATTATGGCCAGTTCCATGCGCAGGCGGCGGCAGTGGCCGGCTGGCTGGACGCGCAAGGCCTGCGCCAGGGCGATCGCGTGGCCCTATTCATGAAGAACCGACCCGAATTCCTGATACTGCTTTACGGGATCTGGATGGCCGGGGCCGTGGCTGTTCCCGTGAATGCCAAGTTGCACGGGCGCGAGGCGGCCTGGATCGCGGTCGATGCCGGGGCGCGCCTGGCTTTCGCCTCGCCCGGCCTTGCCGATGATCTGGCGCAGGCCCTGTCGCAGGAAGGGGGGGATGCCCGTGTGATCCTGGCGGATCCCGACGGGTTGGCGGATGTGCTGGCCCATGACCGGCAGACCGTGCCTTGCCCGCTGGCACCGCAGGATCTGGCATGGCTTTTCTACACATCCGGCACGACGGGGCGGCCCAAGGGCGTGATGATCACCCATGGCATGCTGTCGGCCATGTGCCTGTCCTATCTGGCCGATGTGGATCAGGCCGGCCCCGAGGATGCAGCCCTCTATGCGGCCCCTCTCAGCCACGGGGCGGGGCTTTATGCGCTGGTGCATGTGCTGGTGGGGGCGCGTCATGTCTGCCCCGACTCGGGCGGTTTCGATCCGGCGGAAATCCTTGATCTGGCCGCGCATCACGGACGCATCCACATGTTCGCGGCCCCCACGATGATCAAGCGGATGACCGCATTTGCCCAGTCGCAGGGGCGGGACGGTGCTGGATTGCGCACCATCGTCTATGGGGGCGGGCCGATGTACGTGGCCGATATCGTCGAGGCGGTCGAAGTCTTCGGGCCGGTCTTCGTGCAGATCTACGGCCAGGGCGAATGCCCGATGAGCATTACGGCGCTGTCGCGTGCGGATGTGACGGATCGCAGCCACCCGGCATGGCGTGCCCGGCTGGGATCGGTGGGGCGCGCGCAATCGGTGGTCGAGGTCAAGATCGGCGACGAGACCGGCGCGGCACTGGCGCCGGGGCAGATCGGCGAGATCATGGTGAGGGGCGCGACGGTCATGCCGGGCTATTGGCGCAACCCCGCAGCGACCGCGAAGACCATCCAGGACGGCTGGTTGCGCACCGGGGACATGGGGGTTCTGGACGCCGCGGGATATCTGACGCTGCATGACCGCAGCAAGGACATGATCATCTCGGGCGGCACGAACATCTACCCCCGCGAGGTCGAGGAGGCCCTGTTGACCCATCCCGACCTGCACGAGGTTTCGGTCGTGGGACAGCCCGACCCGGAGTGGGGCGAGATCGTCGTGGCCTTCGTCGTGCCAAGGGCTGGGGCAGTCCTCGATCATGCCGCGCTGGATGCGCATTGCCTGGCGCAGATTGCCCGGTTCAAGCGGCCCAAGGCCTATATCGTGCTGTCCGAACTGCCCAAGAACAATTACGGCAAGGTCTTGAAGACCGCGCTCAGGGAACGGCTGGCGGGGTCATCGCTGCGGGTTCTCGCCTGACGGGCCCTGTAAATTCCACTTCGCGCCGCTTGAAAATAATGTAAATATGTCGGGATTGCTGATGCTTGGAAGGTCAAGCTTCAGCGGTCCCACCATGGCCAAGCAAGGGTGCCTGAACAATGCCGCAGCGACAACTGACCGGTGGGCGGATCCGCGAACGGCGCATCGCGCTGGGGCTGCGCCAGGCGGATCTGGCGCGCGATGTGGGCATCTCGGCCTCTTACCTGAACCTGATCGAACACAGCCGCCGCCGGATCGGTGGCAAGCTGCTGCTGGACCTGTCGGCCGCGCTGGGGGTCGAGCCTTCGGCGCTGACGGAAGGGGCCGAGGCTGCGCTGATCGCCACGCTGCGCGATGCCGCGACGGCAGCACCGGGCGTCCGGCCCGAAGTCGACGGGATCGAGGATCTGGCCGCGCGCTTTCCCGGCTGGGCCGAGGTACTTGCCGAACGCCACCGCCGTGTCCTGTCGCTGGAACGCACGGTCGAACAGTTGTCGGACCGGCTGACCCATGACCCCTACCTCGCGGCCTCGATGCACGAGGTCCTGTCCACCGTCACGGCCATCCGCTCTACGGCGGCGATCCTGGTCGACCCGCGCGAGATCGAGCCGGAATGGCGCGACCGTTTTCACCGTAATATCAACGAGGATGCAGCGCGCCTTGCCGAAAGCGCGCAGGCGCTGGTGGGATACATGGATGGCGCGGGCAAGGCCGATGCGGCGCTCAGCTCGCCCCAGGACGAGATGGAGCGCTTCCTGACAGCGCGCGCCCATCACTTCGCGGAACTGGAAGCTGAAGGACCCTTGCCGGACGGCACGATCGATGCCCTGATCGACACGGCCGAGGCATTGCAATCGGCATCGGCCAAGACGCAGGGGCGCGCTTATCTGGAACGATACCGCAGCGATGCCCTGCGCCTGCCGCTGGCCCGGCTGCATGACGCAAGGGCACAGGCAGGGTCCGATGATGCCGCATCCGATCCGCTTTTCCTTGCTGCGCGCCTTTCGGTCGATCCGGCCACGGTGATGCGCCGGCTAGCCTGCCTGCCGCAGGACCCCGAGGCCGGCGGGCAGACGGGTCCGGTGGGTCTTGTCAGTTGCGATGCCTCGGGCACGCTGCTGCTGCGCCGCCCGATCGAGGGCTTCGCCCTGCCGCGCTTTGGCGCCGCCTGTCCGCTCTGGCCGTTGTTCGCCGCGCTCAATCGCCCGATGACGCCGATTTGCCGAACCCTGCGCCAAAGCGGCCAGCACGGGCGCCGGTTTCGCACCTTCGCCATCGCGCAACCTGTCGGGCAGACCGAATACAACACCGAACCCCTGTTCGAGGCGCATATGCTGATCCTGCCACTGGCCCAGGACAGCGTGGCACCGCGCGGGCCGGCCCAGGCCGAGGGGCCGGACGCTCCGCGCGAGGTTGGCGTCAGTTGCCGGATCTGTCCGGCCGAGGCCTGTCCGGGGCGGCGCGAACCGTCGATCCTGACAGATGGGTTTTGACAGGATGCCGCCCAGCGACGATAGTCGAGCAAGGTTTTGCCGTATCACCCAGCAGGACGGGCGATGCGGTGGCCGAACCGCTACATTCCAGGGGAGGGGAAAGTGGCATGTCGAAGCGAGTGCTGATCATCGAGGATGAGCCGAACATCATCGAGGCGATAAGTTTCATCCTGTCGCGCGACGGCTGGCATGTGGACAGCCATTCCAACGGTCATGACGCGGTATCGGTCGTGCGGGCGCGGGCACCTGACCTGGTGATCCTGGACGTGATGCTGCCGGGGCGAAGTGGCTACGAGATCCTGACCGACCTGCGCGCCCAGCCCGAAACCCAGGACCTGCCGGTTCTGATGCTGACCGCGCGTGGCCAGGCCCGCGACCGCGAACTGGCTGAACGCGCGGGGGCCAGCCGCTTCATGACCAAGCCTTTTTCGAACGCCGATGTGATCGAGGCGCTGAACGCGCTGGTGGCGCGATGAAGGACAAGTCCATCCCGCTGTTTCTGGAGCGGCGCAGCTATCGCCAGAGACGCCTGATGGATGCGGCGCGTTTGCTGCCGCTTCTGGGGGCGCTGTTGTGGATGGTGCCTTTGCTCTGGCCCCGCACGCAGACGGTGCAAAGTGCTGATGCGGCGGCGGTGTCGACCTCAAGCGCGATCCTCTACATGTTCGCGGTCTGGATCTTCCTGGCCCTCGCGGCGCTGTTCCTGTCGGTCATGCTGGATACAAAGGCCGAGGCACAGGACAGCAGGGACGACTAGGGCCGGCGCATGGCAACCCTCAATATCCTGATCGCGGTTTGCCTGGGCTATGTGGCGATGCTGTTCGCGGTGGCCTTCATGGCAGAACGCGCCGCGCTCAGGGGGCGGGGCAACTGGCTGCGCTCACCCTGGATCTACACGCTGTCGCTGTCGATCTATTGCACCGCCTGGACCTTTTACGGGGCGGTGGGCTATGCCGCGCGCTCGGGACTTGAGTTTCTGACGATCTACCTTGGCCCCACGCTGATCATGGTCGGCTGGTGGTGGGCGCTGCGCAAGATGGTGCGGATCGGGCGCACGCAGCGCATCACATCGGTCGCGGATCTGATCTCGTCGCGCTATGGCAAGTCCGGCGTGCTGGCGGTCTGTGTGACGCTGCTGGCCGTGGTTGGGATCACCCCCTATATTTCCTTGCAGCTGCAGTCTGTTACGCTGTCTTTTTCAAGCTTTGCCGTCAGTGATGCCGAAGGGGCGGAACTGATCGCGACCTATGATACGGCGCTTTGGGTGGCGGTCGGGCTGGCGCTGTTCACCATCCTGTTCGGCACGCGCAACCTGGATGCCAACGAACGTCATCACGGCGTGGTCATGGCCATCGCCGTCGAGGCGGTGGTCAAGCTTTTCGCGCTGATCGCCGTCGGTGTCTTCGTGGTCTGGGGGCTGGCGGGCGGGGTCGGCCCGATGATGGAACGGATCGACGCCTCGCAGATAGGCCAATGGCAGGTGGACGGGGGGCGCTGGGTCGGGCTGACCCTGTTGTCTGCCGCGGCCTTCCTGACACTGCCGCGCATGTTCCAGGTGCTGGTCGTCGAGAATGAGGACGAAGGCCATCTGCGCACCGCGGCCTGGGCCTTTCCGACCTACCTGATGCTGATGAGCCTTTTTGTGGTGCCCATCGCGGTCATTGGGTTGGAACTGATGCCGCCGGGGTCCAACCCGGATCAGTTCGTGCTGACCGTGCCGTTGTCGCAGGGGCGCGACGGCCTGGCGATGCTGTCCTTCCTTGGCGGGTTCTCCTCGGCGACATCGATGGTGATCGTGGCGGCCATCGCGCTGGCGACGATGGTGTCCAACCACATCGTGATGCCGATCTTCCTGCGTCTGACACAAGGCGGGGCAAGCGGTCCGTCGGACGTGCGCCATGTGGTGATCCTGGCACGGCGCATGTCGATCGGCGTGGTGCTGGCACTGGGGTATCTCTACTACAAGGTCTCGGGCGGCGGCACTGCGCTGGCGGCGATCGGGCTGGTGTCTTTCGCCGGGCTCGCGCAGCTTCTGCCGGCGATGATCGGCGGCATCTTCTGGCGTGGGGCCACGCGCAACGGGGCCCTGGCGGGCCTGCTGGTCGGTTTCGCGATCTGGGCCTGGTCGCTTCTGTTGCCGCAGTTCGGTGGTGGCGCCCTGTCGCCCGGCGTGATGGAGCAGGGGCCATGGGGCATCGCCTGGCTGCGCCCCGAGGCAATGTTCGGGATCGAAGGTGTGGACCCGCTGCTGCATGCCGCGCTCTGGTCACTGTCGCTGAACGCGCTTGTGTTCGTCGTGGTCTCGCTGATCAGCTTCCCCTCGCCGCTGGAGCGGCTGCAGGGCGCGCAATTCGTCAATATCTTCGAGCATTCCAGCAATCCGCAAAGCTGGTCCGGCGGGATCGCGCAATCCGAGGATCTGATGATCATGGCGCAGCGTATCCTTGGCCCGGCCGAGGCGCAGAGCTTCTTTCAGACCGAAGCCGCGCGGCAGGGTCTGGCGGGCTACCTGCCTGAACCCACACCGGATTTCCTGGCCCGGCTGGAGCGCGAGCTGTCCGGCGCTGTCGGTGGTGCCACCGCCCATGCGATGGTGGCGCAGATCATGGGCGCGGCCACGGTCTCGGTCGAGGATCTGCTGGCCGTGGCCGACGAGACCGCGCAGATGATGGAATATTCAAGCCAGCTCGAGGCGAAATCCAGCGAACTGACCCGCACCGCGCGGCAGTTGCGCGCCGCCAATGAAAAGCTGACCCAGCTTTCGGTGCAGAAAGACGCGTTTCTCAGCCAGATCAGTCATGAATTGCGCACGCCCATGACCTCGATCCGGGCGTTTTCGGAAATCCTGCGCGATGCCGACGGTCTGCAGTCGAAGGATCTGACCCGCTATGCCTCGATCATCCATGCCGAGGCGATCCGACTGACCCGGCTGCTGGATGACCTGCTGGATCTGAGCGTTCTGGAAAACGGACAGGTCAGCCTGAACATCCGCGAGGGGTTGCTGTCCGATGTCATCAGCCATTCCATCGCTGCCACCGGCACGGACATGCATGCGCTGCGCGTGCGCCGGGTCGGTCCGGCCTCGGAGGTCATGTTGAACACGGATCTTGACCGGCTTGCACAGGTCTTCATCAACCTGATCGCCAATGCGCAGAAATATTGCGACGCGGACCGGCCCGAACTGACGATCGAGGTGAACCGCCGCGGCGGGCGGATCATCGTCGATTTCATCGACAACGGATCGGGCATTCCGCCAGAGTCCCAAAGCATGGTGTTCGAGAAATTCTACCGCGTCGCCGACCGGCAAGCCGGTGGTGCCGGGCTGGGGCTTGCCATCTGCCGCGAGATCATGGCCCGCCTCGGCGGCACGCTGGGCTATCTTCCGGGGCAGGGCGGTGGCGCTTTCCGGGTCAGCCTGCCCGCCGCGCAGCGCATGGCGGCGCGATAGGCCGAAAATCCGCGTCGGTTAAGCAAATCGCAACCCTCCCGCAGCTATACCCGTTGCATGAACCCGCAGAAGCGGTGGCGGAGGCGATGATCGGTACAGCAACAAATGCAGGTTTGCGCCGCAAGGCCAGGATGGCGCGGGACGAACATCAGTCGCGCGCGATGTCGCCGCAGCGCGCCTTGCGGCTGGCCTTGGAAAAGACCGCGGATGAAGACCTGTCGCTGGCCCTGACCGCCGCCTCCTGCGAGCGGTCCAAGACGGATCATGCCGGGCTGATCGCCTTGATCCCGGATGCGATGCTGCTGATCCTGATCGATGGCCCCGAAGGCGCGACCGGGGTCATGGCGTTGGACGGGGCGATATTGGCCTCGCTGATCGAGGTGCAGACCATGGGGCGGGTGTTGCCCCGGCCAGCCCCGGACCGGCCGGTGACGCGCACGGATGCCGCGCTGGCGGCACCTTTGGTGGACGGGGTGCTGACGCGGGCCACGGGCCATCTGTCAGAGCATCCTGATCGCCACTGGGCCTGTGGCTATCGGTTCGGCGCCATGATCGAGGATCGGCGCAGCCTTGGGCTGGCGCTGACAGCCCCTGATTGCCCGCAGTACCACGTCTTTCGCCTGCCGCTTGACATCGGGCCGGGCATCCGCACGGGCGAGGTGCTTTTGGCGCTTCCGCTGCGGCCCGATCCTGCCCTGGCCGCAGCGCCAGAACCCGCCGACCCCTCGCGCCAGTTGCAGGACAGGGTGCTTGCGGCCCCGGCGCGGCTGGATGCGGTCCTGTGTCGTCTGCAACTGCCGCTTTCGGCGATCCGCGCGTTGTCGGTGGGTGATGTGCTGGCTTTGCCGCCCGACGCGATGCGGGAAATCTCGATCGAGGTGGCGGGCGCGCGGCGGCTGGCGACGGCGCGGCTGGGCAAGCTGGACGGGTTGCGCGCACTCAGGCTGAACCCCTCGGGTCAGGGGCAGGGGGCGGTCATGCTGGACGATCCCGACGGGTTCGATACGGAAGCAACGCCGACACTGTCCATGGCGCTGACCGCAGCAGTGCCGGATCCCGTGGCCCAGCCTTCGCGACTGGCGGCCCGACAACCTGCGGCAGGCAATCCGCCGGCCGAGGCACTTGATGCGGCGATGACCCCGCCCGCGTTTCAGGAGGATCTGATGGCGCTGACCCAGGAAGAAGACGACCCGTTCCAACAGGTCGCCTTGTCATTCGGCGAAGGCCCCGCCGCCGCCTGAGGCGTGGGGGGCTTGCCCGGCCTTGCTTGCCCGGCCTTGCTGGCCCGGCCTTACAGGCCGCCGCGTTCCGCGATTGCGTCAAGCTGCGGGCGAAGCCCGGCCAGATCGTACCCGGCCTGCGCCGTGGCCTGCATGATCTGGTCCACCGGCAGGTGACCCGCCTGGCCCAGCGACCACACCACGGAACAGCGCGTGCCCGAGGCGCAATAGGCCAGAACCGGGCCAGTTGCGCCCGCGATCAGGTCGCGCTGCATCGCGACACGGTCCTGTGTCATGGTCTGATGCGTGAGCGGCAGCGCATGAAACGCAAGCCCTGCGGCGGCCGCGGCCTCGGCCATCACGGCCGCCTGATGCGAGGGGGGAACCTCCTCGTCGGGGCGGTTGCAGATAAGGGTCGTGAATCCCGCCGCCTTGATCGCCGCGATATCCTCGGGGTCGATCTGCGGCGAGACGGCGTAGCGGGGTGTGATCTGACGAATATCCATGAACTCGCTTTATTCCGCAGGAACGGTCCTGTCCAGCGTGACGCGCAGCCGCGGCGCCAGCGCCATGCCTGCCAGCATCGCTGCGGCAAAGACCCAATGCCAGAGCCCGCCATAGGACAGCGATGCGATCGATGGACCGGGGCACAGCCCGGCCAGCCCCCAGCCCGCGCCGAACATGGTCGACCCCAGCACAAGGTTGCGGCTGACCCTGGGGTCTTGCGGTTCCGGGAAGGTCCCGCCGACCAGCGGCTTGCGTCCCGGCACCAGGCGCCAGGCGATGGCCATCGGGATGATCGCGCCGCCCATCACGAAGGCCAGCGTCGGGTCCCAGTCGCCGAAGACATCCAGCCAGCCCTGAACCTTGGATGTATCGGTCATGCCGGAAACGAACAGGCCCGCGCCAAACAGCCCGCCCGCGATGAATGCATAGAGAAGCCGCATCAGATCACCCCCAGCAAATGGCGGAAGAACACGACCGTCAGGCCGCCCGCAAGGATATAGAAGACGGTGGCGACGATGCCGCGCAGGCTGAAGCGCGAGATGCCGCAGACCCCATGCCCCGAGGTGCAGCCATTGGCCAGCCGTGTGCCCGCGCCCACCAGCAGACCCGCCGCGATGATCACGGCCGGATTGCTCGACACATGCGTGTCGACATGGCCGTAAAGCGGATAAAGCAGGATCGGCAGCAGGATGACCCCCGCCAGAAACATCAGCCTTTCGGTCGCGGTGCTGCGCCCGCTGCCATCCACAAGGCCGCCGATGATGCCGCTGGCCCCCATGATGCGGCCATTGGCCAGCAGATAGACGGCCCCTCCGGTCCCGATGAGCAATCCGCCCACAAGGCCCCAAATCCAATCCTGTTCCATTATCGTCCTGTCCTGTTGGTTCGCGGTGAAACGCTCCGGTCGCGATCTTGCGCCGCGTCCGGATGGGTGGTCAAAGCTTGTTGACCGGCACTTTCAGAAACACATCGCCCTTTTCATCCGCAGGCGGCATCTGCCCTGCGCGCATGTTCACCTGCAGCGAGGGGATGATCAGCTTGGGCATGGCCAGCTGGGCATCGCGCGCATCGCGCATCTTGACGAAACTGTCGCGGTCCTTGCCGGCGCCCACATGGATATTGCCAGTTTTCTGCGCCGCCACAGTGGTTTCCCAGGCATATTCATCCCGTCCCGGCGCCTTGTAGTCGTGGCACACGAAAATCCGGGTTTCATCCGGCAGGGCCAGGATCTTCTGGATCGAATTGAACAGCACCTCGGACGAGCCACCCGGAAAATCGCAACGCGCCGTGCCGAAATCCGGCATGAACAGCGTGTCGCCCACGAAGGCGGCGTCACCGATGACATAGGTCAGGCAGGCGGGCGTATGACCCGGCGTATGCAGCACATCGCCGCGCATCTGCCCGATCATGAAGCTGTCGCCTTCCTCGAACAGGCGGTCGAACTGGCTGCCGTCGCGCTGGAACTCGGTCCCTTCGTTGAAGACCTTGCCGAACGTGTCCTGCACGACCTTGATGCGATCGCCGATGCCGATCTTGCCGCCGACCCGTTCCTGGATATAGGGCGCCGCGGACAGGTGATCGGCATGGACATGGGTTTCCAGCAGCCACTGCACGTCCAGCGCATGGGCGCGCACATAGGCGATCACCTCATCGGCCGAGCGCGTATCGGTGCGCCCGGAAGCATAGTCGAAATCCAGCACGGAATCGATGATGGCGCAGGCGCTGCCGGATGGGTCCTTCACCACATAGGAGACGGTATTGGTGGCTTCGTCGAAAAAGGCCTTGACCTCAGGTGTCATGAACATGTCCTCCATTTTGCGAAACATATATTGTGATCTGCATGTGTATCAAGGCCTATGTCCATCCTACCCCGGCCTTGCCGCCTTGCGTGACGGTTTCCCGCGCGTTCACCCGCTTGGGGCGATGGGTTTGACCTGCATCAATGTTGATGTGACGCCCCGGTGACAGAGTGACAAGGGAGAAGGGAGACTCGCGAATGAAAACACCTCAAGACCGCCGTGCCACGCTGCTCAAGCGCCTGTCCGAACTGGATAGCCGTCTTCACGCGATCGAGGCAGAGCTGGACCAGCCCCATACCAAGGACTGGGATGACATGGCCATCGAGACCGAGGGCGATCAGGTTCTCGAACGCCTTGGCCGGAGTGGGCTGGACGAGATCCGGCGCATCATGGCGGCGCTTCAGCGGATCAGATCGGACGATTATGGCATCTGCACCCTCTGTGGCGCGCAGATCTCGGAAGAGCGTCTGGATGTCCTGCCGGCGACACCCTTCTGCAAGGCCTGCGCGGCCGATCACTGAAACCACCCTGAAAAGGAGCTTTGCATGACCGAACAGCTGCCAATGGAAATGCTGCAGCCGATCACCCAGCTGGAGGCCCTGATCCGCGCGACGCCGGAAGCCGAGCGCGCGCAGTTGCAGGGCGACCTGCACAGGCTGTGTGAACGGCTGGAGCGCGAGGGCTATGCCATCCCCGACCGCCTGCGTGAACTGGACGCGATGCTGACCGATGGTCAGGTTAAATCCCAGTTCGACAACCTTCCCGTGTGAATGCGGCTTTTCGCTCGCCTTCATGCCTATCGGTGCCCGAACAGGTCTTGCCAGACAGGCACCTGATTTTGCACAGTTGCGCCAGGCTTTTGCGGGCGGGGATGTCCGCAGGCCTTCCGCCGGGCAATGACCCGGCGGCTGGGTGAACGGAAAAGGGGCTGACGGCGTGGGCAGGACGATCCGGCAGGAGCAACGCGACGGGGTTGCCATACTCAGGCTGGCCGATCCGCCATCCAACACGCTGACGCGGACCATGCGCGCCGAACTCGATCAGGCGCTGTCAGAGGCGATCGCGGATCCCGGCATCATCGCCATCCTGTTGACCGGTCTGGGCGAGGCGCCGACGCGCGGCCTGTCGGCGGGTCTTGACCTGCGCGAGGCCGAAACGGGCTTTGCCGCCCCCGGTCCGGCGGATCTGTGCCGCAAGATCGAAGACAGCCCCAAGCCCGTGGTGGCTGTGCTGCATGGCCTGACCCATGGGGCAGGGGTCGAACTTGCGCTGGCCGCCCATGCGCGCGTTGCCACGGCGGATGCCTCGATCGGGTTTCCCGACGTGATGATCGGGCTTTGCCCCGGCGCGGGGGCCACGCAGATCCTGACACGCATACTTGGGGCGCAGGGGGCGCTGGACCTGCTGTTGACCCAGCATCCACGCCTGTTGCGCGCGCGCGCGCTCAAGCCCTTGGTGGATTTTCTGATCGGCGAGGATGACGATGCCATTGCGGCTGCGCTGGGCGTGGCGCGGGGCTTGGGTGAACGCAGCGCTGCGGGCGATGCCCTGCGCCGCAGCGGCGACCGGGACGAAGGGCTGGCCGATTTCGCGGCCAATGCCGCGGCCATCGCCGCGCGGCGCGCGCAAGTGGCCCTGAGCCCCAATATCGCGGGCGCCCGGATCGTCGATTGCATCGAGGCGGCTGGCCTTCTGCCCTACCAGGCCGGCCTGTCCTACGAGGGGGTTGCCTTTCAGGACCTTGTCGCTTCGGATCTGTCCAAGGCGTTGCGGCATGCGATGTTCGCCGAACGGCGCGCGCCCAACATGCCCGAACTGGCGCGCGTGCCACCGGCCACGGCGCCGCAGTTGCAACAGGCCGGGATCGTGGGTGGCGGTGCGCAAGGCGCGGGCCTGGCCGTCGCCTGCCTTGAAGGCAACCTGCCGGTCCTGCATTTCGAACGCGATGATGCGGCCCTTCTGGCGCTGGAAGGCCGGGTCGAGGCGATGCTGGCGCAACTGGTCAAGGCGGGCCGCATACCCGAGGCGGATCTGCCGCGCCGCCGGGCGCTCTGGCGTGGCACGACCGAGTTGGCGGATCTGGCGGGTGCCGATCTGCTGATCGAGGTGGTGGCCGATATCCTGTCGACCAAGACACAGGTGATGACCGCGCTGGACCGCGTTGCAGGCGAGGGCACCATTCTGGTCACGACCTCGGCGCGGCACCCGATCTACCGGATCGCCGCCGCAACGTCGCGACCCGCGCAGGTTGTCGGCCTGCGCCTGCCTGCACCGGCCCATCTGACCCGCCTGGCCGAGGTGATCCCCGGCGGGGGCACGTCCGACATGACGGTGGCGCGCGTGGTCGCCTTGCTGCGTGACAGGCTGCGGCGCATCGTGGTGCGCAGCGGGACGGGCGGCGGCGGCCTGGGCGATCCGGTCATGGCCGCATTGCGCGGCGCGGGCGCCAGCATGTTGCGCCTTGGTGCGACCCCGGCCGAGATCGACGACGCGCTGATCGAGCACGGGTTTGCCCAAGGCCTGTTTCGGCAGATGGACATGCAGGGTCTGGATGCCTGCCTGGCCCGCGGGCGCGACGTGACGGCGCGTCTGGCACTGGACCATGAACCGGCCATTGCGCCCGCATATCTGGACGATCTTGACCGTTTGGTGATGGCGGGCCGGACCGGGCAGGGGGCAGGGCGCGGCTATTTCCTGTGGCAGGACGGGCAGCCCCATGATGATCCGGCCGTTCTGGCGATCCTTGATCTTGCGCCCGGCCGTCGGGTCGCCCAAGGCCCCGCCCTGGCCCCCGAAGCCATCGTGTTGCGCGCGGTGGCTGCCATGGCCAATGCCGGTGCGCGGGCCCTGCGGGCGGGTTTCGCGCTCAGGCCGTCGGACATCGACACGGTGATGATCAACGCGCACGGGTTTCCGCGCTGGCACGGCGGGCCGATGAAAGCCGCCGATCTGGTGGGACTGTTCGACATCCTGCAGGCGCTCAAGCGGTTCACCGTCGAGGATCCGGCGATCTACACACCCGATCCGGGTTTCGCGGCGCTGATCAAGGAAGGCGAGACTTTCGACGCGCTCAACCGGATCGGACGCAAGCGGCGCACGATACCGGGCTGAGCCGCCCGCCCGCCGATCAGTTCAGGAAAACACCGATCACGACCATCATCAAGCCGATCACCGACAGGAATAGCGCGCCGAGGTTGATTGGGACGACACCCTGGATGACGGCGCGCAGATCATCGTCGGACAGGTTGGCGCGTTTCGCGGCGGCAACCTTGAAGATGCACCAGATCAACCCGCACAAACCGGCGACGGACACGACCGCACCCCCCCATATCAATCCTTGCATGTTCTTGCTCCTGTTTCGCCCCCTTGCCATATCGCATCGCTTCGCATGCCGCAACGCGTCGCCTTTTCGCATCAACGGTCTTGCAGGGCGCCGGGGCGGGCGGTAGGGAAGAGCGTCCAACCGGAGGCCCGAGACCATGAGCGACACAAGCACCGATGCCACCTACAGCGTTGCCGCCGAAGAACTGCGCGCTTTCATCGAACGCTACGAGCGCCTGGAGGCCGAGAAGAAGGATATCGTCGACGCGCAGAAGGAAGTGATGGCCGAGGCAAAGGGCCGCGGCTATGACACCAAGGTTCTGCGCAAGGTCATTTCCCTGCGCAAGCGCGACAAGGACGATATCGCCGAGGAAGAAGCCGTCCTCGAGATGTACAAGGCAGCACTTGGCATGATCTGACGGCGCACGGGGGGCCACGGCGGCCCGTTGCGGGCCGCGCTCACCATGCCTTCGCGCGGCCAAGAGCCGGGGTCAGGGAACGATCAGTTCCACACCGGGAAGGCGCTGGATCACGAAGATGTCTTCCTCGTAAAGCTCTGTCACCTGCGTGATCAATTCATCGGTCCAGCCGGGCAGATCGACCTCTTCCACGATCTCTTCATCCAGCGCGAACTTGTCCAGGAATGCCGCGATGACCCGCCGTTTCTGGATTTCGGTCATGACCGGATGCGCCTTGAGATAGGCGCGAAACCGTTTCATGCCGGCGGGCGACATGATCTCGGACAGCAGATCGAACCCGCCGATGATCTTGGTATTGGGCGCGATTCCGGCCATCTCGCGGATCAGATGCGCCCAGATCAGCGGCGTATCCTCGTTGCACCAGACGGTGATCTCGATATCCGGCACGGCATGCCGGATCCGTCCCAGCATTTCGGACCAGCGCAGGTTCAGCGGATCGGACCCGTTCATGAATTCCAGAAGATCCGTGTCGGGGGCCAGTGCGAAGACGGCAGGCAGGAAGGTCGCCGGATTGCGCAGGGCCAGGCACAGTTCGATCTGGTCATGCGGGAAAAGCGCGCGTAGGCGCGCAAGCTTCACCTCGGCGCCCGGATAGAACACGCCCTTGCCCACGGCCAGCTTCGGCACCGAAAAGAAATTGTCGTTCGACAGGATCATGCGGTCGGGCGGATCGCCCTCGAGGATTGCATCCAGCAGTACCTCGCGGGCATCGGGGGCGGGGGCCCCCTCGCTCATGGCATGCAGCGTGTCACGCAGCAGCCGCCGGTAGCGCGAAGGGCCGGGCACGGCCACGCCCAGCTTTCCGAAAGCCTCGTTATTCTTGAGCATGCACTTGATCAGCCGATCCTCGTCGGTGGCATGAACGCCCGCGTGCAGAACGATGTGCATCCTGTCTTTCTCTCGCCTTGCTGGACAGTTATCCTGCGGACTATAAGCTCTTTTCTGGACAGTTGAACCGTATTCGGGCATTCAACGCCCCGGAATGCGACACGCGGGAGACGCAGGGCAGACATGAGCGACATCACCCTGATCAACAGGACCCAGCCGGGTTGGCGCCGTCTGCTGGCCCCGCTGCTGAGCCCCTGGTCGTTCGGGGCGCTGCTGATCGCGGCCATCGTGATCCTGCCGATCCTGTCGGTGGTCTGGATCGCGATGACCCCGGGCGAGAATATCTGGCCGCACCTGATCTCGACCACGCTGCCGCGTTACCTCAAGAACACGGCGATCCTGATGCTCAGCGTGGGTGTGCTGGCCGGACTGGTCGGCACCGGCGCGGCGTGGCTGGTGTCGCGCTATCGCTTTCCGCTGTCGGGCTGGCTGGAATGGCTGCTGCTGCTGCCACTGGCGATCCCGGCCTATGTCGGCGCCTATGCCCTGGTTGACCTGTTCGAATATGCAGGCCCGGTGCAGACATGGCTGCGCCAGATGATGGGCTGGAGCACCTCGCGCGATTACTGGTTTCCACCGATCCGGTCGATGGGGTCCGCCATCTTCGTGCTGACGGCGGCCCTTTACCCCTATGTCTACCTGCTGGCGCGCGCGGCCTTTCGCGAACAATCCGCCGCCGCCGAGGAGGTGGCAAGGTCGCTGGGGGCGGGCCCCTGGGGACGCTTCAGCCGGGTGGGCCTGCCGCTGGCGCGGCCGGCGATCGCGGCGGGCATGGCCATCGTGATGATGGAGACGGTCAACGATTTCGGTGCCGTCGATTACTTCGCGGTGCAGACACTGACCACCGGCATCTTCAGCGTCTGGCTGGAAGCCGGGAATGCGGCGGGTGCTGCGCAGATCGCATCGGTCGTGCTGGCGCTGGTGATCATGCTTGTCGCACTCGAGAAATCCAGCCGCCGCCGCATCCGGTTCTTCAACCTGTCGACGCGCCACCGCGCGGTCGAGCGCGTGGCCTTGCAAGGCCCGGCAGGCTGGGTTGCCACGCTGCTTTGCCTGATCCCCTTTGTCGTGGGCTTCGTGCTGCCGGCTGGCGTGATCCTTTATCATGCGCTGAACAACGCGGATCGCTGGGCCGATCCCGCGCTGCTGCGCGCCCTGTTCAATACGCTGACCGTGGGCGGCATCGCTGCCGCCGTGACCGTGCTGGCAGGCGTGTTCATGGTCTATGGCGTGCGCCTGTCCGGCCGTCGCCTGCCGCGACTTCTGCTGCCCCTGACCACCATCGGCTATGCCGCGCCGGGCGCGGTGCTGGGCGTGGGGTTGCTGATTCCGCTGGCGGCGCTGGATCACCGGATCGCCGACACGATCGAGGCGATGACAGGTGTGGATGTGGGCTTGCTGCTGACCGGGTCGGCCACGGCGCTCGTGCTGGCCTATACCGTGCGCTTCTTCGCGATCGCCCAAGGGGCGGCGGATGCGGCGATGGGACGGGTCTCGCCCAGCCTGCCGATGGCCGCAAGGTCACTGGGCCGCAACCAGGGGCAGGTGCTGGGGCAGGTCTATTATCCGCTGATCCGGGGCTCCATCGCTTCGGCGCTACTGCTGGTCTTCGTGGATTGCGTCAAGGAACTGCCCGCCACGCTGCTGCTGCGGCCATTCAACTACAATACGCTGGCAACACGGGTGCATGATCAGGCGAGCCTTGAAAACCTTGGCGATGCAGCCCCCGCCGCGATCCTGGTGATCCTGGTGGGCCTTGCGGCCGTGGGTCTTCTGGCACGAACCAATCGCTGACGCGCAAACCCACTTGCCACCCGCGCCGGGATTGCGTAAACGCACTGCGCAGTGCCCCTATAGCTCAGCTGGTAGAGCAACTGATTTGTAATCAGTGGGTCCGCGGTTCGAGTCCGTGTGGGGGCACCACTTTCCGTTTCAGACTGTCGATGCGGCGCAAGCATGGGCGCGCGGTGCGCGGTCGTGGTGGTCTTGGCGCGCAGGTTTTTCGCATTGGATGCACATTTGCGGTCGCGATGCGCCCTGCAATCCATATAACGATTCCCGGAGACATGTTCTGAGGAGGAGAAAAGCCATGACATTTTTCAACACCATCACCGCGGCGCTGGCCGTGACGGGGCTCTGCGCCGGGATGGCTTCGGCCGAAACGCGGATCACCTACAAATCGGCAAAGGCCGGGTCGTCCTATTACCAGATGGGTGTGGAACTGGCCGAGGCGATGAAGGCCGGCACCGACGGGGCCGTGATCGTCACGATCGAGGAAAGCCAGGGATCGGTGCAGAACGTGATGGAAGCGCGGGCACGCGGCGCCGATTACGTGTTCACCACCCCGCCCGCACTGGTAGGGTTGGCGCAGGCCGGAAAGGCGATGTTCGAGGGCAAGGGTGATCCCAAGTTCGACGAGATCCGCGCCTTGTTCCCGATCCCCTCGCTGACGATGCATTTCGTGATGTCCGCCGACAGTGGCGTGACCGATATCACCGGGCTTGAGGGCAAGACCATCCTGCTGGGCAAAGGGTCTTTCGGGGCCACGGAAGGCGAGAAATACATCGGCCTCTTCGGTCTGACCGACAAGGTGACGATTGCGGATGCGGAACTGTCCAACGCGGTGGCCGCGCTGAAGAACGGCCAGATCGACGGTTTCGTGACGGCCGGGTCCTGGCCCGCCCCCAATGTGATCGAGGCGGCCGCCTCGACCCCGGTGACCGTTCTGTCGCTGACGCCCGAGCAGATCGCCGCGACCAAGCGCACCAGCCTGACCATTCCGGCGGGCACCTATGCCGGTCAGACCGCGGATATCGCGACAACCTCGTTGCCGGTTGTGGCCTATACCACCACGCAGATGGATGACGACACGGCCTATGCGCTGACCAAGACCTTCTGGGAAAGCAAGGCCAAGATGGCCGATACCGCCCCCTGGTGGGCCGGGGTCGACGCCGGTCTGATCGCCACCATCGCAGGCAAGATCCACCCCGGCGCGGTCCGCTACTACAAGGAAGCGGGCATCGCCCTGACCGACGCGCAGATGTAAGCGCTGATTGACGCGCTTCAGGGCGCAGCCCGTGCATGGCACCGGGCTGCGCCCGACGCGCAACCTTTCCGAAAGCACGGATGATGGACATACTTCCCAAGAGTCGTCTTGCAGCGGCATTCTGGCTGACCCTTGCGGTGGCGCTTGTCGGCTATCATCTGGCTCTGATCTTTTCGGGCCTTGTGCCTAACCTTGTCAGCAGGCCCCTGCACATGGCCTTCATCCTGCCTTTTGCGCTGGTGCTGGGCGCGCGAACGCGGGCGCATTGGCTGTCGGGCATCGTTCTGGCGAGCCTGGGTGTGGCGGCAGCACTCTGGATCGCGGTGAACAGCGACCGGCTTGGCGATCAATACGGGTTTCTCGAGGGCAACTTCCAGATCGCGGTGGCGGTGGTGCTGCTGCTGGTCACGCTGGAAACCGCGCGGCGCACCATCGGCTGGCCCTTGCCGATCGTGGCGCTGGCGGCCCTGCTTTACGGGCTTTACGGCCAGCATATCCCGGGGCAATTCGGCCATTCCGGCACGCCGCTGGAAAGCTATCTTGGCACGCTGACCATTGCGGAAGGCGGCATCTGGGGCAGCCTGACCGGCGTATCGGTGGGGGTCGTGTCGATCTTCGTGATCTTCGGCGCGGTGCTGAACGCGGGCGAGGCGGGGCAGGGGTTCATGAATGTCGCCACCGCCGCCGCTGGTCGCCTCAAGGGTGGTGCGGCCAAGGTGTCTGTCATCTCATCGGCGCTCTTCGGGTCGATCTCGGGCTCTGCCTCGGCCAACGTCGCCTCGACCGGGGCGATCACCCTGCCGGCCATGACACGGCTTGGCTATCCCAAGCGCCTGTCGGCGGCGGTCGAGGCTGTCGCATCCTCCGGCGGGCAGATCATGCCGCCGCTGATGGGGGCGGGGGCCTTCGTCATGGTCGAGCTGACCGGCGTGCCCTACACGCAGATCATGGCCGCCGCGATCCTGCCGGCGTTCCTGTACTTCATGGCCGTCTGGGTCGGCATCAACGCCTATGCGCAACGCTATGACCTGAGCGGCGTAGCCGCCGAGGATCGCCCCGCCCTGCGCGATGTCATCGTGACATCCATGTTCTTTCTTGTTCCTTTCGCGGTTCTGCTGTGGGGGATGTTCGGCACCCGCTTCACGCCCGAATACTCGGCCGCCATGGCCATTCTGGCGGGGTTCCTGCTTCTGTTCATCAACGGGAATTTCGAAAGTCGCAGCAGCCAGATCATCGAACGGCTGATCAATGCGGTGATGACGGCGGCGCGGCAGGTGTCGCTGATCGCCTCGATCATCCTGTGCGCCTCGATCATCATCGGTGTGCTGTCGATCACCGGGCTTGGGGTCAAGATCACCTCGCTGATCCTTGAAGGCTCGGGCGGGTTGCTGTGGCCCTCGCTGCTGCTGACGGCGCTGGCCTGTCTGCTGCTGGGGATGGAGGTGCCGACAACGGCGGCCTATGTGATCTGCGTCTCGGTCGCGGGGCCCGCGCTGACCCAACTGGGGCTGGAGCCGTTGCAGGCGCATCTTTTCGTCTTCTGGTTCGCGCTTCTGTCCACCATCACCCCGCCGGTCTGCGGTGCGGTGTTCATCGCGGCAGGCATGATCGGTGAAAACTGGCTGAAGGTGGCGCTGACCGCCATGGCGCTGGGGGTCGGGCTTTATATCATCCCGCTGGGCATGATCGCCAATCCCGATCTGCTGCGTCTGGCCGAAAGCCCTCTGGCTGCGCTCATCGCGGTGATCCGTGTCGGGTTGGGCCTGATCCTGATCTCGCATGCGATCATCGGCAAGGCGCATCCGGCGGTGCGCCTGGTCATGGGGGCGGCGGGTCTGCTGATCGTCTTTTCCGGCATCTGGATCTAGGCGGGTGCCGGCGCCTCAGGCAGGGGCACCCTCAGCCGTCCGTCGCAACCGGCATGGCAAACCCTGTCTTGACGCGGTCCATCACGGCACTTGTGCGGAACCGCAGCACGTTGTCCTCGGCAAAGAAATACCGGCGCGTGAAATCTTCGTAATCGGCCATGTCGCGGGCGGACAGGATCAGGAAAAAATCAGCGTTTCCGGTGACATAGTAGCATTGCATCACCTCTGGTGCGGCCTGCATGCGCGCCTTGAACCGGTCCAGGTCGGCCATGCGTTCATTCTGCAGGGTCACTTCCACGATCAGGATCAGCCCGCGCCCGATGCGTTCGGGACGCAGAATGGCGATCTCGGCCTCGATCACGCCCGAGGCGCGCAGCCTTGCCAGCCGCTTGCGGCATGCATCGGGCGACAGGCCAACCAAGGGGGCCAGTGCTTCGGCGGTCAGGCGGGCGTTGCCTTGCAGGGCGTCGAGGATGAGGCTGTCGAATCTGTCCATGGACATAGCATGGCGTAAAACCCGCCCGCAGCGAAGCCTTGGCCACGCTTCACGCCGGATTTCCGCGCATGACGGGCCGCCAAGGCCGATTTCCGGCCTCTATCGGGGCATAGTTTCCGGGAACAGCCCGCCGCCCTGCGCTAGGCTGGCGCGCGATGACCTGCAGGATGAGGGCGGCAATGATCGACAGATGCGACAACCCCTGGCGCGGGCAGGGCCTTGCGATCGACGCGCCTTGGCCCTGCGACGACGCGGGCGCGGTCGGTCAACTGCTGGCGTTGTGCCCCGCCCATGCGCCGACACCGCTGCGCGATTGCCCTGATCTGGCGCGGCGCGCGGGCGTGGCGCGGGTGCATGTCAAGGATGAACGCGGGCGCATGGGGCTTGGCAGTTTCAAGGCGCTTGGTGCCGCCCATGCCATCGCGCGCGAGGCCGCGACCGCCGCAGAGGGCGCGGGATGGGACAAGGCACTGACAGGGCGGACCTATGTGACGGCCAGCGCGGGCAATCATGGCCTGTCTGTCGCGGCCGGGGCCCGGCTTTTCGGCGCGCGCGCCGTCATCTACCTTGCCGATACCGTGCCTCAGGCCTTTGCCGCGCGGCTCGAGGCGAAGGGCGCACAGGTCATGCGCGAGGGCGCCACCTATGAGGACAGCATGGCCGCCGCCGAAAGCGCCGCGCAGGCGCAGGGCTGGACGCTTTTGTCGGACAGTTCCTGGCCGGGTTACACCGATCTGCCGGGGCTGGTGATGGAAGGCTATCTGCAACTGGCGGCCGAGGCTGCGGATCAGATCGACGCCGCGCCCACCCATATCCTGCTGCAGGCCGGTGTGGGTGGCATGGCCGCCGCAGTGGCCGCACTGGCGCGCGCAAGGTGGGGTGACGCGCCACAGATCATCGTGGTGGAACCCGCCGCAGCCCCGGCCCTCATCGACAGCATCCGCGCCGGGCAGCTTGTGGACAGCCAGGGGCCGGTGTCGAACATGGGGCGGCTGGATTGCAAGACGGCTTCAATGATCGCGCTCAAGGGATTGTCGCGCGATGCCGATGTCTTCGTGACGATCACCGATGACCAGGCTGCCGCAGGCGCCGCGATCCTGGCAGATGGCGGATTGGCGACCACACCCTCCGGCGGGGCGGGGCTGTCAGCCTTGCTGGCGGGGCTGGACCTTGGGCCGGAGGCGCGTGTTCTTGCGATCCTGAGCGAGGGGCCCGAGGATGCCTGAGCAGTCCCTGATCTTTCCTGCGCAAGAATATCGCGACAGAACCGCAAGACTGCAGCATCAGATTGCGCAATCTGGACTGGACGCGCTATTTTTGACCGCACCGGCGGATATCTTCTATGTCACGGGGTTCCTGACCCGGTTCTGGGAAAGCCCCGCGCGCCCCTGGTTTGTCGTGATCCCGCGCAAAGGTGATCCGGTGGCCGTGATCCCCGCCATCGGGGCTGACCTGATGGCGCGCACCTGGATGCCGCAGATCCGGACCTGGGATGCGCCCGATCCGCATGATGACGGGATCAGCCTGCTGACAGAGGTGCTGGGGGAACTTGTTCCCGAACAGGGCTGCATCGGCCTGCCGATGGGGCTTGAGACTCATCTGCGGATGCCGCTTGCCGATTACGCCGACCTGTGCGCCAGACTGGCCCCACGCCGCTTTGTCGATGCCACCCGCGTGATCCAGCATGTGCGCGAGGTCAAATCCCCAGCCGAGATCGCCAGGATACGCACCAGTTGCGCGATAGCGGGCCGCGCCTTTGATGCGGTGCCGGAATTCGCGCGGCAAGGCAGCCCGCTGGATCGGGTCTTTCGCGATTTCCAGATGCGTCTGCTGGAAGAAGGGGCCGATTGGGTCAGCTATGTCGCGGGTGGCGCGGGGCCGGATGGCTATGGCGATGTCATCTCGCCCGCGGGGTCGCAGCCCCTGCGACATGGGGATGTGCTGATGCTGGACACCGGCGCCGTGCGCGACGGGTATTTCTGCGATTTCGACCGTAATTTCGCGATTGGCGCGGCCTCGGATCTGGCGCGCCGCACCCATGCCGCGATCTGGCGGGCAACCGAGGACGTGCTGCAGACCCTGCGCCCCGGCATGTTGGCCTGCGATGCACATCGGCTGCTGTGCGAGGGGCTGATCCGCCACGGGGCCACGCCGGGGGGCGGGCGGCTGGGGCATGGGCTGGGCATTACCCTGACCGAATGGCCCTCGTTCACGGCTCTTGACCGGACCGAACTGCGTGAAGGCATGGTGCTGACACTGGAACCCGGCGCGGTGATCACAGAGGGGCGCATCATGGTGCATGAGGAAAACATCGTCCTGCGCGCCGATGGCCCCGAATTGCTGTCGCCGCGCGCGCCGCATGACCTGCCGGTGATCCCGTGATGGCAGACTTCCCCTACAGGCTGAACACGGATACCCCCCCAACACTGGGCCTGATCGTTCTGCAGGTCGACGAGACGATCGAACAGGATTTCCGCCGCCTTCTTGATCCGCGACAGGTGAAACTGCATGTCAGCCGCGTGCCCTCGGGGGCAGAGCTGACGCCGGACACGATCGCCGGGATGGAGGCTGAACTGGCCCCCGCCGCCACCCTGTTGCCGCCTGCGGCCCATTTCGATTCCATCGCCTATGCCTGCACCTCGGGGACCACGCTGATCGGGGCCGCGCGCGTGCATGCGCTGGTCGCGCAAGCGGCCCGGACCCGCGCCGTGACCGATCCGCTGACCGCCGCACTGGCCGCGACGCGCGCCCTGGGACTGCGGCGCATCGGGATCGTCTCGCCCTATGTCGCCACTGTCGCAGGGCCGATCCGCCGTGCCTTCGAGGCGGCAGGGCTGGAGGTGCCGCAAACCCTGTCCTTCGGCGAAGAGGTCGAGGCGCGGGTCGCCCGGATTGATCCGGCCTCGATTGCCGATGCGGCGCGCGCCCTGACGCGGCAGACCGTTCTGGACGGGATATTCCTGTCCTGCACCAATTTGCGCACGCTCGACATCATCCCCGCGCTCGAGGACGAATTGGGTCTGCCGGTCCTGTCATCGAACCAGGTGCTGTGCTGGCATATGGCGCAACTGGCCGGAATCGCCCCCTTGCAAGACGCACCGGGCCGGATATTCGCGACCAGCCTCTGATCCCTGGGGCCGCGTCGCGCCTTTTCGGACCATTTTCAAAAGCGCAAGCGTGAAATCTGACCGAAAAAGGGCAGATTGGGCGTTGTTTCGCGCAATCGCGGCGAAATTCGGCATGACATCGCCCGGTTTTCCGAAAGCGGGCAGAAAAGACCCCACTCTGGCCCGATCTTTGCCAAGTTTGGCCAGCAGGCTCTATTCCGAGCCTCGGACTGTCCGAGCCGTCGAGGAGCACAGGATGAACGATCGGGTGAGCCGACTTCATGACAGGGCTGGCTGCAAGCCGGCGCGCCGCATTCTGGGGGCCCGGACCGCGGCTGCGCTGGCGGTTGCCGTGACCGCATTGACGGTTGGGGCGGGGTCTGTTCTTGCCGCTCCGGATGCGTTCCTGACGGCGCGCATGACGGTATCTTCGCCGGCTGGTGCCAGCAATCTGTGCGCCCGCTATGGCTGGGCCTGTTCAAGGTCGGCATCGCCGCGGCCGATTTCGGGCCCGGATCTGGATCTGGCGATCCGCATGAACCGGCAGATCAACCGCGAGGTCAGATCGATCTCGGACCAGGGGCAATACGGGCGCCCCGAATACTGGGCCTTGCCGACGGGGCGCGGTGGCGATTGCGAGGATTTCGCGCTGATCAAGAAAAAGCGTCTGATCGAGGCGGGCCTTGATCCGCAGATGCTGTTGATCTCGACCGCTCTGGATCGCGATCGCAATGCGCATGCCGTTCTCATCATGCGGACGGTGCAGGGCGACTTCGTGCTGGACAACCTGCGCGACGAGGTGCTGCACTGGCGTCAGACCGGCTATACCTATTTGCGCATGCAGGACCCGAGAAATCCCGCAGGCTGGACGGCTGTGATCGATGGTGGGATCCTGCGCAACGACAAGGCTGTTTCGACACCGCGTCTGGTCCAGGGCAGCAAGCAGACCGCAGCACCCCTGCCGCGCCCGGCCCGCACGTCATTCCAGCATTCACGCTAAGCGAAAGCGCGGGTCGGTCCGGTCAGCGCGCGGATCAGTCTGCGCTGCGCGTATGGCTGCATCCGTCGCGCCGTTGGCTGGCCTGAACAGGCTGCTCGCTCCATGACGGCGCAGCGCCTTCCGTGCTGTCGCTGGCGTCATCCAGCCATGCCGGAATGTCCATCAGCAACGCATCATAGCACTCGAGCCTGGCCGCATCGCCAGGCGCCTCTGCACAAGCAAGATAGCGGTCCAGAAATGCGCGTTTGATCCCGGTCGGATCCTGCACCTCTGCGCCCGCGCTGCCGGAGACTGTAATCAGGAAGCAGACCGCGAGGTTCATCTGTTTGCCGAAGAAATAGGTCATGATGAGCTGTCTCTTTGGAATGAGGGAAAGCAGGGGAGGGGCTGATCGACGCAGAGGCCCGGATGGATCGTCCATCCGGGCCTTTGCTTGAGTCACAAGGCAGGTGCCTTAGCCAAAGGAGGTGCCGGTATCGCCGGGGCTGTCGCAAGCGCAACCTTCCTCGCCGCCCTTGCCGTCGCCGCCAGAGCCGCCTTCGCCGCCCTTGCCGCCACCATTGCCTTCGCCGCCTTTTCCGCCGCCGTTGCCGCCGCCGCCGTTACCGCCGCCGTTGCCGCCACCACCGTTACCGCCGCCACCGTTACCGCCGCCACCGTTGCCGCCGCCACCGTTACCGCCGCCGCCGTTGCCGCCGCCGTTGCCGCCACCGTTGCCGCCACCACCGTTGCCGCCGCCGTTGCCGCCGCCGCCGTTGCCACCACCGCCGGTATCGCCGCCGCCAGTATCGCCGCCGCCAGTGTCACCACCGCCGGTATCACCACCGCCGGTATCGCCGCCGCCAGTATCGCCGCCGCCAGTGTCACCACCGCCGGTATCACCACCGCCGGTATCGCCGCCACCAGTGTCGCCACCGCCAGTGTCGCCACCGCCGGTATCACCACCGCCGGTATCGCCGCCACCAGTGTCGCCACCGCCAGTGTCGCCACCACCTGTGCCACCGCCAGTGTCGCCACCGCCCGCGCCGCCGCCGGGACCACCGTCAACGATACCGCCAAATCCGCCAAATTCTGCTTCACCGCCAAGTGCGCCGGGCGATGCCGTGCCTGCGATCGATGCCGTGCCGAAGTCGGCGAATGCCAGGGCAAGCTCGGGGCACTGTTCCAGCCAGATCGCCAGATTGCGCTCGTAATTCGGGTTGCTCCGGATCTGCGCCACCAGTTCGGGGGTGAAATCCTCGACCTTCAGTTCGCAGAACTCGACGCCATTGCCCGCCGATTGCGCTGCGGAATACTTGTCGAAGTACATGTCCGCCACGATCGGCACAGGCTCTGGATGAGCACAGGCCGCTGCCAGGGTCAGCAAACTGCCGGAGCACATAAAACGAAAATAACTTCTCTTGGCCGTGAACATTGGATTCACTCCTGTCCTAAAATACCCGGAGCTATTGCTCCTGAGATGCGCCCCCATCTCTCAAGGCAAGAACCTATCAATAAGAACAGGCATTGAGAAATGAAATATGACAGAATAATGGCCGGTGTTGCCCTAAAGATACCGTAAAAAGGGATGATTGAGGCGATAGTTAGGCGGGCTTTTTTCGAGCTGCCTTTCGTCTTGACGGTTCTGTGCAGCGATCCATGAAATCAGATAAAAAATAAGAAAAACAGTATATTGGTTGCTGCTTGCCATGTGCTGGGGCAGCTTTGCGGGCAGGTTGCGGCAGGGCCGCATCAGCGTTCAATTCGCGCCTGCGTCGTTTTTTTGCTGCGAAATGTGGAATTTTAACTCAAAAGTTGAGTGAGCGGGATACACGTAAAAGAGGTATTCATTGTTGATGAAAGTGCGTCAATTCTTGGAATGACCGCAAATCATCCAGACATGCGCACGCATCATATGATGCACCGCCGGAATAGGCAGCGCAGAGGAAAGGCCATTTAGGAGGCGACGGGACATGAAAAAAAACTGCATCGGCACGCGATGCAGTCATCATTTGACTATCAAGGGTTGATGACGCCGAGTGCCCTTGACGGGCTTCGGTCGCGCCGACCGCTGACTTCACGACCCCGCCACATGGCGCGGCGGCCTGTGATCCCTGTCAGATGACCTCTTCCATCGCGTCCAGCAGATCCTCAATCGCCGGGTTGATGCTGCTCCAGTTCTGCAGCGGCGCACCGGCCAGGATATCCGCCTTGAGGCTCTGCTCGACCGAGCGCGCCAGATCGCCGATGTCGGGATACCCGAGGGTTCCCGCCACGCCGGCGATCTTGTGGGCGATCTGTGCGATCTCCCTGGCGGCGGGTTCCGGGTCTTCACCCTTGTTGATGGCGACGGTCAGCGCCTCGATCTGCAGGATGCGGTCTGTCGTGAGATTGATGAAAACATCATGCGCCGCGCGGAGGACCTCGGGCAGCCCTGCGGGCAGTTGTTTCGAAGCGCTGAGGCTCATCGGATCAGCTCCACTGCTTTTGTGCGTTTTGCCCGTCTTCAAGCCCGATCTGTGCGGACATGCGGGCACGGTCGAGCAGGGACGAGATTTCGGCCCGCTGGCTGAAGATGCTGGCCGAAACCGGTCGTCCGACCTGGATCGCCGGCGTCGGCAACCCAAGGCTGTTGTACAGCTTTTGGTAACTTGCGATCCCTGCGCGCACCTCTTCCTGCATGCTCTTGGGGTCGCTGACGGCTGTGCGGTTCGTCAGGACGACGAAATCGCCCTGGCCGGCATGGGCCATGCTGAAGGGGGAAGTCTTGAGCGATTCCGCGATCACGGTCGCCACATTGGCCAGGTAGTCGATATAGCCCACGTGATCCGTCAGGCGGAACGCCTCGGACGCATTCGTCACGGTAAAGCCCACGGCGGCATGACCGAAAAGCTGCAGCCGGTTCAGCGTCAGCAGATGGTTCTGCATCGCCAGGTATTCGACCATCCAGCTGGCGCTGATGACCGACAGGGGCGCGTCGAACTTGATGTTGGCTTTCGGCAGGTCGGACCAGGATTTCAGCTCGTCCAGCAGGTCAAGCGCGCGCTGGCGTTCATCGACCAGCTGCCGCATGACCTGAAGCCGGGCGCGCAATTCGATCTCGTCCAGGGGCTTGGTGAAATAGTCTGTGGCACCAGCGGCAAAGGCGCTGTCGACATATTTCTTGTCGGCAAGCGAGGTGACCATGATGATCGGGGTCTTGCGATAGACCGACATGGCACGAATGCGGCGGCACAGTTCGACCCCGTCCACTTCGGGCATTTCGATGTCCAGAAGGAAGCCATCGAACAATTGCGGGCTGTTGCGGATCACTTTCAATGCCGCAGCCGCCGAGGGCACGCTTGTGACATCGTTGTAGCCCAGCTGTGCCAGCGTGCCTTGAAGCACCATCTGGAATGCCCGGTCGTCATCGACAGCGAGTATCCGAAGGTCTTTCATCCTGCCTATCCTCTCAAATTCTTTCCTCGCAAACTGCCGGTCGAATATGTCTAGAGTAGGGCGAATTCAGTTCATTTTTCAACTTATGCGGTGCTAATCGCGGCCTGGTGAGATCGCCCCATGATGCCGCTGATGACCGAAATGAATTCCGCGCCGCGGATCGGTTTCGGCATGATGACATCGGCGCTGCTGCCCTGCGCGGGCTGCTTGAGGCTTTCGGCTTCGGCGGTGAATCTGATCACCTTGGTGTCACGATTGGCCGAGTTTCCGGCCCGCAGGTGCCTGATCACCCTGTCTCCATTGATGTAAGGCATGTTCTGGTCGAAGATCATGAGGTCGAAATCCTGCATCAGGGCGACCTCCAGCGCCTGACGCCCGTTGTCCACGACCGTCAGATCGATTTCGACGAAGTCACTCAGCAGGGATCTTACGATCTGCTGTGTCACCTCGTCGTCTTCTGCTAAAAGTATCCTGAATTTCATCACTGGCTTATCGTCACTCACCGTTAATGCTCGCCTCGTTTCAGGGGCGCTGCGGATTTTTGCACTCACTTTCGATAGTTAAATCAACTTTATCTGGCAAAAAAAAGAAATTGATGGGGCTTGAGTGCCCTGTTTTTTGTGCTTGTGGCAAAGATAACCCCTGAGGACGCGAGTCGTAAATCTCTTTTCAACCTGTGGTCAGGGTCGTGATGGCATGCAGCAACTCCGCCCGCTTGAATGGCTTGGCCAGGTGCGTGTCGAAACCGGCGATCAGGTAATCGGCCACCTGATGCGGCATGGCATTGGCCGTCACGGCGATGATGGGAACCGGGGCGACACCATGCGCCTTTTCATGGGCGCGCATTTCGGCGACGGCGCTGACGCCATCCAGGACCGGCATCGAGATGTCCATGAGCACGATGTCATAGGCTTGCCCGCGCGCCAGGCTGGCGATCCAGATATCGACCGCCTCGCGGCCGTTTTCCACCATCGCGATGTTGATCCCGCTGTCCGACAGCATCTCTTCGATCACGAGGCGATTGGTCGGGCTGTCATCGGCCACCAGCACGCGCATGTGCCCAAGGTTGACCTGATGCTCCTGCGCGGCCGCGTTGGCGGCTTCCTGCAAAAGCTTCAGCGGTTCTGCCGCCGTCAGCGGCAGCGTGACCCGGATCGATGTTCCCTTGCCCGGTTCGCTTTCGATCGAGATTTCGCCCTTCATCAGCCCCACAAGCTGTTTGACGATCGACATGCCAAGGCCCGTGCCGCCGAAACGCCGCGTGATGCTGCCATCGGCCTGTTCGAAGCTTTCCAGCATGCGCGAGACCTGCGCCTGCGTCATGCCGATGCCCGTATCGGTGACCACGATCTCGAGCGGGCTGTCACCATGATACTGCATGGCCAGCGTCACCCTGCCGTTTTCGGTGAACTTGATCGCATTGTGCAGCAGGTTGTTGAGGATCTGGCTGATCCGATGCGGATCGCCCAGCAGGGGCAGGGCGCAGCCGTTGTTGGTATGCACGCGGAATTCCAGCCCCTTTTCCTCGGCGCGGATCGCGTTGAGGGCCTGTACCGACTGCGCCACGTCATCGACGACGAACACAACCTGTTCGATCTCCATCTTGCCGGCTTCGATCTTCGACATGTCCAGGATGTCGTTGAGGATGCTCAGCAGTGTTTCGCCCGAATTGCGGATCGTGCCGATCATCCGGCGCTGGCGCTCTTCGGTCAGCATGCCTTCCAGTACCTCGGCCATGCCCAGAACACCGTTCAGGGGGGTGCGGATTTCATGGCTCATGTTTGCAAGGAACATGGACTTGGAGCGGCTGGCCCCTTCCGCCTGGGCCCGTGCCTGTTCGAGGCGCGATGTGGCGGCAAGTTCTTCGGTCACGTCGTTGAACGAGGTGACGACGCGCAATTCGTCATCCTCGCCGTGAATGGCCACCGCGTTCACCGAAAGGCAACGCCGGGTTCCGTCACGCCAATGAATGGCAAAGCGGACATCGCGCACCGCCGATCCCTGCGCGATTGCGAGGGAGAAGGGCAATTCCTCATCCGGGATGGGCGAGCCATCCAGCCGGGTCGAGCTCCAGTCCGGCGCATTGTAGGACAGGTTCGTGATTTCGTCCCGTGTCAGGCGCAGAATGCGCTCCGCCTCGGAGTTGGCATAGATGATGTGGCCTTCGCCATCCATCACCACGATCGCGGCGATGCTGGCATCCATGACCTGTTCCAGGAAGGTCTTGCCGGCTTCCAGGTCCTGTTCCAGCTTCTTGCGGTCCGAGATGTTCAGGTGAACGCCGCCAATGATCTCGGGGCTGCCATCGGCCGCGAATTGGGTGATCTGGCTGCGCGACAGCACCCAGACCCAATGACCATCCTTGTGCAGCATGCGGAATTCGCTTTCCGACAGTGCGGTCGCGTTGTCGTCATGCACCTTGCTGATGGTGTCGAACACTTTCAGGTCGTCCGGGTGCACCAGCTTGCGGAAGCTCCACAGGTCAAGCGGGGGCATGTCCTCTTCGCCATAGCCAAGGATCTGTCGCCATTGGCCTGCAACGGTCAGTCTGTGCAGCGTGGCGTTCCATTCCCAGGTCCCGATCGCGGCACCTTCCATCACCTTGGTCAGTTGCTTTTCGACGATGTCGCGTTCCGCAAGCGCGTTGGTCAGTTCGGCATTGGCGGCATCCAGCGCCTTGATCTCGTTGCGCCGGTCGGTGATGTCGATGGCCACGGTGATGCAGCCCCCGTCCGAGGTGCGCACGTTGATCCGTTTGACCCAGCGCCCGTTCGGCAGTTCGACCTCGTCCGCAAAGCGAGGCTGCGCGTAGATCCGCATCCTCTCTGCCAGGACTTTCTCGATGTCGGCGTCTTCGCCGCCCCCGGGCAGAATGCCCGTCACCAACCCGTGACGCAGGATGTCTTCCAGCTTTGCCGCCTCGCGCAGAGCGGGGTCCATCCGGTTGAACATCTGCCGATAGGCGTCGTTGGCGATCACAAGGCGATCTTCGGAATCGAAGATGATGACGCTGTCAGGAAGCGCGTTCAGGGCGTTTTCCAACCGCTGGCGCATCGCATTGGCTTCGGCGGCAAGGCGTGCCACCTCGACGCGCTGGCGCTTGTGTTCGGTGATGTCCGTCTCGACGGTGACATAGCCCTGCAATTCGCCATCAATCCCGAACAGCGGCTGCACGTTGAAATCGATGACATAGCGTTTGCCGTGGCGGTCCTGGTTGACCGTTTCGCCGCGGAAGGGCTGATTGTTGTCCAGCGCCACGTCAAGGGCCTCAGCCGTTTCGGGATCGCTTTCGGGGCAACGCACCAGATCCTTGAAAAGCTTGCCGCGCACCTCGTCCAGCGACCAGCCGCTTTTTTCCGCAAAGGCCCGGTTGAACCAGACGACATGGCGGTCGCGGTCCAGAACGACGACGAAATTGGTCATCGCCTCGACGATCTTGCCCATCTTCATCAGTTCTTCGCGCTGTGCCGTGTCATTGGACACGTCGCGGATCAGCAGGATCGCGGTGGGCCGTCCGTCGGGAAGCAATGAATCCTTGCGCGCGGCCGACATCTCGAACACGCGGCGGACGCCGCCGATGTCCAGCGGATAGCGCACGCCCTCGATCCGGCCTTTTCGCAGCACGCGTTCCAGGACATCGCGGGCCACCTTGGCCGCATGGGGCGGCAGCACATCCTCGACGGCCAGGCCCTCAAGCGTGCCTTCGACCGGCACGCGCAGGTGGTGCGGCCCCGCGACAAAGCCCGTGTAGCACCCTTGCTCGTCCAGTTCGACCAGCAGATCCGGCATGGCCGCCATGATCGCCTCGAACTTGCCCGCGGTTTCATGGGCCGCTTCCTCGCGCAGGCGCAGGTCGGTCACATCCGATCCGACCCCGCGATACCCGCTGAAATTCCCTTGCTTGTCAAAGACGGGCGAGGCGCTGAGCCGGAAATAGGCCGGGTTTCCATCCGGACCGCAGGCCTTGTAGACAAGGTCGCGGAATGGCTCGTGCGCCTTGATCTTCGCGCTGATCTGCAAAAGGCCGGGATCCATGGGGTCCACCCCCAGAAGATCCAGAACATCCGCGCGGCACCGTCCCACCACCTGCTCGGGCGTCACGCCGAAGCGGCATATGTTCCGGGAAATATACGTAAAGCGCCCGTCCCGGTCCTGTTCCCACAGCCAGTCGTCACTGATCCCCGAGATGTCGTTCAGCCGGGACGCGGCGGCGTCCCGTTCCGCCGAGGTCGCATCAAGCTGCGCCTGGGCGACGACTAGTTCGGCCTCGTGCGCCTTGCGCTCGCGGATGTCGCGGATCAGAAAAAGGTATCCCCCCGGATCGTCAGGGCTGGCGCCTTCGCGACGCGACACCGAAACCTCGACCCATGTGTCGGGATTGCCCGCCTCCAGTTGTTGTTCGACGCCAGTGATTGCCTTGTCGCTGGTGACTTTGCTCATCAGGCGGCGGTGTTCGGCGGCGATCTCGGGGCGCAGGACGTCTTCCAGCGTCTTGCCGATCATCGTCTGCGGCTCGGTGAACCAGCAGGTCGCGCGGTTGTGGCGCGCGGCGCGGTACACGCCGTCCATGTCGACCTCAAGCAGCAGGTCGGGCAGGGCGGCCAGCGTCTGCTCCAGCTTCTGCTTGGTCTGTTCAAGGTCGATGAAGGATTGACGGCGCATGAGCGAGGACTGGATCACGTCGCCCACGGCGCGCAGCAACTGGATCTGCACATCCTCGAAGGGCGCGCCGCGCCTTGTGCGGTCAAGGCCCGCAAAGCCCACAAGACGGCCTTCGTCATGTATCGGAACCATCAGCAACGACTGGATGTCCTGCATCACCAGCGTGGCCTTGCCCGGATCGCTGTCGGGCAATTCGCTGATCATCGGAATATGGACGACCTCGTCGCGGTCAAGGTCATCGCGTTTCGACGCGAGGATCGATGTCGGCTGATTCTGGAGAAACGCCTGCATGGGCGCCACGCCCTCGGCGACCCATTCATGCGTGTTGTCCATGATGTCGTCGGAGCGGAACAGGAAGACATAGGCGCGGTCGGCCTCGCAGAGCGCGCCGATCTGCCCCAGCACTTTCGTGATGGCAGCATCCAGATCCGATGCGGGTGTGCGCACCAGTTCGCTGAGAAACGAAATAACAAAAGTTTCCTGCTTCACGCCTGTTCCTCATTCCCGGATCGGATCAGACATCTGTGGCTGCCGGGATACGTGCCCCTGGCCTTGTCCAGTCTGAGCCTGCGGCAACGGCCCAATGCCCTGCGCGCCCGGAAGTCTTTCAAACTACCTGCCCGGCCCCTTTGAACAGGCCGGCAAAAAAGGATCAATCGTTACAGTCGGATGTATCAAAAGATATCAGCCCGGAGCAAAAGTGCTCCTCGTCAAGATATGCATTGCACCAATAGCGGCAAGAGGTCGGCCATGTCTATACCGATGGAGCGATACCTGCGGCGCAGCAATCCGAATGGTGCAGCTGCAACACAATCACGCAACCTGTAGGGGATAATGGGCAGGAACAAGTTGATTTCCGGGTTTCTTTTTGGCGCGCCGAACATCGGCCCCCGCAGCCCGGCGGGGCATGATGCGGCCCGGCTTGGCCGTGTCGCGCCTTGTCACTCCGGGCGCAACCTGCAAACCTGCGCGCGGCAAGGATGGAGGGCGATATCATGGCGGGACCGCTGGCGGGATTGAGACTGGTCGAGATGGCGGGCCTTGGTCCCTGTCCGCTGGCAGGGCAACTGCTGGCTGATCTGGGGGCACAGGTCGTGGTGATCGATCGCGCCGCCGCACCGGCCGATCCGACAGATGTGAACCGGCGCGGCAAGCAGTCCGTGGCGCTGAACCTGAAATCGGCCGACGGGCTTGATGCCGCGCGCCGTCTGATCGCGCGCGCCGACATCCTGATCGAGGGGTTCCGGCCCGGCGTGATGGAAAAGCTGGGTCTTGGTCCGCAAGAGTGCCACGCGCTGAACCCCGGGCTGATCATCGGGCGGATGACCGGCTGGGGGCAGGAGGGGCCGCTGTCGATGACCGCAGGCCATGATATCAACTACCTGGCCCTGTCGGGTGCGCTGGGGGCGATCGGTCCGGCGGATGGCCCGCCGATTCCGCCTTTGAACCTTGTGGCGGATTACGGCGGCGGCGCCATGTTCCTGGTCTTTGGCGTACTGGCCGCGCTTTACGAACGCGAACGCTCGGGCAGGGGGCAGGTCGTCGATGCCGCCATGGTCGATGGTGTGCCCGCGATGATGGGGCTGATCCATCAATGGCTGGCACGGGGTCATTGGGGTCAGGCGCGCGAGGCGAACCTGCTGGACGGCGGTGCCCCGTTCTATCGCTGCTATGCCACCCGTGACGGGCGCGCGCTGGCCGTGGGCCCGCTGGAGCCGCAGTTCTTCGCGCAACTGGTCGATCTGGCCGGTCTGCCGCCCGAACACCGGGCCGATCAGAACGATCCCGCGACATGGCCCGACCGGCGCGCGGCCTATGCCCGCGTCTTTGCCAGCAAGACGCGCGACGAATGGATGGCGATTTTCGCGGGGTCGGATGCCTGCGTGGCCCCCGTGCTGGATTGGGACGAGGTCGAGCATCACCCCCACAATGCCGCGCGCGGCACCTTTTTGCGGGTCGGTGATGTGCTGCAGGCCGCGCCCGCGCCCCGGTTCGACCGCACGCCCGCCGACACTCCGTCAATCCCCGGGGCACCTGGACAGGACACGGACCGCATATTGTCCGAACTGGGCTATGCCGATGCGGATATCGCGCGCCTGCGCGCGGCGGGGGCGCTGACCTGATCCGCGATCAGAAAGCGCTGTCCTTGACCGCCTGCATCGACACATGGGTCGAGGTCGAGCCGACATAGGGCAGCGCCGAGATCACCTCGCCCAGGATCTGGCGATAGGCCTGGATGTCGCTGCTGCGCACCTTGAGGAGGTAGTCGAAGGACCCCGCGATCATGTGGCACTGTTCGATCTCGGGCACGTCCATGACCGCACGGTTGAAGGCCGTCAGCGCCTTTTCCGTCGTGTCGGTCAGTCGCACTTCGGCAAAGGCGACATGATCCAGCCCCAGCTTGCTGGGGTTCATCACGGCGCGGAAGCCCTGGATGTAGCCCTGGTCCTGCAGGCGCTTCATCCGCACCTGGCATGGGCTTTTCGACAAGCCGACCTTCTTGGCCAGATCGGTGATTGCGATCCGCCCGTCCGCACCCAGTTCGCGCAGGATCTTCCTGTCGATCCGGTCAAGCGTGTCTGTTTTCGGCTCATCTGGCATGCTTTTTCCTTTAGGACGTGAAAAATGAAAATCAAACGGCTTGTCAGTCTTTGATCAACGGGAAAATTGGCTGTCAAGCATCTGCTATCCTTTGCACGTGTCCAACCCCCGGAATCTCTGATGAGGTCTGCCATGTCCCGCCTTGACGCCCTGCGCGAAACCATCCGCGCCACTCACCATGTTGCCGAAGATGCCGTGCTGGCAGGTCTGCGCGACAAGATGGCCCCCGATTCCGCGATCCGCGCCGCCGCCGGGCATCGCGCGGTCGGGCTGGTCAAGGCCATTCGGGGCGCCGGTCGCCCCGGCCTGATGGAGGTGTTCCTGTCCGAATACGGCCTTTCCACCAATGAGGGCATCGCGCTGATGTGTCTGGCCGAGGCGCTGCTGCGCGTGCCGGACCGCGAAACCATTGACGATCTGATCGAGGACAAGATCGCCCCCTCCGAATGGGGTGCGCATCTGGGTCGTTCGTCCTCCAGCCTTGTGAATGCCTCGACATGGGCCCTGATGCTGACCGGGAAGGTTCTCAAGGAGGATCAGGCCCCCGGTGTCGCCACTGTGCTGCATGGCGCGGTCAAGCGTCTGGGCGAGCCGGTGATCCGGTCCGCCGTCAGCCGCGCGATGAAGGAACTGGGCCATCAGTTCGTGCTGGGCCGCGATATCGGCGAGGCGATCAAGCGTGGTGGGGCGCGGGCCGCGCAGGGCTATACCTTTTCCTATGACATGCTGGGCGAGGCGGCGCTGACCGCGCGGGACGCCAAGAAATACCATGCGGCCTATGCGCAGGCGATTGCCCGGCTGGCGGGGGAATGCACGAATACCGATATTCGCGCCAATCCGGGCATCTCGATCAAGCTGAGCGCGCTGCATCCGCGTTACGAGGTGGGGCAGCATGACCGCGTCATGGCCGAACTGGTGCCCGCCACGCTGGAACTGGCGCTGGCGGCGCGCAAGGCCGGCATGGGTCTGAACATCGACGCCGAAGAGGCGGATCGCCTGGACCTGTCGCTTGACGTGATCGAGGCGGTGCTGCGCCATCCCGACCTGGCTGGCTGGGACGGGTTCGGCGTGGTGGTGCAGGCCTATGGCAAGCGCGCCGCGCCCGTGATCGACTGGCTGCATGCCTTGGCGGAAGAGCTGGATCGCCGGATCATGGTCCGCCTGGTCAAGGGCGCCTATTGGGATACCGAGATCAAGCGCGCCCAGGTCGAGGGGCTGGACAGCTTTCCGGTCTTCACACGCAAGGCGGCCACCGATGTGTCCTACCTTTGCTGTGCCTCCAAGCTTTTGCGCATGACCGATCGCATCTATCCGCAATTCGCGACCCATAATGCGCAGACCGTGGCCGCGATCCTGGAAATGGCAGCGGATCGTCAGAGCTTCGAGTTCCAGCGCCTGCACGGCATGGGCGAGGTGCTGCATGACGTGGTGCTGAAAGAGGCGGGAACGCGCTGCCGGATCTATGCACCCGTTGGCGCGCATCGTGACCTGCTGGCCTATCTGGTGCGGCGTCTTCTGGAGAACGGGGCAAATTCAAGCTTCGTGAACCAGATCGTGGACGAAGATGTGCCCCCAGAGGTGGTGGCGGCGGACCCCTTCGATGCGCTTGACGGGGCGGCGGGCGTCCGATCGCATGCGGTCAAGGACCCGGTCGCGCTGTTTGCGCCGGAACGGCCCAACTCGCGCGGTTTCGATCTGCATGAAGCGCGCGATCTTGCCTTGATCGACAGCGCCCGCGCGCCCTTTGCCACGCCGCACCAATGGCAGGCCGGACCGCTGGCCGCGGTCGATCTGACTGCCGCCGAGGTGGTCGAGGCCGCCAATCCCGCCGATCCGACGGATATCGTGGGGCGCACTGCCAACTGTTCCGCCGCTGATGCAGAGGCCGCGATTGCCGCGGCCCAGCCCTGGGAGGCGGATGCCCGGATCCGCGCGGATGTGCTGAACCGCGCCGCCGATCTCTACGAGCAGAACTTCGGCGAGATTTTCGCCGTGCTGTCGCGTGAGGCGGGCAAAACCCCCAAGGATGCGATCGCCGAACTGCGCGAGGCCGTCGATTTCCTGCGCTACTACGCGGCGCAGGGAACCCTGGCGCAAGGCGCGGCGCGGGGGATCTTTACCTGCATTTCGCCCTGGAACTTCCCGCTGGCCATTTTCACCGGCCAGATCGCCGCGGCCCTTGCCGCAGGCAATGCCGTTCTGGCGAAACCCGCGGAAACCACCGCGCTTTGCGCACATGTGGCGGTCAAGCTGCTGCACGAGGCCGGTGTGCCGCGCGCCGCATTGCAACTGCTGCCCGGTGCCGGATCCGTTCTGGGTGCGGTGCTGACGGGTGATCCGCGAGTGGGCGGCGTCTGCTTTACCGGTTCGACCGCCACAGCACAGCGCATCAACCGCACCATGGCCGAAGGCATGGCACCCGATGCCCCGCTGATCGCGGAAACCGGCGGCCTGAACGCGATGATCGTGGACAGCACCGCGCTGCCCGAACAGGCGGTGCGCGACATCATCGCCTCGGCCTTCCAGTCGGCCGGGCAGCGCTGCTCGGCGCTGCGGGTGCTCTATCTGCAGAAGGATATCGAAAAGCCCTTCCTCGAGATGCTGTTCGGCGCAATGGATGAATTGCGCCTTGGCAATCCCTGGCATCACCATATCGACGTAGGCCCGGTGATCGACGCCCGCGCCCAGACGGACTTTGCAGGCTATATCGACGCCGCGCGCAAGGCCGGCACCCTGCTCAAGGCGATGGATGCCCCGGCGCAGGGTCATTTCATCGGGCCCGCCGTGATCCGCGTGTCCGGGATCGAGGCTCTGGAGCGTGAGGTCTTCGGCCCCATCCTGCATGTCGCCACCTTCCGCGCCGATCAGATCGACGCGGTGGTGGATGCCGTCAACAACAGCGGTTTCGGCCTGACCTTCGGGATGCATACCCGCATCGACGGGCGGGTCGAACAGGTGACATCGCGCCTCAAGGTCGGCAATGCCTATGTCAACCGCAACCAGATCGGTGCGATCGTCGGCAGCCAGCCCTTCGGCGGTGAGGGGCTGTCGGGCACGGGCCCCAAGGCAGGCGGGCCATCCTACGTGCCGCGCTTCCTGCGCTCCGATGTGATGGATCACGCAGGCCAGGCCGGCAAGCCGGCCGATGTGGCGGCGGTGCAGACGCGGCTTGATCAGCTCAAGGGGCTGGAACTGGCGCGCCTGTCGGTGACCGATCTGCCCGGACCCACGGGGGAATCCAACCGGCTGTCGACCTATGGGCGGGGCATTGTCCTGTGTCTGGGGCCGACGGCGGCGGATGCGACCGAACAGGTGCGGATCGCGCGCGACAATGGCTGTCATGCGCTGGCCGTGGCGCCGGGTGTGTCACCCGCGCTGGGCATCGACGGGGTGCTGCCGCGCGGCGCACTGGAACACATGCGCGGCTTCGACCTTGTGGCGCTCTGGTCGGATGCGCGGGACCTGCGCGCGGCGCGCCGGGCGCTGGCTGCCCGCGATGGCGCGCTGATCGGGCTGGCCTGCGGCAATGATCTGGCGGCGCGCTGCCGGATCGAGCGGCATATCTGCGTCGATACGACGGCGGCAGGCGGCAACGCCGCCCTGCTGGCCGCCGAGGCGGAGGAGGGCGCCATGATCGCATCCATGTGATCGCCCGCCTATGGTCTGAACCGGCAAGCCCCCTTGAATTCCCTATCCCGAAGGCGTTTACCATGCGGGGTGAAGAAAGAGGGCTCCGCGATGGAACAGACGCTTCGGCTGGATGTGACAGGCTTGAGCTGTGCGGGCTGCGTAAGGCGCGCCGAGGCGGCGCTATCCGGTGTGGACGGGGTGCATGAGGCCCGCGTGAACCTGGCTACACGGCGGGCCGAGGTTACCCATGATGGCGATGTGACACCCGCGCGCGCGGCCGAAGCCCTGGCGCGTGCGGGTTATCCCGCAGCCCATGAAGATTTGCGCCTGATGGTCGACGGCGCGACCTGCGGTTCCTGCGTGGCGCGGATCGAGGCTGCGTTGCGGGCGGTGCCGGGTGTCGTCTCGGCCACGTTCAACCTGGCTGACGGGCAGGCGCGGTTGCGCATCCTGTCCGGCGCTGTCGAGGCGGGGGCGCTGATCGCCGCCGTCAAGCGTGCGGGCTACACGGCAAGCCCGGTGACCGAAGATCGTCCCGATGCCGGGGCCGCACGCGATGCAGCCGATATCGCCCGCCTGCGCCGCGATACCCTGATCGCCGCCGCGCTGACCCTGCCGGTGATGGTGCTGGCCATGGGCGGGCATGTCTGGCCGCCCTTTCACCATTGGCTGCACGGCACGATCGGGATGGGCACAAGCTGGATCATCCAGTTCCTGCTGACGACGCTGGTGCTGGTCGGCCCCGGCCTGCGGTTCTTCCGGCTTGGCCTGCCTGCGTTGCTGCACCGCGCGCCCGACATGAACGCGCTGGTGGCGCTGGGCACATCGGCGGCCTGGGGCTTTTCCACCGTCGCAACCTTCGCACCCGGTATCCTGCCGCCCGGCACTGCCGAAGTCTATTTCGAGGCCGCCGCCGTCATCGTGACACTGATCCTGCTGGGCCGCTGGCTGGAGGCGCGCGCACGCGGCCAGGCGGGTCAGGCGATCCGCAAGCTGGCCGGCCTTCAGGTGCGCGAGGCTCGTGTCCGCCGTGATGGTGTCATGCAGACCGTGGCGATTGCCGATCTGGTGACGGGGGACGAGATCGAATTGCGCCCCGGCGCCCGCGTGCCCACCGATGGCACGGTGATCGAAGGACGCTCGGATATCGACGAGTCCATGGTCACGGGCGAACCGCTGCCGGTGATGCGCGCGTCAGGTGACAGGGTGATCGGTGGTACGGTCAACGGGGCGGGCGCGCTGATGATCCGCGCAACCGCCACGGGCAAGGATACGGTGCTGTCGCAGATCATGGCCGCCGTGGCCGATGCGCAGGGCGCGAAGCTGCCGATCCAGTCGCTGGTCGACCGGGTGACGGCGGTCTTCGTGCCGGTGGTCATTGCCGTGGCGCTGGTGACGCTGGGGCTGTGGCTGGCGCTTGGTCCTGCGCCTGCGCTGGGTTTGGCGCTGGTGGCGGCGGTATCGGTGCTGGTGGTCGCCTGTCCCTGCGCCATGGGACTGGCGGTGCCGGTGTCGATCATGGTGGGCACGGGCCGCGCCTCGGAGCTGGGCGTGCTGTTCCGGCGCGGCGATGCGCTTCAGGCCTTGCAGGGCGTGCACATCATGGCCTTCGACAAGACCGGCACGCTGACCATCGGCAAACCCGAGGTGACGGGCATCACGGTGATCGAGGGCGAAGAGGATGCGGTTCTGGCGCAGGTCGCGGCACTCGAGGCCACGTCAGACCATCCGATCGCCCGCGCCGTTGTGGCCGCGGCCGAAGCGCGCGGGCTGCAGCTGCCCGCGGTCAGCGGATCAAGGGCGGTTCCGGGTCTGGGTGTCGAGGGCGAAGTCGGCGGTCAGGCGCTGAAAGTCGGCGCGGCGCGCTTCTTCGACACCATTCCGACCAGCCTTGCGGCAACCGTTCAGGGGTGGGAAGGCGAGGGGCGCAGCGTGCTTTTCGCAGCCCTGGATGGCCGGATCGTCGGGGCGCTGGCCGTGTCCGACCGGATCAAGCCCGAGGCGCGGGCGGTGATCGACGCGCTCAAGGTCGCAGGGGTGCGCCCCGCGATGATCACCGGCGACAGCAAGGCGGCGGCGCAGGCGGTCGCGTCCACGCTGGGCATCGAGACGGTCATCGCGGGTGTCATGCCGACCGCCAAGGCCGATGCGATGGCGGAACTGGCCAAGCAGGGCCGGGTCGCATTCGTGGGCGACGGGATCAATGACGCGCCGGCGCTGGCCGCGGCCGATGTCGGCATCGCGATGGGGTCGGGGACCGATGTGGCGATCGAGGCCGCGGATATCGTGCTGATGTCGGGCGATCTGCGCGGCGTGGCCACGGCGCATCGGATCAGCCTTGCGACCATGTCGAACATTCGCCAGAACCTTGTCTGGGCCTTCGGCTACAACGTGGCGCTGATCCCCGTGGCGGCGGGCTTGCTGGCGGTTTTCGGTGGGCCGATGCTGTCGCCGATGCTGGCCAGCGGGGCGATGGCGGCGTCATCCGTGCTGGTGATCACCAATGCGCTTCGGCTGCGCAGGCTGCGGGCGATGGCGTGATGGCAGCGGGCGCGGCCCGGTCGCGCCACATGGCACGCGTATTTTGAAAGCAATGAAGCAGATGCTGTGGTCTTCGGTCGCGCGACGCGGTAGATCGGGCCGCTGCATGCCTGGATACTGATGCTCACATGGCCCTCAAACTGACCTCACTTCACGCGCTGGCGGCGCTGCCTTTCGATCAGATCATCGATGTGCGGGCCCCGTCCGAATTCGCAGAGGATCATATCCCCGGCGCGATCAACCTGCCGGTTCTCTCGGATGACGAACGCGCCACTGTCGGGACCATCTATGTGCAACAGGATCGGTTCCTGGCGCGCAAGGTCGGGGCGGCGCTGGTGGCGCGCAATGCCGCGGCGCATCTTGAAGGCCCGCTGGCGACGAAAGATGGCGGCTGGCGGCCCCTGGTCTATTGCTGGCGCGGCGGGCAGCGGTCGGGGTCTTTCGCCTCGATCCTCGCGCAGGTCGGCTGGCGGGTGGAGTTGATCGAGGGCGGTTATAAAAGCTATCGGCGCCTTGTGGTCGCGGCCATGTATGACCAGCCGGTGCCGCATCGCCTGATCCTGCTGGATGGCGGTACGGGCACCGCCAAGACGCGGGTTCTGGCGCGGCTGGCGCAGGCGGGGGCGCAGGTCATCGACCTTGAAGAAATGGCCGCCCATCGCGGCTCGCTTCTGGGGGGGCGGCCCGGCGGGCAACCCGCGCAGAAGACATTCGAAAGCCGCGTCGCCATGGCGCTGGCGCGGCTTGATCCGGCGCGGCCGGTTTTCGTCGAGGCCGAAAGCAACAAGATCGGGCGGCTGATCATTCCGCCGATGCTGTGGCAGGCGATGATCGGCGCCGATCATCTGCGGATCGAGGCCCCGCTCGCGGCGCGCGCGCGTTACCTGTGCCGCGCCTATGCCGATCTGCTGGCCGACACCGATCTGCTGATCGCCAAGCTTGCGCCTTTGCGAACCTATCATGGCGCCGAACGGGTCGAGACCTGGCAGGCCCTGGCGCGCGCGGGCGACTTCCCGGCGCTGGCGGCGGAACTGGTGCTGCATCACTACGATCCGCGCTACATCAAGGCGCAGTCCCGTCAGGGGCGTGCGCCGCTGGCGAACCTGTCCCTGTCCGGGCTGGACGATGCCGATCTGGATGCGGCGATCCCCAAAATCCTGGCAGCCGCCGGCGCCTGAGCCGGATCAGACGCAGCGGATGGCGGGCGCACCCGCGATCATCCTGCCGATGATCGCTGCCTCATGGCCCAGGGCTCTGACCTCTTGCAGCAGCGTTTCCGCCTGGTCGGGCGCGACAGAGGCCAGCAGGCCGCCCGCTGTCTGCGGATCATGCAGCAGCGTGCCACGCGCCCCCGTGGCCCCCGTCACGGGGGCTGCGGCCATGTTGGCGGGCCATGCCGTCGAACGGATACCTGCCTCGGCCAGCGCTTCCGCCCCGTCATAGGTGGGAATGTCGCCCAGGCTGATTTCGGCCGCAAGCCCGGAGGTGCGGCACAGCGCCATCAAATGGCCGGCAAGCCCGAACCCGGTCACATCCGTCATCGCATGGGCCCCGCGCAGCACCTGCGCCGCGTCCGCCTGCGGCTGTGCCATCCGCGCCAGCAGCGCCGCCACATGCCGCCCGTCGGCACGCATCTGCATTTCGGCGGCCAGGATCGTACCCGATCCGATGGGCCGCGTCAGGATCAGCGCATCGCCCGCGCGCGCCCCGGCATGGGTGATCGGCGCACCCTCGCACAGGCCCGTGACGGTAAAGCCCAGCGTCAGTTCGGCCCCCGTGGTGGAATGGCCGCCCACGATATCTGCCCCCGCGGCACGAAAGACCTCGGACGAGGCCTGCATGACCTCGGCCATGGTGCGGGCCTGCAGCGCGGGCGACATCGGCGGCAGGATCACCGTGGCCGTGGCGGCCTGCGGAGCAGCGCCCATTGACCAGATGTCACCCAAGGCATGCACGGCGGTGATCCGCGCCATCAGTGCGGGATCATCGGTGAAGACGCGCAGATGGTCGGTGGTCATGACCTGATGCGCACCGCCTGTCGCCAGCACCGCCGCATCGTCGCCCGGCAGGCTGAGGATATCGCTGCGCTGTGGCGCGGGCAGGTCCGACAGGACCTTGTGCAAGGCATCCGCGCCCAGTTTGGACCCGCAGCCGCCGCAGAGCGGCTGATCATGTCCCGGTGCCTCCTGCCCCCCAAGGGCCTGCACCGCGGGCCGGGCCGGGGCCGGCATGGCGGGCAGGGTGCGGAACTTGTCCATGAAGGCCTGGTCGATCCGGTCCTTCCAACGCCAGAGCCAGGGTCCCGAAAAGGCGAAGCCGAATTTTTCCGCCACGGCCGATTTGTTGCCCAGCGAGATCAGCTTGAGGTAATCGCGCTGCGGATGAAACGGCCGCGTCGGTTGGCCGGTGAGGGCCGCGCGCAGGTTGTCGTAAAGGACCGGGGCGGCGCGCACGGCGAAAACGCCGGCCTTGGGCCGGGGGGCATGGGCCATATGCGCGCAATCGCCTGTGGCGAACAGCGTTTCGTGTCCCTTGACGCGCAGATCCGGGGCCACGATCACGAAACCATCATCCGTCAGGGGCAGGGCGGTGTCGCGCAGCCAGCGATGGGCAAAGGCCCCGGCCGCACCCACGATCAGATCGGCGGCGATCTGCCGCCCGTCAACCAGTTGCACCGCACCCGCCACGATCCGCGCCACTGATGCGCCCGCATGCAGTGTCACGCCATTGTCGCGCAAGGCGCGCCGCAGCCGCGCGCCGGTCGCGGGGCCGGTGCCGGTCAACCCTGCGGCGGCTTCGATCAGGTGGACCTGCGGGGTGGCGCCAGCCTGCCTGAGGGCATGGGACATGGCCATCGCCAGTTCGACCCCGGCCACGCCCGCGCCGATCACGGCGACCTCGGGGCGCAGCTGTCCAGCCTGCACCTTGACCAGAAAGGCGCGCCAGCGGGACGCGTAGATATCAAGTGGTTTCGCACCAAGGGCATGTTCGGCAAAACCCGGAATCGCGGGCATTTCGGCGGTGATCCCGATATCGAGCGAGGCCAGATCATACTCCAGCACCCGCCCCGATCCCAGGGTGACCTGCCGCCGGTCGGCATAAAGACCGACGGCCCGGTCCAGGATCACCCGCGCCCCTGCCGCGCGCGCCAGGCGGACCAGGTCGATGTCCAGATCCTCGCGTGCATAATGGCCCGCGATATGGCCGGGCAACATCCCGGAATAGGGGGCCGTGGGCGCGGGGTTGATCACGGTCACGCGCGCCCCTGCCAGGGGGGCCATCGCCCATTTGCGCAGGACCAGCGCATGGGTATGGCCGCCACCGATCAGCACGAGGTCACGGGTCAGGGGATGGGGCATCTGCATGGTCGGGCCTCGGGCTGTGGCATCCCTGTCTTAGTCGATCCGCGCGCCAAGGACCATGCGCCAGGGCGCGGCGCGTGCAGGGCAATGCGCCGCAGCCGGGCAGCACCCGGAGCCGGTCAGCCTTGGGATATCAGTTGATAGCCCGGCGCCGTCGCCGATTGCACCGTCGTGATCGGCTGATCGCCGATCCAGGTCGTCCGCTCGATGATCAGCAGCGCCTCGCCCGTCGCGACGGCAAGCTGGCGCGCGATTTCACCTGCCGCCTTGATGGCATGGAAACGCACATCGACCCGGCTGTAGGGTTTGTTCAGAACCAGCCATTCATTGGCGCTTTGCGTGGTCAGGTCGATGTTCAGGATTTCGGGCGCTGATCCGGTGTCGATCCAGCGATCCTCGTAGATATAGGGGCGGTTGTCGGCCAGATGCACCGCCTTGACATGCAGCATCGGCCCCGATTGGGGGATGCCGAAACGGGCCATGACCGGCGGTGGCGGCACCTCCAGCTGGCGGCTGACCAACTGGTAGGCATAGCGGCTGCCACGTTGTTCCACCTCGCGCCGCGTGATCGGAATGTCGAAGGTGGCACGGGTGACGGGATGGGCGCGCACATGGGTGCCGCCCTTGCGCTTGCGCTCGATCAGGCCGCTTTGGGACAGCTCCTGCATGGCCCGGTGCACCGTGGCGCGCGCGCATCCCAGTTCGAGTGCAAGATCCTCGTCCCGCGGCAGACGGTCGCCGGGGGCATAGGTCCGGTTCAGGATGCGGGCGCGGATCCGGTCCCGGACATCCGTCCATGACAGGCGGCCGGGTGCGGTCATAGCCGCGTTTCCAGCTGTCGCATCACGGCCACGAAATCCGCCATGATCGCATCGCGCGCCACGTGGTGGCCGTGCCTGACCATGTGGCGCCCCGCGCTCCAGACATCGGTGATGCAGTCCTGTCCCCCGCCCGAAAAGATCAGGCTGTCCAGCAGCGCATCGCCCGTCCGGTTGCAGAGCCAGCGGTTCTCGACATCCAGCGCGATCAGGTCGGCCCATTGGCCCGCCGCAATCTGTCCGGCCTGTCGTCCGCCCGCTTGTGCGCCGCCTGCGGTTGCGGCGTCGAACAGGACGCGACCGGTCGAACGACCGGGCAGGGCCAGCGCCGCACGAGAGCGATCCCGCAGCCTTTGTGAATATTCCAGCGTCTTGAGTTCCTCGAAAAGCGAGATCTGGATGTTGGAATCCGATCCGAACCCGATCCGGCCCGCCGCCTCAAGATAGGTGGTGCCGTTGAATATCCCGTCGCCCAGGCTTGATTCCGTCAGCGGGCAAAGCCCGGCAACGGCCCCTGTCGCGGCCAGGGCGCGCGTCTCGTCCGGGGTCATCTGCGTGCAGTGGATCAGGCACCAGCGCGCATTGACCGCGTGCTCTGCCAGCAGCCAGGCGACCGGGCGCGCACCCAGATGGGCCTGGACCTCGTCAACCTCGGCCAGCTGTTCTGCCAGGTGCATGTGGATCGGCCCCGTCGGGTTTGCCGCGACGATGGCCAGCAGCCCCGCGGGACCCACGGCCCGCAGCGAATGGGGGGCCACCCCGATGGCATAGTCGGCTGAGGCTTGCGCGATCGTCTGCGCGGCCTCGGCGTGCAGGGCCATGAAGCGGTCGGGGTCGTTGCCGAAGCGCTGTTGCCCCCCGGCCAGGGCGCGCCCGTCGCAGCCCCCGAACTGGTAGTGCACCGGCAAGAGCGTCAGACCGATGCCCGCGCGCGTCGCCGCCGCGACGATCCGGTCCGACATTTCGGACAGCCGCGCATGGGGATGACCGCCCACGTCGTGATGCAGGTAATGGAATTCGGCCACCGCGCCATATCCGGCCTCCAGCATCTCCATGAAGACAAGGGACGCGATCGCCTCGACCTGATCGGGCGTCAACTGGTCCAGAAAGCGGTACATCAGGCGTCGCCAGCTCCAGAAGCTGTCGCTGGCATCCGGGCCACGGGCCTCGGTCAGACCCGCCATCGCCCGCTGGAAGGCGTGGCTGTGCAGGTTCAGCGGCGCGGGCAACAGCAGCGCCACGCGCGCCGTTGCCTGTCCGGCGAAGGGCCCGACATGGACAATTCGTCCGCTTGCGTCGACATGAACTTCGACATCCGCCCGCCAGCCATCTGGCAAAAGTGCTTGAGATGCTTGGATGATCTGCACGGTGGACATCTCCGTTGACAAAAATAAGTATCTACATATTAATTTCAAGCATGTTGTAAATCAAGGTATCCTGATGCCCCCCAGCTACCTTCTTGTCGGGATCTCCGCGGCCACCATGCAGGGGGGCGATGGCGGCTATGGTCTGATTGCGGATGCGGCCATCGCGGTGCGCGACGGCCTGATCGCCTGGGTCGGGCCGCGCGGCGCGCTGCCGGCGGAACATGCCGCTTTGCCGCAGCGGGACCAGAAGGGGCGGCTGGTCACGCCTGCGCTGATCGACTGTCACACCCATGTCGTGCATGGCGGCAACCGCGCCCGCGAATTCGAGATGCGTCTGAACGGCGCCAGCTATGCCGAGATCGCCCGTGCCGGTGGCGGCATCGTGTCCACCGTGGCAGCGACCCGCGCGGCCTCCGAGGCGGATTTGCTGGATGCAGCCCTGCCGCGCGTCGATGCGCTGATTGCGCAGGGTGTCGCCATGGTCGAGATCAAGTCGGGCTATGGTCTGGATCTGGACACGGAGCTGCGGATGCTGCGGGTTGCGCGCCGGATCGCGCAGGAACGACCGATCCGCGTGCGCACGACCTTTCTGGGTGCGCATGCGGTGCCTGCGGATCATGATCCCGATGCCTATATCGACCGCGTCTGCCTGCCCGCGCTGATCGCCGCCCATGCCGATGGGCTGGTCGATGCGGTGGATGGCTTCTGCGAGGGGATCGCCTTCAGCGCGGATCAGATCGCGCGCGTCTTCGACCGCGCCGTGGCGCTGGGCTTGCCCGTCAAGCTGCATGCGGAACAGCTCAGCCATCAGGGCGGAACCGCCCTGGCCGCGCGCTATCACGCCTTGTCTGCGGATCATCTGGAATATGCGACGGATGACGATGCGGCGGCCCTTGCCGCGTCAGGGACCGTGGCCGTGATCCTGCCGGGGGCCTTCTACACGATCCATGAAACCCGCCAGCCTCCCGTGCAGGCCTTTCGCGATCGCGGCGTGCCGATGGCGGTCGCGACCGACTGGAACCCCGGATCGTCACCACTCGGGTCGGTTCTTCTGGCGATGAACATGGCCTGCACCCTGTTCCGCCTGACCCCGGCCGAGGCGCTGGCGGGCACGACACGCAATGCGGCCCTGGCCCTGGGGCTGCACGATTGCGGACGGATTGCGCCGGGTTTGCGCGCCGATCTGGCCATCTGGGATGTCACCGATCCGGCCGAGCTGTCCTATGGCATCGGGATCAACCCGCTGCATCACCGCATTTTCGGAGGTCACGCATGACTGTCATTTTGGTTCCAGGCGCCGCCACCCTGGCGCAGTTGGAAACCATCTGGCGCGGGCAGGGGGCTGTCGCGCTTGATCCCGCCGCACGGGCCGGTGTCGATGCCTCGGCCGCCATCATCGCGGCTGCCGCGCAGGCGGATGCGCCGGTCTATGGCGTGAACACGGGCTTTGGCAAGCTGGCCTCGGTCAGGATCGCGCCGCGCGACACCCAGACCCTGCAGCGCAACCTGATCCTGTCGCATTGCTGCGGGGTGGGCGAGGCGCTGGAGCCTGCGACCGTCCGCCTGATGATGGCATTGAAGCTGCTGTCGCTGGGGCGCGGCGCTTCTGGCGTGCGCTGGGAGATCTGCGCGCTGATCGAGGGGATGCTGGCCACCGGCGTGCTGCCGGTGATCCCGGTGCAGGGATCGGTGGGCGCCTCGGGCGACCTGGCCCCCTTGGCGCATATGGCGGCCGTGATGATCGGCGCGGGCGAGGCCAGGCTGCACGGTCAGGTCATGCCGGGTGGCGAGGCCCTGCGCGCGGCGGGCCTGACCCCGGTGGTTCTTGGCCCCAAGGAAGGGCTGGCCCTGATCAACGGCACGCAGTTTTCCACGGCCTGCGCGCTTGCGGGCCTGTTCGAGGGCTGGCGCGCGGCGCGCGCGGCCATCGTGACCTCGGCCATGTCCACCGATGCGATCATGGGATCGACAGCACCCCTGCATCCCGAAATCCACCGCCTGCGCGGGCATCCGGGCCAGATCGAAGTGGCCGCCGCCATGACCACGTTGCTGGACGGTAGCGCCATCCGCGACAGCCACCGCGTCGGTGACAGCCGCGTGCAGGATCCCTATTGCATCCGCTGCCAGCCGCAGGTGACGGGGGCGGCCATCGATTTGTTGCGCTTTGCCGGGCGCACCCTGGAAACCGAGGCGAATGCCGTGACGGACAATCCCCTTGTCATCGTCGAGACCGCCGAGATCCTGTCGGGTGGCAATTTTCATGCCGAACCCGTGGCCTTTGCCGCCGACCAGATCGCCCTGGCCCTGGCCGAGATCGGCGCCATCGCGCAGCGCCGCGTGGCGCTGATGGTGGACCCGACCCTGTCCTTCGATCTGCCACCCTTCCTGACGCCCGAGCCGGGGTTGAATTCCGGCCTGATGATCGCCGAGGTGACGACCGCCGCGCTGTTGAGCGAGAACAAGCATCTGGCCAATCCCTGTTCGACCGACAGCACCCCCACCTCGGCCAACCAGGAAGATCACGTCAGCATGGCCGCCCATGGCGCGCGCCGCTTGCGGCGGATGAACGAGAACCTGTCCATGATCCTGGGGATCGAGGCCATCTGCGCCGCGCAAGGCATCGACCAGCGCGCACCGCTTGCGACATCCGGCACCTTGAAGGCGGTCATGGCCTGCCTGCGCGCCCAGGTGCCCGCCCTGCAGCAGGATCGCTATCTGGCGCCGGACCTCAGGGCTGCGGCGGCCTGTGTCCGCGATGACAGCCTGGCGCAGGCGGCAGGGCTTGAGGTTGCACCATGAGCCTTGTCGAGATCACGCGCGGTGCTGGCCCCCTGGTTCTGGGCCTGCCCCATACCGGAACCGACATTCCCGTGGATTGCATGGCGCGACTGAACGACAGGGGCCGGGCGATTGCCGATACGGACTGGCATATCCACCGGCTTTATGGCGGGCTGATCGGGGATGTCACCACCGTCAGGACAACGGTCCATCGCTATGTCATCGACGTGAACCGCGACCCTTCGGGCGTCAGCCTCTATCCCGGTCAGAACACGACGGGCCTTTGCCCGCTGACAGATTTCGACGGGCATCCGCTTTACCAGCCGGGGCAGGAACCGGATGCGGCCGAGACCGCGCGCCGCCGCGCGCTTTACCATGCGCCCTATCACGCGGCGCTGGCAGCCGAACTTGACCGGGTGCGCGCGCAGCACGGTTTCGCGATCCTTTACGATTGCCATTCCATCCGGTCACGGATCCCGTTCCTGTTCGATGGCACGCTTCCCGATTTCAACGTCGGCACCAATGACGGCATCACCTGCGATGCCCGGATCGCCACGGCCGTGCAGCACATATGCGCGGCAGCGGAAGGCTATACATGGGTCATGAACGGCCGCTTCAAGGGCGGTTGGACCACGCGCCACTATGGCCGGCCCGGTGAAGGGCTGCATGCCATCCAGATGGAACTGGCCCAGTCCACCTACATGCATGAAACCCCGCCCTGGGAGTTCGCAGATGACCACGCGGCAAGGCTGCGCCCGCATCTGATGTCCATCCTCGAAACACTGTCCGCTTGGAGGCCCTGATGAGTGACCCGCGCAAGAATACCCGTGACATCTATCCGCCGACCGGAACCACGCTGAACGCGAAAAGCTGGCTGACCGAAGCGCCGCTGCGGATGCTGATGAACAACCTGCACCCGGACGTGGCCGAGAACCCGCACGAGTTGGTGGTCTATGGCGGTATCGGGCGCGCGGCGCGCACATGGGAAGATTTCGACACGATCGTGGCCAGCCTCAAGGACCTTGAGGCGGACGAGACACTGGTCGTGCAATCGGGCAAGCCCGTCGCCATCGTCAGGACCCATGCCGATGCGCCGCGCGTGCTGATCGCCAACTCGAACCTGGTGCCGCATTGGGCAACCTGGGACCACTTCAACGAATTGGACAGGAAAGGTCTGGCCATGTACGGCCAGATGACCGCAGGCTCGTGGATCTACATCGGATCACAGGGGATCGTGCAGGGAACCTATGAGACCTTTGTCGAGGCAGGTCGCCAGCATTATGGCGGCGACCTCAAGGGCAAGTGGATCCTGACCGGCGGTCTGGGCGGCATGGGCGGCGCGCAGCCGCTGGCCGCCGTCATGGCCGGGGCCTGCTGCCTGGCGGTCGAGTGCAACCCCGACAGCATCGATTTCCGGCTGCGCACCCGGTATGTGGACGAACGCGCCGACACGCTGGACGAGGCGCTGGCGATGATCGAGCGCTGGACCAGGGCGGGCGAGGCCAAGTCGGTGGGCCTTCTGGGCAATGCCGCCGATGTTTTCCCCGAGCTTTACCGGCGCGGCATCCGCCCCGATATCGTGACCGACCAGACCAGCGCCCATGATCCCATCAATGGCTACCTGCCGCAGGGCTGGACCCTGGCGGAATGGAAGGCGAAACGCGAAACCGATCCCAAGGCGGTGGAAAAGGCCGCGCGCGCCAGCATGAAGACCCATGTGGCCGCGATGGTGGATTTCTGGAACGCAGGCGTGCCCACGCTGGATTACGGCAACAATATCCGCCAGGTCGCGCTGGAAGAGGGGCTGGAGAATGCCTTTGCCTTCCCCGGTTTCGTGCCCGCCTATATCCGCCCGCTGTTCTGCAGGGGGATCGGTCCCTTCCGCTGGGCGGCCCTGTCCGGCGATCCCGAGGATATCTACAAGACCGACGCCAAGATGAAGGAGCTGTTTCCCGACAACGCCCATCTGCACAACTGGCTGGACATGGCGCGCGACCGGATCGCATTTCAGGGCCTTCCCGCGCGGATCTGCTGGATCGGCCTTGGCGATCGGCACCGGGCGGGTCTTGCCTTCAACGAGATGGTCGCCAGCGGCGAGTTGAAAGCCCCGGTGGTAATCGGGCGCGACCATCTGGACAGCGGGTCGGTCGCCAGCCCCAACCGAGAGACCGAGGCGATGCGCGACGGTTCGGACGCCGTATCGGACTGGCCGCTGCTGAACGCGCTGGTCAATACGGCATCCGGGGCGACCTGGGTCAGTATCCACCACGGCGGTGGCGTCGGCATGGGCTTCAGCCAGCATGCGGGCGTCGTGATCTGCGCGGATGGCACGCCCGAAGCGGCAAGGCGGCTGGAGCGGGTGCTGTGGAACGACCCCGCCAGCGGCGTCTGGCGCCATGCCGACGCAGGTTATGAGGATGCCATCGCCTGTGCGCGCGAACACGGGCTGCGCCTGCCGCGCATCCTGGGGTAAGCCGGGCCGCACCGCTGTTCCGGGGCGGTCTGCGCATCCGGGACGGTCATTGCGTCCCGTTCGCGCAACCTTTCTGAAATCCCGTGTCGCAATGCGCTTTCAGGCGCGCGGTATCGGCGGCGGACCATTCCGCGGGCTGCGTCACCTCGACCCAGGGCCTGATGTAGTCCTGCGCGAAATAGGCATGGCCATGCCCGGCCGGCGCACCGAAGGACAGCGCCATGTCGAGGGCCAGCTGGAACTGCGTGACGACCGGCATGAAGAACAGGTGATCCGACATGTCCGGGGCCGCAGGATCACGCATCCACTGTGGTGCGCGCCAGATGGAGCGCGGATCGTAGAACACGACCGGATCGCTGGAATACTGCAGGAAAACGATCCGCATCCGCCCCCAGTCCGATACCGCCTCGGAAGCATCGGCCGTATGCGAGGCATAGCGCACCAGTGATCCATCCCCGATGGACGGCAGGACCCAGGAACTGCCGGGGTTGCGCTGGTTCTGCACATAGTTCCAGAAGGCCGAAGGGAAGGGCGGCCCGGCCCAGAAGGCGCCGTCGATGGGATCGTCCAGCAGCCGGAACAGGTTGGTGGCATGCATGGATGACCAGGCCCCAAGGCTTAGGCCATGGACGTAAAGGCGTGGGCGCGCATCCTCGGGCAGGGTTTTCCAGTAGCCATGCACGACTTCCTGCAAGGCTGTCGCCTGTTCAAGGCCGGTGCTTGTCTCGAGGATCAGGGCCAGTGGCGATTGCAGGTAGGAATATTGCGCGGCAACCGTCGCGATGTCTCCGCCGTGCATGTATTCGACCGGATCCTGTGCGCCCGGGTCCATCCATCCTGTGCCGGTCGGGCTGGCCACGATCAGGATCGCGCGGTCAAACGCGCCCTGCCGCTTCAGTTCGGCCAGCGCCAGTTCGGCCCGCGCCTGCGGGGTTTCGCCATTGGCGCGCCCGACATAGACCCGGATCGGGTCGCGCGCGGGCCTGCCGGTCAAGGCTGCGATATCCGCCGCGCGCGGGCCCGAGGTGATGAAATCCCGCCCCGGTTTGCCGATGCCGCCCCAGTCGATCAGCGAGGCGTCGCTGCCGGTCATGCGCGGATCCGCGGGCTTGGGCGGCGCGCTCTGGAACAGCTCCTGCGCGGTCTCGTAGCTTTCGTCCAGAGCCGTTACCGTCTGGTCGACAAGACCGTCGCGCGTCACGATGAAAAGAAACAGTACGACCGTCACGAAACCCAGCACATTCGCGCGCCGCACCGGCATGATCCGCAGAAGCCGCGCGCGCACCAGGTGAAACAGCGCGGCGACAAGGCGTCCGATGATGAAGGCCGCGACGAATGTCGCGAGCGCCAGAAGCAGGATGGTTGCGAAATGCAGCGCGTCCGCTGTCTCGAGCCCCATTTTCCGGCGAATGTCGTTCTGCCAGATCCGGCTGGAGCCGAGGACCCACAGGAAGAACCCCACAAGCGGGATCGCGATTGCCGCTGTCAGGAAGGCCGCGGGCCGTCCCGAGAACCGCGGAAGATCGGCCGTCCGCCACAGCAGTGCCACAACCTGACCGATCAGGTATCCGATCGCCGTGACCAGCCCGCCCAGGATGCCTTGCACCGCCGGGCCGCGCGGAATGAGCGAGGGTGTCAGCGATGCCGCGAAGAACAGCAGGCCCAGCATCAGGCATGGCACCGAGAAGGGTCCGATCAGTATGCCCAGCGTTTTCTTGATCATCTTGTCCTCGGCCCCCGGTCCCTGCGGTCTTGTCCGCGATCTTGTCATCATGCCCCAAGCCCTGCCAAGGACCTGATTGAGCAGGTGCAGCCAGGGTGCCCAGACCCCCATGCGGTTTTTCAGAACGCGCGCCCGATGCGATAGATCGCGACAAGCGCAGCGAAAACGCATAAGACGAACCGGTGTTGAGCCATCGGATATCGCCATCGTGTCCTGCCTGAGGATGAAAGCCGCCACCTTCGTCCTTGCCCGCCTTGCGGGCGTGATCCTGGTGTCGATGGCGGCGCTCTGCGGCTTGGCGGCGCCCTCCTTGGCCCAGCCTGCACAGACCGCAATACAGGGCCTGGAGTTTCCGTTCGTCACGCTGCGCAACAGGACGGGTGCCTCGGATCCTGCCGAAGCCTATGGCAGTGAACGCAGCGATCCCAAGGCTGGGACGTGCGGCGTGGCGGCACGCGATCTTGGCGTTCTCTCGCCTCTTGCCGATGCGACCCCGACCTTCCTGCGGGAGGAGTTGTTGCGCGTGCAAAGCGTACAGGAACGCGAGGTTGACGCCGTGCTGGACGCATTGGAGCAGACCGCCGGGCCGCGTGGTCCCGTGCTTTACGTGCATGGCTATTACATCGGGTTCGACAAGGGCTGCCGCCGTGCCACGCTCTTGCAGCAGAATGCGGGGCTTGCCAGGCGGTTCTTGTGGTTCAGCTGGCCCTCGGACGGGGCCGTGGCCTATTACACGCATGACGAGGCCGACCTGTACTGGAGCCTGCCTGACCTGGCCGACACGATCATCGAACTGGAGCGTCGCTTTGGTCCTGCGGCGGTGGACGTGATCGGGCACAGCATGGGCGCGCGCGGTGTGGCGCTTGCACTGGCCGAAGTGGCCTATCGCCAGCCTGGGATCCGGCTTGGTCATGTCGTGCTGTTGGCGCCGGACATGGATTTCGGGATTTTCGCGCGCCTGCTGCCCCGCATCAGACCCATCGCGCAAAGCATGACCGTCTATGTCGCGGGCACTGACAGGCCGCTGGCGTTGTCGGCGCAAATTCACGGCTACCCCAGGCTGGGCGAGGCCGGAAACGATGTCTCCGGCCTGACCGGGGTCGAGGTCATAGATCTGAGCGATCTGCCGCAGGAAGAACCGACAGGGCATCTTTATCATATCTACAGCCGCCCCGTTGGCGACGATCTTCGCCGGCTTCTGGAGGCTGACATGCCCGCTGATGCGCGCCCTGGCCTTGTGGCCTCGGGCAGCAACCTGTGGCGCCTGCAGCCGGGTGCGGGGGCGGGTGCGGGGACTGCGGCAGGGTCAGTGGATGACAAGCTTGATGATTGACAGCAGCAATCCGATGCCGCCGGCAAAAACCGCCCCCAGCATCGCGGGGATCACGCGACGGTCCAGAACCCAGCCGACCCTGGCACCCAGGGCTGCCAGCAAGGCCACGCACAGGATCTGAGAGAGAACAAGCGCCGTATCCGCGCCGATCCATGCGCGCCATGCGGCCAGGAACAGCGCCGTCGGAAGATTGGCGACCGCCAGCGTCGGCGCGCTGTGATGCCATGCCGCGCGCCAACTGTGCCGGGTCAGCCGTTCGCGCATATCAAGGGCATGCGACAGCAATTCGGCAAAAGCCTTGGCAAGCGTGATCGCAAAGACCGACCCGAAAAGGACCACTGCGGTTTCAAGCGGCGGGGCAGGGTGGCTGCCCTGCGCCAGCAGGATGCTCAAGACCATGATCGCGCCGTAGATGATGCCAAAGGCGGCCTTGTCGATGCGTTCCCAGCCCCGCGCGTGTTGCGTTGTCATGTCGGCGATGTCCTTTGCCTGCGCGGCCTTGCAGCCTTCACTGCCGCGACATCAGGAATGCGGCCACCGCCTTGTAGGCCGGAAGCGAGGTCGGGTCGATGAACCCGTTCTGCGCCTGCGGGAAGGAGGACAGGCGCACCAGCACCATCTCGGCGGTGGGATCGACATAGATCGTCTGCCCATGCACGCCGCGCGCGGCAAAGGCCCCGTGGTCGTTGTGGAACACCCACCACTGGCTGGTATAGCTGCCCGCGCCGATGGTCGGGAAACCCGTTCCGAACCTGGACCGGTCACCGCCCGCGCGGATCTTCTTCACGACCTCGGCCGGGAACAGGCGGGTGCCATTGATCTGGCCCTCATTCAGCATCAACTGACCCAGCCGTCCCAGGTCGCGCAGCCCCGCGGTGATGCCGCCGCCCGCGAAGGGCACGCCCTTTGCATCGACCGTCTGATAGGCATCCTGCTCGACACCCATGCGCCGCCACAACCGGTCCGAGGCCAGTTCCGTCACCGACTTGCCCGAGACACGGCTGATGATCCAGCCCAGCATGTCCGAGTTGATGGTCTTGTAATGGAACGCGTCGCCGTGATTGCCCTCGGGTTTGACCTGCTGGAGGTATTCCCAATAGCCGTTCGGCCCATCGTATCCCTCGGGTTTGGGCAAGGGGCTTGCCGCTGCGGAATAAAGCCAGATATCGGCGTTCGGATCGGAATAATCCTCGGAATATTTCACGCCCGTGGTCATATCCATGACCTGTCGGACAGTGGCCGTGCCAAACGCGCTGTCGCCGATGTCGGGAATGATGTCGCGGACAAGGGCCGTATCGTCCAGCGTGCCCTCGACCACCATGATCTCGGCCAGAAGGCCGGTGAAGGACTTGGTCATCGACATGATGGCGTGCTTGCCGTCTTCCTGCAGGCAGCCGAAGTACCGCTCGTAGACGACCTGCCCCTTGTGCAGGATCAGCATCCCGTCCGTGTAATTGGCATAGAGCGACTCTTCCCAGGTCATCGGTGTGTCGCTGTTCTGCGGCGTGAAGGTGACGGCGTCGATCTGTGCGCGCAGATCCGCGAATTCGGCGGCTGGCGGATACGCCAGCGGCACCGGCGCACCGATGCCGCGGCTGATTTCCTCGGTGGGCAGGAATTCGCGCAGGTGGCACACGGACCAGCGCAGCCGGGGAAAGCTGAAATAGACGCTGTCGGGTTGCGTGATCATCTTGTCGGCGGGCGGGGGAAAGCCCTGCATCCAGCCCATCACGTTCGGATCGGAATCCTGCGCCGACAGCAGCGCGGATTGTGCCATCACGCCCTGTGACGATCCGATGGCAATTGCGCACCCGGCGACCAGCGCGGCCAGATTAGAAGTTGAAGACGACATTGACGAAACCTCCTGTCCATGGGGCAGCACTTCGGCCGATCACGTTGTCGATCCCGGCCCCCGGAAAGGAGACCGAGACACCGGCAGTCAGAAATGTATTGCGATTGATGATCCGGCTGTATTCGAGGAACAGGTCATCGGCGAGGTGCTTGTCCGTGACGCCTGCCACGACGTTTCCATTCACGTCGATCCTTGTGGCCTGCCCGAACTGGACCGGGCTGTTCAACGCATTCGCGCGGATATGCGCATAGCGCAGGGTCCATGTGTCCTGCCGCGTGGGTTGCACCCGCAGCGCGACCGTCAGGGCGTTCACGTTCGAATTGATGAAGGTCGAGGCGGATTTCGATCCCGTGGCCCAAGCACTGGGGCTGCCCTGGTAGTAAAGCGGATCGAACCGTTCCAGCGTGGTCGTGTTCGGATCGTCACCGGAAAAGGTCTGATAGCCCAGCGTCAGGTTCGGCGACCAGGGCAGGTTGACGAAGCTGTAGCCCGCCGTCACGCGCCCCGCCCATGCCTTGAGGTCGATCCGGTCATTCCACTGATAGGCCACGTCGCCCGTGAAGGTCCAGTTCTCGAGCCTGCCGGCAAACGGGTTCGTCCTGGCGTAAAGGTTGACGGTGTTCGTCCCGTCGCGGGCGCCCGGCGTCACGGTCGGTGGGCCGGACCCTCCGGCTGCTGCCTGCGGATAGGGCGAGTCCGAGTTCAGCACATGCACATAGGTCGCCCCGAGATAGCCGCCGCGCGGGTCGTCATGGCGTAGGTCGAACCCGGCCAGTTCGTTGTTTCCGTCCGTTGCGGGCAATTCGTTCGGATCAAGATAGAATGCCGTGGCCGTGACGGTCCCCGAAGACAAACGCCCGATCACAGCCATTTCCCAGGCCTTGCGCGGCCCGAATTTCAGCGCGCCACGCTCGAAGCCGCTTGTGGCGCCATTGGCGATCAGCATGCCCGTGCCGAGGTTCAACTCGCGCGGGCCAAGCGACAGATCATAGGACAGGCCCGTGCCCATCGTGCCGCGCAGGGCCAGGTAGGCCTCTTCAAGGGTTGCGGCCCCGGTGTTCCCGGTATCAAAGGCATCCGTGCCCCAGGTGCGAGAGGCGACTGCGGAAAGCTTGCCGTAAAGCACCGCACCCGTATCGAGTTGATACGCGAAGCTGATACCGGGTTTGACATAGCCCTCAAGCCATTGCGTGTCAGGATCGAAGCCGCTTGCCGGGGCGGTGGTCGCGGCCAGGTCCCAGAACAGGTTGGTTTCGCTGACAGCGTTCAGACCGAACTGCAGATGACCGCGAAGGGTCAGCCTGTCCGCGTCATGCAGCAGCATCGGGTCGCGCTCCTGCGCCTGTGCGAAGGACGCGCTGCAGGACAGAAGAAACGCAAGGCCGGCGATGATGTTTGCGACGGGGTCCGCTGAGGGTAACCCTGCGTTTTCGTGTGTCCCGGCCCCTTCTTCGGACCTGTTCTCGGGTACAATCGAGGCGTGATCAAAAGACATGAGACCTCGCGTAATTTAATAGATTGATCAACTTTAGCACGATCATGATCTATCTCAAGAAGTCATGCGCCCAAGATGGGCAGGGATCAGGAAGCAGGGGCGATGCCCGGTCTGCCCCCGATGAGTGGTCCGGTTTGAAATTTGGCGCATGGTCGGTCTGATCCGTCCGGAAACCTGACCTGTTGCCATCGGTCATAATGTGGCTTCCAGAAAGATTGTGCTTGGAATACGATTATGGCCTGTAAAGAGTATGGTCTGGAAAAGCATGCAGGACGACCGGTTTGAAGACAGTGGCGCCGCGGGTCAGGCGTTGCGCCCCAATCGCGAAGGGCGTTTGAATTGGACGGTCATCGAGGGCGTCTTTCCATACGCGGCGGCGCCGATCCTGACATCCCGGAACGTTGTCCCTGAACCGCTTGTCGATTTCCTGACAGGTGACGGCTCACACGTCTATGCGGTGCTGGACGCGGCCCGCGTATTCGGATTGCCAGAGAGACTGCAAGCCTCAGGCCTGGAGCACATCTGCCTCTATGAGGAGGAGGCAGGTTTGGAAGATGTGGCCCCATGGCTGGTATCCCTGCAGACCGATACACCGTTCTGCCAAAGCCTTTTCATGGCTGGCGACGCGCCCGGCTGTTTGTGGTCGCGCGAGCCTGGCATATTCGTGCGCACCGGGATGACATTGGCCGATCTGCGCAGACACCTGCGCAGGTTCACGCGCGTGACGGATGAGGCCGGGAACAGCCGCTTGTTCCGCTTCTGGGACCCACGGGTCATCGGACGGTATCTGCCCCTGCACCATCCGGATGCGTCCCTTCATGTGGCAGCCTTCATGTCCGGACTGGAAATCCTTGCTTGCGACATTCGCCGGAACCGTGCGCTGCATGTTGTCGGTGAACTGGCGCCGACAAAGCGGCCGCAAGGCCATTGGCCTTACCTTGCCCACGACATGGAGCAGGTGAGGCGGGGCATTTTCCGGGAAGACCTCGCGTTGCGCCTTGGCCGCCGCATCCGGGCGGTCGGAGCGCTGGAAGAGAGTGACCGCAAGGCCATGGTCCTCGATATGGAGAAACGATCACGTCGCCTTGGGCTGCTGTCGGACAAATCGGTCGAGCGCTATTGCCTGGCATCCCTCATGGTTGGTGGCCCAGCGGAAGAGGATGCGCGCCTTGCCGGGATGTTCTCGTCGCCTTTTCACGAATTGGACAGGTCGCGCATGCTGCTGGATGCGGCGCGAAAGCTAAGGCATTGAAATTATTTATATTTAAGTGATTAAAGAGTAAGGAAGGACTGACATCATGGTAGCCATCAACTGCGATGACCCTCTGGCGCGCTGCGAGGAGGGAAACATGTTCCGCGCGAACTCCAGTACACTTCGCGGCACGGTCGAAGCCCGTGTGAACGGGCTATCGACCGGACCCTTGCCCCATGGGGAGCGCATGATCCTTCCAAATGATCTTGCCGGTACAACAGGACAGCTGGATCTGATCCTGGGAGGGCAGTCCTATCCGATTTGCGAAAGGTTGCAGGACTACAACTTCACGCAGCCGCGGGACCTGGGGCTTTTGATCAGCGAAGTGAAGGATGACGCCTCCACGAACTCGGGCGGGACCGAACAGGACCTGCTGTTGCTGGCCGTCCCGCCGGCCCTGATGAGTGCCGCGCCGCCGGAAGGTGAAATCGACGTCGATCAGGCCCCTGATACGGTGCTGCTCTGGGCTGCCGTTACAATTCTTGCCGGGCTCGAAGTGTTGGACGAGGTGAGCGGCACACAGGCGCTGTTCGAGGCTACGGGCGAAATCATCGACCTGCGATCGACGGGGACCGATGGCGCACCCACGCTTGCTGATGTGGTGGCCGCCGTTCGCTCGCGCAATGGTCGCGCCGCCATCCGCGCCATGCTTGACGGCGGGGCAGGTGCACTGCGCGTTCTGCGGGACGGTGCCGGAAGGCTTATGGTCCTTGCGCGGATGCAGCCCGGATTGGCACGTCAGCTGATGGCTGGGGTGGTGGTGTCGATGACGCGCAATCGCATGGCTGTCGTGACCGCAGGCACACGCGGTCAGCTGGGCAGCCGCGCCGCCGCCACGCCGGCAAGCCGCATCCCGGTGGTCGGGTTCTTTATCGTGGGCACGATTGACGTGATCGAATGGTATTCCAATCCAGACTCACGCGGTGACTGGTCCCAGCTGTTCAGCATGCTGGTCGTCGATGGGGTCGCGCTGATGATTTCAGCAGCTGTCGGCAGCTTCATCGCCGGCGTCGTGGTCGGTGCGCTGACGGTCGGCGCAGCCGTGACGGTGGGCGCGGCCGTGGCGGGTGTTGCCGCGGGAATTGCGGCGGCGTTGGTCGCAGGCGCCGCGCTGACATGGATTGTGAACCGGACGGGATTGGTCGATCTGGTCGATCGCCTGGCCACTGCAGCCCACGACACGCTGGGCGCGGCCCTGCAAAGCGCCGTACGGGTCACCGGTACATTCGCGGACGAGCTGGCACGCATCTATCGCACTATCGAAGAAGAGGTTTACGGCCCGGGTGACTATATCGAAGATCTGGTCGAGGGCGTTCACGGCTATATCAATGGAATGACGCAGAGCGCCATTGGAAATATGCGACCATGATTTCCGGTTTGAGGGGCATTCATATCCGGTTCGCACCGGAAACCCATGGAGTGCCCAAGGCGACGTGGCAAATCTCGGCGGCATATGCAGTGCTTGGACCGCTGTACTACTTGGCCTCCTTGACGACGCTCGATGCGCCGGAATTGTTGTTCGACTTCGATAGGGCCCCCGTTGCGGCGGCAATCGGGTGGACAACGGTCATCGGCTTGGCCGTCTTTCACCTTGTCGCCTTGGTCATGACGCTCTCGCGTCGGGCTGCTGGCGCTGCCTTGGGGGTCATCGGCTTCGGCTGGGTGACGCCAATGGTCGCCGCGCTGGCCATCGCTGCGGTTCCGATCGGATCGGGTGCGATGATCATCTCGACCTTGCTGCTGATCGCCTGGACGTTTTGGCGCGCCCACGCAACTGTCCGGCGGGTCGCTTTCGGGCACATCGTGGCCATTGCGACCGAACGCTTCAAGGTGGAGGAGGGGAAGATGATCCTGATCTCCGCCTCGGCGCTTGAGGGGAAGACCGCTGTGGATCGCGCATTGGAAAACAAAGGCGGCTTTCTGGTGACGATCGCGGAATATGGCGGTGCGATCCTTGTCATGATTTTTGGTCCGCTCCTCCTTCCGCTGACGATCACGGGGGGGCTGGATGGCGGCAAGTCCCTACCTCTGGTGATCTGGTTCATATCGGTCGCGGTTTTACTGGCCGCGCGGCGGTCAATCTGCGTGTGGATTCTGCTGGCGCGGGCGGGAGGGCATGCGATGGCTGCCGAACGCGAGGCTGCCTGAGAGGTTTTGGGCGCTCTGAGGCCGTTTGTTCAGCCCGCAGGCCTTGATCATGGTCACAGACGTCAGACAGAGGCAGGGGAAGTGGTCTATGTTCTGGACGCGGAGTTCATTGCCGCAGAACTCAGCATATTCACCCAGCAGCTTGTCGACTTGTTGGCCAAGCGGTCGCGCCTGATCGCCGAAAGAGATGGCTTGCGCGTTGTCATGCCGCCAGAGCTGGAGGAACGAGATCACGACCTTTACGCGCGGATCGACACCGCCCTGACGTCAGAGCGCAAACTTTTCCAGGCTCGATTGGAGTCGCATGAAGCGGCTGTTGCACAGATCGAGGAGCGGATCCGCCGCACCCAAGAACAGCTTGTTTCGAACCGGGCACAGGTGACCGCGCTGGACAGCCGCATGGCGGTTGTGGATCGCGAGATGAAGACGATGGTGCAGCTCCAGGAAAAAGGGCTTGTCGAAACGCACCGGGCGCTTCTGTTGGAACGCGAAGTGGCCTCGATGGGGGGGGAGGCCGCGAGGATTGACTCCGCGTCAGCAGAGCTTCATGCCGTGACGGCGGAGCTTGAATTCGATGTCATCCGGCTCGGGATCACCAGGCGCGAGACGGCGATTGACCTGCTGCGTGAAATTGACCCGCAGATCCATAACCTGCAGCAAAGGCGTATCATCTTTCAGGAGCGCCTAAGCCGTTTGGAGGTTCGCGCCCCTATCGCCGGCACCATCTTCAACGCGCAGATCAACAACCTTGGGGCAGTGGTCGCAGCTGGTGCGCCACTTGCCGAGGTGGTCCCGGCCAATCAACCTTTGGAGATCATCAGCCGGGTGAGCATTTCCGACATCGAAAAAGTGCACATGGGCCAGACGGCGGTCGCGCGGTTCTCGTCGATTGATGTTTTTCCTTCCCCGGAATTCGAGGCGCGGGTGATAGGCATTTCTGCAAGCTCGATCGTGGAACAAAGCAACGGGACAGTCTTTTACGAGATCAAGCTGGCGCTTGATGATGCGTTGCGGGACGAGTTGAAGGCGCTTGAGCTTTTGCCGGGGATGCCGGTGGAGGTGTACATCAGCACGGATAATCGAACGCCCTTCAGCTACTTCATCAAGCCGTTTGCCGATTATTTCAATCAAGCCTTCAGGGACTAGGCCGCTTCGAGTCAGGATAGTATCGGATGGTGGACGGTGAAGACAAAGGTTTGGCGGATGTAAACGCAATCCTGGCCTTGCACGGTTATGTTGCGGTCCTGGCGCAACCCGAGATGTATGATCTCTTTGCGGCCGATCTGCGCGCATCGGACAAGTACGAGGCCAGTCGCACGCCGTTCGGGGACTGGCGGGTCGGATTGCATGCGGCGCTTGCCGCGCCCGATGCCTATTGCGTGCAGGCATCGGCGGGGCGTGCAGCTGCGCTGTTTGGCGTGTCCGCCCATTGCACGGAAGTGGGTCAAATCTGGATGGTTGCGACAGACCGTTTCATGCCTGAAGCATTCGCGCATTTCGGACCTCGGGCTGCGATCAAGATGACTTATGTGACGCGCGCGATGGTCGCGCTCTACCGCAAGAGGCATTCCACACTTTTCAACTTCATTCCTGACCGGCAAACGCAAACGATCCGTTGGTTGCGGCAGTCAGGGTTCGAATTCTTCCGGCATCCGTCACTCAGCACAGATATGCTGCTTTTCGCACAAGGATCGAGGGGCAGGTCCCTTTCACAGGATACAAACCTGTGGCTGTCCTCGGTGGGGCGCGGTCTTTAGGCGCCTGTGTCATGCCGGCCCCGGGGGGCGTGTCCTGCCGTTCGTCAGCACCAGCCGAACTGCTGCACGCCGAAAGGCCGGGGTCGGTCTGTTTCCGTCTCCGTTTGTTTGAGCCGGATTGGAGAGACATTACTTTGAAAGAGTTAGAACCGTTGGACAGTGAAAACACAGACCCAATGCCAGATCAATTGACATGACCGTAATGACTATGGGCAGCGCTTGGGAATGGGCAGGGGGGGGCGCAAATCCCGCCTGCCAGCGATTGCGCGCATTGCCACGATTGCAACCCACTTTATGAGTCCGTGGCACGGCGGGTGATCCACGCCTTGCAATTGCCCTTGATCGAGGAAACTCAGGAAGATCTGCGCGAGGATTTCCCGCACCTGAATTTCGTGAATCCGCTGCCGCGCAATCCAATCCGCAGGCTGCATGGGCAGGTGGACCGGATCAAGCGGATTTCAGGGCTCTATGCGGCTTCGTTTCGGTGGCTGGTGCATCTTGGGGTGCCGATCCCCTTTGTGGGGGCCGCCGCGCACAACGCCTGAGCATTACGCCCGGCTGAAACAGCGGTTTGGCGGTCGCGCCTTTGACGATGTCCCTGTTGCCGAGCGCATCGCAGGGTTTGCGGAGTATTTGCGCAATGATTGCGGGCGTGGCTGACCCGGACGGCCTCGATTGGTGGATGGACTCCGCAGGCCCTGCAGAGGTGCGCACAGGGTTCGAACCGCTGATTGACACATTTGAAGGGGTTTTGCCGCTGGACCCTGGGTTTGATCAGGCGACGACCGGTTGTGTTCCGCAACAGTTGCGCGCACCGTTGTTTGGTCCGCATCCCATGCCTGACACAGCAGCTCAGATGGCACGATCGCAAGAGGCTGGTGGCAGCGCAGCACAGACCCATGCCTTGTCCTTGCAGCACTTCAACTTGCCGAAGCTTCAGCACCACGTCTTCGGGTTTGTCTCGCTTTCCAGCCATTTCTGATCCTCCTGAAACGGGATAACACTATCCCAGTTAGTGGACCAATTCAGTGGGGGCACTCCATCATCTTGATCACCCCGATATCGATCCCGAGCGTCACCGGACCCGCACCTTTCTCCGCACGCATCTTGCCGTAGTCGATCAGCTTTTGCCGGTCGAGGTGCCCGATCGTTTCCTTGCCGAGATCGCGCTTGGGCGTGGCGGCCTTGGTTCGCGATGCGGCGGTTTCCCTACCTCGCACATATCGGTTATATGAAGATCAATGAGGTCGCCAAAGGTCTGGAGGCGGGAAACGGACGACTTGTTCGGCGCCAGCCCCTGATCGACCCGGGTCTCTGCTCGGGCAGGGCCGAACGATGGGCGTCGTCGCGGCGGAGGAATGTCTCGCTCGCGTAGCGGCCCTTTCGTCTGATCTGGACCCGGTAGGCACCGGAGGGGAGCTTGGTGATGGAGGCCATTTTCGTGTGCGGCTCATGTGTGCAATGAGTTGTCGTAGAGGGGCAAATTCGGGGATATGAGGGCGTATTCCAGCGTAGCAGAATCCGCCGCCAACAGTTTGAAGATACACAAAAAATGAAAATAAATCAACACGCTAGATTATCCGTTGCCCCGATGATGGACTGGACAGATCGGCATTGCCGCTACCTGCATCGGCTGATGTCGCGGCATGCGCTGCTTTACACCGAAATGGTGACCGCACCCGCGCTGGTGCGCGGTGGCGCGCTGCATCTGCTGGATCATCACCCGGCCGAACATCCGGTGGCCTTGCAACTGGGCGGATCGGATCCGGCCGAGCTGGCACAGGCGGCGCGGCTGGGCGCGCAGGCGGGCTATCACGAGATCAACCTGAACGTTGGTTGCCCCTCGGACCGCGTGCAATCGGGCACCTTCGGGGCGGTTCTGATGAAACAGCCCGCGCTGGTCGCCGAGTGCGTGGCCGCGATGCGCGCCGCCGTGGATGTCGAGGTGACCGTGAAATGCCGCATCGGTGTGGATGACCAGAACCCCGAAGAGGTTCTGCCCGAATTCCTGTCCCGCGTGGGCGCGGCCGGATGCGGTCGCTTCATCATTCATGCGCGCAAGGCCTGGCTTCAGGGGCTCAGCCCCAAGGAAAACCGCGAGATCCCGCCGCTGGATCACGATCTGGTGCTGAAGATGAGGGGGATGTTCGGAGGGCTGCACATCTCGATCAATGGCGGCATTACCAATCTGGATCAGGCGCTCCCCTTCCTTGATGCCGGGTTGGACGGGGTGATGGTGGGACGTGCAGCCTATCACCAGCCCGCCGATATCCTGTGCAGGGCGGATCGCCTGATCTGGGGGCAGGGGCAGGACAGCGACCCGGTGGAGGTGGTCATGCAGATGGGTGACTACATCACGGATCACATCGCGCAGGGCGGGCGGCTGCATCAGGTCACGCGCCATATGCTGGGACTGTTCGCAGGCACGCCCGGTGCGCGCCAGTGGCGGCGCATCCTGTCCGAAGGCGCCTCGCGCGAGGGGGCGGATTTCGCGCTGGTCCGCCAGGCGCTGGACGCGGTGCTGGAGGCGCGGGCCCAGGCCGTCGCCTGACCCGTGCCAGCTTTTGCCATTGTCCCTGTCTGCAAAACGCGGTCTATCTGCCGCGCAAGCGAAAGACCCAAGGAGGCGCGATAGTGCCCGACAAGATCCTGCTGGTAGAGATGCTGGTGATGCTGATGGCCGTGGGCGCCTTCGCCGGGGTGCTGGCCGGTCTGCTGGGCGTCGGGGGCGGGATCATCCTTGTCCCTTCCTTCTTCTACGTCTTCCAGACCCTGGGCTATGACAACCCGCAACTGATGCAGATCTGCCTGGCCACGTCGCTGGCCACGATCATCGTGACCTCTGCTCGGTCTGTGCTGAGCCACAACAGGAAAGGCGCCGTCGAATGGTCGATCCTGCGCGGCTGGGCGTCGGGCATCGCGATGGGGGCGGTGCTGGGGGTGCTGGTGGCGTCATCGCTGCGCTCGGTCACCCTGCAGGCATTGTTTGGCGGGCTGGCGCTGACGGTGGGGATCTACATGATCGTCTCGCGGGCGCATTGGCGGCTGGGCGACGAGATGCCCAAGGGGCTGCGCCGGATGCTCATGTCACCCGCGATGGGCTTTCTGTCGGTCCTGATGGGGATCGGTGGCGGCAGTTTCGGTGTGCCTGTCATGACGCTTTACGGCGTGCCGATCCACCGAGCGGTGGCCACGGCGGCGGGGTTCGGCGTCATCATCGCCGTGCCATCGGTCATTGTCTTTCTGATGATCCAGATCGATCCGACCGCAAGGCCGCCCTTTACCCTCGGGGCGGTCAATGTCGTGGCCTTTGCCGTGGTTGTCACCATGACCTTGATCACCGCGCCGCTGGGGGTCAAGCTGGCCCATGCGCTGGATCCCAAACCCCTCAAGCGGGCTTTCGCCGTGTTCCTGACGCTGGTGGCGCTGAACATGCTGCGCAAATCCATGGGCTGGTGACATGCCGGATCTTGCCACGGATGGCTGGATCACCTTTCCTGCCGATCCGGCAGTTCTGACATGGGTGGATGCGGTGCGTCCGCGCGCTCTGGCTGCCGTGCACGATCCCGAACAGCGCGCCCGCGGTCTGGTCTGCGAGGGTACATGGTTCGTCGGTGTCGATGCCCTGGACAATGATGCGGATGGAACGGTGGATGGCGTGCCGCTGGCCGGGATCGCGCGGCAGGCGGCGGATGCGCTGTTTGGCGTATTGCCTTTGCATCGCGCGCAAGTCTCGGTGACCTGGCCGGGCTATCCGCGCCCAAGAGCCGGGGAAAGCGACGCCGCTTTCCGGTACCGGCAGCGTCGCGATGCGGCGCATCTGGACGGCCTGCTGGCCGAGGGGCCGGAACGTCGGCGCTTCATGCGCGAACATCATGCCTGGATCCTTGGCCTTCCGCTGACCGCATGCGATGCAGGTGCAAGCCCGCTTGTGGTCTGGCGCGGCAGTCATCATGTCTTGCGCCGCGCCCTGCTGCGGGCCTGCGCAGGGCATCCGCCTGCGACATGGCCCGACCTCGATGTCACCGAGGCCTATACAGCGGCGCGGGCCGAGGTGTTCGAGACCTGTGAACGGGTTGAGCTGCATTCCACGCCGGGCCAGGCCTATCTGGTGCACCGCCTTGCCCTGCACGGTGTCGCACCCTGGGCGGATGGGGCGAAGGCCCCGGCAGAGGGGCGCATGATCGCCTATTTCCGGCCGCTGCTGCCGGATGGGGCGGCGCAATGGTTGATGGCCGACTGACCGGGTCGGTATTGTTTCAAATTATTCGATAATGCAGCCTTTTGCGGTCGATTGTTTTCCGTGAATTGTGTCTGTCGTATCCATGCCGTCATCGCCCTTGAATTTGTTGGCGCACTGCGTAGAGATTTTCTCGTAAGGTATTGTTCATAAGGGTTTTGCTCATGGTTGAGCCACTTCTGGTAATGGGATTGGTCGCGGCTGGATCACTTCTGAGTGTGCTCTTCGGGGGCGACGGCGAAGATGGCGATGACCGCGCGGCAGACGGGTCATCAGAAACGGATGAACCCGGTCAGGAACTGCGCGGCGGGCCGTCGGATGATCTGCTGCTCGGCGGTGCAGGCGATGACAGCATAGTCGGCAACCTTGGCAATGACACCTTGGCGGGCGGCGCAGGAGACGATCTTCTGCTCGGACGCGGTGGCGATGACCAGATTGATGGCGACGCGGGGGAAGACAGCATTTCCGGTGAAAGGGGCATGGACCGCCTGTTTGGCGGCACCGGCGACGATCTTCTGGATGGCGGCGAGGGCGACGATCTGCTCAACGGCGGCAATGGCGCGGACACGCTTCTGGGGGGAGGCAACGACGACGTCATGCGTGGTGGCGCGGGTAACGATCTGTTGCTTGGCGGATTTGGCGAGGACCTTCTGCAAGGTAACGGCGGCGCTGACACGCTGGACGGTGAAGGCGGCGACGATGTGCTTGAAGGCGGTGAAGGTTCCGACCAGCTGTTCGGCGCAGAGGGCAGCGACGTTCTGATCGGTGTTCTGCGGGCTGACGGCGCAAGCGTGGTTTCGGGTGGGGAACAGATCCTGCCGGCCATGGATGTTGTCGATCCCGACACGCTTTATGGTGGGCCGGGTGAGGATCTCATGATCCTTGGCCGAGGCGATATCGCCTATGGCGGCGGCGCCGAGGATACATTTGCAGTCGGCTCATGGATGACCGCCTCGACCGATACCGGTGTCATCGCGGATTTCGAACCTACGGGCGAAGAAATCCTGGTCCTTCTGCCACAGACCTATGCCGGTGCCGGGGTGGTCACGATCCTGGGCGAGAATACCGATGCGCTGGTACAGGTTGACGGGCAGACCTATGCGCGTGTGACCGGGGCAGCGGCAACCCTGACCCCCGCCATGGTGTCGGTCGTATTAACACCGTTTGTCGTGGCGGGCTGACCGGGCGGGCTGACCGGGCGGGGGCGCCGGGGCGCCGCGCGTCTCACTGGTCTTGCGCAAGGCGCGCCGCACGTCCGCCGCGACGTTGTTTCAGACGTGGCGCGCGGGCGGGCAGGTCTTCCATCACCGCGCGACGGGCGGCGGGTGTCATGCGCGACCACTGGGTGATCTCGTCAATGCTGCGCAGGCAGCCGGTGCACAACCGTTCTGCCGGATGGATGACGCAAATCTTGATGCAGGGGCTCTCGATCTCGTCGCGCTTCCAGATGTCATCCATGGGTCTGCACCTTCAAATGCGCCAGCCGGTCCAGCGCTCCTTGCAGGATATAGGACGCGGCCACGTGGTCGATAACCTCGGCGCGACGTTTTCGTGTCGTATCCGCCTCCAGAAGCGCGCGTTCGGCGGCAACCGTCGACAGGCGTTCGTCCCAGTAACCGATGGGCAGCTCCGTCAGACGGCTGAGATTGCGGGCGAAGGCGCGGGTCTTTTGACAGCGCGGGCCCTCGGTGCCGTCCATGTTGCGCGGCAGGCCAAGGATGATCCCCCCGATGGCGCGGGCGGTCAGAACCTCCAGCAACTGGGCCGCATCGGTGGCGAACTTGGTCCGCCGTATGGTCTGCAGGGGCGTTGCCACCGACAGCATCAGATCCGACACGGCGATGCCGATGGTCTTGTCGCCGAAATCCAGACCCGCCAGCGCGCGATGCCGGGGCAGGGCGGCGGCGAAATCCTCGATCGTTTCGCAGATCATTCGGTCAGACCGGCGCGGCGCGCGGCGTCGTTCACCTCGGCCAGGCCTTCGGGGCTGTCCCAGAAGACGCTTTGCGCCTCTTCCCAGATCACGCGGGCCTGCCGTTCATCGCCAAGCACACCCAATGCTCCGATCAGTCGCGCCCATTCGGCCGAGTTGCCCCCCTGCAGGGCCAGCCGGTCGGACAGGTTCTGCACCATGGTGCGGATCATCTGCATCCGGTCCTCGCCGCTCATGTTCTGGGCGGCTGCGATGTCATCGGCAGAGGGGCCCGCCAGCGGCGGTTCGGCGGGCGCATCGCCTGCGGGCGGCAGGGTGAAGTTGCGCTCACCGGCCCGGAAGGCCATGTCCTCGATCTGGGCACGCACGGCCAGGATATGCGGCGCGCCCTCGGGCCCGTCACGCAACAGCGCCTCCCAGGTGCGGAAGGCATTGTCGGGACGTCCGGTCTGCGCCTGCAACAGGCCGACATAATAACGCGCCGGACCGTTCTGCGGGTCGCGGGTCAGCGCCGCGCGCAGGGCCGCCTCGGCCTCGGGCGAGACATAGCCGCCAGCGGCCAGAACCATCATGTCGGCATAGTCCACGTAATCGGCGGCTGTCGCCTGATCGCCCTTGATCGACAGAACCTGCGCCTGCGCCTTGTAGGCGGCGACGAAATTGCCCAGCACGGCCTCGTTGCGGGCCAGCAGCAGCGCACCCTGCAGATCGCCGGGGCGTTCCGCGACGGCGGTGCGCAGCTGATCCATCAGGCGGATGAAATCGGGCGAGGGGGCCTGCACCGTGGCGCTGGCGGGCACGCGCGCTTCGGCCTCGGCCTGGCTGATCCGGTTCAGCCGCGCGTCCTGCGCGGCCTCGATCCGGCTGGCCAGCCCCATGTCGGGATACCCCGGTGCGCCGATGCGGGAATAGACCCAGACAGAGCCGCCAACCAGCAGCGCCAGCGACACCGCTGCCCCCGTCAGGGCCAGCGCGCGGGGCTGCGCGGTGGCATCGCCACCTTTCTGAAGCTGGGCATCCGCCGCAAGGATGCGGCGCGACACCTCGGCGCGGATACGCTCTGCGTCGTCGGGTCCGATCACGCCACGGGCGAGGTCGCGTTCGACTTCCTTCAACTGGTCGCGGTACACCCGCAGGTCATAGGCTGCCGGTGGTTCGTCACCGATGCGCCCGCGCAGGATGGCAAGCGCCAGCAGGGCCGCCACAGCGAAAGCCAGCGCCGAAATGATAACCCAGATCGCCATGCGTCCTCCTTGGTTCTGGCCATCATGTATATGCGCGGGGGGCGCGAAAAAAGGGCAAACTGCCGCAACGGTCCACCATGTCGCATCCATGCATTATTATGACGTTCTCAAACGGGGGTGAAACCTGCCCAAGGTCCAGATATCACCGCAGGACAAGCCGAACCGGATTCGAAGGATCAGTGCCGCCGATGAAACGCTATTCCGTCTTTGCCATCGCCCGCGAAGCCATGCGCCAGCACAGCGGCTGGACACGCGCATGGCGCGATGCCGCCCCGAAAAAGAAGTACGATGCGATCATCGTGGGCGCGGGCGGGCATGGCCTGGCCACGGCCTATTACCTTGGCAAGAATTTCGGCATCACCAATGTCGCGATCCTTGAAAAGGGCTGGCTGGGCGGTGGCAACACCGGCCGCAACACCACGATCATCCGGTCGAACTACCTGCAGGATGCCTCGGCTGCGATCTACGAGAAATCGCGCAGCCTGTACGAGACGATGAGTCAGGATCTGAACTACAACGTGATGTTCAGCCCGCGCGGCGTGATGATGCTCGCCCAGACCCAGCACGAGGTGCGCGGCTATCAGCGCACGGCGCATGCCAACGCGTTGCAGGGCGTCAAGACCGAGTTCATCAGCCCTGCGAAGGTCAAGGAACTGGTGCCGATCATCAATATCGACGGGCCGCGCTATCCGGTGCTGGGCGCGCTGTGGCAGGCGCGGGGCGGCACCGCGCGCCATGACGCGGTGGCATGGGGCTATGCGCGGGCCTGTTCGGACATGGGCATGGACGTGATCCAGCAATGCGAGGTCAAGGCCGTGCGCCGCGAAGGTGGCCGCGTCGTGGGTGTGGACACGACGAAGGGCGCCATCGACTGCGACAAGCTGGGCATCGTCGTGGCGGGCAATTCGTCGGTCGTGGCGGATATGGCGGGCTTCCGTCTACCGATTGAATCGCTGGCGCTGCAGGCGCTGGTGTCCGAGCCGATCAAGCCCTGCATGGATGTGGTCGTGATGGCCAATACCGTGCATGGCTACATGTCGCAGTCCGACAAGGGCGAGATGGTGATCGGCGGCGGCACGGATGGCTACAACAACTACACCCAGCGCGGCAGCTTCCATCACATCGAGGAAACCGTCCGCGCCCTGATCGAAACCTTCCCGATGATCTCGCGCCTCAAGATGCTGCGCCAGTGGGGCGGCATCGTGGACATGACGGGCGACCGTTCACCCATCCTGTCGAAAACCCCCGTGGAAGGCGTCTTCGTCAACTGCGGCTGGGGCACGGGCGGCTTCAAGGCGATCCCCGGATCAGGCTGGGCCATGGCCGAACTGATGGCCAAGGGCCATTCGCCCCTGACCGAGGAATTCTCGATGTTCCGCTTCCGCGAAGGCAAGTTCATCGACGAAAGCGTGGCCGCGGGGGTGGCGCATTGATGGGACAAGCGTTTACTCATATCTCTGCATCATCCAAGCGTACTCAAGGCGGACTTGATCCATGGCTTCTTGGTCATGAAAATCAAATGCTCTATGGCGCAATTCCTGTATGTAAGGATCGGCATGCTCACAGGCCCATTCTTCAAGTTGCCTCCAATCAAGTTGCTTCTCAAATCCGCGTTCTGCAATTGAGGCCTGAGGATCTGCTTGTTCACCATTCAGGAAGCGGAAGAAAGAACCAAGCTCCTCTTCAAAATCGTCAAGTTTCATGTCTTTCCTCAGATAATCGAGCCACCTCTCTCATGAGTATCCGAGAGAGCAGAGTTGGAGGCAAATTGTATGTTTTTGGGGATAGGCTGTGCATATCCACAAGTAACCCCAATGCAGGTTTTGCTTTTGCCCTTGGGGATAACTCACCAAACCAGCCCCTCACCGGAGGCATGACATGCTGACCCTTCAATGCCCCTATTGCGGCGTGCAAGCCGACGAGACGGAACTGAGCGCGGGTGGCGAGGCGCATCTGAAACGCTTCGGGCCCGGCTCAGGCGATGAGGCGTTCGAGAACTACCTGTTCATGCGCGAGAACCCCAAGGGCGTGCATTTCGAACGCTGGCGGCACAGCTATGGCTGCGGCAAGTGGTTCCATGCGGCCCGCTGCACCATGACGCTGGAGGTGTTCGGCACCTACAAGGCCCAGACCACCGAATTGCCCCAGGACATCAAGGACAAGATCAGCGCCAAACGGCCCGGCTGGTCATGGAGAGAGTTTCAATGAGCACGCGTCTCGCAACAGGTGGCCGCCTTCTGAACCGGGGAAAGCAGGTCACGTTCCGCTTCAACGGCAAATACCTCAAGGGGTATGAGGGCGACACGCTGGCCTCGGCCCTGCTGGCCAATGATCAGATGCTGATGGGCCGGTCCTTCAAGTATCACCGCCCGCGCGGTGTCGTGGCCTCGGGCGCCGAGGAACCCAATGCCCTTGTGGGTCTGGGCGCAGGCGCGCGGTTCGAGCCGAACCAGCGCGTCACCACGACCGAGCTTTTTGATGGGTTGCAGGCCGAAAGCCAGAACCACTGGCCCAGTCTTGAATATGACATCGGCGCGGTGAACACCTACCTAAGCCGGTTCCTGCCGGCGGGTTTCTATTATAAGATGTTCCTGTTCCCGCGGGCCTTCTGGAAACATGTCTACGAGCCCTTCATCCGCATGTCGGCGGGCCTGGGCAAGGCACCGACCATGGCGGACGCGGATCGTTACGAGCATTTCAACGCAACCGTGGACGTGCTGGTGATCGGCGGCGGCGTTGCGGGCCTGCAGGCGGCGCTGGCCGCAGGCCGGTCCGGCGCGCGTGTGCTGCTGCTGGAACAGACCGCCCATTGGGGCGGTCGCGCGCCCGTGGATGGCGGCACCGTGGATGGGCAGCCTGTTGATGCCTGGATTGCAACAGCCGTTTCCGAATTGGAAACAATGGGCAATGTCACCCTGCGCCTGCGCTGCATGGGGGCAGGGGTCTATGATCACGGCTATGTGCTGGGCTACGAGCGCCTGCGCGATCATGCACCCGAAGTTGATGGTCCGCGCCACCGGCTGTGGAAGATCCGCACCCGGCAGATCGTGACCGCGACGGGTGCGATCGAACGGCCCTTGTCCTTCGCGGGCAACGATATTCCGGGCGTCATGCTGGCCTCGGCCCTGCGCGATTATGCCGTGAACTGGGGTATCTCGGTCGGTGACCGCGTGGTGATCGCGACCAATAACGATGATGCCTATCGCACCGCGATCACGCTGAAGGAACTTGGCCTTGCGGTGCCGGTGATCCTGGATGCCCGCGCATCCGGTGGCGGGGCGCTGGCCGATCAGGCGCGCGGCCTCGGCATCCGGGTCGAGAACGGCAAGGCCATCGCAAAGGTCAAGGGCGGCAAGCGCGTGACCGGCGTGGCGATCTGCGCGCAGGCGGGCGAAGGTGGCGTTCTGGACGAGGTGGCTTGCGACGCGGTTGCCATGTCGGGCGGCTGGTCGCCCGTGGTGCACCTGTGGTCCCATTGCGGGGGCAAGCTGATCTGGGATGCGGATCAGGCGATGTTCCGTCCCGATCCCGAAAAGGCGCCCACCGGCGCCGATGGTCAGCCGATGGTGATCGCGGCCGGTGCCGCCAATGGCGCGATGGACCTGGCGCTGGCCTTGGCCGATGGCGATCTGGCCGGGCGGGCTGCGGCGCAGGCCGCTGGCCACATGCCCGTGACGGGCAAGGCCCCCGTGGCGGAGCAGCAGATCGAGGCGCCCATCGCGCCGGTCTGGATGATGCCGCAGGGTGCCACCTATGGGCTGCGGTCCAAGGCATGGCTGGATTTCCAGAACGACGTGAAGGTCTCGGACGTGCAACTGGCCGCGCAGGAAGGTTTCACTTCCGTCGAACACGCCAAGCGCTACACGACGCTGGGCATGGCCACGGATCAGGGCAAGCTGAGCAATATCAACGGCCTGGCAACGCTTGCCAAGTCGCTGAACACCGATATTCCCAGCGTCGGCACGACGACCTTCCGCCCCCCCTATACCCCGATCAGCATGGGGGCCATCGCGGGCGAGGCACGCGGCGACATCTTCCAGCCGCTGCGTCGCACCCCCCTGCATGACTGGCACGCGGCACAGGGCGCCTATTGGGAACCCGTCGGCCACTGGCGCCGCCCCTATTGCTATCCGCGCAGCGGCGAAAGCCACTTCGACGCGGTCAGCCGCGAGGTCAAGCAGACGCGCGCCAGCCTTGGGCTGCTGGATGCATCGACCCTTGGCAAGCTGGTGGTCAAGGGCCCCGATGCGGGCCGGTTCCTCGACATGCTCTATACCAACATGATGAGCACGCTGCCGGTCGGCAAATGCCGCTATGGCCTCATGTGCTCGGAAAACGGGTTCCTGATGGATGACGGCGTGGTGGCGCGCATGTCCGAGGACACCTGGCTTTGCCATACGACCACGGGCGGCGCGGACCGTATCCACGCCCATATGGAAGAATGGCTGCAAACCGAATGGTGGGACTGGAAAGTCTATGTCGCCAACGTGACCGAGGCCTGGGCGCAATTCGCCGTGGTCGGCCCCAATGCCCGCAAGGTGCTGGAAAAGCTGGGCGGTATGGATGTGTCCAAGGACACGCTGCCCTTCATGCAATGGGCCGAGGGCACACTGGGAGAGGTGCCTGCGCGGGTCTTCCGCATCTCTTTCTCGGGCGAGCTCAGCTATGAGATCGCCGTTCCCGCCAGCCATGGCCGTGCCTTCTGGGACCGCCTGATGCAGGAGGGGGCCGAGTTCGGCGTAATGCCCTATGGCACCGAGGCGCTGCACGTGATGCGGGCCGAAAAAGGCTTCATCATGATCGGTGACGAAACCGACGGGACCATCATCCCGCAGGATCTGGGTCTGGGCTGGGCGATCTCGAAGAAAAAGGAAGACTATCTCGGCAAGCGCGGACAGGAGCGCAGCCACATGGTCAACCCGAACCGCTGGCAGCTGGTAGGGCTTGAGACGCTGGATGGCAGCACGCTGCCCGATGGCGCCTATGCCTTGGCAGAGGGCACCAACGCCAATGGTCAGCGCAACACCCAGGGACGCGTCACCTCGACCTATCATTCGCCCACGCTGGAGCGCGGCATCGCCATGGGGATCGTGCTGAACGGCCCCGCCCGCATGGGCGAGGTAATCGCCTTCGGCAAGACCGACGGGACCGAGGTGAAGGCGAAGATCGTCGATCAGGTCTTTTACGACAAGGACGGAGTGAAGCAGAATGTCTGAACCGGTCAGCGCCCTGAATGGGGCCAGTTTCGAAGGTCTCGTGACACTGCAGGACCGTGGTCCGACGGGCATGATCACCCTGCGCGGCGATCTGGCGGCACCCGTCATGGCGCAGGCGCTGGACAAGGCGCTTGGCCTGACCGTGCCCGACACACGCCGTGTTCAACCCGCCAAGGGTGTCAGCAAGGGGCAGGCCGCCTGGATGTCACCGGACGAGCTGCTGCTGATCCTGCCCTACGGCCAGGTATCCAGCGTCTGCGCCAACCTTTCGGCCACGCTTGAGGGGACGCATCACCTTGTGGCGGATGTCTCGGACGCGCGCGCGTTGATCACGGTCAGCGGACAGGACGCGCATGTGCGCGAGGTGCTGGCGAAACTGGCGCCGGTCGATCTGCATCCGGCACAATTCGGCTCCGGCGACTTCCGCCGCACCCGTTTGGCGCAGGTCGCGGGTGCCTTCTGGATGCCCGAGGCCGGCCAGATCAACGTGATCTGTTTCCGTTCGGTCGCGCAATATGTCTTTGACCTGCTCGGCGCCGCCGCAGACCCTGCCGCATCGGTCGATTATTTCGGCTGAGACAGCCACTTGGGCAGGGCGGGGGTTGACCTTGCCCCCCCAAGCCTACCATCTAGGCCCGAGAGACAACTGCAACAGAGGGGGGCCGACCAATGGCTTTTGAACTTCCTGATCTTCCCTATGCCCATGACGCGCTGGCCGCACATGGCATGTCCGCCGAAACCTTCGAATATCATCACGATATCCATCACAAGGCCTATGTGGACAACGGCAACAAGCTGATCGCCGGCACCGAATGGGAAGGCAAATCGCTGGAAGACATCATCACCGGCACCTATCAGGCAGGCGCCGTGGCCCAGAACGGGATCTTCAACAACGCCTCGCAGCACTGGAACCATGTCCAGTTCTGGGAGATGATGGGCCCCGGCAAGGGCGCGATGCCCGGCGAGCTGGAAAAGGCCATCACCGAAAGCTTCGGCTCGGTCGCCAAGTTCAAGGAAGATTTCGCCGCCGCGGGCGCGGGCCAGTTCGGTTCGGGCTGGTGCTGGCTGGTCAAGGACAAGGACGGTGCGCTGAAGGTCACCAAGACCGAAAACGGCGTGAACCCGCTGTGCTTCGGACAGACAGCGCTTCTGGGCTGCGACGTGTGGGAACATTCCTACTACATCGATTTCCGCAACAAGCGCCCGGCTTACCTGTCGAACTTTCTGGAAAACCTCGTGAATTGGGAAAACGTGGCCTCGCGCCTCTGATCCCGGTCAGGCTGACGCCTTGCAGACAGAACCCCGCGCTTGCTTGCGCGGGGTTTTTTTATTCCAAAAATGATATATGATTCAGTCAGCGCGCGATCAGACCTGCCCGGCCCTGCAAGGACCGGGGCAAGACGACTCTGGAGGACGCGATGATACGACTTGAAAAAGACACCTGGGTTCTGGTCGCCGACGGTGAGAAGGCGCTGTTTCTGTGCAACGAGGGCGGCGCGGTCGATCCCAGGCTGTCGGTGATGCGGATCGAGGAACAGGACAACCCCAGCCAGAAAGATCAGGTATCGGATCGGCCCGGACGACGGCCCGACGCCAGCATGGGGCAGCGTTCCGCGATGGAGGAGGCGGACTGGCACCAGCTGGCCAAGGATCGCTTCGCCGCCGAGATGTCGGCGATCCTGTCGCGGATGGTGGGGCGCGGCCATATCGGGCGCATGGTCATCGTGGCCCCGCCGCGCAGCCTGGGCGAGTTGCGCGACCATCTGGACGAGGCTGTGCTGAAAACCCTGGTGGCGGAGATCCCCAAGACACTGACGCGCCATCCCTTGCCTGAGCTTCAGAAGATCGTGATTGCCGATCTCGAGGCGATGTAGCGCCGGGTTGACTGCGCCGATGCGGCCATGACGGATTGAACCCGGCACGCGGCTGCGCCAAGGTGACGGGGCGCAAGGGCAGGGGCATCCAGGATCATGACAGAGGCAGGCAAGGGCGTTGCGGCATTGATCGCCGCATGTACGGTCTGGGGCCTGTCGGGGCTGTTCTACAAGCTTCTGGCGCATGTGCCGCCGATCGAGATTCTTGCGCATCGCACATTGTGGTCACTGGTCTTTTTCACAGTGCTGCTGATGGTGCAGGGGCGGCTGGGGCAGCTGCGGGTTGCTCTTGGCTCGCCCCGGTCGCTGGGCATCGTGCTGTTCGCGGCGCTGATGATCTCGACCAACTGGTTCATCTTCATCCTGTCGATCCAGATCGGCCGCGCGACAGAGGCATCATTGGGCTATTACCTCTTTCCCCTCGTGGCCGTGCTGATCGGGCGCGTGGTCTTCGGGGAAAGGCTCAGCCGCATGCAGGCCATTGCGGTGGGGTTGGCGACATTGGCCGTGACGATCCTGACGCTGGGCCTGGGTGTGGCGCCTTGGATCGCCTTGATTCTATCCATCAGTTTCGGCCTCTACGGACTTGTTAAAAAACGGCTTTCCGCTGGTCCGGTCGTATCCGTCACCGCCGAGGTTCTGGTGCTGGCACCGATCGCCTGCATCGTGCTGCTGATGGCCCATCGTGATGGGGGCGCCTTCGGGGCCGACCTGACCGACAGCCTGCTTCTGATGACGTCGGGTATCCTGACGGCCGGGCCCTTGATGCTGTTTTCCTATGCCAGCAAGCGGGTGCGCATGGGGACCGTGGGGCTGATTCAATACATCAACCCGACTTTGCAATTCATTGTCGCAGTTGTCATTTTCCTGGAACCGTTCCAGGGCTGGCACGTCATTGCCTTTGCGCTGATCTGGGTGGCGCTGGCGCTTTATTCGGCGGCATCGGTCTCGTTGGAACGGGCGGCGCGCAGGGCAAGGGTCAGCGCGTCCACATCATCGACCACCGTGATGAACCCGGCCAGCGAAGGGTCGGCAAAACCCTGAGCGATGACATGCTCGATCAGGGCCATCAGGGGCGACCAGTAGCCATTCACGTTCAGCAGGAAGATCGGTTTGGCATGAAGGCCCAGTTGCCGCCATGTCAGAACCTCGAAGAACTCGTCCAGCGAACCCGCCCCGCCCGGCAGAACGACGATCGCATCCGAGTTCATGTACATGACCTTCTTGCGCTCGTGCATCGTCTCGGTCACGACAAAGCGGGTCAGGTCGGTCTTGCCGACCTCCATCTTCAGCAGGTGAACCGGGATCACGCCCAGCGTGTCCCCGCCCTCTGCCTGCGCCGCCCGCGCCACGGCCCCCATCAGCCCCACGTCGCCCGCGCCGTAGACCAGTTGCCAGCCCTCGGTGGCAAGGGTCGCACCAAGGGCGGTCGCCTGCCCCATGTAAAGCGGGTCATTCCCGCCACGTGCGCCACAATAGACGCAGACGGCAAATCCTTTCGGCGGATGCGACATGTTACTTCCCGTTTTTGTGCAAAGGTGCTTTTGACCCGTGATAACCTTGTTGCTAATCTCGCTCAACTGCCGCGCAAGGAAAACGGCGGACCGGAAGGGAACAGATGAATAATAAGTCGTGGATGTCGGGCGGCTCGGGGCGCGCCGTGGCCGGTGCTGTTGTGGCCGTCGTATTGGTGGTACTGGGTTTCGTGCTGAGCGGAAAACTCTACCCGCTCGAAGTGCCGCCGGTCGAACAGGCTGCGGTCCATGCGCCGTCGACGCCGACTGCTGCCGCTCCCCCGGCACCGGCCCAGACACCGGCACCGGCCCAGACACCGGCGCCAGCGACCGCACCCGAGGTGACAACCACGGCAGATGCCGAACCCGCCCCTGCAGATGCCGAGCCTGCGCCTGCGCAGGCAGCACCCGCGCAAGCGCCCGAGGCTGCAACGGCACCGGCGGATGCGCCCGCCGACCAGGCTGCGCCGACCGAAACGGTCGTTGCACCCGCCCCGGAACCTGCGACAACGGCCCCGGAAACAGCGGCAACGGAAACCGTGACGCCTGACGCCGCCGCGCCTGAAACAGCCGCTGCCGACGCCGCCGCGCCCGAGACGGCTGACGACACATCCCAGCCGCCTGCCGAACAGGATGCTGGCGCCTCGACGGGCGCGGATGGTGCGGCGGTGATCCTGCCTCAATTCGACACCGTGCGCCTTGCACCCGATGGTGAAGCGCTGGTGGCCGGGCGTGCCGTGCCCGGTCGCACGGTCGAGGTTCTGCTGGACGGTGTCGTGGTGGGCGATGCGATGGTCGGGGGTGACGGGGCTTTCGTGGCCTTTCTCAGCCTGCCGCCATCGGATGCGCCGCGTGTCATGACGCTTGCCGTGGGGCAGGGCGCTAACAGGCTGCTGTCGGACCAGCAGGTGATCATTGCGCCTGTTGCGGGCCTGCCGCCCGTCGCCGTGGCCGATGCCGGCACCACCGATGGGGCCGCCCCGGCCGATGCCTCTGCCTCTGCTCCGGCTGCGGCACCGACTGCGCCGCCAGCCGCTCCGGCCGCGCCTGCCTTGTTGCTGGCTGACGGAACAGGTGTGCGGGTACTGCAACCGGCCACACCGGTTGATCCTGCGGCGGGTGGTGTCGGGCTGGCCATCGACGTGATCAGCTATACGACCGAAGGGGACGTGCTGCTGCAAGGTCGCGGCCGACCCGACGCGACGATCCTGATCTACCTGGATAACGCCGCGGTCACATCCGTGCCCATCGGGTCCGACGGGATCTGGAGCACGGGCCTGCCCGGCGTGGCGCCCGGCATCTATACCCTGCGCCTGGACGAGGTGAACGCCGCAGGCCGCGTGCTGGCGCGGATCGAGACGCCCTTCAAACGCGAAGACCGTGACGAGGTCGCGGCAATCGCCAATGCCGGGAATGCTGCCTCCGTACCTGCGGACACGTCCGCCCCGACCGGGTCGTCGACGCCGACCGCCCCGTCGGACACGGCTGCGGCAGACAACGGAACAGCGCAACCCGCCGATGCGCCAGGCAGCGCTGCGGTCAAGGTGGTCACGGTGCAGCCGGGCAATACGCTTTGGGCGATCGCGCGCGAAAGCTATGGCGAGGGGCTGTTGTTCGTGCGCCTGTTCGAGGCCAACCGCGACCGTATCCGTGATCCCGACCTGATCTATCCGGGCCAGATCTTCACCATCCCGGACTAGGCTGACGCATCGTCATCGCAAGCCGGGGCTGTGCAGACGCCTCATGTCGCGCATACTGGCCGCAATGATATTGCGCGCGGGGAGGGCGGCGGATGCAGAAGCAGCGGATACTTGTCGATCAGCAGGACATCACCAAGGCGCGGGTAGCGCCCGATCCCGCCGCCATGCGGCCGCTCGAAGATGGCGAGGCGCGTTTGCAGGTCGAAAGTTTCGCACTGACCGTGAACAACGTGACCTATGCTGCCACCGGCTTTGCGCTGGAGTACTGGCGCTTCTTTCCCAGCGGGGAAGAGGGGCAGGGCATCGTGCCGGTCTGGGGCACGGCGCGCGTGATCGACAGCCGGGCCACGGGGGTCGAGCCGGGCACACGGGTCTATGGCTATCTGCCCATGGCCGAAACCATGGTGATCCGCCCGGAACAGTCGGCCCAGGGCGTGTTCGTCGACAAAAGCGCGCATCGCGACGGTCTGGCACTGGTCTACAACACCTATGTGGCGGTCAAGCCCGGCGCGGTCCGTGACGATCACCTGCGCAGCCTGCTGCAACCGCTCTTGGCTACGTCTTACCTGCTGTTCGACTGGCTGGCCGACAATGAATGGTTCGGGGCTGGGCAGATCATCGTGGGCAGCGCCTCGTCCAAGACGGGGCTGGGCCTGTGCAAGTTCCTGGCCGAACCTGCCGACCGGCCCTACCGGATCATCGGGCTGACAGGCGAGGGCAATCGCGCCTTCGTCGAAGGGCTGGGCGCCTGCGACCAGGTGCTGAGCTATGACCAGATCGACCAGCTTGCGACAATCCCCAGCGTCTACGTGGACATGGCCGGCAATGCCGAGGTCAAGGCGCGGCTGCATGGCCATCTTGCCGACAAGTTGCGCCATTCGGCTGCGGTGGGCACCAGCCACTGGGACCGTTTTGCGCCGCCGCGCAACCTGGCTGGCCCGAAACCGCAGTTCTTCTTTGCCCCCGCCCAGATCGCCAAGCGCCGCACCGAATGGGGCCCCGGCGTGATCGAGGCGCGCATCACGGCGGCGTGGAAGCGGATCGCGGCCGATGCCGGTGAATGGCTGGAGGTCGTGGAGCATCACGGGATCGCATCCGCGCCCGCGCTCTGGGCGGATCTGGCGGCAGGGCGCAGCCCTGCGCGTGAAGGCCATGTGCTGGTGGTGTGACGCGCCGGGGGCCCTCTGGCCTTCCCCGGAAAAGCGGCCTATCTGTGAGGTCCTCACGAAAGGCCTGATCCATGCGACCGACGACCCCCACTTCTGACGAGGCAAGCGCCGAACGCCGGTCCGGCTGGCGCACGATCCGGCGTGTCTCGCCCTATCTGTGGCCCGAGGATCAGCCTTGGGTAAAGCGGCGCGTCGTTCTGGCGCTGCTGGCGCTGGTGGTGGGCAAGATCATCGCCGTGGTGACGCCGATCCTTTACAAGCAGGCCGTGGATGCGCTGGCGGGGGAAGGGGTGTCGCCGCTGATGCTGGGCGCGGTGGGTCTGACCGTGGCCTATGGCATGGCGCGGCTTTTTTCGAACGGCTTTCAGCAATTGCGCGATGCGGTATTCGCCGCCGTCGGGCAACGCGCGCTCAGGGCGCTGGCGCTGGAAACCTTCACCCATATCCATCGCCTGTCGATGCGCTATCACCTGACGCGCAAGACCGGGGGCCTCAGCCGGATCATCGAACGCGGTGTGAAAGGCGTGGACTTCCTGCTGCGTTTCCTGCTGTTCTCGATCGGGCCGCTGGTTCTGGAACTGCTGATGATCGCGGGGATCCTGTTTTTCCTGTTCGACGTCTGGTACCTGGCGGTGATCGTGCTGACCATCGCGGTCTATGTCTGGTTCACCTTTGCGGTCACCGAATGGCGCGTGAAACTGCGCCGCGAGATGAATGATCAGGATACCGACGCCAACCAGAAGGCCATCGACAGCCTGCTGAATTTCGAGACCGTCAAGTATTTCGGGGCCGAAGCCCGCGAGGCGCGCCGCTATGACCGCGCGATGGAGCGCTATGAGAGCGCCGCCCTCAAGACCGCCTATTCGCTGGCTTTCCTGAACTTCGGGCAGGCTTTCCTGATCACGGCGGGCCTTGTGATCGTGATGGTCATGGCCGCCGTGGGCGTCGAGCGCGGTCATCTGACCGTCGGTGATTTCGTCATGGTCAACGCCTACATGATCCAGATCACCATGCCGCTGAACTTCCTCGGAACAGTCTATCGCGAAATCCGGCAGTCCCTGGTCGATATGGGCGAAATGTTCGATTTGTTAGAGCAGCCCGCCGAAGTTTCCGATAAAACGGGCGCAAATGTTCTGAATGTGCAAGGCGGCGAGGTCGAGTTGCGCGATGTGCACTTTGGCTATGACCCCGAACGCATGATCCTGAAAGGGGTCAGCCTGAAGGTGGCGGCGGGCGAGACCGTGGCGATCGTCGGCTCTTCGGGGTCGGGCAAGTCCACCATCGGGCGGCTGCTGTTCCGCTTTTACGACGTGAACAGTGGCGCGGTTCTGATCGACGGGCAGGACCTGCGCGACGTGACCCAGGTCAGCCTGCATGACGCGATCGGGGTGGTGCCGCAGGATACGGTGCTGTTCAATGACACGATCCGCTACAACATCGCCTATGGTCGCGACGGCGCGACCGAGGATCAGGTCGTGCAGGCCGCGCGCGATGCGCAGATCCATGACTTCATCATGCGCCTGCCCGCCGGCTATGACACCCAGGTGGGCGAGCGCGGGCTGAAACTGTCAGGCGGCGAGAAGCAGCGCGTGGGGATCGCGCGCACGCTGCTCAAGAACCCGCCCATCCTGCTGCTGGACGAGGCGACATCGGCGCTGGATACCGAAACCGAACAGGAAATCCAGGGTGCATTGGCCCGCGCGGCCGAGGGACGCACCGTGCTGACCATCGCGCATCGGCTGTCCACCGTGGCGGATGCGGATCGCATCATCGTGCTGGAGGATGGTCATATCGTCGAGGAAGGCACCCATACGGACCTGCTGTCGCGCAAGGGACGCTATTGGGGCCTGTGGCAGCGCCAGGCCAGCGAGCGCGAGGCGGCAGCGTAGATCGGGCAGATCGCGGCTGTGCCGCGATGCCTCCGGCGGGGATATTTGGGGCAAGAAGAAACGGCGCCGCAGACTGTTGCGGCGCCGTTTGCATGTGGATCACTCGGCCGCGCGCAGCGGCGGTTCGGGCGAGGTCAGCGGATCGTGGGCGGGGCGCGGCGCGAGAATGGCCGTATCCGCCTGTTCGTCTTCCCAGATGATCTCGGGCGCCTTGAGCTTGCGCGCGGCCCGGTTCAGCGCCCAGTCGCGCGCGGCCCGGCTGCCGCGACCGAGGGACAGGATCGCCAACATGCGTGAGAGCGCCATCGCATAGGTTCCCGTCCAGACCCGGAGCGCCAGAAGCGACGGGGTGAAGACCAGCGTCAGCATGGTCGCAAGGCCCAGCCCGAAGACCACGGCGGTTGCAAGCTGCTTCCACCACAGCGCAGTCGGGCTGTCGATCGTGTAGCCGCCGTTGATGAAATCCAGGCTGAGGCCGAACATCATGGGCGCAAGGCCCGCCATGGTGGTGATCGTCGTCAGCAGCACCGGGCGAATGCGGTCTTCGGCGGTGCGGATGATCGCCTCGATCCGGGGCATGTAGCGCGAGTAATCCTGGTAGGTGTCGATCAGGATGATGTTGTTGTTCACAACGATCCCGGCCAAGGCCACGATCCCCGTGCCTGTCATGATGATCGAGAAGGTCTGATCCATCACCAGCATCCCGATCAGTACGCCAGTCGTCGACAGCACCACGGCCAGCAACACGAGGACCGCGTTATAGACCGAGTTGAACTGCGCCAGCAGGATGATGAACATCAGCCCCAGCGCCCCGGCGAAGGCATTGGCCAGGAAGGCACCGGATTCGGCCTGATCTTCCTGGTCGCCCGTCCATTCCCATTGTACGCCCGCCGGAAGCGGGTCGGATTCGAGCCATGCGGTCAGCGTCGCGATCCGTTCGGTGGCCGTGATCGGCACCTCGGACACCGATCCATCCCCACCGGGCGTGGACAGGGTCATCCCGTCGGCCACACCGGCCTTGATGTCGAAATAGCGCTTGCCGTCCACGCGCTTGATCTGCGCCAGTTTCGGAACCGGCTGGCGGCTGATGAAATTGGCCAGCGGCACGAGACCGTCGCTGGTGCGCACTTTCAGCGTGTCCAGCGTCGAGAGCACGCGATCATCCTCGGGCAGGCGTACGCGGATCTCGATCTCTTCGTCCGAGGTCTCGACACGCATCGTGTCAAGCAGGATGCCGCGCGTGACCAGCTGGACCATGCCGCCCACCGTGGCCACATCCGCCCCGAAACGGCCGGCCTTTTCCACGTCGACGTCGATCTGCCAGTCGATGCCGGGCAGGGGGAGCGTGTCTTCGATCAGGGTGAGGCCTTCGGTTTCCTCGAACTTCGCGCGGGCCATGCGGGTCGCCTCTTGCAGGGCCTCCCAGTCATCGCCTTTCAGGCGGAGATGAATCGGCTTGGCCGAAGCCGGGCCGCGGGCCTGGGCGATGACCTCGACCTGCAGGCCGGGAATGGCCGCGATGTCGCGGGTCAGTTCCTCGATCACCAGGTCGCCGTCCAGATCGGGCCGGTCGCGCCGATCCTCCCAGGGGATGGTTTCCAGCTGGATCTGACCGATCGTGTCGAGCGGGGGCTGCGCGCCGCCCGTATTGGCATTCAGGCCGCCATCGCCTGCAAAGGCGAAGGCGTTGTCGACGCCCGGATGGGCCAGCACGATCGCCTCGGCGGCACGCACCAGCGCGTCCTTTTCGGCCAGCGACAGGTTGCCCCTTGCGCGCACGTAGACGATGGCCTGTTCGGGTTCGGAATCCACGAAGAATTCCACGCCCCTGCTGTTCTGCTGGAAGACCGAGAAGACGGTGACGACGAAAATGCCGACAGCGGCGATCGTGACCAGCGGCATCACGGGGTTGGCCGCGATGAAGCGGATGAAATGCCCGAAAATCGTGCGCCGGTGACCGGCCACGATGGGGCGGGGCTTGCGTTCGATCCGGGCGGCGCCCAGCGTGATGGTCGCGGCAAAGCAGCCCAGTGTGAAGAGGACCATGCCCGGCAGCGCGGAAACGATGCCGCTGCCCATGGGCTGGCCGCCGAACAGGTAGCCGGGGTTGATCAGCTGCATCGCGCCCAGGAACACCAGGTAAAGCGCGGGCGGCACAAGGGCCGCGCGCCCCCACCAGGGCAGGCTGCGGCGCAGCGCGTCGGACGTGCGGCCGAAAGTGCGGCTCATCCGGCCGGTCACGCCGCCCATCACGGGCAGGTAGATCAAGGCCACGATCAGGCTGGCGGAGAGCACGAAGATCAGGGTGATCGGCAGCATGCCCATGAATTCACCCGGAACACCGGGCCAGAACAGCATCGGCAGGAAAGCGCAGAGGGTCGTCGCGGTGGAGCTGATGATCGGCCAGAACATGCGCTTGGCCGCCTCGACATAGGCCGACATGGGCCCCGATCCTTCCTGGATGCGCTTGTCGGCATATTCGACCACGACGATGGCGCCATCCACCAGCATGCCCACCGCGAGGATCAGGCCGAACATCACGATGTTCGAGATGGTCACCCCCATCATCGCCAGCAGAACAAAGCACAGAAGGAAGGATGTGGGGATCGCAAAGCCCACCAGCAGCGCCGCGCGCGGCCCGAGGCTGGCCAGCACCACGATCATCACCAGCGCGATGGCCGTCAGCACCGAGCCTTCCAGCTGGCTGACCATCGAGCCCACGACGCGGCTTTGATCGTTCGAGGTGCCAAGATGAACGGCGGCGCGCATGTCGTCTGGCCAGGTGGCCTGCGCCGCAGCCACGACGCGCCGCACTTCTGAGGCCGTGTCGATCAGGTTGAACCCCTTGCGCTTCACGACCTGCAGCGCGACTGTCGGCTCTCCGTTGAAGCGCGCGGTGCCCAGCCTGTCCTCGAAGGTCATGCGGATCTCGGCCAGGTCCCCGAGGGTCACGACACGGGTGCCGTTGGTCTTGACCGGCAGGTTGTAGATGTCGCGCGGCCCGTCGAAGGACGAGGGGATCTTGACGCTGAACGTGCCTTGGGCGGTTTCCACCTCGCCGGCGGCGATCAGCATGTTGTTGTTCTGCACGACGTTGATCAGCTCGCCTGCCGTGACATTGTAGGATTCGAGGCGCAGCGGGTCGATGACCACCTCGACCATTTCCTCGCGGTTGCCGGCGATCCCGGCTTCCATCACGGCATCCAGCGCCTCGATCTCGTCCTGAAGGTCGCGGGCGATGCGCGCCATGGTGCGTTCGGGCACGTTGCCGGTCAGGTTGACGATGATGATCGGGAATTCGGAAAAGTTGATCTCGTTGATCGAATATTTCTCGAAACCGGCGGGGAACAGGCTTTCGGCATTGCTCATGGCCTCGCGGACATCGGCCATGATCTTGGTCTTGTCCCAGCCGAATTCGAATTCCAGCGCGACGCCTGCGTAATTCTCGGCCGCGGTCGAGGTCATCTTCTTCAGGCCGTCAAGATCCGACAGCTCGGTCTCCATCGGCTTGACCAGCAGCGCCTCGCTGTCTTCGGCGGAAATGCCGGGGAAGGGGACCGAGACGAAGAGCGCCGGGATCTCGATGTCCGGCTCGCCTTCCTTGGGAAGGCTGACATAGGCAAACCCGCCCACGGCCAGCGAGAGCAGGATGAAGGCCATCACCATGCGGGCGCGCGCGGCTGCCCAATCGACCATGCCGACCATTATTGCGCCTCGCGATATGTTGGGATGACGGGCACGCCATCGGCCACGTATTCCTGACCGGTCACGATGATGTTGGCCTGTTCGGGCAGGCCTTCGATCCAGACGCCCTGGACCGTATCGCGCAGCAGACGGACGGGGGCGAAGCGCGCGGTGTTGTCGGCATCGACCAGCCGTACGCCAAGGGCGCCGTCGTCATTCAGTGTCAGCGCCGATTGCGGCACCAGATGCGCCTGCGCGCCGGGGGCCGCGATGGCGATCTGGGCGGTCTGTCCGTCGCGGATGGCCATGTCGGGGTTCGCCACTTCGATATCCACGCGGAAGGTGCGTGTCATCGGATCGGCCGAGCGGGACAGGAATGAGACGATGCCCTGCACCTCCTGGCCGGTGGCCAGACGTGCCCCGGCCATGACGCCGGTCTCGATCCGCTCCACCTCGGTTTCGGGGGCGAACCCGACGATACGGATCGGATCAAGCTGGATCACCGTGGCGCAAAGTCCGCCCGGTTGCAGCAGGCTGCCCAGCTCGGCGCTGTCGCTTTCCAGGATGCCGTCGAAAGGCGCGGTGATCGTCAGGCGTTCGATTTCCTTGGCAGCGGCGGCCACGGCGGCTTCGGCGCTGCGCAGGTTCGCCTCGGTCGTGGCGACGCGGGTCGAAGAGGCGAAACCGTCCTGCGACAGCCGGTCGGCGGCGGCAAAGTTGATCTGTGCGTCGGTCAGGCGCGCCTCGGCCTCGGCCAGCATCGCCTCACGCGTGCCGATATCGATCTGGCAGATCACCTGGCCCGCCGTGACGGAGGCGCCGCGCCGCAGCGGATCCGACACCACACGCCCCGAGGTTTCCGCCCGCAGTTCGACATCGCGCATGGCCTGCGTTTCGCCGCGCAGGATCACGGCATCTTCGATCCGGCGCGCGGTCGAGGCCAGTGCGACGACACGCACCGTGCCAGCCGCGGGCGCGCCCGCATCCGCATCGCCCTGCGCTTCGGTGGACGCACCGGGCGGTTCATTGCCGGCGACGGCCAGCAACGCATCACGATGCATCACAAGAGTGTAGAGGAAAGCAGTCACGAGGACGGCGACAATAACCGAGACGATGCGCATCAAGTGTCCTTCTGGTGCAGCGGTAAGCCGGGTGCGGCCCGGGATCGCGCATGCATGGTTGACCTACATGCTTCTACGCTGAACTGATCGGTTCAGATTAAACTTTTCTGCGGTGCCGCGCAAGGACCCGCTCAAGTGCCCGGCTTGCCCGGGGTCCCGGCCCCTTGGCAGGGACAAGGCTTCACGTTAAGAGGGGGCGAACGGCAGGAGGGCAGCGCGTGAGCCAGAGCGAAAGTTTCATCGAGGAAGTCACCGAAGAGGTCCGTCGCGACCGCATGTTCGGCCTGATGCGGCGCTATGGCTGGATTGCGGTTCTGCTGGTCCTGTTGCTGGTCGGCAGTGCCGCATGGATCGAATGGCGCAAGGCCCAGGCCCAGGCCGCGGCCCAGGCGATGGGCGATGCGATGATCGCGGCGCTTGAGGCCGATGAAAGCGCCGCGCGCGTCGATGCGCTGGCCGCGATCGATGCACCGGGCACGGGCGCGCGGGTCGTGCGCGATTTCATGACCGCCGCCGAGATGATCGAGACGGGCAACACTGATGGCGCCCGCAGCCTTCTGGCTGCGATTGCGGCAGACGGGACCGTTGATGCCGCCTATCGGCAGATTGCCGGTTTCAAGGCGTTGCTGCTGCAGGCCGATACCCTCGGCCTGGCCGAGCGGCGGCTGGGCTTCGAAGGTCTGGCCCAGACCAGCGCGATGCTGCGCCTGCCGGCCGAGGAACAGCTGGCCCTGATCGAGATCGAGGAAGGCCAGATCGATGCCGCCGTCGCGCGGCTTCAGCGGCTGCAGGCCGATGCCGAGGTGACAGCGGGCTTGCGTCAACGCGCGTCTCAGTTGATTGTAGCCCTTGGCGGCACGCTGGACGGCACCGGCGCCACCGGAAACTGACAAGGGGCCGTGCCCTCGCGCCCCATGGAGGGCCTGCGACGGGTGCGGCATGGAAGGCGAGGCGAGCGTGAAGGCAGGATCGTTGCACAACAAGGGATGGATCGCAGGGCTGGCCGGGCTTGTCCTGCTGTCGGCCTGCACGGAACCGCAGACATTTCTGCCCGGCCCGCGCGAAGACTTGCGCGCCCCGCTGGGGGCTGACGCAGCGGCAGCAGTGGGCGAGGTCGCTGAAAACCGCAGCCTGCCCATCACCTTGCCGGCCCAGACCAGCAATGCAGACTGGACCAACCGTCCCAACGCGCCGCGCTACCGGACCGACAACGCGGCGCTGTCCGCGCGCCCGCAACTTGTCTGGTCCGCCAATATCGGTGCGGGCGATGGCAAGCGTCAGCGGATCACGGCCGATCCTGTCGTGGCGCAGGGGCGCGTCTTCACCCTCGATGCAGGTGCCACGGTCACCGCGACCGCGACGACGGGCGGCGCCCTGTGGTCACGCGACCTCACGCCTTCGGGCGATCGGTCCGATCAGGCCAGCGGCGGTGGAATCGCCCTGTCCGACGGTGTTCTTTATGTCTCGACCAGTTTCGGTCTGCTCAGCGCGCTGGACGCCGCCACGGGCGAGGTCCGCTGGCAGCAGAAACTCGAGGCGACGGGATCGGGCACGCCCGCGGTGCAGGGCGATCTGGTCTATCTTGTGTCCGGCGGCGATACCGCCTGGGCGATCGAGACCGCGACAGGGAGCGTGCGCTGGCAGACCTCGACCGCGACCGATCAATCCAACGTGCTTGGCGGGGCCGCCCCCGTGGTCAGTGACCAGTTGGCGATCTTCGCCTTCGGCAACGGCGAGGTGCAGGCCACCTTCCGTCAGGGCGGCCTGCGGGTCTGGAACTCCATCGTATCGGGGCAGCGCCGCTTCAGCGCGCTGGCACGCGTGGCCGATATCACCGGCGATCCGGTGCTGGCGGGCGATACGCTCTATGTGGGCACCCATTCGGGCCGCATCGTGGCGCTGGACATCGCCAATGGCGACCGTCGCTGGACCGCGCAGGACGGGGCCATCAGCCCGGTCTGGGTTGCAGGTGGATCGGTCTTCGCGGTCAGTGACCGGAACGAGCTGCTGCGTCTGGATGCGCGTGACGGCAGCCGGATCTGGGGTGTCAAACTGCCGAATTTCACCGAAACCCGGCCGCGCCGCCAGGTCGAGGTGGTGGCCCACTATGGCCCGGTCCTTGCCGGGGGGCAGCTTGTCGTCGCATCGAATGACGGGCAGCTGCGCTTCTTCGATCCGGTCTCGGGGGCACAGACCCATGCCGCGCAGGTGCCCGGCGGGGCCACGTCCTCGCCCGTGGTGGCGCAAGGTACGCTGTTTGTCGTCGGCGCGCGGGGACAATTGCACGCTTTCCGTTAAGCGCGCGATAGTGTATCGCAGCCGCTTGACCGGATCCGGAGCCGCAGAACCATGAGTTTCACCCTGGCCATCGTTGGCCGACCCAATGTGGGAAAATCCACTCTTTTCAATCGCCTGGTTGGAAAACGTCTGGCGCTGGTCGATGATCAGCCCGGGGTTACGCGGGATCTGCGTGAAGGTGCTGCACGTCTGGGGGATCTGCGATTCACCGTGATCGACACGGCCGGCCTTGAAGAGGCGACCGACGAATCCCTTCAAGGCCGCATGCGCAAGCTGACCGAGCGCGCCGTGGACATGGCCGATATCTGCCTGTTCATGATCGATGCCCGCGTCGGCGTCACCCCGACCGATGAAGTCTTTGCCGAAATCCTGCGCAAACGGGCAAAACACGTGATCCTGGCTGCCAACAAGGGCGAGGGGCGCGCGGCTGACGCCGGTGTCATCGAAGCCTATGGTCTGGGTCTGGGCGAGCCGATCCGCCTGTCCGCCGAACATGGCGAGGGGCTGAACGATCTTTATGCGCATCTGATGCCGCTGGCCGATGCCTTCGAGGAACAGGCCAAGGCCGATCAGGACGATACGCCCGAAACCGACGTGACGCTCGAGGATGAGGACGCGGACGGCGACAGCATCGCACCGATCCGCTGGCCCACCCCGGAAAAACCGATGCAGATCGCCGTCGTGGGACGTCCGAACGCGGGCAAATCCACGCTGATCAACAAGATCCTCGGTGATGATCGCCTGCTGACGGGGCCCGAAGCCGGGATCACACGTGACGCGATTTCCCTGACCATAGACTGGGAAGGCTTGCCGATCCGCATCTGGGACACAGCCGGCATGCGCAAGCGCGCCAAGGTTCAGGACAAGCTGGAAAAGCTGTCGGTGTCCGACGGGCTGCGCGCGGTCAAGTTCGCCGAGGTGGTGATCGTGCTGCTGGACGCGGCCATCCCCTTCGAACAGCAGGACCTGCGGATCGCCGATCTGGCCGAACGCGAGGGGCGCGCGGTGGTCGTCGCTGTCAACAAATGGGACATCGAGGATGACAAGCAGGGCAAGATCAACGCCCTGCGCGAAGCCTTCGAGCGGCTGTTGCCGCAGCTGCGCGGCGCGCCGCTGGTCACCGTCTCGGCCAAGACCGGCAAGGGGCTGGACCGCCTGCGGGCCGCCGTGGAAAAGGCCTATGAGACATGGAACCGTCGTGTCACCACGGCACAGCTGAACCGTTGGCTGGCGGGCATGATGGAGGCGCATCCGCCCCCCGCACCTGGTGGCAAGCGGATCAAGCTGCGTTACATGACCCAGGCCAAGACACGTCCGCCGGGATTTGTCGTGATGTGTTCCAGCCCGGAAAACATGCCCGACAGCTATTCCCGCTATCTTGTCAACGGATTGCGGACCGATTTCGACATGCCGGGGACACCGATCCGCCTGTACATGCGCGGGCAGGGCGACAAGAACCCCTACAAGGGCCGGCGTGAACGCAACGCGGGTGCTTTGACCAAGCATCTGGGCAAGGCGCCGACCCCCGCAAAAAAGGGGCGGCGCTGATCCGTGCCGGTCAGGCGCGCAGGTTCACCGCTGCGCGCCAGCCCAGAAGGCCGATCCCTAGGCCTACAAGGGACAGAACGCCCCAGTTCGGACCGTCAAGGTTCGACATGGCCACGCCCACAAGCGCCCAGATGACCGCTGCCGGATAGGCTGGCGTATCGGGGCGCATGGCCTGTATGGCCAGCGCGATCACAAGTGCCAGCGTGATCCCCGCATAGGCCGCCATCTGTGCCGAAAGGATGCCATGGCCCGCCAGCATCAGGCCGATCGCGACGCAGGATGCCGCCGTCAGCCAGCCTGCATAAAGGGCGATGGGCGCGCGCAGCCATGCGTGATCCGCCTTGCCCGCCCTCAAAAGCGCGATCACGGCGCTGATCAGCATCGCCCAGATCAATATCGTCGCCCAGAGCGGCGACAATTGTGCGACCGGAATCCAGCCGGCACCGATCAGCAGGCTGACCGTCAGGGCAGGGCGCATCGGTTCCCAGTCAGGATCGGTGGCCCGGTCCCAGACACCATAGGCCGCAGCGGCCACCAGCCAGAGATAGATCACTCCCCAGATGGCAAAGGCATAGCCTGCGGGCTGCACCGGCGGGTCGATCTGCGGCACCGGGAACTGGTCGGGGGCGAAACCGTTGAAGCCCGAAGACAGCAGCGGCGATAGCGCGAAGGCCAGCGCCGTGATCAGGACAAGCAATGAAGTCTTGCGGTACATCTGCGGAATTCGCCTTTCACATGAGGGCCGTAAGGCAGATATAGCCATCCGCCATCAAAAGCCAAAGGCCCGTTTGCCTCGACTGGCCCGGACTGGCCCCGTTGCTGGCCGACTTGCGCCGTTGTCGTCGCGTTGCGCGCGCGGCGGCTGGTCCTCAGACCAGCGCGCCCGTGGCGTCGATCCGGGTCTTGCCGCCGGTATAGGCATGCAGCGCCTGCGGCAGATCCACCGACCCATCGGCCTGTTGCCCGTTTTCAAGCACCGCGATCAGGCAGCGCCCGACAGCCAGCCCCGATCCGTTCAGCGTATGAACATACTCGGGCTTGCCGCCACCGGCGGGACGGTAACGCGCATTCATGCGGCGGGCCTGGAAATCGCCGCAGACCGATACGCTGGAAATCTCGCGGTAGGTGTTCTGACCGGGCAGCCAGACCTCGATGTCATGGGTCTTCTGCGCGCCAAAGCCCATGTCGCCGGTGCACAGGACAACCGTCCGGTAGGGCAGGCCCAGTTTTTGCAGGATCGCCTCGGCGCAGCCGGTCATCCGCTCATGCTCTGCCAGGCTGTCCTCGGGGCGGGTGATGCTGACCATCTCGACCTTTTCGAACTGGTGCTGGCGCAACATCCCCGAGGTGTCCTTGCCCGCCGAACCCGCCTCGGAGCGGAAGCACAGCGTATGGGCGGTCATGCGGATCGGCAGCGCCGCATCTTCCAGCACGTCGCCCGCCACGGTGTTGGTCAGCGTCACCTCGGAGGTCGGTATCATCCACCAGCCATTGGTGGTGCGATAGCTGTCTTCGGCGAATTTCGGCAACTGGTTGGTGCCGTACATCGCCTCGTCCTTCACGAGGACCGGGGTGATCATCTCGGTCAGGCCATGCTCGGTCGTGTGCACATCCAGCATGAACTGCGCCAGCGCCCGGTGCAGTCGCGCGACAGAACCGCGCAGCACGACGAAGCGCGACCCGCTGAGCTTCGCCGCCGTTTCGAAATCCATGCCCGGCTTGACGGCGGGAATGTCGAAATGCTCCAGCGGCTTGAAGTCCAGCGCACGCGGGCTGCCCCAGCGGCGCAGCTCGACATTGTCGTTCTCATCTGCGCCTTGCGGCACTTCTGCAAGCGGGCTGTTGGGCAGCGTCAGCAGCAGGTCGGTCAGCTTCTGGTCAAGCTCGCGCGCCTCGGCCTGCATGGCGGCGACTTCGGCCTTCTTGTCGGCCACAAGCGCGCGCAGGCGTTCGAATTCGGCCTCGTTGCCGCTGGCCTTGGCGGCGCCCACGTCCTTGGAGGCGCGGTTCTGGTCGGCCTGTGCCGTCTCGGCCGCGGTGATGCGGGCGCGCCTTGCCTCGTCCAGGGCCAGCACCTCTGCCGACATCGGTGCCGCGCCGCGCCGGGAAAGGGCGGCATCGAAAGCGGCGGGGTTTTCGCGGATGGCGCGGATGTCGTGCATGGCTTGCTCCGGTCTGGTTCTGGGCGTCTTTCCCATATGCCGCAACTGCCGGCGCGATTGAAGGGGCGATTTGGCCTGCAGCGCCGACCGGACCGTTTCCACCTCGTTCCGTGTCGCTTTGGCCGTTTCCTGCCTTGCAAAAGGGGGCGTCGGCACATAGGTTCCCTGCCAATTCCAAGGGGGCCAGCCGGCCCCCTGACGCTTCATGACAAGGACAGACCGATGGAAGCCTTTGCCCAGTTTATCCCGCTTATCCTGATCTTCGCGATCATGTATCTGTTGCTGATCCGCCCCCAGCAGAAAAAGCTGAAAGAGCATCAGGCGATGGTGGCCGCCCTGCGTCGCGGCGATCAGATCATCACCCAGGGCGGGCTGATCGGCAAGGTGTCCAAGGTCAAGGACGACAACGAGATCGAGGTTGAACTGGCCGAGAACGTCAAGGTGCGCGTGGTCAAGTCCACCGTGGCGCAGGTCATCTCGAAGACCGAGCCCGCTGCAAGCTGACAACGGCCGGCCCACGGGGGCATGATCCCTTGGGCCGAAACTTTTTCGACCGCTCCGGTTTCGACAGGCCCGATGCCATCGGACGGCGCAAATTCGGTACAAGGCAGGTGACATGCTTCAGATTGATCTCTGGAAACGGCTTCTGATCTGGACGGTAGTGGCACTTGGCCTGGCGCTGGCCTTGCCCAACGGGTTCTATTCGCGGGTCGAAGGCGCCAACGATGCGCGCGCCGCCCTTGAATTGGGCAGCACCGATTCAGCGCTGGAGGTGCAGGCAGGGCAATGGCCCTCTTTCCTGCCTTCGGCGCTGGTGAACCTGGGTCTTGATTTGCGCGGCGGCGCGCATCTGCTGGCCGAAGTGCAGGTGGCCGATGTCTATGAGGCACGGTTGCAGGGCATGTGGCCCGATGTGCGTGACCTGCTGCGCGAAGAGCGCGATACGGTGGGCACCATCCGCCTGCAGCCGTCCGCATCCGATGAATTGCGCGTCCGCCTGAACGAGCGGCCCGAGCAGGCCACGCGGGCGGCGGAACTGGTGCGCGGCCTAGCCCGGCCCGTCGTCAGCCTGACCGGGGCAGGGGCCAGCGACATCGATGTGACCGTTGATGGTGCCGACATCGTGGTGCGTCTGTCCGAGGCCGAACGGCAGGCGACGGATGACCGTACCGTCCAGCAATCGCTTGAGATCATTCGTCGCCGGATCGACGAGGTCGGCACGCGCGAGCCCACGATCCAGCGTCAGGGCGCGGATCGCATCCTGATCCAGGTGCCCGGCGTGGGATCGGCGGCCGAGTTGAAAGAGATCATCGGCACCACGGCGCAGCTGACCTTCCAGCCCGTCGTCACCCGTACCACGAATGCCAACATGCCTGCGGGCGCGGGCAATGAACTCTTGCCGTCAATCGACGAGGCGGGAACCTTCTATGTTCTGGAACAGGCGCCCGTGGTGACCGGCGAAGAGCTGGTCGATGCGCAGCCCGCCTTCGACCAGAATGGCCGCCCTGCCGTGAACTTCCGCTTCAACCCCACGGGCGCGCGGAAATTCGGCAATTACACGGCCGAGAACATCGGCAATCCCTTCGCCATCGTGCTGGACAACGAGGTGATCAGCGCCCCCGTCATCCAGAGCCACATCCCCGGCGGATCGGGCATCATCACCGGCAATTTCAGTGTCGAGGAAAGCACCCAGCTGGCGGTGCTGCTGCGCGCGGGCGCGCTGCCTGCGGGGCTGTCATTCCTTGAGGAACGCACCATCGGGCCGGAACTGGGCGCGGACAGCATCGAGGCGGGCAAGATCGCCTGTATCGTGGCGGGTATCGCCGTGCTGGTCTTCATGGTGCTCAGCTACGGGCTGTTCGGTGTCTTCGCCAATATCGCGCTGATCATCAACGTGGCGCTGATCTTCGGGCTGTTGTCGCTGATCGGGGCCACGCTGACCCTGCCGGGTATCGCGGGGATCGTGCTGACCATCGGCATGGCGGTGGATGCGAACGTGCTGGTATTCGAGCGTATCCGCGAAGAGTTGAAGACCGCCAAGGGTCCCGCGCGCGCCATAGACCTTGGTTATGAAAAGGCACTGAGCGCGATCGTGGACGCCAATATCACCACCTTCATGACCGCCCTGATTCTCTATGTCATGGGGTCCGGCCCGGTGCGCGGCTTCGCGATCACCCTCGGCCTGGGCATCCTGACCTCGGTCTTCACGGCCATTTTCGTCACGCGGTTGATCATCGTGATCTGGTTCGAACGCCGCCGCCCCAAGACAATCGAGGTTTGAGATGCGCCTGAGACTTGTTCCCGAGACAACCAACTTCGATTTCTTCGGCAAGCCGACCCTCTGGCTGGGCATTTCGGGCTTCATGATGGTGCTGGCGATGGTGTCCTTCTTCGTGCAGGGCCTCAACTACGGGATCGATTTCAGGGGCGGGACCACGATCCGCACCGAAAGCGCGCAGCCCATCGACATCGCGGTGTATCGCACCGCGGTGGACACGCTGGCCCTTGGCGATGTGTCCATCACCGAGATTTTCGATCCCAGCTTCGGCCCTGATGAAAACGTCGCCATGGTGCGCATCCAGGCCCAGGACGATCAGGAGGCCGTGTCGCCCGAACTGATCGCCGCGGTCGAGGGCGCATTGCAGCAGGCGGTCCCCGATATCCGTTTCGTGTCGGTCGAATTGGTCGGCCCCAAGGTGTCGGGCGAGTTGATCATGACGGCCGCCATCGCCGTGGTTCTGGCGATCGCGGCGGTGCTGGTCTACATCTGGTTGCGGTTTGAGTGGCAATTCGCGGTCGGCGCCGTCGTGGCGCTGGTGCATGACGTGGTGCTGACGATCGGTGTCTTCTCGGAATTGCAGATCAGGTTTGACCTTGCGATCATTGCGGCCCTTCTGACCATCGTGGGCTATTCGCTGAACGATACGGTCGTGGTCTTCGACCGGGTGCGGGAAAACCTGCGCAAATACAAGCAAAAGCCCCTGCGCGAGGTGCTGAACCTGTCGATCAACGAAACCCTCAGCCGCACGATGATGACCTCTCTGACCACGCTGATCGCGTTGATCGCCCTGTTTGTCCTTGGTGGCGACGTGATCCGCGGCTTTGTCTTTGCGATGATCTGGGGGATCGTGGTCGGCACCTATTCGTCGATCTTCGTGGCCTCGGTCGTGCTGTTGAAGATGGGCGTCAAGCGCGACTGGTCCAAGCCGGATGGCAATGCGGGCACGCAGTTCTCGAACATAGATGCCTGACGCCCTTGGCGCGGCCCTTGCCTTTGACGGGCTGGGGTGGCTGATCGCGGGAACCGTGCTGGCCGGCTTCGTGCGCGGATTTTCAGGGTTCGGCACCGCTCTGGTCTTCATGCCGGTCGCGGGTCAGCTGATGTCGCCGATCTGGGCGCTGACGGTCCTTGTGGTGATGGACCTTTTCGGGCCGATCCCGAACCTGCCGCGCGCCCGCCGCGACGGCAACCCGCGCGAGGTGGCCCTTCTGTGCGTGGCGATGATCCTCGCGCTGCCGCTCGGGCTGATGGTTCTGACATCGATCCGGCCGGAACTCTTTCGCTATGCCGTGTCGACCCTGGCGCTGCTGGTCCCGGTGCTTCTGCTAGCGGGCTTGCGCTATCGCGGGCCGTTGTCGGCGCCGATCCTTCTGGGCACAGGCGGCCTCAGCGGATTTCTGGGCGGCGTCGTGGGTGTGCCGGGGCCACCGGTCATCCTGCTTTATCTTGCCTCGACGCGCCTTGCCGCACAGGTGCGGGCGAACATCCTGATCTACCTGTTCATCTTCGATATCGTGCTGATCGCCGTGCTGGCGCTGCAGGACAGGCTTGAGGCGGTGCCGGTCATCCTTGGGCTTCTGCTTGCCTTGCCGGTGATGCTGGCCAATATGGCGGGTGCGGCGATCTTTCGCCCGGAACGGGAACGGCTCTATCGTGCGGCGGCCTATGTGGTCATCGCTGCCGCAGCCATCAGCGGGCTGCCGCTCTGGGATTGAACGACCACAGAAGACGGAGGCAAGACCATGCGCGTGACCGAGGTGAATTTCGACGGGGCAATGCCCATCGACGGCTATGGGCCGGGGTTCTTCCGCGTTGGCAAACAGATCATCGAGGGGCCTGTTCTGGTGACGGTGACGCGCGCCAGCCAATGGGGCGGGGTCGGGGATGTCGAGCCATTGACCGCCCTGGCCGGCCAGGTCGATGTGATCTTTCTTGGCATGGGGGCCGAGATCGCCCATGCGCCCGTTGCCCTGCGCGACCGGCTTGAGGCGCTGGGGATGGGGGTCGAGGTGATGAATTCGCCCGCCGCCTGCCGCACCTACAACGTCCTGGTGTCCGAAGGCCGCCGCGTGGCGGCGGCACTTCTGCCCGTGGGCGAGGTGCTGCGGTGATCTGCGCCTTTCGGAATATGTGAGAATGGGTTAGACGCGGCGCATGGAGTTGAACGTCACAGGTCTGAGCGTTGCGCGCGGCGGTATTCCGGTCCTCGAAGGGCTGGACTTCACCCTGCGTTCCGGCGAGGCGCTGATCCTGCGTGGTCCCAATGGCGTGGGCAAGACCACTGTGCTGCGCACCATCGCCGGGCTTCAGCCGCCCCTTGCGGGCCATGTCGGTCTGGAACGCGAGGCGATGGCCTATGCAGGCCATGCGGACGGGATCAAGTCGACCCTGACGGTGCGCGAGAACCTGACCTTCTGGGCCGATATCTTCGGCACATCGGGCGTGGCAAATGCGCTTGAGGCCTTCGATCTGGCGGCTTTGGCCGACCGCATGGCAGGGGCGCTGTCGGCAGGGCAAAAGCGACGGCTTGGGCTGGCGCGCATGGTGGTGACGGGACGGCCCGTCTGGGTGCTGGACGAACCCACCGTATCCCTTGATGCAAGCGCCGTAGGCCTTTTCGCACAGGCCGTGCGGACCCATCTGGCGGGCGGCGGCATGGCCTTGATGGCCACGCATATCGATCTGGGGCTGGAGGAGGCGCGCGTGCTGGATGTGGCACTTTACCGTGCCAAGGCCCCCGCCCATGACGATTTCGACGGGTCTTTCCTGTGAGGGCGCTGCTGATCCGCGATATCCGGCTTGCGGTGCGCGCAGGGGGCGGCTTTGGCCTTGGGCTGGCTTTCTTCCTGATCGTCGTGGTGCTGGTACCCTTCGGGGTCGGGCCGGACAGCGGGCTTCTGGCACGGATCGCGCCGGGTATCCTTTGGCTGGGGGCGCTGTTGTCCTGCCTCTTGTCGCTGGACCGGATTTTTGCGCTGGATTGGGAGGATGGCTCGCTGGATCTGCTGGCCACGGCCCCCTTGCCGATGGAGGCGCTTGTCAGCGTCAAGGCCTTGGCCCATTGGCTGGCGACGGGGGTGCCGCTGGTGCTGGCCTCGCCGCTTTTCGCGCTGCTGCTGAGCCTGCCGCCCGAGGGCTATCTGCCCCTGCTGGTGTCACTGGCGCTGGGGACCCCGGCGCTCAGCGTGATCGGCACATTCGGGGCGGCGCTGACGGTGGGGCTGAAACGGGGCGGGCTGCTGTTGAGCCTGCTGGTTCTGCCACTATATGTGCCCACGCTGATCTTCGGGGCAGAGGTGGCGCGGCGCGGGGCGGAAGGGCTGGAAACGGCCGTGCCGCTGGCGATGCTGGCAGGGATCACCTTCGGGGCGATAGCCCTGCTACCCTTTGCCTCGGCAGCGGTTCTGCGGGTAAACCTGCGTTGACGGGGATGTGACTTGCGCCCGAGGGGCGATGGAATAGGAACGGGATATGGCGTCGATCTGGGAATATGCGAACCCAAAGAAGTTCATTCAGACAACGGACAGGCTTCTGCCCTGGCTGTCCGTGCTGTCCGCGATCACGCTTGTGATCGGGCTGATCTGGGGCTTTTTCTTCACGCCTGACGACTTCCGCCAAGGCTCGACGGTCAAGATCATCTACCTGCATGTGCCCGCGGCGCTGATGGCGATCAATGCCTGGCTGATGATGTTGGTGGCCTCGTTGATCTGGATCGTCCGGCGGCACCATGTCTCGGCGCTGGCCGCGCGCGCGGCGGCACCGGTGGGCGCGGTAATGACTGTGATTGCCCTTGCGACCGGCGCGATCTGGGGGCAGCCGATGTGGGGCACCTGGTGGGCCTGGGATCCACGCCTGACATCGTTCCTGATCCTGTTCCTGTTCTACCTGGGCTACATGGCGCTTTGGGCCGCGATCGAGAATGACGACACCGCCGCCGATCTGACATCGGTGCTTTGCCTTGTCGGATCGGTCTTTGCACTGCTGAGCCGCTATGCCGTGAATTTCTGGAACCAGGGCCTGCATCAGGGCGCATCGCTGAGCCTGGACAAGGAAAAGAACGTGGCCGACGTGTTCTATCACCCGCTGCTGTTCTGCATTGCGGGCTTTGTGCTGCTGTTCATCGCGCTGGTGTTCCTGCGCACGCAAACCGAAATTCGTGCCCGCCGGATGCGGGCCCTTCTGGCACGGGAGAGACTGGGATGATGCCCGATCTTGGAAAATACGCCGACGCGGTACTGTCATCCTATGCCGTGTCCATCGTTCTGATCCTGGCCCTCGTGGCCTTCAGCGTGATGCGGGCGCGCAAGGTGCGTGCGCAACTGGATGAGGTGGAACGCAGGAGCCGCAGACATGGCTAAAATCTCGCCTCTGATGCTGGCCCCGCCGCTGATCTTCGCGGGCCTTGCCGCGATGTTCTGGTTCGGGATGCAGCGCGACGATCCCGATCAGCTGCCCTCGGCGCTGGAAGGGCGGCAAGCCCCCGCAATAGCGGTGGACCAGCTTGGCCCTGACGCGCCTTTCGGGGATGCCGACCTGCGCGCAGGCGAGGTGACGCTGGTGAATTTCTGGGCCAGCTGGTGCGCGCCCTGCCGGGTGGAGCATCCCAACCTCGAGGCGCTGGCGAAATCCGGGCTGACGATCTACGGGGTCAACTACAAGGACCAGCCCGATAACGCGATGGGCTTTCTTGACGAGCTGGGCAACCCCTATGCGGCGATGGGGGCGGATACCTCGGGGCGCATGGGATTGAACTGGGGGCTTTACGGCGTCCCGGAAACCTATGTGATCGACGGGCAGGGCAATATCTTGCTGCGTCATGCCGGGCCGATCACCCAGCGCATCATCGATGCGACGATCCTTCCCGCCATTGAAAAGGCGCGCGGCGCAGGATCCTGACAGATCCGCAGCGCGCATGAAAAAAGCCCCGGTGCATCGCACCGGGGCTTTGTCTTGGGGCTTGCGCCGATCAGGCCGACTTGGCCAGGTTGCGCAGCACGTAATGCAGCACGCCACCGTTCTCGACATATTCCTTTTCCACGGCGGTATCGATCCGGCATTTCACCATGATCTCGCGCACGGAACCGTCACCATAGGTGATGGTGCAGGGCACATCCGACAGCGGCTTCAGATCACCTTCAAGCCCGGTGATCGAAACGGTCTCGTCACCTTTCAGGTCCAACGACTTGCGGTTGTCGCCGCCGGTGAATTCGAACGGGATGACGCCCATGCCGACCAGGTTCGACCGGTGGATACGCTCGAACGACTCGGCGATCACGGCCTTGACGCCCAGCAGTGCCGTGCCCTTGGCCGCCCAGTCGCGGCTGGAGCCTGCGCCGTATTCGATGCCGCCAAAGATCACCAGCGGCGTGCCCTGCTCCTGATAGGCCATCGAGGCGTCGAAGATCGAGGTCTGCGCCCCGTCCGGACCCTTGGTATAGCCGCCCTCGACCCCGTCCAGCATCTCGTTCTTGATGCGGATGTTGGCGAAAGTGCCGCGCATCATCACCTCGTGGTTGCCGCGACGCGACCCGTAAGAGTTGAACTCGCGCGCCGGAACCTGACGTTCGATCAGGTATTTGCCTGCGGGGGTGGTGTCCTTGAAAGACCCTGCCGGGCTGATGTGGTCGGTGGTGATCATGTCACCCAGCAGTGCCAGCACGCGGGCGCCCTTGATGTCATGGATCACGCCGGCCTCGGTGCCCATGCCGCGGAAATAGGGCGGATTCTGGATATAGGTCGAGGATGCGGGCCAGTCATAGGTCTCGCTGTCGGTGGTCTCGACCGCCTGCCATTTCTCGTCGCCCTTGAACACATCGGCGTATTTCTTGAGGAACGCCTCGCGGGTGACGGTCTTTTCGACCAGGTCCGCGATTTCCTGCGAGGTCGGCCAGATATCCTTGAGATAGACAGGCTTGCCGTCCTTCGAGGTGCCGATCGCATCCTTGGTGATGTCGATGTTCATGTCGCCCGCGATGGCATAGGCCACGACCAGCGGGGGGCTTGCCAGGTAGTTGGCGCGCACATCGGGGCTGATGCGGCCCTCGAAGTTGCGGTTGCCCGACAGGACCGACACGGCGACAAGATCGTTCTCGTTGATCGCCTTCGAAATCTCGGGCTGCAGCGGGCCCGAGTTGCCGATGCAGGTCGTGCAGCCATAGCCCACGAGGTTGAAGCCGATGGCGTCCAGGTCTTCCTGCAGGTTCGCGGCCTCCAGGTATTCCGACACGACCTGGCTACCGGGGGCGAGCGATGTCTTGACCCAGGGCTTGCGGGTCAGGCCCAGGGCGCGCGCCTTGCGCGCGACCAGACCTGCCCCGATCATCACATAGGGGTTCGAGGTGTTGGTGCAGGAGGTGATCGAGGCGATCACGACCGATCCGTCATGCAGCTTGTAATCCTCGCCCGCGACAGCGGCGCTGGAAAAGCCGGTGATGTTGCCCGGAACATGGTTGGGGCCGGGCTTGCCGCCTTCTTCCACCATGTCGGATTTTTCCAGCTTGGGCGCGGCCGGCATCTTGCGCAGGCCACGGATATAGTCGCCGAAGACATGCGCGGCATCGGTCAGTGGCACGTGATCCTGCGGACGCTTCGGGCCCGAGATGGCGGGCACCACATCGCCCAGGTCCAGATGCAGTGTCGAGGTATAGACAGGCGCATAATCCGCACCGCGCCAGAACCCGTTTTCCTTGGCATAGGCTTCGACCAGGGCGATACGGTCCTCGTCGCGACCGGTCTGGCGCAGGTAGCGCAGGGTCTCGTTGTCGATCGGGAAGAAGCCGCAGGTGGCGCCGTATTCGGGGGCCATGTTGGCGATGGTCGAACGATCCGCCAGCGGCATGTTGTCCAGGCCTTCGCCGTAGAATTCGACGAACTTGCCGACAACGCCATGGGCGCGCAGCATCTGCACGACCTTTAGCACCAGATCAGTTGCGGTCACGCCTTCTGTCATCGCGCCGGTGATCTTGAAGCCCACGACTTCGGGGATCAGCATCGACACGGGCTGACCCAGCATCGCGGCCTCGGCCTCGATCCCGCCGACGCCCCAGCCCAGAACCGCAAGGCCGTTGACCATGGTGGTGTGGCTGTCGGTGCCGACCAGCGTGTCGGGATAGGCGACGGTCGCGCCATGCTGATCTGTATCGGTCCAGACGGTCTGCGCCAGGTATTCCAGGTTCACCTGGTGGCAGATGCCGGTGCCCGGCGGCACCACGCGGAAGTTGTTGAAGGCCTTCTGACCCCATTTCAGGAAGGTGTAACGCTCGATGTTGCGCTCATACTCGCGATCCACGTTCATCTGGAAGGCGCGCGGATTGCCGAATTCGTCGATCATCACCGAATGGTCGATGACCAGATCGACCGGGTTCAGCGGGTTGATCTTCTGCGCATCGCCGCCCAGGGCCTTGATCCCGTCGCGCATCGCGGCCAGGTCGACCACGGCGGGCACGCCGGTGAAGTCCTGCATCAGCACGCGGGCCGGGCGATAGGCGATCTCGCGCGGGTTCTGGCCGCCCTTGTCGGCCCATTCGGAAAACGCCTTGATGTCATCGACGGATACGGTGAAGCCGCCATCCTCGAAACGCAGCATGTTCTCGAGAACCACTTTCAGCGCGGCGGGCAGGCGCGAGAAATCGCCCAGGCCCGCGGCCTGTGCAGCCGGGATCGAGTAATAGGAAACACTCTGTCCGCCGACCGTCAGGGTCTTGCGGGTCTTGGCGCTGTCTTGTCCGACTGTGATGGGCATCTGTGGCCTCCCTCCGATCAGGAAATAAGGGGTATTGCTGCGCTGCTTTTGGCCTATAGTCGGCTTTCGATCAAGGGGGGCAACGGCAAAATGTATACCATTGCACACAAAAAAATCGGGCAGACAGGACACAGTAACCTCTCTCTCTCGATTCCTTGATTGGTCATTTCAATGGTGCGCGCCTAAAACGGGACCGTAGCCACCGGAAAGAGACAGATGAACATGGGTCAGATCAGGGCTTGGATTGCGGGATGCCTTACAGGCGGATTGATCGCTGCCGCTTCGGCGGGGACGGCCCAGGCCGATACGCGCCTTGTTGTGGTTGAACTGTTTACCTCGCAGGGATGTTCCTCTTGCCCGCCGGCGGATGCCTTTCTGCACGAACTGAGCCAGCGGGACGACGTGATCGCCCTAGCGCTGCATGTGGACTACTGGGACTACATCGGCTGGAAGGACAGTTTCGCGCAGCCCGCCTTCACGCAGCGCCAGAAGGCCTATGCCAAGGCCGCCGGACGCCGGTCCGTCTATACGCCGCAGATGATCGTGTCGGGCGAGGACCATGTGGTCGGCACCCATGAAGAAGACGCGAACTCCCTGATCCTGCGCCATGCATCCGTTCAGACCGGTGTGCGTGTGGCGCTTGAGCGGGCGCCGGACGGCCAGCTTGTGATCCGCGGCGATGCGGGGCAGGGGGTGGCAGGGCCCCTGGTCGTTCAGCTTGTGCGCTATATCCCCTCGCAGCGGGTCGAGATCACGCGCGGCGAGAACGCGGGCCGCCAGATGGACTATGCCAATGTGGTCACCGAATGGACCACGATCGGTGAATGGGACCTGTCCGCGCCCATGCAGATCAAGGCACCGGGCGCGGGCAATCAGCCTGCCGTGGTGATCCTGCAGCGCAAGGGGGCGGGGCCCATCCTGGCCGCGGCGCGCCTGCGCTGAGAGGCGCGGCTCAGCCCGCCGCGCGCGCGGTTTTTCCGAAGGTTTCCCGGTACCAGACATAAACCCCGGCCGCCACGATGATCATGGCGCCGACCACCGTCCACAGGTCGGGGTATTCCCCGAAGAAGACCACCCCCCAGACCGTGGCGAAGACCAGCCCGGTATAGGCGAATGGCGCCAGCATGCCGGCCTCGCCGATCGACAGGGCACGGATCAGCAGCAGTTGCGACAGGGTGCCGAAGGCGGCGATCACCAGCATCAGCAGACCGGATGTCAGATCAAGCGGCTGCCAGTAGAAGGGCACCGCAACAGACATGACGACGGCACCGAAGAGCGCCGTATAGAGAAGCGAGGTCCAGGGATCCTCGTTCCGGCCGACAAAGCGGGTGGTGATGTTATAGGCCGAATAGGCAAAGGCCGCGACCAGCGGCAGCACCGCATAGGGTGAAAACACCTCGGACCCCGGCCGGATCACGATCAGCGCGCCAATCATGGCGGCCCCGATCCCCAGCGCGCGGCGCAGGCCGATCTTTTCACCCAGAAACAGCGCAGCGCCCAGGGTGATGATCACCGGGTTGATGTTCATGATCGCGGTCGCCTCGGTCAGGCCGATATTGGCGACACTGAAGAAGAAAAAGACGGTTCCGAACATCAGAAAGACCGAGCGCGCCAGCTGCAGCCATGGATAATTGGTGCGCGCAACGGACCGCAGGCGCGGGGCGACCAGGATCAGCACGACCAGTGCCTGCCCGGCATAGCGGGCCCAGACGGCGGGAATCGTGCCGATGCGGGGCGCCAGCGCCTTGGCCGTGGCATCCATGACGGAGAAACAGAAGATGGCCCCGATCATCAGCAGGATGGCGGTGGCCGTCGGGCTGAGTCTTCTCATCCCGCCGTGGCGCCGGTCTGTGGCGTTCTGGGCAGGCCGGTTCCGATCATGCAGTCGCGCGTGACAAGCTCTGCCAGTTCGGCTTCGGTCAGGGCCTCGGTCCCCGCGGGCCTTGCAGGCAAAACGATATAACGCATGTCGGCGGTGCTGTCATGGACGCGGATCGTGGTGCTGTCCGGCAGGTCCAGCCCGAATTCGGTCAGAACGGCGCGCGGCTCGCGCACGGCGCGGCTCCGATAGGCGCGGGTCTTGTACCAGTCGGGCGGCAGACCAAGAAGGTTGCGCGGATAGCACGAGCACAAGGTGCACACGATCAAGTTATGGGTGTCGGCGGTGTTTTCCACCGCGATCAGGTGCAACGGGCCGATGTCGAAGCCCATCTCGCGGCTGGCATCGCCCGCGTTGTCAAGCAGGCGCGACTTGAATGCGGGATCTGTCCAGGCACGGGCGACGACGGCGGCACCATTCGCGGGGCTGCGGCTGTCCATCAGGTCGATCTGGCCCGCGATCTCGGCGGCGGTCGTCACGCCCTTTTCGATCAGCAACTCGCGCACGGCGATCTCCATGCGCTGCCAGTAGGTCAGCGGCGCGTCGTCATCCTGCCGGTAAGGATGACCCGACGGGCTGAGGCCGTGGTGGTGATGGTCGTGGTCATGATCGTGATCATGGTCGTGATGGTCATGGGGCATGATCAGGCACCTCTTCCAGCCAGTGGCCATAGATTTCCGCATCCAGCGTGTCCGCGGGCCGTTCCGCCTGATCACCCCAGAGTTCGGCCATGGTGAACCGCACGCGGAAGAGGGGTTTCTTCTCGGCGGGCAGGCCATAGGCCAGTTGTTCGGGATTGCCGAATGCGCCAAGGCTGCGTTCGATCACACCGGTCTTGCCCCGCAGATAGGCGGGTGCGCGTACATGGCCGGGTGGCATCAGGCTGCGGACGCGAACGCGCTTAACCACGGGCGGCTTCCCCGTAGGTTGCGCCGCGCGCCGCGATCTCATCCATGCGGGTGGCAAGTTCTTCCAGCGTGTAAACACCGCCCTCGACAAGGTTCTGGTTCACCGCCGCGATCCAGCGTTCATAGTAGCTGTGTTTTTCGAAAGCGTCTTCGCCCATGTCCTCCAGCGCGCGGCGCAGGCCGTCGACGGTGAAATGGCCCTTTGACGAGCATAACACCATCAAAGCATCCACGCGTTTTTCCCACAGGGCGAAATCATGCCCCTCCATGGGGACCGGCCCGGCCGCGTCCCCACCCATGTCATGCCATCGGCGTCCTGAAATATCGCTCATGATGTCAGGTTAGGACGACATTCGGGTGCTGTCCATATCGGACTGTTGCCTGCCGACAGGCATGCTCATTCATCCTCCTCGTCGGATCCGCGCTGGCGCATTGCCATCTCGCCCGAGGCGACAAGTTCCCGGATCGTTGCGATGACCGCGGACATTGCATCCTCGCCTGCCTTGACCTTGACCTTGCCGGTCTGCGTTACCTCTTCGCGCAAGCCATCGGCCATGCGCTGCGAAATATTGCCCAGGATGAAGTCCGCCGCGTCCTCTGCGTTGCCGCCCAATGCGCGGGCATGCGCCAAGGCACGCACCAGCGTCGGCTGGTCAAGGCCGCGGGTGATCTTGGGCGCATCGCGCGGGTCGATGCGCGCCGGAATGTCGGCAAAGGTGAAGATGGCGCGACGAACGCTTTGCGCAAACTGCGCGTCGGTTTCTTCCAGCCCGGTCAGCACATCGTCGCGGGTGGCGGGACTGGACATGTTGAGAATCTCGCCCACACGCTGTTCCGGGTCCTCGGAAAAGGCACGGTCCGGCACCGCGTCAAGCTGCATCGCCAGCGATAGGCCGATCCGGTAGACGGCATCCGGCGTCACCGCGCCGGTCAGTGACATCGCATAGGCGATGCGCCGCGCCTCTGTCCCCGGCAGACGGCTGAGAAGATCGGCTGATTTGGCCACATCCAGCTTGGACAGCATGACCGCGGCCACTTCGACAGATTCGCTGGACAGGAAGGGCAGCAACTTGTCCGCAGGCAGCATGCGCAGCCGGTCCCATGGATCGCCTGTCTGGCGCACACCCGCTTCGCGGCGCAACCTTGCAGCGGTCTGCGGGCTGATGCGCCCGTCCAGCGCGGTCAGGGCACCGGCCACATCGCGGGGAAACAGCAGCGCGATCTGTTCCAGTTCTTCCGCGAATTCGGCCACGACGGCCGCGAGGGTCGCGCGATCCACATGCCGCATCTGGCCGAATTGCACGGTCAGGGCCGCCTGAAGATCCTCTGGCAGGTCGGCAAGCGTCAGTTCCGCCCCTTCCGATAACAGGAAGCGGACGACGATCGCGGCCTTTTCACGCTGGGACAGCGTGACGATCCCCGGTGCGCCGGGGCGGGAAGAGACTGGGCTGAGTTTCAGCATCGCGACCTCATCGAAACTGCGTTCAGATAAGGCGAGAGCCATGAACAAATATTGAACACGACCGGCGAGTTGTCGCCAAGTTTAATCAAGCGCGCGGCCCGGATCATGCGATGTTTTGGGGAAAAGCCCGGATATGCGACACGCGCGCCGGGAAATGCCGCGCCCTGGCCGGATGCCGGAAGGGCGCGGGAAGGTTTGTCAGCCGCTCAGCTGCTTGGTGCAGCTGCGGGTCGCGCTGTCCCAGACCATCCCGTCGGCGCAAGACATCGCCTGGTGGCTGGAGGAACATTCCGCACTGACCATCATCGGAGCGAGGGTCAGGGCGAGGGCGGCAAATACGGTCTTCAACTTCATTGCGTACTCCCTTGTGATTGGATCCCAAGGGTAGCACGCAAATTCATTTCGTCAAAACACCCGATTGCGTCACTTTGTTCCGAACACACGGGCGAAGATCGTGTCCACATGCTTGGTGTGATAGCCAAGGTCGAATTTCTCCTCGATCTCGGCGGGGGTGAGGGCGGCGGTCACATCCGTATCAGCCAGCAGCTCGGTCTTGAAATCGGCACCCTTCTCCCAGACCTTCATCGCGTTGCGCTGGACCAGGGTATAGGCGTCCTCGCGGCTGACGCCTGCTTGCGTCAAGGCCAGAAGAACCCGCTGCGACATCACCAGCCCGCGGAATTTGTTCATGTTGGCCAGCATGTTGTCAGGGTAGATTACCAGCTTGTCGACCAGCCCTGTCAGGCGCGCCAAGGCAAAATCCAGCGTCACGGTGGTGTCCGGCCCGATCATCCGTTCGACCGAGGAATGCGAGATGTCACGTTCGTGCCAGAGGGCCACGTTCTCCATCGCGGGCACCACGGACATCCGTACAAGGCGCGCAAGGCCGGTCAGGTTTTCGCTGAGCACGGGGTTGCGCTTGTGCGGCATGGCGCTGGAGCCTTTTTGGCCTTTGCTGAAAAATTCCTCGGCTTCCAGCACTTCCGTGCGCTGCATGTGCCGGATTTCGATGGCGATGTTCTCGATGCTTGATGCGATCACGCCAAGCGTCGCGAAAAACGCGGCATGTCGGTCACGGGGAATCACCTGCGTGCTGATCGGCTCGGGCATCAGGCCCATCATCTTGCAGACATGTTCCTCGACCGCGGGGTCGATATTCGCGAAAGTGCCGACCGCGCCACTGATCGCACCTGTCGCGATTTCCTCGCGCGCGGTGCGCAGGCGGCGCAGGTTGCGGTCCATCTCGGCGTAGAAGCGCGCGAAGGTCAGGCCCATGGTGGTGGGTTCGGCATGAATGCCGTGGCTGCGGCCGATCCGCACCGTGTCCTTGTGCTCGAAGGCGCGGCGCTTGAGCGCGACCAGCAGCGCCTCCATGTCCGCGATCAGAAGATCGGCGGCACGTGTCAGTTGTACATTCAGGCAGGTATCCAGCACATCGGACGATGTCATGCCCTGGTGGACGAAGCGCGCAGCATCCGATCCGACATGTTCGGCCAGATGCGTCAGAAAGGCGATGACGTCATGCTTGGTTACAGCTTCGATCTCGTCGATGCGTGCGACGTCGAATTCCACATCCTTGGCTTTCCAGACGGCTTCGGCGTTCTCACGCGGGATCACGCCCAGTTCGGCCATGGCGTCGCAGGCATGGGCTTCGATCTCGAACCAGATGCGGAATTTCGTCTCGGGCGACCAGATCGCGACCATCTCGGGGCGGGAATAGCGGGGGATCATGGGATTTCCTTGGTTGGCAGCGGTTGGCGCTGTCTTTAACGGGGGCTAGACTTGGCGGCAAGGGTTGGCGGGGAAGCAGATGATCGGTCTGAAGGATTTCGAAGGGCGCTGGCGGCTTGACCGAGAGATCAAGGATGCCCTGGGGCGAGACGCGACCTTTCGCGGGACCGCGGTGTTCAGCCCGCAGTCCGATGGGCTTGTGCTGCATGAAACGGGGCGGCTTGAACTGGCGGGGCAGGGCGGCTTCGCGGCCGAGCGCAGATATGTCTGGCGCGAGGACGGGGCGGGGATCGCGGTCTTTTTTGCCGACGGCCGCGCCTTTCATCGTTTCGTGCCCGCCGCAGACACCGTTGAGGCCGACCATTGGTGTGATCCCGATACCTACAAGGTGCGCTACGATTTCAGTCGCTGGCCCGTCTGGCAGGCAGAGTGGCGCGTCACCGGGCCGCGAAAGGATTATGTGATGCAATCGGTCTATACATCGGATGCAGGAATATCCCCCAAGGAATGAGCCTTGCCCCTTGCGATGAGCCGGGGGCTGGGGCAGAAACGGCATGAGAAAACTCAGGATAGGAGGCTGGCGTATGGCGCTTGCACTGACAAACAAGGTTCTGACCGAGGCGATTGCGCCGCGCGAAGGCACCCGGCAGCTGATCAAGCAGGCTGCGCTGGTGGTGCTGGGGATCGCGGTTCTGGCGGTTGCCGCCAAGATCAAGGTGCCGATGTGGCCGGTCCCGATCACCATGGGGACCTTTGCGGTCCTGACGATCGGCGCAGCCTATGGCGCGCGCCTGGGCCTCGTGACGATCCTGGGCTACATGATCGTGGGCGCATTGGGTTTCGATGTCTTCGCCGGATCCTCTGCCGAGGCCTACGGGCTGACCTACATGATGGGCGGCACCGGTGGCTACCTGCTGGGCTATGTGATGGCCACCGTGGCACTGGGCTGGTTTGCACAGGCGGGCTGGGACCGTTCGGCCGGCAAGATGGCGCTGGCGATGCTGGCGGGCAACGTCCTGATCTATGTACCGGGCCTGATCTGGCTGGGCATGCTCTATGGCTGGGACAAGCCGCTGCTGCAGTGGGGCCTGACGCCCTTCCTGATCGGTGACGCGCTGAAACTGGCGCTGGCCGCGGCACTGCTGCCGGCCCTGTGGAAGCTGGTCGGTCGCGCCCGCGACTGATGACGCCACATCATGTGAATGAATGAAGCGCAACCATGTGTTGCGCTTTTTTCGTTTCGCAATACCCCATCTTGTATTGCTGCCCTGCAGGAACACGCCCCGCGCATCGGTTTCAAGCAAATAGCGCGCCTGTGAAAACCCCCTCGGATCGAAGGCTCTGGGCCACGCGCCACCGGAAAAGCGACCGTTTCACCGAAGTAAACAGTTCGGGAATGTGGCGCTGCGTATCTTTTGACGCGATTGCCTTTCCGTCACGCGCAGGCGCGGCGTGTCCGCAGACAGGCTGCGCGACGGTTGCATCAAAAAATCATTTAAATACAAGATGAAAGCCGAGCGGCGTTTCAACTTTTGGGTGTTTATCAGGCGGATATTCGCCGATCATTAGTACCGCAAAAGTGTTGCATCTTTTCAAATATGGAAAAAATAAGGCAGAAAAGAGAGACAAAAATCACTTTGGTCTGGACGGTGATGGGTAATTTTCATCTACTGGAAAAAAAAATTGAGAGCAGGCAATGAAACATAGCAGAGCATCCGCAGGGGGCGTGCCTTCGCGGTCCGTTTTTCCCGACCTCATGCCTGCCGGCAGTAAACAGCCAGAAGTAGCAGGGTCGCGTTTGCGCAACCTTCTTCCGGACCTTCCGGCCGTTAAGCCCAAGATACCCGAGGCCGTTTCGGCCGTGATGGGCCACGTCAAGACGACGACCTTGTCCTTTTCCAACATGCATCTTTACGGTGATCTCTTCGTCAGCCTGTTGAAGGCGCGCAAGAAGACCTTCATCGATCAGCTGCACTGGAGCCTTCCCGAGGCCGAGGGCATGGAGTTCGATCAATACGACACCCCGCTGAGCCGTTGGATCGTGGTGCACGAGTTTGGCGAGATCCTGGCAGGCATCCGGCTGACCCCGACGACCGCGCAATGCGGCGTCTATTCCTACATGCTGCGCGATGCGCAAAAGGGCATGCTGGAAAGCATTCCCACGGATGTGCTGTTCTTCGAGGCGCCTGTGAACCCGCAGATATGGGAGGCTTCGCGCCTGTTCGTGTCCAATGATGTGCCGGCGCATCGACGCCTGGCGGTACAGGCGGCGCTGATGGGGCAATTGAGCCAATCCGCCCGCAGCTATGGCGCGACGCATGTGATCGGGATCGTGCCCGCCGTCTGGTCGCGATGGCTCAGGCGGCTGGATCTCAGTGCGGTGCCCGTCGGCCCCAAGTTCTCGATCGATGAAACGGTAAGCCAGGCTGCGCTGTTCACCGTCGCCAAATATGTCAACTGAAGTCAGCTTCCGGATTATTTCTGGAGACATTCAAGGCAGTGCGCATCCTTGCCTTGGGTGTTGCCACGTTTATTTCGCATTCTGCAAATCACAGTGGTCCATCTAGGGTTGGTTGCGCGAACTTTACCATTTGGCAGCCTTTTTGTTGTCATATTCCCGAAATATCCCTTGTTCTGTGAGGTTTGCATGTTTGAGTGGATTTTTAAGGTTTGTTGCGCCTTCAATCTTCGGTTTGAGCAGAAGTTCATTCACCGGGTTTGAGCCGACCACCGCGAAAGAAACGGTCCATCCGGGTGCAAGGCAGAGCAACAGTGAATAGAGCGTTTCAAGGTTGAAACCGTGTAGGTCGGGCGCAAGATCCGGAACGTGATCCGGAAGGCCAGGCCAACACCGGACAGGCAAATGAAGGCAGGACCGAACCCGGATCGGTCCGATAAACGGAGATCCTCGAGATCATGGCTATCGTCGAGCAATTCCTTATCAAGAAGGACGATTGGTATCCAATCGAGCGGCTGGAACGGCAGCTGAAGGATTACATCAACGTCAGCGAGAACCTCATCTGGCAGCGCCAGGCGATCTTTCTTGCGGCGACGCTTCTTGCAGCCTTCTACTTTGATCCCGTTGTGTCCTTTTCGGCCTATGCCGCCGTTCTGTTCACCGAAGTGCTTGATCTGATCCTTGCGCGCCGGGTGAATGAATGGACCGATCACAATCCCGCCCGCGCGCGCGTCTTCCTGATCTGGGTGATGCTGAATACCGTTGCCAGCGCCTTTTCCATCAGCCTCTTCGTGATCATGATCACCCTGCAACAGACGTCCGGCGGGCATTTCACGCCCCTGTTCTTCCTGTTTGCCGCATCGCTCTTTGCGGCGGTGAACAATCATCAGCTGCTGCCGGCGCTGTTCCTGCGTCTGATCATCTACGGTCTGACCTTCATCTTCATCGGGACCTGGGACATCATCCGGCTGAACCCGCCGCTGGATTCCGATGTCTGGCTGCAATTCTTCACGGTCGCTTTCGTGATGTACTTCATCGTCGATTGCTCTTTCGTCTTCCTGCGGCTCTATCGTCGCGGCCTGGCGCAGATCGAGGAAATCACGCTGGAGCACCAGAAGACCAAGGAAGCGCTTGAGATCAAATCGCAGTTCCTGTCCACCGTCAGCCACGAGCTGCGCACGCCCCTGACCTCGATCAAGGGCACGCTGGACCTGGTCAACAGCGGTGTGCTTGGTCCGCTGCCTGATCAGATGAAGCCGGTTCTGGCGGTTGCGGGCAAGAACAGCAAACGCCTTGCCGACCTGATCAACGACCTTCTGGATCTGCAGAAGATCGAAGTGGGCGAAATGGCGTTCCGGTTCGATCTGCTGAACGTGCGCGAACTGGTCGCGGATTCCGTGGCGATGAGCGAAGGCTATGCCGAGCAGATGGGCGTCACGCTTGCCGTGACCCAGGCCGACGAAGAGGTTTTCATCAACGGCGATGCCGACAGGCTGTCCCAGGTGATGGCGAACCTGATCTCGAACGCATCCAAGTTTTCCCACAAGGGCGGAACAGTGGACATTCATGTCAAACGCGATAACGACAGGGTGCGAATTTACGTCAAGGACAAGGGTGTCGGTATCCCCGACAACGCCAAGGAGCGGGTGTTCGGCAGGTTCAGCCAGGTGGATTCGTCCGACCAGCGGCGTGTCGGTGGCACCGGGCTTGGCATGAACATCTCCAAGAAGATCGTCGAACGCCACGATGGTCAGATCGATTATGAAAGCACGCTTGGAAAGGGAACAACCTTCTTCATCGAGTTTGATATCGTTCCCCACGCCCAGTCTGCGCCCCATCCGGATACAATCCAGCCGGGCAAGCGCAAGACGGCATGATGCAGGTGTGTCGGCGGTGGCGCTTGCGCCGCATGACCGCAGAACTTTGTGGTCCGGACGGGTTTCACGGGTTGATCGTGGACCCGATCTGACAGAGGGTAGACCAAGGGCCAGTCAGGCCCGATTTGTGCAGTAATCGTTGTTCTGGTGACGCATTGCCCTGACTTCTGGGCGTCAAAGGCGACTGATATGGAAAAACTGCAACGCATCCTGCATGTGGATGACGCCGAAGACATTCGGATGATCATCAAGATTTCTCTCGAGATGATCGGTGGCTATCACGTGGATCAGTTTGAATCCGGGCAGGATGCCATGGCCGGGGCAGAGGGCTGCGATCCGCAACTGTTCCTGCTGGATTTCATGATGCCCGACATGGACGGCATGGAAACCTGGAGCGCGCTGCGGACCCTGCCGGGTTTTCAGGACATCCCGGCGATCTTCGTGACGGCCAAGGCGGAAGAGAATTTTTCGCAGAACATGCTGAACAGGGGCGCATTGACCGTCATCACGAAGCCGTTCGATCCGACCGAACTGTGCGCCGAGATCGAAAAGGCATGGGCGGCCCATCTGGAAAACGTCAACGGCAACGCCTGAGAACCTGCGCTCAGCCGGCCAGCACCGTATGGATGGTGCTGCTTTGCCTGAGCGTGCGATGCACCGGGCATTTGTCCGCAATCTCCAGCAGCCTTGCACGCTGATCATCGCTCAGCGCCCCTTCAAGGTGGATTTCCCGGCGAAAACTGTCGATCTTGTCGCCAAGGCCTGATTTCGCGTCCTGCGCATGCATCTTGTCATGGCTCACATCCACGCGGACATGGTCCAGTGGCCAACCCTTGCGCCGCGCATACATGCGGATCGTCATCGAGGTGCATGCGCCCAGCCCCGCCGAGATGAAACCATAGGGCGACATTCCGCGATTTGTGCCGCCATAGGCGCGTGGCTCATCCGCCAGCGCATGGTGCTGCGGCCCGGCGACCACATCCTGCAAGAAGCCCTCGGGATCGGCCTCGGAGACGCGGATGATCCCCTCGGGCACGCCGGGGGGCGGCGCGGGCGGGCGCAGATCAAGATAGCGGCTAGCCCAGCTTGCCATGACCTCGGCGGCATAGTCGGCATCCGAGGCGCGGCTGATCAGGTGATCCGCGTCATCCAGCGTGACGAAGCTTTTGGGGTGTCGCGCGGCGGTGAAGATCCGCGTGGCATTGTCGATTCCGACGATCTCGTCCCGTGGGGCATGCATCACCAGAAGCGCGGCCTTGAGCCGCTGAAGCTCTGTTGCGATGGATGCGCCCTCGACATCCTTGACGAAGGCATGGGTGATGCGGAAGGGGCGGCCACCCAGATCAACCTCGGCTTCGCCCTTGTCGCGGATCCGCTCCAGCGCGTTCCCGAAGTTATGGGTCACATGGGCGGGATCAAAGGGGGTACCAAGCGTCACCACGGCCTTGACCCCGGCAATGTCGGGTGCGGCCTTGAGGATGGCCGCACCGCCCAGCGAATGGCCGATCAGCAATTTGGCGGGCATTCCGTTGTCGCGCAGCCATGTTGCGGCAGCCCGGACATCGGCGACATTCGAGGTGAAGCCGGTATTGGCGAATTCCCCCCCCGAATGACCAAGCCCGGTGAAGTCGAACCGCAGGACAGCGATCCCCATCGCCGCAAGCCGTTGGGCAATGCGCCGCGCCGCCGCGATGTCCTTGGAACAGGTGAAGCAATGCGCCAGCAGGGCCGTCGCCAGATGCGGACCCTCGGGCAGGTCAAGCCGGGCGGCCAGCGCGCTGCCATCGTGGCCGGTGAAGGTGATGTGTTTGCTTGCCATGTCCATGTCCTGACGTCTGAACATGAGACTGGGCTTGCGGCGGGGCGGCCGCAAGCCATGTGTCAGGGGTCTCACGCCAAGGTGACGCGCCGCGAGGTTCGCGGCGATCCTCTGGTCAGGTGCCGCTGAGCGCCGGATCGAAGGGGTAACGGGTCAGGTTCTCGTGCCCATCCTCGGTGATCAGGACCTGATCCTCCAGCTTGATCGAAAAATCTCCGCCTTCGGGGCTGATCAGTGCCTCGACACACAGAACCATGCCGGGCTCGAGCACGTAGTCATAGGCGCCTTCGACGAAATTGTCCGGATAGCAGATCAACGGCCATTCATCGCACAGGCCGACCCCGTGCATCAGGCAACCATATTTGCCGCGCTGGTATTGCGGATCCAGCGGATGGGACTTGAAGGTCAGATCGCGCAAGCTCACGCCGGGTTTCAGCAGGGACATGTTGTGGCGGATGTGATCCATCCCGTGCTGCATGGCCGAAACCATGTCGGGGCGCGGGGCGCGGTCGCCGACCCACCAGGTGCGGCTGATGTCGATGCAGATCCCGTAGGCGCCGATCAGGTCGGTGTCGAAGGCCACGATCTCGTTGTTCTGGATGATGCGCGGGCCGCATTCCTGGAACCAGGGATTGGTCCGTGGTCCCGAGGCCAGAAGCCGCGTTTCGATCCATTCGCCGCCGCGCCGGATGTTTTCCGCATGCAGCACCGCCCAGACATCATCCTCGGACATGCGTCCGCCGGGGATACCGTTGCGCGCGGCGCGCTCCATCTCGGCCACGGCGGCTTCGCAGGCATGCGAGGCGCAGCGCATCGCCAGGATCTCGTCCGGTCCCTTCACGGAGCGGGCCTTTTCGGTCAGCTCTTCGCCTTCCATGATTTCAAGGCCCTGCGCCTCAAGGGCGCGCAGGCCGTGCAGCATGATCTTGTCCACGGCCAGCCGCTTGTTGGTGCCTGCATGCGCCGACAGAAGGGCGCGCACCTCGTTGGCAAAGACATCGGCGGCCACGTCCACCTTGTCGCCCCGGTCGAAATAGAACAGGTCCGCACCGGATCGTTGTTCGCGCACCAGCGGGTTGAAGCGGCTCAGGAACATCGCGTTCTTGTAGTCCCAGATCACCATGTAGCCATCGGCGCAGATCAGCACGGCGCGGAACGGATTATGCGTGTTCCACAGCTGCATGTTGGTGCTGTCGGTCGCATAGCGGATGTTCAGCGGATCGAACATCAACAGGCCCGCATAGTCGCGCGCCTGGATGAACTGCACCAGCCTGTCAAAGCGGAACTGCCGCATTGCGGGCAGATCGGGCAGGGTCAGTCCGGCCGCCGCCCATTCATCGAAGGCAAGAAGGGTGGGCCCGATTTCCACACGGTCCATGTCATTGGGGCTGCCATCGGCCAGGGTGGCGCCGCGTGTGGGGTCGATCTTGCGTCTGTCGCTGTAATGCTGGTTCATCGTGATGTCTCCGCTGCTGCGCCAGCATCACTTTGCGCGGCAAGGGCTGTCCCTTCCCAAACCGACTTGCGGACAGGTCGTTTTTTGGAACAGATGGCACCATGACACCGATCCTTCAGACACGCCTCGGCTATGATCCAACCCATCACAAGCCACTGCCGGGCATCGCGCCCATGGATCCTGCGGACTGGATCATCGTCGATGATGCCCATGCCCGGCAGATGGCGGAGCGGGCGCGTCTTCTGGCCGAAAAGCGCGACAAGGTCATTGCCATGGACGAAGGCGCGCGCCCTGCGGCGGCAGAGCTTCTGGATGCGGTGCTGGACGTCCTGGCAGCACGCGCGGATCACGCTGTCGGGGCAGGGCAGGTGCGTCGCCCGGATGGTGTGACGGTCGCCATAGATCGCGACGATCCGATGGGCACCTTGGGCCATCTGGTGCAACAGGATCTGTGCCTGATGGAAAAGCGCGGTGACGAACATGTCCTGACCGCTGCGGTGCTGTGCTTTCCGGCAAGCTGGACGCTGGAGGAAAAGTTCCTGCGCCCGCTGATCGGGATACATCTGCCGGTCGCCGAGTATGACGCGACCATGGCGCGGCGGGTGCAACGCCTGTTCGACGGCGTGCAGGTGGGCCGCCCGCTGTGGCGGTTCAACGCCCTGTGGTATGTCGACCCAACCCTGCATCAGCCCCGCCGCGAGAATGACCGCAGGATCGAGCGCGGCGCACGAAGCGCCGACTACCTGCGAACCGAGCGTCAAAGTCTTGTCCGTCTGCCGCAAAGCGGCGCGGTTGTCTTCGGCATTCACACCAGCGTGCTGGCGCGTGACGTGGTGCAGGGGTTGTGGCCGGCCGCAGTGTGATCAGTTGTCGATGCGGCGGGCCATGATGGCGATGGCCTTCTGGTAGACGCCGGCCGCGTTCCATTCCTTGATGACACGGAAATTCGGCTCTCCCTCCTGGTAGCCCTTGCCGGGTTGCCAGCCTTTCTGGCGCAGGAAATTCGCTGTCGATGCAAGGGCATCGGTCATGTTGTTCATGTCGATGCGGCCGTCACCATTGGCATCGACCGCATAGGTCACCACATTGCCCGGCAGGAATTGGGTATGTCCCAGTTCGCCATGTTTCGCGCCGATGGATTGCGGGGTGATCGTGCCACGATCCACCAGTTGCAGGGCTGCGATCGTATGCCCCGCGAAGAAGTCCGAGCGGCGGCAGTCATAGGCCAGCGTGGCAATCGCGGACACGACATTGCTGTCGCCCATGAAATTGCCGAAAGCCGTTTCCATGCCATGAATGGCGATGATCACGCCTGCGGGCACCCCATATTGCCGCTCCAGCGCCTGGTAGAAGGCGGCATCGCGCGCCTTGCGGCGTTTGCCCTGCGCGACAATCGTATCCGCGCCACGCACCTGCATGAATTTCTCAAGCGTGTAGCCAAAGCTTTTCTGATTGCGGTCGGCTGCGATGGTGCGGGTCGCGTAGGTGGTGCCGGCCAGTGCCGCAAGCCCGCGTTCGCCAACCCCGGCCCGCGCCGCGATCTTTGCGAAATCCCGTTTCCATGCCTCGTATCCGGCGGCGGTATTGCCGCATTGCGCGGCCAGCACCGGGGTGGCGCAGCCAAGCCCCACAACGAAAGCAATGAATGATCTTGTGATTGATTTACGCATCTTGTGACACACCCGAACGCTTTTGCCGAAAGCCTAGCCGCCTGTCAGGCGGCTGGCAATCGGATTGGCGCGCGGATGTGCCGGATCAGAGCGGCAGGTAGGCCAGAAGCTGACCGATGACGGGCAGAGTGCCGAGGGTCGCAACGACGGTTTCGATCATGCCCAGTTTTGCCATGCCGGCAAACAACCCGGTCAGGCCCAGGGCCGTCAGGGCAAGGCGCAGGTCTTCGCCGCGCAGAAGGTTGTAGACCATCAGGGCAATGCCGACCGGGACCGAGATCAGGCTGACAGTCAACGAGATCGCCCATGTCGCCACGCGCGATGTGGTGCTTGGCTCATCCGTCAAGGCATGAGCGTCATAGGCGGCATCGGCCGTCTTTGCCGTCGCGGAAGGCGTATCGCCTGAAGCCGGGGTCATGCCGGTCTCGGTGTCGCGGTTGAACACCGCCCGCAGATAGGGAAGGCCGGCGGTGTCCACACGGGCCGGTGCGGCCTCGGGGGTTTCATCGGTGCGGGTCTGGCTTTCCAGGCGTTCGCAGGTGTCTTCGATATCGGGAAAGAGGCGTGACACGGTGGCTTCACCTTTCTGGTTCAGCGGCAAGACGGGCGTGGGGCGCTTGCGTCTGTCCGTTTCGTTCTGCCCATGGGCGGCACGATCCGCCGCCGACACACGGCGGGGCGTCACCTTTTCCAGCACGGACAGGAAAGAGGATGTCGACAGCATCATGTCGGGCTGCAGCCATTGCACGTAGTCCGGGTCAAGCACCTGCGCCAGTTCAAGGGTGGCCAGTGCAAGGGCGGAATGGGCCGTCGCGGTGGAGCGTTCCGCCTCGCGCAGGCTGGGCAGGTCCGAGGGCAGCTTGACGATGGTGACCGTCAGGGTCTGGGTGACGCTGTTGACCTTCAGATCCGCGTCCTGTTCCGGCGCGAATGCATCGCTCATGGCCATGTCCATGGACTGCATGCCGCCGGGCTGGTTCCCCTCGCGGTGGTTTTCCAAGGTGTTCATGTGCAATTCGAAACCGCCCAGGCCCATCTTGAGGTGACCCTGTGACATCATCTCGGACAGGCCGACACGGAAACCGCGCCCGCCCAGCACACGTTCAAGGCGGGTCGCAAGCAGCGGAAGATCAAGGGGTCTCGTACCGAGAAAAACCAATCCAGACGTGCACCGAGTGTTGTCCATATGCATGACAGCCTCCGCGGGGAATTTCCAACCCCCCATTTATGCTTAAGGAAATGGGGCATTTTTTGTTCCAAATCTGGTAAGCTTGGGGCGCGGCGCCTGAATCCGTGAATTTGGCGGTGTCGCCTGCCACGGTTTCGCCCAGAAACGGGAAAGGGCGCCCCGAAAGGCGCCCTTTTTGTGACTTTGGTTGGTTTTCCGCGACTCGGTCGTCGCGGAACTGCCCTGATCAGCAGCTGTAGTAGTTCTTGAACTCGACCGGGTGCGGAGTCATGTCGTACTCTTCGACTTCTTCCATCTTCAGGCCGATATAGGCCATGATCTGGTCCTTCGTGAACACGTCGCCAGCCAGCAGATAGTCCATGTCCTTCTGCAGCTCCTCCAGCGCCTCGCGGAGCGAACCGCAGACGGTGGGGATGCCGGCCAGCTCTTCCGCGGGCAGGTCATAGAGGTTCTTGTCCATGGCTTCGCCCGGATCGATCTTGTTCTTGATCCCGTCAAGGCCAGCCATCAGCAGAGCCGAGAACGCCAGGTAGGGGTTGGCCGCCGGATCGGGGAAACGGGCTTCGACGCGCTTTGCCTTCGGGCTTTCCGTCCACGGAATACGAACGCAACCCGACCGGTTGCGTGCCGAATAGGCGCGCAGAACGGGGGCCTCGTAACCGGGCACCAGACGCTTGTAGCTGTTGGTGGTCGGGTTGGTGAAGGCGTTCAGCGACTTGGCGTGCTTCAGGATGCCGCCGATGAAATACAGCGCCTCCTGGCTCAGGTCGGCGTATTTGTCGCCTGCGAACAGCGGCTTGCCGTCTTTCCAGATCGACATGTTCACGTGCATCCCCGAGCCGTTGTCGCCCTTGATCGGCTTCGGCATGAAGGTTGCCGAACGGCCATAGGCCAGCGCGACGTTGTGGATGACGTACTTGTACTTCTGGATGTTGTCGGCCTGCTCGGTCAGCGTGCCGAAGATCATGCCCAGCTCGTGCTGCGAGGTCGCAACTTCGTGGTGGTGCTTGTCGACCTTCATCCCCATGCGCTTCATGGTGGACAGCATTTCCGAACGGATGTCCTGACCATCATCGGCGGGGTTGACCGGGAAATAGCCGCCCTTGTAGCCGGGGCGGTGGCCGGTGTTGCCCATTTCGAATTCGGTGTCGGTGTTCCATGCGGCATGATCCGCATCCACCTGGTACGAGACCTTGTTCGGGGTGACGGAGTAGCGCACGTCGTCGAACAGGAAGAATTCTGCCTCGGGGCCGAAATAGGCGCTGTCGCCGATGCCGCTGGACTTCAGATAGGCTTCTGCCTTCTCTGCGGTGCCGCGCGGGTCGCGGTCATAGGATTCGCCGGTGTCCGGTTCCACGACCGAGCAATGGATGCAGATGGTCTTCTCGGCGTAGAACGGATCGATGTACACGCTGTCGGTGTCGGGCATGAGTTTCATGTCCGATGCCTCGATCGACTTCCAGCCGGCGATCGACGAACCGTCGAACATGAAGCCTTCCTCAAGGAAGTCTTCGTCGACCAGATCGGCAACCACAGTCACGTGCTGCAGCTTGCCGCGCGGATCGGTGAAGCGAATGTCGACATATTCGACATCCTCGTCCTTGATCAGTTTGAGAACTGCGTTCTTGCTCATTCCCTAATCCCTTTCGTTTTGTGGGTAGATTACAGCGCGTCCGAACCGGATTCACCGGTACGGATGCGGATGGCCTGTTCGACCGGGCTGACGAAGATCTTGCCGTCGCCGATCTTGTCCGTCTTGGCCGCATCGATGATCGCTTCGATGGCGGCATCGACCAGATCGTCATCGAGGACAACCTCGATTTTCACCTTGGGCAGGAAGTCGACGACGTATTCCGCGCCGCGATACAGTTCCGTGTGCCCCTTCTGACGGCCAAATCCCTTGACCTCGATCACCGAAAGACCCTGGACGCCCGCGTCCTGAAGGGCTTCTTTGACTTCATCCAGCTTGAACGGCTTGATGATCGCTTCGATCTTTTTCATCCAGGGTCTCCTCGCCTATGCTGCACAGGGGTCAGACCATTTATGCAGGGGTGCCACAATCGGGCAGCGAGTGCATTGCGAACCGAGATGGCGGGATTTCTGCAAGATGATCAAAAATTGTGCAGAAAGATCAAAAACCGGGCGGAAAAAGAACGATGTGGGGCGAAATGAACGGAATCCTTACGGCTGAGCAGATGCGACTGCTTGAAAAAACGGCAATGGAGTCGGGGCGCGTGACCGGGCAAGCCCTGATGCAACGTGCCGGAGAGGGCGTCATCGCTGCCGCATTGCGCGAGTGGCCCGCCCTGGTGCCCGGCGTGCATCACGCGCTGATCCTGTGCGGTCCGGGCAACAATGGCGGCGACGGTTATGTCATTGCTCGCGGATTGCTGCGCCGAGGCTGGCAGGTCCGGCTTTGCGCCGTGCGCGCGCCCAAGGCGGGCGGGGATGCGGCGGCCATGGCGCATGAATGGCGGGCGGCCGGGAGAGGGGTTCTTCCGATGGAGGATTGCCCCGATGTGCTGGCTGATCTTGTGTCACGGGCGGCGGGTCAGCCCGTGATTGTGTTCGATGCGGTGTTGGGGATCGGTCAGGGGCGGTGTACCGATGATATCCTGGCACCCTGGTCGCGGGCCAGACACAGCGTGATGAAGGCCGCGCCCGACGCGCGGCTGCTTGCAGTGGCGGTGGACGTCCCCACAGGCTACGATTGCGATACGGGTCGTCCATTGGGGCGGCATCCTTTTGCCGCTGACCTTGTCGTGACCTTTCATGCCCGCAAGCCTGTGCACGCGGTTCTGGACAGGGCCGGGATCAGGACGGTTGTGGTGCCGATCGGATTGTGACGCCATGATGTGCAAGTGCCCTGCGCGACGGAAAGGATAACCCATGGACCGTGCCCCCCGGACCTATTCCATGACACAGGACCTGCGTGATCGCCTGCGCAAGCCTGTGATGGGCCATAAATATATGCAAGGCCACGCGCTGATCCTGTCGGGCGGGCCTGGGCGCAGCGGTGCGGCCCGGCTGGCGGCGCGCGGGGCTTTGCGCGTGGGGGCAGGGTTGGTGACGCTGGCCGTGCCGCCGGCGGCACAGCCCGAAGTGGCGGCCCAGATCACGGCGATCATGCTGCGCAGCCTCCACGATCCCGCCGATCTGGACGCGATGCTGGCCGATCCGCGGATCAATGCGCTGTGCCTTGGGCCGGGATTTGGGCTGTCTGATGTCGAGGCGGGCCATCTGGGCGCGGCGCTGCGTGCGGCCCGCGCCACGGTGCTGGATGCCGATGCCCTGACGCTGCTGGCCCGGGACAAGGGGCTGCGGCGCGCGTTGCATGCAGGCTGTCTTCTGACCCCCCATGACGGAGAGTTCCTGCGCCTCTTCCCGGATTGTCGCGACGATCTGGACCATGACAAGGGGCGCACGGCCGCGCTGCGCAGGGCGGCGGCGCAATTGGGCTGCACCATCCTGCTGAAAGGTCCGGCCACGCTGGTGGCCCGGCCCGATGGGCAGGTCTGGCGGCATCCCGCCGCGACGGACGGGGCATTGGCCTGGCTGGCGACGGCGGGGTCGGGCGATGTCCTTGCGGGGGTCATCACCGGGCTGCTGGCGCGCGGGTTTGCAGCGGGGGATGCGGCCAACTTGGGCACCTGGTTGCATGCGCAGGCCGCGCGCCGTTTCGGTCCGGGCCTGATTGCCGAGGATCTGCCCGAAGCGCTGCCCGGCGTGTTCAGGGATATTGGGGTGTAGGGGACAGAATGCGCGCGCGTCAGGCCGCCAGCATGGCGTCGGACATGGGCGCGCAGAGCGTTTCCAGCCCGTCTGCATAGACGATCTGCAGGGTTTCAAGCTGCAGCTGCACCATCGTCATCTCGATCCCCGTCAACAGCGCAAGCCCCGGCAATCCGGGGCAGGCGCGGGGCAGATCGCCCGCGGGCAGAATGCACGATGACTGGCCCGATGCGGCAAGGGCGAGGGGGCCGCGCAGAAGGATGGGCTGTTCCGTGGCCACAATCGTATCCGTTCCCGGCATCTGGGCGCCAAGCGCGCCTGCCGCGATGGTCAGGAAATCGCCGGCCCGCCGATGAAAGGCGATGCCCGACAGGCGGACCAGCCCCGTGTTGCGGGTGATGATCCTGTCGCCTTGTCCCAGAAGCTCGACCGGGATCGCACCTTCTGCGGTCAGCACGATGGTCCCGGCAACCAGCGCCGTTTGCAGGGGTGGGGGGAATGCCATGCTCATGCGCGTATCACGCCGCAAAACCTGCGGATCAAGGCATATTCGAATGCAAAGCTGCGGCGTCCCGGCATCGGGGCGGTGTCCTGTCTCATGGTCTCTGCTCGTTTTCTTTTTTTACGCAGCATAGGTGAATTTGCCGTGAATGTCCTGCGGATTTTTGGAACACCCGGACGAAAGCCTGCGCCGGATCGGCCCGGTGCGGGACAGCCTTGCCTGAACGGCCCGGACCGGCCTTGATACCTTGGCCAAGAGGCGATTTTTCCTCTCGCATCCCTTATCAGGGTTTGCTAGACAGCGCCGGAACCGCGGGCAGCCTCCATTTCCGGATGGGGTTGCCTGCGTTTGGTTTTCGCGGGTGTGGCGAAATTGGTAGACGCACCAGATTTAGGTTCTGGCGCCGCAAGGCGTGGGGGTTCAAGTCCCTCCACCCGCACCAGAGATATGGAAAAGGACGAGAAGAATGCAGGTCACCGAGACCCTGAAAGACGGCCTCAAGCGTGAATACGAGATCATCGTGACAGCCGCAGAGCTGGAAGCGAAGGTCAACGAGAAACTGGCCGAGGCCCAGCCCGAAGTGGAAATGAAGGGCTTTCGCAAGGGCAAGGTGCCGATGGCGCTGCTGAAAAAGCAGTTCGGCCCCCGGATTCTGGGTGAAGCGATGCAGGAAAGCGTCGATGGCGCCATGAACCAGCATTTCGAAACCACCGGCGATCGTCCGGCCCTGCAGCCGCAGGTGACCATGGTCGATGGCGAAACCTGGAAAGAGGGCGACGACGTCAAGGTCAAGATGGCCTATGAAGCCCTGCCCGAGATCCCCGAGCTGGACATGAGCGGCGTCAAGCTGGAGCGTCTGGTCGCCAAGGCCGACGATGCGGCCATCGACGAGGCGCTGGCCTCGCTGGCCGAGACCGTGCAGGATTTCGCGGATCGCAAGAAGGGCACCAAGTCCAAGGACGGTGACCAGGTCGTGATCGATTTCGTCGGCAAGGTCGATGGTGAGGCCTTTGAAGGCGGTTCCGCCGAAGACTATCCGCTGGTCCTGGGCTCGGGTTCCTTCATCCCCGGCTTCGAAGAGCAGCTGGTCGGCGTGAAAGCCGGCGAGGAAAAGGCCGTGACGGTCAATTTCCCGGATGAATATGGCGCAGCCCATCTGGCCGGCAAGGAAGCCGTGTTCGATTGCACCGTGAAGGCGGTCAAGGAACCCAAGGCCGCAGCCATCGATGACGAACTGGCCAAGAAGTTCGGCGCCGAGGATCTGGCTGCCCTGAAAGGTCAGATCGCCGAGCGTCTGGAAGCCGAGTATGCCGGTGCCGCCCGTGCCATCGTCAAGCGTGGCCTGCTGGATGCACTGGACGGTCTGGTCAAGTTCGACCTGCCCCCCAGCCTGGTCGAGGCCGAGGCGAACCAGATCGCGCATCAGCTGTGGCACGAGGAAAACCCCGACGTGCACGATCACAACCACGACAAGATCGAGCCGACGGACGAGCACAACAAGCTGGCCGAGCGTCGTGTGCGCCTGGGCCTGCTTCTGGCCGAAACCGGTCGCAAGGCCGAGATCGAAGTGACCGATGCCGAGATGACCCAGGCGGTGATGGCGCAGGCGCGTCAGTATCCGGGCCAGGAGCGTCAGTTCTTCGAATTCATTCAGCAGAACGCCCAGATGCAGCAGCAGCTGCGCGCGCCGATCTTCGAGGACAAGGTCGTGGACCACATCCTCGGCATGGCTGCGGTGACCGACAAAGAGGTCAGCAAGGACGATCTGCAGAAAGCCGTCGAGGCGCTGGACGAGGAGTGATCCCGTCGCATGTCAGCGCCTTGGCGCTGATCACAGGAACAGGGGCCACCTTTCGGGGTGGCCCTTTTCATTAGGGTGGAAGCGTGGCATCCGACGGCCTTCCTTGACCCTGTGCCGCAGTTGCGGCCAGATGAGGGCGATTGCAGATCAAGGAGCGCGCCCCGGATGGATCATACAGGCTTTACCGCAGAGGATTTTCGCGCCTTTCGGGACAACGACAGGCCCGGACCGATCCATATGATCAACCTGGTCCGGCTGCATGCGCAAGCCCGCTATGACGATGGGCGCAAGGCCACAGGGGCCGAGGCCTATGCCGCATATGGAAAGGGGGCCGCACCTGTGCTGGCCCGTTTGGGCGGGCGGATCGTCTGGCGCGGGGCGATGGAGCTGATGTTGATCGGCCCGACCGAAGAACGATGGGATCTGTGCTTTATTGCCGAATACCCGTCGGTTGCGGCCTTTGTCGAAATGATCAAGGACCCGGACTATCGCGAAGCCATGGTGCATCGCCAGGCGGCGGTGGCAGACAGTCGGCTGATCCGCACCGCACCCTTGCCCCTTGGCGAGAATTTCGCGGGCTGACGGGCAGGGCCGTCGCCACCGGGCCGTCGCAACCGGGCATGAAAAAACCGCGCAGGGTGGGCCTGCGCGGTTTCCAGGGTAAGGTGTCTTGCGACAGATGAGCCTTAGCGGCCCATGTCCTCACCGTCTTCGTTCGCAGCGCCGATCTCGTCGAAGAGTTCGGAGATTTCAAATTCCGCTTCGGCTTCGGCTTCGGCGGCCAGTTCCTGGATCGATTTGCCGGCTGCCTGCAGCTCGGCTTCTTCGGTGGAACGCGCAACGTTCAACTGGATCGTCACTTCGACTTCGGGGTGCAGCGTGACGCTGACGTCATGCAGGCCCAGGTCCTTGATCGGGCGGGTCAGCACGATCTGCTTGCGATCCACGGTGAAACCGCCGGCTTCGGCTGCTTCAGCCGCGTCACGGGGCGTGACGGAACCGTAAAGCGCGCCGCCATCCGATGCGGAGCGAATCACGATGAAGACCTGACCGGCCAGGCGTTCGCCCAGGGCTTCGGCTTCCTTGCGGGTCTCAAGGTTCTGCGCTTCGAGTTGCACCTTGCGGGCTTCGAAATCGGCGATGTTGCGCTCGGAAGCGGTCAGCGCCTTGCCCTGGGGCAGCAGGTAGTTGCGGGCGAAGCCGGGCTTGACGTTGACGACGTCGCCCATCTGGCCCAGCTTGGCCACGCGCTCGAGAAGGATAACTTGCATCTGCTTTTCTCCTTACTTCACGGCATAGGGCAGCAGGGCGAGGAAGCGGGCGCGCTTGATGGCGCGCGACAGCTCACGCTGCTTCTTTGCCGAAACGGCGGTGATGCGGGACGGCACGATCTTGCCACGCTCGGAAATGTAGCGCTGCAGCAGACGGGTGTCCTTGTAGTCGATCGCGGGTGCGTTGTCGCCCGAGAAGGGGCAGACCTTGCGGCGACGGAAAAACGGTTTGGTAGCCATGGTTTAGCGTCCTTTGTTCTGGCGTTTGATCAACGGCGTTCGCGGCGTTCACCGCCACGGTCACCACGGTCACCACGGTCGCCACGATCCGGGCGGTCACCACGGTCGCCGCGCTCGGGGCGGTCGCCACGATCACCACGGTCGCGGTCGTCACGCTTCTGCATCTGCACCGAGGGGCCCGCGACATGTTCATCGACCTTGATGGTCAGAACGCGCATGACGTCGTCATGCAGGCGCATCAGGCGCTCCATCTCCTGCACGGCGGTTGCCGGTGCATCGGTGCGCAGCAGGGCATAGTGACCCTTGCGGTTCTTGTTGATCTTGTAGGCCATCGTCTTGACGCCCCAGTACTCGTGATCAACGACGGTGCCGCCGTTGTCAGCCAGAACTGTGCCGAAATGTTCGATGAGACCCTCGGCCTGCGTGTTCGACAGGTCCTGACGGGAAATGAAGACATGCTCGTAAAGCGGCATGTGCACTCCTTGTTTTTCAAGCGCATTTCATAGGAGGGCCGATCCTTCCGCGACCCATCCACGAGAGACTGCGCGGTTCAACGAAACTGCGGAAGGAAGGCGGCCTATACGATGCTTCCGTGCCCGTGGCAAGCGCCAAGGCGACCTGTCGGTGCATGCGGGTGGCCGGGTCGGCGACCGCCAAGGTTGCATCATGGCATGGGGCGTGACCCGAGTTCTTCGGATTTGTGCCGTACTGCTGCCTTTTTTGCCGCCAAGGATGGTCAAGTAGTACGGAGGAAGTGAAATGGTATCCTTTTCAGATGTTTTGCCGGTCGGATCTGTCATGTCGCCCGCCACGGGTGACCCGCACAGCGCCGGAGCCGCAGCAAAAAGGGCGCCGCGCCATGGATGGCGGGCCCTGTCCGGTCTGTCGCGCTTCGCCGGCGTGGTGCTGATGCTGGCTGCGGTCGGTATCTGGCTGATGTCGGGATCGCTCTGGGATGCCGAGATGATGTTGCTGCGCCTCGGTGTGTCGGTGGTCTTCATGTGCCTTGGGCTGGCGCTGCTGCATGCCGGTCGCAGAACGGCGCGCGACGAGATCCACCTTGACCAGCGTGCCCGCGAACTGCGCCATGTCCGGCGGGGCCATGACGGCATCGCCCGGGTGCGTCAGCGGCTTTCGCTGCATGACCTGTCCGAGGTCGTGATCGACGAGGACCGGCTTCTGCTGCGCGGGACCTGCGGTCGGATCCTGCTGGAGCTGTCGGGGATGGACCGGGACCAGCTGTTGGCGATCCAGCAGCAGGTCAAGGCCGCCTGAACCTGCCCGGCGCCCGCCGGGCAAGGCGGACAACCTGAAGGGTTGTTCATCTTCTCACAGGGGATGTGGTTTCATGCGGAGTTGTAGCCGGGGCAAAAGGCGGCAACTTGAGGCGATGTGAAAACCCGTCCTCAAGGAGATGACCCCAGATGAAAACCACGCTCGCCGCAATCGGACTTGCCGCTGCCCTGACCGCCGCACCGGCATTCGCCGCCCCTGAAAAATACATGCTGGATTCCAGCCACAGCCAGATCCTGTTTTCCTACAACCACCTCGGCTATTCCACGACCTGGGGCATGTTCTCGGGGTTTGCCGGCGAGATCATGTTCGATCAGGAAGATCCCGCCAATTCCAGCGTGAGCGTGTCGATGCCCGTCATGTCGATGATGACAGGTTGGGAAGAGCGTTTTGCGCATTTCATGTCCGCTGATTTCTTCGGCGCGACCGAAGACGAGATGGTCACCTTCACCTCGACCGGTATCGAAGTGACCGGCGACAACACCGCCCTGATCACCGGCGATCTGACCTTGAACGGTGTGACCAAGTCGGTCGTGCTGGATGCCAAGCTGAACCAGGCAAGTGATCACCCGATGGCAAATCAGCCCTGGGCTGGCTTTGATGCCACCACCACGCTGCTGCGCAGTGATTTCAATGTCGGCGCTTTCGCACCTTTCGTCAGCGACGAAGTGACGATCCAGATCTCGATCGAGGCGATGAAGGCCGCCGAATAATCGGTCCCCCATACCCGCAACGCAAAAGGCCGCCGGAATGTCCGGCGGCCTTTTTTCATGGGCGGGTGGTCAGTGTCGCGTCAGTCGGCGGGCCCCGCGCGCTGCGCTGTCAGATTGACCGCAATATCGACACCATAAGCCAGCGTGCCTTCTTCGGTCACGCTGCCGCCGATGCCGAAATCGCGGCGATCCAGTGTCAAGGTGCCGGTCATCTGGGCCTGGTCGTCCGACAGGACCAGATCGAAGGGCAGGGCGACCGGCACGGCATTTCCCTTGATCGTCAGCGTGCCGTCTGCCACGAAACCCGCGTCGCGGCGCATGATGTCGCCCTCGAACACGGCGCGCGGATGCGTCGCCTCGTCGAAGAAATCACCGCCCATCGCCTGGCCCGTGACAGAGCCCAGCGAAAGGGACGCGATCGTGACCTCGACCCGGACGCGGCCGTTCACCTGCTGCGAAGGATCGTCGGCAAAGCTGATCTGTGCGGTCCAGTCTGTGAATTCGCCCTGAACCGGGCTGCCCATCTGGCGGATCGTCAGGGCCAGCGTGCCTTGCCGGACCTGCCAGTCGCCGGGGGCGGCCGCCACCGGGGCAGGGCTGGCCGGTGCTGTGACCGACATCAGCGCAGGTGCCGCGCCCGCCGAGATGATGCCAACCCAGATCAGGCTTGCCGCCAGCAGCGGCAGCGCATGGCCCGGTTGCGTGGTGCTGGGGCTTTGGCGCACGATCGCGCGCGGCAGCATCCGGCGCAACGTGTCATCGCGATCGACCAGATGGTGTTTCAGCGCGCCTGCCACATGCAGCAGAATGGCAACGATCAGCACGCGCGAGGACAGGAAATGGATCGCGTCAGCGGCATCCGCGACCAGCGTGCTTTGTGGCACGAAGGGCAGGGTCTGTCCCAGCGGCCACCAGATAGGCGCGAACCCTGTGGTTGCGGCATGGTGCACCCAGCCCGACAGCGGCGTGATCAGCATAGCCCCGTAAAGCAGCCAGTGAACGATGCCCGCCAGCGTCGCCTCGGCCTTTCGCGCGCCATTCAGAAGTCCCGGACGCGGTTGCATCAGCGCCCAAATGATGCGCCCAAGGGCCGTGAGGAACGCGGCGATCCCGATGGTCTTGTGCAGGGAAAACAGCAGCGTCGTCTGCGCGATCAGCGCGGTTTCGCCGGCTGCGATCCGATGCGCCAGGTCTGTGGCGATCAACCCCAGCGGGATGGCGGACAGGATCAGGAATGCGGTCAGCCAGTGAAATGTCTTGGTCACGCTGCCATAGGTCTCGGCCGTGTTGGTGCGGGGCATGGAGGGGTCCTCTTACTGGTTACGTCGTGGAAACTTAGGCGGTTGCGTCCACGGGGCCAATCTGCCCAGCCGCACAGGCTTGGTGCAGCAATGCGCTGGGGCGTTGCGCAGAGGGCCTTGGCGCGGTATTCGGGCCGGATCGGATGAACAAGACCGCACAGGGCCGGGGGCCTTCATGCGGCATGACGGAGGGGACAGCATGAGCAGAGCCTATGTATTTCCGGGCCAGGGCGCGCAGGCCATCGGCATGGGGCGCGACCTGGCGCAGGCCTATCCCGCGGCAAAAGCCGTGTTCGACGAGGTGGACGATGCCCTGGGCGAAAAACTTTCCGCCCTGATCTGGGAGGGCAATCAGGACGAGCTGACGCTGACACAGAACGCGCAGCCTGCGCTGATGGCGACCTCGATGGCCGTTGTGCGCGCGCTTGATGCCGAGGGTGTCAAACTGAGCGATGCGGGGTTCGTGGCGGGCCATTCGCTGGGTGAATATTCCGCACTTGCTGCGGCGGGTGCCCTGAGCGTGGCGGATGCCGCGCGGTTGTTGCGCACGCGCGGCCGCGCCATGCAGGACGCGGTGCCGGTCGGTGTGGGCGCCATGGCGGCCTTGCTGGGGCTGGACTTCGACGGCGCCAGGGCTGTGGCCGAGGAGGCCGCGCAAGGCCAGGTCTGCCAGGCCGCGAATGACAACGATCCGGGGCAGGTCGTGGTGTCGGGGCACCTGGCCGCCGTCGAACGCGCGGTCGAGATCGCGCGCGGTCGTGGCGCCAAGCGGGCCGTGATCCTGCCCGTCAGCGCACCTTTTCATTGCGCACTGATGCAGCCCGCCGCCGAGGTCATGCGCGCAGCCCTGGCGGATGTGACGCTGAACGTTCCCGTCGTGCCGCTGGTCGCCAATGTGCGCGCCGAAGCGGTCAGCGACCCCGACCTGATCCGCGCGCTGCTGATCGAGCAGGTGACAGGGTCGGTCCGCTGGCGCGAAAGCGTGATGTGGATGGCCTGCGCAGGCGTCACCGAGATTTGGGAAGTGGGGGCAGGCAAGGCGCTGTCCGGCATGATCCGGCGGATCGCGCGGGACATCGAATGCCGCGCCATCGGCACCCCCGAAGATGTTGTCGCAGCGGTTGCTGCCCATACTCAAGGATGAGACATGTTTGATCTGACAGGAAAATGCGCGCTGATCACCGGCGCATCAGGCGGTATCGGCGGCGCGATTGCCCATGCGTTGCATGGTGCAGGCGCCACGGTGGCACTGTCCGGCACGCGCGTGGAACCCCTCGAGGCGCTGGCCGCCGAACTGGGAAGCCGCGCCCATGTGCTGCCCTGCAACCTGAGCGATGCCGCCGCCGTCGAGGCGCTGCCGAAACAGGCGATCGAGGCGATGGGCGCCGTCGACATCCTGGTCAACAACGCGGGCATTACCCGCGACCAGATCTTCATGCGCATGTCGGATGACGAATGGCAGAGCGTTCTGGATGTGAACCTGACCTCGACCATGCGCCTGTGCCGTGGCGTGATGCGCCCGATGATGAAGGCGCGGTGGGGCCGGATCATCAACATCTCGTCCATCGTGGGGGCGACGGGCAATCCCGGTCAGGCGAATTACGCGGCCTCGAAAGCCGGTATGGTGGGGATGACGAAATCCATCGCCTACGAGGTGGCAAGCCGCGGAATCACCGCCAACGCGGTCGCGCCCGGCTTCATCGCGACGGCCATGACCGACAAGCTGAACGATGATCAGAAGGCTGCGATCAATGCCAAGATCCCGGCGGCCCGCATGGGCATGCCCGAGGAAATCGCCGCTGCCGTATTGTACCTGGCCAGCCCCGAAGCGGGTTACGTCACGGGCACCACACTGCATGTGAATGGCGGGATGGCCATGATCTGATCCGGCGTATCGCCGGGCAGGGCCTGGCCCTGCGGTGAAAGCGTTTGCCAATGGCGCACCATGTGCTATAGGCCACGCAGATTTGCCGGGGGAGCCATTCAAGGTGCCCTTGGACGTCCTGCTTGCGGGATGACGAGCCGCCCGATACACAGGGCATCACGAAGTGCCGAGCCTGCGGGCAAGGGCAGACAAATGGGCAAAGCGCCCGAACGGTATGAGGACTTGGACATGAGCGATATCGCAGACCGCGTAAAGAAAATCGTGGTGGAACATCTGGGTGTGGACGAGGACAAGGTTGTCGAGAACGCCTCGTTCATCGACGATCTGGGCGCCGACAGCCTGGACACGGTCGAACTGGTGATGGCGTTCGAAGAAGAATTCGGCATCGAGATCCCGGATGACGCGGCAGAAACGATCCAGTCCTTCGGCGACGCGGTGAAATTCATCACCGAAGCCTCCTGAGGCGCGACTGACGTCACAATTCGGAAAAACCCCTGTCCGGTGGACGGGGGTTTTTTCATGTCCGTCTGTCGCGCCCCGAAACGGGCGCCGTGGATGCGCAAACGGCGCGCAGAGATTTGCCGGCGCCCGCGCCGCGGGGGTGTGGCCGCGCTCCCGCTCTTGCTCATGGGGGGGAAGGCGCGCTATGAGCACGAAGGAACATGAGGGAAGGGGTACGTCATGCGTCGAGTGGTTGTCACGGGGCTGGGCCTGGTCACACCTTTGGCTTGCGGTGTCGAGGAAACCTGGTCGCGTCTGCTGGCCGGGGAATCGGGCGCGGGTCCGATCACGCGGTTCGATCCGAGCAATGTGCTGACCTCCTATGCCTGCGAAATTCCTTTCGGCGATGGTAGCAACGGAACCTTCAACCCCGATGACTGGATGGAGCCGAAGGAACGGCGCAAGGTCGATGACTTCATCCTTTACGGCATGGCCGCCGCGACCCAGGCGGTCGAGGATTCCGGCTGGAAGCCCGAAGCCGAGGAAGACCGCCTGCGCACCGGCGTGATGCTGGGGTCGGGTATCGGCGGTCTGCAGTCGATCGAACAGACGACCCTTCTGATGAAGGAGAAGGGCGCGCGCCGCGTGTCGCCGTTCTTCATTCCCGGTGCGCTGATCAACCTGATCTCGGGTCAGGTCAGCATCCGCTATGGGTTCAAGGGGCCGAACCATGCGGTGGTGACGGCCTGTTCGACCGGGGCCCATGCCATCGGTGATGCCGCGCGGCTGATCCAGTGGGGCGATGCCGAGGTGATGGTGGCCGGCGGCGCCGAAGCCGCGATCTGCGAAATCGGGATCGCCGGTTTCAATGCCTGCAAGGCGCTGAGCACCAAGCGCGGTAATGACCCCAAGGCCGCCAGCCGGCCCTATGACTCGGACCGTGACGGATTCGTCATGGGCGAGGGCGCGGGCGTCGTGGTTCTGGAAGAATACGAACACGCCAAAGCACGCGGCGCGAAGATCTATGCCGAGGTTCTCGGCTATGGCCTGTCGGGCGATGCCTATCACATCACGGCCCCGGCCGAGGATGGCGACGGCGGATTCCGCTCGATGAAGGCCGCGCTGGAGCGCGCTGGTCTGAAACCCGCCGATATCGACTATATCAACGCGCATGGCACATCGACCATGGCCGATGTCATCGAATTGGCGGCAGTTGAACGCCTGCTGGGCGATGCGGCCCCGAATGTCACGATGAGTTCGACCAAATCCGCCACCGGCCATCTTCTGGGGGCGGCCGGAGCGATCGAGGCGATCTTCTCGATCCTCGCGATCCGCGACCAGGTGGCGCCGCCGACGATCAACCTTGATAACCCGGCCGTCGAGACGCCGATCGACCTTGCGCCTAACGCCAAGCGCCCGCGCAAGATCGACGTGGCCTTGTCCAATTCCTTCGGATTTGGCGGCACCAATGCCAGCGTGATCTTCGGAAAGGTCGGCTGATGTGGCGTCACATTGCCTCGAACGCGGTCACCTTTCTGATCGTGGCGGTCTTCCTGCTGGCCGGGGTGATCCTTTGGGGGCAGCGTGAGTATTCCGCACAGGGCCCACTTGACCAGGCCATCTGCCTTCAGGTCGAACGCGGCTCTTCCATCGCGCGCGTCAGCCGCAACCTGCAGGATCAGGGCGCCATCACCAATGCGCGGATCTTCCGGCTGGGTGCGGATTACAGCGAGAAATCCGACCAGCTGAAGGCCGGAAGCTTTCTGATTCCGCCTGGCACGGCGATGTCGGATATCGTCGATATCATCACCCGCGGCGGGCCAAGCACCTGCGGCACCGAGGTGGTCTATCGCATCGGGGTCAACAGCGCCTCGGTCGTGGTGCGCGAGCTGGATCCCGTCACGTCCCGTTACGAGGAAAAGGCCAGCTTCAACCCGGCCGAAGACGTGCCGCCGGCCGATTACACCCAGGTCCGTGCGCGCAACGACACCCGCTACCGTGTTGCCTTGGCGGAAGGGGTGACAAGCTGGCAGGTCGTCGACTCGCTGTCGCGCCTCGAAATCCTCGAGGGCGAGGTGACCGAGGTTCCCGCCGAGGGAACGCTGGCGCCTGACAGCTACGAAGTCATTCCCGGCCAGACGCGTGCCGATCTGCTGGCGCGGATGACCGCAGCGCAGCAGGGCATCCTGGCCGAAGCCTGGGCCAACCGTGTCGACGGGTTGCCGCTGGCCAGCCCCGAAGAGGCGCTGATCCTGGCCTCGATCATCGAGAAGGAAACCGGCGTGGCCGAGGAACGGCGGCAGGTGGCCTCGGTCTTCGTGAACCGACTGAACCGTGGCATGCGGCTGCAAACGGATCCGACGGTGATCTACGGCATCACCAAGGGTCAGGGCGTGCTGGGGCGCGGTCTGCGCCAGAGCGAGCTGCGCGGACAAACACCATGGAACACCTATGTGATCGAAGGGCTGCCGCCCACGCCCATCGCCAACCCGGGGCGGGCCAGCATCGAGGCAGCACTTGATCCCGACGACACGCCTTTCGTGTTCTTCGTCGCGGATGGCACGGGCGGTCACGCCTTTGCGGTGACGCTGGAAGAGCATAATCGCAACGTGGCCGAATGGCGCCGCATCGAGGCCGAGCGTGAAAGACAGGGCCAGTCCGACTGATCCAGTCGGGCCGCACCTGCGGTGGCTGTTAAGAATTTCTTAACAATATCGGGCGGTTGTCAGTTTCGATCTGTCCAGAAAACTTGACATTGCGCGCGCTCTAGCGTATAAGTTGTGAAAGCTGGAAGAAATGCGTGAACGGCGCCGGGGAAACCCGGTCGCCGTTTTTTCATGTCTTGCGGTCCGGGAAAACAAAAGCGAGGCACAGCAAGCATCATGTCAGAAACAGCCCCCCGCGCGGGGCCCGATGACCAATTGCACGACAGGTCAACGGCCTTGCAGGCCAGGATCGATCTCATCGACCTCCAGCTTGGGATCATGAAATCGGAACTCATCGACTACCAGTCCCGTTTTGTCGAAGGCGATCAGGGCGCGATCCGCGAGGGTGCGCGCCTGCTGTCCGACATTCGGTACTGGCTGAAACAAGCAAATGACGTGGAGACCGAAATTGAAACATATCGCAAGGCAGCTACAGGTATCGCCCATGAATATGCCATTGACTTCGACGCAGCACGAACTCAGCTCAGGTGCAGACTGGATCGCCTGCGAACCTGTCGAGGTCCAAAAATCGTTTCTTGACGAATTGGGCGAGGCCGAGATCCTCGCGCTGCCGTTCCTGTTCGATTTCTGGGCCATGCCGCATCAATTGCCACCGGATGGCAACTGGCGGTCATGGGTGATCATGGGCGGTCGCGGCGCGGGCAAGACGCGGGCCGGGGCGGAATGGATACGCGCCTGCGTGGAAGGCTCGCGCCCGATGGATAATGGTCGCTGCCGTCGCATCGCCCTGGTGGGCGAGACACTCGACCAGGTGCGCGAGGTCATGGTCTTTGGCGAAAGCGGTATCCTTGCCTGTTCGCCCCCCGATAGGCGGCCCGAGTGGCACGCCACGCGGCGCATGCTGATCTGGCCGAACGGAGCCACGGCGCAGGCCTTTTCCGCGCATGAGCCCGAATCCCTGCGCGGGCCGCAATTCGACGGCGCCTGGGTGGACGAACTGGCCAAGTGGAAGAAAAGCGCCGAGACATGGGACATGTTGCAATTCGCCCTGCGTCTTGGCGACGATCCGCAGGTTTGCATCACCACGACCCCGCGCAATGTGGGTGTTCTGAAAGAGCTTTTGAAACTGCCCAGCACGGTGGTGACCCACGCCCCGACCGAGGCGAACGCGGCCAACCTGGCCAGCTCTTTCCTGGAAGAGGTGCGGATCCGCTATGCGGGCACGCGCCTGGGGCGGCAGGAACTGGATGGTGTTCTGCTTGAGGATGCGGAAGGCGCGCTGTGGACGGGGGCGCAGCTGGAACAGGCGCGCGCGCCGGTCCTTCCCGAACTTGACCGTATCGTGGTGGCGGTCGATCCGGCCACGACCGGCCATGGCGGATCGGATGAATGCGGTATCGTTGCGGTGGGGGCGGTCACGCGCGGCCCGGTGCAGGATTGGCGCGCCTTTGTGCTTGAGGATGCCAGCATCGCAGGTGCCAGCCCCGCGCAATGGGCGCAGCGCGCCATCGCCGTGATGGAACGTTGGGGCGCGGAACGTCTGGTGGCCGAGGTCAACCAGGGCGGCGACATGGTCGAGGCGGTGATCCGTCAGGTTGATCCCCTGGTGCCCTTCCGCAAGGTCCATGCCTCGCGCGGCAAGGCGGCACGGGCCGAACCCGTGGCGGCCTTGTATGAACAGGGGCGGGTGTTCCATCACGGTCCGCTGGGTGATCTGGAGGACCAGATGTGCGCGATGACGGCGCAGGGCTATGTCGGCAAGGGCAGCCCGGACCGCCTTGATGCGCTGGTCTGGGCGCTGCACGAGCTGATCATCGCACCCTCGGCCCAATGGCGACGACCGCAGGTGCGCGCGCTCTGATCCGGAATTGTTAAGCTTTTCGTCAGATTGTCTGCACATCAGGTCGGACAACCCCTGCCGGCACGCCGAAGGCGGCGTTGGCGGGGGCGATCCGATCCGGCGCGAACAGCGGCAGGATCAGGGAGCAGGTCATGGTTTTTCAATTCCTCAAACGCGGTGGCGCGGATCAGGCAGCGCCCGAGCTGAAGGCCAGCGCCGCAGGTCCCGTGCTGGCCTTTCAGGGCGCGGGCCGCGTCGCCTGGAGCCCGCGCGACACCGTATCGCTGACACGGACGGGCTATACCGGCAATCCGGTGGGATTTCGCTGTGTCAAGCTGCTGTCCGAGGCGGCAGCGGCCTTGCCGCTGGTGCTGCAAGGGGCGGGGCGCCGTTTCGAGGCGCACCCCGTCTTGGCCCTGCTGGGCAATCCCAACCCCGCACAGGGCCGCGCCGAATTGCTCGAGGCGCTTTATGCGCAACTGCTGCTGACCGGCAATGGCTATCTGGAGCTGGTCACGACGGATGCGGGGGCGCTTGCCGAACTGCATGTGCTGCGCTCGGACCGCATGAGCCTGATCCCCGGCCCCGATGGCTGGCCGGTGGCCTATGATTACAACGTTGGCGGACGCAAGCATCGTTTCGATGTCAGCACGTCACTGGCCCCGATCTGCCATATCAAAAGCTTTCACCCGCAGGACGATCACTATGGCTTTTCGCCCTTGCAGGCAGCGGCGCAGGCGGTGGACGTGCACAATGCCGCCAGCCGCTGGTCCAAGGCGCTGCTGGACAATGCCGCGCGGCCATCGGGGGCGATCGTCTATCGTGGTGCCGAAGGGCAGGGCAGCCTGAGTGCGGATCAATACGACCGGCTGGTGTCCGAGATGGAAAGCCACCACCAGGGCGCGCGCAACGCGGGTCGGCCCATGCTGCTGGAGGGTGGTCTTGATTGGAAACCGATGGGTTTTTCGCCCTCGGACATGGAATTCCAGCAGACCAAGGAAAGTGCCGCGCGCGAGATCGCGCTGGCCTTCGGCGTGCCGCCCATGCTGCTGGGCATTCCGGGTGACGCGACCTTCGCCAACTACCAGGAAGCCAACCGCGCGCTCTATCGCCTGACGGTGTTGCCGATGGCCACGCGCGTTGTGGCTGCCCTTGCCGAATGGCTGTCGCGCTTCACCGGCGAGGCGCTGGATCTGCACCCCGATCTGGATCAGGTGCCCGCCCTTGCGGCCGAGCGAGACCTGCAATGGCGCCGCGTGGCCGATGCAACTTTTCTGACCGATGCGGAAAAGCGGGCGCTGCTTGGGCTTCCCGTGCTTTCGCTGGCCGGGCCTGACGGGCAGGAGGCTGCGGAATGAGCGATCCGCGCGCGGGCCACCGCGATCCGGGGCGTTATGGTTTCGAAGCCTTCGATTGCGCCCCCGCGCTGCGGCTGGAGGCCCACGAGCGGGTCTCGAACCTGCATGTCGAAGGGCTGAACCGGCGCGCCGAGAAACTCGAAGCCTTGATCGACAAGCTGGAAAAACGGCTGTGGCTGACGGTTTACGGCGTTGTGGCCGTGATCCTGGCAGAGGCGTTCCAGTCGATAATGACAGCGGCCCCCTTGGCGGGCCTGCCATGAAAGGACGATTGATGGATATGGAACTGGAGCGCAAGTTCTGCCAGCCCGGCATCGGGTTGCGGCTGACCACCGAGGGCACCGACCAGGTGATCGAGGGCTATGCCAGCCTGTTCGATGCGCCTGATCAGGGCGGTGATGTCGTGGCGCGCGGGGCTTACGCGGCCTCTCTCAAGGCGATGGCGGCGGAAGGGCGGCGCGTGCGGATGCTGTGGCAGCATGATCCGGCGCAGCCCATCGGCCTCTGGGACGAGGTGACCGAGGATGCGCGGGGTCTGCGGGTCAAGGGCCGTCTGCTGGACGGTGTCGCGCGCGGCCGCGAGGCGGCGGCGCTGATCGCGGCCGGTGCTATCGAGGGCCTGTCGATCGGTTATCGCACGATCCGGGCGACAAAGACCGCAGAGGGGCACAGGTTGCTGACAGAACTGGACCTGTGGGAAGTCTCTGTCGTGACCTTTCCCATGCTGCCTTCGGCGCGCGTGGCGGCCAAGGCCGACGGGCTGAATGATGCGGGGCTGCGCGATCTTGCAACCCTGTTCCGCGAGGGGCGACAGATCCTGGCACAAGGCTGATCGGGCCGGGCTCGGGCAACAACAGAAGGATGAAAACGATGACGACCGAGAAGATGTCTCGGACCGGGGAAGGTCTGTCCAACGACCTGTCTCCTACCGCCGGGCTGAAATCCGCAGTTACGGAATTCATGAGCGATCTTAGGGGCTTTCGGGCCGAAATTCACACAAGGCTTCAACAGCAGGAAGAGCGACTGACCATGCTTGATCAAAAATCCCGGACCATGCAGGCCCATACCGGTGCCCGCCCCATCCTGTCCCGCCATGCCGAGGGCGAGGCCCCGCATCAAAAGGCCTTCGCCGCCTATCTGCGCAATGGCGACGATGATGCGCTGCGCGGCCTGACCCTTGAAGGCAAGGCCATGTCGAGTGCTGTTGCGGGCGACGGCGGCTATCTTGTCGATCCCGAAACCGCGGGGCGCATCCAGTCCGTGCTGCACGCGGGCGCTTCACTGCGGGCGATCGCCAATGTCGTGCGGGTCGAGGCGACCTCGTATGATGTGCTGGTCGATCATTCCGACATCGGCCATGGCTGGGCCACCGAAACCGGCAGCACGGCGGAAACCGGCACGCCGGTGATCGACCGCATCACCATCCCGCTGCATGAACTCAGCGCCCTGCCCAAGGCCAGTCAGCGCCTGCTGGATGACAGCGCCTTTGACCTTGAAGGTTGGCTGGCGGGCCGTATCGCCGACCGTTTCGCCCGCGCCGAGGCTGCGGCCTTCGTCAGTGGCAATGGCATCGACAAGCCGCGCGGCTTCCTGACCCATGCCACGGTGGACAACGATGTCTGGGCCTGGGGCAACCTTGGGACCGTGCCCACCGGGGCCGATGGTGCCTTTGACGGGGCGGATGCCATCGTCGATCTGGTCTATGCCCTGGGCGCGCAATATCGCGCGGGTGCGGTCTTCGTGATGAATTCGAAAACTGCGGGTGCCGTGCGCAAGATGAAGGACAACGACGGGCGCTTCCTGTGGTCGGACGGTCTGGCCGCCGCCGAACCCGCGCGGCTGCTGGGGTACCCCGTGCTGATCGCCGAGGACATGCCCGACATCGCCAGCGGCGCCCATGCCATCGCCTTTGGTGATTTCGCGGCAGGCTACACCATCGCCGAGCGTCCCGATCTGCGGGTCCTGCGCGATCCCTTCAGCGCCAAGCCGCATGTGCTGTTCTACGCCACCAAGCGTGTCGGCGGCGATGTCAGCGATTTCGCCGCGATCAAGCTGCTGCGCTTCGCCGTCGCCTGATCCCTGTGACCGGAAGGCCGGATCTCCGGCCTTCCCATGCGCGTCCGGGTCCCGGTGGTCCGAGGACGGGTGCGGACCAACGCAGGTTGCGAGAACTGGAGATTTTCCATGATGTTGACGGAAGAAACGACGCTGCCTTCCGCAGGGCTGCCGCTGGCCACGTTCAAGGCGCATCTGCATCTGGGCACCGGCTTTGCCGAGGACAACCTGCAGGACCCACTGCTGGAGGGGTTCCTGCGTACGGCGATGGCTGCGATCGAGGCGCGGATCGGCAAGGTGCTGCTGGAGCGCGGTTTCGTTCTGGAACTGACCCGCTGGGCCGATCCGGCGGGTCAGCCGCTGCCCCTGGCCCCGGTGACCGAAGTGACTGCGGTAGTGCTGCGCGATGCACAGGGTGTCGAAAGCCCGGTGCCTGTCGCGCGCTGGCGTCTGGAACATGACATGCAGCGCCCCTGTCTGCGGGCCGCGGGCGGCGTCTTGCCAGCCATTCCGCAGGGCGGCCATGTCCTGTTGCGGTTCCGCGCGGGGCTGTCGGACGACTGGCCGGGCTTGCCCGCCGATCTGGCCCAGGCGGTTCTGTTGCTGGCGGCGCATTTCTACGAATACCGGCAGGACACCGGGCTTGGCAGCGGGTGCATGCCCTTCGGCGTGACCAGCCTGATCGAGCGTTATCGCAGCCTGCGCCTGTCCATGGGTGTGCCGGGTATCGGGGGACGGGCATGACCGGGGTCCATCTGCGCCGCCGCATGGCGCTGGAACAGCCCGCGCGCAGCCCGGACGGGGCGGGCGGCTTTGTCGAGACCTGGGTGACGCTGGGCGAGGTCTGGGTCGAGGTGAAGGCCATGCCGGGCCGCGAGGTCACGCAAGGTGGACAGACGCTGTCGCGCAACGCGCAGCGCATGGTGCTGCGCGCGGCCCCCCAGGGATCGGCCATGCGGCCGCGCCCCGATCAGCGCCTGCGCGAGGGCGCGCGCATCTTCACCATCCTTGCCGTCAGCGACAGCGATCCGACGGGCCGCTACCTGACCTGTTTCACCCAGGAAGAGGTGGCCCCATGAGCTATGCCGCCGCGGCCGCACTTCAGGCGGCCCTCTTTGCCCATCTGTCATCCGCCCCCGCGCTTGCGGCACTTCTGGATGGTGCGATCTATGACGCGTTGCCGGCAGGTCCTGTGCCGCCGCTATACCTGCTGCTGGGCCCAGAAGCTGCGCGCGACCGCTCCGACCAGACCGCGCGCGGGGCCGAGCATGACATTGTCCTGACGGTCATGACCGATGTCGCGGGGTTCCAGCAGGCCAAGCAGGTGGCCGCAGCGGTCTGCGATGTGCTGCTGGACCCTGATCTGGCGCTGGACCGGGGGCGGCTTGTCAGCCTGCATTTCCTGCGCGCCAACGCCCGCCGCGAGAGGTCGGGACAACGGCGCCGGATCGAGCTGACATTCCGCGCGCGGCTCGACGACATCTGAAATCTCAATCAACGGAGGGGTCGCCATGGGTGCCCAGAACGGCAAGGATCTTTTGATCAAGGTGGATCTGACCGGCGATGGTCAGTTCGAAACACTGGCGGGACTGCGCGCCACCCGCGTCAGCTTCAACGCGGAAAGCGTGGATGTGACCAGCCTGGAAAGCCAGGGGGGCTGGCGTGAACTGCTGGGCGGCGCCGGGGTCAAATCCGCCGCGATCAACGGATCGGGCGTGTTTCGCGACGCGGCCAGCGACGAACGCGCGCGCCAGATATTCTTTGACGGGGAAACCCCTGCCTTCCAGGTGGTGATCCCGGATTTCGGTATTGTCGAGGGCGCGTTCCAGCTGACCGGCATCGACTATGCCGGCAGCCACAATGGCGAGGCGACCTACGAGGTGGCATTGGCCTCGGCCGGTGCGCTGGTCTTCACGGCGCTCTGACATGGCCAATCCCTGGACGGGCGAGGTTGATCTGGTGATCGACGGTCAGACCCATGTGCTGAAACTGACCCTTGGTGCCCTGGCCGAGCTTGAGGCCGGACTGGGCGATGCCTCGCTTGTCGATCTCGTGGCACGCTTCGAGAGCGGCGGCTTTTCAAGCGGCGATGTTCTGGCCCTGATCGTGGCGGGCCTGCGGGGGGGCGGCTGGCGTGGGACCGCCGCCGACCTTCTGAGCGCCGAGATCGAAGGCGGGCCATTGGCGGCGGCGCGCACTGCCGCCGTGCTGCTGGTCCGCGCCTTCAGCCTGCCCGGTGAGGGGGGGGCACATGAACGGGTTCAACTGGCCCGCCCTGATGCAGGCGGGGCTGCGCAGCCTCAGGCTGACGCCCGCTGCCTTCTGGGCTCTGACCCCGGCGGAACTGGCGCTGATGCTGGGGCAGGGGGCGGCCATGGCGCCGATGGGGCGCGGTGGTCTGGATCGGCTGATGCAGGCCTTTCCTGACAGAATGAAAGGACAGGCCGATGACTGAGACGGACAGGATCGAGGCGTTTGCGGAAAAGGTCATCGCACTTGATGCCTCTCTCGGGGCTGCAACCGGCATGGCCGGGGCCTTCGACGGGGAATTGCAGCGCATGCGCCGGGCGCTGGCCGATACCGGCCGCGACCTGACAACGCTGGAACGTGGCTTCAGCGGTGGGCTGCGGCGCGCCTTCGACGGGGTGGCCTTTGACGGCATGAAGCTGTCGGATGCGCTGCAGACGGTGGCGAAGACCATGGTCAACACGACCTATCAATCCGCACTGCGTCCCGTGACCGAACATTTCGGCGGCCTGCTGTCCAAGGGGGTCGGCGCGCTGGTCGGGGGGGCACTGCCCTTTGCCCAGGGGGGCAGTTTCGCGCAGGGGCGCGTGATGCCCTTTGCCAATGGCGGCATCGTGTCGGGACCAGCCATGTTCCCGATGCGCGGGGGGCTGGGCCTGATGGGCGAGGCGGGGCCGGAAGCCATCATGCCGCTTGCGCGTGGGCCCGATGGCAAACTGGGGGTGCGCGGCGGCGGGGGCGGCGCGCCCGTCAACGTGGTGATCAATATCCAGACACCCGATGTCGAGGGCTTTCAACGCTCGCAATCCCAGATCGCGGCCCAGATGGGCCGTATTCTGGGACAGGGCCAGCGCAACCGCTAAGCAACAAGGGACAACGCCATGACCTTTCACGAAGTGCGGTTTCCCGCAAGTCTGAGCTTCGGCTCGCTTGGTGGGCCGGAGCGGCGCACCGAGATCGTGACCCTGGCCAACGGCCATGAAGAGCGCAACACCCCCTGGGCGCATTCGCGCCGCCGCTATGAAGCGGGGCTGGGGCTGCGCTCGCTGGATGACGTGGCGCGGCTGATCGCCTTTTTCGAAGCGCGCCGCGCGCAGATGTTCGGCTTTCGCTGGAAGGACTGGGCCGATTTCCGCTCCTGTCTGCCTTCGGGGACACCGGGGCCGGATGACCAGGTCATCGCCCGCGCCGACGGGCAGACCCGCGTGTTCCAGCTGATCAAGACCTACCGGTCGGGCGATCAGGACTACGCGCGCCCCATCGTCAAGCCCGTGCTTGGCACCGTCGTTCTGGGGATCGAGGGGACGCGCCTTTATGAAGGGGTCGATTACACCGTCGACATCACCACCGGTCTTGTCACCCTGATCGAGGCCCCGACCGCCGGGCTGGAGGTGACGGCGGGTTTCGAATTCGACGTGCCGGTGCGTTTCGACACCGACCGGATCGCCACCAGCGTCGCCAGCTTCAAGGCAGGACAGGTCCCGAACGTGCCGGTGCTCGAGGTGCGGTTATGATCGGCCCGGACCTGGCCGCGCATCTGGCGGGTGGGCTGACCACGCTCTGTCACGCCTGGGCGGTGACGCGAACCGACGGGACCGTGTTTGGCTTTACCGATCACGACTGCGACCTGACCTTTGACGGCATGACCTTTCGCGCCGACAGCGGCCTCTCGGCCCGCGCATTGCAACAGGGCACCGGTCTGTCTGTCGACAATACCGAGGCGTTGGGATTGCTGAGTGATACGGCCCTGTCAGAGGCCGATATCGTCGCCGGTCGCTTCGACGGGGCCGAGGTGCGATGCTGGCGCGTCAACTGGTCCGATCCGGCGCAGCGCCTGCTGCAGTTTCGCGGCACGATCGGAGAGTTGCAGCGCAACGGTGCATCCTTCACCGCCGAACTGCGCGGTCTGACCGAGGCGCTAAACCGCCCGCTTGGCCGCATCTACCAGAAACCCTGCACCGCCGTCCTGGGCGATGCAGCCTGCCGCGTCGATCTGACCGGGCCCGATCACAGCCTGACCCTGTCCGTCACCGCCGTGGAAGGGGCGCGCATCCTGCAGCTTGCGGGCGCGGATGCGGCAGCTTTGCCCGAAGGCTGGTTCCGACGGGGTCACCTGCTGGTTCTGGATGGCGCGGCAAGCGGTCTGCAGGGCACCGTCAAGCGTGACAGCCCGCAAGGCAGCCAGCGCGAGATTGAGCTGTGGGAGCCGCTGCGCGCCCCCCTCGTGCCCGGCGACAGCCTGCGCCTGCAGGCGGGTTGCGACAAGCGGTTCGCCACCTGCCGCGACAAGTTCGCCAATCTGGTGAACTTCCAGGGCTTTCCCGACCTGCCCGGCGATGACTGGCGCATCATCGACCCGGCCCTCTCGGGCCAGCTGCGCGGGGGCAGTCGCAGATGAGTGCAGGGACAGGGGATCGCGTGGTGCAGGCCGCACGCGGCTGGATCGGCACACCCTACCGGCATCAGGCCTCGGTCCGGGGTGTGGGGTGCGATTGCCTCGGCCTGATCCGGGGCATCTGGCGCGATCTGATGGGCCCCGAACCCGAACCCGTTCCCGCCTATGCGCCCGACTGGTCGGAACCGCAGGGGGGCGAATGGCTGTGGCAGGCCATTGCGCGGCACCTGTGTCCCGCAACCGACCGGATGTTGCCCGGTGACGTGCTGCTCTTTCGCATGCGCGAAGGATCGGTCGCCAAGCATCTGGGCATCCTGTCCCGGGTCGGGACAGCCCCGGTATTCATCCATGCCTATTCCGGTCACGGGGTGGTCGAAAGCGCGCTGGGCCTGTCCTGGCAGCGCCGCATCGCGGCACGGTTCGCATTTCCTGAAAGGGTCCAGTGATGGCAACGATACTCCTGTCCGCCGCGGGTGCCGCGATTGGCGGCTCGATCGGGGGCACGGCGCTGGGCCTGTCCATGGTCGCCGTGGGCCGCCTTGTCGGCGCCACCCTGGGCCGCGCCATCGATCAGCGGCTTCTGGGACAAGGCTCCGAGGCGGTCGAGACCGGCCGCGTCGACCGCTTCCGCCTGACCGGCTCGGGCGAGGGCGAGGCGATCACCCAGCTTTATGGCCGCATGCGGATCGGCGGCCATGTGATCTGGGCCAGCGATTTCAACGAAACCGTCACCGTGACCCGCACGGGTGGCGGCAAGGGCAGCCCGCGCGTCACCCAGACCAGCTACAGCTATTCGATCAGCCTGGCCATCGCGCTCTGCGAAGGGGTCATTACCGGGGTGCCGCGCGTCTGGGCGGATGGCGTGGAAATCGCCCCCGCCGACTTGAACATGCGGGTGCATCACGGCGACGCCCAGCAGCAACCCGATCCCCGGATCGAGGCGGTCGAGGGCGCGGGCCAGGTGCCCGCCTATCGCGGCACCGCCTATGTGGTGATCGAGGATCTGCCGCTGGCGCGTTTCGGCAATCGCGTGCCGCAGTTCGAGTTCGAGGTGATCCGCCCCGATCAGCGCTGGCACCTTGCCCGCGATCCCGATCCCGCCCATCTGGTGCGCGCCGTGGCGATGATGCCGGGCAGCGGCGAATATGCCCTGGCCGATACCCCCGTCAGCTATGTCCACGGCCCCGGACAGGCGCGCAGCGCCAATGTCAATTCGCCCTCCGGTCAGCCCGATCTGGTCACCTCGCTGCACCGCCTGCAGGCCGAGGCGCCCCATGCCCGCGCCACATCCCTGATCGTCAGCTGGTTTGGCGACGACCTGCGCTGCGGTGACTGCACGATCCGCCCCAAGGTCGAACAGCGCGGCGTCGACGGGCAGGGCATGCCTTGGACCGTATCGGGCCTGACACGCACCGCCGCGACCGAGATCGCGCAACTGAATGGTCGGCCAGTCTACGGCGGCACCCCCACCGATCAATCCGTGATCGGTGCAATCAGGCGTCTGTCCGCAATGGGGCAGGCGGTGATGGTCTATCCGTTCATCCTGATGGATCAACTGGCCGGCAATGGTCGCGCCGATCCCTATGGCGATGCAACCGATCAACCCGTTCTGCCCTGGCGCGGGCGCATCACGGGGTCGCAAGCCCCGGGGCGCCCCGGCAGCCCCGATGGCACCGCCCTGGCCGAGGCGGAGGTTGCGGCCTTCTTCGGCACCGCGCAGGCGGCGCATTTCAACGTGGCACCGGGGCAGGTGGGCTACAACGGGCCGCAGGAATGGCGCTACAACCGTTTCATACTGCACCATGCGGCGCTTTGCGCGGCTGCGGGCGGGGTGGACAGTTTCTGCATCGGATCGGAAATGCGCGGCCTCACGCAGTTGCGCGGGGCGAACAACAGCTTTCCCGCCGTCACCGCCCTGCGCGCGCTGGCAGCCCAGGTTCGCGCAATCTTGGGCCCCCTTGTGAAGATCGGCTATGCCGCCGACTGGTCCGAATACTTCGGCTACCAGCCGACCGACGGCAGCGGCGATCGGTTCTTCCATCTCGATCCGCTTTGGGCCGATGCCAATATCGACTTCGTGGGGATCGACAACTACATGCCGCTGTCGGATTGGCGCGAGGGGCGCGATCATGCCGACGCGGCGTGGAACACCATCTACAACCCCGCCTATCTGCGCGCCAATATCGAAGGCGGCGAAGGCTATGACTGGTTCTACCACTCGCCCGAGGCGAAAGCCGCCCAGATCCGCACCCCCATCACCGATGATGCGCATGACGAGCCGTGGATCTGGCGCTACAAGGACATCCGCAACTGGTGGCTGAACGCGCATCACGACCGGATCGGCGGCCAGCGCAGCGAACAGCCCACTCCATGGGTGCCGCAATCGAAACCTGTCTGGTTCACCGAACTGGGTTGCCCGGCGGTGGACAAGGGCACCAATCAGCCCAATCTTTTCCTTGATCCCAAATCCTCGGAATCCTTTCTGCCTGCCTATTCCAACGGGCAGCGGGACGAGGTGATCCAGATGCAGTACCTGCGCGCCATGCTGGGCTACTGGCGCGAGGGCGACAACAACCCGGTGTCGGCCGTCTATGGCGCGCCGATGCTGGACATGACCCGCGCCTTTGTCTGGGCCTGGGACGCGCGGCCCTATCCCTTCTTTCCCGGCAATCAGGCGCTGTGGGGCGATGCCCCCAATTATGCGCGGGGCCATTGGGTGACGGGACGGCTTTCATCGCGCTCATTGGCCTCGGTGGTGGCCGAGATCTGCACAAGGGCGGGGATCACCGCGCTGGACACCAGCAGGCTGCATGGGCTTGTGCGCGGTTATGCCGTGTCGCAGGTCTCGGACGCCCGCGCGGCGCTGCAACCCTTGATGCTGGCCCATGGATTTGACGCGGTGGAACGTGACGGGACGCTGCGCTTCGTGATGCGCCGCGACGGGGTGGCGCAAACCGTGCCGCTGTCCGCGCTTGTCGATCTGCCCGAAAGCCCGCCGCGCCCGCAGCATAGCCGCGCCGCCGAAGCGGCGATGACAGGCCGTGTCCGGCTGCGCTTCGTGCAGGCCGACACCGATTATCCCGCCATCAGCGAGGAATCCGTCCTGCCGGACGAGGCGACCCATGCGGTTGCAGCCTCGGAACTGCCCTTGCTGCTGACACGTACCGAGGGACGGCAGATCGCCGAGCGCTGGCTGGCCGAGGCGCGGATCGCACGCGACAGTCTGCGCCTGGCCTTGCCGCCCTCGCGGCTTGACCTGGGCGCGGGCGATCTGCTGCAACTGGAAGGTGACGTGACCGGTGCCAGCTATCGCATTGACCGTGTCGAACTTGGGTCCGCGCAACTGATCGAGGCGCTGCGCGTCGAACCCGGCGTCTATCTGCCCGCCGCGATCGAGGATGAAACCCCGCGCACGCGCCCTGCGCTGGCGCCGCTGCCGGTCTTTCCGCTCTTCATGGACCTGCCCCTGATGACCGGGGACGAGCTGTCGCATGCGCCCCATGTCGCCGTGACTGCCGACCCCTGGCCCGGTGCCGCGGCGGTCTATGCCGCCGTCACTCCGCAGGGCTTTGCGCTGAACCGCACCGTGCCGCAACCCGCCGTGATCGGTGTCACCCTGGAGGCGCTGCCCGCCGCGCGCCCCGGCCTGCTGCACCGTCAGGATGCGGTGACCCTTCGCCTGACGTCCGGGGCGCTGTCCTCGATCGACCTGCCGACGCTGCTGGCGGGGGGCAACCTTGCGGCGCTGGGCGATGGCACCCCCGACCGGTGGGAGCTGTTTCAATTCGCCAATGCCACGCTTGTCGGCCCCGACACATGGCGGCTTGATACGCTGTTGCGCGGTCAGCTTGGCAGCGATGCGCTGATGCCCTCGGCCTGGCCCGAGGGCAGTTTCTTCGTCCTGATGGATGGCCGCCCCCTGCAGATCGATCTGCCGTCCGACGCGCGCGGCCTTTTGCGCCACTACCGGATCGGCCCGGCATGGCGGCCGCTGGATGATCCGTCCTACGTGGCGATGCAGGACAGCTTTGCCGGGATCGGGTTGAAACCGCTGGCGCCGGTGCATCTGCGCGCAGCCATGACAGCCGGCGGGGACATGGATGTCACCTGGATCCGCCGCGGTCGGATCGACGCCGACGCCTGGGAAGCGCCCGATATCCCCATGGGCGAGGAAAGCGAACGCTACCAGCTGCGTGTCATGCAGGGCGCGGCGATCCTGCGCGAGGTCACCCTGTCCAGCCCGGAATGGACCTATCCGGCCGCAGACAGGGCCACGGATGCGCAGGGCGGGACCATCCGGATCGAGGTGGCGCAGGTCTCGGCCCGCTTCGGTCCCGGCTTCCGCGCCGTTCTTGCGCCCGAGGGGTGATGCGCCCGGTCATGCATGGCGATCTGACGGCGCTGGCGCGGCACCTGCTGATCCTGCCGCCGCCACGACGCCCGGCCGCCTGTGCGCGCCTGATGGCGCAGGCCGATGCCGCCGACCGCTATCGCAAGCGCTTTGGCCGTGCGCATCCCGCCTGGGGCAACGGCACGCTGATGGCCCGCGCGCTGGCGACCGCCCCGCCGCCCGAGCCGCGTCTGCAGGACCCCGATTACGCCGCCTGCCTTGCGCTGGTGCTGACCCAGCTTGCCGCACGCCACACCCCGGATGCAGGATTTTTTCCGATGTCACGGCTTTGCGTTTGGCGCGCCCCCTCTATCTGGTCTAATATGGCGTCGAAAAGGACAGGCCCCATGACCAAGACCAAGACCAAAATCGCCCAGATCGACCCGGTCTGGAACCGCATCCTGACCGAGGCTGAAAAGGCCGTGGTGGACGAGCCCATGCTGGGCGGGTTGATCCATTCCAGCGTGCTGCACCACGGGTCCATCGAATGCGCACTGGCCTATCGAATCGCGTTGAAACTGGCCTCGGGCGAGATGTCCGAGCAGTTGATCCGCGAAATCTGCGATCAGGCCTATGCCGACGATCCCAGCCTCGCGCTGGCCGCGCGCGCCGATATCATGGCGGTCTATGACCGCGACCCGGCCTGCCATCGGTTCCTGCAACCCTTGTTGTTCTTCAAGGGCTTCCAGGCGGTGCAATCCTACCGGATCGCCCATTGGCTGTGGCAGGGCGGGCGGCAGGATCTGGCCTATTTCTTCCAGATGCGCGTGTCCGAGGCTTTCGGCGTGGATATCCATCCCGCCGCCCGGATCGGCAAGGGCATCATGATCGACCATGCCCATTCCATCGTGATCGGCGAAACCGCCGTCGTGGGCGACAATGTCTCGATGCTGCATTCGGTGACGCTGGGCGGCACCGGCAAGGAAGAGGAAGATCGCCACCCCAAGATCGGCGAAGGCGTGCTGATCGGGGCAGGGGCGAAGGTGCTTGGCAATATCCACATCGGCCACTGCTCGCGTATCGCGGCAGGCTCCGTCGTGCTGCATGACGTGCCGCCCAAGACGACCGTGGCCGGCGTGCCCGCCAAGGTCGTGGGCGAGGCGGGCTGCGCCACCCCTTCGATCACCATGGATCAGCTTCTGCGCGAAAGCCTGTAACGCATTGTCAATGCAATGAAAAAGGGCCGGATCATCGTGGTGATCCGGCCCTTCGCGTTTTCTCAGACCCGGCGGGTCAGGCCAGCATGGCCATCGGGTTTTCAAGGTTGTCCTTGATCGCCTGCAGCAGTTCCGCCCCCAGCGCCCCGTCGATCACCCGGTGATCCACCGACAGCGTGACCGACATCACGGTTGCCACCGCCAGCGCGCCATCCTTGCCGACGACCGGCTTCTTGGCGCCTGCGCCCACGGCCAGGATCGCGCCATGCGGCGGGTTGATCACCGCATCAAAATTGTCGATGCCGAACATGCCCAGGTTGGAAATCGCGAAACTGCCGCCCTGGTATTCATGCGGCGCCAGTTTCTTGGACTTGGCGCGCGCCGCCAGATCCTTCATCTCGGCACTCAGCGCCGACAGCGATTTGGCCTCGGCATCCTTCAGCACGGGCGTGAACAGCCCGCCGTCGATGGCGACAGCCACGGCCACATCCGAAGGTGTCAGCTGCAACACCCGGTCGCCCGCCCAGACCGCATTGGCGGCAGGCACCTGCTGCAGCGCCAGCGCACAGGCCTTGATGATGAAATCATTGACGCTCAGCTTCACGCCGCGCCCTTCCAGCTGCGCATTCAGCTGGCCACGGAAGGCCATCAGCGCATCCAGCTGGATATCGCGGCGCAGGTAGAAATGCGGAATGGTCTGCTTGGCCTCGGTCAGGCGGGCGGCGATGGTCTTGCGCATCCCGTCCAGCTTGACCTCGGTATAGGCGCGACCCTCGTACATCTTCAGAACCGTGTCCGTGGACGGACCCGAGGCCATCGCAGGGGCAGGGGCCTTGGCCGCTGCCGGGGCAGAGGCGGCGGGCGTTGCTGCCGCTGCGGGTTTCGCCTGCGCACCCGCGCCTTCCACATCGGCCTTGACGATCCGCCCATGCGGGCCGGACCCGGTCAGGCCCGCAAGGTCGATCCCCTTGTCCGCCGCGATCCGCCGCGCCAGCGGCGAGGCGAAGACGCGGCCACCATCGGCGGCCTTGGGCGCGGCAGGTGCCGGCTTTGCGTCAGCCGGGGCCGCAGCCGCGACAGGCGCGGCCTCGGCCTTGGCGGTTTCCGCCTTGGGGGCCGCCGTTTGTGCGTCGGATGCGCTTTCGCCATCCTCCAGCAGCAGCGCGATGGGCGAATTGACCTTCACGCCTTCGGTGCCCTCGGCCACCAAGAGCTTGCCGATCACACCCTCGTCCACCGCCTCGAACTCCATCGTGGCCTTGTCCGTCTCGATCTCGGCCAGAAGGTCGCCCGCAGACACGGTATCGCCTTCCTTGACCAGCCATTTCGCCAGCGTGCCCTCTTCCATCGTGGGCGACAGCGCGGGCATCAGAATTTCAACAGGCATCGCGTGTCTCCTTAGCGGTAGGTCACTTTTTTCACGGCCGCGACAACCTCGTCGGTGGTCACAAGCGCCAGCTTTTCAAGGTTGGCCGCATAGGGCATGGGCACATCCTTGCCGCAGCAGTTGATCACGGGCGCATCCAGGTAATCGAAGGCGTTTTCCATGATATAGGCCGACAGGTGGTTCCCGATCGAGGCAACGGGGAAGCCTTCCTCGACGGTCACGCAACGGTTGGTCTTCATCACCGATGCGATCAGCGTGTCATAGTCCAGCGGGCGCAGGGTCCGCAGGTCGATCACCTCGGCACTGATCCCGTCCTTTTCCAGACGCTCCGCCGCCTCCAGCGCATAGGTCATCCCGATACCGAAGCTGACGATGGTCACATCCGTGCCTTCGCGCCAGATCTTGGCCTTGCCGAAGGGCACGGTGTAATCCTCAAGCACCGGCACATCGAAGCTGCGCCCGTAAAGGATTTCGTTCTCCAGGAAGATCACCGGGTTCGGATCGCGGATCGCGGTCTTCATCAACCCTTTGTAATCAGAGGCCGAATAGGGCATCACCACCTTGAGGCCCGGGATCTGCGCATACCATGCGGCATAATCCTGGCTGTGCTGCGCGCCCACGCGTGCCGCCGCCCCGTTGGGGCCACGGAACACCATCGGCGCGCCCATCTGGCCGCCCGACATGTAAAGCGTCTTGGCGGCCGAGTTGATGATCTGGTCGATCGCCTGCATGGCGAAGTTGAAGGTCATGAATTCGACGATCGGGCGCAACCCGCCAAAGGCTGCACCCACCGCGATACCGGTAAAGCCATGTTCGGTGATCGGCGTGTCGATCACCCGCTTGGGGCCGAACTCGTCCAGCATCCCCTGGCTGATCTTGTAGGCACCCTGGTATTCGGCGACTTCCTCGCCCATCAGGAAAACCGATGGATCGCGGCGCATTTCCTCGGCCATGCCGTCGCGCAGGGCCTCGCGCACGGTCTGCTTGCGCACTTCGGTGCCTTCGGGCCAGTCGGGCTGCATCTTCGCGGCCTTCGGTGCTGCCGGGGCCGGGGCAGGGGCCGCAGCCGCCTGTGCCGGGGCGGCCTTGGGTGCCTCGGCCTTGGCCGGGGCCGCCGCCGCGTCGGATGCGCTTTCGCCATCTTCCAGCAGCAGGGCGATGGCCGCGTTGACCTTCACGCCCTCAGTGCCCTCGGCCACCAGGATCTTGCCGATCACGCCTTCATCGACGGCCTCGAATTCCATCGTGGCCTTGTCGGTCTCGATCTCGGCCAGGATGTCACCGGCCTTGACGGTATCGCCTTCCTTGACCAGCCATTTGGCCAGCGTGCCCTCTTCCATCGTGGGCGACAGGGCGGGCATCAGGATTTCAGTTGCCATTGGTCTTTTCTCCCTTACGCGCTCTGCGGCACGTCGTCGGCATAGATATCGGTCCAAAGCTCGCTCAGCGCGGGCTCGGGGCTTTCCTTGGCGAACTCGGCGCTCGCGTTCACGATATCCTTGATTTCCTTGTCGATGGCCTTCAGGTCATCCTCGGTCGCATGCTTGCCCGACAGCAGCAGGTCGCGCACATGTTCGATGGCGTCCTTCTCGTCGCGCATCTTCTGCACTTCCTCGCGGGTCCGGTACTTGGCCGGGTCCGACATCGAATGGCCGCGGTAGCGATAGGTCTTGATCTCGAGGATATAGGGCCCTTCACCCGAACGGCAGTGCGCCACGGCCTTTTCGCCCGCCGCCTTCACGGCCAGCACATCCATGCCGTCCACGGCCTCGCCCGGAATGCCGAAGGCGTGCCCGCGCTCGTAGATTTCCGCCGAAGAGGTCGAACGCTGCTGCGACGTGCCCATCGCATACTGGTTGTTCTCGATCACGAAGATCACCGGCAGTTTCCAAAGCGCCGCCATGTTGAAGGTCTCGTAGACCTGGCCCTGGTTGGCCGCGCCATCGCCGAAATAGGCGAAGGTCACGCGCTTGTTGTCCAAGTACTTGTCCGCAAAGGCCAGCCCCGCGCCCAGCGGCACCTGCGCGCCCACGATCCCGTGGCCGCCGTAGAAATGCTTCTCCTTCGAGAACATGTGCATCGAGCCGCCCTTGCCCTTGGAGTAGCCCCCCTCGCGGCCCGTCAGCTCGGCCATCACGCCGTTGGGGTCCATCCCGCAGGCCAGCATGTGACCGTGATCGCGGTACGATGTGATGCGCTTGTCGCCTTCCTCGGCCGCGGCCTCAAGCCCAACGACGACTGCTTCCTGTCCGATGTAGAGGTGGCAGAAACCGCCGATCAGACCCATGCCGTAAAGCTGGCCGGCCTTTTCCTCGAATCGCCGGATCAGCAGCATGTCGCGGTAAAAGCCTTTCAGCTCGTCGGCGGAAACGTTTGAAACCTTTTGGCTTTTTCTGGTGGCCATGCGGCATCCTCCTCCCGGAAGCAAATATAGTTTAGCGTTAAACTATTTAATACAGGATTCATCCCCATGATGCGAGTGCAAAGTTGCCCGCCCGCTGGCCGCAGGTCGGGAAAGGGACAATCAGGTAATGAAAAGGAAGATCAGCGCACCACGATCTCGTCGCTGCGCATCAGGCCCAGCACGTCGCGCGCCTGCTGGTCCAGCAGGTCAAGATCAAGGAATTCGTCCGACAGGCGCCGCGTCAGGTTTTCCATCCGCGCCATGCGCGTCTGCAACACCTCCAGCTCGGCGCGCAGCTTTGCCGCATCCGCCTGCACTTCGGCGCGGCGGAACAGCCCGTAGTTCCCCTGCACGGCGGCAAAGGTGAAATAGGCGCCAAGGCTGAAGGCCACCGCGAAAAAGATCATGACGCCAAAGGCGGGACGGGTGCGGGATGTCATTGCTCTGCCACTGTTTGCGCCTGTACCCGGCGCTTTGTCACACAATGGCACAAGTGATTCGCCGTGTGAATCCCCTTTCGGTGGATTTCACCTAAAAACCCCGAAAAACAGCAGAAAATTGCCGGGAATATCGGCTGCATGCTTCTTCTTGCTTCAAATATCCAGACGCGACGCGCGCCTCAGGCGCTGGCCTCCAATGCGGCGACGCCCGGCAGCGTCTTGCCTTCCATCCATTCAAGGAAAGCGCCGCCCGCGGTGCTGATATAGGTGAAGTCATCGGCCACCCGTGCCGCGTGAAGTGCGGCCACCGTGTCGCCCCCCCCGGCGACGGTGATCAGCTGGCCCGCCGTTGTCAGTGCGGCGGCATGGCGCGCGGTCGCCATCGTGGCCTCGTCGAACGGTTCGATCTCGAAGGCGCCCAGCGGCCCGTTCCAGATCAGCGTCGACAGCCCGTCGAAGGCCGCGCAGATGGCGGCGATGGATTGCGGGCCTGCGTCCAGAACCATCTGGTCCTCGTCCAGAACCGTCGCTGCCGTCAGCGGCACCACGTCGAAGGGCACACCCGCGCCAAAGCTGCGCGCGACCTTGCCATCGACGGGCAGGATCACGCGGCAACCGGTACGCGCGGCCTTTTCCAGGATCTCGCGCGCGGTCTGTTCGAAATCGGGCTCGCGCAGGGATTTGCCCAGCTGCGCGCCTTGTGCGGCCAGGAATGTATTTGCCATGCCGCCGCCGATGATCAGCACGTCCAGCTTTTCGACAAGGTTTTCCAGCAGTTCGATCTTGGTCGATACTTTCGCCCCGCCCACGACCGCACCCACCGGGCGCTTGGGTGTGCTCAGCGCGGCCTCCAGCGCGCGCAGCTCGGCCTCCATCTGGCGTCCCGCGCAGGACGGCATCAGATGCGCCAGCCCCTCGGTCGAGGCATGGGCGCGGTGCGCCGCCGAAAAGGCGTCATTGCAGTAGATCTGCGCCAGTTCCGCCAGTTCCGCCGCGAAGGCCGGATCATTGGCCTCTTCGCCGGGATGAAAGCGGATGTTCTCCAGCAGCACCACGTCATTGGTGGCGGCCTCGGCCCCGTCGAAGGTCTCGACAAAGGTGACATGGCGCGCCAGCACGTTTTCCAGCGCTGGGATCGTGACACGCAAGGACATGTCCAGCACGACCTTGCCCTTGGGCCGGCCGAAATGCGCCACCAGCAACACGCGCCCGCCGCGGTTCAGGATGTCGCGCACGGTGGGGGCGATCTTCTCGATCCGGGTGGCGTCGGTCACCTTGCCCTTTTCGACGGGCACGTTGATATCCACGCGCACCAGGACCCGTTTGCCATCAAGGTCCATGTCATCAAGGGTCTTCCACGTCATGCCCGCTCTCCTCAGGATCAGCCCGCGCACCTCTTGGCGTGAACGCGCGCTTGCGTCAACACCCCGCTTGGCAATCGCGCGCGCTGGCCTTAGGTATCTGGCCAGAACATATCAGAGGAGGCCCAGATGCCCGAGATCAAAGACCCCGAGAACACCATCCTCATCGAGCTGAAGGGCGGTACCGTCACGATCGAGCTTCTGCCCGACGTGGCACCCAAGCATTGCGAGCGGATGAAGGAACTGGCGCGGTCGGGCCAGTATGACAATGTCTGCTTTCACCGCGTGATCGAAGGCTTCATGGCCCAGACCGGCGATGTGGAACATGGCGACATGGAAGACGGCTTCAATATCCGTCGCGCGGGCACGGGCGGATCGGACCTGCCGGATGTGCCGGCCGAATTCTCGCGCCTGCCGCATGACCGCGGCACCCTGGGGGCGGCGCGCAGCCAGAACCCGAACTCGGCCAACAGCCAGTTCTTCATCAACTTCAAGGACAACCATTTCCTGAACGGTCAGTACACGGTCTATGGCCGCGTGATCGGCGGCATGGAACATGTCGACGCCATCACCCGCGGCGAGCCGCCCGCGAACCCCGACCGCATGATCAGCGTCAAGGTGGCCGCCGATGCGTAACGCGATCGCAGCCGCATTGATCCTGCTGGCCGGTCCCGCCCTGGCGACCGGGCTGCAGATCCAGGTCGAGGGCGAGGCCAACGGGACCATCGTGATCGACCTGCTGGACGACGTGGCCCCCGAACACGCGGCCCAGATCGCCGCCATCGCCGCCGAGGGCGGGTATGACGGCGTGGTCTTTCACCGCGTGATCGAAGGCTTCATGGCCCAGACCGGCGATGTGGAATTCGGCAAGCTGGGCGGCAACATGTCCCGCGCGGGCATGGGCGGCTCGAACCGCCCGGACCTGCGCGCCGAATTCTCGGATATCCCGTTCGATCGTGGCGTGGTGGGCATGGCGCGCAGCCAGAACCCGAACTCGGCCAACAGCCAGTTCTTCATCATGTTCGCCGAGGGCTATTTCCTGAACGGGCAATACACCGTCGTCGGCCGCGTCACCGAAGGCATGGATGTCGTCGATGCCATCAAGCGCGGTAGCGGCCAGAACGGCATGGTCACGGGCCAGCCCGACGTGATGAAGACGGTCACCGTGATCGAATGATCCTGCGGTAATGACCTGATGCGAAACGGGGCCCGCGGGCCCCGTTTTTCGTGGCGATCACGCCGCCTGCGCCGCCCGTTCGGCCGCGAAATCCAGCAATCGCGCAAGGGCGGCCACAAAGATGTCATCGGCCACCGTCATCGCCACCCGCAGATGCCCCGCCGCCGCCGCGCCAAAGCTTTCGCCCGGCATCACCGCGATCCCGTGCTGCTCCAGCAGCGCCATCGCGAAATCCTCGCCCGTCATGCCCGTCGCGCGGATGTCCAGCATCAGGTACATCGCGCCCTGCGGCGGCTGTGCCCGGACGATGTTCTGCCGCTCCAGCAGATCCAGCGCCAGCGCGCGGCGCCGCAGGAAGGGCGCGGCCACCTGCGCCTCCAGCGCATCGCCCTGCATGAGGGCGAACAGCGCCGCCTCCTGCACGAAACCCGGCACGCCATAGGTGGTATGTGTCGCCAGATCCGCCAGTCGCGCCACCGCCGCCTCGGGCCCCACGACCCAGCCGATCCGGCTGCCCGTCATCGCATGGGATTTCGACATCGACCCGATCACCAGCGTCCGCTCGGCCATGCCGGGCATGGCGCGCGGGCTCAGATGCGTGCCCTCCCAGACCTGCGTGTCATAAACCTCGTCCGAGATCAGCCAAAGGTCATGATCCGTCACCACCCGCGCAACACCCTCCAGGGTGGCCGCGTCATAAACCCCGCCCGTGGGATTGTTGGGGCTGTTGATCAGCAAGGCACGCGGTCGATGCGCCGCCCGCGCGGCCGCGTCCAGATCGGCGGCGCGCGGCTGAAACCCGTCTTCGGGCCACGCAGGCACAGGGCAGGGTGTCAGCCCCAGCGCGCGGAACACCCCCGGATAGGTCACATAGGCCGGTTCCACGTAAAGCGCGCTGTCGCCCTGATCGGCAGTCGCGTGCAGCGCGGCGAAAAGCGCAGCCTGACCGCCGGGCATGATCTGCACATTGGCCCGCGTTGTCGCCACACCCGTGCGCGCCTGCACCCGTGCCGCCACCGCATCGCGCAGCGCAGGGATGCCGGGTATGCTGGCATAACCCGTTTGCCCCGCCAGCGCGGCGGCATGCATCGCCTCCAGGATCACCGGATCGGTGCGGATGTCATGCTCGCCGATGGTCAGCTCGATCACGTCGCGCCCCGCGGCCTTCATCGCGCGGGCACGGTAGAACACGCCCCAGCCATCATCCCCATCTCCATCCCCAAGAAGATGCGTGATCCGGTGCGACAGTTCCATGGCAGCCCTCTTTCGTTGCTTGCCGCCACAGGCCACAGCCGGCATGGCCCTGTCAATTCAGCGATTGTGTCGCGGTTTATCAGCGGATATGGTGACGGAATGAACGAAAGTGCCATCATCCTGATTTGCTGCATTACCGCCTGAACCCTTCCGGCGGCGCGTTCTTCTATTCCCAACCAGAGTTGAAGTTGCTAAGCCCGCCGCGGACCCGCGTGTGAGGACCCGATGACGACCATCAAACTGCACAACACCAAGACCCGCCGGAAAGAGGTGTTCTCCCCCCTGAACCCCGACAATGTGCGGATGTATGTCTGCGGTCCCACCGTTTACGACCGCGCCCATCTGGGCAATGCGCGCCCTGTCGTGGTCTTTGATGTGCTGTTCCGGCTGCTGCGCCATGTCTATGGGCCGGGTCACGTGACCTATGTGCGAAACTTCACCGATGTGGATGACAAGATCAACGCCAAGGCGGCGGACTCCAAGCGCACGATCGGCGAGATTACCGAGGAAACGATCCGCTGGTATCTTGATGACATGGGCGCGCTTGGCGCGCTGGAGCCCACCCATATGCCCCGCGCCACCGCCTATGTCGGCGCGATGATTGCCATGATCGCGGATCTGATCGCAAAGGGCCACGCCTATGCCGCCGAAGGCCATGTGCTTTTCGCCGTGGACAGCTACAGCAACTACGGCGCGCTCTCTGGCCGGACGGTCGAGGACATGATCGCGGGCGCCCGGGTCGAGATCGCGCCCTACAAGCGCAACCCGATGGATTTCGTGCTCTGGAAACCCTCCAGCGACGATCTGCCCGGATGGGACAGCCCATGGGGCAGGGGCCGCCCCGGCTGGCATATCGAATGCTCGGCCATGGCGCAGGAACTGCTGGGCGCCAGTTTCGACATCCACGGCGGCGGGATCGACCTGCAATTCCCGCATCACGAGAACGAGATCGCCCAAAGCTGCTGCGCCCATCCCGAGGGGGGCTTTGCCAGCGTCTGGATGCATAACGAGATGCTGCTGGTCGAGGGCAGGAAGATGTCCAAATCCCTGGGCAATTTCTTCACCGTCCGCGACCTGCTGGACCAGGGCGTGCCGGGCGAGGTGATCCGCTACGTCTTCCTGATGACGCATTACCGCAAACCGATGGACTGGACGGCGGACAAGGCGGCGCAGGCCGATGCGACCCTGCGCAAATGGTATGCGCTTGCGGCGCAAGCACCTGACGGTACAGCCCCCAGCCAGACCGCGATTGAAGCGCTTTGCGATGATCTGAACACCCATGCTGTGCTATCCGAATGCCATCAGCTTGCCTTGGCGGGTGATGCGGCGGCCCTGCGCGGCACGATGCAGCTTGTCGGATTGATGCAGGCTGAGGGGCCTGCATGGGCGGCAGCACCCGTGGTTGACTTGTCGGCGCAGTCCGATCGGCTTGCCGCGGCCCGCGACACCGCAATGCAAACCAAGGACTTCACACAGGTGGACCGGCTGAAAGCCGCCCTTCTGGCCGCCGGGGTCGAGGTGCGCATGTCCAAGGCCGGTGTCGAACTGGTGCCTGGTCCCGATTTCGATCCCGCCAGACTGGAAGGGCTGGAATGATGCACGTTGCGATGACCTGTCCGATGGCAGGGGGGCTGGCGGCCCCCCATGACCCTGCGGGTCATTCCCCCCGCGGATATTTGCGGCAAGAAGAAGCAGAGGCCTACCAATGACCCGTGAACGCCTCTATCTCTACGATACCACGCTGCGCGACGGGCAGCAGACGCAGGGCGTGCAATTCTCGACCGCCGAAAAGATCACCATCGCGCAGATGCTGGACGCCCTGGGCGTGGATTACATCGAAGGCGGCTGGCCGGGCGCGAACCCCACGGACAGCGCCTTTTTCGAAGCGGCGCCACAAACCCGCGCGCGGCTGACCGCCTTCGGCATGACCAAACGGGCAGGGCGTTCGGCCGCCAATGACGATGTTCTGGCCGCCGTGATGAACGCGGGCACCGGCGCTGTCTGTCTTGTGGGCAAGGCGCATGATTTCCACGTCACGACCGCCCTCGGCGTCAGCCTGGACGAGAACCGCGAAAACATCGCCGCCTCGATCGCGCATCTGGTGGCGCAGGGCCGCGAGGCGCTGTTCGATGCCGAGCATTTCTTTGACGGCTACCGTGCCAATCCAGCCTACGCGCTGGACGTGCTGCGCGCGGCATTGCAGGCGGGCGCGCGCTGGATCGTGCTCTGCGATACCAATGGCGGCTGTTTGCCCGAAGAGATCGGTCGGATCACCGCCGAGGTGATCGCCGCCGGCATTCCCGGCGACCGCCTTGGCATCCATACCCATAACGACACGGAAACCGCCGTGGCCGGGACACTTGCCGCCATCGAGGCGGGCGCGCGGCAGGTCCAGGGCACGCTCAACGGCCTGGGCGAACGCTGCGGCAATGCCAACCTGACGACGCTGATCCCGACACTTTTGCTGAAAGAACCCTATGCCAGCCGCTTTGACACCGGCGTCACGCTTGAGGCGCTGGCCGGCCTGACCCGCGCCAGCCGCCGTCTGGACGAGATCCTGAACCGCGTGCCCCTGCGCCAGGCGGCCTATGTCGGCGCCTCGGCCTTTGCGCACAAGGCCGGGCTGCATGCCAGCGCGATCCTCAAGGATCCGGCGACCTATGAACATGTCGATCCGGCTGTCATCGGAAATACGCGCATCGTGCCGATGTCGAACCAGGCGGGCCAATCGAACCTGCGCCGCCGTCTGGCCGAGGCGGGGCTTGACGTGGCGCCCGACGATCCAGTGCTGGGCCGTATCCTGGAACTGGTCAAGCTGCGGGAAGGCGAGGGCTATTCCTACGATACCGCCCAGGCCAGTTTCGAGCTGCTGGCCCGCGCCGAGATGGGCCGCGCGCCCGATTTCTTCGAGGTCAAGCGCTACCGGGTGACGGTCGAGCGGCGCAAGAACAAGTATGACCGCATGGTCAGCCTGTCCGAGGCGGTGGTCGTGCTGAAGGTCGATGGCGAGAAAAAGCTCTCGGTCAGCGAGTTGATGGACGAGGCGGGATCGGATCGTGGCCCGGTCAATGCGCTGGCCAAGGCGCTGGCCAAGGACCTTGGCCCCTATAGCGAGGTGATCGCCGACATGCGGCTGGTCGACTTCAAGGTGCGCATCACCCAGGGCGGCACCGAGGCCGTCACCCGCGTCATCATCGACAGCGAGGATGCGCAGGGGCGGCGCTGGTCCACCGTGGGGGTCAGCCCGAACATCGTCGATGCCAGCTTCGAGGCGCTGCTTGATGCGATCAACTGGAAGCTTCTGCGCGATGCCCCTGGCCGCGCAAGGGTGATCGCGTGATCACCGAAGAGATCGTGGCCTGCGCCCAACTGGTCGAGCGGGGCGATCCCGACCGCTTTGCCGCCACCATGGCGGCGCCGGTTGCGGCGCGGCGCGTGCTGTTCCCGCTTTATGCGTTCAACCTGGAAATCGCCCGCGCCCCCTGGATGAGCGCCGAACCCCTGATCGCCGAGATGCGCCTGCAATGGTGGCATGACGCACTTGAGGAAATCGCGGCCGGCGGCCCGGTGCGGCGGCACGAGGTGGCAAGCCCGCTGGCGGAAGTGCTGGACCCGGCAGGTGCGACGCTGTTGATGGGCTGTGTCGCGGCGCGCCGCCGCGAGGCGCAGCGCCTGCCCATGGCCGGGGCGGATGATCTGGCCGATTACGTGGCCGCCACGGCCGGCACGCTGATGTGGGTGGCCGCCCGCGCACTGGGATCGACCCAAGAAGCGCGCGCCCGCGACCTGGGGGCGGCGTCGGGATTGGCCAACTATTTCCTGGGCGTGCCGCTGTTTCTGGCGCGTTCGGTGAACCCGCTGCCCGAGATGACGACCCGTCACTTCGAGGATCTGGTGCGCGCCCATCTGGACAAGGCGCGCCGCCCCGGCGGGGGCGGGCGGCCTTCGCGGCCAGAGCGTCTGGCCGAACTGGCAGGCTGGCGCGCGGCGGGTATCCTGTCCCGCGCGCTGCGCGATCCCGCCGCCATCCCCGAGGGGCGGTTGGCCGAACCCGAGGCACTGCGCCGTCTGGGCCTGTTGCGGGCGCGCTTCCTCTAGCGGCTCACGCCTCTTTCGGACGCATTGCCAGCCAGATCAGCGCGACGGTCGCCAGCACGAGGAAGGGCAGCATCGCCATGTTGACGGCCATCCAGCCTTCCTGCGCGGTGCCGCCCGAGCAGTTCATCAGGCTGCCTGATGACAGGGACGCCATCGTGACCCCGCCGAAGACGATCAGGTCGTTCATCCCCTGCACGCGGCCCCGCTCATGCGGGGCGTGGTTCGCCGCCAGCATCGTGGTGGCGCCGATGAAGCCGAAGTTCCAGCCGATCCCCAGCAGGATCAGCGCGACAAAGAAATGCTCCAGCTCGACCCCCATCAGCGCCACACCCCCGGCGCCTGCCAGGATCAGCAGGCCAAGGCCCACGATCCGCTGCACCCCGAAGCGCGCGATCAGATGCCCGGTGAAGAACGAGGGCGCATACATCGCCAGAACATGGGCGGTGACCACATTGGCCGCGTCATTGGTGGCAAAGCCGCAGCCCACCACCGCCAGCGGCGAGGATGTCATGACAAGGTTCATCAGCGCATAGGACACGGTCGCGCAGATCACCGCCACGGCCACGGCGGGCGTCTTGAGCAGCTCCATCCGGCTGCGGCCGCGCGGCGCGTCCGCCGCGGGCGGCTTGGGCGTGGGAATATCGAGAAAGAAGAACAGGCCCGACCCGATCACATTGACCGCGATCACCGCCAGATAGGTGCCCAGGAAAGGGATGACCATCGACTCGGCCGTCACCTTGACCAGTTGCGGGCCGATCACCGCACTCAGCAGCCCGCCCGCCATGACATAGGAAATCGCCTTGGGCCGATAGGCATCCGATGCGGTATCGGCGGCGGCGAAACGGTAAAAGCCCTGGCCGGACATGTAGATGCCGGTGATGAAGCTGCCCAGCAGGAAGATCGGGAAAGAGGCCACGTAAAGCCCGTAGGCCCCGACCGCCCCGCCGATGGCCCCGGCCGTGGTGCCGATCAGAAACCCGGTGCGGCGGCCGTATTTCTGCATGATGGCGGAAACGGGCGTTGCCGCCAGCATCGACCCCAGGACGATCAGCGAGATCGGCAGCGTCGCCCAGCACAGGTTTGTGGCCAGGGACTGCCCCGCAAGGCCGCCGATGGTGAAGATCATCGGCATCTGCGATCCCAGGATGGCCTGCGCCATCACAAGGATCATCACGTTGCGCTTGGCGCGGGCGTCATCGGGGATATATGCAGTTTCGCTCATGCGAAAGTGCTAGACCGCGCGCTGCTCAGCCGCAAGGGCGATAATGCCGCCCTGTCCGGTCTAGCAGGCGGCCATCGCGGGGCGCAGCGCGGGCGACAGGCCCACCGCCAGCGCCTGCCAGTCCAGACCCTCGCGCAGGCGCACGCCTTCGCCGATGCACAGGATCGCGGGCGGCTCCAGCCCGGATGCGGCGATATCGGCCTCCATCCGGCCCAGCGTCGTGTCCAGCACCTGCTGTTTCGCGGTGGTGGCCGAGACGACGACGGCTGCAGGTTCGTCCGGGCTGCGCCCCGCACCGATCAGGCGGGCGGCGATCTGGCCTACATGTTTCATGCCCATGTAGATCACGATCATCTGGCTGCCCTTGGCGATCCCGTCCCAGTCAAGGCTGGTCGGTGTGTCGCCGGTGGCGTCATGGCCGGTCACGAAGGTCACCGACTGGTTGACCGTGCGATGCGTCACCGGAATGCCCGCATAGGCCAGCCCGCCGATGCCCGCCGTGATGCCGGGAATGATGCGCACCTGGATGCCCGCGCCGATCAGGGTCTGCGCCTCTTCGCCGCCCCGGCCAAAGACAAAGGGATCGCCACCCTTCAGCCTCAGCACCCGCTTGCCCTGCCGCGCAAGGTCAACCAGCCGCCGCGTGATGTCATCCTGCAGGGCCGATGGCTTACCCCCGCGCTTGCCCGCATATTCCAGCTGCGCCTGCGGGGCCCAGTCGAGGATCTGCTGGCTGACCAGCGCGTCATAGACCACCACATCCGCCTGCCGCAGCGCATTCAGCGCATGCAGCGTCAGAAGGCCGGGATCGCCGGGACCTGCGCCGCACAGCCAGACGGAACCGGGGCTCATCACCGGCCATTGTGCATTGGGAAGGGGGAACATGTTGCTCATGTGCGGAATATCGTCCCGTTGAACACGCAAATAAAGCGGTTTCGTTTGCCGAACTGCCCGGCAGAACGGGATTGGACGGGAATATTTCCCGGATAGGGGCATGTATTTCCGAAACTGGTTTTCGACCGACCATGTCGGGCACAAGAACATGCCAGCAGGCAGCCTGCCGGGGGAAGCCCGGTCTTTTCTCGAGGCACCCCCGGTTTGCCCCGGATCTGCAGCCCGCACTGGCCTCGGGCCGCCATTGGGATAGTGTTCCGGCATGAGACAGACAGCAAGACAGCCTGATTCGTCCCGAAAGGCGCTCCGATGACCGGGCGCATCATTCGCGCGGACGCCTGCGTGGCCGAGGGGGTCGATTGGCTGTGCCGGGCGGACCCGCAGATGGCCCGCGCCTATGCCGCGACCGGCCCCTTGCCGCTGCGCCGTCGCCCCGACGGTTTCGCGCAGCTTTTCAGCGCCATCGTCAGCCAGCAGGTCAGCGTCGCCTCGGCCCGCGCGATCTGGGGCCGGCTTGAGGCGGCGGGTCTCACCACACCCCAAGCCGTGGCCGCGCAAACCGATGTCGCGCTGCGCGCCCATGGCCTCAGCCGGCAAAAGGCGGTCTATGCCCGCGCCTTGGCCGAGGCCGCCATCGACTATGATGCGCTGCGCGAAGCCCCCACCGACGCGGTGATCAGCACGCTTGTCGGAGTCAAGGGGATCGGGGTCTGGACCGCCGAGATCTATGCCATGTTCAGCCTTGGCCGCGCCGATGTCTTCGCACCCGGTGATCTGGCCCTGCAGGAAGGGGCGCGGATGCTCTATGATCTGCCCGACCGCCCGCGCGAGGCCGCGTTGCGACAGATGGCAACACGCTGGAGCCCGTGGCGATCGGTTGCAGCGCGCATGCTTTGGGCCTACTACCATGTGCAAAAGCAGAAGGAAGGCATCGCATGACACGGGGATTGAATGCACAGCGGCGCGAAGCGCTCTCGGGCGAGACACGCTCGGTCGTGGTGTTCCTGCACGGCTATGGCGCCAACGGTGCCGATCTGCTGGGCCTTGCCGACCCTTTGGGCGAACATCTGCCCGACACGCTGTTCGTCGCGCCCGATGCGCCTGAATCCTGCGCCGGTGCGCCCTTCGGCTATCAGTGGTTCCCGATCCCCTGGATCGACGGCTCCTCCGAGGAAGAGGCCGCGCGCGGCATGCAGGCCGCGGTCGAGGATCTGAACGCCTTTCTGGATGGTATCCTGGTGGACGAGGATCTGCTGCCTGAACAGATGGTGCTTCTGGGCTTTTCGCAGGGCTCGATGATGTCGCTGCACGTGGCCCCGCGCCGCGAGGACCCGGTTGCCGGAGTCATCGCCTTCTCGGGGCGCCTGCTGCAGCCCGACCTTCTGCCGGATGAGACTGTCAGCCGCATGCCGGTCTTGCTGGTGCATGGCGATGCCGATGATGTCGTGCCGGTGCAATCGCTGCCCCAGGCGGCCCAGGCGCTGCAGGATGCAGGCTTCACCGAAGTCTTCGCCCATATCATGAAGGGCACCGCCCATGGCATCGCCCCGGATGGGCTGTCGGTGGCGCTGGCCTTCATGCGCGACAAGCTTTCCCTCTGACCGGCTACCGTTTCATCTGTCATCTGCCTGTTGCATGACCGGGCTACCTGTCGCAGGGCGGGGGCAGGTAATGGGGCTTGCCGGATGCGTGCCACGATATATAGTCATGCCATGACGGGGCGGGTGCACCCGCTCTGGAGCCAGGTAGCGGCAGACAGGGCAGGGGAGCTTTGCGCCAGATGAATGGAGACTTCAGAACAGAATTCGTCAGGGAACCGGCCATGCTGCGGAATCATCCGGCGCTGGTGCTGAACGCGGATTACCGGCCCTTGTCCTATTACCCGCTGTCGCTGTGGCCCTGGCAGGAGGCGGTCAAGGCGGCCTGGCTGGACCGGGTCGATATCGTGGCCGAATACGACCACGTGGTGCGAAGCCCCAGCACGGTGTTCAGGCTTCCCTCGGTCGTGGTGCTCAAGGATTACGTCAAACCCCAGAAGCGCGTGGCCTTCACGCGCTTCAATCTTTTTCTGCGGGACGAATTCAGCTGTCAGTACTGCGGTGCCAAGGGTGATCTGACCTTCGATCACGTGGTGCCCCGCGCGTCGGGCGGTATCACCAGCTGGCAGAACGTGGTCGCTGCCTGCGCGCCGTGCAACCTGCGCAAGGGTGCGAAATCCCTGCGCCATGCGGGCATGCACCTGCGCAAACCGCCGCGCGCGCCGGGGGCCGAGGAATTGCGCAACATGGGCCGCAAGTTCCCGCCGAACCACCTGCATGAAAGCTGGATGGACTATCTCTACTGGGATGCCGAACTCGAGGCGTGATCGACGGCTCCTATCGCATCGCCCAGTCTTATCCGCTTTCACAGGGCCACCAAACGCAGTAGGCATGGCCATCCTCGCAGGTTTGGGACATGACATGGCGCAGAATGCCACGATCTATAAGGTTGAACTCTCTGTCTCTGACATGGATCGCCACTATTACGAGACGCACAAGCTGACCATCGCGAAACATCCCTCCGAAACGGATGAACGGCTGATGATCCGGATCGTCGCTTTTGCCCTCAATGCGCATGAGCATCTGGAAATGACCAAGGGCCTGTCCACCGATGACGAGCCGGATATCTGGCAAAAAAGCCTGAGTGGCGAGCTGGATGTCTGGGTGGCCCTCGGGCTGCCCAGCGAAAAGGTGATCCGCCAATCCTGTGGCAAGGCCGGCAAGGTGATCGTCTATCCCTATGGTGGCAGAACCGCCGACATGTGGTGGGACAAGATCAAGACCAGCACCACCCGTTTTGCAAATCTACAGGTCGTCAGCTTCCCCGAGGATGACACGCTTGCACTGGCAAAACTGGCCAGCCGCGCCATGAAACTCCAGATCAATATTCAGGACGGCGATATCATGATCGGCGTCGGGGACAGCATCGTCAACCTCAGCCCGCTGACATGGAAACAGGCGGCCTGAGGCAGGGTGTCACCGGGGGCATAAAACCCCGCAGACACCCCGGTCGCGGGCAGAAAAAAGGCGCCGTCTGCGATGCAGCGGCGCCTTTCTCATGTCTTTGCGTGCGATCAGCTTGCGCTGTCGGTCCCGGCGGCCTTGGGGGCAGGGGCGCTGCCCTTGGGCGTCAGCGGATCGTCCTGACGCTGCACCGAGCCTTCGAAATGCGCGCCGGATTCGATCGCGATGGTCTTGTGGATGATGTCGCCCTCGACCCGTGCGGTCGATGTCAGGCGCACCTTCAGGCCACGCACGCGGCCCACGATGCGGCCGTTGATCACCACGTCATCGGCCACAACCTCGCCCTTGATGGTCGCGCTCTCGCCGATGGTCAGCAGATGCGCACGGATGTCACCATCCACCGAACCTTCGACCTGGATATCGCCCGAGGTCTTGAGGTTGCCCGTGATGTGCAGATCCGAGGACAGCACCGAGGCCGGCGGCTTGGGCTTCGGCGCGCTGGCCTTGAAGTCATTGGGCGCAGTGGCCGAGGTTTCCGGCATCGTCGGTTTGGGGGCCTCGGGCGCCTTGGGGCCCGGCTCGTTGATTTTGCTCTTAGAAAACATCGTTTGCAGCCTTGATATAGATCATTGGATTGACAGCCTGTCCGCCCACGCGCACTTCGTAGTGCAGGTGCGGGCCAGTCACACGCCCAGAGGCTCCCATATCACCGATACGGTCCCCGCGCGATACCCTTTGTCCGACGCTCACGTTAATTTTGGACAAATGGGCGAAACGCGTCTCGATTCCGAACTCGTGCCGGATCTTGACCAGGCGGCCATAGCCCGACTGCCAGCCCGCATGGATCACGGTGCCATCGGCCGTCGCATAAAGCGGCGTGCCCACGGGGCCTGCGAAATCGACGCCTTCATGCATGCGCCGCCCGCCCGTCTTGGGGTCGCGCCGCACGCCGAAACCGCTGGTGAAGCGGAAACCCGATTTCACCGGCGTCGCAAAGGGCGCCTTTTGGGCGGCGATGCGGTAGATGTTCAACTGGTCCATCTGGTTGAGGATCCGGTTGGCCCGTTCCGTGTCGGGCGTTATCGTGTCATCTCCCCGCGTGGAAAAGCTCAAAGGAGTCAACGGACCTCCCTGGCCGGAATAGCCACGGCGCACCTGGCTGATGATGGAATCGGTGTTGAGCCCGGCCGACCGGAACATCTTGTCCAGCGGCGCGACAGAAACCGACATCGCCTCTTCCAGCTGGCGGAAGATCTGGTCGTTCTGGTCCTGCATCAGCCGGATCTCAAAGGCCATCTCGTCGGCGCGGATCAGCGCCTCCTCGGCATCGGCGCGCACAAGGTCGCGCTCGGCGGCGGTTTCGGCCAGTGCCATGGACAGGAAATCGATCGCCTCGCCCGCCGCGGGGCTGGAGGCCATGACCGTGCCATTCCCGCCGGTGCCGCCTTCCATCTGTTCCCTGAGCGCGGCCAGTTCGACCCGCGCGGCCTCGCGCTCGCGCATGGTGCGGCGCAGCGTGGTCTGGATGACCTCGATCCCGGTCTCCATCTCGCGGCGACGGGTTTCGGATTGCAGCAATTGCGACTGCATCACCGAGATCTGGCCAAGGGCCGAGTTGAACCGCTCCTGCGCGGCCAACGCCTCGGCGGCGCGCGCGTCACGTTCCGAGGCCAGCACGTTCAGCCGCATCTCGTAGGTGCGCTGATCCCGTTTGGCCTGTTCGCGGAAATTGCCCGATCCGATGCTGTCCATCAGCAGGATCGCTGTCGTGATGATTGCCCAGGCCACCACGAGGGCGCTGCCGGAAAAGGCGATCAGCTGCGTGCCCGGCTTGAGCCGGATGAATCGTGTGTCTGTGTCTGATCGCAGAAACAGCCGTCTTTCCGGAAACCAACGCTCGAGTGTCGCGTGAACCCGGATTGCCAGTCTTGTCCTCACCAGTCTGTCCCTTGTTCCATCCCCACAAGGGCGGCCGCTTGGTCCCCACCGGGCCAACCCCTCAAGAGGTGGTAAACAGACCTGACCGCTGGAGCAAGACGTTTGCGGCAAGAATGCGGACGAGATGGGCAAATGCCTGAAAATGGGCAAGAACCCGCCGACTCGTGATCAGCCTGCGGGGATATCCTCGGTCAGCGGCCAGTAGAAATCGGGCGGAAGGCCCGCCTCGGCGCGCTTTTCCTCGTTGAAGGGCGCCTTCAGCAGCCCGTGGAAATAACGTCTGACAAGGCCGTGGAACACGTCCTTCGGGTCCAGGTCGTGGCGTCCGCACAGAAAGTGAAACCACTTCGATCCATAGGCGACATGGCTGACTTCCTCGGCATAGATCACGTTCAGCGCCTCGACCGTGCGGCCGTCCCCGGCCTTTTCGAAATGCGCGATCATGCCGGGCGTCACATCAAGGCCCCGCGCTTCCAGCACCATGGGCACGACGGCAAGCCGGCCCATGATGTCATCCGCGGTGTCCGAGGCCGCGCGCCACATGCCGGCATGGGCGGCCAGTGCGCCGTAATGGCTGCCCTGTGCTTCAAGACAGTCGCATATCAGGTTGAAATGCTTTGATTCCTCATCCGCCGCCTTGACCCAGTCATCATAGAAACCCAAGGGCATCGGTGTGTCGGTGAAACGGGCGATGATGTCCCAGTGCAGATCGACCGCGTTCAGTTCGATATGGGCCACGGCATGCAGCATGGCGATGCGGCCCTGCGGGCTGCCGGGCTTGCGACGCGGGACATCGCGCGGATCCAGAAGCGCCGGCGCCGCGGGCCGCGCGGGGTGGTCGGGCGGCGTGGCCTGCCCGATCGGCAGGGGGTCCCCCGCCGCCCGCGCCGCGCGCCAGGTGGCGGCATGGGCATGGGACAGGGCGGTCTTGGCGCGCCCGTCGGCGGTTGTCAGAACCTCGACCGCCATCTGCGCCAATGTCTTGCCCGTCATCCCCGCCCGTCCTTTTCCTGCCCGCTCGTTTCCCGCCCGTCCTGTCGCACGCGCTTACAGCGCCTTCGCGGCTTCCAGCACCTCTTCGGCATGGCCGGGCACCTTGACCTTGGCCCAGATCCTGGCGATCCGGCCCTCGCCGTCGATCAGGAAGGTGCTGCGCTCGATGCCGAAGAACTTCTTGCCATACATGGATTTTTCCTTCCAGACCCCATAGTCCTCGCAGACCGAGCTTTCGGCATCCGACAGCAAGGGCGCGCGCAGGCCATGCTTGTCGCGGAACTTGTCATGGCTGGCGATATCCTCTTTCGAGATCCCGAAGACCTGCACGCCCGCGGCGGCGAACTGGTCCAGCAGGTCGGAGAAGGCCTTGTTTTCCGTGGTGCAACCCGGCGTGTCGTCGCGCGGATAGAAGAACAGGACCACCGGGGCCGGGCGCAGGGACGACAGGCTGACAGTGCCGCCGCCATCGCGCGGCAAGGTGAAATCCGGGGCTTGATCCTGGGGTGCGAGCATTTTCGTGTCCTTCCGTGAACGGCGTTGGTGAATTTGTGAATTTCAAATTAGGATGTGACAGGCGACAATAAAGGCAGGTGAGCGCAAGTTTCACCACAAATGCAGCGCGGGACCAAAGACAAGGCCTTGCGGGCAGTTGATAACTGGGGACAAGGGGCAAGGTCAGGCCGCGTGCGCGGCAGGGCCGCAACGGCGGGGCAGCCATGCCCCGACCATGGGCGCAGACAGGCAGGCAGACCGGATCGGGATGACATCGCAGGATCGGGACAACACGCAAGGCGCGTCCACGCCGGACGAGCAGGCAGCACAGCCCGCGCGGCGGGCCGGCCGTGGCCTTGCCGCCTCGATGATGTGGTCGGTCCTGCGCACGATCATGGTGCTGGTGGTGCTGGTGGGGCTTGGGGGGACGGCCCTGTCATGGCTGGTCAGTCGGCCCATCGTCGCCCCGGACTGGCTGCGCGACCGGATTGCATCCCGCGCGGCCGAGGCGCTGCCGGGGCTGACACTGGGGTTTTCCGACCTCGTGATGATCGTCGATGATGGCTGGACGCCCCGGATCAGGCTGCGCGACGTGTCGCTGGCCTCGGCCGAGGGGTTGCCCATCATGTCGCTGGGCGAGATCGAGGTCGGCGTCTCGGGCGAGGCGCTGTTGCGCGGCAAGATCCAGCCGGGCCGCGTGACCCTGTCCGGTCTCAGGATGACGATGCGCCGGATGGCCGACGGCACGTTCGACCTGGCGCTTGGCGATGCGCTGCCCCCGGTGGAACGTGCGCCGAACCCCGCCGCGCTGATCGAGGGGCTGGACAACCTGCTGACACAGCCACGCTTTGCCGGGCTGCGGGTGATCGACGCCGACAACCTTGGCCTGCGCTACGAGGATGCGCGCACCGGCCGCGCCTGGCAGGTGGATGGCGGGCGGCTGGAACTGCGCCGCGACGGCGATGACCTGCGGCTGCGCGGGGATGTGGCGCTGCTGTCGGGCTATGACTATGCCACCTCGCTCAGCATGAATTACACCGGTCGGATCGGCACCTCGGCGGCGCAGATCGGGCTCAGCTTCGAAGACATCACGGCCGTGGACCTGGCCAGCCAGTCCAGTGCGCTGGCATGGCTTGGCGTGTTGCGCGCGCCCATTTCGGGTGCGATGCGGGTCAGCGTCGATGAGGCCGGCACCCCCGGCCCGCTGAGCGTGGCGCTGCAGATCGGCCAGGGCGTGGTGCAGCCCAGCGACGAGGCGGCCCCGATCCCTTTCGACGCCGCGCGCGCCTACATGACCTTCACCCCGCAAACCGGACAGCTGGCCTTCGATGACCTGTCGGTGCGCAGCAAATGGATCACGGCCCGCGCCGAAGGACATGCCACCATCGCCGCGCTGCAGGATGGCTGGCCCGCCAGCCTGCTGGGGCAGTTTCGCATCAGTGACATCATTGCCGACCCGGCGGATCTTTACGAAACCCCCGTCGAACTGGAAGAGGCGCTGCTGGACCTGCGCCTCGACCTCGAGCCGTTCCGCCTGTCGCTGGGGCAGTTGACCCTGTTCGACCGGGGTCAAAGGCTGCTGCTGGACGGGCAGGTCGGCATCACGTCGGATGGCTGGAAAGTGGCCGTCAACGGCAGCATGGATGCCGTCCTGCCGGAACGCGTGCTGCAACTCTGGCCCGAACGCGTTGTGCCCAACACCCGCAACTGGGTGGCCGAGAACCTGCACAGCGCGCGTCTGCACGATATCCAGCTGGGATGGCGGCGCAATCCGGGCGGCGAGGACAAGCTGTACCTCGGGTTCGGTTTCGACGGGGCGAATGTGACCTATGCGCGCGACATGCCGCTGCTGACCGATGCCGCGGGTCAGGCCAGCCTGACCGGAAACCGTTTCGTGGTCAGTGCGACCCGTGGCCGTGTGACCCCTCCGGCTGGCGGTACGCTTGATCTGGCGGGCACCAGTTTCATCATTCCCGACGTGCGCCAGCGCCCGGCCCGGGCGCAGGTGCGGCTGGTGGGGCAGGGCAGCATCACGGCGGGGCTGTCCATGCTGGACAGTCCCAATCTGCGGCTCATCGAAAAGGCGGGCCGCGCGGTGGACCTTGCCGATGGGCAGGCCGAGGTGACGGCCCTGATCGACCTGCCGCTGATCCGCCCCATGGCGCCTTCGGATCTGCGCTTTGCCGTGACCGCACGTCTGCGCGATGTGCAAAGCACGCAGATCATGCCGGGCCGGACCCTGCGCGCCGCGGCGCTGGACCTTAGGGCCGATACCACCAGCCTCAGCATCGGGGGCAAGGGCCTGCTGGGCGATGTGCCTTTCGACGCGACATGGAGCACCACGCTGAAGGACAATACGCGCGGTGAAAGCCAGGTCAGGGGCACTGTCACCCTGTCGCAGGCCTTCGCGGATGAATTCAGGCTGGATCTGCCGCCCGGAACCTTCAGCGGTGCGGCCCAAGGGCAGATCGCGCTGGACCTGTCGCGCGACGGCACGCCGCGTTTCAACCTGACCTCTGACCTGGCGGGTCTTGGTCTTTCGGTGCCGCCCCTGGGCTGGAGCCTGCCGCGCGCCAGCCGTGGCAAGCTCGAGGTGCGCGGCAGCCTTGGCACGCCAGTGGCGGTGGACCGGATCGCGCTTGAGGCGCCGGGCATGAACCTGACCGGGGCGATTGAGCTTACGCCCGAGGGGCAACTGGGCACCGCGCGTCTGGACCGTGTGCGCGCCGGTGACTGGCTGGATGCCCCCGTGACCCTGACGGGACGCGGGGCGGGACGTGTGCCCGCGATCGCCGTGACCGGCGGCACCGCCGACATGCGGCGCAGCACCCTTGGCGGATCGGATGCGGGCAGCGCCCAGTCCGGGGGACCGCTGCGCGTGGCGCTGGATCGGCTGGTCATCACGGAAGGTATCGCGCTGACGGGCTTTCGCGGCGATTTCAACACCAATGGCGGGCTGGATGGCAATTTCCGCGGCAGCGTGAACGGCGAGGCCGAAGTCGTCGGTCGCGTGGTGCCGATGAACGGGCGCAGCGCCTTCCGCATCCAGTCCGATACGGCTGGCCGCGTGATCGCCGCCGCCGGGTTGTTGCCCCAGGCCCGCGACGGCACGCTGGACATGACACTGCGCCCCGCCGCGGCACCCGGCAGTTACGACGGCACGCTGCGGGTGGACAACCTGCGCCTGCGCGATGCACCGGCGCTGGCCGCGCTGATCAACGCCGTCAGCGTGGTTGGCCTTCTGGAGCAGATGAACGGAGCGGGGCTTCACTTTGCCGAGGTCGAGGCCGATTTCCTGCTGACGCCCGACCGGGTCGTGCTGCGCTCCGGCTCGGCCGTGGGGGCCTCGCTGGGGGTGTCGATGGACGGTATATATGATGTCGCGCGCAAGCAGATGGAATTCCAGGGCGTGTTTTCCCCGGTCTACATGATCAACGGGATCGGATCGCTGCTGACCCGCAAGGGCGAGGGGCTGATCGGCTTCACCTACCGTCTGCGCGGCACGCCCGAGAACCCGCAGGTCCAGTTGAACCCGCTGTCCGCACTGGCGCCGGGCTTCCTGCGCGAGGTGTTCCGCCGCCCCGCGCCCGATGCCACCCCCTGAGGCATCTTGGGTAGTTGCAGGTCGGGGGCGCTATGTCTATCTGCCCCAAGACCGTCAGCCGCCTCAGGCGACCACCCTGCCCATGCCCAGCACGAGACCGCCCATGCACCTGTCCGATTTCGACTTCGACCTGCCCGATGACCTGATCGCCACGCGCCCGGTCAAGCCCCGCAGCGCCGCCCGGCTTCTGGTGGCCGATGGCGATGCCTTCCATGACGCCCATGTGCGCGATCTGACGACATGGCTGCGGCCGGGCGACAGGTTGATCCTGAACGACACGCGGGTGATCCCCGCGCGCCTGTTCGGGCAGCGCCACCGGCATGGCGAGGCGGGCGATACCTCGGCCCGGATCGAGGTCACGCTGCTGGAGCCGCGCCCCGGCGGGCTTTGGTCCGCGCTGATCAAGCCGCTGAAAAAGCTGCGCGAGGGCGAGACGGTCGTGTTCTCGGATGATCTTTCCGCCGTGCTCGAAGGGCGCGAGGACGGGCAGGGCCTTTTGTCCTTCAACCTGACCGGCCCCGATTTCGACGCAGCCCTGGCCGAGGCGGGGGCGATGCCGCTTCCTCCCTACATCGCCGCGCGCCGCGCGGCGGATGCGCAGGACAAGGAAGATTACCAGACGGTCTGGGCCAAACGGTCGGGGGCCGTGGCCGCGCCCACGGCCTCCCTGCATTTCGACGAGCCGCTGCTTGCGGCGCTGGCCGCGATGGGCGTGCAGTTCACCCATGTGACGCTGCATGTGGGGGCGGGCACCTTCCTGCCGGTCAAGGTCGATGACGTGACCACCCACCGCATGCATGCCGAATGGGGCGAGGTCAGCGCGACCGCCGCCGCCGAGATTGCCGCGACACGGGCAGCGGGTGGCCGGATCATCCCCGTGGGCACCACCGCGCTGCGCCTGATCGAAACGGCGGCGCGCGCGACCGGCCAGATCGCGCCTTTTTCGGGCGATACCGACATCTTCATCTATCCCGGCTTCACCTTCCACGTGACCGACGCGCTGATGACCAATTTCCACCTGCCGAAATCCACGCTGATGATGCTGGTCTCGGCGCTGATGGGGCAGGACAGGATCCGGCGGATCTATGCCCATGCCGTGGCGGAACGCTACAGGTTCTTCTCCTATGGTGATGCCTCCCTGTTGATCCCGCCGCGCTGAGATGTGAGTGAGGGGCCAACACAAGAACCGCGACACGGATGAGTTGTTTTTGTCCATGACAGGCAAGGCAGGCCCCCGTTAGCCTGCCGTTACATTCCCGTGGCACGAGGTGCGGCGCTGCCAAGGAGGGCCCAATGCTGAAATTCCTGTCCAATGCATGGGCGCTTCTGCTGGGGCTATTGCTGCTGATGATCGGCAATGGCTTGCAGGGTACGCTGCTGGGTGTGCGCGGCGAGATCGAGGGGTTTTCCACCTTCGAGATGTCGATGATCATGTCGGCCTATTTCGTGGGCTTTCTGGGCGGATCGAAGCTTGCGCCCGAAATGATCCGCCGCGTCGGCCATGTGCGGGTCTTCGCCGCACTTGCCTCGTTGATTTCGGCGGTGCTGATCCTTTATCCCAGCTGGCCCAACCCATGGGTCTGGATGGCCTGCCGCGTGGTGATCGGGTTCTGCTTCTGCGGGGTCTATGTGACCGCCGAAAGCTGGCTGAACAACGCCGCCACCAACGAGACACGTGGCCAGGCGCTGTCGATGTACATGCTGGTGCAGGTCGGCGGCATCATGATCGCACAGGGCCTCCTGCTGGTGGCCGATCCCGGTGGTTTCATCCTTTTCGTGATCCCGTCGGTCCTGGTCTCGATCGCCTTTGCCCCGATCCTTCTGTCGGTCACGCCGACGCCGGCCTTCGACACCACGAAGCCGATGACCCTGGGCCAGCTGTTCAAGGTTTCGCCGCTGGGCTGCATGGGCATGTTCCTGCTGGGCGGTGTCTTTGCCGCGCAATTCGGCATGGCCGCTGTCTACGGTGCGCAGACCGGCCTCAGCATCCCCGAAATCTCGATGTTCGTGACCGCCTTCTACCTGGGGGCGACGATGCTGCAATTTCCGCTGGGCTGGCTGTCGGACCGGATGGACCGGCGCATGCTGATCCTGCTGACCGCCGCACTTGGCGGGTCTGGGGCGCTTCTGGGCATGGTGGCGGGGACGTCCTTTCCCTTGTTGCTGGGCGCGGCCTTTCTGGTCGGCGGCACCAGCAACCCGCTCTATTCGCTGCTGATCGCCTATACGAACGACTTTCTTGACCGCGACGACATGGCGGCCGCGTCGGGTGGGCTTTTGTTCATCAACGGCCTTGGCGCGATTGCAGGCCCGCTTGTCACCGGGTGGATGATGGGCGTTTTCGGGTCGCCCGGCTACTTCCTTGTGATCGCGGTCCTGCTGATTTCCCTGGCGCTCTATGCCGCGTATCGCATGACCCAGCGCCGCGCGCCGGCCATATCCGAAACCGCCACCTATACGCCGATTTCGCCCACCGCGACCTCGGTCGCGCTGGATGTGGCGCGCGAATATGCCATCAGCACCGCCGACGCCGAGCAGGAGCGCGACAAATCGGCCTGATACCGCAACCATCAGATTGTATGACGAAACTGTCGTAATTATTTACTGGGCAGGTTGGTTGAAGGTTTTGTAACCTTTTTATGATCCCGGCAACGGTGAGGAGGGGCGTGATGGTAAGTGCGGACGAGGTGTTGTCATTCTGGCTGGATGACCTGACGCCGGCAGATTGGTATGCAACGGATGATGCGCTGGATCAGAGGATCCGCGACAGGTTCATGGGCGCATGGGAAGAAGCGGTCGAAGGGGCGCATGGCCTCTGGCTGACCTATCCCAGCGGGGCGCTTGCCTATGTCATCCTGACCGACCAGTTCCCGCGCAACATGTTCCGCGGCTCTGCCCGCGCCTTCGAAACCGACCGCAGCGCGTTGGCCGCGGCCAAGAACGCCATCGACCGCAAATGGGATCTGAAGATCGCGGAACCGGCCCGCCAGTTCTTTTACCTGCCTCTGATGCATTCCGAGAACCTGTGCGACCAGGAACGCTGCGTGCGCCTGATGCATGAACGGATGCCGGAAACCGGTGCGTCCAACCTGTTGCATGCCAAGGCCCATCGCGAGGTGATCCGCCTGTTCGGCCGTTTTCCCTATCGCAATGCCGCACTTGCGCGCCCCTCGACCGCGCCGGAACGCGACTATGTCGATCAGGGCGGCTATGGCGAGACCGTCCGGCAATTGCAGGCCGGTTGATCCTTCCAGACAGGTCATGACCGCGACCGGGACAACCCAGTCGCGGATATGCCGCGTTGATGCTTTGCCGAAATTAGTTTAACGTCAAACTAATTTCTGGATTCGGAGGGGCGCATGTCTGCCAAAGCATTTGATCTGATCGTGATCGGCGCGGGGCCGGGGGGCTATGTCGCGGCGATACGCGCGGCGCAGCTGGGTCTGAAGGTCGTGATCGTCGAACGCGAGAACCTTGGCGGCATCTGCCTGAACTGGGGCTGCATCCCGACCAAGGCGATGCTGCGGTCCTCCGAAGTGTTCCACCTGATGCACCGGGCCAAGGAATTCGGTCTTGGCGCCGAAAACATCACCTATGATCTGGACGCGGTCGTGAAACGCTCGCGCGGGGTGGCCAAGCAGCTGTCCTCGGGCATTGGCCACCTGATGAAGAAGAACAAGATCACTGTCGTGATGGGCGAGGCGACGATCCCCGCCAAAGGCCGCGTGACCGTCAAGACCGACAAGGGCACCGAAGAGCTGAGCGCGCCGAACATCGTGCTGGCCACAGGCGCGCGGGCGCGCGAATTGCCTGGTCTCGAGGCGGATGGCGATCTGGTCTGGTCCTATCGTCACGCGCTGGTGCCGCCGCATATGCCGAAAAAGCTGCTGGTCATCGGTTCGGGCGCCATCGGCATCGAATTCGCCAGCTTCTACAACACGCTTGGCGCCGACACGACCGTGGTCGAGGTGATGGACCGCATCCTGCCCGTCGAGGACGAGGAAATCGCGACATTTGCGCGCAAGTCCTTCCAGAAGCAGGGCATGAAGATCCTTGAAAAATCCACCGTCAAGCAACTGGACCGCGCCAAGGGCAGCGTGACCGCGCATATCGAAACCGGCGGAAAGGTCGAGAAAATGACCTTCGACACGGTGATTTCCGCCGTGGGCATCGTCGGCAATACAGAAGGTCTGGGGCTTGAAGCCCTGGGTGTCACCATCGACCGCACCCATGTGGTGACGGATGCTTATTGCCGCACCGGGGTCGAGGGGCTTTATGCCATCGGCGACATCGCCGGCGCGCCCTGGCTGGCGCACAAGGCCAGCCACGAAGGTGTGATGGTGGCCGAGCTGATCGCGGGTGGCCACCCGCATCCCGTCAAACCCGAAAGCATCGCGGGTTGCACCTATTGCCATCCGCAGATCGCCAGCGTCGGCCTGACCGAGGCCAAGGCCAAGGCGGCGGGCCATGAAATCAAGGTGGGCCGCTTCCCCTTCATCGGCAATGGCAAGGCCATCGCACTGGGCGAGGCCGAAGGCATGATCAAGACCGTCTTCGACGCGAGGACGGGCGAGTTGCTGGGCGCGCATATGGTGGGCGCGGAAGTGACCGAACTGATCCAGGGCTATGTGATCGGTCGCACGCTGGAAACCACCGAGGAAGACCTGATGAACACGGTCTTCCCGCATCCGACCCTGTCCGAAATGATGCACGAATCCGTGCTGGACGCCTACGGACGCGCGCTGCACTTCTGATCGCCGAAAGGCCCTGTGACCCGTGACGAGTTTGAACCGCATCGTTCTTTATCGTGAAAGCAAGGCGCTGATCCGCGCCTTGCAGCCCGAAACGCTGGATGTGGCTGAAATCTCGGGCAAGTTCGGCGAACGCTTCACGTTCCGCAGTTACACGCAGCTGCGCTATCCCAAGCATGACATCTGCGCGGGGCCGATCCGCGACGAGGCGGGCAAGCCGATGAAATTCGACCTGATCCTCGCCAACCAGGTCTGGGAACATCTGGACCGCCCCTTTGCCGCCACGCGCAACATCTATCGGATGCTGCGACAGGGCGGGCATTTCTGGGTTGCGGTGCCCTTCATGATCCCGTTCCACGGCGCGCCCGTGGATTGTTCGCGCTGGTCGGCGCGCGGGCTGAAGAACCTGCTGATCGAAGGCGGCTTCGACCCTGACGAGATCCGCAGCTTTCAATGGGGCAACCGGCACGCCGCGCGGCGCAACCTTGAAGATGCGTGGCCGCCGGAACATGATCCGGCGACCGATGATCTTGAGAACGATCCCGACTTTCCGATCCTGTCCTGGGCTATCGCCCGCCGGACCTGAGGATCAGCGCTCGATTGCGCCGCCCGCTGCGGCCCAGTGCTGCAGACCACCCAGGTTATGCGTATCGGCATGGCCCAGTTTCTGCAGGATATTAGCGGCCATCCCCGAACGGGCACCCGAGGCGCAGTAAAGCGCGATGGGCTTGCCACCGGCCAGCCGCGCGTCGAAATCGGGATGGCGCGGATCGGCCATCATGGGCAGGCGCATCAGCGGAATATGCAGCGCACCCCGCGCCTTGCCGGTCTGCGCCACCTCGGAATGATCACGCACGTCGATCAGGATCATGTCACCCGCCGCGACGCGCGCAATGGCATCGGCAATGGGCAGGGCGGGGGAAGACTGACGCTTGAAACCGAACATGGGGGCAGGTCCTTTCTGCGGGGTATGACGTGCAGGCAATGTGGGTGGCCTGCGCCACCGGTCAAGATCGTCTAGCAAATAAATTCCAAAAATGGAATATTAAAGTGACACTTCCGCCTGCTTTCGTGCCGTTTGCACGAAATAGCAGCGGATTTACAAGATCGCAGCCCTGTTGACCCTGGCAACAAAATGCGATGTTCTTGACTTGTTCTTAACTTATCATTGGAGACTCGGCGCGGCTCCTCTATCTATGCAGGGCTGAACGGGGGCACATATGGCGGATCTCAAGAAAATCGAAGTACGCGGCGCGCGGGAACACAACCTCAAGAACATCGACGTGGACATCCCGCGCGATCAGCTGGTGGTGATCACGGGCCTGTCCGGGTCGGGCAAATCCAGCCTGGCCTTCGACACGATCTACGCCGAAGGGCAGCGCCGCTATGTCGAAAGCCTTTCGGCCTATGCGCGCCAGTTCCTGGACATGATGCAGAAACCCGATGTGGATCACATCAGCGGCCTTAGCCCTGCGATCTCGATCGAACAGAAGACTACCTCCAAGAACCCGCGCTCGACCGTGGGCACCGTCACCGAGATCTACGACTACATGCGTCTGCTCTTCGCGCGGGTCGGCACGCCCTACAGCCCCGAAACCGGCCTGCCCATCGAGGCGCAGCAGGTGCAGGACATGGTCGACCGCGTCATGGCCATGCCCGAGGATACCCGCGCCTATCTGCTGGCCCCGATCATCCGCGACCGCAAGGGCGAATACCGCAAGGAATTCCTGGAACTGCGCAAGCAGGGCTTCCAGCGCGTCAAGGTGGACGGGCAATTCTACGAACTGGACGAACCGCCCACGCTGGACAAGAAATTCCGCCATGACATTGACGTGGTGGTGGACCGCCTCGTGATCCGCTCCGGCCTTGAAACCCGGCTGGCCGACAGTTTCCGCACGGCGTTGGACCTCGCGGACGGCATCGCCATCCTCGAGACCGCCCCCAGCGAGGGCGAGCCCGAGCGCATCACGTTTTCCGAGAAATTCGCTTGCCCCGTCAGCGGCTTCACCATCCCCGAGATCGAGCCGCGCCTCTTTTCCTTCAACGCGCCTTTCGGGGCTTGCCCCGCCTGTGACGGTCTGGGGGTCGAGCTGTTCTTCGATGAACGCCTTGTCGTGCCAGATCAGAACCTCAAGATCGTGGATGGCGCGCTGGCGCCATGGCGCAAGGGCAAAAGCCCCTATTTCACCCAGACAATCGACGCCATCGCCAAACATTACGAATTCGATAAGAACGCCAAGTGGAAAGAACTGCCCGAACATGTGCAGCAGGTCTTCCTTTATGGGTCGGCAGGCGAGGAAATCGCCTTTCGCTACGACGAGGGGGGCCGCGTCTACCAGGTGTCCCGCGTCTTTGAAGGGGTGATCCCCAACATGGAACGCCGCTACCGCGAGACCGACAGCGCCTGGATCCGCGAGGAATTCGAACGCTTCCAGAACAATCGCGCCTGCGGCGCCTGCGGCGGTTTCCGCCTGCGCCCCGAGGCGCTGGCCGTGCGGATCGGCCCCTCCAAGGGCGCGCCGGACAAGCTGGTGCATGTGGGGCAGGTGGTACAGATGTCGATCCGCGAGGCTTTCGACTGGTGCCAGACCGTGCCCGAATACCTGACACCGCAAAAGAACGAGATCGCCCGCGCGATCCTGAAAGAGATCCGCGAGCGTCTGGGTTTCCTGAATAACGTGGGCCTGGAATACCTGACCCTCAGCCGCAACGCGGGCACGCTGTCGGGCGGCGAAAGCCAGCGCATCCGTCTGGCCAGCCAGATCGGCAGCGGCCTGACGGGCGTTCTCTACGTGCTCGACGAACCCTCCATCGGGTTGCACCAGCGCGACAATGACCGCCTGCTTGGCACGCTGAAAAACCTGCGTGATCAGGGCAATACCGTGATCGTCGTCGAACATGACGAAGAGGCGATACGCCTTGCCGATTATGTCTTCGACATCGGCCCCGGCGCGGGTGTGCATGGGGGCCGCGTCGTGGCCCATGGCACGCCCGAACAGATCATTGCGGATCCGGCCAGCCTGACCGGGCAATACCTGTCAGGTGTGCGCCAGATTGCCGTGCCCGCCGAACGGCGCAAGGGCAACAAGAAGAAGATCACCGTGGTCAAGGCCAGCGGCAACAACCTGCGCGATGTGACGGTGGATTTCCCGCTGGCGAAATTCGTCTGTGTCACGGGCGTGTCGGGCGGGGGCAAATCCACCCTGACCATCGAAACCCTGTTCAAGACCGCCTCGATGAAGCTGAACGGTGCGCGCCAGACGCCCGCCCCCTGCGAGACGATCAAGGGTCTGGAACAACTGGACAAGGTCATCGACATCGACCAGCGCCCCATCGGGCGCACGCCGCGGTCCAACCCCGCAACCTACACCGGCGCCTTCACCCCGATCCGCGACTGGTTCGCGGGCCTGCCCGAGGCCAAGGCGCGCGGCTACAAGCCCGGCCGCTTCAGCTTCAACGTCAAGGGCGGCCGCTGCGAGGCCTGCCAGGGCGACGGTGTCATCAAGATCGAGATGCATTTCCTGCCCGATGTCTATGTCACCTGCGAAACCTGCAAGGGCGCGCGCTACAACCGCGAAACCCTCGAGGTCAAGTTCAAGGGCAAAAGCATCGCCGATGTGCTTGATATGACTGTGGAAGATGCACAAACCTTCTTTCAGGCGGTGCCCTCCATCCGCGAGAAGATGGACGCGCTGATGCGCGTGGGGCTGGGCTATATCAAGGTTGGCCAGCAGGCCACGACCCTGTCGGGCGGCGAGGCGCAGCGCGTGAAGCTGTCCAAGGAACTGGCGAAACGCTCAACGGGCCGCACGCTCTACATTCTGGACGAGCCCACAACCGGTCTGCACTTCGAAGACGTGCGCAAGCTCTTGGAAGTGCTGCACGAGCTGGTCGATCAGGGCAACACGGTGATCGTGATCGAACATAACCTCGACGTGGTGAAAACCGCCGACTGGATCATCGACATCGGCCCCGAAGGCGGCGATGGCGGCGGCGAACTGGTCGCCACAGGCACCCCCGAAGAGGTGGCCGAGGAACCCCGCAGCCACACCGGGCGCTACCTCAAGCCGATGTTGTCCGGCGCCCGCGTCGCGGCGGAGTAGGGCGGATGCGCCTGGGCCTTGCACTCGGGTCGGGCGGGGCGCGGGGCTGGGCGCATGTGGGCGTCCTGCTGGCCCTGCGTGACATGGGCATCCGGCCTGATGTGGTGGCGGGCACCTCGATGGGCGCGCTGATCGGGGCGGTCTGGGCTGCCGATTGCCTGGACGAGATGGAAGGCTGGGCGCGCGCGCAAACCCGTGCCGATATCCTGTCGAAGATGGATTTCAGCTTTAGCGGCGGCGGGTTGATGCGCGGCAGCGTCGTGACGCAAGTCCTGACCGATCTTGGCGTGCCCGACACCTTCGCCGAGCTGAAACATCCCTTGATCGTCGTTGCCACCGACATGACTTCGGGGCGCGAGGTCTGGCTGCAACACGGATCGGTGCATCACGCGGTACGCGGCTCGGTATCGATCCCCGGCGTCCTTAGCCCCTATTGGCACGATGGCAAATGGCTGCTGGACGGGGGGCTGACCAACCCGGTGCCGACCTCGGCCTGCCGGGCCCTTGGCGCCGATCTGACCATCGCGGTCAATCCGAATGCGAAACCGGAAAACGCGCTTTGGCGGCAGCCGCAAGGCGGTGAAAGCTTCTGGGAACAATTGTCCCAGAAACCGGTGCTGACACATATCGTGTCGCCCCTGCAGGACATGCTGACCGGCAACGAGGCCGAAAACGGCCACACACCCCTGTCGCCCAACTATGCCGAGGTCGTCTCGGTCTCGATCGACATCATGACCGAATTCGTCCGCAAGACGCGCGCCGCAACGGACCCCGCGCATCTGACGCTGAGCATGGAACTGGGCCAGATCTCGTTGATGGAAATGCACCGCGCCGGAGAGGCCATAGATGCAGGCCGCCGCATCGTGGACAGGAACGCGCAGGCGATCACGGCGCTTTGCGCGCCGTCCTGAACGTCAGCTCACTGCAACAGATCCGCAATCGCGCCGACAAGGTTCAGGATCTTGCCTGTCTGGCGGTCGATCTGGATCACATAGCCATTGCGCTCGTAATAGGTGCGGCGCGGATCCAGCCCGTAACGCGATGGCGTGCGGATTAGGATGAACCCGTCCGGCAGCGGATCGCCGATCCGGTAAGCCTGCCTGGCTTGCCCCGGCGGAACGCAGGGCGGGTTTTTCCTGGCCAGTCCCGGCGGGCAACTGCCCGCTGCGGCGTGAACAGGGGCGCTGCCCGTTGCCAAAGGCGCAAGACCGGTGATCGGCCCCGCCATTGCCGCGATGGGCAAGGCAATCGCAAGGGTCGCGCATGTCAGTGTCAGATGCCGTGTCATGGTGACTCTCCTTTGGTGGAAGATAGTCACCGGCGGCTGTTCTCAAACCCTGTCGGACGCACCTGCGCGATTTCCCGCGCAGGCGATCCCCCTCAAAGGGTCACTTCTTCACCGAGCAGGTGTTGATGCCCAGCAACGAATAGGGCGGGCACCAGCCGATCAGGCCGGTCGCCAGCGGCACGATGCCCAGCAGGTACAACCAGCTATAGGCGCCGTCCGAATTGAAAGCGAAACCGATCAGGAGCGCGAGCCCCAGAACGATGCGGGCGATGCGGTCGATGCCGCCGACATTCTTGGTCATGACGTCCTCCATTGGTTGGTCATGACCTGACAATATCCCGAGTTGTTACTTGCGTCTGTGACGGAGTCACATCTCCGCATGCGCAAGGTCCGACAGGGCCGCGCGGTCGATCACCTCGACCTGGCCACGCGCCGTGCGCACCCAGCCCTTGCGCGCCCAGGCATCCAGCCTGCGGCTGACCACCTCGCGGGCGGTGCCCGCCTGTGCAGCCAGTTCGCTATGTGTGGCATGGACGGGCCCGGCCTCGGACAGGGCCAGCAGCCGCGCCGCCAGCCTGCATTCCGCACGGGTGAAGGCGACGGTTTCCACCAGTTTCAGCATCCCCGCCATCCGGTCCGCGAAGGCACCGAAGACCAGCGATCTGAAGGGTGCGGATGTATCCAGCAGATCAAGGAACAGCGTTCGCGGGATCACGACCAGACGGGTGTCGCGTACGGTTTCGGCCTCGGCCGAGTATTCGGCGTCCGACAGCAGGCCAAAGGTGGTCTGCACGCAGCTTTGCCCCGGCGCCACCGAATACAGCAGCATCTCGCGCCCCGAGGCCCCGGTCAGCGACACATCGACCTGTCCCGACAGCACCACCGCATAGCCCTGCGCGGCATCGCCGGGGCGGAAGATCACCGCGCCGGCAGGAAGGTCCACGGGATGCAGCACCCCAAGCCGTTTGCGGTCGCGCGGATCAAGCCCGTCAAGGGCAGGGGCCTCGTCAAGCCAGCTCAACTGCGGCCGCGTTTTTCGAACCGGGGCAGCATGGCGCTGAAATCCATGCCGCGGCCATCCTCGGCCTCGACGAATTGCGCATAAAGCGCCGCCGCCGCCTGGCCCATGGGCGTATCGGCATCCGCCGATTCCGCCGCCTGCTGCGACAGCCGCAGGTCCTTGAGCATCAGTTCCGCCGCGAAACCGGGCTTGTAGTCGTTGTCGGCAGGGCTTTGCGGGCCCACACCGGGGGCAGGGCAATAGGCATTCATCGTCCAGCTATAACCCGATGACGTGGACACAACGTCGAACATCTTCTGCCGGTCCAGCCCCAGCTTGTCGGCCAGCGCGAAGGCTTCGCAGGTTGCGATCATGGTGACACCAAGGATCATGTTGTTGCAGATCTTGGCGGCCTGGCCTGCGCCCGCGTCGCCGCAATGCACGGCCTTCTGGCCCATGATGTCGAACAGGGGCTTGGCTTTGGCGAATGCCGCCTCGGACCCGCCCGCCATGAAGGTCAGCGTGCCCGCCGTGGCCCCGCCAGTGCCGCCCGACACGGGCGCATCGACCGCCAGCAACCCTGCGGCCTCGGCCTCTGCGGCCACCGCGCGGGCGCTGTCCACATCGACGGTCGAACAATCGACCAGCGCCGCGCCCTTGGTCATCGCCGGGATCACCTCGGCCGCGACGGCGCGCAGGATCGCGCCATTGGGCAGCATGGTGATCACCACATCGGCACCCGTCGCGGCGGCTGCAGCCGATGCCGCCGTGGTGACACCCGCAACCGTCACACCGGCCGTGTCGAAACCCGTCACCTCATGCCCCGCCTTGACCAGGTTGGCCGCCATCGGCGCGCCCATATTGCCAAGCCCGATAAATCCGATCTTCATGTCATGGTCCTTTCAGAGGCTGAGTGCATCCTTGCCCAGCGGTGCCAGCATCTCTGACACGGCCGTTTCGGGCAAGGTTTCGATTGCATGTTTCCAGACCGGCTTGCGGTCCTTGTCGATGATCGCCGCGCGGATCCCTTCCAGGAAATCGCCATGCTCCATCGCGCGGGCGGTAAAGCGGTATTCCAGGTCCAGCGCATCGCGGATCGTCGTGTCAGGCGCGCGCAGGCGCGCCAGCATGTCCAGCGTGCAGGCCATCGACAGCGGCGAATTGCGCGCCACCGCTTTCAGCGTGTCGGCGGCAAAGGCGCTGTCATCGGTGCGCAGGCTGTCCACCACGGCCGTCAGCCCGGCATGGGCGAAATGCCGGTCGATCTGATCCTGCAGCCCGCTCAGCGGACCCTGCGGCGGCGTCTTGCCGGCCCGCGCCACAGCACCCGCATCCCCGGTGTCGCACAGATCGGCAATCAGCGCGGCCCAATCTGCCTGCGGCACGTAATGATCGGCAAAGCCCGCGCGGATCGCATCGTCCGCGTCCATCCGCGCGGCGGTCAACCCCAGGTATTCGCCCAGCCGCCCCGGCGCGCGCGCCAGCAGCAGCGATCCCCCCACATCCGGCACCAGCCCGATGCCGCATTCGGGCATGGCGATGCGGCTGGTCTCGCCCACGACGCGGTGGCTGGCGTGACAGCCAAGGCCCACGCCGCCCCCCATGGTAAAGCCCTGCATCAGGCTGACGATGGGCTTGGGATATTCGGCAAGCTTGGCGTTCAGCCGGTATTCATCGGCCCAGAACCTCTGCCCATAGGCGAAATCGCCCGCCTTTCCGCTGGCATAAAGATCGGCAATGTCGCCACCTGCACAAAAGGCCTTGTCGCCCGCCGCATCCATCACCACCAGCGCCACGGCGGGATCGTCGCGCCACCGGTCCAGCGCCACCTCGACCGCGCGCACCATGTCATAGGTCGCGGCATTCAGCGCGGCAGGCCGGTTCAGCGTGATCCGCCCCGCGCATCCCTCGATCCTGATGTCGATCTCGCTCATCTGTCGGCCAGCATCTGGCGCGACACGATCAGGCGCATGATCTCGTTCGTGCCCTCAAGGATCTCGTGGACGCGCAGGTCGCGCACCAGCTTTTCGATGCCGTAATCGGCCAGATAACCATAGCCGCCATGCAACTGCAGACACTGGTTCACGATGCGCGACCCCGCCTCGGTCACGAATTTCTTGGCCATGGCGCAGAACTTGGTGGCATCCGGCGCGCCCGTGTCCAGTTTCCATGCGGCCTGCTGCAGAAAGGTCCGCGCAGCCTGCAACTCGATCTCCATGTCGGCCAGCCGGAATTGCAGCGCCTGGAACTGGTCGATCGGTTTGCCGAAGGCCTTGCGCTCGCCCATATAGGCCAGCGTCATGTCCAGCGCCTGCTGTGCCGCCCCCAGCGAACAGGCCGCGATGTTCAGCCGCCCGCCGTCCAGACCCTTCATGGCATAGGTGAAACCGCGGCCTTCCTCGCCCACCAGGTTGTCGGCGCTGACAAGGCAATCGTCGAACTGCACCTGCCGCGTGGGCTGGCTGCGCCATCCCATCTTGTCCTCAAGCCCGCCAAAGCTCAGCCCCTTGGCGCCATCCTCCACGATCACCGTCGAGACACCCTTTGGCCCGTCCTCGCCCGTGCGCACCATCACCACATAGGCGTCGGAATAGCCGCCACCCGAGATGAAGGCCTTGGTCCCGTTCAGCACATATCCCTCATTGGTCCGCGCCGCGCGTGTCTTGAGGGCGGCCGCATCCGACCCCGATCCCGGCTCGGTCAGGCAATAGGACAGCACAGTCTCCATGCTCAGCACCTGCGGCATGTAGCGCGCCTTCAGGTCGTCCGACCCGAAACTGTCCAGCATCCGCGCGCACATGTTGTGGATCGACAGGAAGGCCGCGACGGACGGGCAGGCCATGCTCAGCGCCTCGAAGACCAGCGTCGCATCCAGACGGCTCAGCCCCGCGCCACCCGATTCTTCGGAGACGTAGAGCCCGCCAAACCCCAGCGCGCCGATCTCGGGCCACAGTTCCTTGGGGATCGTGCCCGCCGCTTCCCAGGCGCGGGCATGGGGCGCGATATGTTCCTGCCCGAAGGCTTTCGCCATGTCGAAGATGGCGCTTTGTTCCTCGCTCAGTGCGAAATCCATGGTCTCTCCTCCTCAGAAGGCCGAATTGAACACATGTTTAATTCTGAACTGTTGCAGCAGTTTTGCAAGGGCGACAAGGGCAGCCATGCGGAAGATCCGCCCCGCTGCATCTGCCCTGAATATTCAAAGCCGACCGCGCACAGAAAAACGGCCCCCGGTGTATCACACCAGGGGCCGCAAAACCGATCAATCCATCGGCTTGAAGTTGAACGCCGCACCGTCCTTGATGCCGCTCGGCCAGCGCGAGGTGATGGTCTTGGTGCGCGTGTAGAACTTGAACGCGTCGGGACCATGCTGGTTCAGGTCGCCGAAGGCCGATTTCTTCCAGCCGCCGAAGGTGTGATAGGCCAGCGGCACCGGGATCGGCACGTTGACACCGATCATGCCCACGTTGACACGGTTGGCGAAATCGCGCGCCGCATCGCCGTCGCGGGTGAAGATCGCGGTTCCGTTGCCGTATTCATGGTCCATCGCCAGACCCAGCGCTTCCTCGTAGGATTGCGCGCGCACCACGGACAGCACCGGGCCGAAAATCTCCTTGCGGTAGATGTCCATGTCCTTGGTCACGCGGTCAAACAGGTGCGGTCCGACAAAGAACCCGTCCTCATAACCCTGCAGGTTGAAGCCCCGGCCATCGACGACAAGTTCCGCACCCTGTTCCACGCCGGATTCCACCAGCTTGAGGATGTTTGCCTTGGCGGCAGCCGTGACCACGGGGCCGTAATCCACGTCCTTGCCAGCGGTATAGGGTCCGACCTTCAGCGCCTCGATGCGCGGGACCAGCTTTTCGACCAGACGGTCCGCGGTTTCGTCGCCCACGGGAACCGCCACCGAAATCGCCATGCAGCGTTCGCCCGCAGCACCGTAGCCCGCGCCGATCAGCGCATCGGCGGCCTGATCCATGTCCGCGTCGGGCATGATGATCATGTGGTTCTTCGCACCGCCGAAGCACTGCACGCGCTTGCCGTTGGAACAGCCGCGCCCATAGATATATTCGGCGATCGGGGTGGACCCCACGAAACCGATCGACTGGATCACCGGATGATCCAGGATCGCATCCACCGCTTCCTTGTCGCCATTGACGACCTGCAGGATGCCCTTGGGCAGGCCCGCTTCTTCCATCAGCTCGGCCAGCATCAGCGGCACGGACGGATCACGCTCGGACGGCTTCAGGATGAACGCGTTGCCGCAGGCAATCGCGGGCGCGAACATCCACATCGGGATCATCGCCGGGAAGTTGAAGGGCGTGATGCCTGCGGTGACACCCAGCGCCTGGCGCATGGAATACATGTCGATGCCGGGGCCCGCGCTGTCTGTGAATTCACCCTTCAGAAGCTGCGGCGCGCCGATGCAGTATTCCACCACTTCCAGACCGCGCTGCACGTCACCGGCGGCGTCGGGCAGGGTCTTGCCATGTTCGCGGCTCAGCGCCTCGGCCAGCTTGTCCATGTCGCGGTTCAGCAGGTCCACGAATTTCATCATCACCCGCGCGCGGCGCTGCGGGTTCACGGCGGCCCAGGCGGGCTGCGCCTTGGCGGCAACCTCGACCGCATGTGCCATCTCGGCGGCATTGGCCAGCGGCACCTTTGCCTGCACTTCGCCTGTGGCGGGGTTGTAGACATCGGCAAAACGGCCCGATGTGCCTTTGACATGCGCGCCGCCGATGTAATGGGTCAGTTCCTGCATTGGAAAACTCCTCCTAAATCTGCGCGCAGGATAGGCTTGCAAAATTGATCCGGAAAGGGGCAAGTTTCCAAAAGGGTTTTGCATTTCTGCAAAGGAGGGCTGGCGCGATGGATATGCAGTGGGACGATCTGCGGATTTTTCTGGCGGTGGCGCGCACCGAAAGCCTTTCGGCTGCAGGCCGGGTGCTCAAGGTCGATCCGGCCACGGTGGGGCGTCGCATCGCCCGGCTCGAGGAAGGTCTGGGTACGCCCTTGTTCGCCAAATCCCCGCAAGGCTATGCCATGACCGACGCGGGCCAGCGCCTTCTGGGACATGCCGAACGGGCCGAGGCCGCGATGGGCGCGGCGGTCGAGGAACTGGCCGGGCAGGCCGGGGCCCTGTCGGGGCAGATCCGCATCGGTGCGCCCGATGGTTGCGCCAATTTCCTGCTGCCGCAGGTCTGTGCCGCGATCATGGCCGACAATCCCGATCTTGAGGTGCAGATCGTGGCCCTGCCGCGCGTCTTCAACCTGTCCAAGCGCGAGGCCGACATGGCCATCGGCGTCAGCCCCCCGGCGGCAGGGCGTCTGACCGTGCAGAAGATCACCGACTACCGCCTGCATCTGGCCGCCTCGCGCCGCTACCTGCGCCGCAACCCGGCGATCACCACGCTCGAGGATCTGCAGGGTCATCGCATGGTCGGCTATATCCCCGACATGATCTTCGACAAGGAACTGGATTACCTGACCGGAATCGGGGTCGAACGCGTGGCCCTGGCCTCCAATTCGGTCTCGGTGCAGTTCAACTGGATCCGGCAGGGGGGCGGCGTGGGTATCGTGCATGATTTTGCCATCCCCTCGGCCAAGGGTCTGGTGCGTCTTCTGACCGATCAGGTCAGCCTGACGCGCAGCTTCTACCTGATCCGCCATGCCGATGACCGCCGCATGGACCGGCTGAACCGCTTTGCCGCGGCCCTGGCCGACGGCATCCGGCGCGAGGTCGCGCGGCTGGAGGCCGAGGTCTGACTGTCCCCTTACTCATTGATTTCTTGACAGAACCCCGTCGCTGATGGACGCTTGACCCATCATGTCCATCCTGAGGAGGAGGAGAGACCATGCTGGTACATCAGATCCTGAAATCAAAGGGTAATCACAGTGTTTTCACGGTGACGCCGGGCACGCTCGTGTCCGATGCGGTGCAGATCCTGGCCGAAAAGCGTATCGGTGGCCTGGTCGTGTCGCGCGATGGTGTATCGGTCGATGGGATCATTTCGGAACGTGACATCGTGCGATCGCTGGCCCTGCGCGGGGCTGTCTGCCTGACCGAGACGGTAGGGGACATGATGACGCGCAACCCGTCGTGCTGCGGCACCGGCGACAGCGCGGATGACGTGTTGCAACGCATGACCGATGGCCGCTTTCGCCACATGCCCGTGACCGAAGGCAAGGAACTGGTCGGCATCGTCACCATCGGTGACGTGGTCAAGGCGCGGATCGACGAACTGGCGATGGAAAAGACCGCCCTTGAAGGGATGATCATGGGCCACTGAGACCGGGTGCAGGCGCGGGGCAGGGGCATCCGCCCCTGTCGGCCTTTCCCGCGCCACTGCGGTTTTTGGGGTTGCAAACCTCTTGGCAATAATATTGCGTGCCCCCCAGAAATCACGGCAAGACCACAATACGGAGCCCGCCCATGCGTATCGGACTTTATCCCGGCACCTTCGATCCGATCACCTACGGGCATGTCGATATCATCCGCCGCTCGGCCACCCTTGTGGACCGTCTCGTGATCGGCGTGGCGATCAATCGCGACAAGGGTCCGCTCTTCACCCTTGAAGAACGCGTCGCCATGATCGAGGCGGAATGCGTCGCCCTCTCGGAAGAGACAGGCACCGAGATCGTGGCCCATCCCTTCGAGAACCTGCTGATCGACTGCGCCCGCGACGTGGGCGCACAGATGATCGTGCGCGGCCTGCGCGCGGTTGCGGATTTCGAATATGAATTCCAGATGGTCGGCATGAACCGGGCTCTCGACAGCTCGATCGAGACTGTCTTTCTGATGGCCGAGGCACGGCATCAGGCGATTGCCAGCAAGCTGGTCAAGGAAATCGCGCGGCTTGGCGGTGACGTGCACAAATTCGTGCCCCCCGCCGTGAACGTCGCCCTGCGCGCCAAGCTGGGGCAGGCACCCCGGCCCCTCTGACCCGGCGCGCAGCTCCGAAAGAGTGGTTTACGCCTCGCGGATGAACCGGGCGCAATCCTGCGCGCGGGTGATCGGCAGCATGTGCCCGCCTTCGATCACCTCCAGCCCGATATGGGGGTGTTTCGCGACCAGCGCGCGGCCATGCAAATCGGCCTCAAGGATACGGTCTTCGGCCCCGAAAAGGATGCGCACCGGCACCTGCAGGCTGTCATACTGCCCGGCCATCCACCGCAGATCCCGCCCCGAGGCCAGATAATCGCGCGAGGTGTTGCGGAAGGAAGAGGGGCGCAGGCCCAGCAGCGCGCCGCCCTTGATTGCATAGTCATCCGGCACCGGTTCCGGCCCGAACACCTGATCCAGGACCTGCGGCGCCGTCCTGATCGACATCGGGATCGCCATCAGCCAAGAGGTCAGGAAAAGCTTGACCCGCCCCGTGATCGCCAGCCCCTTGAACGCCTCGATCGGGCCGGATGGCGGCTGTGTCAGCGGTGCCAGCAGCGCAAGACCGCGGGTACGTTCCGGGTGGTCCATCGCCAGGCACAGCGCGATGGCACCGCCCAGCGAATGGCCGACGACCAGCGGCCGCTCCAGCCCCAGCGCATCGATCAGCGCCGCCACGGTTTCGGCCTGCGCGCGCGGATTTGCAGCGGCATCCTCGGGGCGGCTGGACCAGCCCATGCCGGGGCGGTCGATGACGATGACCCGGTGATCGCGCACCAGAAGCGGCGTCAGCGCCATGTTGAAATTGCCCATCTGCCCGCCCAGACCGTGGATCATCACGATGGCCGGCCCCGATCCTTCATCGGTGTAATGCAGCCGCGTGCCGGGCAGGTCGATGAAGCGCCCGCGCGGCGGGATCGCCAGCTCGGCCCCGCGCTTTGTGTTCCAGGTGAACCAGACCAGCCCCGCCATCAGCAGCAGCACGATGACAAGAAGCGCGAAAAGAAACTGGATCATGGATTTGGCCTTTCGGGTGACGGATCGGTCCCACGGTAACCGTTCTGTCGCTGCGGGCAAGTCCGGCGGCACTAGCGCCAGAAAGCCAGCCATTCGATCAGTTCGGCCAGCTTTCGCAACAGGAACAACAGGTTCGCACCGTCATGCATCGCGGCATCCAGACCAAGACCGGTCAGGATCAACAATCCAAGGCCGATGGCGATCTGGTTCGTCATTGCGTGTTGCCTGTCGAAAGATAAGGGGCTGCGACAGCTATGCCGCAGCCCCTGCATCCTTGCAAGCCTTGACAGGCGATCAGCCCAGGCGACCCATCAGGGCGGCCACATCCGCCATGCGGCACGAGAAGCCCCATTCGTTGTCATACCAGGACAGCACCCGCACAAGGCGCTTGCCCATCACCTTGGTCTGATCCGGCGCGAAGATCGAGCTTTCCTCGGTATGGTTGAAGTCGATCGACACCTTGGGTTCGGGATCATAGCCCAGGATGCCTTTCATCGCGCCGGCTGCGGCCTCGGCCACGATGGCGTTCACATCGGCAACGGTCACGTCCTTGGCCGCGACGAATGTCAGATCGACCGCGCTGACATTGGGGGTGGGCACGCGAATGGCCGATCCGTCCAGCTTGCCGTTCAGTTCGGGCAGCACCTCGCCCAGGGCCTTGGCCGCACCGGTCGAGGTGGGGATCATCGACATCGCGGCCGCACGGGCGCGATAGAGATCCTTGTGGCGGCGGTCCAGCGTGGGCTGGTCGCCCGTGTAGCTGTGGATCGTGGTCATGATGCCGCTTTCGATCCCGATGGCATCGTTCAGCACCTTGGCCAGCGGCGCCAGGCAGTTCGTGGTGCACGACCCGTTCGAGATCATCGTCTCGCCCGCCGCCAGCGCGTCATGGTTCACGCCGTAAACGACGGTGCGGTCCACGTTCTTGCCGGGGGCCGACAGAAGCACCTTCTTCGCGCCACGCTCCAGGTGTTTCTTGGCCTTGGCGCCATCGTTGAAATTGCCGGTGCATTCCAGAACCACATCGACACCGGACCAGTCCAGCTCGTCCATGTCATAGGTCGACATCATCTCGATCTTGCCCGCGCCCAGATCCATCCAGCCTTCGCCGGTGGTCACGGGATTGCCGAAACGCCCATGCACCGAGTCGTAGCGCACTAGGTGCGCCGCCGTATCCAGCGGGCCGGTCGCGTTCAGCTTGACCACGCGCACATCCTGCCGCGCGCTTTCCGCGATATGCATGAGGGTGCAACGGCCGATGCGGCCAAATCCGTTGATGCCAAGCGTGATGGTCATGGGGGTCTCCTGCGTCTTGCGTGGTTGCGCGGGATATATCCAAGTGCGGCCTGACCCGAAAGGTGAAAAGCGACGCCGTGGCGGCGGATTGCTGCCAAACCATGCCTGAAATCAACATGTTAGCGCAAACCGTTTCGGGCTGGTGGATGGTTGCGCTAACGCTGCGGCTTGTCTTGCGCATCCTGCCTGATACTGTGACCCCCAATCCATGACGGAGGCAGGCATGAGCGGACTTCTGGCGCTTCTTGACGATGTGGCGGCGATTGCCAAGGTTGCCGCGGCCTCGGTCGATGACGTGGTGGGGCAGGCGGCCAAGGCCGGGGCCAAGGCTGCGGGCGCCGTGATCGACGATGCGGCGGTGACCCCGAAATACGTCCACGGGTTCGCGCCCGCGCGCGAATTGCCCATCGTCTGGCGCATCGCGCGCGGATCGTTGCGCAACAAGCTGCTGATCCTGCTGCCGGCCGCGCTGATCCTGTCGGCCTTCGCGCCCATGCTGATCACGCCGCTTCTGATGCTGGGCGGGGCCTATCTGTGTTTCGAGGGCGCGGAAAAGGTGGCGCATGTCCTTTTTCCCCATGCGGATGCCCATGTGGCGGCTGATCTGGACACCGGCGATCCCCTGCACCTGGAAGAGGCGCGGGTCGCCGGCGCGATCAAGACCGACTTCATCCTGTCGGCCGAGATCATGACCATCGCCCTGGCGGCGATCCCCGTCAGCACCTTCTGGACCGAAGCCGCGACGCTTGCCATCGTGGGCGTCGGCATCACAATCGCCGTTTATGGCGGGGTGGCACTGATCGTGAAGGCAGATGACGTCGGGCTGTTCATGGCCGAACGCGGCCGCCTTGGCCTGACGCGGGGCATGGGGCGTGCCATCGTGCGGGGCATGCCGGGTTTTCTGAAGGGGCTGACCACTGTCGGCACGGCGGCGATGCTCTGGGTTGGTGGCTCCATCGTGCTGCACGGGCTTGAGGAGCTGGGTTTTGCCGCGCCCGCGCATCTGATCCATGACATCGCGGCGGGCATCGGCGCGATGGTGCCGCAGGCGCCGGGCGCGGTCACATGGGCCGCCACGGCGGCAATGGACGGTGTGCTTGGTCTGGCGCTGGGTCTGATCCTGATCCCTGTTGTCACACGGGTGATCGCGCCGCTTTGGTCGGCCATCACGAGAAAGGGCCGCCCCGCCTGACGCGGAACGGCCCTTTCATCGTTTTCCATTTACTGGACAGCGTCGCCCGAAACCGGGCGCGCCGCGTCAGAGCAGGGATTTCACCTTGTCGGCCACTGCCTGCGCGGTGATCCCGAACTGCTCGTACAGCACTTCGGCCGGGGCGGAGGCCCCGAAATCATGCATGCCGACAAAGCCCGATTTCTCGCGCTTGCCGCCTTGGCCGAACAGCCAGCGGTCCCAGCCAAAGCGGATCGCGGCCTCGACCGCCACGCGCACGGGACCTGCGGGCAGGACGCGGCGGCGATAGGTCTCGTCCTGTTCCTCGAACAACTCCCAGCAGGGCATGGACACGACGCGGGTGCCGATGCCTTCGGCCTCCAGCAGGTCGCGCGCGGCCATGGCGATTTCCACCTCGGAGCCGGTGGCCATCAGGATCGCCTGACGCTTGCCGGTTGCATCGGCCAGAACATAGCCGCCCTGCGCGGTCAGGTTCTTCGATTTATGGGCGGTGCGCAGCGTCTTGAGGTTCTGGCGCGTCAGCGACAGCACCGACGGGGTTTCCTTCGAGGTCAGCGCCAGTTCCCAGGCTTCGGCGGTTTCCACCGTATCGCAGGGGCGGAACACCCAGGTGTTGGGCGTGGCGCGGCTGATCGCCAGATGCTCGACCGGCTGGTGGGTCGGGCCATCCTCGCCCAGGCCGATGCTGTCATGGGTCATCACGAACACGGTCGGGATCTTCATCAACGCGGCCAGGCGCATCGCGGGGCGGGCGTAATCGGTAAAGCACATGAAGGTGCCGCCATAGGGCCGGATGCCGCCATGCAGCGCCATGCCGTTCATCGCCGCCGCCATGCCATGTTCGCGAATGCCCCAATAGACATAGCGCCCCTTGCGGTTGTCGATGTCGAAGACACCCAGGTCGCCCGTCTTGGTATTGTTCGACCCCGTCAGGTCGGCAGAGCCGCCCACGGTTTCGCCCAGCACGGGATTGACCACTTCCAGCACCATTTCACTGGATTTGCGGGTGGCGACCGAAGGCGCGTTTTCGCTGATCTGCTTTTTCAGCGCGCGGATCACGGCGGACAGGCGGGCAGGGACTTCGCGGGCATAGGCACGGGTGAATTCGTCGCGCTTCTTGCCGTTGAGGGCGGCCAGGCGGTCCTCCCATGCGCTGCGCGCGTCCGCGCCCCGGCTGCCGATGGCCTCCCATGCGGCCTTGATGTCGGCGGGGACCTCGAAGGGGCCCGCGCTCCAGCCATAGGCGGCCTTGGTGTCGGCGATCAGCTTGGGATCGGTCAGTGCGCCATGCCCCTTGGAGGTGTCCTGCGCCGAGGACCCCAGCGCGATATGCGTCTTGCATGCGATCATCGAGGGCTGTGCGGTCTTCTTGGCCGCCGTGATGGCCGCGTCGATGGCCACGGGATCATGCCCGTCGATTTCCTGCACATCCCAGCCCGAGGCGCGGAAGCGCGCGACCTGGTCGGTGCGGTCCGACAGGGACACCTTGCCGTCGATGGTGATGTCGTTGTTGTCCCAGAACACGATCAGCTTGGACAGGGCGTGCCGCCCGGCGATGCCGATCGCCTCCTGGCTGACGCCTTCCATCAGGCAGCCGTCACCGGCGATGACATAGGTGTGGTGATCCACGATCCTAGCGCCAAAACGCGCGCGCTGGATCTCTTCGGCCATGGCAAAACCCACGGCGTTGGAAATGCCCTGGCCCAGCGGGCCGGTCGTCGTCTCGATCCCCGAGGCATGGCCATATTCCGGGTGGCCGGCGGTTTTCGCGCCCCACTGGCGGAAGTTGCGGATCTGGTCGATCGTCATGTCGGCATAGCCGGTCAGGTGCAGCAGCGCGTAAAGCAGCATCGAGCCATGGCCCGCCGACAGGATGAAACGGTCGCGGTCCGGCCAGTTGGGGGCCGAGGCGTCGAATTTCAGGTGCTTTTCATAAAGAACCGTTGCCACGTCGGCCATGCCCATGGGCATGCCGGAATGGCCCGAATTGGCGGCATGGATCGCATCCAGCGTCAGGGTGCGGATGGCGGCGGCTTTCATCCAGTGGTCGGGATGGGCGGTGCGCAGGGCTGTGATGTCCAAGTGGTCGGTCCTTCGTCTGGCGATGTGACAGGATGCGTTGGCCGGTGTGATAGCAGCCTGCCGCGCAAGTTCAAGCGAAGGCTGTAACCCATTGGTGGCAAAGGGGGCGCATTTTGCCTATCCAGTTGCTAGAGTTTCCCGAAGGTCGCCGTCCGATGATTCGGTTCAGGCCGGCCGAAACGGGGAGAGCGGATTTCGGGTGAAAGGTGGGACCATGAACGACATCGCCGAACTGGAACGCAGGATCGCCTTTGCGATGGAACGCATCGCGAAGGGAATCGAGAACCTGGACAAGGCCGCCGGGGCCCCTGCGCCCGCAGGTGACGCGCCCGATGCCACGGGCGCGGATGAGATCGAGGCGCTGCGCGCGCAACTGGCCGAGGAAAAGCTGGCCAATGCCCAGCTTGAGGAACGGGTGCGCGCCCTGCGCCAGAAGCAGGAGGCGCAAGCCACCCGTGCCGATGCGGAACTGGTCACGCTGCGCGAGACGATGGAGCATCTCGATGCGGAACTGGCGCGCCTGCGCAAGGCCAATGCGCAGCTGCAGGACAGCAATGCCGCGTTGCGCGCCGCCAACCAGGCCGGTGTGGGCGAGCCGCATCTGATCAACAAGTCGATGATGGCCGAGCTGGAATCCATGCGCGCCTCACGCCAGGTGGACCTTGCCGAGGTGCAGGCGATCAAGGGTGCCCTTGTGCCGCTGCTGCAGGACAAAGAGGAGGCGAACTGATGCCCGAAGTGGAAATCCGTATCGGCGGGCGCGCCTTCGAGGTCTTCTGCCAGGATGGCGAGGAACATTACCTGCATTCGGCGGCGCAGATGCTGGATACCGAAGCCTCGGTGCTGGCGGGCCAGATCGGCCGTCTGCCCGAGGCGCGCATGCTGCTGATGGCAGGGCTTATGCTGGCCGACAAGACTGCGGGTCTTGAAGACAAGCTGCGCGAGGCCGAGGCGAAACTTGCGGAAAAGGACGCAGAACTTGCCGCCCTCGCAGCCCGCCCCGCGCCAGAGCCGCAGAAGATCCAGGTGGCGGTGATCCCGCCCGAGGTCGCAGAAACCCTGTCGGAACTGGCCGCGAGGGCCGAAGCCCTGGCCGATGCGGTCGAGGACAAGGTCGGCTGATCGCAATGGCCTTCACGCAAAGGCAAAAAGGCCCCTTGCGGGGCCTTTGGCTTTTTCGGTGCCGGTGCGATCAGGCGTTGGCTTCGCGGATCTTTTCAGCGGCGTCCTTGTCGTAGTTGACGCCTTTCGCCTCGAACAGCTGGTCCAGCTCGCCCGAGAGGGTCATCTCGGTGACGATGTCGCAGCCGCCGATGAATTCGCCTTTGACATAAAGCTGTGGAATCGTCGGCCAGTCCGAGAAATCCTTGATCCCCTGGCGGATGTCGGCATCGGCCAGAACGTTCACATCCTTGAAATCCACGCCCATGTAATTGAGCACGCCCGCCACGCGGCTGGAAAAGCCGCACTGGGGCATTTCCTTGGTGCCTTTCATGAACAGAACCACGTCATTGGCCGTGACGGTTTCCTTGATCTGGGTTGTTGCGTCGGTCATCAGTCTTGTCCTTGGTCAGGCGAGGCGCAGCCTCGGGTGTCTGGGTGGTCCGGGCTCAATCCGGGGCCTTGGTTGTCAGGGCCAGGGCATGAAGCTGGCCATTGGCCCCGTCCATCTTGCCCTTCAGCGTGGCATAGACCGCGCGCTGCTGCTGCACGCGGTTCATGTCCTTGAACGAGGCGTCGATCACCTCGGCCGCGTAATGGTTCCCGTCCCCGGCCAGATCGGTGACGGTGATCTTCGCATGCGGAAAACCCGCGCGGATCAGGTCTTCGATTTCCTGTGCTTCGATGGCCATGTGGGATGCTCCTTTATATCTGCATCAGATTTATGCCTTTGACGGACGCGCCGCAAGGGTTTGCCTTGGCTTTGGCCGCTTTGACAAGCGATGCGGGATCGTCCAAAGCTGCGCGGCAATCAGATGGAGGATCGCATGAAAGCCAAGGTCAGCTGGATCAACGGACGCGCCTTTTTGGGCGAGACAGGATCGGGCCACGGTGTCGTCATGGATGGCGCACCCGAAGCGGGCGGGCGCAACATCGGGCCGCGCCCGATGGAGATGATGCTGCTGGGCCTGGGCGGGTGTACCGCCTTCGATATCGTGATGATCCTGGAAAAGGCCCGTGCCAGCGTGACCGGCTGCGAGGTGGAACTGGTCGGCACCCGCGCCGACGAGGAACCCAAGGTCTTTACCGAGGTCAAGCTGGTCTACACGATCCGCGGCCATGACCTGAAGCCCGCGCTGGTCGAACGCGCCGTGACCCTGTCGGCCGAGAAATACTGCTCGGCCTCCAAGATGTTCGAAAAGACGGCGACACTGACCCACGAATGGAAGATCGAAGCGGCCTGATCGGGGCCTCGGGCCGGGGTGGGGGGCTGTCTGCCCCCCCGGTTCAGCTGCGCTGAACCATCCCCCCGAGGATATTTCACGCAAGAAGAAGCAGTGACCGTCAGCCCAGGGCCGCCTCGAACGCGCCGCGATAGAGGGCCGCGAGGTCCGCGAGCGGGGCTTCGGACGCGCCGAAGCGGACGGTGCTGCCGCCGAACTTTCCGACCGTCTGGATCGTGACGCCGGCCTGACCCGCGGCGATCATCAGCGCCTCGGCCTGGTCGAAGTTGCAGGCCAGGAGGTAGCGGGCCTGATCCTCGCCGAACAGCGCGGGCGTGTCCGATACGTCGATCTGCACGCCGACCCCGGCGGATTCGGCCATTTCGAAGGCCGCCATGGCAAGGCCGCCGTCCGACAGGTCGGTGCAGGCGCGGATCAGCGCGTGATTGGCGCGGATGAATTCGCCATTGCGCCGCTCGGCCTCGAGGTCGACATGGGGCGCGTCGCCTTCCTCGCGGTGGAACACTTCGGCCAGCAGGGCGGATTGACCCAGATGGCCATGGCTGTCGCCGACCAGAAGCGCCACATGACCGTCGCGTGCCTGGCCCAGGATCGCCTGGTCGATATGGGGGATGATGCCCACGGCGCAGATCGTTGGCGTGGGCAGGATGCCCTTGCCATCGGTTTCATTGTAGAGGCTGACGTTGCCCGAGACGATCGGCATGTCCAGCGCCGACACGGCCGCCCCGATCCCCTTGATCGCACCGACGAACTGGCCCATGATCTGCGGCTTTTCCGGGTTGCCGAAGTTCAGGTTGTCGGTGGTGGCCAGGGGTTTGGCCCCGATCGCGGTGAGGTTGCGGTATGTTTCGGCCACGGCCTGCTTGCCACCCTCGAAGGGGTTCGCAAAGACATAGCGCGGTGTCACGTCCGAGGTGAAGGCCAGCAGCTTGTCGGTGCCATGCACCCGGATCACGCCCGCGCCCAGCCCCGGCGTGCGCACGGTGTCGGCCATCACCTGGCTGTCGTATTGTTCATAGACCCACTGTTTGGCGGCATAGTTCGGGCTGCCGATCAGCGCCTTCAGCCCGTCGATCGGATCGATCCCCGGCACATCGCCAAGCGGCGCCGCGACGGGTGTTTCCACCCAGGGGCGGTCATACTCGGGGGCCGTGCCCGACAGCGCCTTGAGCGGAAGATCCGCCTTGCAGACGTTATTGTGCATGATCAGGAAACGATCCTCGGCAATTGTTTCCCCGACGATGGCAAAGTCCAGGTCCCATTTGTCGAAGACGGCCTTGGCTTCGGCCTCTTTCTCGGGGCGCAGGACCATCAGCATGCGTTCCTGGCTTTCGGACAGCATCATTTCATAGGCGGTCATGCCGGTTTCGCGGCAGGGGACCTTTTCCAGATCCAGCCGCACGCCCAGATCGCCCTTGTCGCCCATCTCTACCGCCGAACAGGTCAGGCCGGCGGCCCCCATGTCCTGGATGGAAATGACGGCGCCGGTCTGCATCAGCTCCATGCAGGCCTCCATCAGGCGCTTTTCGGTGAAAGGATCGCCCACCTGCACGGTGGGGCGCTTTTCCTCGATCGTGTCATCGAATTCCGCCGAGGCCATGGTCGCGCCGCCGACACCGTCGCGGCCGGTCTTTGCACCCAGGTAAACCACGGGCATGCCCACGCCGGAGGCTGCGGAATAGAAGATCTTGTCGGCATCCGCGAGGCCCGCCGCGAAGGCGTTCACAAGGCAGTTGCCGTTATAGGCGGGATGAAAACGCACCTCGCCGCCCACGGTGGGCACGCCGAATGCGTTGCCATAGCCGCCGATCCCTTCGACCACGCCATGCACCAGCTGCCGTGTCTTGGGATGATCGGGCTGCCCGAAGGACAGCGAATTCATCGCCGCGATGGGGCGGGCGCCCATGGTGAAGACATCGCGCAGGATCCCGCCCACGCCCGTGGCCGCACCCTGATAGGGTTCGATATACGACGGGTGGTTATGGCTTTCCATCTTGAAGACCACGGCCTGACCATCGCCGATATCGACCACGCCCGCGTTCTCGCCGGGGCCGCAGATCACCTGCGGGCCGGTCGTCGGCAGGGTGCGCAGCCATTTCTTGGAGGACTTGTAGGAACAGTGTTCGTTCCACATGGCCGAGAAGATGCCAAGTTCGGTGAAGCTGGGCTCGCGACCGATGATCTCGAGGATGCGCTGGTATTCGTCGGGCTTGAGCCCGTGCGCCGCGATCAGTTCGGGCGTGATGGCCGGTTCTTGCACCATGTCTTGCATGTCTTTAGTCCCCCTGGGCAGGTCTGCGCCGCCTCTTTACGACAAGGCTTTGCGGGGGGAAAGGGGCTGGGCGCCACAGAAAGAGCGGCGCGGGGGCGAAAAACACCTCGTCCGGGTTGGCAAGAGCGCTACCTTTGCGGCGGTCGGCGCTCTGCCGGCAGGTAACGGCAGAGGCGAAAATGGATGTTGTGACTATCCTGGGCAGCGGGCCCAACGTGATCAGGGCGCAAGCCTGGCCACGGGCGCACATGGGGCATGTGCTGGCGATCAACAATGCATGGCGGGTGCGGCCTGACTGGGATTCGCTGATCCACCCCGAGGATTTTCCCGTCGACCGTCGGCCTGATCACGGTTTGCCCGCACAGAGTATCGTGACGGCACAAGATTACATCCCCGCCAACAATGCCTATGGCGGCGTTGTCTATGCGGGCGGCACGATGGCGTTCACGGCGGCCTATTGGGCCTTGTGGCGGCACCGGCCGCGCGTTCTGGCGGTGCTGGGTTGCGACATGGTCTATCCTGTTGCGGTGAATACGCATTTCTACGGCACCGGCACGGCGGACCCGCTGCGCCCCGACATGACGCTGCAGAACCTTGAGGCGAAGGCGGCGCGCATCCTGCTTCTGGCCGCGCGGCAGGGCTGCGCCGTGGTCAACCTGTCCGAAGAGCAGAGCCGCCTTGTGTTTCCGCGCGCGCGGATCGGCGCATTGGACCAGTTGCGCCCCTTGCGGGTTCACGAGCAGGCCGTGCGCGCGGCATTGCGCGCCGAACAGGCACTGGGCGCGCGGGTGCCATCGGGCCGCTATTGGCGCGAGGGTGGCGATATCGATCCCGCCGGTCTGGCGCGCATTGACGGGCTGTGGATGGATGCATGGCGTGCAACGGTGGACCAGGCAACGGTGGACCAGGCATCTGTGGCGGCGCTGCGTCGGCAGCGCTGAGGCATGTCAGGGCGCGCGCTACGCATATTTTCGCCTGTCAGATAAAAAAAGGCCGAGCACTAAGCTCGGCCAAAGTCCAACAGGGAGGTATGATGGTGATGCGAGCCTAAGCAGCATCTCCGTCAATTGCTGAATTAGGCATCCCTTTATGAACGATCAAGGTAAAATATGCTGCAAGACAGCAAGGCGGCTATGCGCCTTGTGCATAGCTTACTTAACCTGTTAGCTAACTTCCTGATCTTTCATCTGTTTGCGATAACTGACGATCTCGTCCTGCACGAAGTCGCGGAAAGCGGCGACGCGCTTGGACTGACGCAGTTCTTCCGGATAGGCCAGGAACACCGGCACTTCGACGGATTCGATGTCGGGAAGGATTCGCACCAGCTCGGGAAAGTCATGGGTCAGGTAGTCAGGCAGCACGCCGATACCCAGGTCATGCAGCACTGCCTGCAGCACGCCGAAATAATTGTTCACCGTCAGGGTGGACTGGATGTCTTGCGTCATCAGGAACTGCACCAGATTGGCCCCCGCGCCGACCTGTGCCGACTGCGGGTTCTGACAGATCAGCCGATGGCCCGAGATATCTTCGATGCGTTCGGGTGCCGCGCGTTTGGCCAGGTAGGTGGGCGATGCGTAAAGCCGCATGCGGATATGCATCAGACGCTTGCGGATCAGGTCCGCCTGGCTGGGCTCTTTCATGCGGATGGCCACATCGGCCTCGCGCATGGGCAGGTCCAGCACGCGCTCTTCCAGCATCAGATCGATCTTGAGGTCGGGGTATTTCTGGTAGAGCCGGGTCAGGCGCGGGGCCAGCCAGAGGCTGCCGAAGCCCGTCGTGGTCGTCACGCGCAACTCGCCAAACACCTCTTCCTCGCTGTCGCGGATGCGCGCGGCCGCCGTTTCCAGCCGCTTTGCCATCGACGAGGTCGCCTCGAACAGCAATTCGCCCTGTTCGGTCAGAATCAGCCCGCGCGCATGGCGGTGAAACAGGGTGGTGTTCAGGCTGTCTTCAAGCGCGCGGATCTGCCGGCTGACGGCGGATTGGGACAGATGCAACGTATCGCCTGCATGGGTCAGGCTGCCTGCATCGGCCACGGCGTGAAAGATTCTGAGTTTGTCCCAATCCATAAGCGCAACAATCCATTCCTGAGTAACGTCTGCGTGAAACAGACCAAAAGCACCACCCGTTGACCGACCCCATGTTTCTATAACCCAAAGGGTTGATAAAAAATAGCTTGGTAGGTCATTATTTGTGACCTAATATCACGTTATAGTAAAACAAGATCGCTCAGATGGGGAGATGCGCGATGACCCGGCAGGAAATCACTCTGAACGACAGGTTCGACCTCGAGAAGTCGCAGGTCCTTCTGAATGGAACACAGGCTCTGGTGCGGCTGATGCTGATCCAGAAGGCCCGCGACAAGGCGGCAGGGCTGAACACGGCCGGTTTCGTCACGGGCTATCGTGGCTCGCCCCTGGGGGCGGTCGACATGCAGATGAACCGCGCCGCCAAGCAGCTGGCCGCCGCCGATGTCACCTTCGAGGAAGGCTTGAACGAGGATCTGGCCGCAACCGCCCTCTGGGGCGCGCAGCAGGCGGAACTGCGCGGCGAGGGCAGGTTCGACGGGGTCTTCGGTCTTTGGTACGGCAAGGGTCCCGGCGTGGACCGTTCGGGCGACGTGATGCGCCACGCCAACATGGCGGGCACCTCGCGCCATGGCGGCGTGCTGATGGCGATGGGTGACGATCACACCGGCAAATCCTCGACCGTGCTGCATCAAAGCGAATGGGCCATGGTCGATGCCTACATGCCCGTGGTCAGCCCGGCAGGTGTGCAGGAAATCCTGGATTACGGCGTCTATGGCTATGCGCTGTCCCGGTTTTCGGGGCTTTGGGTGGGCCTCAAGACGATGAAGGACACGGTCGAGGCGACGGCGGTCGTGGATGGCCGTCCGGACCGCATGAGCCTGGTGATCCCCGAATTCGACATGCCCGAAGGCGGTCTGAACATTCGCCTGATCGACACGCCCCACGCGCAGGAAGCGCGGATGATCGATCACAAGCGTTTCGCCGCCGAGGCGTTTTCACACGCGAACAAGATGGACAAGCGCATCTGGGGCAAGCCCGGTGCGAAGATCGGTTTCGTCGCCGCTGGCAAGAACTGGCTGGACCTTGTGCATGCGCTGGCCCTGCTGAACATCGACGCGGCCGAGGCGGAACGCCTTGGCATCACGACCTACAAGATCGGCCAGACCTTCCCGCTGGACATGAAGGGCTTTCACGACTGGGCCGAAGGGCTGGACCTGATCGTCGTGGTCGAGGAAAAGCGCAAGCTGATCGAGGTGCAGATCAAGGAAGCTATCTTCGACGACCGCCATGGCCGCCGCGTCTGGGGCTGGCACAAGGGCGGCGGGGCAGGGTCCATGCATGGCGAGGAACTGTTCCCGACGCGCGGCGCGCTGGACCCGATCATGATCGCCGAAAAACTGGGCGGCATCCTGATCGACGAAGGGCGCAGCACTGACGGCATCAAGGCGGGCCTGTCCGCATTGGCCGATGCGCGGCGCAATGACAACGCGCAGGAACTGGCCTCGCGTCTGCCCTATTTCTGCTCGGGCTGCCCGCACAACACCTCGACCAAGGTGCCCGAAGGCAGCCGCGCCTATGCCGGTATCGGCTGTCACTACATGGTGCAGTGGATGGATCGCTCCACCATCGGCGCGACCCATATGGGCGGCGAAGGCGCAAACTGGATCGGCGAGGCGAAATTCTCGACCCGCGATCACGTGTTCCAGAACCTCGGCGACGGCACCTATAACCATTCCGGTATCCAGGCGATCCGCGCGGCCCTCGCCTCGGATGTGAACATCACCTACAAGATCCTGTTCAACGACGCGGTCGCCATGACGGGCGGGCAGGGCAACGAGGGGGGCCTCTCCGCGCAGCGGATCGTGGCCGAACTGAAGGCCATGGGCGTGCCCAATGTCGCCGTGGTCTATGACGAAAAGGAAGAGGTGGACCTGTCCAGCTTCCCGGCCAATGTCGAAAAGCACGAACGCGCCGATCTGCAGACCGTGCAGGAGAAATACGCCACGCTGAAAGGCGTGTCCGCCATCGTCTATGTGCAGACCTGCGCCGCCGAAAAGCGCCGCCGCCGCAAGCGGGGCAAGTTCCCCGATCCCGACAAGCGCGTCTTCATCAATACCGATGTCTGCGAAGGCTGCGGCGATTGCGGCGTGCAGTCGAACTGCGTGTCCATCGTGCCGGTGGAAACCGAACTGGGCCGCAAGCGGGCGATCGACCAATCCAGCTGCAACAAGGATTTCAGCTGCCTCAAGGGGTTCTGCCCGTCCTTCGTGACGCTGGAAGGGGCCACGCCCAAGAAAGCGGCAACCGCGGCGGTGGACCTGCCCGACATGGCCCTGCCCGTGCTGCCCGCCATCAACGGCACCTTCAACGTGGTGATCACCGGGGTTGGTGGCACCGGTGTCGTCACCATCGGTGCGGTGCTGGCGCAGGCCGCGCAGATCGACGGCAAGGGGGCGGGCATGATGGAAATGGCCGGCCTCGCCCAGAAGGGTGGCGCGGTGCATATCCATTGCCGTATCGCGGAACAGCCCGATGACATCAGCGCCGTGCGCGTGGCCACGGGTGAGGCAGATGCCCTGATCGGTGGCGATCTGGTCGTGTCGGCCGGGGCCAAGACGCTGGGCCTGACCCGCACGGGCCGCACGGGCGCGGTGGTCAACAGCCACGAGATCATCACCGGCGATTTCACCCGCAACACCGAATTCTCGCTGCCTTCCGACCGTCTTGCGCTGGCGCTGGAGGCGCGGTTGCAGGACCGGGTGATGCTGTTCGACGCATCAGAACTGGCGCGCGTGACGCTGGGCGACTCGATCTTTTCGAACATGATGCTGTTCGGGGCCGCATGGCAGCGCGGGCTGATCCCGCTGAGCCATGAGGCAATCGTGCATGCGATCAAGCTGAACGGTGCGGCGGTCGAAAAGAACCAGCGCGCCTTCGAACTGGGTCGCTGGGCCGCGCTTCATCCCGATCAGGCGGCAGGCATGCTCAAGCCCAAGGTGATCGAACTTCCGAAATCGCTGGAAGACAGGATCGCCTTCCGCACGGATCACCTTGTCGCCTATCAGGGCAAGCGGCTGGCGAAACGCTATCGCAAGATGGTCGACGGCATCAGCGATCCGCGTCTGAAAGAGGCGGTCGCCAAGGGCTATCACAAGCTTCTGGCCTACAAGGACGAATACGAGGTGGCGCGGCTTCTGCTGACCTCGCAGGAAAAGGCGGCCGAGCAGTTTGACGGTGATTTCCGCATGACCTTCCATCTGGCGCCGCTGATCATCTCGAAGACCGGCCCCGATGGTCGCCCGATGAAACGCACCTTCGGGCCATGGATGGCGCGGCCCTTGCGGGTTCTCACAAAGCTCAAGATGCTGCGTGGCACGCCGCTGGACATCTTCGGGCGCACCGAGGAGCGCCGGATGGAGCGCGCGCTGATCAGGCAGTATGAGGCCGACATGGCCGAGGTGCTGGCCAAGGTCACCCCGGAACGCATGGACGCCGCCGTGGCGCTGGCAGAACTGCCGCTGTCGATCCGGGGTTTCGGCCCGGTGAAACAGGCCAACGAGGTGAAAGCCGCGAAACGGCGCGAGGAATTGCTGGCGTCCTTCCGCGACCCCGGCAAGGGCATGGCGCAAGCCGCCGAGTGATCGGTCCCCAAGCCTGAATTGCCCTGCAACGCCCGCCCCTTGGCGGGCGTTGTCGTCTTGCCGTCACGCAACCGTCACAGTCCCGCGTCAGATTGCGCGCCAAGATCCCGCGCAGCCCGGAGCATGACAGCGTGACCACCCAATCCAGTATCGCCCGTGACATCAGCTATGCCCATTCCGCCAGCACCCGCAGCGGCCGCGCCCTGATCCGCCTGATGGAAAACGCCACCGGCCGCATCAGCCTGATCCGCCGCGCGCAAGGCTATGAGCAGGAGGTCGCGCAAGGCCGCGACTTCTGGCAGGTGATGGTCGACCGCTACGGCCTCAGCCTTGATGTGGTGGCGGGTAGCCTGGACCTGATCCCGCGCGATGGCCCGTTGATCGTGATCGCGAACCATCCCTACGGAATCCTCGACGGGTTGATGCTGGGCCATATCCTGGCGCGGACGCGGCCCGATTTCCGGATCCTGGCCCATCATGTCTTTTGCAAGGCGCCGGATCTGGCCCGCGTGATCCTGCCCATCTCCTTCGATGAGACGAAAGAGGCCGTGCAACTGAACCTTTCGACCCGCAAGACGGCGCTGGACTATCTGGCGCAGGGCGGTGCCATCGGGGTCTTCCCCGGCGGCACGGTGTCGACCGCCGTCACGCCCTTTGCGCAGCCCATGGACCCCGGCTGGCGCGGCTTTACGGCGCGGATGGTGGCAAAATCGGGCGCGACGGTCGTGCCCATCTGTTTCGACGGGCATACCAGCCGCCTGTTCCAGATCGCCAGCCACCTGCATTACACGCTGCGCATGGGCCTGCTGATCAAGGAATTCGCCAAGCGCTTGGACACGCCGGTCCGCGTCGCCATCGGCGCGCCGATCCCGGCGGACCAGATCGCGGCGCGCGAGGGCGAAAGCAAAGCAATGATGGATTTCCTGCGCAAAGCCACGTATGAGCTGTCTCCGACACCGCTTGAACCGGGAAACTACGGGTTCGAGTTCGAAGAGAAACACCGGGCGTGATCCGTCGCGCCCTCGCACCGGGCGCAGCATGGCAGTAGGGATTTTCGACAGTGGTCTTGGCGGGTTGACCGTTCTGGATGCGGTGACAAAGCGCCTTCCGGACGTGCATTTTGTCTATTACGGCGACAATGCCCATGCACCTTACGGGGTGCGCGATGCCGATGATGTCTACAACCTGACCAAGGCCGCCGTGGAATACCTGTGGCTGCATGGCTGCGATCTGGTGATCCTGGCCTGCAACACCGCCAGCGCCGCCGCCCTGCGCCGGATGCAGGAGGCGGGCGTGCCGCCCGGCAAGCGGGTTCTGGGCGTCTTCGTGCCGCTGATCGAGGCGCTGACCGAACGGCAATGGGGCGACAACTCGCCTCCGCGCGAAGTGGCCGTGAAACATGTGGCCCTGTTCGCCACCCCCGCCACCGTGGCCAGCCGCGCCTTTCAGCGCGAACTGGCCTTTCGCGCCATCGGCGTCGATGTCGAGGCGCAGGCCTGCGGCGGCGTTGTCGATGCGATCGAGGATGGCGACATGATCCTGGCCGAGGCGCTGGTACGCAGCCATGTGGACGCGCTCAAGCGCAAGATGCCACGCCCCGAGGCCGCGATCCTGGGCTGCACCCATTACCCGTTGATGCAGCAGGTCTTTCAGGACGCGCTGGGGGATGGTGTCCAGGTCTACAGCCAGGCGAATCTGGTGGCCGAAAGCCTTGCCGACTACCTTGCGCGCCGTCCCGAGATGCTGGGCAGCGGGCAGGAGGATGTGTTTCTGACAACGGGCGATCCGCGCCGCGTGTCGGACCGTGCGACGCAATTCCTGCGACGACAGATCACCTTTCGGTCGGCTGGTTGATCCCGGTCAAGGTTTCCGCTTCTCATGCGAATGATGATACACATAGCATCAGGCCATCGCGCCGGTGCGCATAAGGACAGACGACATGACGCATAACATCGCGATTCTGGGGGCTTCGGGCTATACGGGGGCGGAACTTGTTCGCCTGATCGCGACCCATCCCAACATGCGCATCACCGCGATGGGCGCCAATTCCAAGGCCGGGCAGGCCATGGCCGATGTGTTCCCGCATCTGCGCCACCTTGATCTGCCGGTGCTTCAGAAGATCGAGGAGATTGATTTCTCCGGCGTCGATTTGTGCTTTTGCGCGCTGCCGCATGCCACCTCGCAAGAGGTGATCCGCGACCTGCCGAAGTCGCTGAAGATCGTGGACCTGTCCGCCGATTTCCGGCTGCGCGACCCTGCGGAATACAAGCGCTGGTATGGCAATGACCATGCGGCACTGGAATGCCAGGCCGAGGCTGTCTATGGCCTGACCGAATTCTACCGCGACGAGATCCGCGCCGCGCGCCTTGTGGCGGGCACGGGCTGCAACGCCGCAACCGGCCAATACGCGCTGCGCCCGCTGATCGCGGAAGGCGTGATTGATCTGGATGACATCATCCTCGATCTGAAATGCGCCGTGTCGGGCGCGGGCCGCAGCCTCAAGGAAAATCTGCTGCATGCCGAACTCTCCGAGGGTTATCACGCCTATTCCGTGGGGGGCGTGCATCGCCACCTGGGCGAATTCGATCAGGAATTCTCGGCCATCGCGGGCCGGCCCGTGCAGGTGCAGTTCACCCCGCATCTGATCCCGGCCAACCGGGGCATTCTGGCCACGGTCTATGTCAAGGGCGACGCGGCGCGCATCCACGACGTACTGGCCCGCGCCTATGCGTCCGAGCCGTTCCTGCAGGTGCTGCCCTTTGGCCAGCACCCCAGTACCCGGCATATCCGGGGGTCCAACTTCTGTCATGTCGGCGTGGTGGCCGACCGGCGCGAGGGGCGCGCCATCGTGATCGCGGCACTGGATAACCTGACAAAAGGTAGCAGTGGACAAGCATTGCAAAATGCGAATCTGATGTTAGGTGAGGATGAGACCACGGGCCTGATGCTGGCCCCGTGTTTCCCGTGACAGGTCAGTCCTGATCCGCGGGACCCGAGGAGGAGACGCACAATGGCCATGAGTGGCTTGAAGAAGAAGCGCCGGATCCAGATCGTGGCCCTTGCGGCCGTGGCCTTGCTGATTTCGACGGGTCTGATCGGTTACGCGATGCGCGACGGGATCAATTTCTTCCGCGCGCCCAGCCAGATCATGGCCGAACCGCCCGGCCCGAACGAGGTGTTCCGGATCGGTGGCCTGGTCGAGGAAGGCAGCATCGTGCGCGGGCAGGGCGAACAGATCCGCTTCAGCGTCACCGATGGCGGCGCCAGCATTCCCGTGGTCTATACCGGCGTTCTGCCCGATCTCTTCAGCGAGAACGAAGGCATGGTCGGCACGGGCCGCTACATTGACGGTGTCTTTGAAGCCTCTGAAATCCTTGCCAAACATGACGAGACCTACATGCCGGCCGAAGTGATCGACGCGCTGAAGGAACAGGGTATCTACAAGGATCCCAAGGCCGAAGGCGCCGACAGCTGAACGGCGCGCAACAGCCGCGCGCCGTGTTTCACCGCCGTTAACCCCGATGCATCAGCCTGACCCGAACACACCGGGGAAAAGGCCGCATGCACAACGTCAGACAGATTGCAGAACAGATCGTCGCCCGGGAAGGCGGCTTCGTGAACGACCCCGCCGATCCGGGCGGCGCCACCAAGCATGGCGTGACCATCGGCACCCTGCGCCGGCTGGGGCTGGACCTGAACCATGACGGCGCGATCACCGTCGATGACGTCGAGGCGATGACACGCCCGCGCGCGGCCGACATCTTCATCCTGCATTACTTTCAGCGCCCCGGTCTGGACAAGCTGCCCCTCGGCATCCAGGCCAGCGTCTTCGACATGTATGTGAACGCGGGCGCCAATGCGGTGAAGATCCTGCAACGCCTGCTGCGCCAGATGGGACAACCGGTTGCCGTCGATGGTGTGGTCGGTCCCCAGACCATCGCCGCCGCCGAGGCCGCCCATGCGGCAGCCCCCGGCCATCTTGCCGATGCCTACGGGATCGCGCGGCGCAACTATTACCTGCGTCTGGCCGATCTGCGCCCCGCCAGCCGCAAGTTCGCCCGCAGCCGCAGCGGCGGCAAGGGCGGCTGGGTCCTGCGCGCCGAGGAATTCATTCATCCCCGCTATCACCTGAGTGCGGCGGAATTCGCAGCGAGGGTTGCACAATGGCATTGATCGACACGGTACTGGGCGCGGTCTTCGGCGGCGGGCGCAATGTCCTGCGCGAAACCGCCGAGGTCTTTCGCGAGAACGCGGAAGAAGGCGCAGGGCGCGACATTGCCTTGCGGCAGGCGGCCCTGGCGCAGTTCGGGGCCGAATTCGCGCTGGCCCGTCAGGGCTGGTATGATCGCGCGGTCGATGCGGCCAACCGGCTGCCGCGCCCGCTGATGGCTTTGGGCACGCTGGGCCTTTTTGTCTCGGCCATGGTCGATCCGGTCTGGTTCGCCAGCAGGATGCAGGGAATCGCGCTGGTGCCCGAACCGCTCTGGTGGTTGCTGGGGGCGATCGTGTCCTTCTATTTCGGGGCGCGTCATCAGGCCAAGGGGCAGCAATTCCAGATCCGCGTGGCGCAGAGCATGGCGCAGGTGCCGCGCGTGGTCGAAAACCTCAGGGCGTTGCAGGCGCTGGAAACGGGCGATGAGGTGCCCGTGCAAAACGCGGAAGGCAGGGGCCGCAACGTCGCGCAGGGCCTTGATGTGTCCGAAGGGGGCGAAAATCCCGCCCTGACGGATTGGCGCGATGTGCAAAGCACAGGGGTGCACGCTGACCCCTTGGGGGGGCGCTGATCCTGCCTTGCCCGCGCAAGCCGCGCCGCCGCTCTCCACCTGCGGCGCGAGGCCGCGACAATGTGAACACCGTGGAATACCGATTCCGTTTGGCCCGCTCCTGCCGAGGTTCTATAATAGGGGCATGATTACAGAGCTCGGACATTTCGCCCTCATCCTCGCCTTCCTCGTCGCCTGCGTGCAGGCGGTGGTGCCCATGATCGGCGCGCACAAGCGCTGGCCGGGGTGGATGGCCATGGCAGAACCTGCCGCCAACGCCCAGTTCATGCTGACGGCGGTGTCCTTCGGGGCGCTGACCTATGCCTTCGTGACCTCGGATTTCTCGGTCGCGCTGGTGGTGCAGAACTCGCATTCGCTCAAGCCGATGATCTACAAGATCAGCGGTGTCTGGGGGAACCACGAAGGCTCGATGCTGCTGTGGGTCCTGATCCTGACACTGTTCGGCGCGATGGCCGCATGGTTCGGGGGCAACCTGCCACCCACGCTGAAAGCGCGGGTGCTGGCGGTCCAGTCCTCTGTCGCCGTGGCGTTTTTCGCCTTCATCATCTTCACGTCGAACCCGTTCCTGCGCATGTCGGTCCCGCCCTTCGACGGGCAGGACCTCAACCCGCTGCTGCAGGATCCGGGCCTCGCCTTCCATCCCCCCTTCCTCTACCTCGGTTACGTGGGGCTGAGCCTGACGTTCTCCTTCGCGGTCGCGGCACTGATCGAGGGGCGCGTTGACGCCGCATGGGGCCGCTGGGTGCGTCCCTGGACATTGCTGGCCTGGCTCAACCTGACCATCGGGATAGGCCTTGGCAGCTGGTGGGCCTATTACGAACTGGGCTGGGGCGGTTTCTGGTTCTGGGATCCGGTCGAGAACGCCAGCTTCATGCCCTGGCTGCTGGCCGCGGCGCTGCTGCATTCCGCCATCGTGGTGGAAAAGCGCGAAAGCCTGAAAAGCTGGACCATCCTGCTGGCGATCATGGCCTTCGGCTTTTCGCTGATCGGCACCTTCATCGTACGCTCCGGCGTGATCACCAGTGTGCATGCCTTCGCCAACGACCCCGAGCGTGGCGTCTTCATCCTGATGATCCTTGGCTTTTTCATGGGTGGCGCACTGACCCTGTTCGCAGCCCGCGCCAGCGCGATGGAAGCCAAGGGCGTGTTCAGCCTTGTCAGCCGCGAAAGCGCGCTGGTGATGAACAACATCCTGCTGGCCGTGTCCTGTTTCGTGGTCTTCATCGGCACGATCTGGCCGCTGATCGCCGAGATGCTGTTCGATCGCAAACTGTCAGTGGGCCCCCCTTTCTTCGACATGGCCTTCACCCCCTTCATGGTGGTGCTGGGGGCGATCCTTCCCATCGGGGCCATGATGCCGTGGAAACGCGCGGACATGGGCCGGACCTTCCGCCCGCTGATCCCGGCCTTCATCCTGGCCGTTTCCATCGGGTTGCTGGCCTTCGCGATCCAGACGGGCCGCTCGGCCCTTGGGCCGGTGGGCATGTTCCTGGGGTCCTGGCTGGTCTTCGGTGCCATGGTCGATATCTGGTCGCGCACCGGACGTGGCGCGTTTGCAGGCCGTCTGTCGCGCCTGACCCGCCTGCCGCGCGCCGACTGGGGCAAGACGGTGGCCCATTCCGGGCTTGGCGTGACCATGCTGGGCATTTCGGGTCTTCTGGCCTGGCAGCAGGAAGATATCCGCGTCGTACAGTTCAACGAACCTTTCGAGGTGGCGGGTTTCACCCTGACGCTGACCGATGTGCAGCGGATCGAGGGACCGAACTTCATCTCGACCATGGGATGGGTGGATCTGGCCCGCGACGGTCAGGCAATCGCCACGCTGAACCCCGAGAAACGGTTCTACCCCGTGGCGCAGATGCCCACGACCGAAGCCGCGATCGACATCGGCTTCTGGCGTGACGTCTATGTGGTGATCGGCGATCCGCAGGCCAATGGCGGTTGGGCCGTCCGGACCTATTACAAGCCTCTGGCCAACTGGATCTGGGGCGGGGCGATCCTGATGGCGCTTGGCGGCATGCTCAGCATCAGCGACCGGCGTTTCCGCGTGGCCGCAGGGGCCGCAAAGCGCACCCCCGTCAGCGGGGTCCCCGCGGAATGACACGTCTTGCACTGAGCCTGTGGCTGGCCTTGGCCATGCTGGGGCCACTGGCCCCCTTCACCGCCACGCAGGCCCTGGCCGTGCTGCCGGACGAAATCCTGGCGGACCCGGCCCTTGAGGCGCGCGCCCGCGAACTGTCGCGGGGCCTGCGCTGCATGGTGTGCAGGAACGAAAGCATCGACGAATCGAATGCCGAACTGGCCCGCGACATGCGCATCCTTGTGCGTGAACGGCTGACCGCCGGGGACAGCGATCAGGAAGTGGTCGAATTCATCGTGGACCGCTACGGCGAATACGCGCTGCTGAAACCGACCACTGGCGGCGCGAACTGGCTGCTCTGGGCGGCGGGACCCCTCATGCTGTTGCTGGGCCTTGGGGTCGGTATCGGCTATCTGCGCACCCGCCAGGCCGCGCCCGAGCTTGGGGCGGGCAGCCTCAGCGACGAGGAAAAGGCCAAGCTCAGCAAGATTCTCGAGGACTGACGCGGGGTTTGACCTTTTCCTTGTGATCCGCTGCGGTAAGGTATCGCCAAGAGGCGGAGACAAGGAAAGGCCGATCCCATGCAGTATCAGACCATCACGCTGGACATCACCGATGATGTTGCGGTGCTGACCCTCAACCGCGCGGACAAGATGAACGCGCTGAACACCCAGATGCGGGCCGAGATCGCCGATGCCGCGCGCCAGGCGGGCAAGGATGCGCGGGTGCTGGTGCTGACAGGGGCGGGGCGGGCCTTCTGTTCGGGGCAAGACCTTAGCGATCGGGCCAATGCGGCCAATCTGGACATGGAGCGGACGCTGCGGGACGAATACCTGCCCATGCTCAAGGCGATCTATGACTGCCCGATCCCGACGATCAGCGCCGTGAATGGCGCGGCTGCCGGGGCAGGTGCCAACCTTGCCCTTGCCGCCGATGTGGTGATCGCCACGCAAAGCGCCTATTTCCTGCAGGCCTTCACACGGATCGGTCTGATCCCTGATGCGGGCGGCACCTATTGGATGACACGCCAGATGGGGACAGCCAAGGCCATGGGGGCCGCGCTGTTCGCCGACAAGATCAGCGCAAGCCAGGCCGATGACTGGGGCCTGATCTGGGAGGCCGTGGCCGATGACGCGTTCGAGGCCACATGGCGTGCCCGCGCCGCACATCTGGCGAAAGGGCCGACCGTGGCCTTTGCCCATGTGAAACAGGCGATCCGCGGCAGCTGGGACAATAGCCTCGAGGATCAGCTGGCCATGGAAGGCCGCTTTCAGGGGACCTGCGGCAAGACCCGCGATTTCAAGGAAGGCGTTCTGGCCTTTCTGGAAAAGCGTCCCGCCAGTTTCGAAGGGCGCTGAGACGCCCGGCCACAGCCTGATCCGAAACGCGAAACGGCGCCCCAAGGGGCGCCGTTTCCAATTCTGCAAACCACTTAGCGGTTTTCGATATCCACGTAATCGCGGGTGGTTTCACCCATGTAGAGCTGACGCGGGCGGCCGATCTTCATCTGCGGGTCGCCGATCATCTCTTTCCACTGGCTGACCCAGCCGACGGTGCGCGACAGCGCGAAGATCGGGGTGAACATCGATGTCGGGAAGCCCATCGCCTCGAGGATGATGCCCGAATAGAAATCGACGTTCGGGAACAGCTTCTTCTCGATGAAATAGGGATCGTTCAGTGCCACATGCTCCAGCTCCTTGGCGACCTGCAGCAGCGGGTTGTCATGGACGCCCAGCAGCTCAAGCACCTCGTCCGCGGACTGCTTCAGCACCTTGGCGCGCGGGTCGGTGTTCTTGTAGACCCGGTGGCCGAAGCCCATCAGGCGGAAGGGATCGTTCTTGTCCTTCGCGCGTTCGATGAATTCGGGGATGCGGTCCACGGTTCCGATCTCACGCAGCATTTCCAGGCAGGCCTGGTTCGCGCCGCCATGGGCCGGACCCCAGAGGCAGGCAATCCCAGCCGCGATGCAGGCAAAGGGGTTCGCCCCCGAGGACGAGGCCAGGCGCACGGTCGAGGTCGAGGCGTTCTGCTCGTGATCGGCATGCAGCGTCAGGATACGGTCCATCGCGCGGCTGACGATCGGGTTCACGTGATAGGTCTCGGCCGGGACCGAGAAGCACATGTGCAGGAAGTTCGCCGCGTAATCCAGATCGTTGCGCGGATAGACGAAGGGCTGGCCGATCGAATACTTGTAGGCCATCGCCGCAATCGTCGGCATCTTGGCGATCAGGCGGATCGAGGCGACCTCGCGCTGCCAGGGATCGTTGACGTCCAGCGAGTCGTGGTAGAAGGCCGACATCGCGCCGACCACGCCCACCATCGTGGCCATCGGATGCGCGTCGCGGCGGAAGCCACGGAAGAAGTTGTGCATCTGCTCGTGGATCATCGTGTGACGCGTCACGCGTGTCTCGAAATCCTCAAGTTCCGCCGAAGAGGGCAGTTCGCCGTAAAGCAGCAGGTAGCACACTTCCAGGAAATGCGATTTCGACGCCAGCTGGTCGATCGGATAGCCGCGATGCAGCAGGATGCCCTCATCCCCGTCGATATAGGTGATGGTGCTGTCGCAGCTGGCGGTCGAGGTGAATCCGGGATCGTAGGTGAACACGCCGGCCTGACCGTAAAGCTTGCGGATGTCGATCACGTCGGGGCCCGCCGTCGGCGTGAACATCGGCAGCTCGATCGTCTTCCCATCGAAGCTGAGCGTCGCTGTCTTGCTGGATGTCGTCATTTTAGTCCCTTCCTCACTGGCTCTTCCCGCAGATCGGGTAGGCCTTTCTCGTCTGTACGGCTGAAGAAGGTGTTAACCATCTCAGGCCGCGGCATCTACCAGGCGGGCAAGGCTTTCCTCGCGCCCGAGCACCAGCATCATGTCGAATACGCTCGGCGTGGCGCTACGCCCCGACAGCGCCGCCCGCATGGGGCCCGCCAGCTTGCCGAAAGTCATCCCCTGAGTCTGTGCAAATTCGTTCAGGACGTGTTCAAGATCGCCCCGCGTCCAGCTAGCATTTTGCAAATGCGGCGTCAATTCTTTCAGTATACCACGGAATACATCGGTAAGGTGCTCCGCCGCTTTCGGTTCGGGCACAATGGGCCGCTCGGCCAGAATAAAGGCAGCCTTGTCAAGCAGTTCGATGTAGGTCTTCGCGCGTTCCTTGAGTTGGGGCATCGCTGCGAAAAGCATCGCTTTCTTGTCGGCCGGCAAGGCGGGCCGGTCCGTTGCGGCGATGAAATCCAGCAGCTCATGCAGCAGTGCGGCATTTTCCGTGGTCGCGATGTGCTGGCCGCAGATATTGTCTAGTTTCTTGAAGTCCAGCCGCGCGGGCGACTTGCCGATTCCCGTCAGGTCGAACCAGTCGCGCGCCTGCGCATCCGTGAAAACCTCGTCATCGCCATGGCTCCAGCCCAGACGCGCCAGGTAGTTGCGCATCCCCGACGCGGGATAGCCCATGGCCTGGTATTCCTCGACCCCCAGCGCACCGTGACGCTTGGACAGTTTCTTGCCATCGGGGCCGTGGATCAGCGGGATATGCGCCCAGACCGGCACGGTCCAGCCCATGGCGTGATAGATCATCATCTGGCGCGCGGCATTGTTCAGGTGGTCATCGCCCCGGATCACATGGGTCACGCCCATGTCATGGTCATCGACCACCACCGCCAGCATGTAGACAGGTGTGCCATCGCCCCGCAGCAGCACCATGTCATCCAGCTGGTCATTGCGGATCACGACGCGGCCCTGCACCTGGTCCTCGATCACGGTTTCGCCCTCTTGCGGGGCCTTGATGCGGATCACGAATGGCATGTCCGTGGGATGGGTCGCGGGATCGGCCTCGCGCCAGGGGCTGCGGAACAGGGTGGAGCGACCGGCGGCGCGGGCCTCTTCGCGAAAGGCTTCGATCTCGTCCTGGGTGGCAAAGCACTTGTAGGCGCGCCCTTCATCCAGCAGTTGCCGCGCCACATCGGCGTGACGGCTGGCGCGGGCGAACTGGCTGATCGCCTCGCCGTCATGGTCCAGGCCCAGCCAGGACAGGCCCTTGAGGATCGCCTCCGTCGCCTCGGGGGTGGAGCGTTCGCGATCCGTATCCTCGATCCTCAGCAGGAATTTTCCGCCGCGCCCCCGCGCATAGAGCCAGCTGAACAGAGCCGTGCGCGCCCCGCCAATATGCAGGTAGCCGGTAGGAGAGGGCGCAAAACGGGTCACGACGGGGGAGGACATCAGCGGACTTAACCTTTCGGTAACCAAGGCGGGAGTAGCCTTGCCGCATGTCTAGCGATGCGCACAGCGGGGGGCAAGAGTTGCGGATCACCGCCGCACTTTCGCGCATCCTCGCGACGCAGCGCGGCGCCCTTCTGCCATGGGCGCCGGTTTTTCTGGCCATCGGGATCGGGGCCTATTTTTCGCTGCAAACCGAGCCGTCGGTCATGCTTCTGTCGACCTTGGGGGGGCTGGCCCTGGCGGGGGGCTGGATCGCATCGCGCCTCGGGCCTGTGTCGGCCCCCTTTCTGTGGGCGCTTGTCCTGGTGGCGGCGGGTGTCGCGCTGGCCGGCGCGCGGGCGCATCAGGTGGCAGGTCCCCAGATCGGGTGGCGCTACTATGGCCCCATCGAGGGGCGGATCGTCGGCATCGACCGATCCGCCTCGGATGCGGTGCGGATCGTGCTGGACCGGGTCGTTCTGAGGGACATCGCGCCGCAGGATACGCCCCTGCGGGTGCGCCTGTCGCTGCATGGGGATCAGGATCACTTGCGCCCCTGGCCGGGGCAGGTGGTCATCACGACGGGACATCTGTCGGTTTCGAACGGGCCGGTCGAGCCGGGCAGCTTCGATTTTCGCCGCCATGCCTGGTTCCTCAAGCTGGGGGCGGTCGGATATGTCCGCAGCCCGGTTCTGCTGCTGCGCCCGCCTGATGGCGGGCAGCCGGTCTTCACGGCGCGGATGTGGCTTTCGGCGCGTGTGCAGGACAGCCTTCCCGGCGAGGTGGGCGCCTTTGCGGCCGCCGTCATGGCCGGGGACCGTTCGGGCATGGGGCAGGACACGCTCGAGGCGCTGCGCGTGTCGAACCTTGCGCATCTTCTGGCCATCTCGGGCCTGCATATGGGGCTGTTGACAGGATTCGTCTTTGGCCTGTTCCGCCTGATCCTGGCCGCGGTTCCGGTGGTGGGGCTGCGTGTCCCTGCCAAGAAGCTGTCGGCCGCGCTGGCCTTGGTGGTGGCGGCGGGATACCTTGCGCTATCGGGCGGCAACGTGGCGACCGAACGGGCCTTCGTGATGGTGGCGGTTGTCCTTGTCGCGGTGATCTTCGACCGCCGCGCCCTGACGCTGCGCGCCGTTGCGGTGGCCGCCATGATCATCCTGACCCTGCGCCCCGAGGCGTTGATGGGCCCCGGTTTCCAGATGTCCTTTGCCGCGACCACGGCGCTGGTGGCGGTGTTCGCCTGGATCCGAGAGGCTGGCCTTCCGCGCCTGCCAGGCTGGCTGAAGCCGGTCGCGGCAGTGGTCGTGTCATCCGGGGTGGCGGGGCTGGCGACCGCACCGCTGGGGGCTGCGCATTTCAACCAGTTCGCCCATTACGGGCTGATCGCCAACCTGCTGAGCGTGCCGCTGATGGGGGCGCTGGTGATGCCCGCTGCGGTGCTGGCCGTCTGCCTTCTGCCCTTCGGGCTTGAGGGGGCGGCCCTGTGGATCATGGGGCAGGGGTTGGGCTGGATCCTTGGCGTGGCGCATTTCGTGACCGGGCTGGAGGGGGCGCGCGGCACCATCGTGACGCCACCGGCCGTTGTGCTTCCGATGATGGCCCTGGGCGCGCTTGTGGTGATGCTCTGGCAGGGATGGGGGCGGATCATGGGGGTGCCGGTGGTTCTGGCGGCACTGCTGATCTGGACAGGTGCCCAGCGTCCCGCGATCCTGATTGCCGGCGATGGCGGGCTTGTCGGGGTGATGACCGCGCAGGGGCGCGCCCTGAGCCGCGCCAGCGGCGCGGGCTTCGTCGCGCAGAACTGGCTGGATCATGACGCCGATAACGCGCCGCAAGCCGATGCCGCTGCCCGCTGGCCGCAAACCATGCCCCTTTTCTTCAGCGAAACCGGTCAATTGATCCATCTGCGGGGCAAGGCCGCCGCCGATCCGCAATGCGGTCCCGATGACTGGCTGGTGATGGATCGCGTGGCCCCGCCGGGACTGCCGTGCAAGGTGTTCGACCTGCGCAGCCTGAGGGGGACCGGTGCGCTGGCCGTCATGCCCCGCGGCGACGGCTACCGCATCTTGACGGTCCGTGACCGGACCGGCGCGCGGTTGTGGAACACGGCGCCGCGTACCGGCAGGCGGGCGGACCCTGATCAATAGGTGCGGATCAGCCCGACCAGACGACCCTGCACCTTGACCATGTGATCCGGGTAGACGCGGGTCTCATAGGCCGGGTTCGCGGCTTCCAGCGCGATCGTGTTGCCACGCCGCATGAACCGCTTGAGGGTGGCCTCCTGATCCTCGACCAGGGCGACGACGATATCGCCATTGTCCGCCACGGATGTTTCACGGATCACCACCACATCGCCATCGTTGATCCCGGCCTCGATCATGGAATCGCCGCGCACTTCCAGCGCGTAGTGATCGCCGCGCCCGCTGAGCATGGTCGTGGGCACCGTCACCGAATGCGAGACATGGCTGATCGCTTCGATCGGCACACCGGCGGCGATGCGCCCCATCACCGGCAGTTCCATCGCCTCGATCGTCTGGACGGGCATGGCGCGGGCGGGGGGCGGGCTGTCGGGGCGGTCACCGTCGATCACACGGGGCGCAAAGCCGCCGCTTGGCGCGGTATCGGCCTGGGCGCGTGCAGCATGTTTGTCGGCCAGCGCATCGGGCAGTTTCACGATCTCGATCGCGCGGGCCCGGTGCGCCAGGCGGCGGATGAACCCACGCTCTTCCAGCGCGGTGATCAGCCGGTGAATGCCCGATTTCGACCGCAGGTCCAGCGCCTCTTTCATTTCGTCGAAGGAGGGCGGTACGCCGTCGCGGTTCAGACGGGTCTGAATGAAATCCAGCAGATCAAGTTGCTTGCGGGTCAGCATCGGGTCGGTCCCTCCGGATCGGGCACGGGGATCGGCCATGGCCATGCCGTGCGAAACGTTTCATTTCGCTTTTGTTCTGCCATTGTTCCCGTTTTGTGTCAACACCCAAGGGTTCAGGGCAGGTGGGGCAGAACCTCGACCAGATCGCCCGCCGCCCTTGGTCCGTCATGGGGCGGCCGGATCAGCAGGGCATTCGCGCCGACCAGCACCGTCAGAAGCGCGCTGTCCTGACGGTCATGGGCCGTCACGGTACGGCCTGTTCCGTCCTCGGCCAGACGGGCCCGCATGTAATGGGCGCGCGGGCCGTTGGCCTCCAGCGGGGCGGCCAGGCGGGCGCGCAGCACGGGCGGCAGCGCATCGGGCAGGCCCAGCATCGCGCGCAGCATGGGCAGGACGAACAGATGCCCGCAGACGATCGCCGAGACCGGGTTGCCCGGCAGGCCCAGATAGGGTGTTCCATCCCCGAAGGCGCCCGCGATCAGCGGCTTTCCGGGGCGCATCGCGATCTTGTAAAAACTCTGCCGCAGCCCGAAACGGGTCGCCACTTGCGCCACAAGATCATGATCCCCGACCGAGGCGCCACCGATCGTCACGATCAGATCCGCGCCCATGGCCATCTCGTAGACCGTCATGAGCGAGGCCTCGTTGTCGCGCGCGATGGGCAGCAGGCGCGCGCGGCCGCCGGCCGCCTCGATCATGGCCTTCAGGGCAAAGAGGTTCGAGGCGATGATCTGATCGGGGTTCGGTGTCTCGCCCGGCATGACCAGCTCGTCGCCCGTGGCGATGATCGCGACCTCGGGCTTGCGGGTCACTTCAAGGTGGCCCGCATTCATGGCCGCCAGCAACGCCAGGTCCGAATGGCCCAGTTGCCGGGGTGCCGGAAGTTTGAAATCGGACGCGAAATCAGCACCTTCCGGGCGGATATTCGTGCTGGTGTCCAGTCGGTCGCCCAAGGTGATGCGGGTACCAGAGCGGGTCACGTCCTCCTGGATGACGACACGGGCGGCACCGGCGGGCACCGGGGCACCGGTAAAGATGCGCACCGCCTCGCCGGGATTGACCTGTCCGCCCCAGCCATGACCGGCGGCGGCTTCGCCCACCACCGCAAGCACCGCGCCGGGGTGGCAATCCTCGGTCCGCACCGCATAGCCATCCATGGCCGATGCTGCAAACGGGGGCTGCGCGCGCCCCGCCGCGACAGATTCTGCCAATACACGGCCCGCCGCGTCCTTCAGCGGGACGGTTTCAGACGCCAGTTGACGCACCAGCGCCAGGCAAAGGGTCTGGGCTTCGGCGACGCTGATCATTCAGCCTGATACCTTCCGGACTTGCCGCCATCCTTCAGGATCACCCGGATGCCGCCGATCTCCATCGCCTTGTCCACGGCTTTCGTCATGTCGTATACGGTCAATGCGGCGGTGCTGACGGCGGTCAGGGCCTCCATCTCGACGCCGGTCTGGCCGGTGGTCTTGACCGTGGCCTCGATCCGTACGCCGGGCAGGTCCGCGTCCAGCGTCAGATCGACCGCGACCTTGGTGATGGGCAGCGGGTGACACAGCGGGATCAGCTCGGCCGTCTTCTTGGCGCCCATGATGCCCGCAAGGCGGGCAATGCCCAGCACATCGCCTTTCCTGGCGCGGCCCGCGCTGATGATCTCGAAAGTGTCTGGCGCCATCCGGATCCAGCCCTCGGCAACGGCCACGCGCGACGTCACGGCCTTGTCCGAGACATCGACCATATGGGCCTGGCCCTGGGCGTCGAAATGCGTCAGATCCTTGCCGGCCATCACTTGGCCCCCGGCGTCAGCGGGTTGGCCAGCAGGCTGCGCGTGGCCAGTTCCACATCATCCTGACGCATCAGGCTTTCACCGATCAGGAAGCAGCGCGCGCCATGCATCGCCATGTCGGCCAGGTCCTGCGGTGTCGACAGCCCGCTTTCGCAGACCAGCATGCGGTCGGCCGGCACCCGCTTGGACAGGATGCGCGTGGTATCAAGCGTCGTCTCGAAGGTGTTCAGGTTGCGGTTGTTGATCCCGATCATCCGCGATGACAGCAGCGTCGCGCGTTCCAGTTCGGGCAGGTCATGCACCTCGATCAGCGCATCCATGCCCCAGTCATGGGCGGCCGCTTCAAGCTCCTGCGCCTGGGCGTCACTGACCGAGGCCATGATGATCAGGATGCAATCGGCCCCCAGCGCACGCGCCTCGGCGACCTGGTAGGGGTCATACATGAAATCCTTGCGCAGCACCGGCAGATCGCACGCCGCCCGCGCGGCGCGCAGATAGTCTTTCGCGCCCTGGAAACTGGGCGTGTCCGTCAGCACCGAAAGGCAGCTTGCCCCACCCGCCGCATAGGCCTGCGCCAGGGCGGGCGGATCGAAATCAGGACGGATCAACCCCTTAGAGGGGCTGGCCTTCTTGATCTCGGCAATCAGCCCGTAGCCGGTGCGCGAGGCGGCATGCAAGGCCTCTGCGAAAGGGCGCACGGGATCCGCGGCGCGGGCTTCGGCTTCGATGTCCGCAAGCGGTTTGGCGGCCTTGTCAGCGGCCACTTCCGCCAGCTTGTAGGCTTTGATGCGATCCAGGATCGTTTCGCTCATCATGTCTCCGATGTCAGTCTGGCGAGGGCTGCCAGTTTTTCGCCCGCAGCCCCGCTATCGATGCTTTCGCGCGCGCGGGCAACCCCGTCGCGCAGATCATCGGCCTTGCCCGCGACGGCAAGGGCCGCCGCCGCGTTCAGCAGCACCGCGTCGCGATAGGCCCCCGGCGCCCCCGCCAGCAGCGCGCGCAGCGCCGCCGCGTTTTCCTGCGGCGTGCCGCCGATGATGTCCTCGAACGGATGCACGGGCAGGCCGAAATCCTCGGGGTGCAGTTCCACCTCGCGGATCGTGCCGTCATCCTCAAGTGCCGCGACCCAGGTCAGGCCGGTGATTGTCATCTCGTCCGTGCCATCCGAGCCATGCACCAGCCACGCGCGTTCGCTGCCCAGTTGGCCCAGCACCTCGGCCATGGGGCGGATCAGGTCGCGCCGGTAGGCGCCGGTCAACTGGCGCTTGACCCCGGCGGGGTTGGTCAGCGGACCCAGGATGTTGAAGATCGTCCGCGTGCCCAGTTCGGTGCGCGTGGGGCCCACATGGGCCATCGCGGGGTGATGCATCGGCGCCATCATGAAGGCGATACCACAGGCATCCAGCGCCTTTTCAACGACTTGCGGGCCGACCATCACCTGGATTCCCAGTTGCGTCAGCGCATCGGCCGCGCCTGACTTGGAACTCAGGTTGCGGTTGCCGTGCTTGGCGACCGGCACGCCTGCCCCCGCCACGACAAAGGCCGTCGCGGTCGAGATGTTCAGCGTGCCCATTCCGTCGCCGCCCGTGCCCACGATGTCCATTGCCCCTTGGGGCGCGCGCACCGCATGGCATTTGGCCCGCATCACGGCGGCGGCGGCGGCATATTCCTCGACCGTTTCGCCGCGCGTGCGCAGCGCCATCAGCAGACCGCCGATCTGGCTGGGGGTCGCCTCGCCCTCGAAAAGGATGGTGAATGCGGCCTCGGCCTCGGCCCGCGAGAGCGGGCGATCGGCGGCAAGGCCCAGCAGCGGTTTCAGCGCGTCACTCATGCCGGCACTTTCGTCAGATCCAGGAAATTGCGCAGCAGGTCATGCCCGTGCTGCGAGGCGATGGATTCGGGATGAAACTGCACGCCCTGGATCGGCAGCTCGCGGTGCTGCAGCCCCATGATCGTGCCATCCTCCAGCCAGGCGGTCACCTCGAGGCAGTCGGGCAGGCTCTCGCGTTCGACCACCAGCGAGTGATAGCGCGTGGCCTCGAACGGGTTGGGCAGACCCGCGAACAGACCCTTTCCCGCATGGTGCATCACGCCCATCTTGCCATGCACGATCTCGTGGCAGCGTACGACGCGACCGCCAAAGGCCTGGCCGATGGTCTGATGGCCCAGGCAGACCCCCAGAAGCGGGGTGCGCGTCTCGGCGGCGGCGGCGGTCAGCGCAAGGCAGATCCCCGCCTGATCAGGATCGCAGGGGCCGGGGGACAGGATGATGCCCGCCGGGTTCATCGCCATCGCCGCCTGCACATCCAGCGCGTCATTGCGGCGCACCGTGATATCCGCGCCCAGGTCGCCCAGATAATGCACCAGATTATAGGTGAAACTGTCGTAGTTATCGATGAGCAGCAGCATCTGGCCTATCTTTTCCGTTTCGGGGCTGGAGGCCCGCACCTTGGTCGCGGTATACTTGTTCAGGCTTGCGCCGGAGCGTCAAGGGGCGTGGCCCATATTGCGTCCCGAACCGGACGGCGCCTTGGGTGTTCACGACCCGGGCCGGGCAGGCAAGATGGCGGGCAGCAGGGCAGGTACAAGGGCAGGCCGGAACGCGACAGGGATCGCAGGACGCGGCAAGAACGGCGGGCAGAAGGGGCAGATCGATGGCAAAAGGGTTTATTCGTGGGGTCCTTGCGGGGACGGCGGTTTCGGTGGTCGGTGTCTCTGCGCTGTCGATTCTCTCGGGGCTGCAGCCCGCTGACATGTCGGACGCGGCAGCCCCGGCCGATCAGGTGGCATCGGCGCCACCGGTTGCGACAGAACCGGTGACGGCACCCGTTGAACCGCCCGCCGCTGCGCCCGCGCCGGTGACGGCACCCGCCGACACCACTGCCGCTGCGCCTGGCACCGCGCCCGACACACCGCCGGAAACGGGGCAGGTGACTGTGCCCGCCGGCAGCGGCTTCACCGCCGGGCGCGACGACAGGCAGGCCTTGTTGCCGGCCCCCGATGCGGCACCCAGTCCGGCGCCTGTTCAGACGCTTGAGCCTGCCGCGCCACCGGCCAATCCTCCCTTGCCGCGCGCCGATCGCGATCCGGCGGCGCAACCGCAGACGGATCAGGCGGCCACGGCAATGCCCGCGCCCAGCCTGGCCACCGATACGCCCGTTATCGCGGCCTTGCCCGCGACCTCGGGCGATGGTGCCAGCCCCCGCAGCACCGTCGCCCCGACCGAGCCGCAGCAACCCGCCGGTCGCGACACCGCAGTCATGCCCGTGGCCCCCGAGGTCGCAACCCAGCCCGCCCAACCCGATCAGACCCAGGCAGCAGCCGATCCCGGCCCCACGCAGATGACCGTGCCGCGTGAGGATGCGGTGGTCGATATCAGCCCCCGCGCCGAGGCCGGATCCCCGCCCGCGCGAACGGCCGTGCTGGCGCCGCAAGACAGCCCGCGTCGCCAACCCTTGCCGGTGATCGAACCTGCACCCCCTGCGGTCCAACCCGATCAGACCGCGCCCACAGCGCCGGTCGCCGTCCAGGATATCAATCCCGTGCTCCGCCCCCGGATCGGCACGCCCGCAACCTCGCTGGTGGACCGCCCCGCACCGGGCGAGGCAGGCGCCGGGAATGACATCGCGCTGCGCGGCCCCGCCGACGGCAGCGCCAGCCCGCTGCGCGCCAACGCCTTGCCCTTTGACGACAACGACACGCGCCCGCGCCTGTCCATCGTGCTGATCGACCGGGGCGACAGCGGGCTTGGTCCCGATGCGCTGGCCGGTTTTCCCTATCCGCTGACCATCGCCATCGACACCACGCGTCCCGACGCGCCCGAAGCCTCGGACCGGTACCGCCGCGCGGGATTCGAAGTGCTGGCCCTGGTTGACCTGATGCCCGGCTCGACCGCGCAGGATGCCGAAATCGCGATGGAGGCGTCGCTTGCCGCCGTGCCCGAGGCCGTGGGCGTTCTGGAAGGCGATGCAACCGGGCTGCAATCCAGCCGCGAGCTGTCGGATCAGGTCTCGGCCATCCTGGGGCAGCGCGGCTACGGGTTGGTCATGCTGCCGAACGGGTTGAACACGGCCCAGAAGATGGCGGCCAAATCGGGCGTGCCCTCGGCCACGGTGTTCCGCGACTTCGATGGTGCGGGGCAGGACGCCGCCGCGATTCGGCGCTTTCTGGATCAGGGGGCCTTCAAGGCCGGTCAGCAGGCCGAGGGTCTGCCTGCGGCAGGCGAGGGGGCTGGCGTGATCATGATCGGTCGCCTGCGGCCCGAGACGATCTCGGCCCTGCTGCTGTGGGGTCTGCAGGACAGGGCGCAGCGCGTGGCGCTGGCCCCCGTCTCGGCGGTGCTGCAAGCGGCAGAATGATCCTTACGCCAGCGGCGCGTCGCGCCACTGGCCAGGGGCCAGATCGCCCAGTTGCCAGGGTCCGATGCGGACCCGGATCAGGCGCAACGTGGGATGACCCACATGTGCGGTCATGCGCCGGACCTGGCGGTTGCGCCCCTCGCTGATCGTCAGTTCGATCCAGCTGTCAGGCACTGATTTGCGAAACCGCACCGGCGGGTTGCGTGGCCAGATCCAGCCGGGTTCGGGCACGGCGCGCACCTTTGCGGGGCGCGTGGGCCCGTCATTCAGAACGACACCGGCCCGCAGCGCCGCAAGCGCCGCCTTGTCGGGGATGCCTTCGACCTGTGCGAGATAGGTCTTTTCCTGCTTGTGACGCGGATCGCTGATCCTTGCCTGCAGCTTGCCGTCATCGGTCAGCAGAAGCAGCCCCTCGCTGTCGCGATCCAGCCGCCCTGCGGGATAGACGCGCGGGATGTCGATGAAATCCGACAGGGTGGCGCGCGGACTGTCCGCGCTGCCGCGATCGGTGAACTGCGACAGCACGTCGAAGGGCTTGTTGAACAGGATCAGGCGCGTCATGGCGGCAAGAGCGCCATGTCAGCTGTTGCCGCCCGAAAAGCGCGCCGCATCGGCCGCCGCGCGGCGGATCGCGTTCGATTTATGCACGGTTTCCTGGTATTCGGCCTCGGGGTCGCTGTCATAGACCACGCCGCCGCCGGCCTGGATGTACAGCTTGCGGTCCTGCACGATGGCGGTGCGCAGGGCGATGCACATGTCCATGTCGCCGCCCGCGCTGAAATAGCCGACGCCGCCCCCGTAGACACCGCGCTTTTCCGGCTCCAGTTCGTCGATGATCTGCATGGCGCGGACCTTGGGCGCGCCCGATACCGTGCCTGCCGGCATGCCTGCGAAAAAGGCGCTCAGCGCGTCCTGATCATCGGCAAGTTCGCCCACCACGTTCGACACGATATGCATCACATGGCTGTAACGCTCGATGATGAACTGTTCGGTCGGGCGGACGGTGCCGATCTTGGCCACGCGGCCCACATCGTTGCGGCCAAGATCCAGCAGCATCAGATGTTCGGCCAGTTCCTTCTTGTCGGCCAGCAGCTCGGCCTCGTAGGCGCGGTCCTGTTCGGGCGTGGCGCCACGTGGGCGCGTCCCGGCGATGGGGCGGATCGTGACCTCGCGACCAAAGACGCGCACCAGGATCTCGGGGCTGGCGCCGATCACCTGGAAGCCGCCGAAGTTGAAATAGAACATGAAGGGCGAAGGATTGGTCCGCCGCAGCGACCGGTAGAGCGTGAAGGGCGGCAGCGGAAAATCCTGCGTCCAGCGCTGCGAGGGCACGACCTGAAAGATATCGCCCGCGCGGATATAGTCCTTGGCCTTCTCGACCGCCGCCAGATAATCGGCATGCGCGAAATTCGACTGCGGCGGGGCGGCATCGCGTGCCTCGCCCATCTCTCGGGTGGCCTGCGGCAGGGCGCGGTCCAGATCGCGCAGCGCGTCCATCACCCGCTCGGCGGCCTGGGCATAGGCGGCGCGCGCCGACTGCCCCTCGCTGACCCATGCGGGCGAGACCACGGTGACGTCGCCCTTGACCCCGTCCAGAACCGCCACCACCGTCGGGCGCAGCATTACCGCATCGGGCAGGCCCAGCGGATCGGGGTTCACGTCGGGCAGGTGTTCGACCAGCCGGATCATGTCATAGCCCAGATAGCCGAAAAGCCCGGCGCTTGCGGCGGGCAGGTCTTCGGGCAGGTTGATCCGGCTTTCCGCGATCAGCGCCCGCAGGTTGTCCAGCGGATCACCCGGCTGATCCTCGAACGCGTCGGGATCGAAGCGGGCGTGCCGGTTCAGCCGGCTTTGCGCGCCACGACACTGCCATACGAGGTCCGGTTTCAACCCGATGATCGAATAACGCCCGCGCACCTCGCCGCCAGTCACGGATTCCAGCATGAAGGCATCCTTGGCCGCGCCCGACAGCTTGAGCATCAATGATACGGGCGTGTCGAGATCGGCGGCCAGCCGGGCATAGACAACCTGATTCTGTCCCGCTTGATAGGCGCGGGCGAAGGTCTCGAAATCGGGGGTCAGCTCCACGGGGCAGGTCCTTACTGGAAATTCGCGTGAACCGCGTTGATCGCCGCCTGGTCAAGCCTGACACCGGCCTGGGTCTGCAACTGCCCGACATAGGACTGGAACAGATCCTGCGCGAGGCCGCTGCGCCCGCTGTCCGACAGGCGCGCGCGCAGGGCTGCGACACCGGGATTGGCCTCATCCGCTGGCAGAACCTGATCCAGCCGCACGATCAGCACCGAGGGGCCGCGCCCTTCGTCCGGGCCGTCGATCACGGCCAGATCGCCGGGGGCCATCTGGAAGACCTGTGCCAGGAAACCGGGGGCCGTGCCGGGAATGAACTGATCGCGCGTGATGTCGACCTCTTCGGTGAAGGTCAGGCCAAGGGCGGCCAGATCCCCGACAGCGCCATAGTCGATCACCATCGCCTCGGCGCGGGCGCGCAGAAGGCGCGCGGTTTCGGCCCGCTGCCAGCCTGCAATGGCGGCATCGCGCACCTCGTCCAGCGCCAGCAGGCGCGGCGGCAGTTCCTCGTCCAGACGCATCGCGACAATGCCGCCATCATCCAGTTCGATCAGCGCGGGATAGTCGTCGATCTGCAGCGCCTGCGCCGCCGCGCGGAAGGCCGGATAGGCGGCAACGCCCGCATCCACCTGCGCCGACCAGTCAAGGGTCTGCATTTCCATGTCGGTGTCGCTGGCCAGCTCTTCCAGCGTGGCGCCACCGGCCAGCATGTCATCGATGCCGCTGGCCTGCGCCTCGATCACGCGGCGTGCGCGGTCGGGGGCGAGTTCGGCGGCCAGATCCGCGCGCACCTCTTCGAAGGACAGGCTTTGCGCGGCCAGAACGCCGTTGACCCGGAAGAGGGCGGGGCCTAGCGAGCTGGGCAGCGGGCCTGCGATACCGCCGACCTCGGCGGCAAAGACCGCCTCGCCCGCGCCACCCAGATCGGCCTGCGAGACATCGCCCAGATCGACGTCGGCCAGCGTCAGACCGCGGTCCGCCACCAGCGTTTCGAAATCCGTCTCGCCCGCGGCAAGGGCCGCCACGGCCGCCGCGGCCGCCGCGTCATTGGCAAAGGCCAGACGTTCCACCAGGCGGCGTTCGGGGGTGTTGTATTCTGCGCTGCGGGCCGCGTACTCGGCGCGCAGGGAGTCTTCGTCCACGGTGACCTGATCAAGGATCATGTCGGGCGTCAGGGCAACAAGGGTGATGCGCTTGGCCGCAGGGGTGGTGAAGAGGGCGGGGTTCGCCTCGTACCAGGCGGTCAGCTGCGCATCATCGGGCAGGCCGACCGGCTCTGCCAGTTGCGATGCATCGACCACCGCCCAAGCGAATTTGCGCCGCTCGCCGGCATAGGCGATCAGCGTGTCCACATAGGTCCGGGGCATCACGGCGCTTTGCACCATCGCGCCCTGCAGCAGGCTGCGCGCGGTTTCGCGGCGCAGCTGCTCTTCGAAACGCGCCTCGGTCAGGCCGTTCTGCTGTAGCGTGAAGCGATAGGCCTCGCGGTCGAAGGCGCCGTTCACCGACTGGAACGAGGGTATCCCAAGGATCTGTTCGGCCACGACCTCGTCGCCGACGGACAGGCCCAGGCGCGCGGCCTCGTTGTCAAGTGCGGCCGCCGTGACCAGCTGCGCCAGCACGTTGCGATCCAGACCGAAGGTCTGCGCATCGGCAAAGCCCAGCGGCTGGCGCGTCTGCGCCTCGATCGCACGGATCTCCTGCTGCAGCGCACGGGCATATTCGTCGATGTCGATCTCCTGATCGCCGACCGACCCGATCGAGCGGACCGAACCCGACAGGTTGACCGCGCCAAATCCGGCAAGGCCTACGATGAGCAGGGCCAGAAGGATCCAGACCAGTGTTTTCGAGATACCGCCGCGTGCCATGAAGCGCCTCTTTCCGGGTGTTTTTCAAAGTTGGAACTGTCTACGCGCTGCGCGACTGCGGGGCAAGGCCGGATCGGGCGATCAGGCCTCGAGCCCGGCCAGTCGGTCAAAGAGAACCCCGATGCCAGCACTGTCGACATTGGCGAAGGCGATGCGCAGGTGCCGCGCGCCATCCGCGTCGCCTGCGGGCATGAACATCGTGCCGGGCAGGGCCAGAACGCCCGCATCTCGGACCATGCGCTGCGCCAGCCTGTCGGAAGGTTCGTCGAACGGATGGGCGACATAGGCGAAATAGGCGCCGACCCCGCGCAGATCCCATCCCTTTGCGGCCAGCCGGGGAAACCCCGCCTCGATCGCCGCGCGGCGCGCCAGGATCTCGTCCCGCTCGCCCGCCAGCCATTGATCCAGGTTCCGCATCCCCCAGAGCGCCGCGATCTGGCCCAGCTGGTTGGGGCAGATGGTGACGGTATCAAGGAACTTTTCGACCTCGGCCAGCCGGGCAGGGCTTGCCAGCATCGCGCCGACCCTGTGCCCGGTCAGCCGGTAGGCCTTGGAGAAGGAATAAAGCTGGATCAGCGTGTCGTCCCAGTCGGGATCGGTGAAAAGATCATGCGCAGGTCCGCTGATCGAATGGAAATCGCGATAGGTCTCGTCCACGATCAGCGCGATGCCGTGCCGGCGCACCAGATCGGCGAAGGCGCGGATCAGATCCGCGGGATATTCGACGCCCGCGGGATTGTTGGGGCTGACAAGGGTGATCGCGCGGGTGCGCGGGGTGATCAGCGCCGCCGCCTGTTCGGGATCGGGCAGCATGCCCGCGCCGGTCGGCAATGGCACAGCCTGCACCCCGGCCATGTCGAGCCACATTTTATGATTGAAATACCAAGGCGTTGGAAGGATGACTTCATCCCCTTCGGTGGTCAGGGCCATCGTTGCCGCGTTGAAGGCCTGGTTGCAGCCCGAGGTGATGGCGACCTGCGCAGGCGTGACGGCACCGCCGTAAAGCCGCGCCGTTCGCGCCGCCACCTCGGCGCGCAATTCGGGCGCGCCCAGGACGGGGCCATAAAGATGCGCCTGCGCCGTGTGCAGCGCCGCTTCGGCCAGCGCCTCGCGCAGGGGCAGCGGGGGCAGATCGACCGGGGCCGCCTGGCTGACGTTGATCAGCGGTCGCGCGGCCGGGAAATCCACCCCGTCCAGCCAGCGCCGCGCCTCCATCACCGGGGGCGCGAATGTTGATGCGGTGCGGGGCAGGGCCATGGGATTTTTCCTTTGGCGCCGCGCGGATGGCAAGCGCGGAATTGGATATTTGAGGCAAGAAGAAACAGGGCGCGCCCGGCGGCTTCAGTCGCGGCCGCGATAGGGTTCCACATATTGCAGCGCCATGTCCCAGGGAAAGAAGATCCAGGTGTCCTGGCTGACCTCGGTGATGAATGTATCGACCTGCGGCCGGCCCTTTGGCTTGGCATAGACGGTGGCGAAATGCGCGTTGGGATACATCTTGCGCACAATCTCGAGCGTCTTGCCGCTGTCGACCAGGTCATCGACGATCAGGATCCCGGTCCCGTCGCCCATCAGCTCGGCATCGGGCGCCTTGAGGACGCGCGCCTCGGACTGGGTCTGGTGATCGTAGGACTTGATCGAGATCGTGTCGACGGTACGAATGTCCAGCTCGCGGCTGACGATCATCGCTGGGGCCATGCCGCCGCGCGTGATGGCCACGACCGCGCGCCATGCGCCATTGTCTGGGCCGTAGCCCTGCAAGCGCCAGGCCAGCGCGCGGCTGTCACGGTGGATCTGGTCCCAGCTGATGTGGAAGCCTTTTTCATGGGGCAGGCGGTCGGTCATCGCATCACTCCTTCATGCGGCAGGGATCAGGCGTCCTTGCGGCCTGTCACGGCATCGATATCGGGGGCGTCAACGGCCTTCATGCCGACGACATGATAACCTGCATCGACATGCAATGTCTCGCCCGTCACGCCCGATCCCAGATCGGACAGCAGATAGAGCGCGGATTTGCCCACATCCTCGATCGTCACGTTGCGGCGCAGCGGCGAGTTCAGCTCGTTCCATTTCAGGATATAGCGGAAATCGCCGATGCCGCTGGCAGCCAGCGTCTTGATCGGTCCGGCGGAAATGGCGTTCACGCGGATGCCGTCCTTGCCCAGATCCTCGGCCATGTACTTGACCGAGGCTTCCAGCGCGGCCTTGGCCACGCCCATCACGTTGTAATGCGGCATCACCTGTTCCGCGCCGTAATAGGTCAGCGTCAGCGCGCTGCCGCCCTCGGACATCAGCTTTTCGGCGCGCTGCATCACGGCGGTGAAGCTGTAGCAGCTTACATCCATCGTCATCAGGAAGTTGTTGCGGCTGGTATCCACGTAGCGTCCGCGCAATTCGTTCTTGTCGGAAAAACCGATGGCATGGACCAGAAAGTCCAGCTTGCCCCAGGTCTTTTCGATCTCGGCGAAGGCGGCATCGACCGATGCCATGTCGGACACGTCGCAATCGATCAGCGTTGTCACCCCGATGCTTTCGGCCAGCGGGGCCACGCGCTTGCGGAACGCCTCGCCCATGTAGCTGAAGGCCAGTTCCGCGCCCGCATCGGCACAGGCCTTGGCAATGCCCCAGGCGATGGACTTGTCATTCGCAAGCCCCATGATGAGGCCACGCTTCCCGGCCATGAGAGTATTTGACATTGCTTTGTTTCCGCCCATGTTTGATGTTGTCTTTCCTTTAGGGGATTGGCGTTGCTGCATCAAGTGCAGCCGGGCCGTTGCCGGTGGAGCCGGGTCTGCGGGTGACGCCCGCGCGTGGCTGTTTTTTCGTTCGAGTGAAACTTCTGTCTCTTTAGATACGTTTTCCCTTGCTGGACGGGAGAGCCTCGGCATGACAAATCTGTCCGAATGGTAAAGAAAGTGAATCATGATGAGTGACCGTACCGGTATTTTCGCAGGCGACGATCCTTTTGCGATCGCGCGGTCCTGGCTGGCCGAGGCCGAGCAAAGCGAAATCAACGATCCCAACGCGATCGCCCTGTCGACCGTCGATGCCACGGGCCTGCCCAATGCACGCATGGTCCTGCTCAAGGAGATCGAGGCGAACGCATTCGTGTTCTACACCAACTATGAAAGCGCCAAGGCGCGCGAGCTGGACAGTGCAGGCAAGGCGGCCTTCGTCATGCATTGGAAATCCCTGCGGCGGCAGATCCGCGTGCGCGGCCATGTCAGCAAGGAAGAAGGCCCGCAGGCCGACGCCTACTACAAGTCGCGCTCTCTCAAGAGCCGCCTTGGTGCATGGGCGTCGCGACAGTCGCGCCCGCTGTCCTCGCGCACCGCGCTGATGGCCGAGGTCGCCAAGATCACGGCGCTGAAAGGCACCAATCCCGACCGGCCGCCGTTCTGGGGTGGCTACCGGATCGACCCGGTCGAGATCGAGTTCTGGGCCGATGGTGATTTCCGCTTGCACGACAGGTTCGTCTGGCGCCGGGTTCCGGGGCAGGATGGCTGGTCCGTCGAGCGGTTAAATCCGTGACATTCACGCGACGTGAATGACAAGTCTATCGGATGAATAGTTTTTATGTCTTGAATGAGTCCCGGTGAATACGCCATGAACAAGTCTGAGACCGTACAATGAATTGTGGGTGATGAAGTGACACATGATGTGACAGCGACCCGCAGAGTGGTTGGATCGGTTAAATGGTTTGATCCCGTAAAAGGGTTCGGTTTTGTGATTTCCGACGGGGGTGGCCCCGACATTCTGCTACATGCCAATGTTCTGCGGAACTTTGGCCAAAGCTCCGTTGCCGATGGGGCGCGGATCGAAATCGATGTGCAGGACACCGAACGTGGTGTACAAGCCGTCGAAGTCTTCAAGATCGAACCGCCTGCCGGGGTCGAAGCGGCCATGCTGGCCGACTTCGAGGATATCGACCCCGAAGTGATGCGCGCGGCCCCGCTGGAGCCGTCCCGCGTGAAGTGGTTCGACAAGGCCAAGGGTTTCGGTTTCGCGAACGTGTTCGGGCGCCACGAGGATGTGTTCATCCATATCGAGGTGCTGCGCAGGTCCGGCCTTGCCGATCTGCAGCCCGGCGAGGCCGTGTGCCTGCGGGTGATCGAAGGCAAGCGTGGTCGCATGGCCACCGAGGTCTGCGCCTGGGAGGCGGCCGTCAAGGCCCGTCAGGCATGATCCGTCGCGCGCTGCGTATCCTGACATTGATATGTGGCGCGACCCTGGCGCAGGCGGCCCATGCAGATCCTGCTTGCCGCGCCGATACCGTGCAGCTGCGCGGTGACTGGGGGCAGGCCCGATTTACCGTGGAAGTCGCCGATACCCCCGAGACGCGCAGCCGGGGCCTGATGTTCCGCGAAAGCATGCCCAGAAGCGCGGGCATGCTCTTTGTTTATGACGCGCCGCAGCGCGCGACATTCTGGATGCGCAACACGCTGATTTCCCTCGACATGATTTTCACGGACCAACGCGGTGTGGTGCAGCATGTGCATTACGAGGCGATCCCGGGCGACGAGACGGTCATCGACGGGGGGCGCGGCATCCTGACGGTGCTGGAGATCAACGGCGGGCTGGCGCGCGCCATGGGAATCGTGCCGGGCAGCCAGATGCGGCACCCGGCCTTTTCCAGCGACACGGCCGCCTGGCCCTGCTGAGGCGCAGTAGCGGGCCCCTGGCTTGATTTTGCGGATGATAGGGGCTTTTCAAATCCGGCCGCGCGGTTTAGATGCAGGATCGGTTCGGGGCGTAGCGCAGTCTGGTAGCGCATCTGTTTTGGGAACAGAGGGTCGGGAGTTCGAATCTCTCCGCCCCGACCATATTATCGCAAGCGGCACGTGATCAGCACCCTCCGGGGCGGGTCATGTCACATCGCGGTGCCGCCCAGACGCTCCATCAGTTCCAGGACCTTCCCGTCCATCCGCGCGTCCGGATAGACCACGTGCAGCGTGCCGCCGCTGGCCTGCGGCACATCGAGGAAACTCGCTGCGCTCAGGACATGTCGAGTCTGGCCATCCTGGTTCACCGGCGCGCTGCTCAGGCGGATCACGCTTTCGGGCAACCGGTCGAGCGTGCCGCCATAGCGCAGGATCGCGCCTGCCGTGGCCTCGGGCGGCATCAGCATCCGGCATTCCACGACGTTCGCTGCCGGGCGCAGCACACGCTCGGCCGGACCGTCGCAGGTCGCGGCAAGCGCCTCGAGAAAACCGTTGGGAGGTTGTGCAAAGCTGGCGCGCAGTGTCGGCAGGGGGCTGTCGGTTGCGCGCGGCGGTGTCATCGGGGCGGCGCAGCCTGCGACACAACCCGCGCATATGGCGGCGGCAAGGGCCTGCGACCCGAGGAAAAAAATCGCTCTTTTTGCTTCATGTTGTGGTTGCCCGTGTCCTTTGCGCATCATCTGGCGGTTTGCCTGTTCCAACGGCACGTGGCCTGCAGGACTGGAACGGACTGAACCCTCTGCGTGAGAGGTGGTGGGTAAACGGTCCGAAATCAACGGGTTTCGATGCATATCCACAAAGCTGTCCCCAGTGATGTCCCAAGGCCCTGTCCCGCGGTCCGGCGGGCGCAACTCGGTTAAATGCGGGTCAAGCGTATTTTGTGCCCGTCAAAGCTAAATTCTTCGTTGACGATATAGCTCGATATACGTCAGATTGTGTGAGCCGAGAGAGTAACCCACTAGATGTTGTGTGCATAAGGCGGGTCACGGCGAGGGACAAAAACAATAACCAGATCGGGCGGGGCCTTGATCCTTCGGGGGTCGGGTCCGACAGATCCGAAGCGTAGGCCACACTGGAAGCAGTGCGGACGCTGGGTGTGCTTTGCCTTCGACCTCTGTCGGTTTCGCGGTGTCGCGCATGAACGCGGGATCGAAAATGCAGGTTGATATACGGGGCGAGCCATGAAAATCGAGAGAAAATTCACCAAAGCCGGACAGGATGCCTATGCGGAACTGGAGTTCCGCAAGACGGCTTCGGAAATCCGCAACCCCGATGGAACTGTCGTTTTCCGCCTGGACGAGGTCGAGGTTCCGGAAAGCTGGTCGCAGGTTGCATCGGACGTCATCGCGCAGAAGTATTTCCGCAAGGCCGGCATCCCGGTGAAACTCAAGAAGGTCGCCGAAGAAGGCGTGCCGGAATTCCTGTGGCGTTCGGTGCCCGCAACCGACAAGACCGAGAAGACCGGCGAAACCTCGTCCAAGCAGGTGTTCGACCGTCTGGCCGGCGCCTGGGCCTATTGGGGCTGGAAGGGCGGCTATTTCTCGACCGAGGAAGACGCGCGCGCCTATTTCGACGAGATGCGCTTCATGCTGGCGACCCAGCGCGCCGCGCCCAACAGCCCGCAGTGGTTCAACACCGGTCTGCATTGGGCCTACGGCATCGATGGCCCGTCCAGGGGCATTACTATGTCGATTACCAGACCATGGAGCTGACCAAGTCGACCAGCGCCTATGAGCACCCGCAGCCCCATGCCTGCTTTATCCAGTCGGTCAAGGATGACCTGGTGGGTGATGGCGGCATCATGGATCTGTGGGTCCGCGAGGCGCGCCTGTTCAAATACGGCTCGGGCACCGGCACCAACTTCTCGTCCCTGCGCGCCGATGGCGAGCGCCTGTCGGGCGGCGGCAAATCCTCGGGCCTGATGGGCTTTCTCAAGATCGGTGACCGCGCAGCGGGCGCCATCAAGTCGGGCGGCACCACGCGCCGCGCGGCCAAGATGGTCATCGTCGACGCCGATCACCCCGATATCCAGGAATACATCAACTGGAAGGTGAAAGAGGAACAGAAGGTCGCCAGCATCGTCGCCGGCTCGAAGATGCACGAGCAGAAGCTGAACGCGATCTTCGCCGCGATCAAGGCCTGGGACGGCAGCACCGAGGATTCGGTTGATCCCGCCAAGAACCCGCAACTGAAGGACGCGATCCGCGGCGCAAAAAAGGTGATGATCCCCGAGACTTACGTCAAGCGCGTGCTGGATTACGCCAAGCAGGGCTATGGCTCGATCGAATTCCCGACCTATGACACCGACTGGGATTCGGAAGCCTATGCATCGGTCTCTGGCCAGAACTCGAACAACTCGGTCCGCGTCACCGATGCCTTCCTGAAGGCGGTCGAGAACGATGACGATTGGGAGCTGATCCGCCGGACCGACGGGTCGGTCGCCAAGACGATCAAGGCGCGCGATCTGTGGGAAGATATCGGGCACGCCGCATGGGCCTGCGCCGATCCGGGCATCCAGTACCACGACACCGTCAACGATTGGCACACCTGCCCCGAGGACGGTCAGATCCGTGGCTCGAACCCTTGCTCGGAATACATGTTCCTGGACGACACGGCCTGCAACCTTGCGTCGATGAACCTGCTGACCTTCTACAAGGACGGCCAGTTCCAGGTTGAAGACTACATGCACGCCACCCGCCTGTGGACCGTGACCCTGGAAATCAGCGTGATGATGGCGCAGTTCCCATCCAAGGAAATTGCGCAGCTGTCCTACGAGTTCCGCACGCTGGGTCTGGGCTATGCCAACATCGGCGGCCTGCTGATGAACATGGGTCTTGGCTATGACAGCGACGAGGGCCGGGCGATGGGCGCTGCCCTGACCGCCATCATGACCGGCGTTGCCTATGCGACCTCGGCTGAAATGGCGGGTGAACTGGGCGCATTCGACGGCTACGCCCGCAACAAGCAGCACATGCTGCGCGTCATCCGCAACCACCGCAACGCCGCTTACGGCGCCACCGATGGTTACGAGGCGCTGGCCACCAAGCCGGTTCCGCTGGATCACGCCAACTGCCCCGATCCGCGTCTGGTCGATATCGCCATGTCCTCCTGGGACGAGGCGCTGCGCCTGGGTGAACAGCACGGCTATCGCAACGCCCAGACTTCGGTGATCGCGCCGACCGGCACAATCGGCCTGGTGATGGATTGCGACACCACCGGGATCGAGCCCGACTTCGCCCTGGTGAAGTTCAAGAAGCTGGCCGGTGGCGGTTACTTCAAGATCATCAACCATTCGGTTCCCGCCGCCCTGGAAAAGCTGGGTTATGGCTCGGCCCAGATCGAAGAGATCGTATCCTATGCCGTCGGTCACGGCAGCATCGGCAACGCACCCGGCATCAACACCACCAGCCTGATCGGCCACGGCTTCGGCCCGCGCGAGATCGAAAAGGTGGAAGCTGCGCTGGGATCGGCCTTCGATATCCGCTTCGTCTTCAACCAGTGGACCCTGGGGACAGAGTTCTGCCAGAACGTGCTGGGCATCCCGGCCGAAAAACTGAACGATCCCACCTTCGACCTGCTGCGCCACCTCGGTTACAGCAAGGCCGATGTCGAGGCGGCGAACGATCATGTCTGCGGCACCATGACCCTTGAAGGTGCGCCGCATCTTGATCCCAAGCACTACCATGTCTTCGATTGCGCCAACCCCTGCGGCAAGAAGGGCAAGCGTTACCTGAGCGTGAACAGCCATATCTACATGATGGCGGCGGCACAGTCCTTCATCTCGGGTGCGATCTCGAAGACGATCAACATGCCCAATGATGCGACCATCGAGGATTGCCAGAAAGCCTATGAACTCAGCTGGAAGCTGGGGGTGAAGGCCAACGCGCTCTATCGTGACGGCTCCAAGCTCAGCCAGCCGCTGGCATCGGCCCTGGTCGAGGATGATGACGAGGCGCTGGAGATCCTGGAAACCGGATCGGCCCAGGAAAAGGCCGCCGTCATCGCCGAGAAGATCGTCGAGAAGGTGATCATCAAGGAAATCGCCCGTGGCCGCGAAAAGCTGCCCGAGCGGCGCAAGGGTTACACCCAGAAGGCAATTGTCGGCGGTCACAAGGTCTATCTGCGCACCGGCGAATATGCCGATGGACAGCTGGGCGAGATCTTCATCGACATGCACAAGGAAGGTGCGGGTTTCCGCGCGATGATGAACAACTTCGCCATCGCCGTGTCCGTGGGTCTTCAGTATGGCGTGCCGCTGGAGGAGTTCGTGGATGCCTTCACCTTCACCAAGTTCGAACCGGCTGGCCTGGTGCAGGGCAACGACTCGATCAAGAACGCGACCTCGATCCTGGATTACATCTTCCGGGAACTGGCCGTGTCCTACCTGGATCGCACCGATCTGGCCCATGTGAAACCGCAGGGCGCCAGCTTCGACGACCTGGGCCGTGGCGAGGAAGAGGGCGTGTCCAACGTGTCCGAGATTTCGGAAACCGCGGCCTCGCGCAGCCTTGAGGTGCTCAAGCAGATCAGCTCGACCGGCTATCTGCGCAAGCGTCTGCCGCAGGAACTGGTGGTGTTCCAGGGCGGGCAGGGCGAATTCGCCCGCACCGGCACCGACCCGGTGGCGGCGCTGCAGACCCTGGTGCCCGAAACCAGCATCCGCGCGTCGGCCAGCGTGACGACGACCACGGCCATGGCCAGTGGCACCGTCACCATGGACGCCCGCACCAAGGCCAAGATGCAGGGCTACGAGGGCGAGGCCTGCGGCGATTGCGGCAACTACACGCTGGTGCGCAACGGCACCTGCATGAAGTGCAACACCTGCGGCGCAACAAGCGGCTGTAGCTGAGGAAGATTGGGGTTGGGGGCAGATGTTGGCGCATCTGCCCCCGGCTCTCCCGCAATAGCCTAGAACGCTGCGGGATAAGCTAGTTCGGCTCTTCCGAGTCGATACGTGAACGTAGGACATAGACGAACTTAGTGATCAATAGCGTTCTGAGTAACTCACAGGTTTGCCACCAACAAATGCTCGCAGCCTGTGGATGGTTTAAGGAGCCAGAGTATGGCGAAGAAGAACATTACTGTGACTCGTGAAACTGCGTCTGGATTGAATACGCATTTTCATGTCCCTGGTCGTGGCGAAGTAACCAGAGGGCAACTTGCCCGTGAGGTCGCTGCGGGAAAGCATCCAGGATATTACACGCGTGACGTGAACGGTCGGAAGATCGTTGCTTCAAACCCGGACAGTTCCGAAAGGAATAATCTGGGATAAATTAACAGAACACGGGGCAGGTGCGCTTGCCCCGCGCGGGTCGGGACGCAGGCGAAACGTTCCGAGCGGTTAACATAGAGAGCTCGATCCGTGAGACTGGAGGGATGCTTGCATCCCTCCTTTTCCTTTTCAGGCAAGGGCTTGGGTGGCGTTCCTCATGCGGCCTTGCCGGGGGCCGCGCGCGTCAGCATCCCGAACAGGTCGCGTGGATCGTCGGGATCGGCCAGCAGGTCCAGCGGCTGAAAGTAGGGCGTGCCGTCGATCTGGTCGCGGATATAGCGCAGGGCGCTGAAATCCTCGATCGCGAAGCCCACGCTGTCGAACAGCGTGATCTGGCGCGCGTCGCGGCGTCCCTCTGCCTGCCCGGTGATGACCTGCCACAGCTCTGTCACCGGATGGTCCGGGGCAAGCTGCTGGATCTCGCCCTCGATCCGCGTCTGTTCGGGATATTCCACGAAGATCGCCGCACGGTGCAGAATGTCCGGATGCAGTTCCGTCTTGCCGGGGCAGTCGCCGCCGATCGCGTTGATATGCACGCCCGCGCCGACCATGTTGTCGGTCAGGATCGTGGCATATTGCTTGTCCGCCGTGCAGGTCGTGATGATCTGCGCACCCTCTATCGCTGCCTCCGGCGTGGCGCAGGCGGTCACCTGAAGGCCTGATCCCGCCAGATTGCGCAGGGCCTTGGCGGTGGCGGCGGGGTCGATGTCATGAAGCCGCACATGGGTGATGCCGCAAATCGCCTGCATCGCCAGGCACTGGAATTCCGACTGTGCGCCATTGCCGATCATCGCCATGGTCTTGGCCCCCGCAGGCGCAAGGTGCCGTGCCGCCATGGCTGATGTGGCGGCGGTGCGGATCGCGGTCAGCAGCGTCATCTCGGACACCAGCACCGGATAGCCGTTGTCGACCCGCGCCAGCATCCCGAAGGCGGTCACGGTCTGCAGGCCGGTCCGCATGTTGCCGGGATGGCCGTTCACGTATTTGAACCCGTAGAGATCGCCGTCCGAGGTGGGCATGAGCTCGATCACCCCCACGTCTGAATGGCTGGCCACGCGTGGCGTCTTGTCGAAATGCGGCCAGCGCCGGAAGTCATCCTCGATGCAGTCTGCCAATTCGCGCAGCACGCGGGGCAGGCCGATGTGATGCACAAGGCCCATCATGTGATCGACCGAGACGAAAGGGACCAGCGCCTTGTCGGATGGGGTCTGCATGGGGTGCTCCTGTAGGGTTGAGTTTCTGAGGACACTGACGCAGCGGGATCAGCCGTAAGCCCGTGTCGGACGGTCAAAGACGCGCCGACCAAGGGCCGAGGCCGCCAGGTCGACCATCAGCTGCGCCGTGCGCCCGCGATTGTCGAGAAAGGGGTTCAGCTCGACAAGGTCCAGCGACGTCATGAGTTCGCTGTCATGCAGCATTTCCATGACCAGATGCGCCTCGCGCACCGTGGCGCCGCCCGGCACCGTGGTCACCACGCCGGGGGCGGCGGCGGGGTCGATGAAATCCACGTCCAGCGAGACATGCAGCGCGCCACCGGCGGCGGCGACCCGGTCAAGGAAGACGCCCAGCGGTAGGGCGATGCCGGTCTCGTCGATCTCGCGCATGTCGTGGCGGTGGATCGCGCTGTCCTGCAGGGCGGCGCGTTCCGCCGGATCGACCGAGCGCAGCCCGATGATGCAGATGTTTTCCTGCGGGATCGGGGCGGCCAGCGGGGGAAACCCGTCAAACCCGTCGCGCCCCGTCACATAGGCCAGCGGTGTGCCGTGCAGATGCCCCGAGGTGCTGCTGTGCGGGGTGTGATAATCGCTATGCGCATCCAGCCAGAGCACGAATTGCGGCCGGCCCTGTGCCTGCGCATGCGCCGCGACACCGGCCACGCTGCCCAAGGACAGGCTGTGATCGCCCCCCATGAAGATCGGCAGGCCTTGCCCCATCGCGGCTTGCGCCGCGGCCGACAGTGATTGCGTCCAGCCGATGGTCTCGGCCAGCGCATGCAGATGCGGCAGGGCATCGGCGGGGGCTGTGACGGGGGCAGGGGTCAGGTTGCCGCGGTCGGTAACCCGGTGGCCAAGGTCGGCCAGCGCCTCGGCCAGCCCGGCGGTGCGATAGGCATCCGGGCCCATCAGGCAACCACGGCTGCGCTTGCCACTGTCCACGGGGCAGCCGATCAGGATGATCTCTTGGGGTGTCATGGGGGCCTCCTGCGTTGTTTTCAGGGGTATCATGCCATTTCGGGATGGAATGAACCCAGCAAAATGATCAATATGGGCCAAGGTTTACCGAAATGGACGAAGGATACGCCAAAATGGATGATACCGATCAGGCGTTGATCCGCGCCTTGCGCCACGATGCCCGCGCCTCGTTGTCGGCGCTGTCGGATCAGCTGGGCGTATCGCGCACGACGGTGCGGGCGCGGATGGAACGGCTGCAGCGGCAGGGTGACATCATCGGATTCAGCGTGGTGCTGAAGGGCGATGTCGCGCAGGATCCGGTCCGCGGCCTGATGATGATCGCCGTGGAAGGGCGCGGCGCGGACCGCATCCAGCGCCAGCTGACCGGCCTGCCGGATGTGCGCGCCGTCCATAACACGAATGGCCGCTGGGACATGATCATCGAGATCGGGACGGCCACGCTGGAGGATCTGGACCGCGCCCTGGCCGCGATACGGCGTCTTGAGGGGGTCGTCAGTTCCGAGACGAACCTGCTGCTGAGCACCCGCAAGTCGGGGCGTTGACGCCTCAGCGGGCGGCGCGCAGCGCCATCAGCCAGAGACCCGCAAGCCCCAGCGACACCAGCGCATTCCAGCTGGCCATGGACAGGCCGAACATCTCCCACGGAACTTCGTCGCAGCGGATCAGGGGCGCGGCCATGATCTGCGCGAAAAGATCCTGTGCGGATTGGTCCGCCACGCCGCCCCCGCTGCAGGAGGCCGGACCTTCCCACCAGCCGCGCTCGACGCCGGTGTGATAGGCGCCGATCCCCGATGTGGCGAGTGCCGCCAAAAGCCCCATCCCCGCCAGCAGGACGGCCGGCAACAGCGCCAGCGCGGCAAGTCCGCCAATGCCGATCGCCGCGGCATGGGGCCAGCGCTGCCAGAGGCAGAGTTTGCACGGGGCCATGCCGCCGATATGCTGGAAGGCCAGCGCGCCCAGCATCAGGGCCAGCGATCCGGCAGCGGCCAGCATCATCCAGTGGCGTGCGGTCAGTGTCACAGGAAGCGTACTCCGTAGAACCCGGCCAGCAGGATGATCACGAACAGGGTAAACAGCAAGCCCAGGCGCTTCTCGATGAAATCACGAATGGGTGCGCCGAATTTCCACAGAAGCCCCGCCACGATGAAGAAACGCAGGCCCCGCGCGATGATCGAAGTGACGATGAACACGCCCAGGGGCATGCCGGTCCAGCCCGACATGATGGTGATCACCTTGTAGGGAAAGGGCGTGATCCCCGCGATCAGCACCGGCCAGAAGCCGAATTCGTTGAAGCGGGTGTTGAAAGCCTCCATCGCGTCGCCCTTGCCAAGCGCCTCGAGGATCGGCTGCCCCAGCGTGTCATAAAAAAGCGCCCCGATGGCATAGCCAAGGATGCCCCCGAGGACCGAAGTCACCAGCGCCACCCCCGCGATCAGCCAGGCCCGATTGGGCCGCGCCAGGATCATCGGTATCATCAGCACGTCTGGCGGGATAGGAAAGACCGAGGATTCGATGAAGGACACGATGGCCAGGACCCAGAGCGCGCGGGGATGCTGCGCCTGTCGCAGGGTCCAGTCGTAAAGCGATCGTATCATGCTTGCTGCCTGTTCTTTCGGCCTCTGCGCGATGCCTGGCCTGCGCACTTGTTCTGGCCGGGTGTTTACCTGTCCGGCTGGCTGCCGGAAAGGGAAAACGCGCCTGTTGCTGCAGGTCCGGCGCGTTTTCGACTGGACGCAGCAGCAGACCGGCGATAGATCAGCAAGGCGCGAAGCAGCCCGTGCGGGTGTGGCGGAATGGTAGACGCGAGGGTCTCAAACACCCTTACCTCACGGTGTGTCGGTTCGAGTCCGACCACCCGCACCACGGGCGGCGCGCCTCCGGTCGCATGGCATGCGCGGGCGTGTGCCCAAGGCCTGCCGCCGGATCGCGCACCTCTGCGGAATCACGCTCGCAGCTTGCGTGGCATCTGCTGCGCATCCCGTTTGATTTGGCTGATCCCGGTTTGGTTAATAAACTGTCACCGGATGCAATCGCCGATCGATCCGGCAATTGGATCGGGATCGCGAACAAATGCCGCGCAGGGATAGATCATAAAAAGGCCACATTCGGAAAAGGGGGCGTCAGGCAGATTTGTCCTCGAAGCGGAAACGATCTGGTGGTCGTGAGTTCCCTGAATATCGAAAAATCGCAATCCCCAAAACGGGATAGGCTTGATTTCTCGGTTTTCCCGAAAAAATATTGTTGCCAAAGTGTAAGGCTATTTTCGACATTATGGCGTCCTGGTCCGCTGTTTGTGGCGCGAATCCGGCTTTTTCGGACAAAACATCTGTTGGTGCCGCAGCCCCGTTGCGGTATCCAGATGGTATGCCCACTGGGGGGTATAAGTCTGTTGGCCACGGGGGCGGCCGCTGACCTGAGTTGAGCCCGAACCGGGTAGCAAGGGGATGCTGTCGTAGCGGCCGGTCATACCGGCGCGTTCCGCTGTATTGGTCGTCTGAAACCGCTTTTGGCGGATAAAGTCGACGTGCCTCGTCTTTGCTTCCTCCAAGGCCACGATGGTGAGTTTCATGGCGTGATCCCGAGATGCGGGAACCGCCGCTTTTTACGAGTTCGATCGGTGTCACCCCCGGTCGTGGCTGAGGAGTAAGGTAATGACTGTTTCGGGTTCGAACGGCGACGATTTCATCGACATCAATTACACTGGGGACCCGGAAGGGGACCGTATCGATGCCGGTGATGCCACGCTGCCGGGCGCAATGGCAGATGACGACCTGGTTCTGGCCGGCGACGGGGACGATACCGTTTTTGCAGGCGCCGGCGAGGACGAGGTCTATGGCGAGGACGGCAACGACCAGCTGTTCGGCAAGGCGGGCGATGACCTGATCTTTGGCGGGGCGGGCACCGACATCCTTTCGGGCGGTGCGGATAACGACACGCTGGACGGTGGCCTGGATGGCGACCTGATCTTCGGCGATGCTGGCAATGACGTTCTCATCGGCGGCCTTGGGGCCGACACGCTCAAGGGCGGCGATGATCGCGACACGATCATCGGTGCCGATCCGGGCGACATGATCGACGGAGGCGAGGGCGGCGACGACTTCGACACGCTCGACCTGCGCGGTAGCGGGCCGCTGTCCGTGGCCTTCGACGCGGACAACCCCGAAAACGGCACGATCACCTTCTTCGATGGCGCGGGCCAGAGCATCGGCACCGCGCGTTTCGTCAATATCGAGCGGGTCATCCTGCCCGAAACGCCGGATGACGTGACCCCGGTGGCCAACCCCGACACGGCGACCACCCCCGAGGACACGCCGGTCGTGATCGACGTTCTGGGCAATGACACCGATCCGAACGGCGATCCGCTGACCGTGACCGCGGCGACCGCCCCCAACGGCACCGTCGCGATCAACCCCGACGGCACGCTGAGCTATACGCCCGATCCCGATTACAACGGCCCGGACGAGATCACCTATACCGTGACCGATCCGGACGGGAACACCGCGACCTCGACCGTGGCGGTGACCGTGACGCCGGTGAACGACGCGCCGGTGGCCAACCCGGATGCGATCGCCACGCCGCTGGACACGCCCGTGACGCTGGACATCGTGGCCAATGACAGCGATCCCGACGGCGATCCGCTGACGATCCTGGGCACGCCCACTTCGCCCGATGGCACCGTGACCGTCGGCCCCGACGGGCGCAGCGTGACCTTCACGCCGAACGCGGGCTTCGTCGGCACCACGGTGATCGACTATACCGTGACCGATCCCGAAGGCCTGACCGCAAGCTCGACCCTGACCGTGACGGTCACGGGCGATGACGTGACCCCGGTGGCCAACCCCGACACGGCGACCACCCCCGAGGACACGCCGGTCGTGATCGACGTTCTGGGCAATGACACCGATCCGAACGGCGATCCGCTGACCGTGACCGCGGCGACCGCCCCCAACGGCACCGTCGCGATCAACCCCGACGGCACGCTGAGCTATACGCCCGATCCCGATTACAACGGCCCGGACGAGATCACCTATACCGTGACCGATCCGGACGGGAACACCGCGACCTCGACCGTGGCGGTGACCGTGACGCCGGTGAACGACGCGCCGGTGGCCAACCCGGATGCGATCGCCACGCCGCTGGACACGCCCGTGACGCTGGACATCGTGGCCAATGACAGCGATCCCGACGGCGATCCGCTGACGATCCTGGGCACGCCCACTTCGCCCGATGGCACCGTGACCGTCGGCCCCGACGGGCGCAGCGTGACCTTCACGCCGAATGCGGGCTTCGTCGGCACCACGGTGATCGACTATACCGTGACCGATCCCGAAGGCCTGACCGCGACCTCGACCCTGACGGTGACCGTCACGGCCGATGACGTGACCCCGGTGGCCAACCCCGACACGGCGACCACCCCCGAGGACACGCTGGTCGTGATCGACGTTCTGGGCAATGACACCGATCCGAACGGCGATCCGTTGACGGTGACCGCGGCGACCGCCCCCAACGGCACCGTCGCGATCAACCCCGACGGCACGCTGAGCTATACGCCGAACGCGGATTACAACGGCCCGGACGAGATCACCTATACCGTGACCGATCCGGACGGGAACACCGCGACCTCGACCGTGGCGGTGACCGTGACGCCGGTGAACGACGCGCCGGTGGCGACCCCCGACGCGATCGGCACGCCGCTGGATACGCCCGTGACGCTGGACATCGTGGCCAATGACAGCGATCCCGACGGCGATCCGCTGACGATCCTGGGCACGCCCACTTCGCCCGATGGCACCGTGACCGTCGGCCCCGACGGGCGCAGCGTGACCTTCACGCCGAACGCGGGCTTCGTCGGCACCACGGTGATCGACTATACCGTGACCGATCCCGAAGGCCTGACCGCGACCTCGACCCTGACGGTGACCGTCACGGCTGATGACGTGACCCCGGTGGCCAACCCCGACACGGCCAGCACCCCCGAGGACACGCCGGTCGTGATCGACGTTCTGGGCAATGACACCGATCCGAACGGCGATCCGCTGACCGTGACCACGGCGACCGCCCCCAACGGCACCGTCGCGATCAACCCCGACGGCACGCTGAGCTATACGCCCGATCCCGATTACAACGGCCCGGACGAGATCACCTATACCGTGACCGATCCGGACGGGAACACCGCGACCTCGACCGTGGCGGTGACCGTGACGCCGGTGAACGACGCGCCGGTGGCGACCCCCGACGCGATCGGCACGCCGCTGGATACGCCCGTGACGCTGGACATCGTGGCCAATGACAGCGATCCCGACGGCGATCCGCTGACGATCCTGGGCACGCCCACTTCGCCCGATGGCACCGTGACCGTCGGCCCCGACGGGCGCAGCGTGACCTTCACGCCGAACGCGGGCTTCGTCGGCACCACGGTGATCGACTATACCGTGACCGATCCCGAAGGCCTGACCGCGACCTCGACCCTGACGGTGACCGTCACGGCTGATGACGTGACCCCGGTGGCCAACCCCGACACGGCCAGCACCCCCGAGGACACGCCGGTCGTGATCGACGTTCTGGGCAATGACACCGATCCGAACGGCGATCCGCTGACCGTGACCACGGCGACCGCCCCCAACGGCACCGTCGCGATCAACCCCGACGGCACGCTGAGCTATACGCCGATCCCGATTACAACGGCCCGGACGAGATCACCTATACCGTGACCGATCCGGACGGGAACACCGCGACCTCGACCGTGGCGGTGACCGTGACGCCGGTGAACGACGCGCCGGAGGCCAACCCGGATGCGATCGCCACGCCGCTGGACACGCCCGTCACCCTCGATATCGTGGCCAATGACACCGATGTGGATGGCGATCCGCTGACGATCCTGGGCACGCCCACTTCGCCCGATGGCACCGTGACCGTCGGCCCCGACGGGCGCAGCGTGACCTTCACGCCGAACGCGGGCTTCGTCGGCACGGCCGTCGTGGCCTATACCGTGACCGATCCGACCGGTGCGACGGCAAGCTCGACGCTGAGCGTGGTTGTCACCAGCGCCGGACCCGACGGTATCGTCGAAGGCTCGGCCGGCAACGACCTGATCGATGCGGGCTATGATGGAGACCCCGAAGGCGACCGCATCGACAATGGCGATGCGATCCTGCCGGGCGAGGCGCCAAACGACGATATCGTCCAGGCCGGCGACGGCGACGACGTGGTCTTTGCCGGGTCTGGGTCCGACGAGGTGTTCGGCGGGACCGGCAACGATCTGATCGATACCAGCGCACCGTTCTCCGACAGCCCCTTGCCCGATCTTGGCTATCCGGGCCTGTTCCCGGCCGATGCCGACCCTGAAAATGACCGCGACCTGGTCTTTGGCGGCGATGGCAATGACACCATCACCACCGGCGACGATGCGGACACCATCTTTGGCGAAGCGGGGACGGATGTCATCGATGGCGGCATCGACAATGACGAGATCTATGGCGGCGACGGCGATGACACCATCGTGGGCGGCGAGGGTGCGGATACCATCTTCGGGGATGCCGGCGACGATCTCATCTTTGCCGGGCTCGACCCGATTTTCCCGGACGAGCTGAACATCCCCGATGCCACGGATCTGGTACCCACGAACGGGACCGACCTTGTCTTCGGTGGCGCAGGCAACGACACCATCTTCGGTGCCGATGACAACGATGTGCTCAACGGTGATGCGGGTGACGATCAGCTGTTCGGCGAAATCGACAATGACACCCTGTCCGGGGGCGATGGCGCTGACCTGCTGGATGGCGGCGCAGGCGACGACCTGTTGTCGGGCGATGCCGGAAACGACACGCTGACGGGCGGTGAGGGCACCGACAGCCTGTTCGGTGGCGATGACCGCGACACATTCACCGGCGTTGGCCCCGGCGACGTGGTCGATGGCGGGGCAGGCGGCGACGATTTCGACACGCTTGACCTGCGCGGCTCTGCACCGGCCGGCGGCTCGTTGAATGTGGTGTTCGACGACAACCCGGAAAACGGTACGGTCACCTATCGCGATGCCAGCGGGGCCGTGATCGGCACCAGCACCTTCACCGAGATCGAGACCGTCGTGCCGTGCTTCACCCCCGGAACGGCCATCGCGACGATGCGCGGCGAGCGTCTGGTCGAGGAGTTGCAGGTTGGCGACAAGATCATCACCCGCGACAACGGGATCCAGGAAATCCGCTGGATCGGGACCAAGACACTGCATGCGGGTGACCTGATCCGCGCGCCGCATCTGAAGCCGATCCTGATCAAGCGCGGATCGCTGGGCGAGAACCTGCCCGAGCGTGACATGATGGTCAGCCCCAATCACCGGATGCTGGTCAGCAACGAGAAGACCTCGCTCTATTTCGAGGAGCGCGAGGTGCTGGCGGCGGCCAAGCACATGACCGGGACATCCGGTGTGTTCGAGGCAGAGGTGCCAAAGGTGACCTATATCCACTTCATGTTCGACCAGCACGAGGTGGTGCTGTCCAACGGCTGCTGGACCGAAAGCTTCCAGCCCGGCGATCATACGTTGCAGGGGATCGGCAATGCGCAGCGCACGGAGATCCTGGAACTGTTCCCGGAACTGGGCACGAAACAAGGGCTGGCGGGCTACCAGGCCGCGCGGCGCTCGCTCAAGCGGCACGAGGCCATGCTTCTGGCACGCTGAGCATAACGGTTGCAGCTGCTCCTGCCGTTTCTGACGGCAGGGGCATGACGGAGAAGGGGCAGGGGGCTGTGCCTTCTCCGAAAAACACGAAGGGCCCGCAGGACAACCGTCTTGCGGGCCTTTTGATTTGGGCACCCCGGCCCTTTGCGCCGACCGGATCGGAAAAGGCCAGACCGGAAAACGTCTCGTTCTTGTCAAAAAATGTGAGGATTTCATACGGCCTGTGCCGCCACGCATGAGGCGTGTGCATCCCCTTGCCCGCATCTGCGCAATGGGGATAACACATTGAAAATGAACACATAAGAATGCATTCACCTGATCCGGCGGTGACCGGTTCTGCCCGGTTGACACAATGCCGCTGCATTCCCTCCGGCCCGGCGCTGGTTTTGCCCGAATTGAACCAAATTCGCGCCTTCATCTCCTCTTAGCTTCTGCCGTGACTGAGTATGTCCGGGACATGCTTTTCATCCGGCGAGTGATGCAAAGGGTGGATAGCGGCCGGAGTGGAGTAACGAGTATGCTGCTTTTCGTGGAAAGGTCCCGTCCGGGGGCCGTCCATCATAATGTGACCCCTGCGCCCTGCCATGCGCCGTCACGTGACCGATCGATCCTGACCCATATCGGTGGCCTCCTTGTTTCCAAGGCGGGGGGCTGACCATGGCAACCTATGTGGTCAATTCCACCAACTGGAACTCGGCATCATTTTGGGCCGGCATCGTCGAATCCGGCGGTGGGCACACGCTTGATTTCTCGGGACTGGGTATCGGTTTTTCGGTCATCGTCGATCAGGGCAACGGGATCATCACCCTTTCTGACGGGGCAACAACCTTCACCGTGGGCGAGGCGGGCGTGTCCGGGGTTGATGTCAACCTTGGTGGCACCACGCAACTGGACTACTTCACGACCATCTCAGGCGCTCAGGGGGACGATACCGTCACCGGCACTTCGGGTGACGACGTGCTGGATGGCAACAGTGGCGCGGATTCCCTTGCGGGTAACGACGGCGCGGACACGGTTTACGGCAATGGCGGTGCGGATACGCTGGATGGTGGCGCCGGCAACGACAGGATTCACGCGGGCGCGGACGGCGACTCGATCACGGGCGGGGATGGCGACGATCAACTCTACGGTGAAACTGGCAACGACACGATCTACGGTGGCACCGGCGATGACGTCATCGATGGCGGAACCGGGGATGATGTCATCGACGCCGGTCTGGGGTCTGACAGGATCAACCTGACTGACGCCTTTGGCGACGACACGATCATCGGCGGCGAGGATGGTGGCGGTCTGGACATCGACACGATCGACGCCTCCGGGATCACCACCGGAGGCGTCATCGTCAACGTTTCCGATGAAACCGGCAGTGTCGTGCAGGGGGCCGACAGCGTCGATTTCTCGGGCATCGAAAGTTTTGTCCTCACGGATCAGGCCGACAAATTCACGGCCTTCGGGATGTCGGCGGTCACCCTCGACGGCGGGGACGGCAACGACACCATCACGGAGGGGAATGGCGACAACAACCTGTCGGGTGGGGACGGCGATGATCTGTTCGAGGTCGGGTTAGGCACCAGCACGATCGATGGCGGGACGGGTACGGACACGTTGTCGGCGGCCGTGTCCAATGACCGGTTTTCAGTCACCTTCGACGGTACGGGATCCGGCACATACGACGATCTGACCGATACGGACAGCGGAACCTTCACCAGCATCGAAGCGGTCCGGGGATCCGGCGGTGCCGACAGCATCAATGCCGGCGCAGATGCCGGGGGCGTTCAGCTTTCAGGTGGCGCGGGCAACGACACGATCACTGGCGGCTCCGGTGCAGATGTCATTGCCGGCGATGCGGACGCAGACATCATTTCGGGCGGCGCCAGCAGCGATATCCTTTTCGGAGGCGCGGGCGATGATCTGATCCGGGGCGATGTGATCGATTTTGATCCGCTGGCGCATGCGTCCGGACCGGGCGGCGCGTCGACGGTCTTCACCGTGCAGAACACCAGTGACACCGCGGTGCGGGTCTACTGGATCAATCAGTCCGGTACATTGGTGAACTACGGTTTCATCTCGGCCGGTGGTAGCGGTTCTTTCGGCACCTTCGTCGACCACAATTGGGTCCTTTACGATGCTGCGACCAATCAGCCGCTTCAATACCTCGGAAACCCTGCCAACGGCAGCATCGTCACCTATGCGCAGGGTGATGACCAACTTTATGGTGGCGTCGGCAATGACACGTTGCAGGGCGATCACGGTGACGATACCCTGGAAGGTGGCGCCGGCAATGACATCCTGTCCGGTGGCGCCGGATCGGATCGCTTCGTCTTTTCCGACGGCTTCGGGGCCGATACGGTTATCGGCGGTCAAGGTTACGATACCCTCGATCTGACCGGTCTGGCCAACCCGGTTTCGGTGGTCTTTTCAGGCCCCGGCGCAGGCACGATCACCGACACGGTGACCGGCGAGACGATCACCTTCTCGAATGTCGAAGAGCTGATCCTGACCCAGCAGGCCGATCTGGTCGATGCGGCCCTCGACAATGGTTATACCTATATCCAGACCCGCGATGGCAATGACCTGATCGAAGGCAGCGCCGGCAACGACATCTATGACGATGAAATCGCCGGCCCGGATGGTCAGGGCAATGACACGTTCTTCGGCGGCGCGGGCAATGACACGCTCTGGATGGGGACGGACGATGACCTGGTCTATGGCGGCACGGGGGACGACTACCTTCAGGGACAGGCTGGCCATGACAGCCTTTATGGGGATGACGGCAATGACTCGCTCTGGGGGGGCGAGGGTGACGATGTCCTGATCGGCGGTGCCGGCAATGACAGTCTGTCCGGTGGTGCGGATGCCGACCGGTTCTTTCTGGACGACGGCTTTGGTGCCGATACGATCGCGGGGGGCGAGGATGGTCGCGATGCCGATGTCATCGATGCTTCCGAGCTGGACACGGCCACCACGGTCACCTTCACCGGAAGTGAGGCCGGCACGATCAGCGCCGGTGGTGACACGGCGGACTTCACGCAGGTCGAGGCGATCAGCCTGGGCAACCAGGGCGATACCCTGGATGCATCGGTCGCAGCCGCGCCGGTTGTGGCCGCCGGCGGTGCCGGCAGCGATACGATGTCAGGCGGTGCGGGCGGCGATCTTCTGATCGGTGATGGCGAGTATACCAACCTGATCCAGAACGGCTCGTTCGAGAATACGACCGGAATGACCGTCACTTCCTGGGGGTATCGGGGCGATGACGCCACGGCACCCGGCGGCTGGTATACCGGGACCGGCGGCGTGATCGACGTGCATCACACCGGCGCCGGTGCGGCCAGTGACGGGTCGAACTGGCTGGACATGGAGGGCGTGGCCGCGATCGATACGGTCAGCCAGGCCGTGCAGGGTGTCATTGCGGGCCAGACCTATACGCTGCGCTTCGATGCCATCGACGCCATCGGCAACAACGCGGTGAACGTCTTCTGGAACGGGCAGCTGATCGACACGGTCGCACCGGTCAGCGCCGGGCACCAGACCTATCGCTACGAGGTTGTCGGCGGATCGGGTGACGGGTCCGATATCCTGACATTCCAGTCGCTTGGTCCGATCGACATGACGGGCGTTGCAATCGACAACGTGCAGCTTCTGGGCTTTTCCTCTGTCGATGTGGCGGCGGGCGCCGATGTGCTGGATGGCGGCGCAGGCGATGACACGCTGATCGGCGGCGGCGGTGACGACAGGCTTGTCGGTCGTTCGGGCGAAGACGTCCTTTATGGCGGGGCGGGCAACGACACGATCCAGGCGGGCAGCGACGATGACACGCTCGAAGGCGGTCTTGGTGACGATGTCCTCTATGGCGAGGATGGTGCGGACCAGATCGTGGGTGGAGACGGCAACGACACGCTGCATGGCGGTGACAGCCAGGACACGCTCATGGGCGAGGCTGGCAATGACCATCTCCATGGTGAACAGGGTGATGATCTTCTGTTCGGCGGGGCGGGCAACGACACGCTGCGGGGCAATGCCGGGGCGGACAGCCTCTTTGGTGGCGACGATGATGACCTGGTCTGGGCCGGATTGGATAACGATCGGATCGAGGGTGGCGCTGGCAACGACACGGCGGTCTTTGCGGGCGATGTCACCGACTACAGCTTCGATTACGGCCCGGCGGGAGAGCTGATCGTCACCGACCTTGTTGCCGATCGCGATGGTCAGGACACGCTCAGCGGGTTCGAATATGCGATCTTCAACGGCGTCACCTATCACCTGGTTCTGGGTGACGACGGATCGAACACCACCTTGCAGGGCCCGGACGATGGCACGCCCAGCCTGATCATCGCCCATGACGGCAATGATTGGGGCGGTGGGCATCCCACCAGCGATGCGATCTTCGGCGGTGCGGGCGATGATACGCTGGACGGCGGCGACGGCGACGACACGTTGGTGGGCGAGGACGGCAATGATCTGCTGCGCGGCGATACGGGCAACGACAGCCTGATCGGCGGCGCGGGGGCCGATACGCTGACCGGCGGGACCGGGAATGACCGGATCGATCCGGGACAGGACGGCATGGCCGATGTCATCGTTTTTTCAGACGGTGACGGCCAGGATACGATCACGGGGCTGGATGCCCCCGTTGACAATGGCGATGGCACGTTCACGGGGGTCGATCGGCTGGATGTGTCCGGGCTGACCGATGCGAACGGCGGACGGGTCAGTACGGATGACGTGACCGTGTCCGATGACGGGGCCGGCAATGCGGTTCTGTCCTTCCCGAACGGTGAATCCCTGACCCTTGAGGGGATCAGCCCGGCGACCGCCGGCAATCCGGCCTGGCTCGAGGCCCTTGGCATTCCGCAGCCCGATTACCTGGTCAGCGGAACCGCTGGCAGCGATCTGATCGATGTGGGCTATACCGGCGATCCGCAAGGCGACATGGTGGATGCAGGCGACGCTGCCGACGGATCGAACGACGACTCGATCCGCGCGGGCGACGGTGACGACACGGTCTTTGCGGGTGCGGGTGCCGATACTGTCACCGGCGATGATGGCAATGATCAGATCTATGGCGGCGCAGGTGATGACAGCCTGTTCGGCGCGCCGGGGTCCGACACGATCTTCGGTCAGGACGGAAACGACACGCTGTTCGGCGGTCAGGGCGACGATGTGCTGGATGGCGATGACGCCAACGCTGGCAACGATCAGATCTCGGGCAATGCCGGCAATGACGAGATCATCGGCGACGGTGGCAACGACACCCTGTTCGGTGGCGCGGGCAATGACACGATCTATGCCGGTGCGGATGATGACAGCGTCTTTGGCGGCGCGGATGGTGATCTGGTCTTTGCGGGATCCGGCAATGACACCGTCAACGGGGACGACGGGAACGATGTCGTCTACGGCGAAGCCGGTGCCGACTCCATCGAGGGCGGGCTTGGCAACGACTGGCTGAGCGGCGGCACCGACAATGACACCGTCTCGGGCGGCGCCGGTGCGGACTCTGTCTATGGTGCCGAAGGCGATGATGTGCTGTTCGGCGGTGCCGGTAACGACAGCATGGAAGGCTGGTTCGGCACTGACGTTCTGGATGGCGGCGAGGGCGATGACTATCTGGACGGCGGGGATGGCGACGACACGCTGATCGGCGGCGCTGGCAATGATATCTTGGCGGCCGGGAGTGACGACGGTGCCGACAGCGTCGAAGGTGGCGCAGGCAACGACTCCATCAGTTCGGCAGGTGGCAATGACACCTTGTTCGGCGGGGATGGCAACGACACGATCTTTGCAGGCGATGGGGCCGACCAGTTGGATGGCGGCGCGGGCGCGGATACGCTGGACGGCGGGGCGGGCGATGACACCATTGCCGGCGGCGCGGGATCCGACCTTGCCTATGGCGGTGCCGGGAATGACTTTATCAACACCCGCATGACCTTTGGCCTGGGATCGCCCGATCGCGGCTATCCGGGGGTATTCCCGCCTGACAGCGATCCCAATAACGACCGCGATTCGATCTATGGCGGTGCAGGCGATGACACGGTCCTTGCAGGGGATGACAATGACCTGATCCATGGTGGCGACGGGGCCGACAGCCTTGACGCCGGGTTTGACGATGACACGGTTCAGGGCGATCAGGGCGCCGACACGATCATCGGTGGCGAAGGTCGCGACCTGATCCATGGCGGTGACGATGACGATCTGCTGTATGGCGACGCTTTCGCGGGCCATTCCGAATATTTCGAGCTGACCGATGCCGATGGCAGCGATCTGCGGCCCGACAACAGCCTTGATACCGTCTACGGCGGCACAGGCAACGATGTCATCTATGGCGGCGATGACGACGATGAACTCTACGGCGGCGATGGCGACGATCAGCTTTTTGGCGATGTCGACGATGACACGCTGCACGGGGACGCGGGCAATGACTTGCTGTTTGGCGGGCAGGGCGATGACCAGCTTGCGGGTGGCGACGGGGCCGACCAGTTGGACGGCGGCACGGGCGCGGATACGCTGGATGGCGGGGCGGGCGATGACACGATCCGGGTCGGCGATGGTGATGCGGCCTCGGGTGGCGGGGGCGATGACACCTTCATTGTCACACCCGATACGCTGAACGGTGGCACGCTTTTCATCGATGGCGGTGAAACCGATGAGACTGCCGGGGACACGCTGCACATCACCGGCCCGGCCAATATCGTCTACGACGGCGCCAACCCCGAGAACGGGACGGTCACATGGCTGGACGGATCGGTCCTTACCTTCCAGAACATCGAGAATATCACCTATGTCCCCTGTTTCACCGAGGCCACGTTGATCAAGACCCGGCGTGGCGAGGTGCCTGCGGCGCAGTTGCGCCTTGGCGACATGGTGCTGACACGCAATCATGGCTATCAACCGATCCGATGGATCGGCACACGGCGCCTGGATGCGGCGCAGTTGCGGGCGAACCCTGCGCTGAACCCGGTTGTGATCCGGGCGGGGGCGCTGGGTTTCAACGCGCCAGAGCGTGATCTGACCGTCTCGCCGCAGCACCGGATGCTGATCGGGGGCGGGCGGGCGAAGCTGTGGTTCGGCGAGGATGAGGTTTTCGTCGCGGCCCATCACCTTGACTGCCTTGACGGTGTCGAACAGATCCGGCCCGACGCCGTGACCTATGTGCATGTGATGTTCGACACCCACCAGATCATCAGCGGTGACGGCGCCTGGAGCGAAAGCTTCCAGCCCGGCGATCTGACCCTGTCCGGCATGGATGACGATCAGCGCGCCGAACTTCTCGCGATCTTCCCGGAACTATTCGTCGGAAAGGCCGGTCAGACTTATCAGGCGGCGCGCATCACGCTGAAAAAGCACGAAGTGCCGCTGCTTTTCATCTGAGCGATGAACAGCGGGCGCGCCAGTCGGCCCATGCCTCGGGCGTGTCCAGATCGGTGGTGGCATGGTGGTCGGGCAGGGCGACGCGCCTGATCCTGTCGGCATGAACCTGCAGCACATCCCGCGCGCCCCGGTCGCCGTCAACTGCCCGAAGCGCGGGAAACAGATCGGCGGGAAAGATCACAGGGTGACCGGGTACGCCGTCGCGGTCCATGGCCCGCAATATGACGCCGGGCTGGGCTGCATGTTCCGACAGCATCAGGGCGATGTCATCCGCCGTCACCTCGGGCATGTCGGCGGGCAGGACCATCACGGCACTGCAATCCTGCGGCACCGCCGTCACCCCCGCACGGATCGAGGCGCTCATGCCCGCGGCGCTGTCGGGCACAAGGACTGCCTGTACCGCCAGCCCCTCAAGACAGGCGGCGCGCGGGTGATCCGGGGCAGGCAGGGTGCAAAGCACCGGCCCGTCCGCGGCCGTCACCGCGCGCTCCAGCATGACGCGCAGCAGCGGATGGCCTGCGACACTTTCCAGCAGCTTGTCGCCCCCCCGCATCCGCGAGGAGGCGCCGGCGGCAAGGATCAGGATCGCGCAGCCCGTCACATCATCAGCCCCGCATTCTGGCACCATCCGCATCGAAAAGCGGCGTGGTGATCAGGCGCGCGGGCCGCATCTGGCCCATGATCTCGATCTCGACCTCAAGCCCTGCGGTCGCGCGATCCGTCGGCACGAAACCCAGCGCGATCGACTTGCCCGCATGATGCGCATAACCGCCCGAGGTGCAGAACCCCTGCACCTTGCCATCCAGCCAGATCGGCTCGTAGGCGACGACATCGGCATCCAGCGCATCGACTTCGAAGGCGCAAAGCTTGCGCTTCGCGCCCAGCTCGCGCTCGCGTTCAGCGGCGGCGCGGCCGATGAAATCGACGTTCTTCTTGAATGAGATGAAGCGGTCCAGCCCGGTTTCCGCCGCCGTGTAATCAGGCGAAAACTCGTTCAGCCAGCTGCCAAAGAACTTGTCCAGCCGCAGGCTCATCATCGCGCGCATCCCGAAGGGCTTCATGCCGTGTTTCTGGCCCTCCTCCCACAGAACGGACCAGAGCGCGCGCTGCGCCATCGGATCGCAATAGATCTCGTAGCCCAGGTCGCCGGTATAGCTGACGCGCTGCACGGTGCAATCGGCCATGCCCACGGTCATCTTGCGCACATCCATGAAGGCCATGTCGCTGATATCGCTGCGCGTGCAGGCGGCCAGAACATCGCGCGCCTTTGGTCCCGCGATCTGGAAACCGGTCAGGCGGTCGCTGATATTCTCGACCCTGACCCCCGCATCGGCATTCTGTTCGAACCAGCGCGTGTGATAGGCCTGCGCGCCATAGCTGGCGGTCAGCTGGAACCGGTCCTCGGCCAGGCATGACACCGTGAAATCCCCGATCAGGCGGCCCTTGGGCGACAGCATCGGCGTCAGGCTCAGGCGTCCGGGCTGCGGGATGCGGCCTGCCATGATCCGGTCCAGCCAGGCGCGTGCGCCCGCGCCGGTCACCAGGTATTTGCCGAAATTCTGCACCTCGTTGATGCCCACACCCTCGCGCACGGCCTTGACCTCGCGCGCGGTGGCCTCGAATGCGTTGGAGCGGCGGAAGCTGGGCGTCTCGAAGCGCGGCTCGTCGCCTTGCGCGAAGTAGTTGACCACTTCCAGCCCGTATTGCGCGCCCCAGACCGCGCCCATACCGTCGAAGATGTCATACATGGGCGTGGTGCGGAACGGGCGCGCGGCGGGCAGTTCCTCGTTCGGGTAGCTGATCGAGAAACGTTTCTGGTAGTTCTCGATCACCTTGGGGCGGGTATAGCCCGGCGTGGTCCAGTTGCCGAAACGCGCGCAATCCATGGCGAAGGTGTCGCGCTCGGTCTCGCCCTCGATCATCCATTGCGCCAGCATCAGGCCGACGCCGCCACCCTGGCTGAACCCGGCCATCACGGCGCAGGCCGACCAGTAGTTGCGCATCCCCGGAACCGGACCCACCAGCGGGTTGCCATCGGGGGCAAAGGTGAAGGGGCCGTGGATCACTGTCTTCACGCCCGCGCGCTCCAGGATGGGGAAGCGGCGATAGGCAAAGGCGATGCTGTCCTCGATCTTGTCGAGGTTGTCGGGCAGCAACTCGTGCCCGAAGTTCCACGGTGTGCCATCCACCGCCCAGGGGCGGCAGGGCTGCTCGTAGAACCCGATGCACAGGCCGCGCCCTTCCTGGCGCAGATAGCTTTCGCCGGCGGGGTCCATCACATGCGGATGCTCGGTTGCGCGCTCGTAGATCTCGGGCAGGTCGTCGGTGACGATATACTGATGCTCCATCGGGTGCAGCGGGAAATAGACGCCAGCCATGGCCCCCACCTCGCGCGCCCAGAGTCCGCCCGCGTTCACCACATGCTCGGCGTGTATCGTGCCCTTTTCGGTCACCACGTCCCAGGTGCCGTCGGGGCGCTGGTTGGTTTCGATCACCTTGCAATGGGTCTCGATCGTCGCACCGCCCATCTTGGCCGCGCGCGCATAGGCATGGGTCGTGCCGGAAGGGTCAAGATGCCCGTCCAGCGGATCGTAAAGACCGCCCACGATGCCATCCAGATTGGTGATCGGCGCGATCTTCGCGATCTCCTCGGGGCCTACGATCTCGGTCTCAAGGCCCATGTAGCGGTGCTTGGCCCGCTCCGCGACCAGCATGTCGAAGCGTTCGCGGTTGTCGGCAAGTGTCACACCGCCCACGTGATGCAAACCGCAGGACATGCCGGTGATCGCCTCAAGCTCCTTGTAAAGGCGGATCGTATAGCCCTGCAGAGCGGCCATGTTCGTATCGCCGTTCAGCGTGTGAAAGCCGCCCGCTGCATGCCATGTGCTGCCCGATGTCAATTCGGAGCGTTCGATCAGCATCACGTCGGACCAGCCCAGTTTGGTCAAGTGATACAGCACCGAACAGCCGACAACGCCGCCACCGATCACGGCTACTCTGGTAGTGGTCTTCATGAAAAATCCCCTGCTGGTTTGCCACAGAGTTTGCCGGGCGCGGCAAAAGGGCAAGCCGGAACCCGACATTTTTCTGTCGTAAAAGTTACGCCCGCAGCAAGGTCATGCAAAGGTGCGCCGTGTGCGCGTTACAAGGGCCGGATCTTGAGCTTGGTGATCCGGTTCGCCTTGCGGCCCGTCACTTCGAAGCGGAAGCCATGGAAGCTGAAGACCTGGCCCACGGCCGGGATCATCTGCGCCTCGTAGATCACAAGGCCGGCCACGGTATTGGCCTCGTCATCGGGCAGGTTCCAGTCCATTGCGCGATTTAGGTCGCGGATCGTCATCGCGCCATCCACGCTGAAATGACCGTCCTTCAGCTTTTGCACGGCGTGTTCAGCGGCGGTGTCGAACTCATCCGTGATCTCGCCCACGATTTCTTCGAGGATGTCCTCGAGCGTGATCAGCCCCTCAAGGCTTCCGTATTCATCGACCACCAGCGCAAAATGCGTGCGCCGGCGCAGGAACTGGCGCATCTGGTCGTCCAGCGTTGTGGTGTCGGGGATGAAGTAGGGCGGCCGCACCACGTCGAGGATCTTGAAATCCTTCAGCCCGTTGGGCGAGGGCGAGGGCCCGAACATCATCTTGTGCATCGCGCGCAGCAGGTCCTTGGCATGGATCACGCCGACGATATTGTCCGGCTCGCCCTGGTAGACGGGCAGGCGCGTATGGGCACTGTCCAGCAATTGCTGCAACAGATCCTCGGGATCGCTTTCGGCATCCAGCATCTCGATCCGGCTGCGGTGCAGCATGATCTCTTCCACCGTGCGCTCGCCAAGGTCCAGCGCGCCCAGGATCCGGTCCCGGTCTTCCTTTTGCACCACGCCTTCGGACTGCCCCAGATACAGAGCGCCCGCGATTTCCTCGCGCACGGCAAGGATATGGCTGTCGGGGTCGGTCCTGACCCCGAACAGCCGCAGCACACCGCGCACCAGCAGGCGCACCGCGCTGACCACGGGCGCAAACAGTTTCACGACCACCTGGATCGGGGCCGACACCTTGGCCGCCGCGGTTTCCGCATTGGTGATCGCATAGGTCTTGGGCAGCACCTCCGCGAAGATCAGCACCAGCAAGGTCATCACCAGCGTGGCCACGGCCACGCCACCCTCGCCGAAAAGGCGCGTCAGCAGGGCCGTCGCCAGCGAGGTCGCAAGGATGTTGACCAGGTTGTTGCCCAACAGGACCGACCCGATCAGGCGCTCGTTATCCTCGGTAATCAGCAGCGCCCGCGCCGCCCCTTTTGATCCCTTGTCCGCCTGCGCGCGCAACTTGCCGCGCGAGGCCGCGGTCAGCGCCGTTTCGCTGCCCGAAAAGAAGGCCGACATCACCAGCAACAGACCAATGCCACAGGCCGTGATCCAGAAAGCGGCGTCGAGTACCGAGGTATCCATCAGAAAATCCCAAAAAGCTTCACAGGGTTATGGTGAGCGCGCGACCAATCTTCAAGGGGCTGCGGCCTCGGGTCAATCCCGTGCCAAAGGATGATGTTCAAGAACCAGCGCGCTCAGACGTTCATCCAGAACATGGGTGTAGATCTCGGTCGTGGCCACATCGGCATGGCCCAGCAGGGTCTGGATCGCCCGCAGGTCGGCCCCATTGGCCAGAAGATGCGTGGCAAAGGCGTGACGCAGCGTATGCGGGGTGACCTTGGCCGGGGAAATGCCCGCATGCACAGCCATGTCCTTGATCAGCAGGTAGAACCGATGCCGCGTCAGATGGCCCAACCGCCCGGACGAGGGGAAAAGATACCGGGATGCCGGCTTGCCCTTGGCGCGGGCCGCGTCCTGCGTCGCGTCGCGCAGGCCCAGCCAGGCCGTCAGCGCCGCGCGGGCCGGCGGCGACAGCGGCACCATCCGTTCCTTGCCGCCCTTGCCCATGATCAGCAGCATGCGCGGATCGCCCCGCGCCGCCGAGACGGGCAACGAGACAAGCTCGCTCACCCGCATGCCCGTCGCATAGAGCAATTCCATCAGGCAGGTGTTGCGCACCCGGTCATCGCGGCGCTGTCCCATCTCGCGGGCAGCGTCCAGCAGGCGGTCGACCTCTTCGACACTCAGCACCTTGGGCAGGCGCTGGTCGCGCCCCGGACCCGTGATCTGGATCGCGGGATTATCGGTGCGCCAGCTTTCCTCGAAGGCGAAACGGTAAAGCTGCCGTATGGCCGAAAGCCGTCGTGCACGGGTGGATTTCGCAAGACCCTGCGCATCGCAATGGATCAGATAGGCCTCGACATCATCGCGACTGGCGGTCGCGAAATTGGACCGCCCTTCCAGCCAGTCGGCAAAATCCTTCAGATCGCGCCCATAGGCCAGCAAGGTGTTCGTGGCAGCCCCCAGTTCCGCGGCCTGCGCCTCGAGGAAGGCTGAAATCCAGCTTGCGCTGTCATGTCCGGTCATCGGCTCAACTCCGCGGCCCCAGCAGGATCAGCTGAAGCGCCGCGCGCCGGGCGGTATCCTCAAGGCCCACGGCGCGCAAGGTGGCGATCCCGCCTGCAAGGTCCACCAATTCGCCCTGGGTGGCGCGCTGGATCATCCGGATGGTCTGCAGGATCGCTTCGCCCAGCCGTTGCGCGTGCAGCAACTCGACCTGCGCGGGCGGAGGCGTCAAGGCGGCAAAGCCGTCGCGGATCGTCATCTGCAACGCGCCTTCCGGCTGCATCGCGTCGACCTGGCCCCGCGCCAGTGCCGTTGCAAAGCGCATGTCGGGGTGCAAGGCGCCCTTGGCGATGGCGGCCGCCTCGTAATCGGGACCCAGCAGGGCGACGCGGTAGGACAGCTCGCCCGCGGCCCCTTCCAGGGCGACCCGTTCCAGCGCGGGGCTGTACAGGCTGGCAAAGGCAACGCCCAGATCTGCCGCGCCCATCGCGGACCAGACCCCGGGCAGGCTGGCGCCGATCGCATCGGTGTCGCCCGACCGGATGGCCGCGTCAAAGCGCTGGACAGCCTGCACGCGGTCCCACACCCCGCCCGATGCGGCGGGCTTGCGCTCGGAATAAAGGCCCAGCAAACGGTTCGGTGCCAGCGCGCCCGAACTGGCCAGGCGTTCGGCTGCCTCGATCTGGGCGCGCCATCCGGCGGTGTCGCGCAGATCCGCGACGGCAAAGGCGCGCGGCAGCGGTGCCGTGATCAAGGGTTCGCCCAGGGCCTCGTACAGGCGGAACACCAGCGGGCTGGGGCGCACCGGCGCACGCGGCAGGTCGGTGTCTTCCAGCAGTTCGGGATCCATGAAACGCGCCAGAAGATCGGCCTCGATCTCGGGCAGAACATCAAGGGCGCGCGCCGTGTCCAATGTCAGCATGGCCCCGTCCCAATCGCCCCGGCGCGCGCTGCAAAATACCTGCGCGCTATAGGATGGCGACAGGTGCGGCGCCCGCATCAGGGCCGCACAGGCAGTATCCTCGGCCCCGGTCAGCATCGTCGCATCGAACCAGCGCGAGAACAGTGCCGGTTTCTCGGGACCTGCGCGTTCCAGAAGGGCCTGCGCAGGCTCGACCGCGCCCAGCCGCATCAGCGCATCGACCCGCGCCTGCAGCAACAGGCTGTCCTGACCCGCGTCGGGCGGGGCATCGGCCTCTGCCAGAAGCAGCGTGTACATCAGCCCCTGGATCGCGGGCAGACCCAGCCGCCCCGGTTCGCTGATCAACGCCACCAGGTCAGAGGTGCGGCTGCCCTGCCACAACGACAGGGGCAGGCCCGATACCGCACTGGGCAACAGGCCCACCGCATCAAGGCCCGGATCCTCAAGCGGGGTGACGGTGACATCGGGGATCTGCGCACTGTCCACGACGGGCGGTTCCGTCGGCGGGGCAGGGTCCGGCAGCGCAAGACGCAGCGCGCCCTCGGGGAAAGGTGGGGCCGCAAGGCCGCGCCCCTGGTCAAGCCAGTCGATCGCGGACAGCGGTTGCGCGACCGGCTGGCTCAGCACGCTCAGCGCCGACAGGGGGCTTTCCTGCGCCTGCGCGCCAAAGGGCAGGGCCAGGGCGCCAGACAGCGCCGCCGCCGCGATCGCGGCCGGTCGTGCCCTTGCCCGGTCAGGTTCCCGGTCAATCGGCATCAAGCGTGACCGTGGACCGGATCTCCTGCTGGGGGCGCGAAAAATCTTCACCAAGATGCGGTCCGACATAGGCGTAAATGACAACACCGATTGCTCCAAGGGCAATGAGATAAAGCAGATATTTCAGAATGCGTCTCATGATGTCCTGCCTGTCAGCCTCTGTGTCCGGGCCTCTTTGGATCAAGTTATAACTGGCATTTTCCGCAAGATCACGTCATTCAGGCGTGAAACATCAAAAAACGGCGCAACTTGGCCGAAACAGGCATGTGATGGGCTGGAAACTGAAGAAGACCGTGGTTCTTGTGGGCATGATGGGGGCGGGAAAGACCGCTGTTGGCAAGGCCCTGGCGGCGCGGCTGGACGTCCCCTTTCTCGATTCGGATGCCGAGATCGAGAAGGCGGCCGCCCGCACCATCCCCGAGATTTTCGCCCGCGATGGCGAACCCTTCTTCCGTCTCAAGGAAAGCCAGGTCATCGAACGCCTGCTGGATGGCAATCACGGCATCCTGTCCACCGGCGGCGGCGCCTGGATGTCCGAGCGCAATCGCACGGCCATCTCGGGGCGCGGCGTCGCGGTCTGGCTGGACGCGGACCTGCAATTGCTGTGGCAACGCGTGCGCCACAAGGACAGCCGCCCGCTGCTGCGTACTCCGGATCCCCTGGGCACGCTGCGCGCGCTCTTCGAGGCGCGCGTGCCCGTCTATGCGCTGGCCGACCTGCAGGTGAAGGTCAAGCCGCGCTACACGATCGAACAGACGGCCGATCAGGTGCTTGCGGCGCTGCTGACCCGTCCCGATGTGCTGGAGGCCACATGACAAGCGAAATCGTCCATGTCCCCTTGGGGGATCGCGCCTATGATGTCCATGTCGGCCCCGATCTGCTGGACCGGTCGGGCGCGCTGATCGCGCCCTTGCTGCGCCGCCCGCGCGTGGCCGTGATCACGGATGAAAACGTGGCCGCCCTGCATCTGGACAGCCTGCGCCGCGGCCTTGCCGCCGAAGGGATCGCGATGGAGGCACTGGTTCTTCCCGCAGGCGAGGGCACCAAAAGCTGGCCGCATCTGACCCGCTGCGTCGAATGGCTGCTGGAGCAGAAGATCGAACGCAAGGATGTGGTGCTGGCCTTCGGCGGCGGGGTGATCGGCGACCTGGCCGGCTTTGCCGCCGCGATCCTGCGGCGTGGCGTGCGTTTCGTGCAACTGCCCACCAGCCTGCTCGCGCAAGTCGACAGTTCCGTCGGCGGCAAGACCGGCATCAACTCGCCCCATGGCAAGAATCTTGTCGGCGCCTTTCATCAGCCCAGCCTCGTGCTGGCCGATACGGCGGTTCTGGGCACCCTGACCGAACGCGATTTCCTGGCCGGCTACGGCGAGGTGGTCAAATACGGCCTGCTGGGGGATCACCAGTTCTTTGAATGGCTTGAGGTCAATGCCTCACGTGCCGCGGCCGGCGACATGGATGCACGGATCAGCGCCGTGACCCGGTCGGTCCAGATGAAGGCCGCCATCGTCGCGCGGGACGAAACCGAAGAAGGCGAGCGGGCGCTTCTGAATCTCGGGCATACCTTCTGCCACGCGCTCGAGGCTGCGACCGGCTACTCGGACCGTCTGCTGCACGGCGAAGGAGTCGCCATCGGCTGCGCCCTCGCGTTCGAGCTGTCATCGCGCCTTGGTCTTTGTTCGCAAGAGGATCCAAGCCGCCTGCGCGCCCATCTGCGCGACATGAAGATGAAGGTGGATCTGTCTGATATTCCGGGGAAATTGCCTGATGCAGACGGGCTGATCGCCCTGATGGCACAAGACAAGAAAGTCTCGGATGGCAAGCTGAACTTCATCCTGGCCCGCGAAATCGGGCAGGCCTTCATCACCAGCGATGTGCCACGCGATGTGCTGCACGATCTGCTGACCGACGCGCTGTCCACCCGCCGCTGATCGCGCCTGCGTTCTTCTTGCCGAAAATTTCCTCGGGGGGTGTCCCGCAGGGACGAAGGGGGGCAGACAGCCCCCCTTGCCACATCTCAGCCCGCGATACGCACCAGGGCGTGGCGCTTCTTGCCCGCACTCAGCTTGACCGTGCCTTCAAGGCTTGCAGCATCCAGCAGCAGGCCCGCATCGGTCACCTCGGCATCGTTCAGGCGCGCGCCGCCTTCGGCGATCAGGCGCTTGGCCTCCTTGCCCGAGGCCGCCAGGCCGCTGCGCACGATCAGCTGCACGATGGAAATGCCGTCGCCCACCTCGGCCGTTGTCAGGTCCAGCGTGGGCAGATCCTCGCCCACACCGCCCTTTTCGAACACCTCGCGCGCCGTGGCTTCCGCCGCCGCTGCCGCTTCGGCCCCGTGCAGCAGGGTCGTCACCTCATTGGCCAGGATGATCTTGGCCGCGTTGATCTCGGACCCCTGCAGCGCGCCCAGGCGGTCGCATTCCTCGACGGGCAGGTCGGTGTAAAGCTTCAGGAAACGGCCCGTGTCGGCATCGGTCGTGTTGCGCCAGAATTGCCAGAAATTGTAGGGCGACAGCATGTCGGCGTTCAGCCAGATCGCGCCGCCCGCGGACTTGCCCATCTTGCGCCCGTCGCTCGTGGTCAGCAGCGGCGTCGTCAGCCCGAACACCTGGGCATCGATCACCCGGCGCGTCAGGTCGATTCCGTTGACGATATTGCCCCACTGGTCCGATCCGCCCATCTGCAGACGCACGCCATAACGGCGGTTCAGCTCCATGAAATCATAGGCCTGCAGGATCATGTAGTTGAATTCGAGGAAGGACAGCGACTTGTCGGGATCGTTCAGCCGGGATTTCACGCTGTCGAAGCTCAGCATCCGGTTGATCGAGAAATGCCGCCCGATGTCGCGCAGGAATTCAAGATAGTTCAGGTTGTCCAGCCATTCGGCATTGTTCAGCATGACAGCACCCGTGGCGCTGTCGCCGTAATCAAGGTAGCGGCCGAAGACCTGTCCCATCCCGGCGATGTTCTCGTCGATCTGCGCCGGGCTCAGCATCGGGCGCTCGTCGGAACGGAAGCTGGGATCGCCCACCTTGGTGGTGCCGCCGCCCATCAGCGTGACGGGTTTGTGCCCGGTCTTTTGCAGCCAGCGCAGCAGCATGATGTTCAGAAGATGCCCCACATGCAGCGATTTCGCCGTGGCGTCATAACCGATATAGGCCGGAACCACCCCCGCGATCAGCGCATCGTCCAGCCCCTGCAGGTCGGTGCAATCGGACAGAAATCCGCGCGCGGTGATGATGCGCAGGAATTCCGATTTCGGGCGGTAGGTCATCTCTCTTGTCCCTCGGTGGTTTGCGCGGCATGTATAATGACCAGGGCGGTATATGCAAACCGCTATTGAGGGTGGAATTGGTCGGTCTGGGCAGGGGGCAAGGGATGCGAGAAGCAAGGGTGATCCGCGCGCTGGGGGCCATGTCGGGTACCTCGCTTGACGGTGTGGATGCCGCCGTGGTCGAGACCGATGGCGAGGTGATTGCGGCCTTCGGACCCGTGGCCTACCGCGCCTATTCCGCGCAGGAACAGGCCGTGCTGCGCGGGGCCTTGGGCAAATGGCCTGGCGATGACGGGCTGGAGGAGGCGCAGGCCCTGGTCGAGGCGGCCCATCACGCGGTTCTGTCCGGCTTTGAAGGGGTGGAGCTTGTGGGCTTTCACGGCCAGACCCTCGCCCATGATCCGGGCGGGCGCGGCACGCATCAGCTTGGCGATGGCGCGGCGCTGTCGGAACGGCTTGGCCTGCCGGTGGTCTGGGATTTCCGGTCCGCCGATGTGCGTCTGGGCGGGCAGGGCGCGCCGCTGGCGCCCTTCTTCCATTTCGCCTGCGCCAAATGGCTCGGGGCCAGCGAACCCCTTGCTTTCCTAAACCTTGGCGGGGTCGGCAACCTGACCTGGGTCGATCCGGCCTACGCCCGCCCCGAGGATGAAGGCGCGTTGCTGGCCTTCGACACGGGTCCCGCCAATGCGCCGATCAATGATCTGGTCCATGCGCGTCTTGGCCTGAGCTATGACAAGGGCGGCCAGCTTGCCGCGCGCGGCAAGGTCGTGGATGGCGCGCTGGAGCTGTTTCTGGACGAGCCCTATTTCCTGAAGATGCCGCCCAAGTCGCTGGATCGCGACGCCTTTGCCGACATGCTGGACCTTGTGCGCGAACTGGATGATGCCGATGCGGCGGCCACCATGACCGCGATGGCCGCCGCCGCCGTCATGCGCGGGATGGAACATTGCCCCATCCCGCCCGCGCGGCTTCTGGTCACCGGGGGCGGTCGGCACAATCCGGTGATGATGCAGATGCTGCGCGCGGGTCTGGATTGCCCCGTCGATCCGGTCGAGGCGGTGGGGCTGGACGGTGACATGCTCGAGGCGCAGGCCTTCGCCTATCTGGCGGTCAGGGTCGCGCGCGGGCTGCCGACGTCCTGTCCGGCGACAACGGGTGTGCGCGCCGCCGTCGGCGGAGGCATCCTGAGCGGGAAGCGTTAGCGCTAACATTTTTTTGATGCATGGGGTTTTGCAGCCATTGTGCCCGTGTCCAAGCATGATAAAGTCATGCCCGGAACACGCAGGGCGCAACCCCGGTGGGCACCGCGCAACCTGTTGAAACACAAGGGCTGTTCTGATGGCATCTCGGGTCATTCCGGTCGATCCTTTCGATCTGGTCATCTTTGGCGGCACCGGCGATCTGGCGCGGCGCAAGATCCTTCCGGCCCTTTTCCGGCGATATTGCGCCGGTCAGATGCAGCCCGGCACCCGCCTCATCGGCGCGGCGCGCGCCGAGATGTCCGATGCCGATTACCGTGAATTCGTGGCGCAGGCGCTGGATGAATTCGACACCGCCCATGCCCATGCGCCCGAACAGCGCGCGGCCTTTCTGGCCGATCTGCATTACGTCACGCTGGATGCGATGGGCGATGAGGGGTGGGCGCGGCTGGCCGGGCTGATGTCGCGCGACCGGATCAAGGCCTATTACTTCTCGGTCGGGCCGGGTCTTTTCGGGCCGCTGGCGGAACGGCTGCACCGTCACGGCATGGCGGACGAAGGGGCGCGGATCGTCGTGGAAAAGCCGTTTGGCCGCGATCTTGACACCGCGCGCACCCTCAACCGGACGCTGGCGCAGCATTTCGACGAAAGCCAGATCTACCGGATCGACCATTACCTGGGCAAGGAAACCGTTCAGAACCTGATGGCGATCCGCTTCGGCAACATGCTGTTCGAGCCGCTGTGGAACAGCCAGTACGTCGATCACATCCAGATCACCGTGGCCGAAACCGTGGGCGTGGGCGGGCGCGGCGATTACTATGACCGCGCGGGGGCCATGCGCGACATGGTACAGAACCACCTGATGCAGCTTTTGTGCCTGATCGCGATGGAACCGCCGGCCAAGTTCGACCCGTCCGCGGTGCGCGATGAAAAGCTCAAGGTGATCCGCGCACTGGATCCGGTAGCCCCGGCCCAGATCGTGCGCGGCCAGTACCGCGCGGATGGCGACAAGCCGGGTTACCGCGATCACGTGGAAAACCCGTCCTCGACCACCGAAAGCTTCGTGGCGCTCAAGGCGCATATCAGCAACTGGCGATGGGCGGGCACGCCCTTCTACCTGCGCACCGGCAAGCGGCTGCGCGCGCGCACCTCGGAAATCGCGGTGGTGTTCAAGGAAGCGCCCCATTCCATCTTCGGGGCCGAGGCGGGGCGGCATCGCAACATCCTGACGATCCGGCTGCAACCCAACGAGGGGATCGACCTGGACGTGACCATCAAGGAGCCGGGTCCGGGCGGCATGCGCCTTGTCGATGTGCCACTGGACATGACCTTCACCGAGGCGCTGGGACCCGACGCCGAGGATGTGCCGGACGCCTATGAGCGGCTGATCATGGATGTGATCCGTGGCAACCAGACCCTGTTCATGCGCGGTGACGAGGTCGAGGCCGCCTGGGCCTGGACCGATCCGATCATCGCCGATTGGGAGGCGGCAGGCACCGAACCGGTGCTCTACAATTCCGGCAGCGCCGGCCCCGAAGAGGCGCTGGCCCTGATGCACCGCGACGGCCGCCGCTGGAGGGAGATACGATCATGACCCTGAACGAATACCCCGATTCCGAGATGCTGGCGATCAACCTGGCCAATATCCTGGCCGGCAAGCTGACCGCGACCCTGATGCATGAGGACCGCGCCACGCTGGTCGTGCCGGGCGGCACCACCCCGGGGCCGATCTTTGATGCGCTCTGCGATGCCGATCTGGATTGGTCGCGCGTCGATGTGATGCTCAGCGATGAACGCTGGGTGCCCGAGGATGATCCCCGATCGAACGCAAGGCTGGTGCGGCAGCGGCTCCTGACCGGGCGTGCCGCCGAGGCGAGGTTCCTGCCGTTCCATGCCGGCGGCGACGATCCCGAGGACGTGCTGTCCGAGGTCGAGGCCATGATCCTGCCGCATCTGCCGATCTCGGTCGCGCTTCTGGGCATGGGGGCGGACATGCATGTGGCCAGCCTGTTCCCGCGTGGCGACAACCTGCGCCTGGCGCTGGATCCTGGCGCGCCCATCCTGGTCAGCATGCGCGCGCCGGGGCTGGACTGCACCCGCGTCAGCCTGAGCGCGCGGGTGCTGCGCGATGCGTTGAGCCTGCATCTGGTCATCACCGGGGCCGAGAAACACGCGGCGCTGGACCGCGCCATGCGCCTGCCACCGGAAGAGGCCCCGGTCGCGGCGATCCTGGACCAGGCCGAGGTACATTGGGCAGAGTGACGATGACATTGACGATTGATGCGTGCTGGTCGCGCCTGGATACCTTGAAGCACACCGCGGATGCGCGGCCGATCCTGTCGCTGTTTGATGACCCCGACCGCGCAGGCCGGTTTTCCGCCCGGTTCGACGGGATGCTGTTCGACTATTCCAAGACCGCCATTGACGAAGCGATACGGGCGGCCCTGCTGGATCTGGCACAGGCTGCGGATGTCGCGGCGCGCCGTGCGGCGATGTTCGCGGGCGACCGGATCAACGAGACCGAAGGGCGCGCGGTGCTGCACACGGCCCTGCGCGCGCCTGCGGATGCGGTGATCACCGTCGACGGTCAGGATGTCATGCCCGGCGTGCGCCACACGCTGGACCGGATGCAGGCTTTTGCCGATGCGCTGCGGTCGGGCCGGATCAAGGGGCAGGGCGGCACGATCACCGATGTGGTCAATATCGGGATCGGCGGCTCCGACCTTGGCCCCGCGATGGCGGTGCTGGCGCTGTCGCCCTATCATGACGGGCCGCGCTGCCATTTCGTCTCGAATGTCGATGGCGCGCATGTGGCCGATACGCTCAAGGGGCTGGATCCTGCGCGCACAGTTGTCATCGTGGCCTCAAAAACCTTCACGACGATCGAGACGATGACCAATGCCCGCACCGCGCGCGACTGGATGGCGTCCGGCGTCGCCGATCCGGGCGCGCAGTTCGTGGCGCTCTCTTCGGCCATCGACAAGGCGGCTGCTTTCGGGATCGCGGCCGACCGCGTCTTCGGGTTCGAGGATTGGGTCGGCGGGCGCTATTCCATGTGGGGGCCGATCGGCCTGTCACTGATGCTGGCCATAGGCCCCGCGCGCTTCCGCGAGATGCTGGCCGGTGCGGCGGCGATGGACGCGCATTTCCGGCAGGCGCACCTTGCGGAAAACCTGCCCGTGCTGCTGGCCCTGACGGGGATCTGGCACCGGCAGGTGCTGGGCCATGCCAGCCGCGCGGTGCTGCCCTATGATCAGCGCCTGTCGCGTCTGCCCGCCTATCTTCAGCAGCTCGAGATGGAAAGCAACGGCAAGCGCGTGGCGATGGATGGCCGCGATCTGGCGCGCCCCTCGGGTCCGGTGGTCTGGGGCGAACCCGGCACCAATGGGCAGCACGCCTTTTATCAGCTGATCCATCAGGGCACGGATGTGGTGCCCTGCGAGTTCCTGATCGCGGCCAGGGGGCATGAGCCGGAACTGGCCCATCAGCACCGCCTGCTGATCGCCAATTGCCTGGCCCAGTCCGAAGCGTTGATGCGGGGCCGCAGCCTAGACGAGGCGCGCGCCATGATGGCCGCCAAGGGCCTGTCGGGGGCCGAGCTTGAACGCCAGGCGCGCCACCGGGTCTTTCCGGGCAACCGGCCTTCGGTGACGCTGGCCTATGACATGCTGACCCCGCGCCGCTTGGGCCAGATCGTGGCGCTGTATGAACACCGCGTCTTCGTCGAAGGGGTGATCCTGGGGATCAACAGCTTCGATCAATGGGGGGTGGAGCTGGGCAAGGAGCTGGCAACTGCGCTGCAGCCGCTGCTGGAGGGGGCCGATGCCGGGGGCAAGGACGGCTCGACCCGCGCGCTGATAGGGTTTCTGACGGGTCAGTGACCGGCCCCGATGCATGGGGGATGCGGGGCAGGTTCAGCCGTGCAGCGCCAGAAGCCAGCCACCTGCCATCACCAGGGCCAGAAGGGCAAGGGCCAGGCATTCACCGCGCTGCAGGCCGCGTCGCCCTTGGTCGGGCGCGGTCTTGGTGCGGATGGTCCGGGGATGATCCTTGTCTGGGCCCGACGGTCGCATGACGCCTCCTTCTGGAACCGGGGCCGGGATCTGCTGCCACAGACACCCGACCCCGCCGATGACCGCCCGCCGCTGGAAGAGCCGGACAGGCGGTCAAACCCCTTGATCACCTGGGCACGAGCACCGTGTTGACCACATGGATCACGCCATTGGACTGCACCACATCCGAGATCGTGACGCGTGCGGCATTGCCGCTTTCGTCATAGATATAGAGGTTGCGCCCCTTGACCTGCGCCGACAGCGCATCGCCCGAGACCGCGTTGAAGTGATAAAAGCCGTCGGCGCTGGCACGGGCGCGCGCGGCGATCTGCGCGGTGGACATGTTGCCCGCCACCACATGCGCGGTTAGCACCTTCTGCAGCATCCCGAGGTTCTCGGGCTTCAGAAGTGTCTCGACCGTACCGGCGGGCAGGGCGGCGAAGGCGTCATTGACCGGGGCAAAGACGGTGAAGGGGCCGGGGCCCTGCAATGTCTCGACCAGGCCCGCGGCCTGCACGGCGGCGACCAGCGTGGTGTGATCCGCCGAATTCACGGCATTTTCAACGATGTTGCGGGTGTCGAACATGTCCGCGCCGCCGACCTGCGGATTGGCGGCCATGGCGGTGGATGCTGCGGTCAGGCTTGCGGCCAGAACGAGGGCCTTGAAGGTCTGTGTCATCGATATCTCCCTTTTGATGTGGTGCCCCTGTCGAAGCGGGCATGTCACAGTCACGGGCGGGAGAGGCCGAGAGTTTCAGCGCAGGCGTTATTTTTTCGAATGGTCAGCCCGGCGGCAGGGTCGGCCCGCCTTCGGCGAGGATATTTGAAGCAAGAAGAAACCGGCAAAAAAGAAGGGCGGCCCCGCGCAGGCCGCCCCTTGTAGACACGGGTTTGTCCGAGGGTCAGCGCAGGATCGAGCGGCCTGCGTAGACGGCGGTATCGGCCAGCAATTCCTCGATCCGGATCAGCTGGTTGTACTTTGCCAACCGGTCCGAGCGGGCCAGCGAGCCGGTCTTGATCTGACCGCAGTTGGTGGCGACGGCCAGATCCGCGATGGTGGCATCCTCGGTCTCGCCGGAACGGTGCGACATCACGTTTGTCATGCGCGCGCGATGCGCCATGTCCACGGCGCGCAGTGTTTCGGTCAGTGTTCCGATCTGGTTGACCTTCACCAGCATGGAATTGGCGCAGCCGCGCTCGATCCCCATGGCCAGACGCGCGGGGTTGGTCACGAAGAGATCGTCGCCCACCAGCTGCACGCTGGCACCCAGCCGGTCGGTCAGCGCGCGCCAGCCGTCCCAGTCATCCTCGGCGCAGCCATCCTCGATCGAGATGATCGGGTAATCGGCGCAAAGCGCCGCAAGGTAATCGACGTTCTTGTCGCTGGTGAGGGTCTTGCCCTCGCCGGACAGCACGTAGTTGCCATCGCGGTAATATTCGGTGGCGGCGCAATCCAGCGCCAGGCAGATGTCGTCACCCGGACGGTAGCCCGCCTTTTCGATGGCCTTGAGGATGAAATCCAGCGCCTCGCGGGTGCCGGACAGGTTGGGGGCAAAGCCGCCTTCGTCGCCCACGCCGGTGGCGAGACCCGCCGCCGAGAGTTCCTTTTTCAGCGTGTGGAACACCTCGGCCCCCATGCGCACCGCATCGCGGATGGATGCGGCGGCGACCGGCATGATCATGAATTCCTGGATGTCGATCGGGTTGTCGGCATGTTCGCCCCCGTTGATGATGTTCATCATCGGCACCGGCAGGACGCGCGCCGAGGTGCCGCCGATATAGCGGTAAAGCGGCTGCGTGGTGAAATCGGCAGCCGCCTTGGCCACGGCCAGCGACACGCCCAGGATCGCATTCGCACCCAGCCGCGCCTTGTTGGGCGTCCCGTCCAGTTCGATCATGCTGAGGTCGATGGCGACCTGTTCGGTCGCATCCATGCCCAGCAGGCTTTCGGCGATCTCGCCATTCACGGCGGCGCAGGCCTCAAGCACACCCTTGCCCAGATAGCGCGCCTTGTCGCCGTCGCGCCGCTCGACTGCCTCATGCGCGCCGGTCGATGCGCCCGAGGGCACGGCCGCCCGGCCCATGGTGCCGTCTTCCAGGATGACATCCACCTCGACCGTGGGATTGCCCCGGCTGTCCAGGATTTCGCGGGCGTGGATGTCGATGATCGTGCTCATGGTGGCGTCCCTTCGGGATGTGAAATGCATTGCGCGCGCTTTTAGAGGGCGCATGGCCCAAGGGAAAGGGGGCGCGCGGCAGGTTTGCGCTAACCTTTTGTGTATTTTCCGGGGTTTGCGCTAACCTTTGGGGCCGCGCGCCGCGATGCGGCGCAGCCGCGCCTCGCGCCAGAAGGTGTAGATGCCCGAGGCGACGATCAGCGCCGATCCCGCCAGTGTCGCCATGTCCGGCCGCTCGCCGAAGAAGAGCACACCGAAGCACAGCGCAAAGACCAGCCGCGAATAGCGGAAAGGCGTGATCACCGCCACATCGCCCATCCGCATCGCGGCCACGATCGCGTAATAGGACAACACCCCGAAGGCCAGCGCCGCCGCGATCAGCAGCCATTCCAGCCCGTTCAGAAGGCGCGGGGCATCGCCCGTGAAGGCCAGCATGCCCATGCCTGCGGGCACAAGCGTCAGGAACGCATAGGTCGACAGCTGCATTGACGAGATCGAGCGCGGCACGGTGCGCGTCGCCAGATCGCGCAGCGCCAGCCCGACGACGCCCATCACCGCGAACAGCGATGCAGGTTCGAACGCGTCAAAGCCCGGCCGGATGATCAGGATCACCCCGGCAAAGCCGACCAGGATCGCGCTCCAGCGGCGCCAGCCGACCTGTTCGCCCAGAAACAGCGCGGCCCCCAGCGTCACCACCAGCGGCGTGGCCTGCAGGATCGCCGAGGCCGAGGACAGCGGCGTCAGCGCGATCGCGGTGATGAAACCGACGGTGCCGATCAGCTCGCCCGCGTTGCGGATCAGCACCGAGCGCGCCAGCAGATCGCGCGAGAACAGCGCGTCGCCGCGCATCAGGGCAAGCACCGCAAAGACCACCGCACCGCCCGCGCCCAGCAGGATCAGCACCAAGCCCAGCGGAACGCTGGCCGACAGAAGCTTGATGAACATGTCCTCGATCGCGAAGCCAAGCATGGCTGCGGTCATCAGAAGCGATCCACGCAGGTTTTCCATTGGTGATCAGGCCTGTTTGTCGGGGGATGCAGCGTCGCGGGGGACGTGGCCGGGGGTCCTGACCGGATTAGTCCTGCGGCGGGGAAGGTGCAAGGGGCGGCGGTGCCGCATCGGGGCGCGTCTCTTGCGTGGCGGGGGTCAGCCCGTAGCGGGCCACGAGGCGCCAGACATGGGCGGGCACCATGTTCTTGAGGCGCGCGGGATGGGCGCGGCGCAGGTGCAGCACGGTTTCGATGGCCTTCATCTCGACCCGCGCGCGGGCGAATTCAAGACCCCGCGGCCCGGTGCGCGGCTGCAGGAAGGACACGATCGGGCGCAGCCAGTCGGGCATGCGGCGCAGCGGCATGCCTCCGGCGGCCCGTTCGGTATTGGCCAGGAACCCGCGCACGGCCCCGGCGCGCTTGCCCTTGTCGGTCAGGGGTGCGGTCTGCAACTGCCCCTTCAGCCGCGCCAGCATTTCGTCGCCGCGCGCGTTGCGGCTGAGGATCCACTGATCGCCATCGCCGCCCATGTAGCCCACGGTGATATCGGCCAAGCGGTTGGTGTAATCGACGCAGGTCTTGCAGGTCATTGGGAAGAAATCCGCAGGAAGCTGCGAGATCGGCAATTGCAGGAACGGGATCATGCGCGCCTTGCGCCCGTCGTCGAACCGCAGTTCGACCCGGTAATCGGCGCGAAATTCCAGGTAGCTGATGGTCTGGGGGGCCGGGTCCAGCAGTGACAGGAAATGATGGAAGCTGTCCGTTGTCGTATTGTCCGAACAGGGCGTGCCGATCACGTAGATCCGGTCGAACCCCAGTTCCGCCTCAAGCGCGCGCAGGGCATAGACCTGGCAGGGAATGCCGATCAGCGCGATGCGCCTGTGTCCGGCGGCGCGCGCGGGTTCCAGCAGCGCCAGCAGCGGCGCATAGCCCATGCGCATGCCCCGGCATTGCGCCAGCGCCTCGGGATCGGTCACGATGACGGGCAGGGGTTTCCAGCGGTCCGCAGGGTCGGGCGCCATGGTCAGCACGGCATCAACCGTGCCGTCGCGCAAGAGTTCCGCCGCCAGCGCCGTCGTGATGCCGGTCCATTGCGCGCCGGGGGCCGGTGGCGCAAGCCGCGCGCGCAGCATCTGGGTATAGGGGCCAAAGAATGCCTCTTCGCCCCGGTCGGGATCGGCCTGCCGCCCATGTGCGGCCTGTTCCAGTGCCGGGTAATCGGGTTGGATGAACTGGCAGGCGCGGCCACAGGCGCGCCCGTCACCCATGCGCGAGACCCCGCAATCGGTGCATAACCCGGGGCGTGCGGACCCCGTCAGGACAGGGGCATCAAGGCCGAAGGAAGGGGGGGCTACGCGTGTCATCCCCAAGAACTAGCGCAGCTTTTCGGCGACGTCAGGTCTTTTCCGATCCACGTTTCAGCGGAACCCCGTAAAGTTCCAGCTTGTGACCCTTGAGCGTGTATCCAAGCCGGCGCGCGATCTTTTCCTGCAGGGCCTCGATCTCGGGGTCGCAGAATTCGATCACCTCGCCGGTCTGCATGTCGATCAGGTGGTCGTGATGCTCGCGTGCGCCATCCTCGTAGCGCGCCCGCCCGTCGCCGAATTCCAGCTTGTCGAGAATCCCCGCCTCTTCGAACAGCTTGACCGTGCGATAGATCGTGGCGATGGAGATGCGCGGATCGATGGCCGAGGCACGGGCATACAGCTCTTCGACATCGGGGTGATCGTCCGATCCTTCCAGCACGGTCGCGATGGTGCGGCGCTGTTCTGTCATGCGCAGGCCCTTGGCCTCGCAGCGGGAAATGATCGTATCAGCCATGCGCTTGCCCCGTCGGGTGAACTCTGTCTTTCGGTAGCGCAGGGTTTAGCGGCAGCGGCGACGCAGTTCCACCCTGTTTTGGCGCGGCGGGTTGACTTCTGCGGTCATGACGCGCATATGCACATCCAAGCAAGGTCCTCTGCCGCGTGAGCAGACAAGCAAGACCCCTGCGTTCGCCAAACGGCAGGAACGCGAAGGGCGGAACAGGTCCTTGGCCGATTTTCCCAAGATCACGCGTGGGGATCAGCGCTGCGGCGGCTGATCGGACATGTCGTTCGATGGTCAGGCCCGGTGTGAAACCACGGGCGTTCCTTGTCGGGACGCGCAATATCGCCATGCCGGATGCGTCCGAATGGCGCAAAAGGACATGACGTTGAACGAATTCGAAATGATGGGCCTTCCGGCCAGCCTGGTGAAGCGCCTCAAGGAAACCGGCATCACCGAACCCACCCCGATCCAGAGCCGGGCCATCCCGCATGCGCTGGACGGCAAGGATGTGATGGGGCTGGCGCAGACCGGCACCGGCAAGACGGCGGCCTTTGGCCTGCCGCTGCTGGCGCAGCTGATGGCGGATCCCAAGCGCCCGATGGAAAAGCATGTGCACGGGCTGATCCTGGCCCCGACCCGCGAACTGGCCAAGCAGATCGCCGATACGTTGGCGGCCCTCGTCAAGGGCACGCCGATGAAGGTTAACCTTGTGGTGGGCGGTCAGTCGATCTCGGCCCAGGCGGGACGCCTGCTGCGCGGCACCGATATTCTGGTGGCGACACCGGGGCGTCTTCTGGACCTGCTGGATCGTCGCGCCGTGCGTCTGGATGCCACCCGTTTCCTGGTGCTGGACGAGGCCGACCAGATGCTGGACCTGGGTTTCATCCATGCGCTGCGCCGGATCGCGGGCCTGCTGCCCTCGCAGCGCCAGACCATGCTGTTCTCGGCCACGATGAACAAGCAGATGTCGGAAATCGCCGCCGCCTACCTCAACAACCCGATGCGGGTCGAGGTCAGCCCCGCAGGCAAGGTGGCCGACAAGGTCACGCAGGCCGTGCATTTCATTGCAAAGGCGGAAAAGACGGCGCTGCTGATCGAACTGCTGGACAAGCACCGGGACGAACTGGCGCTGGTCTTCGGCCGCACCAAGCACGGGTGCGAAAAGCTGATGAAGACGCTGGAAAAGGCAGGCTATGCCGCAGGGTCGATCCATGGCAACAAAAGCCAGGGCCAGCGCGATCGCGCGCTCGAGGCGTTTCGCGCCGGCAAGATTCGCGTCCTCGTGGCCACGGATGTGGCCGCGCGCGGTCTGGATATCCCGGACGTGAAGCATGTCTACAACTACGAACTGCCCAATGTGCCCGAGAATTACGTGCACCGGATCGGCCGGACCGCACGCGCGGGCAAGGACGGGGCGGCCATCGCCTTCTGTGCGCCCGACGAGATGGGCGAACTGCGCGATATCCAGAAAGTCATGAAGATCTCGATCCCCGTGGCCTCTGGGCGTCCGTGGGAAGCGCTGGATGCGCCGGATGCGCCGAAATCGGGTGGCGGTCGTGGTCGTGGCGGCCCGCGTGGCGGTGGCCCGCGCGGTGGCGGTGCACGTGGCGGGGAAGGCGGGGCCAAGCCCGGCACCACCCAGCCGCGCCGCAGACGGCGTTCGGACGGCGGCAAGCGCGGCCCCTCGGCCAGCCAGGCCGCATGACACGGACAAAAGGCACCCTTCGGGGTGCCTTTTTCATCGTGGTGCCGGACTTGCGCGGATCAGGCCCTGCGCGCGATCTCGGCCCAGACGGGCAGGTGGTCCGAGGCCACGCGCGCAGGCTTGCCCAGATAGGCCCCCTGATCCAGCGCCTCCAGATCGTCTGACAGGGCGAAACGGTCAAGCCGTGCCACCGGTCGCGCAGCCGGAAAACTGGGCAGCCCCGGCAGAAAGCGCAGGCCCTGCGCCATCGTATCAAGGGGCATGACCGAACCCCATTCGTTGAAATCCCCCGCCATGACGGTCGGCATGTGGCGCAATTCGCGCAGGCAGCGCATGATGGCCGCGACCTGCAGGATGCGGTAGCGCCGGATCAGGCCCAGATGCAGGCCGATCACGCGCACAGGGCCGATGCCGGTGTCCAGATCGACACGGATCGCGCCGCGCGGCTCCAGCCCCGGCAGGTCCAGATGCGCCGTGGCCAGCACCTGCACATGGGGCCGGATCAGCATGGCATTGCCATGCCAGCCCAGCGATCCGCCGGGGCGTTGCCCGGCCGTTCCCACGGGCACGATCCGCCAGCCGTCATCCTCGATCATGCCATGGGGCAGGGCGGCGGGACGCGGGGGCAGACGCTTGTCCGCCTCTTGCAGCACGACGATATCCGCGCCCAGACCTTCGATCACCTTGAGGCTGCGATCGGGACGGCGGCGCAGGTCCATCCCCACGCATTTCTGCAGGTTGTAGCTTGCAATTTTGAGACGGGATGCGGACATGCTAGGGATATAGCCGCCATGAAAGGGAGCGTCACGAGGTGTTTGCCGATCAGACTTGGCTTGCCCGGATCATCTGGGGCCTGCTGGCGCTGTTCGCGCTGGATGCGCTGTTTCAGGGCAACTGGCCGCTGGCCTTCGTGTCACTGGCCACGCTGTCGCTTTCGCTGGTGCCGCTGTTCGCCGCCCGCTGGGCCGAGGTCGTGGTGCCGCCTTCCTTCATCGCGGCCATCGTGGTCTTTGTCGGGGGCACGCTGTTCCTGGGCGAGGTCTTCGATTTCTACAACCGGTTCTGGTGGTGGGACATGGTCATGCATGCCGCAAGCGCGATCGGCTTTGGCCTGATCGGTTTCGTGCTGGTCTTCATGATGTTCCAGGGGGACCGCTACGCCGCGCCGCCCATTGCCGTGGCCTTTTTTGCCTTCTGTTTCGCCATCGCCATCGGCGCGATCTGGGAAATCTTCGAATTCGGGATGGACCAGGTATTCGGCCTGAACATGCAGAAATCCGGCCTGATGGACACGATGGCCGATCTGATCATGGATTTCATCGGCGCGCTGATCGGGGCGGGGGCCGGTTATGCCTATCTGAAAGGACGGGCCAGGGGCGGTCTGATGGGGTTGATCGACGATTTCGTGCAGCGCAATCCGCGGTTTTTCAACCGTCATCGCAAGCGGCGCTGACCCTTCGGGCGGGCTTGACCTCTCTCGCGGTTTGGCGTCCACTCCGCCGCATGGATCGCAAGGACAGGATAGACGCCATCGGGGCGGTGGCGTTGACGTGCTTTGCCACGGCCATGGCCTTCAACCAGGTGGTGATCAAGCTGGGAAATGGCGGGTTCCAACCCGTCTTCATGGCAGGGCTTCGGTCCATCGGGGCGCTTGTCGTGCTGCTGATCTGGATGCGTCTGCGCGGGATCAGGCTGGATTTCAGCCGCGATACGCTGGGTCCCGGACTGGCGCTTGGTGCGCTTTTCGCGGCCGAATTCCTCTGCCTCTTCTGGGCGCTGGATCACACCACGGTCGCCCGCGCGTCGATCCTTCTGTATTCGATGCCGGTGATCCTGACGATTTCCGCGCATTTCCTGCTGCCGGGCGAAAGGCTGACGCGGCGGCGGCTGCTGGGTCTTGTGATGGCCATGGGCGGGGTTGCCTTGGTGCTGGCGCAACGCGGCGGCGGGCAGGCCTCCCTCATGGGGGATCTGGCGGCGCTGGGGGCGGCCTTCGGCTGGACCGGGATCGCGCTGGTGGTGCGCATGACCGCAATCCAGCGCGCGGCCCCCGAGATGCAGCTGTTCTGGCAACTGTCGGTCAGCGCGATCCTGTTGATGATCGCGGCCCCGCTGTTCGGGCCGCTGCTGCGCGATCCGCAGATCATCCACCTGCTGGGGCTGGCCTATCAGATCGTGGCCGTCGCCAGTTTCGGTTTTCTGTTCTGGTTCTTCCTGATGAAGATGTACCCCGCATCCGGCGTGGCCAGTTTCTCATTCCTGACGCCCGTTCTGGCGGTGGGATTCGGCTGGCTGATCCTTGGCGAAGAGGTCGGACCCGCCGTTCTGGCCGGCCTTGTCCTGGTGGCCGTGGGCATCGTGCTGATCAACCGCAGGCCGCGCGTTCCGGCCTGAGGCGCATCACGTTCCGCAAAAGGTCTGCGCCACAATCTCATGGGCCAGCGGCGGGTGGGTCAGATCCTCCTGGCCCGGCTGATCGGTGAACGGGTCGGACAGCACGCCAAGCAACCGCTCGAACGGGGCCATGTCGCCGGCAACGGCGGCCTGGATCATTTCTTCGACCCGGTGATTGCGCGGGATATAGGCGGGGTTGGCGGACAGCATCCGCGCTTCGGCCCCATCCTCTTGCTGCAACCGTTCCTGCCAGCGGGCCTGCCATTGATCGAATGCGGCGCGATCCGTGACCTGATCGCGCGCGCGCCCCTGTGCCAGCGCCCGGAACGTGTTGGTAAAGTCGGCCTGTCCCGCCTGCATCAGCGCCAGAAGATCCTCGATCAGCGCGGCATCGGCCGGATCACCGCCCGTCAGGCCCAGCTTGGGGCGGAACGCGGCCAGGCGTTCGGCCTCGATCAACGCGGGCATGGCGTTGATCGCATCGGTGAACTGGCTGATCGCCGCATCGGTATCGGGCATCAGCGGCACAAGCGCCGTGGCAAGCTGCGCCATGTTCCACACGATCACCCGCGCCTGGTTGTCATAGGCATAGCGCCCATGCGCGTCGATCGAGCTGTAGACCGTCACCGGATGGTAGGTATCCATGTAGGCGGCGGGGCCATAGTCGATGGTTTCCCCCGACAGGCTGGTGTTGTCGGTGTTCATCACCCCGTGGATGAAGCCGACCGACAGCCATTTCGCGACCAGCCGCGCCTGTGCGGCGATCACCTGTTCCAGCATCTCGGCGGGGCTGCTTGCCTGCGGATAATGCCGCGCGCGGGTATGTTCGTACAGCGCCTGCAAGCCTTCAAGGTCGCGCCTTGCGGCGAAATACTGGAAGGTGCCCACGCGGATATGGCTAGAGGCCACGCGGGTTAGCACCGCGCCGGGCAGCACGGTTTCGCGATACACGCTTTCGCCCGTCAGCACGGCGGCCAGCGCGCGGGTGGTGGGCACGCCAAGGGCATGCATCGCCTCGGACAGCAGGTATTCGCGCAGCACCGGGCCCAGCCAGGCGCGCCCGTCGCCCATCCGGCTGTAGGGTGTCTGGCCCGAGCCTTTCAGCTGGATGTCCCGGCGATGGCCTGCACGGTCCACAACCTCGCCCAGCAGCAATGCGCGCCCGTCACCCAGCTGGGGCGAGAAGCCGCCGAACTGGTGCCCGGCATAGACCTGCGCCAGCGGGGCGGCACCGTCGGGCACCGCATTTCCCGCGAATACCGCCGTCATGTCCTCGGGCGCGCCGGGCGTGATGCCAAGATCCTCCGCCAGTGCCTGATTGAAGGCCAGCAGGCGCGGCGCGCGCACGGGTTGGGCCACCTGCCGCGTGTAAAAGCGCGGGGGCAGGGCGGCATAGCTGTTGTCGAAGGGAATATGCAGGGTCATGGGACACCATATAGGGCAGGGCGCAGGGGGTTACAGCACCCGCGACATGAACATCGTATGATCGCGCGGGGCAAAGCGCGCACGGGCATAGAAGGCCTGGGTGCGGGTATCGTCGCGCGCCACCTCAAGATGCAGGGCGCGCATGCCGCTGGCCCCCAGGGCCTTGGCGATGCCGTTCAGCGCCTCGAACCCCATGCCGCGCCCGCGCACGGCGGGGCGCACGAAGATCTCGTCCACGACCCCGTCCAGCCCGCCATACTCCACCGACCAGCCGAAAGAGATCACCACATAGCCCACGGGCGCGCGGCGCGGCCCGATCAGCCAGACCGCGCCATGGGGCGATCCGTCCAGCAGGGGGGCCATGGCGCGCGTGTGATGCGCGGTGTCGGTGTCATATCCCATCTCGGCATGGAAGGCGGCGACAAGCGGCAGGATGCGGTCCAGGTCCTCGGGTGTGGCAAGGTGCAACAGGCTCATAGGCGGGCCAGCCTTTCGGTCAGCAGGGCAAAGAAGCCGTCCGCGTCCACATCACCCATGAACAGGGCATTCGGCGCGCGTGTCGTGACGCGCCACCAGTCGGCCACTGTCATGCCCATGGTCAGTTCGGACCGGGTTTCGATCTCGACATTGACATGCCGCCCGGTGAACAGGTCAGGCCGGATCAGCCAGGCGGTGACGCATGGGTCATGCAGGGGCGCACCGAGCGAGCCGTATTTTTCCTTGTCGAACCGTTCGAAGAACTCGGTCATCTGGGCCACGGCCACGCCCACGGGCGTGCCGAGCGCGCGGAACCGGTCGTTGCGTTCGGCGGTCACCAGCACCTTGTGCGTGACGTCCAGCGGCATGACGACCAGCGGCACACCGGCGCGGAACACGATCCGTGCCGCCTGCGGGTCCACGTAAATGTTGAATTCGGCCGCCGGCGTGATGTTGCCCACCTGGAAATAGGCACCCCCCATCAGCACGATCTGGCGGATGCGCGGGATGATGTCGGGGGCCTTTTCCATCGCCATGGCGATATTGGTCAGGGGGCCAAGAGGGCAGAGCGTGACACTTCCCGATGGTTCCGCGCGCAGCGTGTCGATGATGAAATCCACCGCGTGCCGGTCCTGCAGGGGCATCTGCGGATCGGGCAGAACCGGGCCGTCCAGCCCGCTTTTTCCGTGCACATGTTCCGCCGTCACCAGATCACGGCCCAGCGGGCGGTCGCATCCGGCAAAGACGCGGATATCGGGCCGACCCGCCAGTTCGCAGATCATGCGCGCATTGCGCTGCGTCAGCGCAAGCGGCACGTTCCCCGCAACGGCGGTGATCCCCAGAACCTCGATCTCTTCGGGGCTGGCCAGCGCCAGCAGGATGGCCACGGCATCATCCTGTCCGGGATCCGTGTCGATGATGATCTTCTGCGGGGAGATCTGCAGGGTCATGGCCCGTCCTTGATGCGCGGCGCCTCGCAGCACCTGTCCTTGTCAATGGCGCCCGATGCCCGGCCATGCCGGGAAGGGCCCTTCCACTGCCATGTATGGAAGCAAGCGCGCCGGACCGCAATCCATCAGGGCGCCCGCGACGCCCCGATGATGCGCACAGGCGGGGATCAGCCAGTCATTTTCTGACCGGCGTCGGGCACGATCAGATGCATGGTCTGGATCAGTTCCTTGAGCTTGGTGGTCGAGATGTTCTCGGTGCGGGGCAGGTAAAGCACATCGCAATGCTGCCGCAGGTCGTCGAACTTGCCTTCCCAGTCGTCGCCCATCGCAAACAGATCCACCCCGTAGGTGGCGATATCCTTGGGTTTCTGTTCCCAGCAGGTTTCTGGAATGACCATGTCCACGTATTGGCAGGCTTCCAGCACCTCGACCCGGTGGGCATAGGGGATCGCGGTGCGCTTGCCCTTGAGCGTGTTGAACTCGTCGGTCGAGCAGGCAACGATCAGCCTGTCGCCCAGGTCCGCCAGCCGTCGCAGCAGGCGCACATGGCCCACATGGAACAGATCGAAAGTGCCATAGGTCAGGATCGTGCGACCGCCTGTCTTCGTTTTCTCGTTACGCATTGTCACTACCTTTGTCGTTGCTGCCAAGAGCATCCATGAAAGACCTGAAACGTCGGTTTGCGCGGGTCCAGGGAAATGCAAAACCGGGATCGGGCGCGCGCCACCCTTCGCCGTAGTTCACCGCCAACATGTCCTCGGCCCTGGCGGGGATGGGCAGGCCGGTCACCGCGCAGCGCGCCAGCGGCATCAGCGCATCGCCGGGCAAGTCGCCGCAGGTATGCGGATAGACATGCAGACGCCCATCGGCGATCCAGGCCGGGAACAGGTCGATATTGTAGACACCGCCCGACTGCAGCTTGAACACGCCGGGGTTCGGCCCTTGCTCGCGCGACAGAAGCCCCGCCTCCTTGAGGCGCAGAAAGGTGTCCTGCCAGGCGCGCGCGGCACTGTTCTGGCTGTCGGCCTCAAGCAGCACGGCCAGATCCACATCGTCGTCATGGGCGATCAGGCTCTTGTCGCGCACCACACCCAGAAGGGTGCCCGAATTCAGAAAGACCGGCCCGATGACAGCCTGCACCTTGTCCAGCATCGCCCCGACATCGGCCCATATGCTGTCGTGATCCTGGTTGTGAAAGCTCTGCGGGAAATAGATGCCCTCAAGGGAATGGCCACGCGCACCCGCCGCTTTCAGAAGGTCCGTGAACTGCTCGAACGCATGCATCTGCGCCGCGGCCAGACGTTTCTTGTAAAGCCTGTAAAGGGCCTTTTGGGCCCGGCGCGGGCGTTTGCCCGCCCCGATGACCAGCATGATGAACGCCTCGAGGTAATCGGTCGAAAAGGCCTCGCCCCGTTGATCGGCAAAGCCCTCAAGCTCCTTGGCCAGAGCGCCGCCGCTGAACCCCGCGCGGGGCAGAACCAGTTGCGCCAGCGCGATGTCGCGGATCTCTCCGACGCGCGCGTCGATCTGCCTGTCAGGCGACACATCCATCTTGTTCATCGTCCTGTTCCGCACCTTTACTCCTGGCACATCAGTCACCTTGACACCGACCGGTGAAGAAATCGCGGCAAGCGATGAAAATCTTGCCGGCAGACACCCTGCAGGACTTTCACGCATGAACCCGGCCTGCAGAACAGGCCGTGCGATCACACGCGCTGCGGCCCTGCAGAACCCGCGCAAGGCGGCGATTCATGCCCCCTCGCGCGTTCGCAAAGCGAACTGTCACATGCCGTCTGATATACCATACTGCCCGATCTTTAGATTTTTTCAGATAACTATGAGGCAAAATCCGGCGCGGCGACACCATTAATTTCCTCTGTACCAGGCAAGGCGGATCTTGGGGGGCATGTGTTGCACGGGGGCCGCGCTTGGCCGTGCAGGCGCGGACTGGCCCGTCGCAGGGCCTGCATCACGATTGACCGGGGGGACAACAGGCCATAGGCATGGCGTCGGGCAGGGTGCCCGTTCAAGTTCTTTGCAAAGTCCTGGGGGTGTTTCATGGATAATCGTCGGCTGGCCACTGTCCTGAAGCGCGTCTTCTCGCCCTACAAACTGAGCGTCTACAAGCTGCTGCGCGAGCGCGCGATCGCGGACTCGGCCAGCTATGCCGAACAGCACCTGACCACGGCCATGATCTTTGCCAAGGATGAAGAGCTGTGGAACTACGCAGCCTCTGCCGCTCGCATCGAAGGGGGCGCGATCCTTGAATTTGGCGTGTTCAAGGGCCGCTCGATCAACCATTTTGCCGGGCTTTTCCCCGATGACACCCTGCACGGCTTTGACAGTTTCGAAGGTCTGGCCGAGGACTGGACCGGCTACCACCTGCCCAAGGGGACCTTCAACCTGGATGGAAACCTGCCGCCGGTGAAAGAGAACGTGACCCTGCACAAGGGATGGTTCGACAAGACCCTGCCCGCGTTTCTGAAGACCAAGCCCAAGCAGATCCGCATGTGCCACATCGACTGCGACACCTATGAAAGCAGCCTTTACGTGCTGCAGAATGTGGCGCCGCTACTGGTCAAGGGCAGTATCGTCGTCTTTGACGAATATTACGGCTATCCGAACTGGCGCTTTGGCGAGTTCCGCGCCTGGGCCGAGGTCTGCGCCGAAAAGGGCCTCAGCTACAAATACATCGCCTTCTCGGACATGCAGGTCGCCGTCGAGATCCAGTGACTTCGGCCCCCGGCCGGGCAGCCTGAATGCGAAAGGGGCAGCCCTTGGGCCGCCCCTTTGCAGTTTTCGGATCTGCCTGATCAGCCGTCGAAATCCACGGTTTCGGTCAGGCGCAGCGCCGCGCCGCGCAGCTTGGCCAGGTCCATCAGGTTCACGTCATCGGCCGTGAAATCCCCCCAGCTTTTCACCAGCGCATCAGGCTCGATCCCCGGTGCGATCGGGTATTCGGCGTTCGCCTCGGCATAGATCTGCTGCGCTGCGGGCGAGGTCAGGAACTCCATCATCTTCAACGCATTGTCGCGGTTCGGCGCGGCCTTGGTCATCGCCACGCCCGAGATGTTCACATGGGTGCCGCCATTCTCGAAGGTCGGGAAGACGATGTCGACGGAATTGGCCCATTCCTGCTGTTCGGGATCGGCCAGCATCTGCGCCATGTAATAGGTGTTGCCCAGGCTGATATCGCATTCCCCGGCCCAGATCGCGCGGACCTGCGCGCGGTCATTGCCTTCGGGCTTGCGCGCAAGATTCGCCTTGAGCCCTTCAAGCCATGTCTTCGCAGCCTCTTCGCCGTGGTGGTGGATCACCGCCGAGGTCAGGCCCAGCGTATATGAATTGGTGCCCGAGCGGGTGCAGATGCGCCCCTTCCACTTGGGGTCCGTCAGATCCTCGTAGGTGGTCACCTCGCCTTCGGCCACACGGTCCTTCGAGGCATAGATGATCCGTGCGCGGGTCGTCAGGCCCCACCAGTGACCATCGGGATCGTGGTAGATGTCGGGCACATTGGCGCGCAGGATCTCGCTGTCGACGGGTTGGGTCAGCCCCGCCTCGACGACTTCGGCCAGGCGCGAGATGTCCACGGTCAGCACCAGATCGGCGGGCGACCGGTCGCCTTCCGCGGTCAGGCGCTCGACCATGCCCTTGTCCAGGAAGGCCACGTTCACCGTAATGCCGGTTTCGGCGGTGAAGGCATCCGTCAGCGGCTTGATCAGTTCTGGCTGGCGGTAGGAATAGACATTCACCTCCTGGGCAAAGGCGGGCAGGGCCAGCGACATGGCTGTCGCGCTCAGCAGGGCGGTGGTCAGGTGTCGGGTCATAACATCCTCGTTGGGGCAGTGTTTCGATGCGCCCTGTAAACTTGAGTTTTTTTGTCGGGTCAATACCTGAATGAAATAGTCGGAAAAATTTCGCCAACAATCATTCAAGCACGGATCCTATCCCGAACGCGCCTTGTCCTTGTGCCTGGCCTCGTTCCACAGCGCGTCCATTTCCGCCAGATCGGATTGCGCGGGGGATGATCCTTTTGCCGCAAGCCTCTGTTCTATATGTTCAAAGCGCCTTACGAACTTGGCGTTCGCGCCGCGCAGCGCAGCCTCGGGGTCGATGTCCAGATGCCGGGCAAGGTTGGCCATCACGAACAGCAGGTCACCGAATTCCTCTTCGATCTCGGTTTGCGACAGGGTATCGCGGGCCTCTGTCAACTCGGTCGCCTCTTCGACGATCTTGTCCAGAACCTGGGTGATATCGGGCCAGTCGAAGCCCACGCGCGCCGCCCGTTTCTGCAGTTTGACGGCCCGCAACAGGGCGGGCAGGCCCACGGCGACGCCATCCAGAACGCCGCCCTGCGCGGATGCGGCGCGTTCGGCCGCCTTGATCCTCTCCCAATCGCGGGTTTGCTGTTCGGCGGATTTGTCGCGGTTTTCATCCCCGAAGACATGCGGATGCCGTGCCACCATCTTGTCGGACACGCGCCGCGTCACGCTGTCAAAGGTGAACAGCCCCGCCTCATCGGCCATCTGGCTGTGATAGACCACCTGCAACAGCAGATCGCCCAATTCGCCCTCAAGCTCGGGCCAGTCCTGCCGTTCGATCGCATCGGCCACCTCATAGGCTTCCTCGATCGTGTAGGGGGCGATGGTCGTGAAATCCTGTTCGATATCCCAGGGGCAGCCGGTTTCGGGGTCGCGCAGGCGCTGCATGATCCGTAAAAGCCGGGGCAAGCCCCCGTTCGCGTCATGGATCAAGCTGTCATCGGTCATTGCGGCGGCTCCGGATTTCAGGTTTGGTGCAACCGTGACCGCAACCGCCAAAGGAGTCCAGAGATGGCCGTGATCAACCGTATCGCCGGATTTGCCGAAGACATGACCGGTTGGCGGCGCCATCTTCACCAGCATCCCGAACTGGGCTTCGATTGCGTGAAGACAGCAGCCTATGTAGTTGAAAGGCTGAAAGAGTTCGGAATTACCGATATTCACGAGGGCATCGCCAGGACCGGGGTTGTCGCGATCATCGAAGGTCAGGGGCCGGGTCCCGTGATCGGGTTGCGCGCCGATATGGATGCCCTGCCCATCGCCGAGGAAACCGGCGTTGACCATGCCTCGAACGTGCCGGGCGTGATGCATGCCTGCGGCCATGACGGGCACACGACGATGCTGCTTGGAGCGGCGCGCTACCTGGCCGAGACTCGGAATTTCGCGGGCAAGGTCGCCCTGATCTTCCAGCCGGCCGAGGAAAACGGCGGCGGCGGCGGCGTGATGGTCGAGGAAGGCGTGATGGATCGTTTCGGAATCGACGAGGTCTATGCTCTGCACAACGCCCCCGGTTTTCCCGAGGGTGCGTTCTATACCACGCCCGGGCCGATCATGGCGGCGGTCGATACATTTCACATCAATATCAGGGGTTTGGGCGGTCATGGTGCGATGCCGCATGCCACCCGCGATCCGGTGGTCGCGGCTGTGGGTATCGTGCAGGCGATCCAGACGATCAGCAGCCGCAACCACTATGCGCTGGACGATCTGGTGATCTCGGTCACCCAGATCCACACCGGCAGCGCCGAGAATATCGTGCCCGAAACCGCCTATGTGGGCGGCACGGTGCGCACCTTCGACAAGGCCGTGCAGGCCATGGTGATGGACCGCATGCAGGCCATCGTGTCGGGTCAGGCCGCGGCCTACGGGGTCGAGGCGGATCTGGATTACGAGGTCTGGTATCCTGCCACCGTCAATGATCCGGCCCGCGCGGCCTTTGCCGCCGGGGTGGCGGCGGAAGTCGTGGGCGAGAACCTGGTAACCCCCGAAGCCGGGCGCGAAATGGGCGCCGAGGATTTCGCCTACATGCTGGAAGCCCGCCCCGGCGCCTATCTGTTCCTGGGCCAGGGCGAAAGCGCGGGCCTGCACCAGGCCGGGTATGATTTCAACGATGCGATAGCCCCGATCGGGGCCTCGTTCTTTGCAAGGCTGGTCGAACGGGCGGCCCCCCTGAAGACCTGAGCCGCGCCGCCGCAAGCGCGGTTTCAACCGACATCTGGATGGAGTGCAGCAATGGCGCTGGAAGATGCCAAGACACAAGTAGATCAAGCCTTTACGCGCGACAGTTTGCGCGGCCTCAGCTTCGAGAACGCCTTTGGCGGGGCCACGTCATTCCTGCGCCGCCGCTACACGAAGGACCTGACCGGCGTCGATCTGGTGGTCACGGGCGTGCCCTTCGATCAATCCGTGACCCATCGCCCCGGCACCCGCTTCGGCCCCCGCGCCATCCGCGAGGCCAGCTGCCTGCAACCCTATGACCCGCCCTATGGCTGGGGCTATGACCCGCTGGGGCAATTCAGCATCGTCGATTACGGTGATCTGGCCTTCGACTATGCCCGCGTCAGCGACTTCCCTGAGGCCGTGCGCCAGCATTTCCGCACCATCCTTGCGGCGGGACCCGGTACCGTCATGCTGGGGGGCGATCATTATTGCACCCTGCCGATCCTGCAGGCCTATGCCGAGAAATTCGGCCCCCTGTCGGTGATCCAGTTCGATGCCCATTCCGACCTCTGGGCCGATGACGACATGTCCCGCATCGACCATGGCACCTTCATGTACAAGGCCGTGAAATCCGGGATCGTGGATGCCTCCCGCTCGGTCCAGATCGGGATTCGGACCGAATGCGATGACTATCTGGGCATGGAATACATCGATGCCCGCCGCGTTCACGAGGAAGGCCCCGCCGCTGTGGTCGCCCGTGTGCGCGAGGTGGTGGGGGATCATCCCGTCTACCTGACCTTCGATATCGACGCGCTGGACCCGGCCTTTGCGCCGGGCACTGGCACGCCTGTCTGGGGGGGCTTGCACAGCTGGCAGGCCGCCGCGATCCTGCGCGATCTGGCGGGCATCAACCTTGTGGGCGGCGATGTGGTCGAGGTGTCGCCCCCCTATGATACAACGGGGGCGACCGCCGTGGCCGGGGCCCATGTCGCGATGGAACTGATCGCGCTCTGGGGCTGGACCCGGCGTTGATCCGACGATCCCGAGGTGAGGAAAGGGTGATGTGATGAAACTGCTGTCTCTGGTTCTTCTGGCGGTGCTGGGCTTTGGCCTCTGGGTGCGGCTGGCGCCGTCTGATCCCGCGCGCTGGCATGTGTCGGTGGGCGATGCCGGAAACCGCGATTTCGCGGGCGCGGTGGTGCGCAGCATTCCCGCAGGGCCGGGCGATATGTCGCGACTGGACCGGATCATCCGCGACACCCCGCGCACGGTCGTTCTGGCCGGCACGCCCGAAGAGGGGATGGTCACCTACATCACCCGCTCGCGTCTTTGGGGGTTTCCCGACTACACCACGGTCGAGGCGCAGCCCGGCGCGATCGTTATTCATGGGCGGCTGCGCTTCGGGTCGTCCGATCTTGGCGTGAACCGCGCGCGGGTCGAGGGATGGCTGGCCGCGCTTGCGGCGGGGCGCTCTTGACCGCCAGACGGCTTTCGGCAAGAGAAGCGGGATGATTTCAGCGGACAAACTCGACCAGATCACCCAGCGCTTCCAGTTTCTCGAGGCGAAGATGGCGCAGGGTGGCGGCGACATCGCGGCCTTGGGGCGCGAATATGCCGAATTGCGCCCGGTCGTGGCGCAGATCGCGCTTTGGCGTCAACTGCGCGACGATCTGGCCGAAGCCGAGGCGATGCTGTCCGATCCCGAGATGCGCAGCCTCGCCGAGGAAGAGCTGCCGCAGCTGCGCGCCCGCCTGCCCGAGATCGAGCGCGCGCTGCAACTGGCGCTGCTGCCGCGCGACGCCGCCGATGCCCGCCCCGCAATGATCGAGATCCGCCCCGGCACGGGCGGCGACGAGGCAGCCCTGTTCGCCGCCGATCTTCTGCGCATGTACCAACGCCATGCCGAGGCGCGCGGCTGGTCCTTCCAGATCATCGAGTTGCAGGAAACGGAACTGGGCGGCATCCGCGAGGTCGTGGCCCGGATCGCGGGCGAGGGGGTCTTTGCCCGCCTCAAGTTCGAAAGCGGCGTGCACCGTGTGCAGCGCGTTCCCACCACGGAAAGCGGCGGGCGTATCCATACATCAGCCGCCACCGTCGCCGTCCTGCCCGAGGCCGAAGAGGTCGATGTGACCATCGATCCCAATGATATCCGCATCGACACGATGCGATCCTCAGGGGCGGGGGGGCAGCACGTGAACACCACCGATTCCGCCGTGCGCATCACCCATATTCCCAGCGGCATCGTGGTCACCAGTTCTGAAAAATCGCAGCATCGCAACCGCGAGATCGCGATGGGCGTCCTGCGTGCGCGGCTGTTCGACATGGAACGGCAGAAACTGGCCAATGCCCGCGCCGCCGACCGCAAAAGCCAGGTCGGCAGTGGCGACCGCAGCGAACGCATCCGCACCTATAATTTCCCGCAGGGCCGCATGACCGACCATCGCATCAACCTGACGCTCTACCGGCTGGACCAGATCATGCAGGGCGACCTTGACGAGGTGATCGACGCGCTGATCGCCGAACACCAGGCGGGTCTGCTGGCCGAGATGGAGGGATGAGCCAGACGGTCGATCAATCCCTGCGCGCAGCCGTGCAGGCCTTGACCGCCGCCGGCATCCCCGAGGCCGGTGCCGACGCGCGCCATCTTGTCGCCCATGCGCTGGGGGTGACGCGGGATCGCCTGATCCTGATGGGCCCCGATCCGATGCCGGGACCCGCGCAGGACAGTCTGGATGCGCTGCTGGCGCGCCGCATCGCCCGTGAACCTGTCGCGCGGATCATCGGGCAGCGCCTGTTCTGGGGTCGCAGCTTTGTCGTGACGCCCGATGTGCTTGACCCGCGCGCCGATACTGAAACGCTGATTGCCACGGCCCTTGAAGGTCAGGCGCCCGCGCGGCTGCTGGATCTGGGCACGGGCAGCGGGGCCATCGCGCTGACGTTGCTGGCCGAATGGCCGCAGGCGCGCGCCGTCGCGAGTGACATCAGCCCGGCCGCGCTGGCCGTGGCCGCACGTAACGCCGAGGCGCTGGGTGTCGCCGATCGGCTGGACCTTTCGCTCAGCGATTGGTTCGCGGCCGTTTCGGGGCGCTTTGACCTGATCCTCAGCAACCCGCCCTATATCGCAGCGGACGAGATCCCCGACCTTGCCCCCGAGGTGCTGCTGCATGATCCCGCCTTGGCCCTCAGCCCCGGCGGCGACGGGCTGGCGCCCTATCGCATCATCGCGGCGCAAGCCTCTGCCCATCTGACGCCCAAGGGACGCGTGATGGTCGAAATCGGCTGGACACAGGGCGATGTTGTCAGGGCGATCTTTGCAGCCGCAGGCTGGCGCGATCTGCGCCTGATCCGCGACATGGAAGGGCGCGACCGTGTCCTGAGCGCCCGGATCCCCGATGATCCGGCTGAAATGACGCGAAAATAGCGATAATTCGCCCAAGGCCGCAGCTTTCCTCTTGTCATGGGCGCGTGGTCATGTTTACTCAGTCCCAGTCGCGACGTAGGACGCAACCCATGCTGTCCCTCTCGACGCCAAGCCAAAAATAGCGTGGACCCGGTTTTTCAAGACAGAACGCATGAGGCGTGAAGCGGGTCGCACGAAGCCAAAAGACGAAGGCTGACAGCTACATATGAGATCTTCCAAATCCAGGTCGCGCAAGTCGGGCCGCAACAATGCCCCCAACCGCAGTGTCGGGAATATCATCAACCGGGTTTTCGACAGCTCGGGTCCCGAGGGCAAGGTCCGCGGCACGCCGCAACAGATCATTGACAAGTACAACCAGTTGGCGCGCGATGCCCAGCTTGGCAATGACCGCGTGGCGATGGAGAATTTCCAGCAGCATGCCGAACATTACCTGCGGCTTCTGGCCGAGGCGCAGCGCGAGATCGATCAGCGCCGCGAACAGCAGGAACGCGAGAATCGCGACCGCCAGTCCGAGCGGGATCAGCAGCAGGCGCAACAGGGGCAACGCGACCAGTCGCGCGATCAGGGCCGCGAACAAGGCCGGGATCAGGCGCGCGACCAGCGCGACCAGACCCGCGAGCGTCAGCCGCGCCAGGATCAGGATACCTCCGAACAACCCGCCGAACAGCGCCGCGACACGCGCCGGCAGGACCAAGCCGACCGGGACGAAGGGGCATCGCAGGATGTCCTGGACCTGGGCGGTGACAGCGGCCTGGTCGACACGCCAGAAAGCAAGTCCGAGCAGCCCGCCGCCAAGCCCGCCGGCCGTGCGCGTGGCGAATCCCGCCCCAAGGCGGAAGGCGACGACCAGCCCAAGCCGAAACCCCGCAGCCGTGCCCCCCGCAAGCCGCGCGAACCGCGCGCCGAGGGTGGCGAGACGCCGGGATCATCGGAAGCTGCCGAATAAGGCCGCTGAAACGCAGACATCAAAAAGGCGCGTCGCTCTGATCAGCGGCGCGCCTTTTGCTTTTGCAATGGTGCTGCGCCGCTCTGCGTCCCTCAGCGCGCGGCCTTGACCGACCGGGCCAGCGCGCAGAACTGTTCCAGCGCCACGGTCTCGGCCCGGTCTGTCGGCTTGATACCTGCCGCGATCAGGTGATCCTCGAGGTCGGGCACAAGGCCCTTGCAGGCGGCGCGCATCATCTTGCGCCGCTGGTTGAAGGCCATGGCGATCACCTGTTCCAGAACCTTCGGATCGGCCGGATAGCGCGGCGCGGGCAGGGCGGTCAGATGCACCACCGCACTGGACACCTTGGGCGGCGGGCTGAACGCTTCTGGCGGCAGGTTCAGCACGATCCGCGCCTCGCAGCGCCATTGCGCCAGCAGGGCAAGCCGACCATAGGCCTTGCCGCCCGGCTGGGCCACGATCCGTTCGGCCACCTCGCGCTGGAACATCAGGGTCAGGCTGTCCCAGAAGGGTGGCCATGCGGGCGGCGTCAGCCAGCGGATCAGCAACTCGGTGCCCACGTTATAGGGCAGGTTTGCCGCCACCCGGATCGGCGGGGTCAGATGCACCAGCGGATCCACCTCCAGCGCGTCGCCCAGGATCACCTGCAACCGGCCCGGATAGGCGGCGGCGATTTCCTCGAGCGCGGGGATGCAGCGGGGGTCCTTTTCGATGGCCAGCACCCGCCGCGCCCCTTCGGCCAGCAAGCCGCGCGTCAGCCCGCCGGGACCGGGCCCCACTTCCAGCACGTCACAGGCGCTCAGATCGCCCGCCTGGCGCGCGATCTTGGCGGTCAGGTTCAGGTCCAGCAGGAAATTCTGCCCCAGCGCCTTTTTCGCCGCGATGCCATGGGTCTCGATGACCTGGCGCAGGGGGGGAGGGTATCGATCCCGCTCATGTCTTCACCGTTCCGGAAATTGTCATTGCCCGGCCCGCGCCCGCGCCATCACATCCGCCATTTTCAGGGCCGCGATCAAGGATGACGGATCGGCCATGCCCCGGCCCGCGATATCGAAGGCTGTCCCGTGATCGGGCGAGGTGCGTATGAAGGGCAGGCCCAGCGTGACATTCACGCCACCCGCGAAATCCAGCGTCTTGATCGGGATCAGCGCCTGGTCGTGATACATGCAGATCGCCGCGTCATAACGCGCCCGCGCACCGGCATGAAACATGGTGTCGGCCGACATCGGCCCCGCAATATCCATCCCCTCGGCGCGCAGCGCGTCCAGCACGGGAATGATCATCTCGATCTCCTCGTGCCCCATCGCGCCGCCTTCGCCCGCATGGGGGTTCAGCCCCGCCACCGCAAGACGGGGGGCGGCCAGGCCGAAATCGCGCCTGAGGGCGGAATGGGTGATCAGGATCGTGTCGGTCAGAAGCGCCGCCGTCAGTGCCTGCGGCACTTCGGCCAGCGGGATATGGATCGTCACCGGCACCACGCGCAGCGCATCGCAGGCCAGCATCATCACCACCCGTTCGACGCCTGCAAGGGCTGCAAGGTATTCGGTATGCCCCGGATAGGCGAAATCGGCCCCGTCCTTGAGGGCCTTCTTGTGAATCGGGGCCGTGCAGATCGCCGAGGCCGCGCCGGATTGCACGAGTGCGACCCCGCGAGCGATCGCGTCGATCACGCCTTGCGCGTTGGCCGGATCCGGCTGTCCGGGCGTGGCGGGGGCCGCGAAGGGCAGGGCCAGTACCGGCAGGGCTGTGCGGCTGACATCCAGCGCCTGCGCCGGGGCCTCGATGATCTGCAGCGGTGTGCCCGCGGGCAGGTGCCGTGGATCACCGATCCAGAAAAACGGCAGACTGCCCTTGAGGGTCCGCCAGGCCGCAGCCGCGATCTCGGGGCCGATCCCGGCGGGTTCGCCGCAACTCAGCGCGATGGGGGCGGTCATTGGGGGATGATGCGCGCGTCGGATACAAGCTGCGCCAGGTAACCGCGGGCATAGGCCTCAAGCCGCTGGCTGCGCAGCTGGTTGGTCACCTGCTCGCGCGAGGCGTCTTCGGCCCCGGCCGCGGTGCGACCGCAGAGCATCAGCACCATCAGCGCCTCGCCGCCGTCGGCCGCAGGCCGCGTCAGGTTGGCCGAAATCTCGCCCCGGTCCAGCTTGGCCAGTTCCAGCGCCACATCACGCGGCAGATCTGCAGGCGTGCTGGCCAGGCGCTGCAGCACCTCTTCGGGCTGGCCCTTGGCCAATCCGTAAAGATCGTTGCAGGTATCCACGGTGGCGCGGATCTGCGCAACCTGGGCCAGGTTCGCCTCGGTTCGCCCGCCTTGCAGGAAATAGGCGGCATAGTCGATGGCCGAGAATTCGGGCGTGGTCACGCCGGTTTCCTGAATGCCGCGCAGCTGGAACAGGGCGATGGCCCCTTCCAGCGGGATCGGCTGCGTCACTTCGCCGACGGCAAGGCCCAGGATGACGGGGCGCAGCGGTTCGGGAAGGTTGGTCAGGGCCATCCAGTCAAGTCGGCCGCCATTGCTGCGGCTTTGCGTGGCCGAGACACGCGACGCTTCGGCCGAAAAGGCTGCGACCGAGGTGATCTGGCTGATCTCTTCGGCAAGCGCCTGCGCCTCTGCCGCCTGTTCGGGCGGGGCGGGCAGGATGATCTCGGACAAAAGCACACGTACGGTGCTGCCGCCGGTGATCGCCCCCAGCGCCTTGTCGATATCGGCCTCGCTGATGCGGACGCGCGACAGGAAGCGCGCGCGTACCAGTTCGCGCCAGCTGAGCGCCGAGACGATGAAATCGCGGAAGCTTTCTTCGGCCACGCCTGCGCCTGCGATGGCACTGATGAAGTCTTCGCGGCTCAGCTCTGCGCGGGCGGCGAATTCGGTCATGCCGTCAAGGATGCCCTGTTCGGTGACCTCGATCCCGCTGGCCTTCGCCTCGGCCACTTTCAGCCGATCCTCGATCAGCTGTTCGCGCGCCACCTTTTCCAGATCGCCGGGTGTGCGGAACACGCGCAGCAGGGCCATGCGCTGTTCGACCTCGTAACGGGTCACCACGGTGTCGTTGACGGTGACAACCGGGGCGAACAATCCCTGCGCCTGTCCCGCCGGTGCCAGACCGATCCACCCGCACAGGGCCAGAAGGGCTGCGATCGCGACGCGGGCGGCGGCAAGGGAATGGGGGCGTTTGGTCTTTGTCATCAAGGCGCGTTCCTGCAAGTCCGTGTATAGCTGTCATCGGCGGTGCCGACGCCAAATCCCCGGATGGCGACGGTCAAGCCGATATCCGTCGATGGCGCGACGATAGCCGATGAGGTGAAGCGGCGCGAGAGGGAAAGGTTCACATCCACGCATTCGTTTCGGTAGCGCAGCCCAACGCCGGCTTCGGCGGTCTTGTCGGCCACCACGTCATACCGCAGGTTTGCCGAACCCGTCCAGTGACGCGACAACCTGTAGCCGCCCTCGAATGACCATTCCGACTGGGTCTCGGTGCGGTCCTCATCCGCGTCGGCCCCCAGCCACACATAAGAGGCGGACAGGTTGTAGTCGGGCCGAAAGAGGGCCAGCCGCGCCTCGGCCTTGGACAGCGTCACCGCGTCGTCGAACAGGGTTCGCGCGCCCAGTGACAGACCGCTCGCTGTCTTGATCTGGCCTGCGACCAGAAGATCGGATGTCTGGCTGGACAAGCCCGAGCTGCTGCTGAAATCGCTGTCCACGGTGTCGCGCCAGACCTGGCCCAGGGTCAGCGTCGACTGCAGCCCATTCGGCGCAAGGCGCAGCCATTGCATCCCGTAGGCGGCCATCAGCCCGCGTTCGCGCCGGTCCGGTGCCGGAAAGCGCGACAGGCTCAGCAGGTTGCCCTCGTCGAATTCCACGCGCGTGCTTTCGTCATTGGGCAGATCGCGTCGACTGCCACCGGTCCATCCGATCATCGCCACCGGTTCCAGCAGATGACGCACCCCGTTGGACTCCTGCCGCATCAGCGGCCAGCGCAGCGTGACCGAGGTCTGCGGCACGACTTCGGTCAGATCGCCGTCGAACGTGTCATCCTGCAGCGTGCGGAACCCGTCCACCGCAAGGCCGCCGCGAAAGGCCGCCTGCACGCCATAGGCCAGCGACCAGTTGCGCAGCCAGAACATCTCGGCGGTGACCCGGCTGATGTCGCGACCGATGCCGTCCGTGGGGTCGTCCGAGGACCGGTAGCGCGAAATCGCCTCAAGCCCCATCCGCACCTCGCCGCCAAGGCGCGCGGGAAAGAACCGCCGCTCATAGGTCAGTTCCCCGATGATCGTGGGCAGTGTGCTGTTGCTTTCCGAAGCGCGCAGCGTCTCGTAGCTGGTCAGGCTGACATTCGAATATTCGTCGCGCCGGGTGCGGGTGATCGCGATCGCGCTGTCCAGACGTTCCTTTTCGGAATAGTCGTAATCCAGCAGATAGGCTTCGTCGCTTGTCATCTCGAAGTCGAAAATCAACTGGTAGTCGCGGGGCAGGTAAAACCGCCCCTGACCGAACAGGTAGCCGCGTCGCCCGCCCGGCCCGATGGTGTCGTCCGAGACCGCGCCGTTCAGCTCGATATCCCCGTTCCGGAAGGCCTGGCGGTACCGCAGTTCCAGGGTCCGGGTCTTGGGTGACAGGTAGGGCGTGATCGTCAGGTCACGATGATCGCCCAGCGTCACGAAATAGGGCGCCTTCACCCCCAAACCCAGCAAGGAGGTCTGGCGCAGCTGCGGGATCAGGAAACCCGTGGCGCGGTCCTGTGTGGGGTCCGGCAGGCGCAGACGTGGAAACCACAGCACCGGCACATCCAGCACCCGCAGCTGTGCATTCTCGAAGTAAAGCTGTTTTTCCTGCTGGTCATGGATGACCCGTTTGGCCCTGATCTGCCAGAGCGGCGGCGTGCCGTCATCGCAGATACGGCAGGCGGTGGCCGCGGCCTGGTAAAGCTGCGTATAACGCCCGCCGACCCGGTCGATCCGGTTGGCGGCAAGCTGCACCTGCTGATCCAGCACCATGCGTGCACCGCGCAGCAGCCCGTTCTCGAGGCTTGCATCCAGATCGCCGCTATCGGCCAGGACCACGATCCTGTCGCCCTCGATCACGGTGATCGGACCTTCCAGTGTCAGCCGGTCGGCCGTGCGGTCATAGATCACCCGCGTCGCCTTGAGCCGGGTGGCGCCTGACAGCGCCTCGACATTGCCCTCCGCGATCAGCCGGTCACGCCCTTCCAGCCGCAGACTGTCGGCGACCAGCGTGGCGGGGGCGCCGGTGACGGCCGTGTCAAGGCTCTGCGCCTGCAGCGGCGCGGGCTGAAACTGTGTCAGCACCAGGGCCGATCCCGCCAGCAACAGCGCCGCCAGACGCAGCACGCGGCCAGCCAAGTCGCGGCCAGTCATATCGCGGCCTGTCAAACCGGGCGCGCGCATCAGCCATCCTCCATGTGCAACAGCAGACCCATGGCCAGCATGACCGATGAGACCGGAGGGGCCCAGGCGGCCAGCATGATCGGGATCTGCCCGTTCTCGCCCATGATCTGCGCGAAGTTGCGGATGTAGAACAGCGTGAAACCCAGCATCACCGCCGACAACACCGCGATGCCGGTGCCCCCGGCGCGGGCATGGCGCATGGTGAAGGCCGCGCCCAGCAGCACCATGGCGGTCAGAAACAGCGGGCGGGCCAGCTCCATCTGGAACCACACCAGGTGACGGCGCGCCGAAAATCCGGCCTTTTCCAGTTCGGCCACATAGTCGGGCAGATCCCAGATCGAGATCGCATCAGGCTTGCCGAAACTGTCGCGGATCCGCTCCTGCGTCAGGTCCGAGGGAATGGACAGCGTCGCGTGGGTCTCGGCCAGGGCCTCGGGGTTCTGGTCCAGCCCGAGGGGCCAGACCTTGACGTCACGGGCCTGCCAGGCCCCCGGTGTCAACGCGGCTTCCGCCGCCTCGATCCGCTTGACCGGCCCGCCCTCGGGCGCGTAGCTGAGAAAGGTCACATTGTAGAACACCGTGCCGGTCTGGTTGGCGCGCGTGGCGCGGATCACCGTCTGCCCTTCGGTCCCGCCCTGGCGCAGCCACAGCCCCTCGCGCGAGATCGACAGCACATCGGTGACACCCGATCGGTAGCCTTCGAACAGGCTGGAGTAGCGCTTGGACGTCGCCGCCACCAGCGGGTTGAGCATGGCCACCGCCAGCGCGCCGATCAGAAGGGCCACGATCACCGGCGCCAGAAGCGCGCGCAGCCCCGATCGGCCCGAGGCCCGCGTCACCACGAGTTCGCTGCTGCGCGCAAGGCTTAGAAACAGCGCGATGGTCGACAGGATCATCACCAGCGGCAGGATATCGCTGATCGCGCGCGGCATGTTCAGAAGGGTCAGCTGCGCGATGCGGCCAAAGCCGATCCCGTCCAGGGCGAAGCGGCGCAGTTGTTCGACAAGATCGATCAGCGCCAGCAGCAGGAAGAACACCGTCAGGATGCCCAGAAAGGTCGTCAGGAAGCGGCGCGCGAAATAGCGGTGCAGGATCATGCCGTGGCCCCCGCCGCGTCCGGGGGCGTCGCGGCCCGGCGGCGACGCGGCCGCGCGCTCCAGGCCAGCAGGGCCGCCGCCATCAGCAGGCCCCCCAGCGATGGCGCATAGACCAGTGGCCAGAGTTCGGGATTGGTCCGAACCGGATCGGTGACCAGCCCTTCGATCAGCTTGACAAGCACCAGCAGGACCTGCGCGCCCACGATCTGCTTCCAGACGCCGAAGCGCGAAAACCCGCCCACCAGCAGCGCCGAAAACCCGATCAGCGCCGCCGCCAGCGCCATCAGCGGCTGATTGAAGCGGCCGTGCAGTTCGTCCACGATCACCCCGAGGGACTGCCCGGTTTCGGCCGAGATCGCGTCAGGCGCCGTCAGCAGCTCCCAGCTGCCGACATGGCGCACCTCTCGCACATGGCCGCGCGGCGAGGACAAGAGCCCGCTGATGTCATAGGTGAAATCGGCGAAATGGGTGGTGAAAAGCCGCGAGGTTTCCGTGAAATAGGCCTGCGACAGCCCGTCCACCATCACAAGGCGCGTCCCCTTGTCGTCATTGACCAGAAAGGCCTCGCTGGCGGTATAGGTCATGGCCCGGTCCGCCCGGCTGCGATCCGACAGATAGACATCGCGCAGTGCCCCCTCGGGGGTGATTTCGCGGATATAGAAGGTGATCCCGGCCGAAGGGTGCAGGAATGTGCCCTCGGTCAGCAGCTTGGCGGTGACGTTCTGCGACAGCTCGGATTCGCGCTTCTTCATCTCTTCCTGCGAGGCGGGAACCAGCAGATGGGTCAGCACCGCCATCATCAGCGCGACGATCCCGCCATAGATCGCGACGGGCCGCGCCAGCCGCCATGGGCTGAAACCCGTGGCCTGCATCACGACCAGTTCGCTTTCGTTACTCAGCCGGTTGGTGACATAGACCGCGCCCGCGAAGGCCGCGACCGGCAGCACAAGGCGGATCACGTTCGGCAGGGTCAGAAGCGAGAATTCGACAAACACCATCGCGGACTGGCCATCGCCGACCAGCCTGTCGAACAGCCGAACCGCCTGGTTGATCCAGTAGATCGATACAAGGATCAGGGCGAAGAAGCCGAACAGGACCATCATTTGCGACAGCAGGTATCTGTCGAATCTTGCCACTCGTTTCCCCCGGAAGTCCCGTCATGAACAGGGTGACCCTACAGGATGTGACAGAGGTGGAAAACTGCTATCTGGTCAAGCCGGCGGCGCGCCGCTAGGGTGACGCTCCAGCATCGTTTCGCCCCCTTTTCGCCTGCAGGAGATATCCCCATGACAGCCCCCGTGACACTGACCGCCGCCGCAACCGATCTGGTGACACTGGAAACGCTGGAAGGGCGCATCGCGCTGCTGGTCGACACGGCCGAGGCGCTGGATATGTCCGTGCGCAAGGTCAACCGGCTGACCAAGGGCGCCCTGAACCGGATGCTGACCTCGGAGGCTTTCGGCAAGCTCAAGCCGGGCGAGACGATGTCGCTGGCCTTTCCCGCAGGCATGGCGGCGGATGCGGTGGACGTGGTGCACCTGCCCAAACGGGCCGATGCCGCCCAGGCCCGCAAGGCGGGCGTGGCGCTTGGCAAGCTCAAGGGCAAGGCCGCCGTCACGGTGATGGCCGGATCGAACCGCCACGCGGCGCAGATCGGCATGGGCCTGGCCCTGCGCGCCTATGCCTATGACGCGATGAAGTCGAAGCCTGCGACCGATGCACCGGCCACCCCCGGCGCCGTGACCCTGATGGTCAGCAAACCCGCCGAGGTCGAGGCGGCGCTGGTCCCCATGCGCGCGGCGGTCGAAGGCGTGTTCCTGACACGCGACCTGATCAGCGCGCCCGCCAATATCCTGACCACCACCAGCTTTGCCGATCGCCTGCTGGAGCTGCGCGATCTGGGCGTCGAGGTCGAGGTGCTGGAAGAGGCGGATCTGGAAAAGCTTGGCATGGGCAGCCTTCTGTCCGTGGGCCATGGCAGCGAAAGCCCCTCGAAGGTCGTGGTGATGCAGTGGAAGGGCGGGGACAAGGACGCGGCTCCGCTTGCGCTGATCGGCAAGGGCGTGGTCTTCGATACCGGCGGATACAGCCTCAAGCCTGCGGGCGGCATGGAGGACATGACCATGGACATGGGCGGCGCGGGCGTGGTGGCGGGTGTCATGCACACGCTGGCGCGCCGCGGCGCAAAGGCAAATGTCGTGGGCCTTGTGGGTCTGGTCGAGAACATGATCTCGGGCCGCTCCACCCGGCCCGGTGACGTGGTGCGCGCAATGAAGGGCGACACGATCGAGGTGATCAACACCGATGCCGAGGGGCGGCTGGTTCTGGCCGATGTGCTTTGGTACGCGCAGGAACGCTTCAAGCCTGCGGGCATGGTGGATCTGGCCACGCTGACCGGGGCGATCATCATCGCGCTGGGGCATGAAAAGGCCGGTGTCTTCGCCAATGATGACAGCCTGTGCAACGCGGTTCTGAAAGCCGCCGAGGCCGAGGGCGAAGGTGCATGGCGCATGCCGCTGGGGCCGGCCTATGACGCCAAGCTGAAATCGCCGATCGCCGACATGAAGAACGTGGGCGGGCGTGATGCCGGCGCGATCACCGCCGCGCAATTCCTGCAGCGTTTCGTGCAGGAGGGCACGCCCTGGGTCCATCTGGACATCGCCGGTGTCGCCAGCGTCAAGGAAGACACGGCCCATGCGCCCAAGGGGGCCAGCGGCTGGGGCGTGATGACGCTGAACCGGCTGGTGGCCGACCGGTTCGAGGGTTGACAGGGGGGCGGCACGGATGGGCGCGGCCTATTTCTATCACCTGACGCGCAACCCGCTCGAGGTGGCCTTGCCCCAGCTTCTGGGCCGCGCCTTGCAGGCCGGATGGCGTGTCGCGGTGCGCGGGCGCAGCGCCGAACGGATGGGCTGGCTGGATCAGCAATTGTGGCTGGGTGCGCCTGACGGGTTCCTGCCGCACGGGCTTGGCGGCGGGCCGCATGACGCCGCGCAACCCGTGTTGCTGATCACCGGGCCGGAGGCCGCGAATGATCCTGCCTGCCTGATGACCGTGGACGGGGCCGATCTGACACCGGACGAGGTGCGGCGGCTGGAACGGGTCTGCGTGATCTTCGACGGCAACAACCCGGACGCGCTGCAGGTTGCGCGCGCGCAATGGAAGGCGCTGACCGATGCGGGCTGTGCCGCGCAATACTGGTCCGAGGAATCGGGGCGCTGGGAAAAGAAGGCCGAGCGCGGCGGCTGAGGCAGCCCTGGCAAGATGGATATTTCTGGCAAGAAGAAACAGGCGCGTCTAGCGCGTCAGGATCAGCGCGCCCTGCCGGATCTCGACCGACGAGAAACGTTGCAGATAGGTCATGCCCAGCAGCAACTCGCGCATCTCGCCCTCGTTCACGAAGGCGCGCAGGCCGCGATCCTCGATCCCGCCAAGACGGATGCTGTCCAGCCGCACCGGCGCGGTGCGCACCGGGCCATTTGCGGTCATGGCGCTGCCGATGAAGGCCAGATTGGCCGGATCAAGCCCCGCGCGCTCAGCGTCCTGCCGGCTGAGGTAGATGTCGCTGGCGCCGGTATCGACCAGGAACCGGATATCTGCCCCGTTCACCTGCACGGTCATGTAGTAATGCCCGTCAGGGGCACGCGGCAGTTCGATCCGCCCCTCCGAGGAGATGACCGATTGCGTCGGGCGCACGGTCTGGCGGATGTCGGACCACAGGCCGAAGGCTGCGATCACGCCGAGGAACAGCAGCCCCCAGACCAGCGCCTGCTGCATGGTCTTGCCCAGCGACTGGCGGTTCTGCACCACGAACCAGAAGACGATCACCGCGCCCAGCAGGATCAGATAGGTCAATCTGCCCAGATCGTTGCCGTCCATGCAGCACCTCCTTTGTCATGGGTGATATAGGTGCGCCGCGCGCGCCTGCAATCAGGCGGCAAAGCCGAAATCGCGCAGGCCATCCAGCACGAATTGCACCGACAGCGCCGCCAGCAGCATCCCCAGCAACCGCGTCACCACATTGATGCCCACGCGTCCCAGGGCGCGTTCGAACAGCGAGGCGGACAGGAACAGAAGCATCACGATCGCCAGCACCGCCAGCATGACACCTGTGATCGTGGCCAGCCCCGCAAGGCCGGGCTGCTGCCCCGCGAGCAGGATCATGGACGCAATGGCACCGGGGCCTGCGATCAGGGGAATCGCGAGGGGGAAGACCGAAGGGTCGGGGCGATCCTCGCCGGTCTGGTCCTGGCGACGCTTGGCGCGGCGCTCGAACAGCATGTCGAGGGCGGTCAGGAACAGAAGGATGCCGCCTGCGATGCGGAAGGCGGGCATCGAGATGCCGACAAAACCCAGAACGGCCTCACCTGCCGCCGCGAACAGCAGCAACAGGAGCGCGGCCACCAGCACGGCGCGCAAGCCGATGGCGCGGCGCTCGCGGGTGCTCAGGCCTTGTGTCAGGGCCACGAAAAGCGGCACCAGGCCGATCGGATCGATGATCACGAACAGGGTGACGAAGGCGCTGATCAGAAAGGTCGTATCCATCCCGCACCCTAGTCGCACCAAGCCCTTCGCGGCAAGCCGCGGCAGCCCGGTTGTGGAGATAACCCGACAGGATGTGGCGGCTCGTCTGACGGGCGGCTGCGGGCTGCGTTCTTGGGCGTGACCTCTGCCGAAATTGCTGCTAAGGCCGGGTCACCGGCTCGCGCCTGCACCGGCGATTTTCATATGAGACATCCCTTGAGACAGCGCAAGATACCGCACCAGCGCACTGACACCCTTGGTGGTGCCATGCCTTGCCCCAAGGGACGAGCTTGCGCGCAAATGCTTTTGATCAATCCGGGGAGTGTTCCGTCATGACGGACAGGAACGAAGAGCAGGCGGGTACGCCTGCACCGCGCCGCCATGTCGTGCTGCTGGTCATGGCCATGGTCTTCGTGCTGGATGTCGTGATGCGTCCGATGATGCCCACGAACGAGACGCGCTACCTGGGGGTCGCCTGGGAAATGCTGACCGGGCCTCACTGGTTGGTGCCGTTCCAGAATGGCGTGCCCTACAGTCACAAGCCGCCGCTGCTGTTCTGGCTGATCAACCTGGTCTGGTTGCCCGGCATCAGTGAATATGCCGCGCGTCTTGTCGCGCCGGCCCTGTCCATTCTGGCGCTTTGGCTGACGGGGCGTCTGGCGGACCGCATGCGCCCGGGTGGCCAGTTCGGCAATGCCGCCATCGTGATCCTTGGCACGATGGTGCCCTTCTACTTTTTCGGGGGCGAAACCAATTTCGACGGTATCCTGATGCTGGCCATGGTGACATGTGCCGCCGCCCTCTGGCGGATCGGCATGACGCCCGCGCCGCGCCTGTCGCACTGGCTGGCCTTCGGCGTTGCATTGGGGTTCGGCGTCTATGCCAAGGGCCCCGTGATCTTCGTGCATGCCCTGCCGCTGGTGCTGGCCATGCGCTGGTGGGCGGGGCCGGGCCGCTTCAGTGTGACCGGCCTGCTGGCGGCCTTGCTTGTGGCGCTTGGCCTCGTCGCCCTATGGCTTGTGCCCGCCTTCATCACGGGGGATGCCACCTACCGCGAAGAGATCCTCTGGACCCAGAGCGCGGGGCGCGTCGTGAACAGTTTCGCCCATGCCGAACCCTGGTGGTTCTATGGCGCCGTTCTGCCGATGCTGCTGTTTCCCTGGATCGCGATCCCCGGTTTCTGGCGGTCCCGGCCACTGGACGATGTCGAGAAATTCGCCCTTGCCTGGTTCCTGGGGCCCTTCATCCTGTTCAGCCTGATCAGCGGCAAACAGCCCGATTATCTTCTGCCGGCGATGCCCGCGGCCGCTCTGCTGCTGGCCAATCGCTGGCCCCTGCGCCGCGGCCGACCCTGGATCGTGGCGGCGGTGCTGGTCGGGGTGATGGCGGTGGTCCTGGCGCTGCCGACGGGGGTTTTGGGCCAGCAGGTTTCAGACTTTCTCGATCTTCCGCTTGCCTTTGTCATCCTCGTGCCACTCGTGCTTGCGCTGGCGGTCCTGATGCGGTGGCCGGGGCTGGTCTGGCTGACAGTGCCCGCCCTGGCGCTGGCGCTGAACACGGCCTATTTCATCGGCCCCGCAGGCAAGATCATGTCCCCCAAGGAGATCGCGGGGATCATCGCGGAACGTGATGGAAGTGTCGGCTATGCCGGATCCGACTATCGCGGGGATTTCCATTTCGCGGGTCGTTTGCAGGCGCCGCTGACGCTGCTGCCGGACGATGCCGCGATTGACGCCTTCGTGCAGGCCAACCCCGAAGGGCTGATCGTCGGGCGGATCGACCAGGCCACAAGGCCCGACTGGGCGCCGCAGCACACCATCCGCTACCGCAAGAGGGATACTTGGGCCGTCTGGAACATCGAGGACAAGGGCCGCTGATCCGCTTGGAGGGGAGTGTCCCATGATGGGACAGTTTTCGATGTATGGGATTTCAACGGGTTGCGTGGAGGCGTTGGGAGAAAATTGACGATCGGGGGCGGATGACATCTGCACCTGAGAGTTTTCCAGCCTTCCGGTGGAATGTCTTGGAACATCCAGGATGGGACGCAAGCTGCCCTTAGCAATTTGCCCCCCCCCGCGCGGAATCAAGGCGCGGTACGCGCCGCCGCGCGATCGCCGACCCGCCCCCTGGGGCGGCGATTTTGCGACTGTTGTGAGATGAACTGAGGCTCGAAGACCGGGCGGGGATAAAGCCCGCTGAATGGGCGTTGCATCGCCACCCCGCGGGTCGGCGATCGCGCGGCTTGGGGCGAGGTTGCGGCGGCGATTTTGCGAGGGTTGCGGACTTACGAGGGTTGCGGACTTAACAGAGGGCCGAAGACCGGGCGGGGATAAAGCGCGCCGAATGGGCGTTGCATCGCCACCCCGCTGGTCGGCGCGCGCGCGGGGGGATGAAAGGCCGGGCTTACGCCTCGGCCTTTTCCAGTTTTTCCAGCGCGGTCATCCACATGCCTTCGGCACGTTCCAGCGCCTCGCGCAGTTCGGCGTATTTCTTCTGCCAGACGACCAGCTCGTCCTTGCGCTCGTCGTAAAGGGTGGGATCGGCCAGCTTCTTGGCCAGCTTGTCGCCCATCTCGTTGAGCTTGTTCACCCGCTCTTCGCATTTGCGCACATCGGCGCGCAGGGCCATGATCTGGTCGCGGCTGGGCTTGGGCGCGGCTTCCTTGGGCTTGTCCTTGGCCTTCGCGGGGGCATCGGATTGCAGCAGCATTTTCCGATAGGTTTCAAGGTCTTCCTCATAGGGTCGCACGGTCCCGTCCGAGACAAGCCACAGCCGGTCCGCGACCATCGACAGAAGATGCATGTCGTGGCTGACAAGGATCACGGCGCCGGAATAGGCGGTCAGCGCCTCGACCAGCGCCTCGCGGCTTTCGATGTCGAGGTGGTTTGTCGGCTCGTCGAGGATCAGCAGATGCGGCGCGGGCAGGGTGGCAAGGAGCAGCGACAGGCGGGCCTTCTGCCCCCCTGACAGGCGTCCCACCTCGGTCTCGGCCTGCGCGGCGCCAAGGCCGAAGCCTGCCAGACGCGCGCGCAGCTTGGCCTGACCTTCCGCGGGGCGTTCGCGCAGCAGGTGTTGCAGCGGCGTTTCCTCGATGCGCAGTTCATCCACCTGGTGTTGCGCGAAAAAGCCGATGCGCAGCTTGCTGGATTGCGTGGTCTTGCCGCCCATCGCGGCCAGACGGCCGGACAGCAGTTTCGACAGCGTCGATTTGCCCTGACCGTTCTTGCCCAGAAGGGCGATCCGGTCATCCTGATCGATACGCAGGTTGAGGTTGCGCAACACGACCGTGTCGCCATAGCCCACGCTGCCATTCTCGATCGAGATGATAGGGGGCGACAGCTCCTCAGGCTCGGGGAAGGAAAAGACCGTACGCGCGGCATCTTCGGGCGCGCGGATGGTTTCCATCTTTTCCAGCATCTTGACGCGCGATTGCGCCTGCTTGGCCTTGCTGGCCTTGGCCTTGAACCGGTCCACGAAGCTTTGCAGATGGGCGCGGCGGGCGTCCTGTTTCTTGGCGGCGGCGGTCAGGATCGCGCGTTGGGCGGCGCGCTGGCGGGCGAACTGGTCATAGTTGCCCGAGTAATAGGTCAGCTTGCGGTCTTCGAGATGCAGGATGCCGCCCACGGCGCGGTTCAGCAGCTCGCGATCATGGCTGATGATCAGCACGGTATGCGGATATTTGACGAGGTAGTTTTCCAGCCAGAGCGCACCCTCGAGGTCGAGATAGTTGGTCGGTTCGTCCAGCAGCAGGTAATCGGGCTGCGAGAAAAGCACCGCCGCCAGCGCGACGCGCATCCGCCAGCCGCCCGAGAAGGCCGAGCAGGGCATCAGCTGTTCAGCGGCGTCAAAGCCCAGGCCCCGCAGGATGGATGAGGCGCGCGCCTCGGCCGACCAGGCGTCGATATCGGCAAGGCGTGTCTGCACCTCGCCGATGCGGGCGGGATCGGTCGCGGTTTCGGCCTCGGCCAGCAGTTGGGCGCGTTCGGTATCAGCAGCCAGCACCGTGTCCAGCAACGACACTTCGTTGCCGGGCACCTCTTGCGCGACACCGCCGATACGGGCGCGGGCGGGCAGGGATATCGTGCCGCCTTCCAGGGGCAGTTCGCCCCGGATCAGCTTGAACAGCGTGGTTTTGCCCGCGCCATTGCGGCCGATCAGGCCAACCTTGTGACCTGTCGGGATGGTGGCCGAAGCGGCCTCGAAAAGCGGGCGGCCTTCGATGTTGAAGGTAAGATCGGTGATGCGTAACATGGGCGGAGCGATGAACCAGCGCCCCGCCCGTGTCAATGTCGATCAGGCGAAAATCGCCTATTTCATCAGGGTTTCGACACCATCGACCGGGTAACTGCGATAGGCGATGGCCGGGCTGTCGCCGTCCAATGCGAAGACATAGACGTGAAAGGCATCCGCGTTCACCGTGGCGCGGCAGAAAACGTCATCTGCGGCGGCGCCGGCCAGGTCCATGTCGGCCGGGCAGGCGGCCAGGTCGATATGGGGGACGGAGACTTCGAAGACCGCGTAGGTCAGCGGGATCGGCGCGGGCGCATCGGCCAGCGCCGGGCCGAGGGACAGCGCGATGAGGGCCGGGGCAAGCAGGGGCTTCAGAAACATAGTGTCATCCTTGGATTGTGTGTTGTTCTGGCTTGCACGGCTGGCTGCGCAAAGACTTACTAAAACGCTCAGAAATAACAACCCCTCATCCGGGCCCATCGGCCTTTTGCGGCAGATATCCCCTTTCACCCCGGAAAACCCCGTGTTAGAGGCAGCGCAATTTTCAACACAAGCAAGGGAGTGAGCCTCATGGCCATTCAGCGCACCTTTTCCATCATCAAGCCCGACGCCACCAAGCGTAACCTGACCGGCGCGATCAACGCCAAGATCGAAGCCGCTGGCCTGCGCATCGTCGCGCAGAAGCGCATCCACATGACCAAGGCACAGGCCGGTCAGTTCTATGCCGTGCACGCTGCGCGCCCCTTCTATGACGAACTGTGCGAGTTCATGGCCTCCGAGCCGGTCGTCGTGCAGGTTCTGGAAGGCGAAGACGCCATCGCCACCTATCGCGGCGTGATGGGCGCCACCGATCCGGCAGAAGCCGCCGAAGGCACCATCCGCAAGGATTTCGCGATCTCCAAGGGCGAGAACTCGGTCCACGGGTCGGACGCGCCGGAAACCGCTGCGGAAGAAATCGCCTATTTCTTCGCAGGTCTGGAACTGGTCGGCTGATCCATTCGTCTTGTGACGGACTAGAGGGGGTGCCGGATGGCGCCCCCTTTTTCTTTGCTCAGCGCCGCGCAAGCCTGTCCGGGGTCACGACCCCCAGGGCATCCAGCACCGCCTCGAGGTGGCGCAGATCGGTGTCGTCATGGGTGGCCTTCAGCGCGTCGAAGCGAACGCGCAGCGCTGCTTTCTCGGCGCCCTTGCAGTCGTTCCAGGGGCGGCCCTGCAAGGCCATGACCAGCACGTAATACCCGATGAAATGCGGTCGCACCCCGGCGGCGATCATCCGGCCATAGGCGGCATCGGGGCCAAGGGGGCGCAGATCCTCGGCGCTGTGGATGCCCGCGCGCGCCAGATCCCGCGCGAAGGCGGGGCCGATATTGGGAATCGTGGTAACAGATGTGGACATGGCGCAACTGTGCCAGTGCGCGACCGCGCTGTCACCATCGGCGCACCTGAGGTGGGGCTGTCAGATACTGGCGAAATCCGTGAAAACCGGGTCGCGCCCTGTGGCGGCACCCGATGACGCCGTGACGGGCGCCGGGGTCGGCTGCGGTGCGGCTTGCGGTTTCGGTGTTGCAGATTGCGCCATGATCTTGTCCTGCCAGAGCCCCTGACGGTCCGATCTGGGCCAGAGGGATGAAAACTTGTTAACAAAAGCAGGATGACGCAACAAAAGGGCGCCGCCGTGTCTGCATTGTGGCAGAAACATGGCGACGCCCGATGGGTCGTGCAGGTGGGGTCAGGCCCCGATCACGCCTTTTCGGCGGCGGTCACGATGATCTCGACGCGGTATTTCGGGGCTGCCAGCTTGGCCTCGCCGGTGGCGCGGGCCGGGGTGTGACCCTGGGGCACCCAGCCATCCCAGACGGCGTTCATTTCGGCGAAATCGGCCATGTCGGCCAGCCAGATGATGGTCTGCAGGATATGGGTCTTGTCGCTGCCGGCCTTGGCCAGCAACTCGTCCACCTGGCGCAGGCAATCGGCGGTCTGTTCCGCGACGGTGGCGCCTTCGCCGACCTGACCGGCCAGGTAGATGGTGCCGTTGTGCTTGACGATCGCGCTCATGCGCGGGCCGGTTCCGATACGTTCGATCATGGGCTGTCCTTTCGTTGGGGCGGTGGTTGCGCCCGCCCGTGGGGCGCGCGCCTGATCTTGCGGATAGCCGCGCGGGGCAAGCTGTGCAAGGGCCTGCGACAAGCGCCCTGGCTAGAATGGCACCGGTGTCAGGGCGGGCTTGCCATCCAGCACCGCGCGGATATTGGCGCGTTGCATTTCCCCCATCCGGGTGCGGGTCTCGATGGTGGCGGTGGCGATATGGGGCAGGGGCAGAACATCCGGGCGCGTCACAAGGCGCGGATCGGGGCGCGGTTCGTTGCGAAAGACATCAAGACCCGCGCCACGGATCCCGCCCGCGTCAAGGGCCGCCAGCAGCGCGCCCTCGTCCACGACGCTGCCGCGCGACAGGTTGATCAGATGCCCGTCCGCCCCCAGCGCCGCCAGAACGCCCGCGTCGATCAGGTTCTCGGTTTCCGGGCCGCCCACGACCGTGACGAAAAGATCATCGACCGCCGTGGCCAGCGACAGGGCATTGTCGTGAAACTGCCAGCCCTGCGGCGTGTCCTTTGGGCTGCGGGCGCTGTAATGGACCTCGCATTTGAAGGCGGCCAGCCTGTCTGCCAATTCGCGCCCGATGCGGCCCAGCCCCATGATGCCCACGCGCCGCCCGGTGGCCTTGCGCGCCAGTGGAGGCCCGCCATTGGCCCAATCGCCGCTGCGGACATTGGCGATGCCGCGCTCGACCTCGCGCAGCAGCCCCAGCCAGATGGCGACACCCAGATCGGCCACGTCGTCATTCAGCACGTCGGGGGTATTGGTCACGGTGATGCCCCGCGCGGCGGCGGCGGCAAGGTCCACGGCCTCGTAGCCCACGCCGTAGCGGGCGATCAGCTTGAGGTTGGGCAGCTTGTCCATCTGGGCGGGGCCCAGCGCCTCGTGGCTTTTGCAGGCCATGGCGATCACGGCGTCCCGCGCCGCTTGCGGCAGGCTGTCCAGATCGGCCAGCGCGGGCAGTTCCGGCCCGCCGAATTCGGCGCGCAGGGCCTGCGCGTCCATGGCGGCATAGGTGCCGATGCTGAGAACCTCGGTCATATGGGCTGTTCCTTATCCGCGTCCGATGAAGGGCATGGTCGTGGGCATGACTGTCAGGAACTGCACATTGGCGCCATCGGGCAGGCTGGCCATGTGCAACACGCTGTCGGCCACGACAGAGACATCGATCATCGCCTCGGGACGGATCGCGCCATCGGCCTGCATCACCCCCTTGGCCATGCGGTCGGCCATCCCGGACATGGCATTGCCGATGTCGATCTGCCCGCAGGCGATCCCGAAGGGGCGCCCGTCAAGCGACAGGGCGCGTGTCATGCCGGTGACCGCGTGTTTTGCGGCCGTGTAGGCGATGGTGCCGGGGCGCGGCGCATGGGCGCTGATCGAGCCGTTGTTGATGATGCGCCCGCCCTGCGGTTCCTGCGCGCGCATCCGGGCAAAGGCCGCGCGGGCGCAAAGGAACACGCCCGTCACGTTCACATCCAGCACCGCGCGGAAATCATCGGGCGCGATCAGGTCCGGCGTGTCCGCCCCAAGGTTGCGGCCCGCGTTGTTGAACAGCACGTCGATCCGGCCCCAGGTCTGCATGACGGTGTCGAAGGCGGCATTCACCGCCGCCTCGTCCGTCACGTCACAGGGCAGGACAAGGGCGTTTGCATGCCCTTCGGCACTGTCGGTCAGCGCCGCGGCGCGCCGGCCCAGCAGGGCCACGCGCCAGCCCTGCGCCAGCGCCAGGCGCGCCGTGGCGCGGCCGATGCCGCTGCCGGCACCGGTGACGATGATGGTGCGCGCGGTCATGCGGGCATCGGGATCGGGCCCATGTCGCTGGGCACCTGGTAGCCGCGCTGCACGGCGGGGCGTGCGGCCACCTGGCGATACCAGCGCAGGACATTGGGGAAGGCGGTCAGGTCGATCTCGTGCCAGTCATGGCGCGCGGCCCAGGGAAAGATCGCCATGTCGGCGATGGAATAGTCGCCCGCGACATATTCGTGATCGGCCAGTTGCCGGTCGAGCACGCCGTAAAGGCGCTTGGCTTCCTTGGCGAAGCGTTCCTCGGCGGGTTGCGACAGGCCGCGATTGAACTTGAGGAAGACATGCGCCTGTCCCAGCATCGGGCCAAAGCCGCCCATCTGCCACATCAGCCATTGCATCACGGCGGCGCGGGCCTTGACCTCGGTGGGCAGGAATTTCCCGTATGTCTCGGCCAGGTAGATCATGATCGCACCGGATTCGAACTGGCTGACGCCGGTGTCGTGATCCACGATGGCTGGGATCTTGTTGTTGGGCGAGATCTTGAGGAAATCGGGGGCGAACTGTTCATCCTTGCCGATGTTCACCGCGTGGGCGGCATAGGGCAGGCCAAGTTCCTCCAGCAGGATCGAGACCTTGCGCCCGTTGGGGGTGGTCCATGTGTAGAGATCGATCATCAGGCTATCCTTTCCAGGGGGCGGCTGGGGGTGTCGTGCATGGCGATCACCTTGCCGGGGTTCATCAGGTTGTCCGGGTCGATCGCGGCCTTGATCGTGCGGCAGAGCGCGAGGGCCACGCGATCCTTGTAGAGCGGAAGCTCGTCCCGCTTGGCAAGGCCGATGCCGTGTTCGGCCGAGATCGAGCCGCCCATCCCGGCCACAAGGTCATGCACGATGCGGTTGAAGGCGTCGTAATGGGCCAGGAAATCGGCATCCGTCATGGTCGCGGGGCGGGTCAGGTTGAAATGGATATTGCCGTCGCCGAAATGGCCGAAGGGGCAGGGGCGCACATCGGGCATATGCGTCCGGCAGGCCGCGATGCCACGGGTGATGAATTCCGCCACCCGCGAGACGGGCACAGCCACGTCATGCTTGATCGAGGCACCGGCGTGTTTCTGCATGTCGGACATGGCTTCGCGCAAGGACCAGAGCGCCTGCGACTGGGTCTGCGACGTGGCGATGACCGCATCGGGGATCAGCCCGTCCTCCATCGCCTGCGCCAGCGCGCGTTCCATGCGCGCCTCGAGCCCGGCGCCGGGGTCGGGCGAGGTGAGTTCGATCAGCACATAGGCCGGATGCGGGTCCGCCAGCGGATCGCGCGCGCCGGGCAGGTGATCCAGCACCATCTGGATGCCGAAACGTTCGATGTATTCGAAGGCGCCAAGGCTGTCGCCGCAGCGGGCGCGCAGGATGTCGAAGATCGCCAGCGCCTGTTCGGGCCCCGCGCAGGCGGCCATGGCCGTTACGGTCGCGGCGGGGCGCGGGAACAGACGCAGCACGGCCGCGGTGATGATGCCCAGCGTGCCTTCGGCCCCGATCATCAGGTCGCGCAGCGCGTAGCCCGTGTTGTCCTTGCGCAGCGCGCTGAGGGTGTTCAGCACCTCGCCCGAAGGCAGAACCGCCTCGATGCCCAGCACAAGGTCGCGCGTGGTGCCATAGCGCAGCACTGCGGTGCCGCCCGCGTTGGTCGACAGGTTCCCGCCGATCTGGCAGGTCCCTTGCGAGGCGAGCGACAGCGGGAAAAGCTGGCCCGCGTCATCGGCGGCCGTCTGGATCGCGGCAAGGGTGCAGCCCGCCTCGACCGTGAGGGTGGCGTTCAGTGGATCGACCGCGCGGATCCGGTTCATCCGGCCCATGGCGATCACCACGGCCCCGTCAGGCACGCCGCCGCCGACCAACCCAGTGTTGCCGCCCTGGGGCACCATGGGCACGCGCGCGGCATGGCAGAGGCGGACCACGGCGGATACCTCATCGGTGCTGGCGGGGCGCACCACGGCCAGCGCATGACCCTTCCAGCGGCCGCGATCCTCGACCTCGTGCGGGGCAAGGCGCGCGGGATCGGTCCAGACATGGGCATCCCCCACCGCCGCGCGCAGATCCGCCAGAAGATCGGCGGGCAGGGTCATGCCTTGACGCCGGCGGCAGCGCGCAGCTTGGCGATGGTTGTGCGCGAGGTGATCTGTTCGGGATCGGTCACCAGTTCCAGCACCGCAGGCCGCCCCGAGGCGCGGGCGCGCTCCAGCGCCGGGCCGAAATCGGCGGTGGCGGTCACGCGTTCGGCATGGCAGCCATAGCCTTCGGCCATGCGCACGAAATCATGGGTCTTGAGTTCCGTGCCCGACACCCGCAGCGGGTGGTCGCGTTCCTGGTGCATGCGGATCGTGCCATACATGCCGTTGTTGAACAAAAGCACGATGGGCGTGGCCCCGTATTGCGCGGCGACCGTCAGTTCCTGCCCGCTCATCATGAAGCCGCCATCGCCCACCATCGACAACACCAGCCGCCCCGGATTGAGCAGGCTTGCAGCCACGGCGGCGGGCACCGAATACCCCATGGAGCCGCAGGTCGATCCGATCTCGCGTCCCGGTCGGCCAAAGCGCAGGAACCGCTGCGCCCAGCCGGTGTGATTGCCCGCGTCCAGCGTGATGACCGTGTCGGCGAGCAGCGCATCGCGGATATCGCAAAGCGCCTGTCCCATGTCCAGCGCCCAGCCGCCATCGGCGGGACGGGCGGTATCGGCCATGTATTCGCCGCGCAGCGTGGCGCACCAGTCGCCCCATTTGTTCTGCCGGGCCAGATCGACACCGCCCAGCGCCAGCGCCAGTCCCTCCATATCGGCGGCAATCCCCAGTTCGGGACCATAGACGCGGCCGATCTCGTCGGGGTCGGGATGCACATGGATCAGGCGTTGCCGTGTCTCGGGCGGGGTCAGGTTGGTATAGCCCTTCGTGGTCATCTCGCCCAGGCGCGCGCCCAGGACCAGCACCATGTCGGCCTCGGCCATGCGTTTGTGCAGCGCTGCTGCGGTGGCGGTGCCGAACTCGCCCACGTAGCTGTCCGAGCGGTTGTCGATCGCGTCCTGACGCCGGAACGACGTGGTCACCGGCAGGCGGTTGCCTTCGGCAAAGCGACGGATGGCATCCGCTGCGGCATCGGTCCAGCCAGAGCCGCCCAGCAGCAGCATCGGGCGTTCGGCCTGCGCCAGAAGATCGGTGATCTGCGTCACCTGCGCTGGCGTCACCTGCGCGCGGGTGACGCTGTAGGGGCGCGCATCCGCGACGGTGACGGCTGTGGTCAGCATGTCCTCGGGCAGGGCCAGAACCACCGGGCCGGGGCGGCCCGATGTGGCCACGCGAAAGGCGCGGGCCATGTATTCGGGCACCCGTTCGGGGCTGTCGATCTGGGCCACCCATTTGGCAAGGCCGCCGAACATCTGCTTGTAATCGACCTCCTGGAACGCCTCGCGGTCGATCATGTCGCGCCCGACCTGGCCGATCAGCAGGATCATCGGCGTGCTGTCCTGCTGGGCGATATGCACCCCGATGCAGGCATGGCAGGCGCCGGGGCCGCGCGTGACCATGGCGATGCCGGGCTTGCCGGTCAGCTTGCCGTAAGCCTCGGCCATGTTGGCGGCGCCGGCCTCGTGGCGGGCATTTATGAGGGTGAAGCGGTCAGAAACATCGTGCAGCGCATCCAGCACCTCGAGATAGCTTTCGCCCGGCACGCAGAAGGCGGTATCGGCCCCATGCACGAGAAGCTGATCCACAAGAACCTTGCCCGCCGTGCGCGCCGTTGAAGTATTGGCCTGTGTCATCGCCCGCTCCTTGCTGTTCTTGTCCCTGTCTCGCCCGAACGGCTTGGGGTTGTCAATAATGTTTACAACATGCACCGGGATGTGCATGCTGCATCCCGGAGAGAGGAGACCAGCCGGAAATGCCCATGTTCGTTACAGCCAGACCTGTCCGTATCGGGTGTTCGCGATGACACCGCCCGGCAAATCCGAGGATCCGCTGCTGAACGCCACGATCCGCAAGCGCGAGACGCTGGCCGACCAGATCTATGGCCGCATTCTTGAACTGATCGCCTCGGGGCAGCTGGCCGAAGGCGACAAGCTGCCGTCCGAGCATCAGATCAGCGAAAGGTTCGAGGTGTCGCGCCCCGTGGTGCGCGAAGCGCTGGCGCGGTTGCGCGATGACGGGATCGTGGCGGCGCAGCACGGGGTGGGCAGTTTCGTACGCCGCCGCCCGCCACAGGGCCTGATCGAACATGCGCGCGCCGATGACGTGGCGGGGTTGATGCGCTGCATGGAGGCGCGCCTGTCGCTTGAGGCCGCCGCCGCCCGCCATGCCGCCCTGCGCGCCACCCCGCGCGACATCGAACGGATCGAGGCGGCGCTGGATCACATGGAACACACGATGCGCGCCCGCAAACCCGTGCGCGAGGCCGATTTCGATTTTCACATGGCCGTGGCCGAAGCCAGCGGCAACGAAATTTTCTGCGACATGCTGAACGCGACGCGCGGTCTGATGCTGCAGGCCATCGGGGTGGCGCAACAATTGACCAGCGCGGGCAGCGAGGCGCGGATCGAGGCGGTTCTGGACGAACACCGCCAGATCCTCGAGGCGATCCGCAGCCGCGACGCCGAGGGCGCGGAACTGCTGATGAGCTATCATCTGGTCCAGGCCCGCCGCCGCGTCACCGATCAGGAGCGGCGGGCATGAGGCGATCAGCCCTTGAGGCTGGCAATGACGGCATCCATCTGCCGCGCCAGAAGCCAGCTGTCGCCCGCCACGGCCACGAAATCGAAGCCGCGCGCGAAATAGCCGCGCGCCAGGTCCGGGCCGAAGCCAAGGATGCCGATGGGCTTGCCTGCGTCTGCGGCAAGGCTGCGGGCATGGTCGATCATGGCCTGCGCATCGGGGTGTTGCGCGCCGCCCAGGTGACCCATGGCCGCCGACAGATCGGCGGGGCCGACAAAGATCGCATCCACACCCGGCACCGCCGCGATCTGCGGGATGGCCGCCACCGCCTGCGGGGTTTCGACCTGCACGATCACGCAAAGATCGTCGACATGGTCTTTCAGATAACCCGGATCGCGCCCGTAATTGTTGGCCCGCGTGGTCATGGACAGCCCGCGCATCCCGTGCGGCGGATAGCGCGTGTAGCTGACGGCGCGGGCCGCATCCTCGGCGCTGTCGATCATCGGAAACATCAGGCTGCGCGCGCCCAGATCCAGCACCCGCTTGACCGTCACGGGTTCGGCGCTTGGCACCCGCACCACGGCTTCGACCGGTCCCGCCATGGCCGCCCGCAGGTGATGCACGACGGAATCCAGCCCCGTGGGCGAATGTTCCATGTCGATCAGCAGCCAGTCCGCGCCGCTGCCTGCGGCGATTTCCGTGGCGGCGGGTGCATCCAGCGACAGCCACAGCCCTGCCATGGGCCGCTTTTCGGCCAGACCTGTTTTCAGACGATTGCGCGACATGGAACCTCCCGTTTCCTCAGCCCTTGACCTGACCGCTATAGCCGCAATTCCCGCAGCCCCCAAGTCCCGAAGGATCCTCCGATGACCAAGACCCCCGATACACTGCGATCTGCCCGATGGTTCGCCCCGGACGATCTGCGCAGCTTCGGCCACCGCTCGCGCATGATGCAGCTCGGCTATGCCGAGGAAGAGTTCCGGGGCAAGCCAATCATCGGTGTCCTGAACACATGGTCCGAGATCAATTCCTGCCACGGCCATTTTCCCGAACGCGCCAAGGAGGTGAAGCGCGGCGTCCTGCAGGCCGGGGGCTTTCCGGTCGAGATGCCGGTGCTGTCGGTGGACGAGCAGTTCACCAAACCCACCTCGATGATCTATCGCAACATGCTGGCGATGGAGACCGAGGAGGTGATCCGCTCGCACCCCTTTGACGGCGTCGTGCTGATGGGGGGCTGCGACAAGACCACGCCCGCGCTGATCATGGGGGCGCTGTCGGCGGGCGTGCCCTTCATCTACATGCCTGCGGGGCCGATGCTGCGCGGCAATTACGCGGGGCGCGTGCTGGGATCAGGCTCGGATGCCTGGAAATACTGGGACGAGCGACGCGCGGGCAATATCTCGGACGCGGAATGGCGCGGCGTGCAGGGCGGGATCGCGCGCAGCCACGGGGTCTGCATGACGATGGGAACCGCCAGCACGATGACCGCCATCGCGGATTCGCTGGGCCTGACGCTGCCCGGTGCCTCGTCGATCCCCGCCGTCGACAGCAACCACGGCCGCATGGCCAGCGGCAGCGGGCGGCGCATCGTCGACATGGTCTGGGAGGATCTGACGCCCGACCGGATCGTGACCCCCGCCGCCGTGCGCAATGCCGCAATCGTGGCGATGGCGACGGGCTGTTCCACCAATGCGGTGGTGCATCTGATCGCCATGGCGCGGCGGGCGGGTGTCGATCTGAGCCTTGACGATCTGGATGCGCTGGGGCGCGTGACGCCCTTGCTGGCCAATATCCGCCCCTCGGGCAGCGATTACCTGATGGAGGATTTCTATTACGCGGGCGGTTTGCTGGCGATGATGAAGCAGATATCGGACCGGCTGGACCTGTCCTGCATGACGGTGGCAGGCACCACGGTGGGCGAGAATATCGCCGCCGCGCAGGTCTACAATGACGACGTGATCCGCCCGTTGTCGAACCCGGTCTATGCCGAGGGGTCGCTGGCGGTGCTGCGCGGCAACCTGTGCCCCGATGGCGCGGTGATCAAGCCCGCCGCCTGCGATCCGAAATTCTATACCCATGAAGGCCCGGCGCTGGTCTTCGACAGCTACGCGCAGATGAAGAAGGCGGTGGATGACGAAACCCTCGAGGTGACGCCGGATCATGTCATGGTGCTGCGCAACGCGGGGCCGCTGGGGGGGCCGGGCTTTCCCGAATGGGGGATGCTGCCCATTCCCAAGGCGCTTCTGAAACAGGGGCATCGCGACATGCTGCGGATTTCGGACGCGCGGATGTCGGGCACATCCTATGGCGCCTGCGTGCTGCATGTCGCCCCCGAGGCGTTCATCGGCGGGCCGCTGGCCCTGCTCAAGACCGGCGATACCGTGCGGCTGGATCTGGCCGCGCGGCGTCTGGACATGCTGGTGCCCGAGGCCGAGCTGGAGGCGCGCCGCGCCGCATGGACCCCGCCGGAACCGAGGTATCAGCGTGGCTGGGGCTACATGTTCTCGAAACACGTGGGGCAGGCCGATACGGGCTGCGATTTCGACTACCTGACACGCGCACATGGCCCCGCCGCGGGCGAGCCGGATATTTTCTGATGGGACATGATCTTGACATCGCCTTGACCGGCATCTCGGGCATCCTCGTCACCCCCTATGACTCGCAAGGCGAGATCGCGCCGGATCGGCTGGAGCCGATCATCGACCGCGCGCTGGGGGCAGGGATGCATATCCCCGTGGTCAACGGCAACACGGGCGAATTCTATGCGCTGACAACGGATGAGGCCTGCGCCATGGCGGCGACGGTCGTGGGGATGGTCGGTGACCGTGCGCCCGTTCTGGCCGGTATCGGGCGCGGCATCCGCGATGCCTGCCGTCTGGCGCGGGTGTCGGCGGATGCCGGGGCGGCGGCGCTGATGGTGCATCAGCCGCCCGATCCCTTCGTGGCCCCGCGCGGGATCGTGGACTATCTGCATGCGATCAACGACGCGTCCGGCGGGTTGCCGATGATGCTTTACCTGCGAAATGACGCGATCGGCACCGATGCCATTGCCGCACTCTGCGCGGTGCCCGGCGTGCGCGGCGTCAAATGGGCCACGCCCAATCCGATGCGCCTGGCCGAGGCGAAAGCCGCCTGTGATCCGGGCATCGTCTGGGTTGGCGGCCTGGCCGAGATCTGGGCGCCCGCCTTCTATGCCGTGGGGGCGCGGGGCTTTACCTCGGGGTTGATCAATGTCTGGCCGGAACGGTCGATGGCGATCCATGCAGCACTTGAGGCGGGGGACTTCGCCCGCGCCAATGCGCTGATCGCAGGCATGAAGGCCTTCGAGGATATCCGCGCCGCCGAAATGAACGGCACCAACGTGACCGGCGTCAAGGCCGCACTTGCCGCGATGGGGCAGGACTGCGGGCCGACGCGTCCGCCATCGGCCTGGCCCCTGACCGACGCACAATCCGCGCAACTGGACCGGTTCCTGCGCGAAAACAACCTGACCTGAAGGACCTGCAACATGACTTTCATTCCCCACGGACGCCACCTGATCGCAGGCGACTGGATCGCCGGTGCGGTGACGTTCCGCTCTGACCCGGCGCATGGACCGGCCCACGCGTTCTCCGAGGCGACGCCCGCGCTGGTCGATCAGGCCTGCCGCGCCGCCGAGGATGCGTTCTGGACCTATGGGCAGACGACCCGCGCGGAACGGGCTGCCCTGCTGCAGGCCATCGCCGACGAGATCGAGGCCCGCGCAGCCGCCATCACCGAGATCGCCTGCCAGGAAAGCGGCTTGCCGCAGGCGCGCATCGAGGGCGAGCGGGGGCGCACCACGGGGCAGTTGCGCCTCTTCGCCGGGCATATCCTGAACGAGGATCACCTGGATATCCGTATCGATCCGGCCTTGCCGGATCGCCAGCCGCTGCCGCGCCCTGACATTCGCATGATCCAGCGGCCGCTTGGCCCCGTGGCGGTGTTCGGCGCGTCGAACTTTCCGCTGGCCTTTTCGACGGTGGGCGGCGACACCGCATCCGCACTGGCGGCGGGCTGTCCGGTGGTGCTGCGCGGCCATCAGGCGCATCCCGGCACCGCCGAGATCGTGGCCGAGGCGATCCATGCCGCGATCCAGCGCTGCGGGATGCCTGCGGGTGTCTTTGCGCTGTTGCAGGGGGGCGGCAATGCGGTGGGGCAGGCGCTGGTCACGCATCCGCTGATCCGCGCCGTGGGCTTTACCGGCAGTCTGCGCGGAGGGCGGGCGCTGTTCGACCTCTGCGCCGCACGGCCCGAGCCGATCCCGTTCTTCGGCGAGCTGGGCAGCATCAACCCGATGTTCCTGCTGCCCGCCGCCATGGCCGCGCGGGCGGAGGGCATCGCACAGGGCTGGGCCGCAAGCCTGACCATGGGGGCAGGTCAGTTCTGCACCAATCCCGGCGTGGTCATCGCCGTCGCCGGTCCCGATGCTGAGCGCTTTGCCGATACGGCCTGTGCCGCGCTGGGGCAGGTGGCGGCCCAGACCATGCTGACCGGCGGCATCGCCGAGGCTTACCGGGCGGGCTGCAAAACCGCCTGTGAGGCGCCGGGTGTGCAGACGCTTGCCTCGGGCGCGGCCGAGGGGCGCGCGGCGCTGCCGGTGCTGCTGCGCGTGAGCGGCGATGACTGGCAGGCCAATCCGGCCCTGCATCACGAGGTCTTCGGCCCGCTGGGCATCCTGATCACCGTCCGCGACACGGACCAGATGATCGAGATCGCCCGCGCCCTTGAAGGGCAGCTGACCTGCACCTTGCACATGGAGGACGCCGATACCGATCTGGCGCGCCGCCTGATGCCGATCCTTGAGCGCAAGGCGGGCCGGGTGCTGGCCAATGGCTATCCCACGGGGGTCGAGGTCTGCGATGCCATGGTGCATGGCGGGCCCTATCCCGCCAGCACGAATTTCGGCGCGACAAGCGTGGGCACCATGGCGATCCGCCGGTTCCTGCGGCCTGTCGCCTATCAGAACATGCCGGGCGCGCTGCTGCCCGCCGAACTGCAAGAAGGATGAACGTGATGGACGAGACCCTGCGCGAGACTTTGATGGGTGTCTCCGTCGCCACGCTGGCGACGGTGCTTTACAAGCGCGGATTGCGCAGCCAGGTGATCCAGGGCGTGCATCCGGTGGCGCCCAAGGGGCGCAACATGGTGGGGCCTGCGGTGACCCTGCGCTATATCCCCGCGCGCGAGGATCGCAACGGCATCGCGGTGTTCCGCAATGCCGACCATCCGCAGCGTGTGGCCGTCGATACCTGCCCTGCGGGTGCCGTTCTGGTGATGGACAGCCGCAAGGACCCGCGCGCGGCATCGGCGGGCGATATCCTTGTCACCCGGCTGATGATGCGCGGTGCCGCTGGCGTTGTCACGGATGGCGGTTTCCGCGACGCGCAGGATATCGGCGGTCTGGACATCCCCGCCTATCACGCGCGCCCTTCCAGCCCCACGAACCTGACGCTGCACGAGGCGCTGGATCTGAACGTGCCTATCGGATGCGGCGATGCGCCGGTCTTTCCCGGCGACATCATCGTGGGGGATGCCGATTGCGTCATCGTGATCCCGCAGGACATCGCCGCCGAGGTGGCAGCCGAAGCCGCCGAGATGACGGTCTACGAGGATTTCGTCGTCGAACAGGTCAAGGCCGGTGCCTCGATCATCGGGCTCTATCCTGGCACCAGGCCCGAACATGGCGAGACCTTCGCCGCATGGCGCAAGGAAAAAGGGCGCTGAGGGCGTTTCACACGCTGCCCTGACGCCACGAAAAAAGCCGGAGGGGAGACCCTCCGGCTTTGTCGTTTTGGATAGCGTCTTGCCGTTTAGCGCTTGGCGCGTTGCGCGGCCTCGGCCTTGAGGGTTTCGGCAAGGCTGACGCGGGGGGCATCCGCTTCCTCGTCCCAGGCGTCCGAGCGTTCGCGCGAGTTGATCAGCAGGGCCAGAAGCGCCAGCGCAAGGCCGATCACATCGGTCAGAAGCCCCGGATTGATCAGCGTCAGCGCCGCCGCCACCAGCAGGGTCCGCGCCAGCCATCCGGTGGGGCGCAACAGGAACCCGGCCAGACCCGCCGCAAGGAATGTCACCCCCATCGTGGCGCTGAAAGCGGTCAGCACGATCTCGGTCCAGGTGCCGATCATCAGCAGCGAGGGTCCGAAGACGAACATGAAGGGGATGATGTAGCCGGTCAGACCCAGCCGCACCGCCATCCACGACGTCGCCATGACCGGCGATTGTGCGATGCCACAGGCAGCATAGACAGCGATGGCCACGGGGGGCGTGATCGCGGACAGGATCGCGTAGTAGAAGACGAACATATGCGCCGCCGGGATCGACACGCCCATGTTGACCAGCGCCGGCACCAGCAGCGCCACCTGCACGATATAGGCGGGGGTGGTGGGCATCCCCATGCCCAGCACGATACCCGCGATCATCGTCAGGATCAGCGCGAAGATCAGCTGCTGGCCCGCCGCCGCCTTGACCAGACCGGTGAAGGTCAGCCCGAGGCCGGTCTGCGCGATCACGCCGATCACGATGCCCGCCGTGGCACAGGCCAGCGCCACCGCGACCGAATTGATCGCGCCGGATTCCAGCGCCTCGATCACCTTGGGCAGCGTGACCTCGTGACGGGTGGTCTTGCGCATCATCACCACGGGCAGGATCGACAGGATCCCGCACAGCGCCGAGAAGGGGGCGGAATAGCCGCTCATCAGCATGCCGATGATCGCCACCAGCGGCAGGAACAGATGCCCCTCGTCCTTGAGGACTTTACCGACACGTGGCAGATCAGCCTTGGGAAGGCCCTTCATGCCGCGCTTGCGCGCCTCGAAATGCACGGCCAGGAAGACGGCCAGAAAATACAGAAGTGCAGGCAGCAGCGCATAGCCCGCCACCGTCAGATAACTGACCCCCATGAATTCGGCCATCACGAAGGCGGCGGCCCCCATGATCGGCGGCATGATCTGCCCGCCGGTCGATGCCACAGCCTCGACCGCGCCCGCGAATTGCGGACGGTACCCGATGCGCTTCATCAGCGGGATCGAAAACGTGCCGGTGGTCATCACATTGGCCACGGCAGAGCCTGACACGGACCCGAAAAGGCCCGATGTCACGACCGCCACCTTGGCCGGGCCGCCCGCCGCATGGCCCGTGAGTGCCAGCGCGAAATCCATGAACAGCTTGCCGATACCGAACCGTTCGGCCATCGCGCCGAAGATCACGAACAGCACCACATAGGTGGCCGAGACCTGCGCCGGCACGCCGAACAGCGCATCGGTGGTCATGTATTGATATTCCAGCAACCGCACGAGGTCCGCCTGGGTGAAGAACACCTGATAGGACAGAAAGATCAGCGCGGTCAGCGGCAGGATGAAGCCGATCGCGCGGCGTGTCGCCTCGAGGATGGTGACCATCATCATCACGGCAAAGACCTGATCCATCACCGAGACAGGACCCACATAGGCCATGCGCGTGTTGAAATAGGTCTGGTTGATCAACGGATAGCTGGCCGCGGCCAGCGCCGCGCACATGAAGGCGATGTCGATGAAACCCGGTGCCTTGCCGCGCCGCGCCGCCGTCATGGGCAGTGCCAGATAGGCCAGCGCCATCGCAAAGCCGAAATGGGTCGCGCGCAAGGTAAAGGCGTTGGGGGGGCCGAACCAGGCCACATAAAGGTGAAAAAGGCTCATTGACACCGCGACCGCAACGGTCAGGCGCCGGAGCCAGACATCAAGTGCCTGCATCGCGTTCATCCGCCAGAAAAAGGGGTAGGGACGGGCCGCGCATGGCGGCCCGCCGGTCGACCGGGCTTATTTGCCCGCGTTCGCCTCGTAGAAGGCCTTGGCGGCTGCGTGCAGCGGCACACCGCCCGGGTCCATCATCTTCTCGAGGGTGATGTCACGCATCGCGGCACTGATCGTGGCCATGTCGCCGCGCAATTCCCACAGGTTGGTCATCAGGGCGGTCACCACGGCATCGTCCAGATCGCAGCGGCCGATCAGCTGGGTCATGTAGCCCACGGCCGTCACATCGCTGTCCTGTCCGGGATAGGTGCCCGCCGCGATGGTCAGCGAGGCATAGCCGGGGTTGATGGTGTCACGCATCTTGCCGATGAAATCCTCGGTCAGCGGGATCATGGTGATGTCGGTCGAATTGGCAAGGTCCATGATCGCCGAAGCGGGCGCGGTCGTGCCCGCGCTGAACATGTCGGCATTGCCATCCTGCACAAGGCCCACGCCATCCGAATAGGACACATAGTCGACGCTGCGCATGTCTTCGTAGCTCAGGCCTGCGGTCTGCAGGATGGCGCGCATCACCTGTTCGGCGGTATTGCCCACGGGCTGTGTGGTGATCCGCTTGCCCTTGAGGTCCTCGACCGCGGCGATGCCGCTGTCCTTGGGGGTCGCCATCTGGAAATACTGCGGATAGAGCGTGGCCATCAGGCAGATGTTGTCGGCCTTGCCCTCGAAGGGCGCGCGGCCTTCCAGCGCGTCCACCACCGAGATCGAGTTGCCGAAGGCCAGATCGGTCTGGCCGCCCTGCACGCCCTGCGCGTTGGCGACACCGCCACCCGGCAGCACCTGAACGCTGATGCCGTCATCCGACAGCATCGACTGGATCGCGCCGCCAAGCGGGTACCACGATCCACCCTGCGGGCCGGTCATGATCTTGATCTGCTGTGCATTGGCCTGTCCTGCCACAGCCGCCATTGCGACCGCACCGGTCAAAAGAATTCTACGCATCGGTTCCTCCCTGTAAGCGCATCGTCTCCGCGAGCGTGGCATTGCCAGCGCGGGATTGCTTGTTCTGAACGGCCAGTCTCCTTCCGGCCATGTCCATTGGCTGCACTCCAACAGAGGACGCTTTGCTTGTCAAATATATTTACAACATCAAAGGACAACTGGCCGCAGCCCGCCACGTGCGGGGGATCGCGGGGGCTTGCCTGTGGTGCATGATTGCCGTCAGGATCGCGCAAGGTGCCTCACCGCCCGTCGCCCCGCCGTCACGGCAGGCGATGCCGCCATTGGACAAGGAAAAGGCCATGATCCTCGTGACCGGTTTTCAAAGCTATGCAGGCCGCAGTGCCAACCCGTCCGAGCAGGTCGCGCAAGCACTGGATGGCATGACCATCGGTGGCATGGCGGTGCAGGGGCAGGGCCTGCCCGTGGACTTTTTCAAGGTCAGGCGCGACCTTCCGGCCTTGATCGACACCCTGCGCCCCCGCGCGATCGTGTCCTTGGGCCTGTGGCCGGGCGAGCCGATGATCCGGATCGAACGGATGGCCGCCAACTGGTCATGGTTCGAACTGGCGGACAATGCCGGCCATCGCCAAAACGGCAAGGTGGTGGATGATGGGCCGGACGGCTATCTGACCAGCTTGCCCGCCGATGCGATGCAGGAGGCGATCCGGTCCTCGGGGCGGCCATGCCGCCAATCGGGCAGTGCCGGCACATATCTGTGCAACGCCACCACCTATATTTCGCTACACCATTGCATACGGAATCACCCCGATACAATTTCCGGCTTTATCCATCTTCCGTATCTGCCCGCACAGGTGGCAGAGCTGCTTAACGAAGTGGCGAAAGAGAGCCGCCTTGAAATTCATCAGCGGGCTGATCTGGCCTCGATGAATCTGGATGACATGGTCGAGGCGCTGAAGATCGGGCTTGGCGTCATCGCTCGTTCCTGCAACTGAGAGCCGCCTGAGGAGCCAAGGAACCAAGGGTTTTTTGTTGTCTTGCAAACATTTTTTCCGGTGTGGCCGGATTGATGTCTGTGCGGTTCGCAGAGCTTGGTGAGGATGCAACGGCGGCTCGATGAGGCTTGCCAGCGCGGAACTGATTGCCGTAGCGTCAAATAATTCCAATCACGAGTGTTGACAGATTTTTCGTCAGAGGCCTAGGCTTGGGCTACTTAACAAACATATGTTTGGCTGAGTCTCTGATCGGGCAGCAGGATCATTGGATACGCCCTTGGGCGTGACAATCGACAAGGCACTGGAGAAGACGGAATGACGGTATTTGTGACATTGATCGTTGCGGTTGTCCTCGCGATCCTGGTGATCCTTTTCCTGAACCGCTATTACCGCAAGGCCACCCGAGAGGTCAGCCTGGTGCGGACCGGTGCCGGTGGGCAGCGGGTCGTGCTGGACGGCGGCTGTCTTGCGCTGCCCTTCCTGCACAAGGTGTCCGAAGTTAACATGCGCACCACCAAGCTCGAGATCGAGCGGTTTGGGCCGAAGTCCATCATCACCAAGGATCGTCTGCGCGTCGATGTGGGCGCGGAATTCTATGTGCGTGTCCGGGCCAGTGCGGAAGGTGTCGCCACGGCGGCGCAGGCGCTGGCGGGCAAATCCTTTCGCTCGGCCGATCTGGCCGAAACCCTTGAGGGCAAGCTGGTCGACGCGATGCTGTCGGTTGCCGCGCGCTACACGATGGATGAATTGCAGGACAATCGCGCAGGCTATGCCCGTGAAGTGTCCGAGGTTCTGACCGACAATCTGGCGCAGAACGGTCTTTTGCTGGAATCCGTGTCATTGACCCGGATCGACCAGACGCCGTTCCACGCTCTGGATGAAAACAACGCCTTCAACGCTTTGGGTATGCGCCGTCTGGCCGAGATCATCGCGGTCAACAAGAAGGAACGCGCCGTCATCGAAGCCGATGCCGAAGTGGCCGTGCGCCAAAGCCAGCTGGATGCCACCAAGCGCAAGCTGACGATCAGCCGCGAGGAAGAAGAGGCGATGATCACCCAGCAGCGCGAGATCGAGATTGCGCGCTCGCGCTCGATGGCGGAAACTGCCGAGGAACAGGCGACATCCGAAAAGCGGCGCGAGGCCGCGCGCATCGCCCGTGAGCGCGAGGTCCGTCTGACCGAGATCAGCAAGGATCGCGAACTGCGCGAGCAAAGCCTTGCCGCCGAACTGGCGACCGCCCTTGCCAAGACCGAGAATGCCGTGCGCCTTGCCGCCAAACGTGTGGAGGAAGCCCATGCCGAGGCCGAGGCGATTGCCGCCACCGCCGCCGGGGCCGAGGCCGAAGAGAAGGTGCGCACCATCCGCGAACAGGCCGCAGCCGACCGCGAAAAGGTGCTGGCGCTGATCCGCGCCACCGAACAGGCCGAGGTGGACGATACCCGCGTGCGGTCCGAAGTGGGCACGATGCTGGCCATGGCCGAGGCAGAGGCAAAGGCCATGCTGGATCGTGCCGAGGCGCAGAAGGCAAAACTGATGGCCGAGGCCAAGGGCCGCGCCGCGGTGATCGAGGCCGAGAATGCGCAAAGCAGCGAACTGATGGCGATGAAGCTGGACGAGGCGCGCATCCGCACCCTTCCCGAAGTGGTCGAGCGCATGCTCAAGCCCGCCGAGAAGATCGAAAGCATCCGCATCAACCACATCACCGGCATGGGCCATTCGGGCGGCTCGGGTGGCGAGGGCGGTGGCGGCGATGGCAGCACGGTCAACCAGCTGGTCGATGGTGTGCTGTCGATGGCGCTTCAGCTTCCGGCCGTGCAGCGGTTGGGCGAGGAAGTCGGCATGAACATCGGGGACGGTGTGCGCGGCGTGACCTCGCAACTGGACCGCCGCAGCAGCGGGTCATCCCGCGCCACGAAAACGGACGGCAAAACGTCCGACACCAAGGACTGATGCGATCAAGGGCGTGCAACGCAGACTGCATCCGTCACAACCCCAACAGGAGAGACTGCCATGACTTTTTCGCGTAGGAGTTTTCTTGCCGGATCTTCCGCACTGGCCCTGTCATCGGCCCCGATCATCGGGCGCGCGCAGGGTAGCGACAAGATCATCTTCGCCTCGATCCTTGACCTTTCGGGGGGCCTCGACATCTATGGCGCACCGATGGCCGAGACCACCAAGATGGCGATCGACGACATCAATGCCGCCGGTGGCCTTCTGGGCCGCGAGGTTGAACTGAAACTGTATGACGCCCAGTCGACGATCCAGTTCTACACCCAGTATGCCACCCAGGCCGCCGCAGGCGACCGGGCCCATACCGTTCATGCCGGCATCACCTCGGCCAGCCGCGAGGCGATCCGCCCGACGCTGGCGCGCTTCAAGACCCTCTATTTCTACAATACCCAGTACGAGGGCGGTGTGTGCGACTACAACACCTTCTGCACCGGATCGACCCCGGCGCAGACCGTGGCCAAGGTCGTGCCCTATGCGATGAACAAATGGGGCAAGAAGGTCTACATCGTCGCGGCTGACTACAACTATGGTCAGATCACCGCGCAGTGGATGCAGCGCTTCGTCAAGGAAAACGGCGGCGAGACGCTGGATGTGGAATTCTTCCCGCTGGATGTCACCAACTTCGGCCCGACCATCAACAAGATCCAGACGGCAAAGCCCGATTTCGTGATCTCGGCACTGGTCGGCGGCGCGCATGTGTCCTTCTACCGCCAGTATGCTGCGGCGGGCATGAACAAGGAAATCCCGATCGCCTCGACCACCTTCGGGGTGGGCAACGAGCAGACCCTGATCTCGGCCGAGGAAGGCGACGGCATCATCGCGTCCTATTCCTACTTCGAGGGCGCGAACAACCCGACCAACACCGAGTTCCTCGCGCGGCTCGAGGCGCGTCTGGGCGCGGGCCGTCCGGTGATGAACGAACTGGCCGTGCGGTCCTATGAGGGCGCGATGCTCTGGGCCGAGGCGGTGAGGATGGCCGGCACGCCCGACCGCGACCCGGTGATCGAGGCGCTGCGCTCGGGGCTGTCCTACAACGGACCCTCTGGCGCCGTGGCGGTCGATCCGCAGACCAACCACTGCAACATGAACGTCTATATCGGCGATCTGAAGGACCAGAAGTGGAATATCGTGGAAAGCTACGAGGCCCAGCCCCCTGCGGATACGCAGCTTGTCTGTGACCTGGTGGCCAATCCCGATCAGTCCACCTTCCTGTTCGAAAACGGTCTGGCTGCAGCCGGGATCGAATAACACAATGCGGGTCCGGCCTTCGGGCCGGACCCCCTTGCCTCGGAGCGCCTTACGTGGATCTTGTCGTCGCCGTCCTGTTCCAGCTGATCTATGTGATCTCGAACCTCGCGCTGATCAGCCTCGGTCTGGCGATCATCTTCGGCATGATGCGGGTCATCAACCTTGCGCATGGCGAATTCCTGATGCTGGGCGGCTACACGGTCGTCGTGGCCACCAATGCCGGGATCAACATCTGGGTCTCCATGCTGATCCTCGCGCCGCTGGTGGTCGGGATCATCGGCGTGATCGTCGAACGCCTGCTGATCCGCTGGCTTTACGGGCGCATGGTGGACACATTGCTGGCAACATGGGGCCTGTCGCTGCTGCTGGTGGGGATCGTCACCTCGATCTTCGGGGCCTCGACCGGAACGACCGTCTCGCCGCCGCTTGGCGTGGTGCGGATCGGGGATTATTCCGCATCCGGTTACGAGCTGTTCCTTGTCGTCGTGACCATCGTGCTGCTGTTCGGGGTCTGGTTGACGCTGCGGTTCACCAAGCTGGGCCTGCTGGCGCGCGGCACCATGCAGAATGCCGAGATGGCCTCGGCGCTGGGGGTGTCGACCAGCCGGATCTACATGATCACCTTCGGGCTGGGCGCGGCCGTGTCCGGCCTTGCGGGCGGGTTGCTGGCGCCGATGACGGGCGTTCTGCCCACGATCGGGGCCACCTATATCGCCAAGGCCTTCATCACCGTGATCTCGGGCGGATCGGCGATCCTTGCGGGCACCACCGCAGGCTCGATCCTGCTGGGCGGGATCAACGGCGTCTTCTCGTTCATCGCGGGATCCACCTTCGGTGAGATCGCGCTTCTTCTGGCCGCCATCATCTTGCTGCGCCTGATGCCGCGCGGGATCACCGGCCGCTTCTTCCGGAAATCGCTATGAACAGCGGCATGTTGCGCCAGATGCGCCCGACCTTCGTCTATGCCCTGCTGGGTGTGATCTTCATGTTCGCAGCCCCCAGCGTGCTGCAGCTTTTCACCATCATCAACCTGACAACGGCCATCGCGCTTGCCGTGCTGGCGCTGAGCCTCGCGCTGATCTGGGGCTATGGCGGCATCCTGTGCTTCGGGCAGGTCGCCTTCTTCGGGCTGGGCGCCTATGTCTACACCATCTCGGCGATCAACTTCGGCGGATCGACCTGGGCGATCCTGATGGCGGTGCTGGTCACCTCGGCCTTTGCCGCGGCCCTTGGGTATTTCATATTCTATGGGCGGGTGTCCGACGTCTACCTGGGCGTGATCACCCTGACCGTGACGCTGATCTTCTTCTCGCTGATCCGGCGCACATCGGGGCCGGAATACAAGATCGGCAATGCGCTGCTGGGCGGGTTCAACGGCGTATCCTCGCCACCCATCAACCTGCCGTGGAACCCGACGTCCTTTCTGTTTCCCGAACAGGTCTTCTATGTGGCGATGGCCGCGCTGATCCTGTGTTATGTCTTCGCGGGCTGGCTGGTGAACACCAAGTTCGGACGCGTCTGCGTGGCAATCCGCGAGAACGAGCTGCGCGCCGAACTTCTGGGCTATGACATTCGCGCCTACAAGCTGGGCATCTTCACCATCGGCGCTGGGATCGCGGCCATCGGGGGCGTTCTGTTCTGCAACGGCGTGGGGCGGATCACCCCGGATGTGTTCAACCTGTACAATGCGGCGTTGACGATCATCTGGGTGATCGTGGGCGGACGCGGCACCCTGATCGGGCCGGTGGGCGCCACCTTCGCGCTGTTCTACCTGACCTCGGCGCTTGGCGGGCAGACCGTTCTGAACAACAACCTGGTGCTGGGTGTGATCCTGATCATCTTCGTGCTGCTGGTGCCCAAGGGCGTCGCCCCCACGATCATCGACTGGGTCAACGCGCGCCGCAAGAAGGCGCCCACGCGGGCGCGGCGGCGGCGCGGCAGCCGGGCGGAGGGCACGCAATGACACGGCAACGAGGCGATGTGGTGGTCGAGACCCGTGACCTGTGCATGCATTTCGGTGGTGTGCGCGCGGTGGACCAAGTGGATTTCACCCTGTTCGACCGGGAATTGCGCTGCCTGATCGGGCCCAATGGCGCGGGCAAATCGACCTTTTTCAAATGCCTGACGGGGCAGCTTGTGCCCACCTCGGGCGAGGTGCTGATCCGCGGGCAGGAGATGACGGGCGCCGAACCCTTTCAGGTGGCAAGCCTTGGCGTCGGCATCAAGACGCAGGTGCCCAATGTCTTCGACGGCTTGAGCGCCGAGGAAAACATCTGGTTGTCCGCGCGGCGCTGGCATGGCGATGCGCGCGCCCGGGTGCTGACGGCCGAAACCATCGAGCGTCTGAAGCTGGGCGATATCCGCCGCACCCTGGTGGGGCGGCTGGCGCATGGGCAGCGTCAGTGGGTCGAACTGGGCATGGTGGTGGCGGCAGAGCCATGGCTGGTGCTGCTGGACGAACCCGCCGCCGGCATGACCCACGAGGAAACCTACAGAACCGCCGAGTTGATCGAGGAGATCAACAAGACCTCGGCCCTGATCGTGGTGGAGCATGACATGCAGTTCATCCGCATGATCTCGCGCACTGTGACGCTGTTTCATGAAGGACGCATCCTGATGCAGGACACGATGGAGGCGATTTCCGCCGACAAGCGCGCCCGCGAAGTCTATCTGGGGCATCGGGCATGAGCGCGCTGTTGAAGATTTCGGGGCTGCGCGCCGGTTATGGCCGCGTGCCCGTTCTGCATGGCATCGACCTGTCGGTGAACGATGGCGAGATCCTGGGCATCCTTGGCCATAACGGCATGGGCAAGTCCACGCTGCTCAAGACACTGATGGGGATCATCCCGGCCTCGGGCGGAAGCATGACTTTCGACGGACAGGATATCGGGCGCCAGCGGTCATCGGGGCGCGCGCAGCTTGGCATCGGCTATGTGCCGCAGGGCAGGGGGATTTTCCCCAATCTCAGCGTGCGCGACAACCTGCGCATGGGGATCGCGGCCCATGATCTGGACGAGGACAGCGCCATCGACCGGGTGCTGGCGGATTTCCCGCGTCTTGAACGCCTGCTGGAACGGGACGGCGGCGCGCTGTCGGGGGGCGAGCAGCAATTGCTTGCACTGGCCCGCTGCCTTGTGTCCGAGCCGGACCTGATCCTGCTGGACGAGCCGACGGAAGGAATCCAGCCCTCGATCATCGACGAGATCATCGACCTTCTGAAGGAACTCAACCGCCGCGAGGGGCTGAGCATCGTTCTGGTCGAGCAGAGCCTTGATTTCATCACCGCCCTGTCGGATCGCGTGCTGCTGATCCAGAAGGGCAAGATCATGGGCGAGGTGTCGGGCTCGGAGGCCGCTGATCCCGCCCTGATTGAGGAATTCACCGGCCTGGGGGCCGGGGGCGGCAAATCGGCCAAGCCCGCAACCGGCGGTATGGCGGCCTTTTCGCGGGACAAGTCCAGCCCGGCCGCACCGCCGCCAGCCCCGGCGCCGCGACCCGGCGCATCCGCCACGTCGCCGCGACCCGGCGCATCCACGCCTGCCCACAGACCCGCCGCCCCCGCACCCTTGCAAGAAAGGATGTCTTACATGACCGTCCAGCGCCCAACCCTGTCGCAGATGAAGGCCATCGTGGCCGAACTGGGCATGAACATGTCGGATGAGCGGGTTCAGGAATTCCTGGATGTGATGCAGGGCACGCTTGACGCCTATGACATCGTGGACGCGCTGCCCGATTACCTGCCCCCGGTTCTTTATCCGCGCACCTCGGGGTACCGGCCGACGCCGGACGAGAACCCGATGAACGCATGGTACGTGAAGACCGAGATCAAGGGCGCGCCGCGCGGGCCTTTGCTGGGGCGGACCATCGCGCTCAAGGATAACGTCTGCCTTGCCGGGGTGCCGATGATGAACGGCGCCTCCACCCTCAAGGGATATACACCCGATATCGACGCCACCATCGTGACGCGCCTGCTGGATGCGGGGGCGACCATCGTGGGCAAGGCGCATTGCGAATATTTCTGCCTCTCGGGCGGCAGCCATACCAATGCCACGGGCGCGGTGCACAACCCGCACAAGCACGGCTATTCAGCGGGTGGATCATCCTCGGGGTCGGGCGCGCTGGTGGGGGCGGGGCTGGTCGACATGGCCATCGGCGGCGACCAGGGCGGATCGATCCGCATGCCCGCGTCCTTCTGCGGTGTCTACGGGATGAAACCGACCCATGGTCTTGTCCCCTATTCGGGGATCATGCCGATTGAGACCACGATCGACCATACCGGGCCGATGACACAGACCGTCATGGACAACGCCCTGATGCTCGAGGTGATCGCCGGGGCCGACGGGCTGGACCCGCGCCAGTATGACGTGCGCACCGACAAATACACCGCCTCGGTCAGCCGGGGTGTGTCGGGCCTGCGGATCGGGGTCGTCAAGGAAGGTTTCGGTCATCCCCAATCCGAGGGGGATGTGGATGCATCCGTCCGCGCCGGCGCCGAGATGTTCCGCCGCCTTGGCGCCACCGTGGACGAGATTTCGATCCCGTGGCACCTGCACGGCCCCGCGATCTGGACGCCCATCGGGCTGGAGGGTCTGACCAACCAGATGATGCTGGGCAACGGGTTCGGTACCGGTTGGGAAGGCCTCTATACCACCTCGCTGCTGGATTATCATTCCAACTGGCGCAGCCGGGCGGATGAACTTTCCGACACGCTCAAGATCTCGATGTTCGTGGGGCAGTATCACCTCAAGCACACGCGCGGGCGCTACTATGCCAAGGCACAGAACCTGTCGCGGCAGTTGCGCGAGGAATACAACAAGGTGCTGGCCTCCTACGACCTTCTGCTGATGCCGACCACGCCGATGAAGGCCACGCCCCTGCCGCCCGCCGATGCGCCGCTGGCGCTGTGGACGCAGCGTGCGTTCGAGATGCTGCCCAATACCTCGCCCTTCGACGTCACCGGCCATCCGGCCATGTCGATCCCCTGCGGCATGTCCGACGGTCTGCCGATCGGTCTGCAGCTGGTCGGGCGGCGCTACGAGGAAAGCACGATCTACCGCGCGGCGGGTGCCTTCGAACAGGCCGGCGACTGGCGCAAGATGTAAGACGGGACTGGAACGGACACATGTCGGCAAGGGTCACATCGCGGCCGGGCATCCGCCCTGCAAACGGGCTGTCGCATGTGGCGGGCGCCACGGATCGCCCGCTGATCGAGGCGACGATCCCCGCCTTTCTGGCCGAGGTGGTGCGCCGGCATGGCCCAAGAACGGCGGCGGTGTTTCGTCAGACCGGCGACCGCTGGAGCTATGACGAATTCGCGCGGCTGATCGACCGTCTGGCGGCGGGGCTGCTGTCCATCGGCGTCTACAAGGGCGACCGCGTCGGCATCTGGTCCCCGAACCGTCCCGAATGGCTGCTGGCGCAATTCGCCACCGCCCGCATCGGCGCGATCCTTGTGACGATCAACCCGGCCTACCGCACGTCCGAGCTGGATTATGCGCTGAACAAGGCGGGCGTGTCCTGCCTGATCGTGGCGCCACAGTTCAAGACATCGGATTACATGGGAATGCTGGCGGAACTGGCCCCCGAGATGGCCACATGCCCGCCGGGCCGGTTGCGCGCCAAACGCCTGCCCAAACTGCGCAGCGTGGTGCAGATGGGGCCCAAGCCGCGGCCAGGCGCGCTGGCCTTCGAGGAATTGATGGAGCGGGGCAACCGCGCGGTGCGCGCGCGGCTGGACGCGATCAGCGCCAGCCTGCATCCCGATGATGCGATCAACATCCAGTTCACATCCGGCACCACCGGCGCGCCCAGGGGCGCAACCCTCAGCCACCGCAACATCGTCAACAACGCCATCTCCACCGCCCGCGCCATGCGCCTGCAACCGGGCGAGGGGCTGTGCATCCCGGTGCCCTTCTACCATTGCTTCGGCATGGTGCTGGGCAATCTGGCGGCCTGTTCCTATGGCGCGAAGATGGTCATTCCGGGCGAGGCCTTTGACGCGCGCGACACGTTGGCCGCCATAGACGCCGAAGGCTGCGCTGCCCTGCACGGCGTGCCGACGATGTTCCAGGCGATGCTGGATCACCCCGAGTCCGACAGTTACGACATGCGCAGCCTGCGCACGGGCATCATGGCAGGCGCGCCATGCCCCGAACCCCTGATGCGCCGCGTGATGGAGCGGATGCATTGCCGCCAGATCACCATCGGTTACGGAATGACGGAAACCAGCCCGATCTCGTTCCAGTCTGCCGTGGATGATCCGGTGGACCGGCGCGTGTCCACCGTGGGGCGCATCCAGCCCCATGCCGAATGCAAGGTGGTGGGACCGGACGGGCATACGCTGCCGGTGGGCCAGCAGGGTGAATTGCTGACGCGCGGCTACCTTGTGATGAAGGGCTATTGGAACGATCCCGAACGCACCGCCGAGGCGATCCGGCGCGGCTGGATGCATACCGGGGATCTGGCCACCATCGACGCCGAGGGCTATTGCCGGATCACGGGACGGTCCAAGGACATGCTCATCCGTGGCGGCGAAAACGTCTATCCCGCCGAGATCGAGGACTTCCTGACCACCCATCTCGATATTTCGCAGGCGCAGGTCTTTGGTCTGCCTGATCCCAAATACGGCGAAGAGGTCGCAACCTGGGTGATCCTGCGCCCCGGTGCCAGCATGACCGAGGATGCGCTGCGCGACTGGTGCCGTGGCAAGATCGCCCATTACAAGGTGCCGCGCTACATCCGTTTCGTGGCAGAGATGCCGATGACCGTGACCGGCAAGCCGCAGAAATTCGTGATGCGCGACAAGATGATGGCGGAACTGGGCCTGACCGGCTGATCAGGAAAGGAAAGACCGATGTTCACCCTGACAGCGATCCTGCGGGCCAAGCCCGGACATGAGGACAAGGTGAAGGCGGCGCTGCAAACCGTAGGCGATTACGTCCGCGCGCATGAACCCGGTACGGCCAGCTTTTTCGTCACGCAAAGCGCTGATGATCCTTGCCTCTTCGTCACCCATGAACGCTTTGCCGACCAGGCAGCGATGAACCGGCACAACAATGGTGCGGGTTCGCAGGGCTTTTTCGCCGAGGCGGGCGCGTTTCTGGACGGCCCCGCCACCGTTGTGACAGGGCCGGAAGTCTTCGAAAAGTAACAGCGCCTTACAGCTGCACACCCTTGGTCAGCGCACCGTCCACGACAAGGTTCGTGCCGCTGGTGAAGCTGGACGCGGGCGAGGCAAGGAATACCACGCCACGCGCGATTTCCTCGGGGCGGGCCATACGGCCCATCGGGTTCATCGCCAGCGCCTCTGCGAACAGGTCGGGGTTGTTCTTTTCGATGGACTGCCAGATGCCGCCGTCGAAATAGGTATTGCCCGGCGAGACGGTATTGGCGCGGATGCCCTTTGGCGCAAGCTTCATCGCCAGACCTTGCGCGTAATGCACCAGGGCGGCCTTGAATGCGCCGTAAGCGGGGCCGGTGAAATCGACCTCGCGCCCCGATACGCTGGAAATCAGCGTGATCGACGCCGCATCCGACTTTTCCAGCCAGGGCATCGCGGCATTCACAAGGCGGACCGAATGCATCATGTCGGTCTCGTATCCTGCCTGCCACGCGGCCTCGTCATCGGCGACGGCCAGCGCGGAGACGTTCGCCACCACGATGTCGATCCCGCCCAGGGCCGCGGCGCTGTCCTGCACCCATGCCTTCAGCGCATGGGCGTTTGATACATCAACCGCGCGGCCAAAGGCATTTGCGCCCTTGGCCTTCAGCGCTTCGACCGTGGCGGTCACGCCAGTTGCGTCACGCGCGCAGACCGATACGGCCGCGCCTTCCGCGGCGAAAATCTCGGCGCAATGCAGGCCGATCCCCTTCGTGCCGCCCGTGACCAGCACGCGCTTGCCCTTCAATCCCAGATCCATCTTGTCATTCTCCCTTGTTCTGCCCGGACTCAGGCCAGGTATTTCTTCAGCATCGAGGCGCCCAGCGAATATTTCGGGTCCACCATGTTCCCGACGCGCATCTTGCCGGCCTGTGTCGCAAGGAAATAGGCCTCGGATTCCTCGAACCCGTAGTCATCGACCATCCAGCGGATCAGGTCGCGGTAAGCCATGCGTGCTGCATCCTCCATCGGACGGGCGCTGCCCACGGCCATGATGAAATCCTCGGTCTCAAGCCGCACGCCGGGAATGGACCAGCCCTTGATCAGGTCGATCTGCACGGTGACGGTGGCGGGGATTTCCACGGCCACACCGCAGAGTTCACCATCGCCCTGCCGGCCGTGGCAATCGCCGATGAAGAAATAGCCGCCGTCACGTTGCACGGGGAAATAGATCACCGCGCCGGGGGCCACATCGGGCAGATCCATGTTGCCGCCGTAATAGTCGGGCACCAGCGACGAGATCGCCTCGAGTTCCGGCGATACCCCCATCGTGCCCACGAAAGGCTCGTAGGGCAGGGTGATCCGGTCCGAGAATTTCACGCCATCGGGGGTGACTTCCATCTTCTTGACGCGCTCGGCGATGGGGGCGTTCAGATGGGTAAGGCTGGACGCGACCAGCCCGCCGAAATCGGGGATCAGCGCCGTGGTGCCCGCAGGCTGCGGGCCGCGTGGCAGAAGGTCCTTGATATAAACCGCCAGCACATCGCCCTTTTGCGCACCCTCAACGGCGATGGGCCCGTTCTGCGGGTTCACGAAGGGCATGTTCAGCACCCTGGAGGGCAGGTCGTCCTCGGTCTTGACGGCACCGCCGAAGGCATCGAGCGTTTCCACCGCCACCACGTCGCCGGGCGCGATGCGCATCACCGGATCGGCATAGGGGCCATAGACATAATGATAGGCGCCTTGCGCCGCCTCGGACAGGTGGTGATGCGCGCCCTCGCGGGCCTGCGCGACGCCGCGCCGCCCCATCACGGATGATGCAAGCCAAGTCATTTCAGGAACCTCCCGATTGTTTGTTTGTCCTCACAGTAAAGCCTGCCGGATGCTTGGCAATAGCCCCGGACACGAATCGGACCAATTGAGGAAAGGAATCGGTGGATTAGTTCGCCACCGGCCACCTATCCCGTCAATCCCGGATGCCCCTGATCAAATAATAGGCAAAATATCGTGGATTATTTGCGAAACTTGCCAATCTTGCAGGGACCGAGTTTTTTCCTTGCGCTGCTGGCGTGGATGAAGATCAATGTAACCATTCCAAATTGGTTCATAAAGGTTCGCCATGTCCGACCGCGGTCACGACAACTCCTCTCTGGCGCTGGAGCGTCTGCGCGCCGTGTTGCGGGATGTTCCGGCCACGGGCGACAGCCGCATCCCGACCGAGCGGCAGCTGGCCGAAACGCTGGGGATCAGCCGAAGGTCCGTGCGCCGCGCGCTCGAGGTGCTGGAGGCCGAGGGGCTGGTCTGGCGCAAGCAGGGGGCAGGCACCTTCGCAGGCCCGCGCCCCGACACGCTGGAGGAAGGCCCCGCCACCGAGGCGAATTTCACCGAGGTGATGGAGGTGCGCCTGAGGGTCGAGCCGCAGCTGGCCCAGCTTGCGGCCTTGCGCGCCTCGGCGGCGGATGTGGCCCGGATGCGCGACATCCTTGTGCGGCTTGACGCCTCGGACGATGCGGATTCCCGCGAACTGTGGGATTCCGCCCTGCACCGCGAGATTGCCCGCGCCGCCGGTAACCGCTTTTTCCTGATGATCTTCGACTCGATGGACCGTGCCCGCCATGACGAGGCCTGGCGGTCCCTGCGTGAGCGCGCCCGCAGCCGCGCCAATCTGGCCGTCTACGCGCGCCAGCACCGCGAGCTTGTCGATGCCATCGCCGATCATGATCCGGTGCGCGCCGGTGCCGCGATGCGGACGCATATCATGGCGCTGAACGATGGTATCCTCAGGATGACCTCGCTGGAGGCGCTTGATGACGCGTCCTGATCCCGTCCTTGACGTGCGCGACCTGTCGATCCGCTTTCGCGGCCAGCCCGTGGACCTGATCGACGGCGTCAGCTTTTCCATCGAACGCGGCAAGACCCTTTGCCTTGTGGGGGAATCCGGCTGCGGCAAATCCGTGACCTCGCTGGCGATCATGGGACTGTTGCCCAAGCGCGCGGCCAGCGTCACGCAGGGTGCCGTGCGCTTTGACGGGCGTGATATGCTGGACCTGCCGGAACCCCAGATCGAGGATCTGCGCGGCAACCGCATGGCGATGATCTTTCAGGAGCCGATGACCAGCCTGAACCCGGCCTTCACCGTGGGCCATCAGGTGGCCGAGGCCGTGCGCCGCCACAAGGGCTGCACGCCCGCCGAGGCGCGCGACCGCGCGCTTGAGATGTTCCGCAAGGTGCGGATGCCGGCCGCCGAAAGGCGGCTGGATGATTATCCGCACCAGATGTCGGGGGGGATGCGCCAGCGTGTGATGATCGCCATGGCGCTGGCCAATGACCCCGAACTGCTGATCGCGGATGAGCCGACGACCGCGCTGGACGTGACCATTCAGGCGCAGATTCTCGACCTGATGCGCGAATTGCAGGACGATACGGGGGCGGCGCTGCTGATGATCACGCATGATCTGGGCGTCGTGGCCGAAATCGCCGATGACGTGGCGGTGATGTATGCGGGCCGGATCGTGGAAAGCGGGCCGGTGGCCCGGATCGTCGACGAGCCGCAGCATCCCTATACGCTGGGGCTGATGGGGTCGATGCCGGCGATCGCGGGCCGTCAGGGGCGGCTTCTGACGATTCCGGGCGCGGTGCCCCTGCCTGCGGCCATGCCGCAGGGTTGCCGCTTTGCATCACGCTGCCCCTTCGTGCAGGACGCCTGCCGCGCCGCGCGGCCCGGCCTGTCGGACATGGGGGGCGGTCAGCGGGTCGCCTGCCTGCGTGCGCCGCTGGACACGATGGTGGGGGCGGCATGAGCGACATCATTCTTGAAGCGGTCGATCTGCACAAACGGTTCACCCAGGGCGGCGGGCTGTTCGCCAAGTCGACGACGATCCACGCTGTCAATGGGGTGTCGCTACAGGTGCGGCGCGGCGAGACTTTTGCCATTGTCGGCGAAAGCGGCTGCGGCAAGTCCACCCTGGCGCGGCTGCTCCTGCGGCTGATCGATCCCACCGAAGGCAGCGTGATCCACGAAGGGCAGGACCTGACGCAACTGGGCGCGGGGGCCATGCGGTCGCTGCGGTCCGATCTGCAGTTCATCTTTCAGGATCCGTTTTCCGCGCTGAACCCGCGCATGACGGTCGAGACGATCATCGGCGAACCCCTGCGGCTGCATACCGGGCTGGACGCGGGTGCGCGGCGCCGCAGGGTGGCCGAATTGATGGCCCGCGTCGGCCTGCGCCCTGAAATGGCGGACAGGTATCCGCATGAATTCTCGGGCGGGCAGCGGCAGCGGATCTGCATCGCGCGGGCGCTGGCCTCGGAGCCGAAGCTGGTGATCGGGGACGAGCCTGTCTCGGCGCTGGACGTGTCGGTGCAGGCGCAGATCGTGAACCTGCTGGAAGACCTGAAAGAGGAATTCGGCCTGACCCTTGTCATCATCGCCCATGACCTGGCCGTGATCCGCCACATGAGCGACCGGATCGCGGTGATGTATCTGGGCGAAGTGGTCGAACTGGCCCGGACCGAGGATCTGTTCACGGCACCCCGCCATCCCTACACCCAAGCCCTGCTGGCGGCCATTCCGGTGCCCGTGCCCGGCAGCGCCGCAGGGCGCAAGGTGCTGGGCGGGGATATCCCGTCACCTGCCAACCCGCCTGCGGGCTGCAAGTTCCACACGCGCTGCCCGCATGCAACCGATCTGTGCCGCACCGCGCGCCCGGTGCTGGAGGGCAAGGACCACCAGGTGGCCTGCCATCATCACGACACGCTGCCCGCGCCCGATCTGCCGCTGGCGCGCGCATCCCGCCGCAGCCCCGCCGCCGAGGCGCGTTTCGCATTGTACCGCGCCGCGTCGCAAGGGGGCGCAGGCGCACCCTTTTATCAGTCCGACCACACTCACGAGAACAACTGACCAACAGCAAGGAGACCACCCCATGACGATAAGAAAGCTGATGACCACGCTTCTGGCGTCGGTCGCTATGGCAAGCGCCGCCCAAGCCGCCGATCTCAGGATCGGCCTGCAGGAAGACCCCGATGCGCTGGATACCGACCAGGCGCGGACCTTCGTGGGGCGGATCGTGTTCGAATCCCTCTGCGACAAGCTGGTGAACATCACACCGGACCTGCAGTTCATTCCCGAACTGGCGACATCCTGGGAATGGTCGAACGAGGGCAAGACCCTGACCATGAAGCTGCGCGAGGATGCGCTGTTTCATGACGGCACACCCTTCAATGCCGAAGCGGTCGTGGCGAATATCGAGCGGTCCACCACGCTTCCCGAAAGCCGCCGCAAGTCCGAACTATCTTCGGTGGAAACCGTCGTTGCAACAGGCGCTTACGAGGTGACCTTCAACCTCAAGAACCCCGATGCGACGCTGATCGCGCAGTTGTCCGACCGCGCGGGCATGATGGTTTCGCCGACCGCGGCCGCCGAAAAAGGTCTTGAGCTGGCCAATAGCCCGGTCTGTTCGGGCCCCTACAAGTTCGTCGAGCGGATCCAGCAGGACCGTATCGTGCTGGAGAAATTCGCCGAGCATTACGACGCGGGCAGCTACAGCTTCGACCGGCTGATCTTCCTGCCGATCCCGGACACCACCGTGCGTCTGGCCAACCTGCGCTCGGGTGATCTGGACATGCTGGAACGCCTGGCACCCTCCGATGTGGCGGGCGTCAAGGCCGATGGCAACCTGGCCTTCTCGGCGGCGACAAGCCTTGGTTACCAGGGCATCACCGTGAACGTGAACAACGGCGCGCGCTCGGAAACCCCGTTCGGCAAGGACAAGCGCGTGCGCCAGGCCCTGTCGCTGGCGATCGACCGCGAGGTGATCAACCAGGTCGTGTTCGAAGGCGTCTACGCGGCGGGCAACCAGCCGTTCCCGCCGACCTCGCCCTGGTATGACCAGACCAATCCGGTACCCGCGCGCGATGTGGATGCGGCCAAGGCGCTGCTGGCCGAAGCAGGGCTGGATGGCATCAAGGTGGAAATCCAGGCCGCCAACAACCCGGTGCAGCTGCAGCTGATGCAGGTCGTGCAGGCGATGGCGGCGGAAGCGGGGATCGACATCTCGATCAAGGCCACGGAATTCGCGACCATGCTGCAGGAACAGTCTGCGGGCAACTATGACGCGACGCAGGTGGGCTGGTCTGGCCGGACGGACCCGGATGGCAACATCCATTCCTTCATGACCTGTGCCGGTGGCCTGAACGACAGCAAGTTCTGCATGGAAGAGATCGACGCCCTGCTGAACAAGGCGCGCACCTCGACCGATGTGGCAGAACGCAAGGCAAGCTATGACGCGGCCAATGTGATCCTGCGCGAGGAACTGCCGATCATCTACCTGTATCACCAGACCTGGCTCTGGTCGATGTCCAACAAGATCAATGGCTTCCAGGCCTATCCTGATGGAATGATCCGCCTGTCCGGCGTCACGATGGAGTGACTCGGCCAAAGGGGTGCAGCCTGCTGGCGTGGGCTGCATCTTGATGACCCTTCCTTGACATGCCGCGGGGCCGCAGGGCCCCGCGCGACACCCGCACCCACAAGGCTGGCCCATGCTGTCTTTCATCCTCCGCCGCATCCTGATCGCGATCCCGACACTGATCCTGGTGTCGATGTTCGTCTTCGCACTGCAGAAACTGCTGCCGGGCGACCCGATCCTCGTCATGGCAGGCGAGGACCGCGACCCCGAGGTGATCGCGCTGCTGCGCGAGAAATACCGCATGAACGAGCCGCTGGTGATGCAGTATCTTTACTGGGCGGGCGATGTGCTGCGCGGGGATCTGGGCATTTCGCTGCGCACGAACGAGCCGGTGCTGGACCTGATCGCGTCCAAGCTGCCGGTGACGATCCAGCTTGCGATCATGTCGATGCTTTTTGCGATGCTCATCGGCATTCCGGCGGGCATCCTGTCGGCCGTACGCAAGGGCACATGGGTTGACTGGCTGGCCAATGTCGTGGCCCTGTCGGGCCTGTCGATCCCGAATTTCTGGCTGGGGATCATGCTGATCCTGCTGGTGTCGGTCAACCTTGGCTGGCTGCCGGCCTCGGGCTATGAAAGCCCCTGGATCGATCCCTGGAAATCGCTGACGACGATGATCATGCCCGCCTTCGTGCTGGGCACGGCGCTGGCCGCCACGCTGATGCGGCATACACGATCCGCGATGCTGGGCGTGCTGCAGGCGGATTACGTGCGCACCGCGCGCGCCAAGGGGCTGCGGGGGTGGGTGGTGATCCTGAAACATGCCTTCCGCAACGCGGTGCTGCCCGTTGTGACCCTGTCGGCGCTGCTGTTCGGCGAATTGCTGGCGGGCGCGGTGCTGACCGAACAGATCTTCACCATCCCCGGTTTCGGCAAGCTGATCGTCGATGCCGTCTTCAACCGCGACTATGCCGTGGTGCAGGGCGTCGTGCTGTGCACGGCGGTCGGCTTCATCCTGATGAACCTGGTGGCGGATGTGCTTTACGTCATCCTGAACCCACGGCTGAGGACCGCGCAATGACCGCACTTGCCGACACGCCCGCGAAACCCGTCAACCGCACCTGGCGCAAGCTGCGCGCCAACAAGAGCGCGCTGATCGGCGCCGCCGTGGTGGCGCTGTTCGTGGGTCTGGCGCTGCTGGCGCCGCTGCTGCCCATCGCCGATCCGAATGCCACCAACTGGGGCGCGATCCGCAAGGCGCCATCCGCCGCCGCATGGATGGGCACCGACGAGATCGGGCGCGACATCCTGGCCCGCATGGTCTGGGGCGCACAGGCGTCGTTGCTGGCGGGGGTCGTGTCGGTCATGATCGCCGTGGCCATCGGTGTGCCTTTCGGGCTGGTATCGGGCTATTTCGGCGGCTGGACCGACAGCATCATCAGCCGCTGCACCGATGCGCTGCTGGCGATGCCCTTCCTGATCCTGGCGATCGCGCTGGCGGCCTTCCTTGGCCCATCGCTGACCAATGCGATGATTGCCATCGGCCTGTCGGCGGTCCCGATCTTCATTCGTCTGACACGCGGGCAGGTGCTGGCCGTCAAGACCGAGGATTATGTCGAAGGCGCGCGCGCCATCGGTCTGGGGCATGTGGCGATCATGACGCGCTACATCCTGCCCAACGTGGTGCCGCCGATCCTGGTTCAGGCCACGCTGACCATCGCGACGGCCATCATCGCCGAAGCCTCGCTGTCCTTTCTGGGACTGGGCCAGCAGCCGCCCGCGCCCAGCTGGGGCTCGATGCTGAACACGGCAAAGAATTTCCTGAGCCAGGCGCCCTGGATGGCGATCTGGCCGGGCGCCGGGATATTCCTGGTCGTGATGGGTTTCAACCTTTTGGGCGACGGTCTGCGCGATGCGCTGGACCCGCGCGAGCACTGATCTAGCGGAGGAAAAACATGTCTGCCTTTACCACCCGTCCCGAGATTCTGGGCCGGTTCGGGGTTGTGACCTCGACCCATTGGATCGCCTCTGCCGTCGGGATGAAGATCCTCGAACAGGGGGGCAATGCCTTTGACGCGGCCGTGGCCACCGGCCTTGCCCTGCAAGTGCTTGAGCCGCATCTGAACGGCCCCGGCGGCGACATGCCCGCCATCCTTTATTCAAAGGCGCGCGACAAGGTCGAGGTGATCTGCGCCCAGGCCCCCACGCCGGCAGGCGCCACGATCGAACACTACCGGTCCGAAGGGCTTGAGGTCATCCCCGGTGACGGTCTGCTGGCCACGGTCATTCCCGGCGCCTGGGATGGCTGGATGCTGATGCTGCGCGACTATGGCCGGCTGTCCCTGCGCGATGTGCTGGAGCCTGCGATCTTCTATGCCGCCAAGGGCCATCCGGTGCTGCCGCGCGTCGCGGCCACCATTGCGGGGCTGGCCGATTTCTTCCGCGACGAATGGCCGACCTCGCATGAGACATGGCTGCCGGGTGGCGCGGCCCCCGCGCCATGGTCGAACGTGACCAACCCGGCCCTGGCCGAGACATGGACCCGCATCCTGGCCGAGGCCGAGGCGAAACAGGGCCGCGAGGCGCAGATCGATGCCGCGCGCGATGCCTTCTATCGCGGTTTCGTGGCCGAGGGGATCGCGGATTACCTGTCAACAGCCGAAGTCATGGACGCATCCGGCCAGCGCCACAAGGCGGTGCTGACGGCGGATGATCTGGCGGGCTATGCCGCCCATGTCGAAGAACCGCTGACCTATGACTACCACGGCTGGACCGTCGCCAAATGCGGACCATGGACGCAAGGCCCGGTGTTTCTGCAGACGCTTGCCCTGCTCAAGGGCTTTGACCTCTCCGCGATGGACCCGATGGGTGCCGATTTCATCCACCATGTCGTCGAGGCCAAGAAACTGGCCTATGCGGATCGCGAGGTCTATTACGGTGATCCCGATTTCGCCAAGGTCCCGCTGGATGTGCTGCTGTCGCATGATTACAACGCGGCCCGCCGTCGCCTGATCACCGACAAGGCCAGCCTTGATCTGCGCCCCGGCAGCGTTGCGGGCCATGAGGACCAGTTGGCGCGCACGATGGAATTGCTGGGCCGTCTGAGCCGCACCGATCAGGCCGTGTACGAGCCGACCATGGCGCATCTGTCCGAAAAGAAGGGCGATACCGTCCATATCGACGTGATCGACAACGAAGGCAACATGGTGTCCATCACGCCTTCGGGGGGCTGGCTGCAATCCTCGCCCACGATTCCGGGTCTGGGTTTCTGCCTGAACAGCCGGGCGCAAATGTTCTGGCTGGAGCCGGGGCTGCCCACCTCGCTGGAACCGGGCAAGCGCCCGCGCACCACGCTGACGCCGTCGCTGGCGCTCAAGGACGGGGTGCCGCAGCTGTCCTTCGGCACGCCGGGCGGCGATCAGCAGGACCAGTGGCAACTGGCGTTCTTCCTGCGCTACGTGCACCACAAGATGAACCTGCAGGAGGCGATCGACGCGCCGCTGTTCCATTCGACGCATTTCCCCTCAAGCTTCTTCCCGCGCTCGCGCGAACCCGGCATGATCATGGCCGAAACCAGCTTTGGCGCGGCCGTGCTGGACGATCTGCGCGCGCGTGGCCACAGGATCACCGAGGCAGAGCCATGGACCGTGGGCCGGATGACCGCCGCCCGGCGTGACCCGGACGGGCTGTTGCGCGCCGCCGCCACGCCACGCCTGATGCAGGCCTATGCGGTGGGGCGCTGAGCGATGACCTATTCCATCGTCGCGCGTGACCCCGCCACCGGCCATCTGGGCGTTGCTGTCGCCAGCCGCTTTTTCGCCGTGGGCTGTGCCGTTCCTTTCATCAAGGGTAGGGTGGGGGCCGTGGCCACGCAGGCTTTCGTCAACCCGACATACGGTCCCGACGGGTTGCGCCTGATGGAAGCGGGCGCGCCGCCCGAGGCCATCGTGCCGATCCTGACCGGGCGCGATGACGGGCATCCGAACCGGCAGTTCCACATGATCGATGCCGCCGGGCGCAACGCGGCCTTTACCGGGGCGAATTGCGTCGATTGGTGCGGGCATCTGCTGGCCGAAGGCGTGTCGGTTGCGGGCAACATGCTGGAAGGGCCCGCCGTGATCGGCGATACGCTGGCGGCCTACCAGTCCGCCATGGACAAGCCATTGGCCGAGCGGTTGCTGATCGCCATGCAGGCGGGCGAGGACGCAGGCGGCGACAAGAGGGGCCGCCAATCCGCCTGCCTGGTGATCTACCGCGATCAGGATTACGCCTGGCTGGATATCCGCGCGGATGATCATGCGGACCCGCTGGAAGAGTTGCGCCGCCTTTATGCCGTGGCGCAGGAGCGTTTCCTGCATGTGGCCGAAACCATGCCGACGCGGGAAAATCCCCATGGTCTGACTGACCGCAGCGGCATCGACGCCACCATCGCCCGGCTTGAGGCGGAAAGGATCGCCGCAGGTCGGCCCACGGCATCCCATATAGTCAACAAGGGCTGAGGCCGCAGCATTCCCAACAGCAGCGCGCCGGCCCCATGGGGGACCGGCGCGTTGTCATTTTCATGATGTGATCGGGCGCGGGCAAGTCCCCGCCTTGATCAGAAGTTGACGTTCAGCGACACACGCACCGCATGGCTTTCAAAGCCGTCGCCAAAGAAGGCGCCCTTGTATTCCGCACCGATCGTGGTCTCGGACGTGGCGGTCTTCGCCAGGCTTGCCGAGACACCGACCCCCAGATCCACCCATGTATCGTCCATTGCATCGACCGGCATCGAGAAACTGGGCAGCCCCGCGAAATTGGCGCTGATCAGGTCGTCGCCCCCGGTCTGCGAGGTGATCGTTGCATAGGCGAAGGAATGCATCATGCCGCCGCCCACCTTGTAATCCGCCTCGGCGCGCAGACCGGCGCTGGCCAGCAGGAAGTTGGTGCTCTGGTCGCCCACGGTCAGGTTGCCCAGACCCGCACCGGTTTCGGCATAGCCGTCGATGTCGACCTTGGCGAACTGGACCGATGCGGTCGGACCCCAGCGCCAGTTGTTGCGCGGCTGCAGCCAGTCGGCCTCGATCCCGGCGACAAGAACGCTGCCGTCCGTCTCGCCCGTGGCGGTTGCGCCCAGCACACTGATGTTGCGCTCGGTATCCAGCGACAGGTTCTGCCAACCCAGCATCGCCTTGTAACGGCCATTGCCGCCCATGCTGCCGCGCGCATAGAGACCCAGCCCCATGCTTTCGACGTCGACGCCGCCCGCACCCAGTGCCAGATCGGTCTTGGCCTCGCCCGCGCCCAGCATGACGCCGACCCAGTTGCCGGGGGTGACGTTGCGCTCGATCCCGGCCCAGGCGTTCATGCTTTCGGTTTCGTAGCCGAAGTTGTTCGACGTGGCGTCGGCCTCGGAGACCCGTCCGCCCAGGGACACGAAGCCACGCGTGTCGCCGTCCAGCGACCAGCTTGCGCCTTTGCTGGAGACGGTCGAACCGTCAGCCGCGTCAGCGCCCTCGCCACCGGGCAGGGCAAAGAACTGATCCGTGCCCAGCGCATAGGCCGATCCGAAGATCCCGGCACCCGCGCTGAAGCCCAGCTCGGCCAGGGCCTGCTGGCGCTCCGCCGGGGCCAGCGCCATGACGCTGTCGATGATCGCAAGATATCCGGCATCGGCGCCCAGATAGGGCACATTGGCCGCATCCAGCGAACCGGCCACGACGAATTGCGCGCGGCTGCCCGCAGCCTGCACCACGGGGGCAAAGACCGGAACGATCCGCAGCGTGAACTCGCCCGTGTCGATATCGCCCACATCCAGCATGAAATTGAGGTTCAGGTTGCGAAGATCTTCGATCGGGGCGACCTCGAACATACCGCTGGCGGTCATTGCGGCAAGGACTTCTGCCGGGATGGCGGCACCGTCGGTTCCGGTCGTACCCAGTGCCGAGACATCGACGCCAAGCGAGGATGCAAGCGCGGCCAGACGTTCATCCAGCGTGGCAAAATCCGCAGGCGCACCTGAGGGTGCCACGGCCACGCCAAGGTTGCCATAGCGCCATTCCTGATCGCCCGTGTGATACCACGCGATGAGAACGGATTCCTCATCTGGCAGAACGGTGCTTGAGGCATCCCAGAACATCCCATTCGGGATCATCGTGTTGTCCAGCAGCCCAGTCCCGAACAGCGCGGTATGCGTGGCATTGTCCAGCGATGCCGTCGTGATCTGGAACAGGTCGTTCGTCGGGGCCATTTCGGACCGCGAGGTGTCGAAAAATCCGATCCCCGAGGCTTCCTGACCGCCACCGCCGAACAAGCCATCAGGCAGGTTGAACCGCGGGATCAGCCCGTCATCGAACAAGACCGCACTGTCCGCAGGCGAGAGGGCCACGAAACTGGAACCGCTGCCGGTCCCCAGCACGAAGGCGAAATTGGTAATCCGCGCGCCGGTCAGGTTCGATGTCTTGCCATAGGTGAAATACTCGGTCACGCCGCCGCTGGGGGCCACGCGCAGCCGCATGTCCAGCGGCACGGGGCCGGTCAGGCGCGTCTTGATCCGTTTGCCCGCGCCCTGTGCTGCGTCACACAGGATGTCAGGGTTGTTCGCCATCAGACAGTTCAGCACGCCGCTGGGGCTGCTGGTGCCGACCTTGTCCCAATCGGCATTGGGGGTGATTGTGACGGCTTTCAGACCCGGTTCAAGCACGCCTTCGGCAGGGTCCGAGAAAATGAAACCGTCACCTGAGACGCCTGCCAGCGGGGCATCAAGCAGCGTGCCTGCCTGTGCAAGCCCTGCCGCCAGCAAGAGGGGCAGGGTGACAGCCGTGCCCAGAAGGCGCGCGCGCGCCTGTGCACCGGGTTGAATTATGTGTCTGCGCAACATGACTTAGCTCCAATCATTCAGGTTCCGTGCGTGCGGGGATGGGCAGGTGTCCTCCTCATCCGCCTGAGAACAACCTATAGACACGTTCTGAAAAGTGAATTTGACATTAGTCAAAGTTGCAGGATTCATATATCGAAAGAGGAATATGGTTGCTCAAATGCAACAAAAACAACCTCTAAAGTATATTTCAGATGCAGCTTAAAGGAGAGTCACCGGCCGCAGCCCTGCGGCCGCCTGCCGACGGCTGTGCGGGACCCTCGGGATCGGATGCGGGTGATCAGCCCAGGGGCGCGGTATCGACCCGTGGGGCAGGTGCCTGCGGTGCGGCTTCGATCTGCACCAGGCAGCTATGCGCAATCGGGCCCTGGGCCAGTTTCGACGTGCCCTTATCGACCGTCAGCGTGTTGGGGTTTCCATGCAGGCAGGTATCGCCGTCCGGGTCATACCAGGCGCCCGTGGCGATCTGGATGACACCGGGGCGGATCGTGTCGCTGATCCGCAGCCCGGCCATGCAGGCCCCGCGCGCATTGAAGATCCGCACGATCTGCCCTTCGGTCAGGCCCCGCGCGGCGGCATCGACCGGATGCATCGTGACAGGTTCGCGCCCCTTGATCCGCGCGCCCCGGCTGACCGGGCCGTGGTCCATCTGCGAATGCAGCTTGGTGGCGGGCTGGGTCGAGATCATGTGCAGCGGCGCATCGGGCCCGGCATTGCCCAGCCATTCCAGTGGCTCTAGCCACGCGGGATGACCGGGGCAATCGTCATACCCGAACCCCGCGACGGTGTCCGAGAATATCTCGATCCGGCCACTGGGGGTCTTGAGGGGGTGGGCCTTGGGATCAGCGCGGAATCCTTCCATCAGCACGGTGCGTTTTGCAGGGGCGGGGACGCGCACCCAGCCCTGTTTCTGCAACTCCTCGAAACCGGGCAGTTCGACACCGCCGCGCGATGCCGCCTGGCGCGAGACATCGTAAAGCCAGCGCACCCAGTCTTCGGGGCTGCGGCCCTCGGTAAACGCGTCCTCGACCCCCATCCGCGCCGCGATCCCGCGAAAGATGGCATGGTCGTCGCGCGCCTCGCCCACGGGCGGGATCGCGCGGTCCATCACGGTGATGAACGGATCCTTGCGCGACATGGCGATGTCGCTGCGTTCCAGCGCCGTGGTGCAGGGCAGCACGATATCGGCATGCCGCGCCAGGCTGTTCCAGCACCATTCGTTCACGATCACCGTATCGGGCCGCGCCCAGGCCCGGCGCAGGCGGTTGAGGTCCTGGTGATGATGAAACGGGTTGCCACCGGCCCACCACACCACCTTGACGTCCGGATAGGTCAGGCGGCGTCCGTTGTAATCCACGCTACCGCCGGGGTTTTCCAGCATGTCGGCGATCCGCGCCACGGGGATGAAGCTTTTGACCGGGTTCTGTCCCTGCGGAAAGGCGGCATAGGGCAGGTAGCGCCGCTCGAGCCCGTTGTTGTTCATCGCCGAATAGCCAAAGCCGATCCCGCCGCCGGGCAGCCCGATCTGGCCCAGCATCGCGGCCAGGGTGATCGCTGCCCAATAGGGTTGTTCGCCGTGATCCTGCCGGGTCAGGGAATAGGAGATGCCGATCATCGTGCGATGGCCCGCCATGTCGCGCGCCAGCGCGCGCAAACGGTCGGCAGGGATGTCGCAGATCGCAGCCGCCCATTCGGCGGTCTTGGCGATGCCGTCGGTCTGTCCGCGCAGATAAGCCGCGAAACGGTCGAAACCCACGGTGTAGCGGTCCAGAAAGGCGCGGTCATGCAGCCCTTCATCCAGCAAGACGTAAGCCAGACCAAGCATCATCGCCGCATCGGTCGAGGGGCGGATCGCCAGCCAGTCGGCCTCGAGTGCCTCCAGCGCGTCGGAGCGCTGCGGCGAGATATTGGCGAAACGCGTGCCATTGGCGCGCGCGGCCAGCATGCCCCCGCGCTGCACATGCGCGCCCGTGCCGCCCTGTCCGATCTGCCCGTTGGACAGGGGCAGACCGCCAAAGGCCACGAAAAGTTCGCAGCTCTCCGCAAGAACCTCCCACGAGGTTGCGCGCTCCAGCGGGCCAAGGAAATCGCCGATCACATGCGGCACCATCACTTCGGCTGCGGCATAGCTGTAGGTGTTGACCGAATAGGAAAAGCCGCCGATGCAGTTCAGGAACCGCTTGAGCTGGCTTTGCGCGTGATGGAACCGTCCCGCGCTGGCCCAGCCATAGCTGCCGGCATAGATCGCCTGATTGCCATGGGTCGTGCGCACGCGGTCCAGTTCGGCCGCCACCAGCCGTTCGGCTTCATCCCAGCTGACGCTGACGAATGCCTCGGATCCGCGCAGATCGCCACGGGTGCCGGGGCCATGCTCCAGCCAGCTTTTGCGCACGGCGGGGCGGGTGATCCGCAAGGGATCGTCCAGCACGCCGACGATGCCCTTGCCGATGGGCGAGGGGTCGGGATCCTGTTCGAAATCGCGCAGTCCGGTGACGCGGCCATCCGCAACCTCGACCCAATAGGTGCCCCAATGGCTGTTGGTCAGAAAATCGCGGTTATGGTCGGTCATGGGGCCCTCTTTCGGGAATCGCGCGCCGGTCGGGGCTGTGCCCGGACCACATGATGCAACTGTCTGCCAGACAAGCCGGCAAGGCAAGCATCTGGACCCCTGTCAGCCCTTGCGCGCGCCGTGCCGTCCTTCTAGCCTGCGCACACAGCATCCTGTTGAACATATTCGAAAAAGGAGGGGAGGCCTTTGTCGAACATGGTTGATCCACAATCGCAAAAAATGAACTGGCCGGGGTTGTCCGGCAAGACGGCGCTGGTGACCGGGGCATCCTCGGGGCTTGGGGCGCATTTCGCGCAGCTTCTGGCCGGACATGGCGTCAAGGTGGTCGCCGCCGCCCGCCGGCTGGACCGGGTCGAGGCGCTGGGTGACACGATCCGCGCGGCGGGCGGGCAGGCCGAAGCCCTGCAGATGGACGTGGCCGATGCGGCCTCGGTCGGGGCCGCGCTGAAGGGCAGAACCTTCGACATCGTCATCAACAACGCGGGCACCACGCTGTCGGCATCCGCGCTGGATCACGGTGTCGATGACATCGACCGGATCATCGACACCAACCTCAAGGGGGCGTTCCATGTGGCGCGCGTCACCGCGTCGGCGATGGCCGCACGCGGCAATGGCGGCACGATCGTGAACGTCGCCTCGATCCTTGGCATGCGTGTGGCGGGGCATGTGGCGGCCTATGCGGCGTCAAAGGGTGGTCTGGTGCAATTGAGCCGCGCGCTGGCGCTGGAATGGGCCCGCCACGACATCCGCGTCAACGCGCTCTGCCCCGGCTATGTCGAGACCGAGCTGAACCGCGACTTCTTCGCCTCGGAGGCGGGGCGCGCGCTGATCCGGCGCGTGCCGCAGCGCAGGCTGGGCCAGCCATCCGATCTGGACGGGCCGCTTCTGTTGCTTGTGTCCGACCTGGGCCGGTTCATGACCGGCACCGAAATCGTGGCCGACGGTGGCCATCTTGTGTCTTCGCTCTGAAAGGACGGCCCCATGGATTTCACCATTTCCCCCAGGATCGAGGATTTTCGCGCCCGTATCGCGCGTTTCGTCGCCGACGAGATCATGCCGGTCGAGGGGAACCGCGCCGCCTGGGATGACCACGGCAACATAGGCTACGCGCATATGGAGCCGTTGCGGGCCAAGGCCCGCGATCAGGGGCTGTGGTGCCTGCAACTGAAACCCGAAACAGGCGGGCAGGGGCTGGGCAAGGTGGGAATGGCCGTCTGCTACGAAGAGATGAACCGCTCGATCTTCGGGCCTGTCATCTTCAATTCGGCCGCACCCGACGACGGCAACATGATGGTTCTGGAACAGGCGGGCACGCCCGCGCAGAAGGAACGCTGGCTGGATCCGATCGTGCGGGGCGATGTGCGGTCATCCTTCGTGATGACCGAACCGCATCCGGGCGGCGGGTCCGATCCCGGCATGATGATGACCAAGGCCACGAAAAAGGGAGACAGCTATGTCATCAGCGGGCGCAAGTGGTTCATCACGGGGGCGGCGGATGCCAGTCATTTCATCCTGCTCGCACGCACCTCGGATGATCCGCGCCGTGGGTTGACGGCCTTCCTGCATCACCGCGACGAGCCGGGCTGGCGCATTGATCGGCGCATTCCGATCATGGGGCCGGAGGAACATGGCGGGCATTGCGAACTGATCTACGAGGATATGGTGCTGCCCGCCGACCGCGTCATCATGGGCGAGGGGATGGGCCTGAAGATCACCCAGATGCGGCTGGGACCGGCGCGGCTGACCCATTGCATGCGCTGGCTGGGTCTGGCCAAGCGCTGCACCGAGATCGCGGGCGACTATGCCGCGAACCGTTACGGCTTTGGTATCCGGCTGGCGGACCGCGAAAGCATCCAGATCAAGATGGGCGATCTGGCCATGGGGATCGAGATGGGGCGCCTGCTGGTGATGAAGGCGGCATGGGCGCTGGATCAGGGCAGTTTCGCCAGGAAGGAAGTGTCGATGGCCAAGATCCATTGCGCAAACCTCTTGCACAAGGCCGCCGACGTGGCGATCCAGGTCAACGGCGCGCGGGGCTATTCCACGGATACGGTGCTGGAATGGATCTATCGCTATGCGCGGCAGGCGCGCCTGGTCGATGGTGCCGACGAGGTGCACCAGATGGTCCTGAACCGCCACCTGGCCGAGGAGGGACGCGATTTCTGGCGCTGGCTGCCCGGCGAAAGCTAGGGCGCGGGACCCGAAATCTGCCACCGAAATGCGCCGCTACTGCGCCAGAAATGCCAGATTTGGCTGATATCGCTATCCTTCTGACCGCTCCACGGGGCGCAGCTTGGGATAGGACCGATGCAGCACAGCCGCCACCTTGCGCCATCCGGTGCCCATGAGCTGCCACAAGCGCGCATCGGCATCAGCGCGCGCCATGCCCGCCTGTTCGAGATGATCCGGCAACAGGACCTGTCACAGCGCGCGCTGGAGCGCCTGCATCACCGAACGGCGGATGAACGGGCGCCGTCACTGCCATCGCCTGCGGTGCTGGCGGCGACATTATACGATGGCCCCTCTCACGTATCGGACTGATCGGCGTCCTGATCCGTGCCTTCGCGCTTGAAGCCGGTAGCGACCACGAACTTCTCGGAACTGTCCGCGCGTGACGCGGCGGGCTTGACGTTCACGACCTTGCGAAAGCGCAGTTTCAGAAGCTTCTGCAACTCGCCCTCGGCCCCGCCCGCAAGGACCTTGGCCACGAAGGTGCCGCCCTCTTCCAGCACATCGAAGGCGAAATAGGCCGCGGCCTCGCACAGTGCGATGATCCGTAGATGGTCGGTCTGCTTGTGCCCCGAGGCCGAGGCGGCCATGTCCGACATCACCACATCGGCGCGCCCGCCCAGCCATGTCTTGACCTTTTCGTCCGCGTCATCCTCAAGGAAATCAAGCTGATGGATCTCGCAGCCCGCGATGGGTTCCACCTCTTGCAGGTCGACGCCCAGGATGGTGCCGATGCGCTTGCCCGACTTTTCTCCCAGCGCATTGACGCGCGGCACGGCCACCTGGCACCAGCCGCCCGGCGCGCAGCCAAGGTCCACGACGCGGGCACCCGGCACCAGAAAACGGAACTTGTCGTCCAGTTCCAGTATCTTGTAGGCCGCGCGTCCGCGAAAGCCGTCGGCCTTGGCGCGTTTCACGTAAGGATCGTTCAACTGCCGCTGCAACCACAAGGTCGAGCTGATCTTGCGCCCGCGCGCGGTCTTGACCTTGACGGTCAGGTCGCGCTGGCCGCGCCCGGATGTGGCCTTGGCCGCGCCGGCAGGCTTGTTCTTTCCCGTGGTCTTCTTCTTGTCGGTCATCGTCGCTCCGCAGAGGCGCATGCGGCCTCTTCATCGTTCTTCACATACTCATATTCCTGCCGAAGCGCCATGCGCGACGGCGCAGGGCTCAGAATGGCCCGTCCTCCAGCACACCATCCGCACTCATCTGCGCATAGAGCAGCCCCTCGCGCAGGCCGCGATCCGCGACCGACAGCCGGTCGGTGGGCCACAACCGCAACAGTGCCTGCAGGATCGCCGCACCGGACATGATCAGCGCCTGCCGATCCTGACCGATGCGCGGATCACGCCGCCGTCCGGCGGGACCAAGGTCAAGGTAGTTGCGGATCACCTTGTCGATCTGGTCCGAGGTCATGCGCAGGCCGTCCACCTTGGTCCGGTCATAACGTTTCAGCCCCAGATGGCTGGCAGCCACCGTGGTTACCGTGCCCGATGTGCCGACGATCTGGAAACCCTCGCGCTTCTGCTCGTCCTTGTAAGGGGCAAATTCGACAAGGTTTTCCTCGAAATACCAGCTCATCAGAGCAAACCGCGCGGCGTCGTCCTCGACATCGCTGAAATGGTCGCGCAGGGTCGCAACCCCCAAGGGAACCGAGATCCAGTCGACCACCTTGGCGGCCGGAAAGGGGCTTTCGGGGGGATGGAACCCGGCATGCAGCCGCATGATCGCGCGCGGTCGTTCGCGCGGGGCCACCTGCGACAGGTCGATCCAGACCAGTTCGGTCGAGCCGCCGCCGATATCCACGACAAGCAGCTGTTCCGTCTTTGTCGACACCAGCGGCGCGCAGGAAATCACCGCAAGGCGTGCCTCTTCCTCGGTCTGGATGATTTCAAGCTCCAGCCCGGTTTCGCGTTTCACCTGCTTGATGAATTCCCCCGCGTTGCGCGCGCGCCGACAGGCTTCGGTCGCCACAAGGCGCATTCGCTTGACCTTGTGCCGCTTGAGCTTCTGCTGACAGATGCGCATGGCCTGCACGGTCCGCGCCATCGAGGCGCGGCTGAGCATGCCAGAGCTTTCGAGACCGGCGCCAAGCTGCACCGATTTCGAGAAGCTGTCGACCACATGGAACTGGTTGCCCTTGGGTTGGGCAATCAGCATGCGGCAACTGTTCGTACCCAGATCCAGCGCCGCATAAAGCTGCGCTGTATCGGGCGGTGTCGGCGCGGGGCTTTCGACCGGTATCGGGAACGCGCCCGCACCTTCGGGACGCTTGGGCGTCATTGGAACACGCCCTCCATTTCGAGTTGTCCTAAAGGTAGTGAGATCATGAGCGGCGCGCAAGCGTTCCGGTTGGCTCAAGATCATCTTTAGGATTTTTCCGATCCCGACCCGTGGCGCGGGCAGGCCGATGCGGTGTACACAGGTCGAGGTCGCAAGGCGCGGCCCATCTGTCGAAAACCGCCTCTTTGTCGCAAGGGAAGGGCAGTAGACAGGGCGAACCGTATTAGGGGAATCAATCAATGCCGGATGTCACCATCGTCTACTGGCGCGACATACCTGCCCAGGTCATCGTTGGTCGGGGCCGCAGCGGCGCGAAACGTCAGCTGGCCGAACGCTTCGAGCAGGCCATCGACCGTGCCGCGATGAAGACGGGTGCGGCGGGCACGGATGACTACCTTGCCGAATGGCGCAAGGCAGATCCCTACACGGTCGAGGGCGACAGCCCCTCGGATATCGCCGAGCTTGAGGCCGCAAGGCTTGAGGCCGAATATGACCAGGACCGGATCAAGGCCCTGATCGCCAATGACGGATGGGCCGCTGCTGAATGAGCACGACCCTGCCGCGCCTGTGGGAGGCCGCAATGGCACTGTTGAATTTCCGCAAACGTGACGACAGCCACACCTCGGGCACAGGTCCGGTGAATGCGCAGGTCGAGGCCTTTCTGAAGGGATATTCGATCGAGGTGATGCCGCGCACCGCCGAAAAGGTCGAGGATTTTCGCGCCCTGCTGCCCGAAGGCACGCGCGTCTACATCGCCCATATCGAAGGCACCCCGATCGAGGACATGGTCGCAACCGCCCGCCGCCTGGCGCGCGACGGCTATCCGGTCATGCCGCATTTCCCGGCCCGCATCATCAAGGACCGCGCCACGCTGGCCGACTGGATCGCGCGCTACAAGGGCGAGGCGGGCGTTGATCAGGCGCTTTTGCTGGGCGGTGGCGTCAGCACGCCCGCGGGCGATTTCGACAGCTCGATGCAGCTGATGGAAACCGGTCTGTTCGACGGTTTCACCCGCCTGCACGTGGCAGGCCACCCCGAGGGGAACCGCGACATCGACACCGATGGCGGCGACCGCATCGTGATGGAGGCGCTGCGCTGGAAGCAGGCGTTTTCGGAACGCACCGACGCCAAGATGGCGATGGCGACGCAATTCGCCTTCGACGCCAAGCCGATCATCGCATGGGCCGACCGTCTGCGCGCCGAAGGCATCGACCTGCCGATCCATATCGGCATCGCGGGTCCCGCCAAGCTGCAGACGCTGATCAAGTTCGCCATCGCCTGCGGCGTTGGTCCCAGCCTCAAGGTTCTGCAGAAACGCGCGATGGATGTCTCCAAGCTGCTGCTGCCTTACGAGCCGACGGATGTTCTGGTGGAACTGGCCGCGCACAAGGCGGCGAACCCGGATTTCAACATCGAACATGTCCATTTCTTCCCGCTTGGCGGCATCGCGACCAATGCCAACTGGGCCATTCAACATGGCGGGCGCTCTGGCGTGCCGGCCGCACAGACCCAAGGATAAGCTGACCCATGACCCGCACGATCATCGAATCCAAGACCAAGACCGCAATCATCGGCTTTGATCAGCCTTTCTGCGTGATCGGCGAGCGCATCAACCCCACGGGGCGCAAGAAGCTGGCGGCCGAGCTTGAGGCGGGCGATTTCTCGACCGTCGAAAAGGATGCGCTGGCGCAGGTTGCCGCGGGGGCCACGGTGCTGGATGTGAATGCGGGTGTCGTCTACAACTCCAACCCCAACCCGAACGAGACCGAACCGCCCTTGATGCGCAAGATGCTGGAACTGGTGCAGGGGCTGGTCGATGTGCCGCTGTGCATCGACAGCTCGGTTCCCGCCGCACTGGAAGAGGGGCTGAAGGTCACCGAAGGCCGTCCGCTGCTGAACTCGGTCACCGGCGAAGAGGAACGGCTGGAATTCGTGCTGCCGCTGGTCAAGAAATACAACGTGCCGGTCGTGGCCATTTCAAACGACGACACCGGCATTTCCGAAGACCCCGACGTGCGTTTCGAAGTGGCGAAAAAGATCGTCCAGCGCGCCGCCGATTTCGGCATCCCCGCCCATGACATCGTGGTTGATCCGCTCGTCATGCCGATCGGTGCCATGGGGACCGCCGGCCTGCAGGTCTTTGCCCTTGTGCGCCGCCTGCGCGAGGAACTGGGCGTCAACACGACCTGCGGCGCATCCAACATCAGCTTTGGCCTGCCGAACCGTCACGGGATCAACAACGCCTTCCTGCCGATGGCGATCACCGCCGGCATGACCTCGGCGATCATGAACCCCATCGCGCTGCCGGTGCCGATGTCGAAGATCGAGGAAAAGAAGCTGGCCTTGGCCGCGGCGGGCATCATCGTGCCCGACGACATGGATCTGGAACTGTTCTGCCAGCTGACCGGGCTGGGGTCGACCAAGCCGCGCGCCGGATCCGAGATGGAGGCGATCCGCGCCGCCAACTTCCTGACCAACAACGATGCCTCGGGCGGGGAATGGATCCGGTTCAACCGCGCGCCTTCCGCCGAGGGCGAAGGCGGCCGGGGTGGCCGCGCAGGCGGACGCCGCCGCCGCGGCTGACCCAAACCCATCAAGCGAAAATGCGAAAGCCGGGCGGCATCGCCCGGCTTTTTCATTCATGCCCATCCGGCATGGGATCAGATCAGGTGCAGATCACGCGCGATCAGGGCCGCATGGGTGCGGTTGCGCGCCTCGAGCTTGCGGCTGAGGGTCTTGACATGCAGCTTGACCGTGACTTCCTGCACATCCAGTTCCTGGGCGATTTCCCGGTTGGATTTTCCCGCGCAGACCCCTTGCAGCACATCCTTTTCCCGGCGCGTCAGAACCGGCGTGCCGACAGCATCGGCATCATTGTCCGCGTGCTTCGTATCCGACGGATGGGCCGCTTCGCCTGCCAGGATCCGCCTGACACGCGCGACCAGGGCATCCGGCGACAGCGTCTTGGGCAGGTAATCGGCAGCACCGTCCATGATGGCGCGACGCTCGATCTCTTCCGAGGAAGTGCCGGTCAACAGGGCGACAGGACCGGGGCGGTTCGCATCAAGGCAGCGTATCAGGCCGCTTGGCATGGTCATGCCGGGCATAGTCAGGTCCAGAAGGACCAGGTCGAATGATCCATGGCTGCCTATCTGCTCAAGCGCACCGTCCAGATCCCGGCTTTGGCTGACATCCACATTCGCGGCAGCAGCCAGGTAGGAGGCCAGCGTCTCGCGCACGAGGTCATGATCGTCCGCGATCAGTATTCTGGATTTCACGTTTAACTTTCCACGTTTTACAAAGTGAGCAGGCTGACCCCGCGAATTTGTAGGCAGCCAGTATTTTATAGAGATCCTGAAAATTTACCACTACGCTTTTGATGCAAGATCAACCAAAAGATATTCACTTGCCCAAAGACAATTGCACCGGCCAGGCGTTAGAGGGGATTGTCATCTGGACCAGGCATGAAAACTGGCCCAGACTGCGTTGCATGATGCTTGACGGGGCGCTTGTTGATGGATGAGGGATCGTGACCGACAAGAACCGCCCTAATCCTTCCGCAGACAGGTTCGGGCTGCGTGTCCTGCCCGTGATCGCCATAGTCTTCGGGTTGCTGTCACTGGCCGTTCTGATGGTGCAGGCCCCAAGGATCTGGCAGCAGATCGACTGGTTGGGCCGTTTTGAAAGCCGGTCCATCCACAGCGCCGGCCACCATCTGGAATCATCCTTTCTGCTGCTTGAATTGGCGGTTCTGCGTGCCACTGACGAGGACCGGCCCGAAATCGGTCAGTTGCGACGGCGTTTTGGCGATCTGGTGGCGGAAATCGATGCGCTGAAGACGACGATCGCCAGACCCTCGTACCTGGGACAGGCGCAATTGCGGATTGAGACCAACGCGGCGCTGGCGGCGTTTGCGTCCGAGAACGAAAAGCTGGCCGTTTACTTCATGCTCAGCGATGACGCGTTGATGACGGCGCTTCCACAGTTGATCGAGGACCTGGAGGTGGTCCGCGCCGCGTTGGAGACGCTGACCGATACGGCGGATCGCATGGTGCAGCAGAAGGACACGATTATCCAGGAGGACCTGGGCCGATCGCTTCTTCTGCTTGTGTCGGCGGCCTTTGTCCTCTTTGCCTCGACTGCGCTGCTGGCCTCGGTGTTCTGGCGGATTTCCCGGATCAACCTGCAGCGCGCAAGGGAAAACAGGCTGGTCAGCGCGCGCCTTGAAACGGTTGTGGACACCTCGCAGGATGCGATCATCGTCACCGATGACGCGGGCATCATTTCCGGCTTCAGCCGCTCGGCCGAACAGGTCTTCGGCATGGCCAGCAGCATCGCCCGAGGGCTTGTGATCGGTGAACTCATCTTCGAGATGGATGGCCGCGCCCTGTCGTTGGCGCGCATGGACATGCCTGATGTCGAACGCGTCCAGATGGTCGGTCGCGATGCGGTGGGGCGCGAATTCCCGATAGAGGTGTCCCTTGGCACGGCCCTGCGCGAGGGAAACACGATCCACGTGTTCTTTCTGCGCGATATCTCGGCCCGTCTTGCCGTCGAAGAGGATCTGCGCGCCTCACGCGACAAGGCCTTGGCCAGCGAACGCGCCAAGGCGCATTTCCTGGCCGTCATGAGCCATGAGATGCGCACCCCGTTGACGGGCATCCTTGGGGCGATCGAACTGATGCGCACCAATACCGATGGCCGGAACATCAAGGATTACCTGGATATCCTGCAATCATCCGGCGAGCTTTTGCTGGGGCATATCAACGATGTGCTGGACCTGACCGAGATCGAGTTCGATGGGCATCAACCTGACCGAACGCGTCTTCGATCTGGATGCGCTTCTGGCCGATGTCACGCGCAGCCTGATCCCCGCCGCCGAACGCAAGTCCAACAGCCTGATGCTGCACAAGTCGACCGAACAGATGGGATGGTTCCGGGGCGATCCTGTGCGGATCCGTCAGATCCTGATCAACCTGATCGGAAACGCCATCAAGTTCACCAACGATGGCCAGATCACGGTCGATGTGGATGTGGCCCCCGATACCCAGGGGCTGATCCTTGGGCGCCAAAGGATCGAGATCCAGATCGCCGATACCGGCACCGGCATCGCACAGAACCAACTGGACAGGATATTCGAGGACTTCGTGCGGTTGGAGGATACCGCCGCGCGCAAGACCGAAGGCACCGGGCTTGGGTTGGGGATCGTCAAACGGCTTGTCGGCGCGATGGGCGGCAAACTGGGCGCGGAAAGCGTTCTGGGCGAGGGCAGCCTGTTCTGGATCAGCCTGTCCCTGCCGCCGGTCGAATTGCCCACTGCCGTCAGCGAGGTTCTGACCGATCCGTCGGATGTGCCCCGGTCTTCGGTACTGTTGATCGAGGATAACGAGATCAACCGTTTCATCCTGCGCGAGATGCTGCAACTGGACGGGCACAAGGTAGCCGAAGCCTCTGACGGCAGCCAGGGCGTCGAGATGGCCGCAGCCGAGGCCTACGACCTGATCTTCATGGACATCAACATGCCGCGCATGAATGGCGTGCAGGCGGCAAAGGCCATTCGCGCCGGAAAGGGCAAATCGGCCAAGGCACGGATCGTGGCCCTGACCGCGCATGTCTTTGATCATGATCTGCGCCGCTTCAGGGACGCGGGCATGGAGGATGTGGTGATCAAACCGCTGCGCTGGGAAGGGCTGCGTCGCGTGATGCGGGGCACCCCTGCCACCACGGCAGACCAGCAACCGGATGCTGCGCTCGGGGCAGGTGGGGGCGCGCTGCCGCCCTTGCTGGACAGGGACGTTCTGAACCTGCTGCATGATACGCTTGGCCCCGAAAAGCTTGGCAGTCTGTTGGACCAGTTCACGACCGAGGCAGAAACGGCGTTGTCCGAAATCCGCGAAGGCCTGCATGGCCCCCGGCAGATCTTGCGGGACCGCTTGCACGGGTTCGCAGGTCAGGCCGCCACCTTTGGCGCGCGGCGCCTGCACAGCGTTCTGGGCACGCTCGAGGACGAGGTTCTCGAGATGTCTCCGTCAGACATGGAACGCCTTCCCGACCGGCTTGAGGGGCTGTGGAACGCCACGCGCAAGGAGGTTCGCGCCTTGCGCAGCCTGCTGCCCGCAAGCGCACTGACGGCGGAAATCCGGCCAAAGGGACCTTTGCGGGACGCCAATGATCCGCGCCGGATGATCTGACGGCGGAAGTGGCATCAGCCAGGTCGGACAGGTCTTTTTTTGTAACGCAACCTGAAACAATGTTCAGTAAATTCGCAGGTTGAGTTTTGGATTTGCCACGCAAAGACCACAAACCCGGCCAATAGATGCCCGGAGTATTATGCAATCTTGCAGTGTTCAGGAAACAATGGAGCCGGAAATGCTTGAAATCCTGTCTGCTGCGCTGATTTGTGCACTGACCCTGCGCGCCCTTGCCGGATCGCTTGTGACGCAGGGGGGGCAGATCAGGCTTCCGCAAGTCGAGCTGGGGTCGCTGCGCACATGGATCCTGATGTCTCTGGCGGCCATCCTCGTCTTGAAACCGCTGTTCGGCAGCGCCTTTGTTCTTGCGCTGCTGCTGCATGAACTTGGCCATGTCATGGCCCATCGCCAGCTGGGTCACACGGATGCGCGGTTCCGGCTGGCGCCGCTGGTGTCGAACATTCCAGTGTCCCAGCGCAGGATACCGACACAGGCGCAGGACTTCTTCGTCACCATCATGGGGGCGGGCTTCAGCATCGCACCGATGGTCGTCGCATTGGTCGCAGCCAGCCTGTTCAAGGGGGCAATGCCCGGGTTCTACACTTTCTTCTTCGCCCTCGGCACGGCGATCGGCGCGCTGAACTTCATCAATCTTCTGCCCCTGTTGCCGCTGGACGGCGGGCGTTGCCTGCGCCAGATCCTTGCCACCTTCAGCCCGCGCACGGGGATGCACGTGATCCTGACCATTTCCGCGGGCGCCGCCGCGCTGTCATTCGTACAGGAATCGATGTCCCTGATCGCCCTCGTTTGCCTTGGGGGCCTGGTGTTTTTCCGTCCGGACACCGAGTGTGCCGAAAAGGCGCCCATGTCACAGGGCCAGGCAGGCCTGGCGCTTGTGGTCTATGGTTTCACGATTGCCGCCCATGCGACGGGCGGTTGGTATTTGATCAGACTGTATTTCTGGTGAATGCCCTATTCTAAAGTAGTATAATTGAGTTCCCCAAGTTGTAATTAGGGCACAACACGCATGGCACAATTTAATGCCAGTTTACAGATTTGCCCTGTTCACACTACATTTTGTGGAATTGAGCAGCAAAGTTGGGCCGAAAAAATGCGCGCCGCCATAATTATCATGTCCCTCGTGGGGCTTACAGCATGTACCGAAGGTGGGATCGGCGAATTCTCGTCATTCGGGGACAATGTCTCGACCGTCGCCGATACATCGGACCGTGACTATTATCCCGACGACCAGCTGCTTGTCGAAGCCAAGCTTCAGTTCACGAACAACAACTACGGCAAGGCCAATGCGCTGTTCAAACGCGCGCTGGAGGTGGCACCGAACGATCCGCAGGCGCTTTTGGGCTATGCGGCCAGCTCCGACATGCTGCGCCGCTTCGATCAGTCCGACATGGCCTATCGCAAGCTGCAGCCGATCATCGGCAACCGGATCGAATTCCACAACAACTACGGGTATTCCCAGTTGCTGCGCGGAAATCTGCAAGTGGCGCGTCGGCACTTCCTGATCGCCTACGAGATGGACCCAAGCAACGAATTCGCGGCCAACAACCTGGAGTTGCTGCGAAACTCGTCCTCCTACCAGCGCCGGTCGCGCGGGGATTTGCGCGGGATCTGAGTGAGCGACGCGAACCACGGGTTGAGCCATGGACCTGGCGCATCAGTTCATGTTGTGGCTGTGCTTTGCCTTTCTGGCCCATGTGGCCTGGCAGGACTTTCTGGCTCTGCGCATCCGCAACCGCGATGTGGCGATCTTCTCGGCCATGGTGCTGGCGCTTCTGGCCTTGCGCGGCTTTGACGGGGCACTGCCCGATCTCATGGCGGGACTGCTGCTGTTCGGCTTGGGTTTCGTGATGTGGATGCTTGGCGGGATGGGGGCAGGGGATGTCAAACTCTACCTGCCGCTCGGGGTCTTCGTGGGCTGGGGACTGTTGCCTGTCTATGTGGTCTTTCTGCTGATCGGATCGGTCATCATGCTGGTCGCCGTGCTGTTGGCGCGCCGCTTCCCCTCGGACAGGGGGCGGATCCGCGCCCGCATGACGGACATCGCCGCATCCCGGGCGGTGCCCTATGCGGTGCCCATGGTTTTCGGGGCGATCCTGACCCTCTTGCCGCGGGCCTTGCAGATGTGATGAAGCCCCAGTTTACAGGGATTTAAGCATTCTGCATAATCGGGCGAAAGCGCAGAGGGCGCCATGTGCCGGTTTCTCGGTAGGGTTGATTACAGGTTGCGAGTTATAATGCGGTGCGGTTGCGGCGCCTTCAATCCAACCATTTGAACCTGATCCGAAAGGATTGCCCATATGCGTTTCCTGAGATCCGACAGCGGCTATGCGCTGGTATTGACCCTGCTGTTCATGCCGGTTTTCGTCGGAATGGCGCTGCTTGTGATCGACATCAGTCGCGGCAACAACGCCAATTCGGATCTTCAGGCGGCCGCCGACGCCTTGGCCCTGGCCGGGGCGCGCGAACTGGACGGCGGCGTGGATTCCATCGACCGCGCGATCGCGGCCATGCGGAACATCGACAACACCGTCAGCTTTCTTGGGCAGACCGACGAGAATGCGGCGATCATGCTGACATTTGGTGCCGCGAATGATCCAGACGAATACGCCGTCGTCTTCCTGTCAGGTTTGCCTGCAAGCGACGATGAAGCGATCGATTTTGACCTGTGCGTCACCAATGACACCAGCAGCACGACCTGCGCGACCGACCAGTCAGAGGCGCGGTTCATCTTTGTGCGCGCGCAGTCCGAAGATCTCAATCCGTTTTTCGGACTGTTCTTTCCGGGTGCCAATCCCGTCGCGGACGTCCCCATCGCGGCAGAGGCCGTGGCGACCTATCGGGAAGTCGCCTGTCAAGCCCCCCCATTGTTCATGTGCAATCCGGTGCCCACAGGGGCGACGGGCTACCCTTCGATTGTCGACGCGTTCAATGCGGGTTGGTTCCACGCGCGGCTGATCAAGCTGCGACTTGGTTCGAACACCGGGAATTTCGGCTTCCTCAATCTGGGTGACCTGCTGAATGTCGGGAACCTTCAACTGCCGGCTTACAGGCAGATTTTGACGACGGAACAAGAACTTGACGGGTGCAATGTGACCTTGGACGCGCTTGAGACGCGGACCGGTCAGATAACGTCGCTGGATCGTTGGTTCAATACGCGTTTCGGCCTTTACAGCCAGAACCAGGTCAGGGGTATCGCAAGCGATGAGATCGTTCGAAAGGGCTTCGTGCTGCAGGGCAATCAATGCGATGGAGATGTGGATGATACCTTCAGCGACATGGTCACCGATACATCCATCGACCCCGGGGATTTCAACACCAGCAACTGGCGCTACGATGGGGACAGGATCGATGCAATGGGATTTCCATCGAACTATTCGACAGAGTTTTCATCCGGTAGCGTCGAGGTCGGCGGAACGACACGGCCATCGGGGGCGAACGGATATGTCTGGCCCTATGACTTCTATCTCGGATTTAATTATCCGACGCAGGCCGCATCCATTGCATCGGCGATCGCGCCGCAGGCCTATCCTGCAGGTGACATCGTGCGGAACCCGAACCTTGGCACGCCCTCGCGTCATGATGTCTATGCCTATGAGCGGGCGAATGTGGGCACGCTTGGCAACAATGTCCGGAATTCGGACCCGCTTGTGAACAGCTGCAGTTCTGCGCGTCCTTCTGTAAGGGACGGGCGTTACATGTACGTTGCCTTTGCTGATTGTGACGCCACGCCGCCAACGGGCACATCCGTGCCCTTGCGCATAATCGCCTATGGCAAGTTCTTCCTGACGACACCCGTCATCGATGATGTGATCGCCGGAGAGATCGTCGACCTGACCAACGAAGGGCTTGGCACAACCGATCTTGCATTCAGAGACGAGGCCTTTCTGGTCCGCTGAACCAAGGGGTATTCGCCTGGGGCCAAAAAAAGGGCTGGGCGGCGGCTTACGTTATCGTTAGATAAGAGTTACGCTAAAGGTTATATTGTTTCTCAGATACGCGTTTTCCTGACTGCCGAATCACTTCCTTGAATCAGGGTAGAATAGTGGCATCAAGCTTCTCGGAATTGCGAATAATACCCTATTCCAAAGTATAGGCTTCTTCTCGCAAAACGTGAACAATCCTCTCGAAATTGCGGGAATGGTTGCTTTCGAACCCCATAAAATCAACCGAGGCTTGATCTATCCAGGTGGGTAGACGAATGATTGTGGCATAAGGAAGGCAAAGCCATGCCGCCTTGGGTGAACAAACGTAAATGTACGGGCCTTTGTGGCGGAATCAGGGCGAGGCGGGGGCCTGAGCCTTTTTAAACCAACAACTTGAACGCATCGGAGAATTAACATGCTCAACAAAGCAATCACCGCCCTGCAAGCCTTCCGCAAGGAAGAAGACGGCCTCGCGCTGACCGAATACCTCATCCTGCTGGGCCTGCTGACCGCAGCGGTCATCACTGCCGTTGCCCTGTTCGGGACCAACCTTGGGGTGGCCTGGGGTGGTTGGGCGACCTGGATTTCCACGACATTCGGTGCCGGTGGCGCACAATAAGGATCAAAGGGCGGCTTTTACTGTCTCACTTTGACAACTTGTCTCCTTAACTATTGCCATTCCCCGGTTTCCATTTTTCAAACCGGGGAATGTTCATTAAACTCTCTTCACGGTAGTAGCCTGTTTTTCAAGGCTCTGGTGAAGAGTTTCCCATTTATCAGCGGCATTTTTTCGGTCTCGGCGCAGCAGACGCCAGGGAATAGCTGGCCGGAGTTGTGTCGCAAAGGCAGAGCAATAGGATTGTCGGAATGCGGGCCTCTACGTTTCTGAGCATAGCAATCGCCATGGTTCTGGCTGTCGCGGCCGTATTCGGGGTTCAATCCTATCTGGATACCCAGCGCCAGCAGTTTGAGCAGGCAGCCCGCAGCGAACGCGGCGAAGTGCAGAACACGATCGTCGTGGCCCGCAACCCGATGCGTTTCGGTGAACGGATCACGGTGGAAAAGCTGCAGGTCATCCCTTGGGCCAGCCAGACCTTGCCCGAAGGCGCATTTACCAGCATCGCCGATCTTGAAGGCCGGACCGACGATACCGCGCGTTTCGTGCTGTCCTCGATCGAACGGGGCGAACCCGTGCTGTCGGCCAAGATCACCAACCCCGGACAGCGCGCCAAGCTGTCGACGGCGATTTCGCCGGGCATGAAGGCCGTGTCGATCCGCGTCAATGACGTGCTGGGTGTCGCCGGTTTCGTTCTTCCGGGCGACCGCGTCGATGTCCTGCTGACGCGCAGCGAAGGCGGTCGCGATGGCGAGGCCTTCGTTGATGTCCTGCTGCAGGGCGTTCGTGTCGTCGCCATCGACCAGACCGCCGATGACACCCGCGACCAACCCAGCGTGGTGCGCACCGTGACATTCGAGGTCACGACCGAAGAGGCGCAGAAACTGACCCTTGGCGCCACCGTCGGCACGCTGTCGCTGGCGCTGCGCAACGTGGTGTCGGCCGATGCGGAAGAGCCCAGCCGCATGACGCTGAACGAGCTGAACATGACCTCGACATCGGCCACCCTTGCCGCCGAACAGGCCGCAGCCGATGAGGCCGCCCGCCGGATCGAAGCGGAGCGCCAGAACGAGCAGACCGCGCGCCTTGCCGCGCTGGAAGAGATGATCCGCAACATGGGCAGCGATGTGACCGGGAAACTGGCCGAGGTCGAAGAGAACCTTGCCGCCGCCCGGACGGTCGAACCCCAGGTGGTCGAGAAGGAAGTGATCATCGAGAGGGTGATCGAAGTGCAACCCCCCAAGCCCAGCTTTGTCACCATCGGCGTGGCGCGCAACGGGCAGCGTCAGGAATACACAGTAGGAACCGATCAGCCTGCCGCGGAATGACGCGGCAGAAGTCAGAACCAGAGGCGAACAGAGCGTCACAAGACGCCACAAAACGGAGCGGGACGAACATGAGACACATGATGGAAAGGTTGACAGGTTTGGGGCAGGGGGTGTCGCGCTTTGCGGCGCGCGCAATGTCCCTTGCTGTCGTGATCGCGGCGCTGGCGGCCATGCCCGCCACGCTTGAAGCCCAGGAGCAGCTTGTCGCACTGGGCGGTGACAGCGCTGTGGAACCGGTGCGGTTGAAACCGGGCTTCACCCTGACTGTCCGCACGGATCGCGCCTTCAGCGATATCGTGGTTGGCAACTCGGCCGTGGCGGATGTGTTTCCGCTGACGAACATGTCGGTCTATGTGCAGGCCAACAGCCCCGGCGCCACGAACGTATCCTTCTACGGTCCCGAAAAGGAACTGATCGGCGCGATGATCCTGAATGTGCGCGTCGATTTCGACGAATTGCAGCAGGCGATCAACCGCGCCGTTCCCAATGCGAATGTGACGGTTGCCAATGTCAACGGGCGCGTGCGCGTGTCGGGCGAGGTACGCGACGGACCGTCGATGGACCGCGTGATCGAAATCGCCCAGCAATTCAGCGACCAGCCGGTTCTGAACGCGGTCCGCATCACGGATCCGCAGCAGGTGCAACTGGATGTCCGCATCCTCGAGGTCAGCCGCCGCGCCGGTCGTGAACTGGGTGTCGAGCTGAACAGCAACCGCATGACCACGGGAAGCAGGGGCGGCAGCGTGCCCTTCGGCAGCTTCGTGGGCAACCTTCTGGCCGGGGCAGGCGCCGATATCGATATCGTCATCAATGCGCTGGAAACCAAGGGCATGGCCCGTCGCCTGGCAAACCCGACCCTTGTGACATCGAACGGGGTCGAGGCGAACTTCGTCGTCGGCGGCGAGGTTCCGATCGACTCGTTCGAGCGCGACCAGAACGGCAATGTCACAGTCAGCGGGACCGATTACCGCGAATACGGTGTGCGTCTGAACTTCCGGCCCGTGGTTCTGGACAATTCGATGATCAGCCTGCGGATCCGTCCCGAGGTCAGCGATATCGACACCTCGGCCCCGACGGCCGCCGGTGACGTCGCCTTCATCACGCGCCGCGCCGACACAACCGTGTCGCTGCGCGACGGCCAGAGCTTTGCGATCGCGGGCCTTCTGCAGACCGACAACGAACGCAACGTGCAGCAGGTTCCGTGGATCGGGCAGATCCCGGTTCTGGGCGCGCTGTTCCGGTCGACCGAGTTTCAAAAGCGCGAGACCGACCTCGTGATCCTGGTGACGCCGCGCCTTGTGCGCCCGAGCACCCCCAATGAAACGCTTCTGTCGCCGCTGGATAATTCCAGGCCTTCCAACGATGTCGAGCTGTTCCTGCTGGGCATGCTGGAAGTCAACAAGGACATGATCCGGTCCTTCGTGGATGGCGAAGGCATCATCGGTCCCTATGGCCACATGATTGATCTGGAGTTTGACGATGCGCTTGTCAAAAAGAAGTAAGGCACTGGTTGCGGTCATGATGCTGGCCAGTCTTTCGGCTTGCGCGGATTACATGAACCGTCGTGATTCCGTCAGTTTCGGCGCAGGCAATGCCGCCGAGGGAAACACGGCAATTCATACGATCAACCCGTTCCCACCGGCAGCCTCGAACACCACGATCGTGGTGGGGGGCTGAAGAACCGCACCCGGCGGGTCCCTCGGGATCCGCCCGGCGCTTTCCCGGTCGGCACAGGTTGGATGCTTTTTCCGGGGCGCGGACGGTTGTCTGCGTTCCGATATTCCGAGGTATTTGACTGACCATGCGCCGCGTGAACAGACAAGGCATTCTGCAGAGGCTCCGAAGCTTTGTTTCGGGGACCGAGGCTGCCTTGTTGACCGAAACGCTGATCGTCGTGCCCGTGGTCACGATCTTCGCGGTCGGTATCCTGGAGTTCGGAAATGTCTTCTGGCAGCGTCATCAGGTCCAGGTCGGGGTGCGTGACGCGGCGCGCTACTGGTCGCGGTGCCGCGCCACGGCGCCTTTCACCACATGCACGCAGGACATTGCCCGCAACCTGGCCTTTTTCGGCAATCCTGCAGGCACCGGCGCACCCCGTGTGCCGGGCTGGACCGATGCAGCAGATTTGACGATCACGCCCGCCACCCCGCCCAGCAATCCCGGTGCTGCGGATATCGTCACCGTGACGGGAAGCCTGACCTACACCGGCTCGCCGCTCATGCGCCTGATCGAGTTGGAGGGGTTCACCTTCACCTACACCCATAACCAGAGATACATGGGATGGTGAGGCGCATGAAGATGTTCCGTCGCGCCGAAGAAGGCGCGACACTGGTCGAAGGGCTGATCGTTTTTCCGATCATCCTGCTGACCTTCGCCACTTTCATCGAATTCAGCGTGGCGATGGTGCAATGGAACCAGACCGTCAAGGCCATGCAATTCGGCGCAAGAATGCTTGCTGTCTCGGATCCCGTTGTCGACATGGCCCCGTTTACCGCGGACTATCCGTCGAATCCGCCGACACAGGGTGGCCCTGTGCCCGCGGCGGCCGTTACCGTCGTCTGTGGTGCGGACAGCGCAACCGCCTGCGACCAGACGGGCCTGAACCGTCTGGTCTTTGGCAGCGACGGGGTCTGTGGCCCTGTGGCGAACACACGACTGGGCATGTGTGACCTGAACGGGTTGATCACCCCGGCGAATATCCGCGTCACCTACTACCGTTCGGGTCTGGGTTATGTCGGGCGTCCGGGCGGGCCGGTCGTGTCGATCACGGTCGAGACGCGGAACCTGACCTTCAACTTCTTCTTTCTCGGCGCCTTGCTGGGGCTGAACAACATCACCATCCCAGCGCATCCCGTCACCATCACCAGCGAAGATTTGTCAAACACGATATGAATATGATTGAAAACGATATTCTTCCCGCGCGCACGAAGATGCGCAAGAATACGGTGCTGATCCTTGATACCGGTCAACCCGAATTCTCGGTCATCTCGGACCATGTCGAGAAGATGTCGCATTTCCAGCGGGAAGTCGCGACCTTCGACGAGATGATGCGCGCGCCCGGCGTATTCGCACCCGACGTCATCGTGATGGACATCGCAAGTGTCAGCGCGGACGAGCTGGAAATGCTGTCTTCGGTCCGGGGGCATTATGGTGACGTGCCCATTGTCATCGTGTCCGAGGCGCTGGATGACGCGCAGGTGCGCAAGCTTCTGAAGCTCAAGATTCATGACTGGCTGCGCAAGCCGGTGAATTTCGGCGAGTTCCTGAATGCGATCCAGAGCGGGATCCGCACCTCCAAGCAATCCAGCACACGGGTTCATGCGGTGATTTCCGCCGTGGGCGGCGCTGGGGCCACGACGGTGGCGGTGTGCTTGTCCGAAATACTGGCGCGCGCCACGGCCAAGGACAGATCCAAGGGAAGCGTTGCCCTGTTCGATCTGGATTTCTCAACCGGATCATGTGGTTATCTTCTTAACCTCACCTCGGGTTTCAACCTGGACAGCGTGATTTCCAACCCCAGCCGCATCGACAGTGAATTCGTGAACCTGCTGCAGCAAAAGCACGAGCACGGCATGATCGTCTATTCCTTCAAGCGCCGCGAGGTCGTGACCAGCCTGAACTGCTACGAGATGGTCCTGCGGATGCTGGATGTGGTGACGCTGCAGCATGCGCATACCGTCCTCGACATCCCCTATTACGAAACCGACTGGCGGCAGGATGTGCTGTCCGGCGTGAACACCGTGACCATCGTCTGCGAGATGAACCTGCCCTCGATCAAGCACACGATGGATCTGCTGGAAAGCATCAAGGACATCGACGGCCCCAGGAAACCGGTGACCGTCCTGATCAACAAGCGGCAAAAGGGCCTTTTCGGCAGTGATCGTATCCCCAAGGCCAAGCTGAAGCAGCTGTTCGGCGACACACCCTTTGACTACCTGCCGGACGAGCATGACCAGCTGGCCGAGGCGATGGACCGCGGGGTCACGTTGAGCGATGTAAACTCGTCCTCCAAGATGCTGAAAGCGCTGACGAAATACGCCAATGACGTGATCCTTGCGGAAAAGGTGGCACTGGCATGACAAGGCACGTGACCCGTCGCGGACTGCTTGGGACCCTGTGCGGCCTTGTGCTGTTGCCCGGGGTGGCCATGGCCGAGCTGAAGCGGGTGCCGCGCGATCACGGCCCCACGTCGCGCCGGATCGTGGCCTTTGATAGCCGCGAAGCGCCGGGCACGATCATCATATCCAACACCGATCGCAGCCTGCATCTGGTGCTGGGCAACAACCAGGCCGCACGTTACGACATCAGCGTCGGGCGCGATGGCTTTGTCTGGACCGGCACCACGACGGTGGGACGCAAGGCGCAGTGGCCGGAATGGCGCCCCCCGGCCGAGATGCGCCGCCGCGATCCGTCCTTGCCCGGTTTCGTGCCCTCCGGTCCCTATAACCCATTGGGCGCAAGGGCGATCTATCTCTTCAGCGGGGGGCGGGACACGCTTTACCGGATCCATGGCACCAACAGCGCGGAAACCGTGGGCGGCTATGAGACCTCCGGCTGCTTCCGCCTGACCAATGCCGATGTGATCGAACTCTATGACAAGGTCGCGGTCGGCACGAAGGTGATCGTGAAATGAAGAAGATGCGACGGGAGGATCCAAGGTGGTAGGTCGGTTTTTCAGAAAGCCCCCGGATCAGGAACGCCAGGACGGGTTCACAAAACCATCACCGGCGGCGCCCGCCACCGAACCGGCAGCGGCAAGCCCGCTGTTCGAGGCGCCCGCGCCCTCAAGGCCGGCCGCGCCGCGCAACATGGGCGGTGATGCGGGCATGCCCGATCTGGTCGCGGAGCGGGTGAACCTGCATCGCTTCCTGCTGGACAAGATCAACCTCGCGGTTCTGGACCAGATGGAGGAAACCCAGCTGCACAACGAGTTGCGCCCCCTGGTGCGCGATTACGTGAAGGCGCAGAACCTGGCGCTGAACGCCAAGGAGATGGACAACCTTGTCTCTGACCTTGGCGATGAAATGCTGGGCCTTGGACCGATCGAGCCGCTTCTGAAGGATGACACGATCTCGGATATCCTGATCGTCGGACCGAGAACCGTCTACATCGAACGGGCAGGACGGCTGAAGCGTACCGATGTGCGTTTCAAGGATGAACAGCATCTGCTGCGGATCATCAACAAGATCGTGGCCTCTGTCGGGCGGCGCGTCGATAAATCCTCGCCCCTTGTCGATGCGCGTCTTGCCGATGGCTCGCGTGTCAACGCCGCGATCCGGCCGGTGGCCGTGGACGGGCCGCAGGTATCGATCCGGAAATTCTCCAAGCGGCCTTTCCAGCTCGAAACCCTGGTCAAGAACGGCGCGCTGCCGCAGGGCATGGCCAAGTTGCTTGCGGCCGCCGTCGAGGGCAAGGTGTCGATCGTCGTCTCGGGCGGGACCGGTTCGGGCAAGACCACGATGCTGAACGCGTTGTCGGCCTTCATTCCGCATGAGGAACGCCTTGTAACCATCGAAGATGCTGCAGAACTTCAGCTGCAGCAGCCCCATGTCGTCCGGCTGGAGACACGCCCGCCCACGTTGGATGGCCGCAACGAGATCCTGCAGCGTGATCTGGTCAAGAACGCGCTGCGGATGCGCCCGGACCGCATCATCGTGGGCGAGGTGCGCGGCGGCGAGGCTTTCGACATGCTGCAGGCCATGAACACCGGCCACGAAGGCTCGATGACCACGATCCACGCCAACAATCCACGTGATGCCCTCAGCCGGATGGAACAGATGGTGGGCATGTCCGGCATGCCGATGTCGCAGCTCAGCATCCGGTCGCAGATCGCATCGGCGATCCAGCTGATCATCCAGTTGTCGCGTTTGCGCGACGGCACGCGCCGCGTCACCGCCATTTCGGAACTGACCGGGATGGAGGGGGAAGTCGTCCAGATCCAGGACATCATGAAGTTCAACCGCATCGGCGTGGACGAAGACGGCCGCGTCATCGGCGAGTTCCGCTCGACCGGGATCAGGCCGCGCTTCCTGACGGATATCAGCACGATCGGCTTGAAGGTGGACATGTCCATTTTCGATCCGACCACAAGGCACTGACGGGGTTTCATGTCGATTATCGTCATATACGGGTTCATCTTCGGCGCGGTCCTTCTGCTGTCGGATGCCATCCTGCGCCGCCTTTTCGGCGCACGCAGCGCCAGCCGCGAGGTCAACGAGCGACTTGAGCGCCTCAAGTCCGGCGCCGATCATCTGTCGACCTACCAGAGCCTGCTGAACGATCGGGGCCTGGGCCGGGGTGGCGTGTTGTCGCTGAAGTGGGTCTCGCGGCTCTATCGTCAGTCGGGGCTGATGCTGACCCTGCCACGTCGTCTGACCTATGCGCTGGTCATCATGCTGGGGGCCTGGCTTGTGGCGTCATGGCTGTCGGCAGAGGCCTTGCCGCGCATTGTCCTGACGCTGATCATCGGCCCCGGCGTGATGCTGGCCCTGGTGATGAGGGCGCGTGCCGGGCGGATCGCCAAATTCGTGCTGCAACTGCCCGATGCGCTGGACATCATCGTCCGCAGCATGACGTCGGGCCACCCGCTGACCACCGCCATCGCCCTTGTCGGGCGCGAGATGCCCGATCCCATCGGCAGCGAATTCGGCATTCTCAGCGATCAGCTGACCTTCGGCTCGGAACTTGACGATGCGATGCTGCGGATGGTCGACAGGGTCGGCGCGGACGAGTTGAACCTGGTGGCGGTGACTGTCAGCGTCCAGCGCACCACCGGCGGCAACCTGTCGGAGATCCTTGAAAACCTGTCCGGAATGATCCGCGACCGGTCCATGCTGCGCAACAAGATCCGCGCGATTTCCGCCGAAGGCCGGATCACCGCGATGGTCATGGCGGTTTTTCCCTTTCTTTTGTACCTGTTGATCTCGACCCTGGTGCCGTCCTATTTCGATCCCGTCTGGGATAGCGGTTATGGCACGGAGGTCGTTGTCTCGATCCTGGTGATGATGGGGCTTGGACTGCTCATCCTCTACAAGCTCGTGAAATTCGATTTCTGATCCGATGACGTCTGAACCCGGGAAAACGGTGAACCACAATGAATGACAGCCTGATCCTTGTCGCGGTCTTCGTCGCGGTCCTGATCCTGATCTTCACCATCGCCAACGCGGTGACGCGCAGCCGGGACATCCGCCGCAATCTGGACCAGGTCTCGGTCGAGCAACAGCAGCGCGACGCCAGAAGCGAAGAGGTCTTCGGCTCGGAAAACGAGAACATCCGCCACTACTACGAGGTGATGCGCCGCAACGATCCCGAGGGGCTGGACATGCGCCTGATCCGTGCGGGTTATTTTTCGCCCGATGCCAAGCGCGTTTTCCAGATGATCCGGCTGACCGTCACCGTCGCGGTCTTCGCGCTGGTGTGGTATCTGGTGGTCAACCTCTCCATGGGGCTGTCATCCGCGATGGCGCTGCTGCTGGCGGGGCTGACCTCCGGGATCGTCTTCATTCTTGTCAGTGCCGTCCTGGATCGTCAGGCCAAGACGAACCAGACCTCCTATCGGCGCCTGTTCCCCGATTTCATGGACCTTCTGGTGGTCTGCGTGGATTCCGGGATGAGCGTCGAGGCGGCCATCGACCGCGTGGCCCACGAGTTCCTGCACACCAAGCCAAGCTTCGGCCAACATCTGTCGATCATCTCGCTCGAGGTGCGGGCAGGGCGCCCGATGCATGAGGCGCTGAACAGTTTTGCAACCCGCATCCAGCTGGATGAGGCGCGCACATTGTCCGTGCTGTTCCGGCAGTCGATGGAACTGGGGTCGAGCGTGATCAAGACCCTGCGCGTCTTCAGCAAGGAAATGCGCCAGACCCGGATCATCAAGGCCGAGGAAAAGGCGAATGCCCTGCCGGTGAAGATGCTGTTTCCGATGGCGGGTTTCCTGTTTCCGGTCAACCTGATCATCGTGCTGGTGCCGATCCTGATGCAGATCATGAAACTGTTCTCGACGATGACGCCGGGCGGCAACTGACGCGACCCGCAATGCGGTGCTTACGACCATCGGCGATTGCGGTCATGCATGTGCATTGACCCGCTGCAATCACTTGTCCGCCCCATCCGGGATCTGATCTGCATCTGGCGGAATACCGGGCGTATCAGCGGGTGACGTTCTGCAAGCGACAGGCGGTCCGAACCCTTCGGGGCGCGGTTGCGGATCATGCAGACAGCGTTTCCGCAAAAAGACAGAGTTTGATCAAAAAAGCATCAAATTCGGTGATTTACCGGGCGTTCAGGATGCTCGGATTACCCTCTCGCCAGACCGCAGCGGCCTGATCGCCGCAAGAAGGAAAGCAACAGGCGCTCGTGCGAAAGGCCTGAGCGCGCGAGCAGGATCACAAAAAAGATGTCCACCGTTTTCGAGGCAACCGTTACCGCGACTTTCGACAATGTCGCCGGGGGCAACTACCAGGCCTTGTTCGACTTCGGCGACGGCACGACCAGGAACAAGATCTGGTTCGGAAGTCTGTCCAACACGAACACGATCATACTGGAGGTATTCCAAAACGGGTTTCGGTATAGCCTCCAGATACCGAACGCCATCGACGAGGGGGTCGAGACCTCCTGGAACGTCTCCATCGACGATACCGGGACCTACACGATCCTCAAGGACGGCATCTCGATCGGGTCGCAGAATTTCGGCGTCGCCGCGATACCGAACGACGTGCCGCGTAGCAACAACCTGATCGGCGAGTCCTCGTTCAATGGCGACGATCCACTGATCGGAACGGTAAGCTCGATCAATGTTGAAACCACGCTGACGAACGGCTTCGACATCTACTTTTCGGATACGCAAAACGCGGTCGGCGCGTTTGACGGCACGGACCGGGACGAGGTGCTGAACGCCGCGAACTCCAGCGGTGCAGACAGTCTTGCAGGCGACGGCGGCGACGACAGCATCTATGGCGGCGGCGGCAACGATACGCTTGCCGGTGATGCGGGCAACGATCTTGTCATTGGCGGTGCGGGTGCCGATTCAATCGACGGCGGTGTCGGCGACGACATTCTTCACGGGGATGATTTCCTTGCTGGTCCCGTCACGGTCACCAATGCGGACTTTGACGCGGGCTCGGACGGCTGGACCACCACGGGGGCGGGGACCTATGTCTACACCGTCGATGGCAACGATGCCATGGCGTTCAACGCCGGCAACAGCGGCACCGGCGGCACGGCGCAGCAGACAATCGCCACCCAGGCGGGCGGGCGCTATGCGCTGTCACTGGACGCATACGAATTCGATATCAGTGGCGGGTCAGCAGATCACACGCTTCTGATCCGGGTGATCGATGCCAACGGTCAGGTCATCGCCGAACAGACCGAGGTGATCGCGAACGAGACCGGCCGCACGATCACCGTGGACTTCGTCGCACCCACCGACACTGTCACCCTCAGGTTTTCCAACCCGACATCGACCGGCACCAATGACAGCGACCTGATCATCGACAACGTGTCGGTCACACCTGTCGCGCCCAGCGGCGGTGGTGACGACACCCTGTCGGGTGGTGCCGGGAATGACGCGCTTTTCGGGGGTGCAGGCAACGACAGTCTTGCCGCCGGCGATGGGAATGACACCGTCGAGGGCGGTGCCGGTGATGACAACATTTCAGCCTTCCAGGGCGATGACACGATCAGCGGCGGCGATGGCGCGGATACGATATTCTCGCTCGGCGGGGGGAACGACACCATCGACGGCGGCACCGATGCCGATACGATCATCATACGCACCCTCAGCGATGCCACCGTGCGCGGCGGTGAGGCGACGACAACAGGCACCGATACCGACCGGCTGGACGTGGCCGAAGGCGCCACGCCCCTGACGCTGGACTTCTCCGGTGCCGAAGCAGGCACCATCGGGGATGGCGTCAGCACCGTGACCTTCACCGAGATCGAGCAGGTGTTCCTGGGCGAAGGTGACGACACGATCAATACCGGCGCGCAGACCGATGCCCTGACCGTCGATGGTGGCGGTGGTGACGATGTCTTCAATGCCGCAACCACCAGCGGCGCCAACACGTTTGACGGGCAGGGCGGAGACGACACGATCCATGGCGGTTCCGGCAACGAAACCCTGCGTGGCGGATCGGGACGCGACCTGATCTTTGGCGCGGATGGTGACGACCTGATCAACGCAGGCGGCGATGCCGACACGGCTTATGGCGGCAGCGGCAACGACACCATCGACGGCGCGCAGGACGATGACCTTATCGACGGCGGCAGTGGCAACGACCTTATCCTCGGCGGTGACGGATCGGATACGATCATCGGCGGCACGGGCGCCGACAACATTCAAGGCGGCGGGGACGCCGACACCTTCCTGCTGGCAAACGGCTTCGGCAACGACACGATCGGCGGCGGCGAGACCGCGACAACCGGAACCGACAGCGACGTGATCGACGCCTCGGCACTCACCGGCACGGGTGTGACCGTCAATGTCGCGAACGAGGCCGGAACGCTGCGAGACGGGACCGACACCGCCACCTTTTCCGAGATCGAGGGGTTCATCCTCACCGATCAGGACGACACCTTCACCGCCTTCGGCACATCAGCCGTCACTGTCGATAGCGGCGCGGGCAATGACCTTATCCGAGAGGGCAACGGCGGGAACACGATCGACGCCGGAACCGGCAACGACACGATTGTCGCGGGCCTGGGCACCTCGACGATCACGGGCGGCGAGGATGTCGGTGGGGGCGATACCGACATTCTCGATTTCCGCGTTGCCAACGACGCGGTCACGATCATCTTTGACGGTGCCGAAAGCGGCACCTATGCCGACAATGACGGCGACAGCGGAACCTTTTCCGAGATCGAGTCGTTCAGGCTGACCTCGGGCAACGACGCCGTTGATGCAAGCCTCGACACCGCCGGGGTGTTCATTGATGGCGGCGGTGGTGCCGATACCATCATCGGGGGCTCCGGCAACGACGTGATCACCGGTGGCGGACCCATGTCCGGGGACCCCGGTGACAGCCTGTCTGGCGGGGCAGGGAACGACATCATCCTCGGCGATGCGGGCGACGACACGATAGACGGCGGAAGCGGCAGCGATTTCATCGCAGGTGGCGCAGGCAACGACCTGCTGACCGGCGGCGAGGGCGATGATTACTTCTTCTACATGCCCGGTGACGGGCTGGACACGATCACCGATTTCAACATCGGCAACACCGGCACGCTTGATGACGGCGACGTTGAAAACAACGATTTCATCGACCTGTCGGGCTATTACGATCACATCTCCGAGCTGTATGCGGACCAGGCAGACGACGGCGTCCTGAACCAGTCCAACACGATGGACACGCGCGGAAACGCTGTCGACTATTCGGACAACACCCGGTTCGACACCAATGGCACGCCGAATGACGAAGGCATCCGGTTCACCGGTGCGACCGCTGACCGATCCTTCTTTACCGTTGAAAACACGGGCGTTGTCTGTTTCACATCCGGCACTTTGATCGCCACGCCGAAAGGCGAGGTTCCGATCGAAACCCTCAAGCCCGGCGATCTGGTGCTGACCCGCGATAACGGGCCGCAGCCCCTGATCTGGATCGGTCGGCGCCAGGTTGGCCGTGCCGAACTGGCGCGGAATGAAAATCTGCGGCCCATCGAAATCAAGCCAACGCTGATCCGGTCGCATTCCCCTCTGGTCGTGTCGCGCCAACACGGGGTGCTGGTGCGCCGGGACGGGGAAGAAACGCTGGTCCGCGCAATTCATCTGGCAAGGCTGCCGCGCTCCGGTGCGCGCATCATGCAAGGCTGTCGCGGCGTGACCTATGTCCACCTGATGTTCGAGGCGCATCAGATCGTCTTTGCCGCAGGCGCCCCCTCCGAAAGCTTCTACCCGGGCCCGCAGGCGATCGGTTCCCTTGCGGTCGCCGCGCGCGACGAACTTTTCAGCCTGTTTCCCACCTTGCCGCAGGCGCGCGTGCGCGATTTCGCCCCCTTCAAGGACCTGGGCGAAGCTGTCGTGCAGGGGGCCTGAACCGGACCACGACAATGCAAGCCCGCCCGAGGCGCGAAAGCGCCGGACCGCACCGTGGCATCAGAATGTCGAGAAGGATGGTTTCATGCCCAGACTGGCGGAGAGACAGGGATTCGAACCCTGGGACCCCTTGCAGGATCAACGGTTTTCGAGACCGCCCCGTTCGACCACTCCGGCACCTCTCCGCGGTCTGGTGGCTGCGTTTAATCTCTCCCGTGGGCGGTGGCAAGGGGGCTTTTCGCAATTCTTTCCGGTTACTTTTCGGCAGCGACCCGGCCGGTTTTCAAACCTCACCCGGTTTTGCATTGTCTGCCCAGACAAATGGCTTAGGCTCTGGCGCAGGGGCGGCTGGTTCCGCACCGCATCAAGGCACCGTTTCAGGACAAAGGACGCAAGACAGATGATCCGCAGCACAATGCACCCGTCACGTTTCGGCTCTGGTCCGGCTGGCCTGATCCTGATGTGGCGGATGGCCCTTGGCGTGCTGCTCCTGACACTCGCCCTTGGCCAGGCCGTTCCCCTGCGCGCGCAAGAAGCGCCGGGCCGCGACAGGCTCGAGGCGTTTCTGAGCGTCACGGGTTTTGACAAGGCGCTGGAATCGATTGCCCTGTCAGCCGGCGATGCGCCGCTGATGCTGGGCCGCGACGTATCGGAATTCGGCGGTGACTGGTCGCGCTCGGTGGCCGAGATTTTCGACACGGAGCTGATGCATGACATGGCGATCAGCATTCTTGCACGGGCGCTGGAAGACGACTTGCTGACCCATGCCGTCGATTTCTACGCATCCGATCTGGGGCAACGGCTGGTTGCGGTCGAGAATGCGGCGCATCTGTCCGATGACGCCGAGGCCGCGCGCGCCGATGGCGAAGAGATCATCGCCGACCTTGTGCGGACAGGCGCGCCGCGCCTGATCATCCTGCAGCGGATGGGTCCTGCCATCGATCCGCAGAATACATCCGTCCGCGCGGTCGAGGAAATACAGGTGCGCTTCCTGCTCAGCGCCTCGGCCGCCGGTGTGCTGCCGATGGAACTGGACGAGCCCGCGCTGCGCAGCCTGATGGCCGATCAGCGCGGCGAATTGCGCCAGAGGATGCGCCAAAGCGGATTGATCCATGCCGCCCATGTCTACCAGTCGTTTTCGGATGACGACCTTGAAGCCTATGTCGCAGCGCTGGAACATCCCAAGATGCAGCGCGTCTACGAGCTGATGAACGGCATCCAGTACGAGATCATGGCCAACCGTTTCGAGGTTCTGGCCCGCCGCATGGCCGATCTGCATCCCGGCGAGGAATTGTGACATGCGCGGCCGCCTGATCACCAGCTGCATCCGGGCAATGGCTGGCCTGCTGCTGCCGGTTGTCCTGTTTCTGGGGCTGCTTGCCCCGCTGCTCCCGCCCGCGCAGGCCAAGGGCGCGCAGGGCAGCGACCGGATCAGCCACCTCATGGACCTGATGGGCATGGATGAGATCGTCCTTATCATGCGCGAGGAAGGGCTTGCCTATGGCGGCGAGCTTGGCCGGGACATGCTGGCGGGGCAGGGCGGGCCGGTCTGGGACAGGCAGGTGGATCGCATCTATGACGAGGCGGCGATGTCCGAACTTGTGCGTGCAGGTTTCCGCGAGGCTTTCGGCGCGGCTGACCCCGAGCCATTGATCCGCTTCTTCGAAGGCGACACCGGGCGGCAGATCGTGGCGCTCGAGATCGCCGCGCGGCGCGCCTTCATGGACGAAGACATCGAGGAAACCGCGCGCGAGGCGTTTCGCCGGGTCGCGGCGGATCTGGACGCGCCCAGCCCGCGGGATATCGATCCGCATCTGTCGGCCATCGAAGCCTATGTCGAGGCGAACGACCTGATCGGCTTCAACGTCATGGGCGCGATGAATGCCAACATGCTGTTCTATCGCGGCCTGATCGAAGGGGGCGCGCTGGAGATGTCCGAGGGCGAGATCCTGTCCGACGTCTGGGAGCAGGAAGACGAGACGCACGCCGAAACCCGCGAATGGCTCTATGCCTTCCTGATGCTGGCCTACCAGCCGCTGGAGGCATCGCAGATCAGCGGCTATGCCGATCTGTCGCTGACCCCGCCGGGCCGGGCCATGAACCGCGCGCTGTTCACCGCCTTCGATGCGATGTATGGAACCCTGTCCCATGCCCTGGGCCTTGCGATCGCGGCACAGATGCTGACCGAAGACCTCTGACCGGCCTTGGCCGCGTCGCCAGACCGGGATGAAACAGGCGCGCGGAATGCCCGCCTAGCCCCTTGACTTCCGGCCAGATGCGCCGCATAAGCCGCCATCTCGGAAGGGGCGCAGTGCTTCTGCCGTGTTGATTATTCACAATCGTCCGCAAGGGCGCGCTGTTCGAGGTGGCTGGCAGACCTTCCCAAGGGGGGATGCGGCCGAAACACCCGGTCGGGGACCACAGGACGCGGAAACAAGGGAAGACAGATATGTTCGCGGTTCTGAAAACCGGCGGCAAACAGTACAAGGTCCAGGCCGGCGATACGCTGCGCGTGGAGAAACTGGCCGCTGACGCAGGTGAAACAGTTCAATTCAACGACGTGCTGATGCTGGGCGGTGAGACCACCGTTCTGGGGGCGCCGATGGTGGCAGGTGCCGCCGTGCAGGCCGAAGTGATCGACCAGATCAAGGGTGAGAAAGTCATCCACTTCGTCAAGCGTCGCCGCAAGCATGGCTCGCAGCGCACCAAGGGTCACCGTCAGAAGCTGACCCTCGTCCGGATCACCGAGATCCTGGCATCGGGCGCTGACAAGACCGGCGTGAAAGCCGCAACCGGCCAGGCGCCCGCCGTGGCCGCCGTTGCCGAAGCCGCACCCGCCAAGAAGGCCGCAAAGGCGAAAGCCCCCGCTGCCGCCGAAGGCGAGACCGCCGCGAAACCGAAACGCGCCGCGAAAAAAGCGGCCGAGACCAAGGAGTAATCCCCCATGGCACACAAGAAAGCAGGCGGTTCCTCCCGCAACGGTCGCGATTTTGACGGCCGGCGCCTTGGCGTCAAGCTGTTCGGCGGCCAGGCCGCGATTGCCGGCAACATCATCGTGCGTCAGCGCGGCACCAAGTGGTGGCCGGGCGAGGGCGTTGGCATCGGTCGTGACCACACGATCTTCGCCACGACCGAAGGCAAGGTGACCTTCCACAAGGGCCTCAAGGGCCGCACCTTCATTTCGGTTCTGCCGGTGGCGGAGGCCGCTGAGTAAGCCGTTCTTCAGGTGACATGCATCAGGGGACCGGCAAGACCGCCGGTCCCCTTTTCCTTTTCCGCATGCCTCGGAACGGGCCTGCGGCGGCGTCAGGATCCGGACCACATATATTCACAGAACTGCCATGCAGTGATGTCACAGACAGGACCAGCCCGATGCCAGTCCTGCCAGTGTTTCCGGGGAGGGAAACAGGGGCGGGCGTAAACAGTGACGACGCCACAGGGGTCGCAGACCCGGCAGGTATTCGGTACAACGCATTTTCGGAGGAGAAGGCCGATGAAGATCGATCCCATCTACGCCCAGCCGGTGATTGACACCGAGCGGTTCGACCTGCGCCCGCTGCGCATGTCCGACAAGGGCCTGATCGAGATGTATGGCGCGGACCGTCGTGTGGCGATGAATACGCGCGCGATCCCCCATCCCCTGCCACCCGGGGCGATCGAGGCCTTCGTGAAACGTGCGATGGACCCGAATCGGACCGAGGATGTCTGGGCGATGGATGGCAGCCGGCATGGCGGACCCGAGGTGATGGGGCTGATCAGCCTTGCGCCGATGGATCGCAACCAGTCCGAAGTCAGCTATTGGGTGGCGCCGGCCTACTGGAACTCGGGCGTGGCCTCGGCTGCCGTGGCGGCGCTTGTGGCGGCCAATCCGCGGAACTGCCGCACGATGTTCGCCGAAGTCTTTCAGGACAACCCGGCTTCGGCCCGTGTCCTGACAAATTGCGGGTTCGAATACCTGGGCGATGCCGAAACCTTTTCGGTCGCACGCGGCGCCAAGGTTGCGACATGGACCTACAGCCGAAAACTTGATTGAGCAGGGCAGCGCCTTTGCGATAGGGGAAGACCATGAAATTTCTTGATCTCGCAAAGGTCTATATCCGGTCCGGTTCGGGCGGCGGCGGCTCTGTCAGCTTCCGGCGCGAAAAGTTCATCGAATTCGGCGGACCCGATGGCGGCGATGGCGGCTGCGGCGGTTCGGTCTGGGTCGAAGCGGTGGACGGTCTGAACACGCTGATCGATTTCCGCTACCAGCAGCATTTCTTCGCGCAGAACGGCCAGCCTGGCATGGGGCGGCAACGCACCGGCAAGGATGGCGATGACATCGTGCTGCGCGTGCCCGTCGGCACCGAGATCCTGGACGAGGACGAGGAAACCGTCGTCGCAGACATGACCGAGGTCGGCCAGCGCGTGTTGCTGGCGCGCGGCGGCAATGGCGGCTGGGGCAACCTGCATTTCAAGACCTCGACCAACCAGGCGCCGCGCCGGGCCAACCCCGGCCAGGAAGGCGTCGACCGCACGCTCTGGCTGCGGCTCAAGCTGATCGCGGATGCGGGGCTTCTGGGCCTGCCCAACGCGGGTAAATCCACCTTTCTGGCAGCCGTGTCCAACGCAAGGCCGAAGATCGCGGATTATCCCTTCACGACACTGCATCCGAACCTTGGTGTCGTGGGTATCGACAATGCCGAATTCGTCATGGCCGACATTCCCGGTCTGATCGCGGGCGCGTCCGAGGGCAAGGGGCTGGGGGACAGGTTCCTCGGCCATGTGGAACGTTGTGCCGTGCTGCTGCATCTGGTCGACGGGACATCCGAAACCGTGGCCGAGGATTACCGCGCCATCATCACCGAACTTGAACTCTATGGCGGGGATCTTGCCGACAAGCCGCGTGTCACGGCCCTGAACAAGATCGACGCGCTGGATGACGAGGAACGCGCCGAGGCGCGCGCCGCACTCGAGGCCGAGGCGGGCGGGCCGGTCCTGATGCTGTCCGGCGTCACCGGCGAAGGTGTGCCCGAGGTGCTGCGCGCGGTGCGCGCGCAGATCACCGCCGACCGGCTGCGGATGAAACAGGAAGAAGCCGACGAGGATCAGCCGTGGCGCCCCTGAGCGAAGCGATCACATCTTCCCTTCGCTTGTCCGCCGCGCGACGCGTCGTGGTCAAGATCGGCTCGGCCCTGCTGGTGGATCGCGCCACTGGCCAGCTGCGCCAGGACTGGCTGGCGGCACTGGCCCGGGATGTGGTCTGGCTCAAGTCGCTGGGCGTGGACGTGGTTCTGGTCTCATCGGGTTCGATCGCCCTGGGGCGGGGCGTGCTCGGCTTGCCGTCCACCACGCTGGCCCTGGAGCAATCGCAGGCCGCCGCGGCCGTCGGACAGATCAGGCTGGCCCGCGCCTACGAGGAAGTGCTCGCGCCCCATGGCATCACCACGGGGCAGGTGCTTGTGACACTGGAAGACAGCACCGACCGGCGCCGCTATCTGAACTCGCGCGCGACGATGGAGATGCTGATCGGCCTTGGCGTTGTGCCCATCGTGAACGAGAACGATACCGTCGCCACCGACGAGATCCGCTATGGCGACAACGACCGGCTGGCCGCACAGGTTGCCGTGACCGTGGGTGCGGATCAGCTGGTGCTGCTGTCGGATGTGGACGGGTTCTATTCCGCCAACCCGCAACAGGACCCTGATGCGCGGCATTTCCCCGTGATCGACCGGATCACCCCGCAGATCGAGGCGATGGCCGGCGATGCGGGATCGGGCCTGTCCAAGGGCGGCATGAAGACCAAGCTGATGGCGGCGCGCACCGCCACCTCTGCCGGCTGCGCCATGGCGATCACCGAAGGCTCGGTGATGCGGCCGCTGCAGGCCCTGGAACAGGGCGCGCGCGCCACATGGTTCACGGCCACCGAAGACCCGCAAGCCGCGCGCAAGCGCTGGATCGCCGCCATGAAGCCGCGCGGCGAGGTGACACTGGATGCAGGCGCCGCCCGCGCGCTGGCCAGCGGCAAAAGCCTTTTGCCCGCCGGTGTCACCGCCGTGACGGGACGGTTCGGGCGGGGTGATCCCGTGGCCATTCTCGGGCCTGACGGCGCCGCACTGGGCCAGGGCCTGATCCGTTATACCGCTGCCGAAACAACCCTGATCCGCGGCCACCGCAGCGACGAGATCGAGACGCTACTGGGCTATCCGGGGCGCGCCGCGCTGATCCATCGCGATGACATGGCGCTCTGACCCTGCCTTCTTCTTGCGCCAAATATCCCCGCCGGAGGCATCCGGCCCTTGAACGGACCACTGACCCATGATGCAAAGCCAGGACCTCACTGCCCAGATGAACGAGATCGGCCGCCGCGCGCGCGCGGCCGCGGCGGATCTGGCCTTTGCCCCATCGGACGCCAAGGCGCAGGCGCTGATGGCCGCGGCTGATGCGATCGAGGCGCAGACCGATGCGATCATCGCCGCCAATGCCCGTGATCTGGACCATGGCCGCGACAAGGGGCTGAGCCCCGCGATGATGGACCGGCTGATGCTGGACGAAAGCCGGATCAAGGCCATCGCGGCGGGTCTGCGCGCCGTGGCGGCGCAGGCCGATCCCGTGGGCCGCGTGCTGGCCGAATGGGACCGTCCCAACGGGCTGCATATCCGGCGCGTGGCGACGCCTCTGGGTGTGATCGGGGTGATCTATGAAAGCCGGCCCAATGTGACGGCCGATGCGGGCGCGCTTTGCCTCAAGGCGGGCAACGCGGTGATCCTGCGGGGTGGTTCGGAAAGCTTCCACTCCTCCGGCGCGATCCACGCCTGCCTGGTGGCGGGGCTGCGCGCTGCTGGCCTGCCCGAGGATTCGATCCAGCTTGTCCCCACCCGCGACCGCGAGGCCGTGACGGCGATGCTGCGCATGACCGAATGGATCGATGTGATCGTGCCGCGCGGTGGCAAGGGTCTGGTGGGCCTTGTCCAGCGCGAGGCGCGCGTGCCCGTCTTTGCCCATCTGGAAGGGATCGTGCATGTCTATGTCGATGCCGCCGCCGATCCAGAGGTGGCGCGCCGCGTGGTGCTGAACGCCAAGACACGCCGCACCGGCATCTGCGGTGCCGCAGAATGCCTGCTGATCCACCGCGACATCGCCGCAACCCTGGGCGCGGATCTGATCCGCGACCTGCTGGCGGCGGGCGTCGAGGTGCGCGCCGATGAAATTCTGCAGGCGATACCGGGCACCGTGCCCGCCACGGAGGCGGATTGGGGCTGCGAATATCTGGACAGCATCATCGCCGCGCGCGTGGTGGATGACATCGACGCGGCCTTGGGTCATATCCGGCGCTATGGGTCGAACCATACCGATTGCATCCTGACCGAAGACCCGGAGGCCGTCGCGCATTTCTTCGAGCGTCTGGACAGCGCGATCCTGATGCACAATGCCTCGACCCAGTTCGCCGATGGCGGGGAATTCGGCATGGGGGCCGAGATCGGGATCGCGACGGGCAAGCTGCATGCGCGCGGCCCCGTGGGGGCCGAACAGCTGACCAGTTTCAAATACCTGGTAACCGGGCAAGGCACGATCCGGTCCTGATCGGGATCAGTAGCGCAGCAGGATATCATGCTCGGTGATGCGCAGGCTGGTCCGGCGGCCGGCCTCCTGCAGCAGGATGGGCAGCAGCGCGAACTGCACCTCAGACGGGCTGACCTCGATCCCGCTGCCCTGCGTCTCCAGCGCCGCCCACAGGTCGGGGATCTGGCGCAGCTTGTCGGCGCTGCCGCTGATCGCCCAGAGCCCGGCCTCGCGGGTCAGGCTGATGCGCCCGCCATAGGGCATCGCCGTTTCCAGGCATTGCAGGGCCAGAAAGGCCAGACGCACCTCCACGCGCGGCAGGTCCTCAAGCGGTCCCCAATGATAGCTGACCCGTGCGCCTTGCGCCATCGCCTTGAGAATGCTGACGATTTCGGCCCGCCCCATCATTTGCTGCTCGGATGCCATCCCATAGGCCACGCGGAAAAAGCGGATGCGCGCATTGGCATTCTCGACACTCTCCGAGACAAGGGCCAGTTCCGGTGTCAAGGCGGCCCCGGACATCTGCATCAGTTCAAGCCCGTTGGTGATGGCGCCGATCGGGCTGATCAGGTCATGGCAGATACGTGAGCCTATCAAGGCGGCCAGATTGTGGGTACTGTGGCCCAATAATGTCTCCGATACGAGGTTGCGACATGTCTGATCTGAACGCGATACTGGAGCCGGGAATGCTTGTGCGGCACCCGGACCAACCTGACTGGGGGGTGGGGCAAGTGCAATCCAATATCGCGGGTCGGATCACCGTCAATTTTCCCGAAGCCGGAAAGGTTGTCATTGATGGCTCCCGGATCGGTCTTCTGCCCATATTTGATCACCCAAACTAGTTAACAAAAGGTTACTGAAAGTGGCGCCGCGCCATGTTTTCGTGCCTTGGGAAGGACTTATCGTGGATGCCTCGACCTGTGGCCGCTGCGGCAACGGTTGCCTTCACCGGGCCAGTTTCCTAGAAACGGCTGAATGCCCTCAATACCCGGCCGCGACATGACCGAAGCCCCGCCGCAATTCGCCGTCAGACTGGCCTCGGATCAGTCGGATCTGCACGCGGCGCAGCGCCTGCGCTACGAGGTCTTCGTGGCCGAGCTTGGCGGCGGGGGCGACATGGTCGATCACGTCAATCGCCGCGAACAGGACAGGTTTGATCCGTTTTTCGATCATCTGCTGTTGCTGGATCAGGCGCGACCGGTCGCCGATCAGGTGGTGGGCGTCTACCGCTTGCTGCGCGCGGATCAGGCGGTGGCGGCGGGCCAGTTCTATTCCGAGGATGAATATGATCTTGCCCCGCTCAGGGCCAGCGGGCGGCGCCTGCTGGAACTGGGGCGTTCCTGCCTGCATCCGGCCTACAGGGGCGGCATGGGGATGTTCCACCTCTGGCATGCGCTGGCGGATTACGTCGATGCCCATGGGATCGAGGTGCTGTTCGGCGTCGCCAGCTTTCACGGCACCGATCCGCAGGCTTTGGCGGCGCCGTTGTCGCTGCTGCACCACCGTCACCTGGCCCCGGCCGATCTGCGCGTCACGGCGCGCGCGCCGGGTGCGACCGCGATGGACCTGATCGCGCCCGACAGTCTGGACCGGCGCGCTGCGATGCTGGCGGTGCCCGCGCTGATCAAGGCCTATCTGCGGCTGGGCGGTTTCGTGGGGCAGGGCGCCTTCATCGACCGGGCCTTCAACACGACCGATGTCTGCCTGATCCTGGATGTGGCGCGGATGAACGAAAGCCAGCGCGCCATCTATACCCGGCCGGTCCCGGCCCGTCCGGTGCAGCCATGACCCAGGCCTGGACCCCGCCGCCGGAACCGCCGGCCAGCCCCCTGACGCCCGCCGGCTGGGTGCGGCTGCTGCTGCGCGGCGCGGTGCTGGGCAGCCTGACCTTCGGCGGTCTTGGCCTGATGCTTGTGTTGCGCCTGATCGAGCGCCCGCTGTTCGGCTTGCACCGGCCCGTCACACCCTTTCTGACGCAGATTGTCTGCCGGTGTGCCTTCGTGATCCTGGGCATGGGGCATGTGGTGCGCGGCAAACCCATGCAGGAGCGCGGCGCCGTGGTGGCCAATCATGTCTCATGGCTGGACATTTTCGCGCTGAACGCGCGCAAGCGGATCTATTTCGTCTCGAAATCCGAGGTGGCGGGCTGGCCGGGCATCGGCTGGCTTGCGCGGGCGACGGGGACGCTGTTCATCAACCGCGATCCGCGCGACGCGCGCCGCCAGCAGGTCCTGTTCGAACGCCGCCTGCTGGCAGGCCACAAGCTGCTGTTCTTTCCCGAGGGCACATCGACCGACGGGATGCTGGTGCTTCCCTTCAAGTCCACCCTGTTCCAGGCGTTCTTTTCGGACGAGTTGAAGCATCGGCTGTTCATCCAGCCGGTGACCCTGCTCTATGTCGCGCCCGAAAGGGAAGATCCCCGTTTCTACGGCTGGTGGGGCGAGATGGGATTCGGGCCGCATCTGGTCAAGGTGCTGGCCGCCCCGCGCAACGGGCGGGTCGAGGTGATCTATCACGCGCCCGTCCGGGTCGATGCCTTTCCCAACCGCAAGTCACTGACCGCCCATGTCGAACAGACCGTTCGGGACGGTCTGCTGCATGGCTTGGCGCAGGATTGACGCAGGCGCCGGCGCAGAGGCTCAGATCTGCATCGCGCGGCTCAGGCGCGTCAGTTCCGCCACCGGATCCGATGCCGACCAGATCTCGTCGCCCAGGGCGATGAAATCGGTGATCGGGGCAAGGGTGCGGATCAGATCCTCGGTCAGGGCGCCTTCGGCCACGACCGGCACCTCGATGATCTCGGACCACCATTCGAAGATATCAAGATCGGCGCGGCTGCCATCGCCCAGGGGGCTGATCCCGACCGGGCCAAAGCTGATGTAATCCGCCCCGGCTTCGCCTGCGGTCATGCCCTCGTGCCGTTGCACGCCGCAGAATGCGCCAACGATCGCATCGGGGCCAAGGTCCTTGCGGACCTTGCGCACCGATCGCGCCCCGTCGGTCAGATGGACACCGTCCAGCCCAAGGCGTTCCACCATCAGAACATGGCTCTCGATCACCAGCGCCACGTCGCGCGCATGGGTCACCTCCCGCAGCGCGTCGGCGGCACGCGCGACATTGTCCTCGTCCTTGCTGGCCAGGGCCAGGCGCACGCAAGCGACCTCCTGCGCGTCAAGCGCACGAGACAGCAGATCGGGGAAAACCTCCAGGTCGAAACTGGGCGGCGTGATCAGGTAGAGTTGCGGCTGTTGCGGGGCGTCAGGCGTATCGGCCATTCCGGTCGGGCTCCTTCAAGGTCATGCAGGTGTCATAACGGGGAATTTCGGCTTTGACCATCGGGCAAGACAGGTCGCTTGCCGCTTGGAAACCGGGCGGGCTTGGCGTATCACGCGCCAGCCTTGCCGGAGATGCCGATGCCCAGTCCAACGCCCCAACCCGCCTTTGTCCTCGTGCGCCCGCAGATGGGCGAAAACATCGGCGCCGCCGCCCGCGCCATGTGGAATTTCGGGCTGGACCGGATGCATGTGGTGGGGCCGCGCGACGGCTGGCCCAACAGCCGCGCGGTCGCCATGGCCAGCGGGGCAGGCCGTCTGCTGGACGAGGCGCAGCTGCATGCGGATCTGCCGGGTGCCCTTGCCGACACGACCTTTACCTTCGCCACGACCGCTCGGATCCGGGGGCTGACCAAGCCGGTCTACAGCCCCGAACGCGCCATGCAACTGGCCGCCGAAATGGTCGCGCGCGGCGAAAAGGTCGCCGTGCTGTTCGGGCCGGAACGCGCTGGCCTTGAGAACGAGGATGTGGCCCAGGCCAATGCCATCATCTCGGTCCCGGTCAATCCCGAGTTTCCCAGCCTGAACCTTGCGCAATGCGTTTTGCTGACCGCCTATGAATGGCGCCGCCAGGTCGAACAGGTGCAGCATGAAGCCATCGAGATGGGGCGCACCGACTGGGCCAATGGCACCGAGGTCGAGGCCCTGGCCCGCCATTACGAGGACACGCTGGAACAGGCGGGCTTCTTCTTTCCCGAGACCAAGGCCGACAGCATGAAGCTGAACCTGCGCAACCTGTGGTCCCGGATGCGCCTGACCCGCGCCGACGTGCAGACCCTGCACGGCATCCTGCGTCAAATGGTGCGCTGGAAAGACAGGGGTTAGGTTCTGGACGAAGCCCGGTTGAGGCCCTAGGTTCGCCACCGACAGGAGACGACGATGACCAAGAAACGCGCGATTTTCGAAGAGGTTGCAACCGACAGGCCGCAGGCCGCAACACCGCAGGGCGGGCTGATCGACAAGGGCACGTCAGGCGCGCGCGGCGCGATCCGGGCCTGGCTGATGGTTCTGTTCGCGATGGTGATGGTGATGATCGCCGTGGGCGGTCTGACCCGGTTGACCGACAGCGGCCTCAGCATCACCGAATGGCGCCCCCTGACGGGCGCGATCCCGCCGCTGAACGAGGCCGATTGGCAGGCCGAATTCGCCAAGTACCAGCAGATCCCGCAGTTCCAGATCCAGAACCGCTGGATGGAGCTTGAGGATTTCAAATTCATCTACTGGTGGGAATGGGGCCACCGCCAACTGGGCCGTGTGATCGGGCTGGTCTGGGGGCTCGGGTTCCTGGGCTTCCTGCTGGCGCGCAAGATCCCGACAGGCTGGACGCCGCGTCTTCTGTTCATCGGCGCGCTTGGCGGGCTGCAGGGCGCTGTCGGCTGGTGGATGGTGGCCTCGGGGCTGACCGGCAGCATGACCAGCGTCGCAAGTTACCGGCTGGCAACGCATCTGGGTCTGGCCTTCATCATCCTCGGCTTCATCGCCTGGTATGTGTTCCAGCTGGGCCGCAGCGAACGTGACCTGCTGCAGGCGCGCCGCGCCAAGGAGGACAAGCTGTTCCGCCTGTCCACCGGCTGGATGCATTTCGCCTTCCTGCAGATCATCCTGGGCGCGCTGGTTGCCGGGATCGACGCGGGCCGGTCCTATACGGATTGGCCGCTGATGGGCGGGCAGGTGATCCCGCCCAACCCCTTCATGCTGGAACCGCTCTGGACCAATTTCTTTGAAAATCCGGGCCTTGTGCAGTTCATCCACCGTGTCAGCGGATACCTTCTGCTGATCTTCGGGATCGTGGTCTGGCTGCGCGGCCGCAAAAGCGCGCATGAGGCAACACGGCAGGCCTTCACCCTGGCCTTCGGGGCGCTGGTGGCACAGATCGTCCTGGGGATCGTGACCGTGATGACCGGCGCGATCTGGGAGATCGCCATCGCGCACCAGATCCTGGCCGTGATCCTCTGGGTGCTGATCCTGCGGGCGCGCCACCTGTCGGCCTATCCGGTCGTGACCTCGATCCGGGGGGCACGGGCATGAGCAATGCAGCCGGCGCCTTTGATGCCCTGATGGCGCATGAGCGCACCACCTTCGCCCTGGGCCAGGTCGCCGGTCGGCTGGGGTGGGACCAGGAAACCATGATGCCACGGGGTGCCGCCGATCAGCGGTCCGAGGAAATGGCGGCGATGGAATCCGTCCTGCATGCCCGGCGCACCGATTCGCGCATCGGCGACTGGTTGGCCGCGATCGACGATGCCGCGCTGGATGCCGTGGCCCGTGCGCAATTGCGCCATGTGCGGCGCAACTTCGAGCGCGCGCGCAAGCTGCCCGCCGCTCTGGCCGAAGAACTGGCCCGCGTCACCAGCCGCGCCCAAGGCCAATGGGCCCAGGCGCGCGCCGCCGAGGATGTCGCCGCCTTTCTGCCGGTGCTGGAACGGATCGTGACCCTGAAACGCGAGGAGGCAGCCGCCCTGGCCGCAGGGGGCGATCCATATGGTGCGCTGCTGGATGACTATGAGCCCGGCGCGAAAGCCGCCGACCTCGAGGCGATGTTCACGGCGCTCCGCGCGCCCCTGGTCGATTTGCGCGCCGCCTGTCTGGCCCGCCCTGCACCCAAGGCGGTAGAGGGCCGTTTCGACGAGGCCGCGCAAATGCAGCTGACCGACAAGCTTGCCCGCGCCTTTGGCTATGACTTCACCATCGGGCGTCTGGACAAGGCCGTGCATCCCTTCTCGAGCGGGTCGGGGCGCGATGTGCGGATCACCACCCGCACCAACCCGGTCGAGCCGTTCAACTGTTTCTATTCGACCATCCACGAGGTCGGGCATGCCTGCTACGAGCAGGGGATCGATGCCGCCTATGCGCTGACACCGCTGGGGCAGGGCGTGTCGATGGGCGTGCATGAAAGCCAGAGCCGCATCTATGAAAACCAGATCGGCCGCAGCCGGGCCTTTACCGGCTGGCTTTACGGTCAGATGCGTGACGCTTTCGGCGATTTCGGCATCCCGGATGAGGATGCGTTCTTCGCCGCCGTGAACCGGCTGCACAACGGCTTCATCCGCACCGAGGCGGACGAGGTGCAATACAACCTGCATGTGCTTTTGCGGTTCGACCTGGAACGTGCGCTGATCGCGGACGATCTGGCTGTCGCGGACCTGGAAGGCGCCTGGAATGACCGGTTCCTGGCCGATTTCGGCTTTGCGGTTGACAGGCCGTCCAACGGCTGCCTGCAGGATGTGCATTGGTCCGTGGGACTGTTCGGTTATTTCCCGACCTATAGCCTGGGCAATGTCTATGCAGGTTGCCTGCATCAGGCGATGCGCATGGCACTGCCCGATCTGGAGGGGCAGTTGGCGCAGGGTGACACCACGGGGGCCACCGGTTGGCTGCGCGAGAACGTGCAACGCCACGGCGGGCTTTACACCCCGCGCGAGGTGATTGCCCGTGCATCGGGAATGGAGCCCTCCGAGGCGCCGCTGCTGGCCTATCTGCAGGACAAGTTCAGCGGTCTTTACGCCCTGTAGGGCGGATCAGATCAGCGCCATGCGTTCCGATCTTTCGGGATCCGGGAAAGGGCGGTAAAGCGCGAAACGCGCATCCGCCACCAGCGTGTTGACGGCCCGGTACAGGCTGGCGACATGGTCGTCATGCCGTCCGAGCATCCGGAAGGCCTGATCCAGTTGGGCCAGATCCCTGACCTCGACCTCCAGCAGGAAGTCACGATGGCAATCCGAGGCGAGGTTCAGCTTGCGCCGCAGCAATCGCCAGTCTTCGATCACGCCTTCGCTTTTCAGATGCGTCATCCATTGATCGACCGCATTGGCAAAGGCCAGTGCCTTTGCATCATCCTTGATGTCGATGGAACAGCTGTAGAGGTTCATGTGCCTACCCGCGTTGCAGAACCGTCACCCTGCCACAGGCTGTCTTACCAGGCGGTTAAGACGCGAAAGGGGGGCTGTCTGCCCCCCTTCCAAACCCTGCGGGTTTGACCCTCCGAGGATATTTCACGCAAGAAGAACCTGCCGCCTATTCGGCCTCGGCCGCTTCGTCGTCACCCTGATCGGCGATCCGGGCCACCGAGACTACGATCTCGCCCGCGCCGGTGTTGAACACCTTGACGCCACCCGCCGAACGCGAGCGGAAGGAAATGCCATCCACCGGCACCCGGATCGACTGCCCCTTGGAGGTGGCCAGCATCACCTGGTCATCCATTTCGACCGGGAAGGAGGCGACCAGCGCACCGCCGCGCATAGCCTTGTCCATCGCCGTCACGCCCATGCCGCCGCGTCCGCGCACCGGGTAATCGTGGCTGGACGACAGCTTGCCCGCACCGTTGGCGGTGATCGTCAGGATCAGGTTTTCCGCCGCCGACATCTCGGCATAGCGTTCCTGGCTGATCCCGGCGTCGGCGTTGCCCTCGTCCTCGTCGCTCTCTGTCTCTTCCGTCACACCGGCGACAAGGCGGCGCATCTTGAGATAGGCGGCGCGTTCGTCGGCCCCGGCCTCGAAATGACGGATCACGGACATCGACACGACGCGGTCATCGCCCTGCAGCCGGATCCCCCGCACACCGGTGGAATCGCGCCCCTTGAAGACCCGCACATCGGTGGTGGAGAAGCGGATCGCGCGGCCCGAATCCGTGACCAGCATCACGTCGTCATCTTCCGAACAGATGCGCGCGTTCACAAGTTCAACGCCATCGGGCAGTTTCATGGCGATCTTGCCGTTGCGCATCACATTGGTGAAATCCGACAGCGCATTGCGCCGCACATCGCCCGCCGAAGTGGCGAAAACGATCTGCAGATCGTCCCATTCGGTATCGGGACGGTCCACGGGCATGATCGCGGCGATGGAGACGCCGGTCGGGATCGGCAGGATGTTGACGATCGCCTTGCCCTTCGATGTACGCCCGCCCAGCGGCAGCCGCCATGTCTTGAGCTTGTAGACCATGCCGTCGGTGGTGAAGAACAACAGCTGGTCATGGGTGTTGGCCACGAAGAGGGTGGTGACCACATCCTCTTCCTTGGTCTGCATCCCCGACAGGCCCTTGCCGCCGCGCTTCTGGGCGCGGAAATCGGCCAGCGGCGTGCGCTTGATATAGCCGCCCGAGGTGATGGTCACGACCATGTCCTCGCGCTCGATCAGGTCCTCGTCATCCATGTCGCCGGCCCAGTCGACGATCTCGGTGCGGCGCGGCACGGCGAACAGTTCCTTCACCTCGCGCAGCTCGTCCGAGATGATGCCCATGATCCGCTCGCGGCTGGCCAGGATTTCAAGGTATTCTCGGATCTTTGCCGCCAGTTCCTGCAACTCGTCCGTGACTTCCTTGACGCCCAGTTGCGTCAGGCGCTGCAGGCGCAGCTCCAGAATGGCACGTGCCTGGATCTCGGACAGGTAATAGGTGCCATCCTCGTTCACGGTGTGGGACGGATCGTCGATCAGGCGGATGTATTCGGCGATATCGCGGGCGGGCCAGGCGCGGCTCATCAGCCTGTCGCGGGCATCGGCCGCATCGGCCGAGGCGCGGATCGTCGCCACGACCTCGTCGACATTGGTGACGGCCACGGCCAGACCGCACAGGATATGGCTGCGTTCACGCGCCTTGCGCAGCTCGTAGGCCGTGCGACGGGCAACGACCTCTTCGCGGAATTCGACGAAGCTGGACAGGAATCGCAGCAGCGTCAGCTGTTCGGGTCGCCCGCCGTTCAGCGCCAGCATGTTGCAGCCGAAATAGGTCTGCATCGGCGTGAAGCGGTAAAGCTGGTTCAGCACCACCTCTGGGGTGGCGTCGCGCTTGAGTTCGATGACCACGCGCACGCCGTTGCGGTCGCTTTCATCCTGCACATGGGCCACGCCTTCGATCTTCTTCTCGCGGACCTGTTCGGCGATCTTTTCGATCATCGCGGCCTTGTTCACCTGGTAGGGGATTTCCTCGACGATGATGGCATAGCGGTCCTTGCGCAGTTCCTCGACCTTGGTCTTGGCGCGGATGATGACGCTGCCGCGCCCTTCCAGATAGGCCTTGCGCGCGCCGGAACGGCCCAGCATCAGGCCGCCTGTCGGAAAATCGGGCCCCGGCACATATTCGATCAGGTCTTCCGAGGTCAGATCCGGGTTGTCGATCAGCGCCAGCGTGGCATCCACAACCTCGCCAAGGTTATGCGGCGGGATGTTGGTGGCCATGCCGACCGCGATACCACCCGCACCATTGACCAGCATGTTCGGAAAACGCGCGGGCAGAACCGTGGGCTCGCGGTCCTTGCCGTCATAGTTGTCCTGGAAATTGACCGTGTCCTTGTCGATATCGGCCAGCAGGAAAGCGGCGGGCTTGTCCATGCGCACCTCGGTATAGCGCATGGCGGCGGCGTTATCGCCATCCATGGAGCCGAAGTTGCCCTGACCGTCCAGCAGCGGCAGCGACATCGAGAAATCCTGCGCCATCCGCACCAGCGCGTCATAGATCGCACTGTCACCGTGCGGGTGGTACTTGCCCATCACGTCACCGACCGGGCGGGCCGACTTGCGATAGGGCTTGTCATGGGTATTGCCGACCTCGTGCATCGCATAGAGGATGCGCCGGTGCACGGGTTTCAGGCCATCCCGCAGATCGGGAATCGCGCGGCTGACGATCACGCTCATGGCGTAATCGAGATAGGAGGTCTTCATCTCCTCGGTGATCGAGATGGTGGGCCCGTCGTAGACCACACGCGCAGGCGTGTTTTCGTCTTCGTTTTCAGGGGTTTCCGGCGTATCGTTCACGTGATTTGCCCGCTCTGTCCAGTTTCACAATATCTTGTTGGCAGGACTATATCAGAGGCAGGATATGGGGTGCAATGGCGCAAGCCCCCCAGCATTGGCAGCCGGGGCAATCAATTGCTAACATATTGTTTTCGTTGAAAAGTAAATCAATGTTGGCATGATTTCAGTATCGAGTTGTGACAACAGGTGACAGGATGCAGGTTTCCGATACCGAACTGATGCTGAAGGGCTATGGACTGACCACGGCGGAATTCTTCTACCGCATGCCCGATTACCGCAATGTGCTGAACAGTTTTGTCTGGCAGGATTACGATCTGGCCCCGGATCATCCGCGCCTGTTCAAGTTCATCGCCTTCTGGCAGGCCGAGATCGAGGGCCCGCTGCATTCGGTGCGCTTCACGCACCGCAAGATGATCTCGCCGGGGGAATGGCGCAACGTCGTCGGGGAATTCCGGCTGCACTGAACCGCGCGGGGCGGGACAGCAAAGAGGACAGGGGACAGAGGGCAGGGGCAGGCCGCCTTGCGGTCTGCCCCGGATGCCGGATCAGGGGATGATGCGGGTGTATTTCACACCTTCCAGCGTGGCACCGACCATCAGGCCAGCCTGGCCGAAGATCAGGGCGACCACAGGGGCGGTGGATGTGGTCGTTTCCGCCCGCAGATTGTCCGCCCGGTCGCTGATCACGTATTCCACATCCGCACCGGCCGCCCACCCCGAGGACCGGCGGAACCGCTGCAGCGCATCATCGGTCATGAAGAACAGCACATGCGCGAACTGCTGCGCGCCGATCTGCAGGCCGAAACTGCCCTTGGCGGCCGAATAGTAGTCAACGGTGGTGCCGCCCACCCGCAGCGCACCGCGCCCGTAGCCACCGCCAATGCCGAAACCGGCCTCGGTGATCAGGGGCATCACCAGCTGACCGACGGATTTCTGTTCAAGATCACGGGTATTGGGATAGGTCGAGTAGAGATAGTTCATCGTGGCATCGACACGGTTGTCGATGACGGCCGACCCCGGACTGCCGATCCCGTTGCCGCAGCCTGCGGTCAGGCCCGCGCCTGCCAATGCCGTCAGGGTGAAGGTCCGTCTGCTCATCTGTGTCATGTGTCTTGCCTGTTCCGTTATGCTGCTGCCACTGTCGCATTTTATGCGCACCGGATTGTTGTCGTCCCCGGTTCTGCGCTGAATATAGAGGCAATTCAGCGCCCTGTCACCAACTGTTGGGGTATCTCGCGTTCAAACGGGCCTATCTGGCGAGACTTCGCCCAAAGCCGGCGGATCAGCCCCCGGCCAGTTTGCGCGCCACGGCCGGGGCGAAATAGGTCAGGATCCCGTCACAACCGGCGCGGCGGAAGCACATCAGGCTTTCCAACATCGCCCGTTCGCCATCGATCCAGCCGTTTTGCGCGGCGGCCTGGATCATCGCGTATTCGCCCGAAACCTGGTAGGCATAGGTCGGTGCGCCGAAAGCATCCTTCACGCGGCGGCAGATATCCAGATAGGGCATGCCCGGCTTGACCATGACCATGTCGGCGCCCTCGCGCAGGTCACGTTCGACCAGCCGGATAGCCTCGTCTGAATTGGCGGGGTTCATCTGATAGGTGGTCTTGTCGCCCTTCAGCGCGCCGGACGCGCCCACCGCATCGCGGAACGGCCCATAGAAGGCCGAGGCATATTTGGCCGCGTAGCTGAGCAGCATGACGTTTGTATGCCCGCCCGCCTCCAGCGCCTGACGGATCGCGCCGATGCGCCCGTCCATCATGTCGGACGGCCCGATGATGTCCGCACCCGCTTCGGCCTGCGACAGGGCCTGCTTGACCAGCGCCGCGACCGTTTCGTCGTTCAGGATCACGCCATCGCGCCAGAACCCGTCATGACCGTCGGAATTGTAGGGATCAAGCGCCACATCGGTCATCACGGCGATACCCGGCACCGCCGCCTTGATCGCGCGGGTGGCGCGGTTGCTCAGGTTGTCGGGGTTCCAGGCCTCCGCGCAGTCGCGGGTCTTCTTGGCCGGATCGGTATAGGGAAAGAGGCAGATCGCCGGGATGCCGAGGTCTGCCGCTTCGCGCGCGGCCTCGACCACCCGGTCGACCGATCGGCGCATCACGCCCGGCATCGAGGGGACAGGTTCCTCAACCCCTTCGCCGTCGCGGACGAAAACCGGCCAGATCAGATTGCCCACGGACAGCGTGTTTTCCTGCGTCAAGGCGCGGATCGCGGGGGATTGACGGGTGCGGCGAAAGCGGGTGGCGGGGTAGGCGGCCTGGCTGGGGATCATCGGTGGGTCATCTCATTCTGGTTTTCTCATGCGTGGCATGGATATTGCTTCATCTCAAGGGTAGGAATTGCCGAATTTCGTCGCTATGGAAGCGGTCAAGTTGAAAAGGGCCTTTGAATTGGACTTGTTTTCCACCCTCAGCGAAGCGATCAACCTGCGGTCCTTCTCGAACCTGTGGTACTGGATCATGCTGGCTGTCCTGTGGTCCAGCACCAGCCATTGGGTGCTGGGGGTGCCCTATGACATGGTGGTGCGCGCCGCATCCCAGGGCGGGCAGGCCGAGACGGACCTGAACGATATCGTCCGTATCAACGTGAACCGGCTTCTCTATATCGCGCATGTGTCAGGGCTGTGGATCATCGGATTCGGCGCCTTCTTCCTGACCCTGCTGGGACTGACCGGCTTCGTCTACGGGTTTCAGTTGTCACAGGCGGTGTTTCTGCTGGCCTGTCCGATGTTCGTCGTGGGATTGCTGTCGTTCAGAACCGCGCGGCGTCTGCGCCGCGATGCGCCGACCGGTGCCGCGCTGCACAAGGTCCTGCACCGGCACCGCCTTGCGGTTCAGGCCATCGGTGTCGTGTCGATTTTTATCACTGCGCTATGGGGAATGTATCAGAACCTGAGCTATCTGATCCCTGACCACATCATCAGACCGCTTGGATAACACCCGCGCATGACCGAACTGACCCGCATCACCGTTGGCGGTGCCCCCGAAGGCTTTGACGCGCGCCTGATCCTGAAAGAGATCGAGCGCCGCGCCGCCCCCGTTCTGCATGTCGCCCGCGATGACAAGCGCATGGCGGCGATGCAGGCCGCCTTGCGTTTCTTTGCCCCCGCCATGCCGGTGATCACCTTCCCGGCCTGGGATTGCCTGCCTTACGACCGTGTCAGCCCCAATGCCGATATCTCGGCGGCGCGGATGGCCACGCTGGCCGGGTTGGTGCACGGGATGCCCGAGCGGTTCGTCCTGCTGACCACGATCAGCGCTGCGATGCAGCGCCTTCCGGCGCGGGACGTCCTGCGCGAGGCGGCCTTTACCGCACGTGTCGGCGGCCGTCTGGACGAGGCCGCGCTGCGCGCCTTTCTGGTGCGCATGGGCTTTTCCCAGGCGCCCACGGTGATGGAACCCGGCGATTACGCGATCCGGGGCGGAATCATCGACATCTTCCCGCCGGGCGAGGGCGGGCCGGTCCGGCTGGACCTCTTCGGCGATGTGCTGGACGGGGCGCGCCGCTTTGATCCGGCGACCCAGCGGACCACCGAAAAGCTCGAGATGATCGAGCTGGCCCCGGTGTCCGAGGTGATCCTTGATCCGGCGGCGATCACCCGGTTCCGGCAGAACTACCGCATCGAATTCGGCGCGGCCGGCACCGATGATCCGCTTTACGAGGCGGTCAGCGCGGGGCGCAAACACGCCGGCATCGAACATTGGCTGCCGTTCTTCCACGAGGGGCTGGAGACGATCTTCGACTATCTGCCCCAGGCCACGATCACCCAGGATGACCAGGTGACGCCCACGCGCCTGTCGCGCTGGGACAGCATCGCCGATCAATACGAGACGCGACGCCTCGCCATGACCCAGAAAGGGCGGATGGACACGGTCTACAAACCCGTGCCACCGGGCCTGCTCTATCTGGATGACACGGCGTGGGACGGGGCTATTGCCGGGCGCCGGGTCATGCAGTTCAACCCGCTGGCCCAGGCGACGGGGCCCGGCGTCATCGATGCGGGCGGGCGGATCGGGCGCAATTTCGCACCGGAACGCCAGCAGGAAAACCTCAGCCTTTTCGTGGCCTTGGCATCCCACGTGAAAGCACGGATGGACAAGGGGCCGGTGCTGATCGCCTCTTATTCCGAAGGCGCGCGGGAACGGCTGGACGGTCTGATCACGGATGAAGGGCTGATCGGTTCGGTGCATGTGGCCGATGCGCGCGGCATCGGCAAGCACGGGCTGCACCTGGCGGTCTGGCCCCTTGACCAGGGGTTCGAGGCCGAGGGCCTGACCGTCATCAGCGAACAGGATGTGCTGGGCGACAGGCTGATCCGTACCGCCAAGAAGCGCCGCCGCGCCGATGAATTCCTGACCGAGGCGCAAAGCCTCAGCCCCGGTGACCTGGTAGTGCATGTCGATCACGGCGTCGGGCGCTATCTTGGCCTTGAGGTGGTGACCGCGCTGGGGGCCGCGCATGAATGCCTGACGCTGGAATATGCCGAAGGCGCAAAGCTTTACCTGCCGGTCGAGAATATCGAACTGCTCAGCCGGTTCGGTCATGAAGAGGGGCTTCTGGACAAGCTGGGCGGCGGCGCATGGCAGGCCAAGAAGGCGCGACTGAAGGAACGCATCCGCGAGATGGCGGATCGGTTGATCCGGGTTGCCGCCGAGCGCGCCCTGCGATCCGCCCCCGTGCTGGAACCGCAGCATCACGCATGGGAGGCCTTCAGCGCCCGCTTTCCATACATGGAAACCGACGATCAGCTGCGCGCGATCGAAGATGTTGTGGCCGATCTGTCATCGGGCAATCCGATGGACCGGCTGATCTGCGGCGATGTGGGGTTCGGCAAGACCGAAGTGGCGATGCGCGCGGCCTTCGTGGCCGCCATGTGCGGCGTGCAGGTCGCGGTGATCGCCCCCACGACCCTGCTGGCGCGGCAGCATTTCAAAAGCTTCGCGGAACGCTTTCGTGGCTTTCCGCTGGAGGTGCGCGCCCTGTCGCGCTTTGTCAGCGCCAAGGATGCGCAGGCGACGCGCGACGGGCTTGCGCGCGGGACGGTGGATATCGTCGTGGGCACCCATGCGCTGCTGGCCAAGGGGGTCAGTTTCAAGAACCTCGGGCTTCTGATCATCGACGAAGAGCAGCATTTCGGCGTCGGCCACAAGGAACGGCTGAAGCAATTGCGCAGCGATATCCATGTCTTGACCCTGACGGCGACACCTATTCCGCGCACCCTGCAACTGTCGCTGTCGGGCGTGCGGGACCTGTCGATCATCGGCACCCCGCCGGTCGACCGCCTGTCGATCCGCACCTATGTGTCGGAATTCGACGGCGTCACCATCCGCGAGGCGCTCTTGCGTGAACATTTCCGCGGCGGACAAAGCTTCTTCGTCGTGCCGCGTATCAGCGACCTGCCCGAGATCGAGGAATTCCTGAAAACCCAGGTGCCCGAGGTCACTTATGTCGTGGCCCATGGGCAGATGGCGGCGGGCGAACTGGATGACCGCATGAACGCCTTCTATGATGGCAAATACGATGTGCTGCTGGCCACGACCATCGTGGAATCGGGCCTTGATATCCCCACGGCCAACACGATGGTGATCCACCGCGCCGACATGTTCGGCCTCAGCCAGCTCTACCAGATCCGGGGGCGCGTCGGGCGGTCCAAGACCCGTGCCTATGCCTATCTGACCACCAAGCCGCGCGGCAAGCTGACGCCTGCCGCCGAAAAGCGACTGCGCGTGCTGGGCAGCCTGGACACCTTGGGCGCGGGCTTCACCCTGGCCAGCCAGGATCTGGACATCCGCGGTGCGGGCAACCTGCTGGGCGAGGAACAGTCGGGCCAGATGCGCGACGTGGGCTACGAGCTTTACCAGCAGATGCTGGAAGACGCGATTGCCAAGATCAAGGCGGGCGAGATGGAAGGGCTGTCGGACAGCGACGGCCAATGGGCGCCGTCGATCAACCTTGGCGTTGCGGTGCTGATCCCTGAAGAATACGTGCCCGACCTGGATGTGCGACTGGGATTGTATCGTCGCCTCAGCAACTTGCACACCAAAGTTGAACTGGAAGGCTTTGCCGCGGAACTGATCGACCGTTTCGGCCCGCTCCCGCGCGAGGTCAACACGCTGCTCTTGATCGTGCGGATCAAGGAGATGTGCAAGAAGGCGGGCATCTCGCGTCTGGATGGCGGGCCCAAGGGCGCGACGATCCAGTTTCACAACGACAAGTTCGCATCGCCGCAAGGGCTGGTCGAATTCATCGGCGCGCAGAACGGCTTGGCCAAGGTACGCGACAACAAGATCGTGGTGCGCCGCGACTGGACGTCGGAAAAGGAAAAGATCCGTGGCGCCTATGCGATTGCCCGCGATCTGGCCGAAAAGGTTGTGGCTGAAAGAAAACGCAGCACTGCCAAGGGCTGATAAAACGCGACAGGAATGACCTATAAGCGCCTGATCAAATGCCGAAAAACGCACGGATGCGCGGATTGATCCAGTCCCACAGCGTGGGCGCGCCATGGGCGATCTTGTTGCCCACGCGGGATACCAGCGTGTCATAGCTGACATCGTAATCCGTCCAGCTGCCACCGCCTGCGGCCAGGTTCTGGTTGGGGGGCTGGAACCGGTCCAGCGACTTGGCAAAGCGCGCGTCAACTGTCTGGTTCGCCTCGAACTCTTCCCACAGCGCCCGCAAGCTGGCAGCCTGATCAGCCGGAAGAAGGCCAAAGATGCGGTCGGCCGCGGCGGATTCGTCCTGTTGCAGGGCGCCGGCGTCATGGCTGCCAAAGATAGGGGCATCGCCCGCGTCGATCTCGACAAGGTCATGGATCAGCAGCATGCGGATCACCCGGTCGATCGTCACGCCTTCGGGTGCATGTTCAGCCAGAACAAGGGCATAGAGGGCGATGTGCCAGCTATGCTCGCCTGAATTCTCATAGCGCGACCCATCGCAAAGACGGGTGGCGCGGTTGACTGATTTCAGACGGCAGGCCTCGGTCAGAAAGGCCATCTGCGCGTCGAGGCGCGGGGTCATTCCGGTGCGGCCTTCTTGCGCTCTGCCGCTTTGGTCACGCGTTCCCTCAACAAGCGGCGTGCCCGCGCCTCGGCGGTGCGGACACGGATTGCTGTCATGAAGGCCTCTTCGGTCACGGTCGAAGAGGTGCCCAGCGTGCGGGCGATGTCGTCGATCAGGGTCGGATCACCCAAGGCATTCACCGCGTCCAGGACGTCCTTGGCCAGCGCGTCTGCAAGATCTTCGGTTACGCCCATGGAATCACCGCGAATTTTCCGTCAACCGGCGCTTCACGTAATCCGTGACCGTGCCGATCATCTGGTCCATCTGGCCGGGCGCATCAAAGAAATGGCCCGCACCCTCGATCTGTTCGTGGGTGATCGTGATGCCACGCTGTTCATGCAGCTTCCCGACAAGACTTGTCGTGTCGGCGGGCGGGGCCACGCGATCGGCGGTGCCGTTGATCACAAGCCCCGAGGCCGGGCAGGGTGCCAGGAACGAGAAGTCATACATGTTCGCGGGCGGCGCAACCGAGATGAAGCCCGTGATCTCGGGGCGGCGCATCAGCAACTGCATCCCGATCCAGGCCCCGAAGGAAAAGCCCGCAACCCAGCAATGCTTGGAATTGTTGTTCATCGACTGCAGGTAATCCAGCGCCGAGGCCGCATCCGACAGCTCGCCGATGCCCTGATCATATTCGCCCTGGCTGCGCCCCACGCCGCGGAAATTGAACCGCAGCACGGTGAAGCCCATGTTGTAGAAGGCATAATGCAGGTTGTAGACGACCTTGTTGTTCATCGTGCCGCCGAACTGCGGATGGGGATGAAGCACGATCGCGATAGGCGCGTCACGTTCCTTTTGCGGGTGATACCGGCCTTCGAGCCGGCCTTCGGGGCCGGGAAAGATTACCTCGGGCATATGGTTTCTGATCTCCTGGATGGGTGCGGCAATTATTCTTGACGAATTTGCTCAAGCACCTTAGAACGTTTCTAAATCGGAATGTGCGGCCGTGCCGGGTTCAAGCCAGATAAGCCTTGCGCCCCAAGACGTCAATGAATTCACGAAGGCAAGCCAATGAAACTGAGCACGAAGGGCCGCTATGCGATGGTTGCGCTGGCCGATATGGCGCTTCAGCCTGCGGCCGGTCTGGTGACGCTGGGCGAGATTTCGAAGCGGCAGGATATTTCCTTGCCCTATCTCGAGCAGCTTTTCGTCAAACTGCGTCGCGCGGGCCTGGTCGAGTCCGTGCGCGGCCCCGGCGGCGGTTACCGCCTGTCGCGCCCGGCCAGCGAGATCCGCGTGGTCGATGTTCTGGGCGCGGTGGATGAAACCGTGGACGCGATGCATCGCGGCGAAGGGGCCAGCGGTGCGGTCTCGGGCAGCCGCGCGCAATCGGTGACCAACCGGCTGTGGGAAGGCCTCAGCGCCCATGTCTATGTCTATCTGCATCAGACACGCCTGTCGGATGTGGTGTGCAATGACCTGGCACCCTGTCCGGCCGTGCCCTCGCTCTTCTCGATGCCCGTTGTGGACGAGGCCTGAGGTGGATCTGCGTATTCCTGGAACGATGAAGGGCTGAACTTGCGCGCCTATCTGGATCATAACGCCACGACGCCGCTGCGGGCCGAAGCCCGCGATGCGATGCTGCGCGCCATGGACCTGGTGGGCAACCCATCCTCGGTCCATGCCGAGGGGCGGGCGGCCAAGTCGCTGATCGAGGCTGCGCGTGCCCAGGTGGCGGCGGCGCTGGGGGCCGAAGGCGCGGATGTGATCTTTACCTCGGGCGCGACCGAGGCGGCGGCGCTGGCCCTTGCGGGGCGCGCCCTGCATGGCGCCGAGGTCGAGCACGAGGCGGTGGCGGCCTGGGTCGGCACGGATCTGGCCGTGGACAGGGCAGGGCGGGTGAGCGTCCCCGATCCCGGACAGGCGACGCTGCAACTGGCCAATTCGGAAACCGGGGTCGTCCAGACCCTGCCCGAAGGGCTGGCCGTGTCGGACATGACGCAGGCCTTCGGCAAGCTGCCGCTGGCCTTCAACTGGACGGGCTGCACCATGGCGCTGGTCTCGGCGCACAAGCTGGGCGGGCCGAAGGGCATCGGCGCTCTGGTGATCCGGCGGGGCACGGACCTTGCGGCGCAGCTGCGTGGCGGCGGGCAGGAACAGGGGCGGCGTGCGGGCACCGAGAACATCATCGGCATCGCGGGTTTCGGCGCGGCCGCCGAGGCTGCGGCGCGCGATCTGGCCGCTGGTGTCTGGGGCCGGGTTGCGGAACTTAGAAATATTCTAGAAAACGCCATTGAGGCCGGGGCGCCGGATACTATTTTTCCCGGAAGAGAGGGCGAAAGACTGCCCAACACCAGTTGTTTCGCCACACCCGGCTGGAAGGGCGAGACCCAGGTGATGCAGATGGATCTCGCGGGATTTGCCATTTCGGCGGGATCCGCCTGCTCCAGCGGCAAGGTCCGCGCCAGCCGCGTGCTGCGCGCCATGGGATATGACGACGATGTGGCCGGTGGCGCGATCCGCGTGTCGCTGGGGCCGCAGACGACCGAAGACGAGGTGCGGCGCTTTGCCGAGGCCTGGCTAGCCAAGCGCCACAAGTTTGCCGCGCGCGCGGCATGAACAACAGCGCGCCCTGCAGACCGGGTGCAAAAGACAGATGACGCGAACAGGAGTGATGGGCATGACCACGTTGAAAGAAGAGATCCGCGAAGGCGTCGACCGCGAAACGGTCGAGGCGGTGCGCGAGGTGGGCAGCACCTACAAACACGGCTGGAATACGGAAATCGAGATGGAATTCGCCCCCAAGGGCGTGAACCCCGATATCGTGCGCCTGATCAGCGAAAAGAACGAAGAGCCCGAGTGGATGACCGAATGGCGCCTGTCGGCCTTTCAGCGCTGGGAGCAGATGGACGAGCCGAAATGGGCGATGGTCAGCTATCCCGAGATCGACTTTCAGGACGTCTACTACTATGCGCGGCCCAAGAGCATGATCGAAAAGCCCAAGTCCCTGGACGAGGTCGATCCCAAGCTGCTGGCGACCTATGAAAAGCTGGGCATTCCGCTGAAGGAACAGATGATCCTGGCCGGCGTCGAGGGTGCCGAGGACATGCCCGCCGAGGGCCGCAAGGTCGCGGTGGACGCGGTCTTCGACAGCGTCAGCCTTGGCACCACATTCCAGAAGGACCTGGAAAAGGCGGGCGTCATCTTCTGCTCGATTTCCGAAGCGATCCGCAAGCACCCGGAGCTGGTCAAGAAGTACCTCGGGTCGGTCGTGCCGCCCTCGGACAATTTCTATGCCACGCTGAATTCGGCCGTCTTCTCGGATGGCTCCTTCGTCTATGTGCCGCCCGGCGTGCGCTGCCCGATGGAGCTGTCGACCTATTTCCGCATCAACGCGGAAAACACCGGTCAGTTCGAACGCACCCTGATCATCGCGGACAAGGGCAGCTATGTCTCCTACCTCGAAGGCTGCACCGCGCCCAAGCGCGACACCGCGCAGCTGCACGCGGCCGTGGTCGAGATCATCATCGAGGAAGACGCCGAGGTGAAATATTCCACCGTCCAGAACTGGTATCCGGGCGATGAGGAAGGCCGCGGCGGCATCTACAACTTCGTGACCAAGCGCGCCGATTGCCGCGGGGATCGCGCCAAGGTGATGTGGACCCAGGTCGAGACCGGATCGGCCGTGACCTGGAAATACCCGTCCTGCATCCTGCGCGGCGACGACAGCCAGGGCGAGTTCTATTCGATCGCCATTGCCAACAACATGCAGCAGGCCGATACCGGCACAAAGATGGTGCATCTGGGCAAGAACACCAAGTCGCGCATCGTGTCCAAGGGCATCAGCGCGGGCCGCGCGCAGAACACCTATCGCGGGCTGGTGTCGATGCATCCCAAGGCGCAGAACGGGCGCAACTATACCCAGTGCGACAGCCTTCTGATCGGCGACAAATGCGGCGCCCACACGGTGCCCTACATCGAGGTGCGCAACAACACCGCCCGGGTCGAGCATGAGGCGACAACCTCGAAGGTGGATGACGATCAGCTGTTCTATTGCCGCTCGCGCGGGATGGACGAGGAAGAAGCCGTGGCGCTGGTCGTCAACGGTTTCTGCCGCGAGGTGTTGCAGGCCCTGCCGATGGAATTCGCCATGGAAGCGCAGCAACTGGTCGCCATCTCTCTGGAAGGCAGCGTCGGCTGAGGCCGGGGGCTTCGGCCCCGCAATTGGGACAAGGCAATGGCAGTGGCGGGAAAATCCCTGATCGCGATGCTGGGGGCGCGGCTTGATCTGGCCGACCCCCTGTCCATTGTCGATGTGGGTGCGAACCCGTTGGGCAAGCCAGTCTACAAGCCGCTGATGGCGGCGGGGCTGGCCCATGTCTGGGGGTTCGAACCCAATGCCGAGGCTTTCGCCCGGCTGGAGTCGACCCCCGGCGCGACATACCTGCCCGTGGCGGTGGGGCGTGGCGGTCCTGCGACCTTTCATGCCTATCCCGCCACCGAGATGTCATCGCTCTATCCGCTCAGCGCGCCGTCTATCGGCTATCTGGGGCATTTCCGCCGCCATCTGGGGCAGGAGACGCAAAGCCGGATCCAGACCAGTGCGCTGGATGACATCGACCGGATCGGACATGTGGATCTGCTGAAGATCGACGCACAGGGCGCGGAATGCGATGTGATCGCGGGTGCCCGCGCCAAGCTGGCCGATGCGGTGATGGTCATTGCCGAGATGCGGTTCTACCGGCTTTACGACGGCGAGCCGATGCTGCACGAGATGGATCGCGCGTTGCGCGATCAGGGCTTCGTGCTGCACCGTTTCCTGCACCAGAAGGCGCGGATGCTGAACCACAGCCAGAAGGCGCGGGTCAACGCGCGGGCCATGTCGAACCAGCTGATCGACGGTGACGCGGTCTATATCCGCAGCTTCGAGGATCGCAGCGCCTGGACCGACGGGCAGCTGCGCGCTCTGGCGCTTCTGGCCGCCACCATCGGCAGCCATGACCTGGCGCTGCTGGCGCTGGATACGATGGTGGCGCGGGGTCTGGCGCGCAAGTCATTGCCGGCGGCCTATGTCGACCTTCTGCCGCAGGAGCTGCGCGCATGACACTGGCCCATGTCACACCGATCCTGCTGCTGGCCATGTCGAATGTCTTCATGACCTTCGCCTGGTACGGCCATCTGAAATTCCCGACAGCCCCGCTGCTGGCGGTGATCCTGATCAGCTGGGGCATTGCCTTGTTCGAATATACGCTGGCGGTCCCGGCAAACCGGATCGGGCATCAGGTCTATACGGCCGCCCAGCTCAAGACCATCCAGGAGGTGATCACATTGGTCGTCTTCGTCGGCTTTTCCGTCTTCTGGCTGAAAGAGGCGATCAGCTGGACCACGGCCGCCGGATTTGGCTTCATCGCGCTGGGTGCGGCGCTGGTATTCAGAGGGTAGGATCATGATCGTCACAACCACCAACAGCATCGAGGGGCATCGCATCGCCACCTATCACGGTATCGTCGTGGGCGAGGCGATCATGGGCGCCAATGTCGTGCGCGACATCTTTGCCGGCATCACCGATATCATCGGCGGGCGTTCGGGTGCCTATGAATCCAAGCTGCAGGATGCGCGCGACGTCGCCCTGCGCGAACTCGAGGAGAAAGCCGCCCGGATGGGGGCCAATGCGGTCGTGGGCGTGGATCTGGATTACGAGATCGTGGGACAGTCGATGCTGATGGTCAGCGCCTCGGGCACCGCCGTGACGGTGACACCCGCATGAGCCTTGCCGCGCCCATCACCCGGCCCGAACTGACCCTGCCCGCCGCAGAGGCCGAGGTGCTGCGCGCGGCCTATGCGCAGGCCGATGTGATCCTGGAATACGGATCGGGCGGATCGACCGTGATGGCCGCCGAGATGGGCAAGACCGTCACCTCGGTCGAAAGCGATCAGGCCTGGGCGCAGATGATGCGCGACTGGTTTGCCGCGAACCCGCCCAGGGGCGATGTCAGCATCGTCTGGTCCGACATCGGCCCGACCAAGGAATGGGGCCATCCTGTCGATGACAGCGCCTGGAAACAGTTTCCGGCCTATCCACTGGCGGTCTGGGACAGGCCCGACCTTGCGCATCCCGATGTGGTGCTGGTCGACGGCCGTTTCCGCATGGGCTGCGCGCTGGCCACCGCCTACCGGATCACCCGGCCGATCCCGCTTTACTATGACGATTACGCCAATCGTCCGCGCCACCACCAGATCGAGGCGTTTCTGGGCGCGCCCGCAGACATCACGGGCCGCATGGCCCGCTTTGACCTGACACCGACACCCATACCGGCAGACCGTCTGCTGCGGGTGATCCAACTGATGACACGCCCCTGAGCACCGCTTGGGACAAGGAAATACGGAAAGGAAGAAACATGCTGGAAATCAAGAACCTGCACGTCAAGCTTGAAGCAGAGGACAAGGCCATCCTGAAAGGTGTCGATCTGGTGATCGAACCGGGCAAGGTCCATGCGATCATGGGTCCGAACGGATCGGGCAAATCGACCCTGTCCTATGTTCTGTCGGGTCGCGACGGATATGAAGTGACCGAAGGCGAAGCCACGCTGGACGGTGTCGACATCCTCGAGATGGAACCCGAAGAGCGCGCCGCGGCGGGCCTGTTTCTGGCATTCCAGTATCCCGTGGAAATCCCCGGTGTGGGCAACATGACCTTCCTGCGCACCGCCGTGAACGCACAGCGCAAGGCGCGCGGCCAGGACGAGATGAGCGCCGCCGAATTCCTCAAGGTGATCCGCGAGAAGGCCAAGACCCTGCAGATCGACGCAGACATGCTCAAGCGTCCCGTCAACGTGGGCTTTTCGGGCGGCGAGAAGAAGCGCAACGAGATCCTGCAGATGGCCATGCTGGAACCCAAGATGTGCATCCTCGACGAGACGGATTCCGGTCTGGACGTTGATGCGATGAAACTGGTGTCCGACGGGGTCAACGCGCTGCGCGATGCGGGCCGGTCCTTCCTGGTCATCACGCATTACCAGCGTCTGCTGGACCATATCAAACCCGACGTGGTGCATATCATGGCCGATGGCCGCATCATCAAGACCGGCGGTCCCGACCTTGCGCTGGAAGTCGAAAAGAACGGCTATGCCGATCTGCTGGCCGAAGCGGGGGCAGCGTAATGGCGAAGGCGGAACTGAAACAGGACGCAACCGAGGCGCGGATCGCCGCGCTTGAGATGCCCAAGGGCGGCAAGTGGATCGCTGCGGCCCGGGCCGAGGCGCTGGCGCGACTGCGCGCCATGGGCCTGCCCGCGCGGCGTGACGAATACTGGCGCTACACCCGCCCCGATACGCTGACCCAGGCGGATGCGCCGGCGGCAGCGCTGTTCGATGGCAAGGAACCCCCTGTCTTCGACAGCGTTGACAGGCTGCGCATCGTTTTTGTCGACGGTGTCTTCGACGCTGCGGCCAGCGATGACCTGACCATGTCGGGCGTCGAGATCGAGAGGCTTGAAACCGCCTCGGGCGCGGATATCCACTGGGCCAAGGATCTTTACGGTGTACTCGAAGCGCGTGGTCAAAAACCCGTGGACCGCCCGCTGGCGGCGCTGAACAGCGCCTTTGCCACCGATGGGGTGCTGATCCGGGTGACGGGAAAGGCCGCGAAACCGGTCAGCCTGATCTATACCCATGCATCCGAAACCTCGGACGCGATCCTGCATCACGTGGTGAAGCTGGAAAAAGGCGCGGAACTGACCCTGCTGGAAAACGGACCCGCCGCCGCGCGCTTCAACAAGGTGCTCGAGGTCGAGGTGGCCGATGGCGCGCGCTTCCACCACATCCGGGCGCAGGGGCGCGACCATGAACGCCGCGCCGCGACCCATGTCTTTACCCGTCTGGGTACGGAAAGCCAGTTCAAGTCCTTCACCCTGACCGTCAATGGCGTGATGACCCGCAACGAGGCGGTGATCGAACTGACCGGCGATGATGCGGTGGCCCATATCGCGGGCGCGGCCATGGGCGACGGGGCGTTCCATCACGACGACACGGTGTTCATCACCCATGACGCGGTCAATTGCGAAAGCCGCCAGGTCTTCAAGAAGGTGCTGCGCAACGGGGCCGTGGGCGTGTTCCAGGGCAAGATCCTGGTCAAGGAAGGCGCACAGAAGACCGATGGCTACCAGATCAGCCAGTCGCTTCTGCTGGATGGCGACAGCCAGTTCCTGGCCAAACCCGAGCTTGAGATCTATGCCGATGACGTGGCCTGTTCGCATGGCTCGACCTCGGGGGCGATCGACATGGACGCGCTTTACTACCTGCGTTCGCGCGGGGTGCCCAGGAAAGAGGCCACCGATCTGCTGGTCCTGTCCTTCCTGGCCGAAGCCGTGGACGAGATCGAGGACGAAGGGCTGCGCGAAGAAATCGTGAGCCGCCTGACCGGCTGGCTGGACCGCAGGGGCGGTTGATGCCGGTCACGACTGAAATCTTGGCGACTTACAGGGCGCCGGGCCGAGTGATGGCCCGGCTCATGTCCGATGGCCCGCGCGAAGATCGTGCACTGGCAATCCTGCTGGGCGCCTGCTTTGTGATGTTTATCGCGACTTGGCCCAATGCTTCTCGCGAGGCGATTTTGACCGGCCAAGAGCCGCAGATGCTGATGGCAGCCCGGCTGTTCGGTGTGGTGTTTGTTCTGCCCTTGGTCTTCTATGTTGTGGCCTTGATCAGTCATGGATTATTGCGGCTATTCGGTGGAAAAAGTACGGGTTACAAGGCGCGCATGGCTCTGTTCTGGGCTCTTTTGGCGGCCAGCCCGCTGGCGTTGTTGGTCGGTTTGGTGGGCGGTTTCATTGGGCCAGGCCTACAGTTGCGCTTGACCGGAGCGGTATGGTTTGCCGCCTTTGCCTGGTTCTGGATCGCCGGCCTGCGCCAGGCCGGATGGGGAGAGACGCGATGACCTTGAAAGACCTTGCAGCCCTTGCCATGGACACGCTGCGCGATCCGCGCGGCACGGGCGAGCGGCTGATCGCGCTGAACCTGGGCCTGCCGGTTCTCTGGACGGCGCTGGCGCTGGCATCCGTTCTCAGCGCGCTGTTGTTCAGCATCAACATGGCGATCTTTCCCGCCGCCTTCCCGATGCCGGGGTTGTTCTTCAACCCGATCCTTTACGCCGTGGTACTGGCGGGCGGCATGGTCATCTCGATGCATCTTCTGACCTGGATGGGCACGATGCTGGGTGGGCGCGGGTCGCTGGCCGAGGTGACGGTGCTGCTGGTCTGGCTGCAATACCTGCGGCTGGTCGCACAGGCCGGCCTGTTGCTGCTGACCATGATCATGCCGCCGCTTGGCATGATGGCGACGATCGTCGTCGCCTTCTACAGCCTGTGGCTGCTGCTGAACTTTCTGGACGTGGCGCACCGGTTCGGCTCTCTCGCCAAGGCACTTGTGGTGCTTCTGATGACGGCGGTCGGCATCGTCGTCGGCCTGTCTTTCCTGTTGGCGCTGATCGGCGTCCCCGCAACCGAAATGAGCTGACCCATGTATGATGTCGAAACGATCCGCGCCGATTTCCCGATCCTATCCCGGCAGGTGAACGGCAAGCCGCTGGTCTATCTGGACAACGGCGCCTCGGCGCAGAAACCACGCGTGGTGATCGACGCGATCACGCAGGCCTATTCCCATGAATATGCGAATGTTCACAGGGGCTTGCATTACCTTTCGAACCTTGCGACCGACAATTACGAAAGGGTGCGCGGGATCGTGGCACGCTTTCTGGGGGCCGGGTCCGAGGATGAGATCATCTTCAACTCGGGCACGACCGAAGGCATCAACATGGTCGCCTATGGCTGGGCCATGCCCCGCATGGAGGCGGGTGACGAGATCATCCTGTCCATCATGGAGCATCACGCCAATATCGTGCCATGGCATTTCCTGCGCGAACGGCAGGGTGTGGTGATCAAATGGGTCGATGTGGATGCCACCGGCGCGCTGGACCCCGCCAAGGTGCTGGACGCGATCACCCCCCGCACCAAGCTGATCGCGGTCACCCATGTGTCCAACGTTCTGGGCACGGTCGTGGACGTCAAGACGATCTGCGAGGGGGCGCGCGCCAAGGGCGTGCCCGTTCTGGTCGATGGAAGCCAGGCAGCCGTGCACATGCCCGTCGACGTGCAGGATATCGGCTGCGATTTCTACGCCGTGACCGGCCACAAGCTTTACGGCCCCTCGGGCAGCGGTGCGATCTATGTCCGCAAGGCTCGCATGGCCGAGATGCGCCCCTTCATCGGTGGCGGCGACATGATCCGCGAGGTCACCCGCGATACCGTCACCTACAACGATCCGCCGATGAAATTCGAGGCCGGCACGCCCGGCATTGTCCAGACGATCGGCCTGGGCGTGGCGCTGGACTACATGATGGGGCTGGGGATGGAGAATATCGCCGCCCATGAGCGCGACTTGCGCGACTATGCGCGCGCGCGCCTGGACGGCCTCAATTGGGTCAGTGTCCAGGGCACCACGCCCGACAAGGCCGCGATCTTTTCCTTCACGATGGATGGGGCCGCGCATGCCCATGACATCTCGACCATCCTCGACAAGAAGGGTGTGGCGGTAAGGGCCGGTCAGCATTGCGCGGGGCCGCTGATGACCCATATGGGCGTGAACGCGACCTGCCGGGCTTCTTTCGGACTTTACAACACGAAGGCCGAGGTCGATGTGCTGATCGACGCGCTGGAACTGGCGCACGAGCTTTTCGCCTGATCCACGACCTGCGCGCGCCCCAAATACCGGTTGCGGGCGCGCGTTCTTTGTCCTATTCCACCCGCAGATGCACCCGTAGCTCAGCTGGATAGAGCGCTGCCCTCCGAAGGCAGAGGCCAGAGGTTCGAATCCTCTCGGGTGCGCCATCTCCCCCCCCCGAAACCTGTTTCCTGTCTGAATTCACCGTGCCTGCAGGATGCTGGCGCGGTTGCAATCTTTGCCCGCTGCGTCGCGCCGTCAGGCCGGGGACGGGGAGGGCGGCAAAATCACGGGGCCGTGATGGTATCGGCGGGTTGACAGGGGCGGTGACCCGTCCCTATCGTAACCGCACTGCGAAATCTAATTCCGCAATTTCCGAGGAGGCCGCAAAAGCGCGGCAGGGAGCGGCGGACCCGTGTGTTTCGTTCGATAAAAAAGGGAGGACTTCATGAAACCGATTCTCGCTGCGGTCGCGGCTGTCACCATGTCAGCCGGAATGGCCAGCGCCCAGGGCATCGACCTGCCCAAGCAGCTGTCCTGGACCGCCTACGACACCGGCTCGGCCGGCTATAACCAGGCCGTCGCCATCGGTGCGGCCCTGCAGGATGCCGCCGGCATCAACCTGCGCGTGCTGCCGGGCAAGAACGACGTGTCGCGCACCGAACCGCTGCGCCAGGGTCGCGTCGACTTCTCGGCGACCGGTGTGGGCGGCAGCTTCATGGCGCAGGAAGGCGCCTTCGATTTCGGCGCCGAAAACTGGGGCCCGCAGCCGATCCGCGTGCTGCTGGCCAACAATGGCGGCGCGATCAACCTGGCCGTGGGTGTGGCTGGCGACGAGGGCATCCAGACCTTTGCCGATCTGAAGGGCAAGCGCGTGGCCTATATCGTGGGCGCACCCGCACTGAACGTGAACACCGAAGCATACCTGGCCTATGGCGGCCTGACCTGGGATGATGTGACCCGCGTCGAATTCGGCGGTTTCGGCGCCAGCTGGACCGGCCTGATCGAAGACCAGGTCGATGCGGCCTTTGCCTCGACCAACTCGGGCAAGGCCTATGAGGCCGCAGCCGGCCCGCGCGGCCTGTTCTGGCCGCCGATCGATCCCGCCAACACCGAAGGCCTGGCCGCGATGCAGAAGATCGCGCCCTTCTTCGCGCCGAACCTGGCGACCGTTGGCGCCAATATCGACGGCACGCCCGGTTACCAGGGTGCGGGCTATCCCTATCCGGTGCTGATCGCGACGGATTCCACCGCCGAGGACATGGCCTACAACATGACCAAGGCCATGGTCGAGCTGTTCCCCGCCTATGACGGCAAGGCACCGGGCATCGGTGGCTGGTCGATCGACAAGCAGGACATGGAATGGGTCGTGCCCTACCATGAAGGGGCGATCCGCTTCTTCAAGGAAAAGGGTCTGTGGACCGATGCCGCACAGGCGCACAACGACCGCCTGATCGAGCGTCAGGGCGTGCTCAAGGCCGCATGGGATGCGCTGAAGGCCGAAGCGCCCGCCGAGTGGGACGCCACATGGGCCGAAGCACGCCGCAAGGCACTGGCCGACAACGGCTTTGACGTCGTGTTCTAAGAAGGGTCTGTAACCCTTTCGCCCGGCCGGAGGATCTTCGGCCGGGCGTCTTGACGATGTGACCCCATTTCCACGCGGCGCCCGAGCTGCGGCCGCCCCGGGGCGCATCGCGCGCACCACGGTGCTGCGTGATCCTGACAAGACCCCCGACAAGACCAAGGACAAGCCATGAGCAGTGCGAAACCTTCCGCCGAAGCAACGAAACCCGCGTTCGAGGAGGTCGCCATCGACGGCTCGACCCCGGCGGAACGGATTGGCGGGCTGGCGCGCTGGGTGGTGATCACGGGAACACTGGCGGGCCTCGTGCTTGTGGTGCACCAGCTCTTCAACCTGAAATTCATGGGGATCGTGCTGATCGACGGGCGCTATCTCTATATTCTGGGCGGGCTTTTCCTGGCGCTCAGTTTCCTGATCTTCCAGATGCGCGGCGGCAAGGGCGGACAGCCCACGATCCTGGACTGGATCCTGTTTGCCCTGTCACTGGGATGTACCGCCTACCTGGGACAGACCGCGCAGATGAACCTCTCGCAGGGCTGGGAATATGCCGCCCCGATCGAGGCGCAATACGTGGCGGTCCTGTTCTTCTTCCTCATCCTCGAGGCGACGCGCCGCGCGGGCGGTCTGGTCTTGTTCCTGATCGTGACGCTTTTCGCCTTCTATCCGACTTTCGCGGGCCACATGCCCGATCCCTTCACCGGATTTCAGAGCACCTTCATGCAGACGGTGCCCTATCACATCTTTTCGGCCGAAAGCAGCTTCGGCATCCCGATGAAAGCCTTCGGCGGCGTGGTGATCGGCTTCATCCTCTTCGGCGCGGTGCTGCAACGCACGGGCGGGGGGCAGTTCTTCAACGATCTGGCGCTGGGGCTGGTCGGCGGGTATCGCGGCGGGGCGGCCAAGGTGTCGATCTTTGCCAGCGGTTTCATGGGCTCGATGTCGGGCTCTGTCATCTCGAACGTGCTGACCACGGGGGCGGTGTCGATCCCCGCGATGCGCAAGACCGGATTTTCGGCCAAGACCGCCGCCGCGACCGAGGCCTGCGCCTCGACCGGGGGCGTGCTGATGCCGCCGATCATGGGGGCCACGGCCTTCGTGATGGCCTCGTTCCTGTCGCGCCCCTATGTCGACATCGCGCTGGCCGCTGCCATCCCGAGCATCCTGTTTTACTGGGGCCTTTTCACCCAGATCGATGCCTATTCCGCCCGGCGCGGCCTGCGTGGCCTGCCCAAGCCCGATCTGCCGGTGCTGCGCGACGTGATGAAGGAAGGCTGGCCCTATATCTTCGTCTTCGCGCTGTTGCTGTTCATGATGATCGTGATGCGCCGCGAAACTTCGGCCCCGTTCTATGCAACGGTGCTGCTGCTGGTGGTGAACCAGTTCCGCTCCAGCCACAGGCTGGATCTGCAGAAACTGACCAACATGATCGTCGGCGTCGGCATGGGCCTTGCCGAACTGACCGCGATCCTTCTGGGCGTGGGCCTGATCGTCGGCTCGTTCTCGGCCACGGGTCTTGCGGGCACGCTGGTGAACGAACTGGTCTTCATCGCGGGCGACAACACGCTGGTTCTGGTGCTGATGGGCGCGATCACGGCCTTCATCTTCGGCATGGGGATGACCGTGACCGCCTGCTACATCTTCCTTGCGGTCGTGCTGGCCCCCGCGCTTGAGGCGGGCGGCCTGAACCAGTTGGCGGTGCATCTGTTCATCCTCTACTGGGGCATGGTCAGCTTCATCACCCCGCCCGTGGCGCTGGGGGCTTTCGCAGCCTCGACCATGGCGGGATCGAACCCGATCGCCACCGGCTTCGAGGCGATGCGCCTGGGCGGCGTGATCTACATCATGCCCTTCTTCTTCGTGCTGAACCCCGCGCTTGTCGGTCAGGCCCCGGCATGGGAGGTGGCGGTCGCGCTGTCCTGCGCCATGGTGGGCGTGCTGATGATCTCGGCCTCGTTGCAGGGCTATGTCAGCCTGGTCGGGCCGATCCGGGGGGCGATGGCGCTGCCGCTCAGGGTGATGCTGTTCATCGGCGGCGTGCTGATCGCCAAGCCCAAGACGGACCTGCTGGCGCTCAGCTACGGGGCATCCTTCCTGCTGGGCCTGGCGATCTGTGCCTTGCCGCTATGGGTCGCCTGGCGCGCACGGCTTGCAGAGCCGCGCACAGCCTGACACGATCGCGGCAACAAAGACCCTCCGCAGAACCGGAAGACCCAGATGATCACGATCAACCCGCCCTCATCCGGCACCCCGCCGACGCGCAGCATCGTTGAAGCGATCCGTGACAATGCCCGCGCCCATCCTGACAAGCTGGCGCTGGTCTGTGGCCAGACCCGGCTGACATGGGGCGCCTTCGATGCGCAGATGAACCGTGTCGCGAACCTGCTTCTGGGGCAGGGGATGCAGAAGGGCGACCGCATCGCGATCCTGTCGCCCAATTCGGCCGATTACGCGGTGCTGTTCATGGGCATCCTGCGCGCGGGCGGCTGCGTCACGCCGCTATCCACGATGGCTTCGGGCGAGGCTTTGCAGAAGATGCTGGCCGATTGCAGCGCGCGCGCGGTTTTCGTAGCACGGCAATACCTTGATCTGGTGGCGGATTTCCTGGGCGACATGGAGATCGAGCGCTACGCGATGGATTTCGCCGCCCCCGGATACACCTGCATGGCGCAGGCACTGGAGGCATCAGCCACGACCGACCCAATGGTGCCGATCGATCTGAGGGATGCCTTCAACCTGATCTATTCCTCGGGCACCACGGGCACGCCAAAGGGCATCCTGCATGATCACTGGATGCGCGCCGCACAGATGGACCGGGTCACGCCCAATGGCTATGACGACAACGCGCGCACGCTGATTTCCACGCCGCTCTATTCCAACACCACGATCGTGTCCTTTGTCCCCACGCTCTTTGGGGGATCGACCGTCTACCTGATGCCCAAGTTCGACGCGCGCGAATATCTCGGCATCGTGCAGGCGGAACGCATCACCCACACCATGCTGGTGCCCGTGCAATACAAGCGCATCATGGATGTGCCGGATTTCGATGCCTTCGACCTGTCCTCGATGCGGGTGAAATTCTCGACCTCGGCGCCGCTGCGCGCGGATGTGAAGGCCGATGTACTGGCGCGTTTTCCGGGCAAGCTGATGGAATACTATGGGCTGACCGAAGGCGGCGGCGTCACCGTTCTGGTCGCGGATGAACATCCCGACAAGCTGCATACCGTGGGCAAGCTGGCCCCGGGCAACGATATCCGCCTGATCGACACCGAAGGCCGCGAGGTGCCGCAAGGCCAGGTCGGCGAGATCTGCGGGCGCGGTCCCACGATGATGGCGGGCTATTTCGGCCGCGATGACCTGACCCGCGACTACATCTGGCGGAACGAAACCGGAGAGGTCTATTTCCGCTCGGGCGACATGGGCCATTTCGATGCAGACGGGTTCCTTGTCCTGTCCGACCGCAAGAAGGACATGATCATCTCGGGCGGGTTGAACATCTATGCCAATGACCTGGAACTGGTGCTTCTGGCCGATCCCGATGTGACCGATGCCGCCGTGATCGGCGTCCCATCCGAGCAATGGGGCGAGACGCCTTACGGGCTTGTGGTGCTGCGCAACGGCGCCACACGCAGCCTTGAGCAGATCCGCACCGAGGCCAACGCGAAGCTGGGCAAAAGCCAGCGCCTGTCCGGGCTGGAAGCGCGGGACGAGTTGCCGCGCTCGACCATCGGAAAGATCCTGAAACGTGAATTGCGCGCGCCCTATTGGGCCGAGGCGCCAAGCTGATCCGAAAGGCACGACATGACCGACAAGACAGACCCCGCCGTGAACGGCGCCGAAAGCCTTGTACACACGCTGCTGGCCGCTGGCGTGGACACCTGCTTTTCCAACCCCGGCACATCCGAGATGCATTTCGTGGCAGCCCTTGACCATATCCCCGGCATGCGTTCGGTCCTGACCCTGCAGGAGGGTGTCGCGACAGGTGCCGCCGATGGCTATTACCGCATGGCCGGCAAGGCCGCCTGTACGCTGCTGCATCTGGGGCCGGGTCTGGCCAATGGCCTGTCGAACCTGCACAACGCCAAGAAGGCGGGCTCGGGCGTGCTCAACATCATCGGGGAACATGCCGAAACCCATATCACGCTGGATGCGCCCCTGACCTCGGACATTCAGGGCATCGCACGACCTGTATCCCATTGGGTCCATACATCGACGGATGTCGCCAGCCTGGGCCGGGATGCGGCGCAGGCCGTGCAGGCGGCCAATACCGCGCCGGGGCAGGTGGCCGCGCTGATCCTGCCCAGCGATACGGCCTGGACCGAAGGGGGCGTGGTGGCCGCACCGCTGCCCGCCACGCCGCGTCCTGATTTCGACCGCAGCCAGCTGGAGGCGGCGATTGCCGCGCTGCAGGGCCCCGACAGCCTGCTGCTGCTGGGCGGCGGCGCGCTGACCGAAGCCAATCTGGAACTGGCCGGACGCATCAGCGCGGCGACTGGTTGCGCGTTGCTGTCGGAATGGGCCAATGCGCGGATGGAACGCGGGGCAGGGCGCGTCAGTGTCGCGCGCGTGCCCTATCCGATCGATCAGGCGCTGCACGTGCTGGCCCCCTTCAAGCGCATCGTGCTGCTGGGCGCGCGTGCCCCCATCGGCTTTTTCGCCTATCCCGGCAAACCTGCGGTGCTGACAGCGGAAGGCGCACAGATCATCACGCTGGCTGAAACCGGAAGCGATCTGGCAGGCGCACTGGACGCCATATGCGAGGCGGCGGGCGCAAGCGAAACAACCCCCGCCCATGTGGCCGAGGCAAGCCTGCCGGACCTGCCCACGGGCAGCCTGAACCCCGACACCATCGCCGCGGTGCTGGGGCGGGCAATCCCGCAGGATGCCGTCATCGTGGACGAATCCGTGACCACCGGGCGCGGGTTCTTCAAGGCGACGCAGGGCGCACCGCGCCACACCTGGCTGAACAACTGCGGCGGATCGATCGGCTATGGCCTGCCCGTGGCCATCGGGGCGGCGATTGCCGGGCCGGGGCGAAAGATCATGGCGCTGACCGGCGACGGATCGGCCATGTACACGCTGCAGGCCCTCTGGACCATGGCGCGGGAAAATCTGGATATCACCATCGTGATCTTCGCCAATCGCAGCTACCGCATCCTGCGGGGCGAATTGACGAATGTCGGCGTCGGCAATCCCGGCCCGCGTGCCATCGACATGCTGTCGCTGGACCGACCAAACCTGGACTGGGTGCAGATGGCGCGCGGCATGGGCGTCGAGGCCGAAGCGGTAACCGATTGCGCGGGGCTGGACGCCGCCTTGCAGACGGGTCTGGCCAGTGACGGCCCCTACCTGATCGAGGCGATCTTCTGATCCGGTTGCCGGATCAGTAGCTTTCCGCACCGATCAACCGGTCTATGGGCGCATAATCGTCGGTCAGAACGATGGGCGCGCGCAGCGACTTGATCTGTTCCACCGCCTCGGCGGGGATGCGTCCGAAGGTGATGGGCGAGGGCGACATGCCCCGCAGCAAATCCGTGTCGGTAGGGCTGAACCCCGCGGCGATGATATTGATCATCCGTTCGCCCGGTTCGGGGCGACGCGCCTCGGTCCAGACCTCGACATGGGGGAAAACCTGCTCGAGCGTATGGACCAGCGACATCAGCGCGATCATGCGATCGGCGTGGTCGATCACGTTCATCAGGTAGACGCCATCCTCGGTCAGGTGATCGCGCACCAGTTCAAAGAATTCCCGTGTCACCAGATGCGCGGGCACGGCGATATCGGTAAAGGCGTCGCCGATGATCACATCATAACGGCTGCCGTCGGTGCGCAGCGCGGTGCGGGCATCCTGGTTCAGGATGCGCGTCCCGGCAGGATCGAACCAGAAATCGCGGATCGCCACCTCGGTCACGGTCGGGTCGATCTCGGCCACCGTGACGGCGGGGCGCGGATCCATCGTGGACCATTTGCGCGGAACGGTGAAGGTGCCGCCCCCGATGAAGAACGCCGAGAAATCGGTGCCGCCCATCCGCTCTTGTGCCAGCAGGTCCAGCAGGGCGGCGTGATCGTAGAAGATGACGCCCGGCAGGTCGCGCGCCGAGACGCCATGCACCAGATGGTCCAGCACCATCATGCGGACGGGGCTGTCCGGATCGGCCGAGACATCTTCGACCCGGATGCAGAAGTAATCGCTTTCCTCGGTACAGGGCGAGGGCTGCGCCACCGTGGCTCCGGCCAGCAGCAAACCCACAAGCGTGGCAAGACCCGCCACCAGCATCCCCGACGGATCGCCCGCGCGCCGCGCCAGCCACAGCAACAACAGCGCCGCGACAAGATAGCAGACCGTCACCAAGGCCAGCGTGCCCACGGACCCGAGCCAGGCCACGAAGACGAACCCGGCCAGAAGCGTGCCCGCAATCGCGCCGATCGCGCCCGAGGCGAACATCGCCCCCAGCGCGCGCCCCGATTGTTCAGGCGCCGCCGCGACCGAGATCTGCGCCAGCACGGGCGCCGGAATGCCGGCAAAGAACGACGGCAGGAAGAACGCGATCATGCAAAGCGCGACAATGGCGCCGATCGGGTTCGAGATATGCGGCAGAAGGATATCCGCGCCGCTGCGCAGAACGAACACGGCCAGCGCCGTGGTCAGGCCCGCCCCCAGCATGGACCAGCCCGTCCACAAAAGCGCGCGCGGGGCCGGCATCTCGGCGATTCGGCCACCCGCCCAATGCCCTGCGGAAAACCCGGCCAGCACCACCGCGATGATCGAGGTCCATGTATAAAGTGACATGCCCACATAAGGCGCCAGCATCCGGCCTGCCACGATCTCGACCACCAGCGAGGCGGCCGAGACGGCAGCCTGCAGAACCACAAGAAGCGCAACGCTGGGCAGGACCGAAGGACGATCTTCCATCATGGTCAATGGCATGTGCAGGTTTCTCCGAGGGATGCGATGCTTGAATCCAGTTGCGACAAAAGCGGCGGTCCTGCAAGCCGTAATCTGGCACCAACCATTCAAAAACCCGCAAGTGTGAAACTGCGGGCGCAAAGTGGATTGACGATGGCGGAAAAGCGGCCGTGACGCGGGGCGTCAGCGGCCCCAGCTGCGGATCGGGCCGCAATCCATATGCACGAAATTCGAACGCGAATAGCTGCCCACGCCCCCGGCGCGGCATGCGGCGGCGGCGCGTGCCATCTGCCCGACCGAGCGGGACGCCAGACGCAGGTCAGCCGCCTGACCCTGCAGATGCAGAGAGTTGCGCGCCACACCCGACGAATTGGAGCGCAGCATCGCGTTGGTCTTGGGGCTGCGATAGCCCGACAGCAGAAGGTAGGGTTCGTTCACATCCAGCAGGTTATGCGCAGCGGCCATGATGTCGATGGTGCGCAGATCCATGTTCTTGATGTCGTTGGTCCGCCAGTCGCGCATGAAATGGTTGATCTCGGCCACGGCGTCCTTGATGTATTCACCTTCGACCCAATAGATCGTGTCCAGCCTTTCGCCGGTCCGCCCGGAATACATCTTGATACGCCGGATATCACCGCTGCGGCGCAGGAAGCCTGCTGCACTGGAGTAGGTCGGAGCCGCTGTCAGAGCCGTTGCCGCGAAAACACCAAGAAGGCTGCGCCGCGAAATGCTCGAGGAGGTGTCGTCAGTCATGGTACGCGTCTGTCCCGTCGCTTGCCTGTGGTCCCGTGATGTTACACGGGGGTTCTGCCATCCATCCCCAGATGATGCGTAATCTATGGCAGATAAGGAATCATGAACCAACCCGTGAATTCGCAGTTTTTCCACTCGCAAGCCCTTTTCGGCAAAAACTCGCCAATCGGGGCCCGGCGGCACGGATTCCCGGCCAAGCGATGCAAGCGTGCACCACCCCACGATCTGCGATGCCCCATGACAAAATGTGAGTGGACAAATTCCACGGCTGTTTTCACATGGGAATACAAGGTTTTGACATTTACAGAGTGAGGAACGCAATGTCTGGCGTCGCCGCAGCCCCGAACACCGCAATGACCGATCGCCCCCGCCGGGGGCGACTGGCAGTCGTGATGCTGTCACTTGCGGTCGCAACGGCGGCGAATCTGGCTCAGGTCCCGGCTCTGCAGGCCCAATCGCTGACACCCGAACAGGTCCAATCCCTGGCGCAGGCCCGCGAAGAGACGCGGATCGACATGTTCCGGCAGGCCGTGGCCGAAGCCGCGTCGAAGGATGCGGCCATCGCGACCTTCTACCAGACCAACGGCTATACCCCGATCTGGACCGGCGACTCGGATGCCGATACCGCCCGTCGGCGCGCCCTAATGATGGCCATCGCCGAGGCGCCCGCTCATGGATCGCCCGCCGCGCGCTATGACGGCCCGGCCCTGATGGAGGCGATGCGCAAGGCACGCACCCCGCGCGAACTGGGCCTTCTGGAAGTCGAACTGTCGCGCAGCCTGTTGCGGATCGCCCGCGATCTGCATTCCGGCATCCTTGTTCCCGCCGAGGTTGACCGCGGCATCGTGCGCAAGGTGACCTACCAGGATCGCTTCTCGGTGCTGAATGCCTTTTCGACCAGCAATCCTGCCACGTTCTTCCGCGCGCTTGCGCCGGCCACGGCCGAGTACAACCGGCTGATGAAGGAAAAGATGCGCCTCGAGGCGCTGATGGCTGTGGGCGGATGGGGGCCGACGGTCGGGGCAAAGGCGCTCAAGCCCGGCGAAAGCGGTCCCGATGTGATCGCGCTGCGCAACCGGCTGGTCGCGATGGGCTATCTCGACCGCAGCGCCAGCGTGACATATGACGGCACCATCCAGGCGGCCGTGCAGACCTTTCAGGTCGATCACGGCCTGACCGCCGATGGCGTGGCCGGAGCAAGCACCCTGTCCGAGCTGAACATTCCCGTGGAGGACCGTCTGAAATCCGTGATCGTCGCGATGGAGCGCGAGCGCTGGTTGGGCGCCGAGCGGGGCAAGCGGCACATCCTGGTCAACCTGACCGATTTCCAGTCCAAGATCATCGACGATGACAAGATCACCTTTCAGACCCGGTCGGTGATCGGTGCGGTCGATCCGGCCAAGCGCACGCCGGAATTCTCGGACCTGATGACCTATCTCGAGATCAACCCGGACTGGACCGTGCCCACGGGAATCATCCAGCGCGATTACCTGCCGGCGCTGCAACGCAACCCCAATGCGCTGTCGCATCTGCAGGTGACCGATGCCCGTGGCCGGGTCATCCCGCGCGGCAACATCGACTTCTCGCGCTATACGGCGCGCACCTTTCCCTACAACCTGCGCCAGCCGCCCAGCCGGTCCAACGCACTGGGGACGGTCAAGTTCATGTTCCCCAACCCCTATGCGATCTATCTGCACGACACCCCGGACAAGAGCCTTTTTTCACGCGAAAGCCGGGCCTATTCCAATGGCTGCGTGCGCCTGAACGATCCGCATGACTTTGCCTATGCCCTGCTGGCGCGGCAGGAGGCCGACCCCAAGACCTTCTTCGACCGGATCCTGGATTCCGGCACGCAGACCCGTGTCAACCTGGTCGAACCCGTGCCGGTGCACCTGATCTACCGCACCGCCTTCACCAATCCGAAGGGGCGGACGAATTTCCGCCGCGATGTTTACGAACGTGACACAAAGATATGGGAAGCGCTGGAACGGGCAGGGGTGGAACTGCGCGCGGTTCAGGGGTAAATCTGCCCCGTCAGGAACGGGGGGCAGCATGGCCTATACGGTAAAGGAAATCGCGGCGGCCCTTGGGGCCGAGGCCTTTGGTGCGGTCGACCTGCGCGTGCAGGCCGTGGCCGAACCGGGCACGGCGGGACCGGATGACCTGGCGCTGGCGATGTCACCCAAATATGCCGAATCTCTGCCCCAGGGCCGGGCCCGCGCCGCAATGCTCTGGGCCGGGGCCGATTGGCAGGCGATGGGGCTTGAGGCGGCGATCGTCGCACCGCGCCCGCGCTATGCCTTGTCCGGTCTCAGCGCGATGATGGACAAGGGCGAGGGGTTTGGCGACGGCGTCCATCCCTCGGCCGTGATCGACCCCACCGCCGAGATCGGCGAGGGGGTCAGCGTGGGCGCCCTTGCGGTGATCGGGCCGCGCGCCCGGATCGGGGCGGGCGTGGTGATCGGGCCGCAATGCTATATCGGCGCTGATGTGACTCTGGGCGAAGGTGCCTTTCTGCGCGAGGGCGTGCGCCTCGGGGCGCGCGTGACCATCGGCACGCGCTTCTTTGCACATCCGGGCGCGGTCGTGGGCGCTGACGGCTTTTCCTTCGTCACACCCGAACCCTCTGGCGTGGAAAAGGCCCGCGCCACCCTTGGCGATCAGGGCACGGTCGCGGCGCAATCCTGGGCGCGCATTCATTCACTGGGCAGCGTGACCATCGGCGATGATGTGGAACTGGGCGCCAACAGCTGCATCGACCGGGGCACGGTGCGCGACACGCGTATCGGCGACCGGGTGAAATTCGACAACCTTGTGCATATCGGGCATAACGTGGTCATCGGGAATGACTGCCTGATCTGCGGGCAGGTGGGCATCGCGGGATCGACACAGGTGGGCAACAACGTCGTGCTGGCGGGGCAGACCGGTGTGGGCGACAACCTCTTCATCGGCGACAACGTGATCACCGGTGGTGCGACCAAGGTCATGTCCAACGTGCCGGCAGGCCGGGTGATGCTGGGCTATCCGGCCGTCAAGATGGACAGCCACATCGAAAGCTACAAGGCGCTGCGCCGTCTGCCGCGCCTCTTCCGCGATGTCGCGGCGATCCAGAAAGCTGTTTTCAAGTCGGACAAGAGTGACTAAATCGGCACCGCAATATCAGACCGGCCGCGCGTCGGCCAAAGTTGAAGGGCGTTATCATGAGCATTCAGGACAAGGTCATCGCCATCATTGCCGAACAGGCCGTGCTGGAACCTTCGGATGTCACGGTTGACAGCACGCTCGAGGATCTGGGCATCGACAGCCTGGCCCTGGTCGAAAGCATCTTCGCGATCGAGGAAGCCTTCGACATCACGATCCCCTTCAACGCCAACGAACCCGAGAAATCCGATTTCGACATCTCCTCGGTCGCGGCCATCATCGCCGGGATCGAAAAACTGGTGGCCGAGCGGGACAGCGCGTGAACCGGGTCGTCATCACCGGCGCAGGCACGATCAACGCACTTGGGCATGATGTGCCCGAAACCCTGGCGGCCATGCGCGAGGGGCGATGCGGTATCGGCCAGCTTGAATTTCGCGACGTGGAACGTCTGTCGATCCAGATCGGCGGCCAGATCAAGGGCTTCGAGGCCGAAGGCCATTTCAACCGCCAGCAGATGACGCTTTATGACCGGTTCACCCAGTTTACCCTGATGGCCGCGCGCGAGGCGATCGGACAGTCCGGGCTGGAATTCAGCGGCGATCTGGCCAATCGGGCCGGCGTCGTACTGGGCACGGCCGGGGGCGGGGTCAGCACATGGGATGACAATTACCGCGCCGTCTACGAGGAAGGGAAGAACCGTGTGCATCCCTTCGTGGTGCCCAAGCTGATGATGAATGCGGCCGCCTCGCATGTGTCGATGGAATACAACCTGCGCGGCCCCAGTTTCACGGTATCGACCGCCTGCGCCTCGTCGAACCACGCCATGGCGCAGGCCTTCCAGATGGTGCGCACGGGCATGAGCCCGGTGATGATCACCGGCGGATCGGAATCCATGCTGTGCTTCGGCGGCATCAAGGCTTGGGAAGGCTTGCGCGTCATGTCCAAGGACGCCTGCCGCCCGTTTTCGGCCAATCGCAACGGCATGGTGCAGGGCGAAGGGGCGGGGATCTTCGTCTTCGAGGATTTCGAACATGCCCGCGCGCGCGGGGCGCAGATCCTGGCCGAAGTCGCGGGATTTGCGATGTCATCCGATGCCGCCGATATCGTCATGCCCTCCAAGCAGGGGGCGGCGCGCGCGATATCGGGTGCGCTGCGCGATGCCGGGATCTCGGCGGACAAGGTCGGGTATATCAACGCCCATGGCACCGGCACCGCCGCCAATGACAAGACGGAATGCGCCGCGGTGGCCGATGTCTTCGGCCCGCATGCGGACCGGCTGATGATCTCGTCCACCAAGTCGATGCACGGGCATCTGATCGGCGCCACAGGGGCGGTGGAACTGCTGGCCTGCATCATGGCCCTGCGCGACGGGGTAATCGCGCCCACGATCGGCTACGAGGAATTCGATCCCGAATGCGCGCTGGATGTTGTCCCGAACGAGGCGCGCGAGGCAAAGGTGGAAGTGGCCCTGTCCAATGCCTTCGCCTTCGGCGGGCTGAACGCGGTTCTGGCCCTGCGCCGCATCTGAGGCGGCCGCGCCACGCAAAAGGCCGCCCTTTGCGGGGCGGCCTTGTTGGTCATCGCCAATTGGCCCGACATCATTCGGTGGGGACGGTCACCTTGTCGAACCCTGCCGTGAAACCCGACAGCGACAGCTTGACCTCGACACGCTCGTCAGGGGCCACGAAGGGCACAAGCGTCACGGTCGCCGAGGCGCCGCGCTTGTAGGATGCGATATCCTCGGCGGTCAGACCGATCCGCGCATAGCATCCCTGACGGTCACAGACCGAGAAAGGATAGCGCTTGGGCTGCGCGCCATCGACGGTGATGGTCAATTGCGCGGTCAGCAGCGTCTCCAGCGGCACCGCAACCAGCGCACCGGCCACGGCCTGTCCACCGGCCGGCAGCTTGAAGATCCGCATGTTCGACACCTGGTTCCCCTCGCCATCGGTCATGGTCTGGAACAGCTGGCAAGGCTCTTCGCCTTCTTCCAGCTTCAGGCATTCCAGCGACCAGTCACCGGACACCTCGCGGATATAGGGCTGGCCGACCTGCGGGCCGTCCTGCACCGTCTCGCCCATGGCCAGACCCTGGTCCGCCGGGGCGGCAGGGGTCTGGGTGGTGTCCTGGGCATGGGCCGGGCTGACCAAGGCCAGCGCCGCGATAAGGGAAATTCCTGTCAAAATTCTGGGCATGTGGTCCCGTCCTGTTTCTGAAAGCCGTGTTGCCGGGGCTCTATCATGCCCACTCGGCATTGTCAGTGCGGAACTACGCGACACGCCGCGTCAACCGACATTAGGGCGAAAACCTGCCCATCGCGACCAACATGAAGATAGCAACACAACCATAGGATACAAAAAAGAAAAAGGAGCCTAACGGCCCCTTCTTCCTATTTTTTTCTCCCCGTCGGACTGGCCGACTTAGTCATTGCCGTCACGCTAATTTGAATTCTTCCATCGGTCAACAGGCAAGCGTTCACAATTCTGACTTGATCGGAAAAAAGGCCGCATCCGGGGATGCGGCCAGTCTGACAGGGAGGAAAAGCCCCAAACCGCAAGGAAAGCGACGCGGGGCAGGTTTCACTATGGCGGAAGAAAGTTAAGAATGTATCTTCAGAGCGAAACGCGACACAGCGCGTGCAAGCAAGGCAACAGTGACAGGGGGCAGGGCATGGAAGATGCGATTTTTATTGGTGGCGGGGGTGAAGGCTATGCCGAAAAGCAATGGCTGCTGTTGCGCTATGCCAATCGGCACGGGTTGATCGCGGGGGCGACCGGGACCGGCAAGACCGTGACCCTGCAGATCCTGGCCGAAAGCTTTTCCGCCGCGGGCGTGCCCGTCTTCATGTCGGACGTGAAAGGCGATCTGTCGGGGCTGGCCATGCCGGGTGATCCGGCGGGCAAGCTGCACCAGCCCTTCAGCGAACGTGCGGTCAAGATCGGTTTTGACGATTTCGCCTATGGCGCCTTTCCCGTTGCCTTCTGGGACATGTTCGGCCAGCAGGGGCATCCCGTGCGCACCACCGTGGCCGAGATGGGCCCGCTGCTGCTCAGCCGGCTGCTGGAACTGACCGAGGCGCAGGAAGGGATCCTGAACATCGCGTTCCGCCTTGCCGATGAACAGGGCATGGCCCTGCTGGATCTGAAGGATCTTCAGGCCTTTCTGGTCTGGCTGGGCGAGAACCGGAACGAGGTGTCTCTGCGCTATGGCAATATCGCCGTCGCATCGGTGGGTGCGATCCAGCGCCGCCTGATGGTGCTGGAAAACCAGGGCGGCACGCATTTTTTCGGAGAGCCCGCGCTGGAACTGGCGGATCTGATGCGCTGCGATGCGGATGGGCGCGGCATGGTCAATATCCTGGCCGCCGACAAGCTGATGCAAAGCCCGCGCCTTTATGCAACCTTCCTGCTGTGGCTGCTGTCGGAACTGTTCGAAACCCTGCCCGAGGTAGGCGACCCGGACAAACCCAAGCTGGTCTTCTTCTTCGACGAGGCGCATCTGCTGTTCAATGATGCGCCCAAGGCCCTGGTTGAAAAGGTCGAACAGGTGGCCCGCCTGATCCGCTCCAAGGGGGTCGGCGTCTATTTCATCACCCAAAGCCCCGGCGATGTGCCGGACACGATCCTGGGTCAGTTGGGCAACCGGGTGCAGCATGCGCTGCGCGCGTTCACCGGCAAGGACCAGCAGGAACTGCGCCGCGCCGCGATGACCTATCGCACCAATCCGCGGTTCGATACCGAACAGGCCATCCGCGAGGTCGGCGTGGGCGAGGCTGTCACCTCGATGCTTGAGAAAAAGGGCATTCCCGGCATGGTCGAGCGGACGCTGATCCGGCCGCCATCCTCGCAGATCGGCCCTGTCACCGCTGCGGAACGCACGGCGCTGATCCGCACATCGGACCTGTTCGGCAAATATGAGACCCCGCTGGATCGCGATTCCGCCTATGAGGCGCTGAAACGCATCGCCGAAGACGCCGCGCGCGAGGCCGAAGAGGCCGCCGCCGCCGAAGCCCGCGCCGCCGAGGAAGAGCGCGAGTTCAAGGCCGCACGACGTTACCAAGCCGACGCGCCCGCCAGCCGCAGCCGCAGCACATCCTCACGCAGCCGCACCCGCGAACCCGAGGGCTTTGGCGAGGCTTTGGGCAATGCCGTGATCAAGGAGCTGAAAGGCACGACAGGGCGCCGCATCGTGCGCGGCATCCTGGGCAGCCTGTTTCGCGGGCGCTGACCCGAAAGCATCCATGAACAAGGCCCGCGCAGAGCGATCCGCGCGGGCCTTTTGATTGCGGTGGGTGCCCCTTACTTTTCGGGGATCAGACCACGCGGGCTGAAACGCAGCACCAGAAGCAGGATCAGCCCCATGGTGAACAGACGCATATGGGCGGCACTGTCCATCAGATGCGCCTTGAGCGCCCCATCCGCCATGCCCGACGTCAGCGTGCCAATCAGCCACAGGCCGATCGGTTCCACCTGCACCCAGAGGAACCAGATCAGGAAACCGCCCAGGACCGAGCCGAAGTTGTTGCCCGACCCGCCCACGATCACCATCACCCAGACAAGGAAAGTGAAGCGCAGCGGCTGATAGGTGCCGGGGGTCAGCTGCCCGTCCAGCGTGGTCATCATCGCACCGGCGATGCCGCAGATGGCCGACCCCAGGATGAAGACCTGCAGATGGCGGCGCGTGACATCCTTGCCCATGGCTTCGGCGGCCACTTCATTGTCGCGGATCGCGCGCATCATCCGGCCCCAGGGGGAATTCAGCGCCTTCTGCGCCATCCACAGCAGGATGATCAGCACCACCGCGAACAGTACCGCATATTCCAGCTTTACATAGATGGTCGAAGCCGTGACCGCATCCATGCCGAAACTGGCCGCGCGTTCCACGAATTCGGGATCGCGCTGCAGATCGACCTCAAGCGGGACGGGGCGGGGCAGGCCGATCACGTTCTTGACCCCGCGCGCCAGCCAGTCCTCGTTCTTCATCACGGCGATGATGATCTCGGCGATGCCCAGCGTCGCAATGGCCAGGTAGTCCGAGCGCAGGCCAAGCGCCGTCTTGCCGATCACCCAGGCCACACCCGCCGCCAGCAACCCGCCCACGGGCCAGGCCATCAGGATCGGCAGGCCCAGACCGCCGATGTTTCCGGTCGATGCCGGGTTGATCGCCTCGACCGCCGACACAGCAGGATCGAAGACCGCCCGGTAAAGAAAGAAACCGACAATCAGGATCGCCAGGACCGCAAGGCTGCGCACGCGCCCCTTGGGCAGACGCGCCCAGGCCATGACAGCCGCCACGATCGTGGCCGCCCCCATCAGAAGGCCCAGCACGATCCCGTAACCGCCAGCGGCCCATGCACCTTCCGTGGGCGGCATGGCGATCAGCACGGTGGCAAGGCCACCAAGGGCCACGAAGCCCATGATGCCGACGTTGAAAAGCCCGGCAAAGCCCCATTGCAGGTTGACCCCTAGCGCCATGATCGCGCTGATCAGCCCCATGTTCAGGATCAGCAGCGCCGTATTCCAGCTTTGCATGATGCCCGTGATCACGATCAGCAGGGCGACCAGGGCAAAGAGGCCGGTGTTCTTGACCATCGCGTTCATACCGATTTCCCCTTGAACAGGCCCGTCGGGCGGAACAGCAGCACGACCAGCAGGATGATGAAGCTGACCGCGAACTTGTAGTCGGTGGACAGAAGCTGCACCAACCCGTCAGGCCCCATGCCGTCGGGCAGCACATAGACGATGACCTTCTTCCAGGCATAGGTGATCGTCACCTCGGAAAAGGCGATCACGAAGCCCCCGGCGATCGCGCCGACCGGGCTGCCAAGACCGCCCACGATGGCGCTGGCGAAAATCGGCAGCAACAGCTGGAAATAGGTGAAGGCCTTGAAGCTCTTGTCCAGACCGTAAAGCGTGCCCGCAACCGTCGCCAGCGCGGCAACGATCACCCAGGTCACCAGCACAACGCGTTCCGGGTTGATGCCCGACAGCAGCGCCAGATCCTCGTTGTCGGAATAGGCACGCATGGATTTGCCGGTCCGGGTCTTGTTGAGGAACCAGAACAGCAGCGCCACGACCACCACGGCGGTGATCACGGTGATGCCCGTCGAGGTGCGGATCGCCAGACCTTCCTGAAGGCCCGTCAGTTCACGGAAAGTGCGCGCAGAGATGATGAAACGCTCGCCATCCGAAAAGTTGTGATCGTCCGGCCCGATGATGAAACGCACGACACCGTTCATGATGAACATCACACCCATCGAGACGATCACCAGGATCACGGGCTTGGCCTTTTGCGTGCGGTAGAAACGATAGACCGCCCGGTCCGTCAGCAGCACGAAGGCCGCACAGCCCGCGATGCCGAAGGGCAGGGCCAGAAGCGCCGTGGGCAGAACGCCCAGGCTGATGCCCCAGGCCTGGAACAGCCAGGTGATCAGGATCGTGACCATGGTGCCGAAGGCCATCGTGTCGCCATGGGCGAAGTTCGAGAACCGCAGGATGCCATAGATCAGCGTCACGCCAAGCGCGCCAAGCGCCAGCTGGCTGCCATAGGCAATGGCCGGGATGATGACGAAATTCGCCAGCGTGATGAATGCGTTGAGAAGATCCATGCCTCAGCCCCCCAGGAACGATCTGCGGACCTCGGGATCGGCCATCAGGGCCTTGCCGGTGTCGGTGAAGGCATTGCGCCCCTGCACGAGGACATAACCCTTGTCCGCGATCTCGAGCGCCTGACGCGCGTTCTGTTCGACCATCAGGATCGGAATGCCGGTGCGTGCCACTTCGATGATGCGATCGAACAACTCGTCCATCACGATGGGGCTGACACCTGCCGTGGGCTCGTCCAGCATCAGGACCTTGGGTCGCGTCATCAGGGCACGGCCGACGGCCACCTGCTGACGCTGCCCGCCCGACAACTCACCCGCCGGCTGGCGGCGCTTTTCCTTGAGGATGGGGAACAGGTCATAGACCTGGGCCATCGTGTCGCGGAAATCGTCGGTGCGGATGAAGGCGCCCATTTCAATGTTCTCTTCGACCGTCATCGAGGTGAAGATGTTATGCGTCTGGGGCACGAAGCCCATGCCCTTGATCACCCGGTCCTGCGGCGTCAGCGTGGTGATATCCTCGCCATCCAGCAGCACCCGCCCCGAGCGCACGTCCAGCATGCCGAACACGGCCTTCATCGCCGTCGACTTGCCCGCGCCATTGGGGCCAACGATCACGGCGATTTCGCCGCGATCCACCGCGATGGTGCAGTCATGCAGGATGTCGGGGCCCTTGCCATAGCCGCCGGTCATGCTTTCGCCGATTAGAAAGGGGGTATCGGGGGCGGCAGTGACGGGGCCGCTCTTGCGGCGCACTTCGGCCGTGCCCTGTCCGCCCGGATTGGTGATCGAGCGGTCCTTGTTGCCGCGATCATCCTGATAGGGGTTGCTGTTGCTCATGCGCCCACCTTGTCCTTGTTCTTCAGACCGGTCCCGAGGTAGGCCTCGATCACCTGTTCGTTGGCCTTGATCTCGGCCAGGGTGCCCTCGGCCAGAACCTTGCCTTCGGCCATGCAGATCACCGGATCACACAGGCGACCGATGAAATCCATGTCATGTTCGATGACCACGAACGTATAGCCGCGTTCCTTGTTCAACTGGATGATCGCATCGCCGATCGTGTTCAGCAGCGTCCGGTTCACGCCCGCGCCGACCTCGTCCAGAAAAACGATCTTGGCGTCGACCATCATGGTGCGACCCAGTTCCAGCAGCTTTTTCTGACCGCCTGAAATCTGGCTGGCCTTCTGTTCGGCCAGGTGGCTGATGGTCAGGAATTCCAGCACTTCATCGGCCTTGGCGCGCAGGGCGCGTTCCTCGTCCGCGATGCGCTTGCGGCCGAACCATGTGTTCCACAATGTCTCGCCCGACTGGTTGCCCGGCACCATCATCAGGTTCTCGCGGCAGGTCATCGATCCGAATTCATGTGCGATCTGAAAGGTGCGCAGCAGGCCCTTGTGAAACAGGTCATGCGGAGCAAGACCCGTGATATCCTCGCCCAGCATGGTGACCTTGCCGGATGTCGGCTTAAGGACGCCCGCGATCACATTGAAAAGTGTGGTCTTTCCCGCTCCGTTGGGGCCAATCAACCCGGTGATCGCGCCCTGCGCGATCTCGAGCGAGGCACCGTCGACGGCACGGAAACCGCCAAACGTCTTCACGACGTTGTCGACCTTTATCATACCTTTTCCCCCGGCACTGTTGTTGCGGCGTGCCTTTATCTTATGCAAACGGCGCGGGGGAAGCCCCCGCGCCGCAGGTTGTCGCAACGTCAGATCAACGGAAGTTCACGGTCTCGATCTTGCCGTCCTTGATCTCGATCTCGCGGTAGTTGCCCGCGGATTCGCCGGGTCCGATCAGTTCGACGGCGGTTGCGCCGACATAGTCGATGTCGCCACCGGCCTTGATGATCTCGATCGCCTTCGCCAGTTCGCCGGGGAAGATTTCCTCGCCCGGTGCGTTGGCCAGATCCATGATGTGATCCTTGAAGTCGGCCGAAGCGGACGAACCGGCCTTCTGCATCGCCAGCATGATCAGCGCCGCCGCGTCATAGCTTTCGGGCGCGAAAGCCGAGGTGCCTTCGAAGCCGGCTTCAGCAGCCATCTTCTGGAACATTTCGGCGCCTGCGCTGTCGGTACCGGGGAACTGGCCGAACGAGCCGGTCAGACCCGAACCGATATCGTCGACCAGCTGCTGGCCAACCATGCCGTCGGGCAGAACGAAGGTGTCGAAGGCACCCGAGTCGAGGCTGGCCTGGATGATGCCCTTGCCGCCCTGGTCGGTATAACCGGCCACGACCAGAACCTCGCCACCGGCGGATGCCAACGCCGCGACTTCGGCAGAGTAGTCGGCCTTACCGTCTTCATGGCTGGCATTGATGGTCACGGTGCCGCCGGCTGCGGTGAAGGCCGCAGCGAAGGCGTCGGCCAGACCCTTGCCGTAGTCGTTGTTGGTATAGGTCAGCGCCACGGATTTGATGCCGCGATCCATGATGACTTCGGTCATCACGACGCCCTGACGCGCATCCGACGGTGCGGTGCGGAAGAACAGGCCATCATCTTCTGCGGTCGACAGACCCGGCGAGGTGGCCGAGGGCGACACCATCACGATACCGTTGGGACGCGCGACGTTCTGCAGGATCGCACCGGTCACACCCGAGCAGTCGGCGCCCATGATCGCGGCCACGTTCTCGGAGGTCACAAGACGCTCTGCTGCGGCGGTGGCTGCACCGGCGTCGATGCAGGTCGAAATCGCCGCGTACTGCCGTGACAGTCGCGCCATCCAGCAGCGTGCCTGCGGCGTTGACTTCGGCGATCGCCAATTCGGCGCCAGCGGCCATGTTCGGCGTGATCGATTCAAGCGGGCCGGTGAAGCCCAGAATGACACCGATCTTGATCTCCTGTGCCGACGCGGCACCGACCATGAGGGCGGAAGCGGCGGTGGCCAAAAGCAGTTTTTTCATTTTTTTCTCCCATATTGGAACCAAACTCCAGCGCGCAGGTTATTTGCTCTTTGATCAAAAGAAAAGCGCAATACGCTCAGGGCGATCACGCGAATGCGACTTTTCGTGCCTTCTCCGGGCCCTGCGCACGCAGGTGTTTCGTGCTAGATCTGACCACGCCCCACATGCCGTTGCGTCACCCCTGACAAGAGGCCAAACACGAGGAGAAGCGCCATGAAACTCCGGTTGCAGTTACCCGCGATCATGATCGCGCTCGTCGCCGGTTTCGGCATGACATGTCCCGCCCATGCCCTGGACAGCCAGGGGCGCGCCCTTGACGTATCGGTCATGGCAGAGGGGTTCGAGACACCCTGGTCCATCGGGTTTCTGCCGGATGGCGGAACACTTGTGACCGAACGCGAAGGGCGCTTGTGGCATATCCCGGCACAGGGGCGGCGCCAGCAGGTCAGCGGCTTGCCCGCGATCCGCGCGAACGGGCAGGGCGGTCTGCTGGATGTGCTGGTGCCCCGCGATTTTTCCCGCAGCGGCGAGATCCTGTTCAGCTTTGCCAAGCCGCAGGGCCGCGCCGAAGGCACAGCGCTGGCCGTGGCCCGGCTGTCGCGCGACCGGACGCAACTGCAGAACCTGCGGATCCTGTTCGAGATGGCACCAGGTTCCGCCGGCCCGCGCCATTTCGGCGGTCGCATCGTCGAAGGGCGGGACGGCACGATTTTCCTGACCATCGGGGATCGCGGCGATGACGATGCCGCACAGGACCTGTCGCGCCACAACGGCAAGATCATCCGCATCAATCGCGATGGATCGGTTCCCGCCGACAATCCCTTCGTGAACCAACAAGGTGCGCAGCCCGAAATCTGGTCATGGGGGCATCGCAACCCGCAGGGCGCGACACTGGACGCGGCGGGCCAGCTCTGGATCAACGAACATGGTGCGCGCGGCGGCGACGAGGTGAACCGCGTGCAGCGCGGCGCGAATTACGGCTGGCCCGTCATTTCCTACGGGCGGCATTATTCCGGTCTGAAAATAGGCGAGGGCACGGCCAAACCCGGCATGGAACAGCCGGTGATGTATTGGGACCCTTCCATCGCGCCATCGGGCATGGCTGTCCTTGAGGCCGGGCGCGGGGGGCCGGGCCAGTCCGGCGACATGCTGGTCGGCTCGCTCAAGTTCGACTACATCGCGCGGCTTTCGGGCAGTCCGCTGCGCGAGGTCGAACAGATCAAGGGCCGCGAAACCGAGCGTGTGCGCGACATCCGGCAAGCGCCGGACGGTTCGGTCTGGTTCATCAGCGAAGCACGCGGCACCGTCTACCGCATCGCGCCCTGAGCCTGAGGCGCGATCAGATCGACAGACGTGTGGCGTGGCTGCCGCGTTCGCGGTAGGGCGTGGTGTCGTAATGCGCCCTGTAGCATTTCGAGAAATGCGAGGGCGAGGCAAAGCCGCAGGCCAGCGCCACGTTGATCACGCTCATATCCGTCTGCATCAGCAGGTTGCGCGCCTTCTGCAGCCGCAATTCCATGTAATAGCGCTTGGGGCTGCGCGTCAGGTAACGGCGGAACAGCCGCTCCAGCTGCCGGGTCGACATGCCCACGTCGCGCGCCAGGATCGAGGGGCTTATCGGCTCTTCGATATGGCTTTCCATCATCTGGATCACCCGGCTGAGCTTGGGGTGACGCACTCCAATTCGCGTGGGCACCGACAGGCGCTGCGTGTCCTGATCGGTCCGGATCGAGGAATAGATGAACTGATCGGCGACCAGATTGGCGACATCCTCGCCATGATCATTCGCGATAAGCTTGAGCATCAGGTCGATCGACGATGTGCCGCCCGCGGTGCTGAAGCGGTTGCCGTCGATCACGAAGACCGATTTGGTCAACTCGACCTCCTCGAATTCCTCGGCGAAACTGTCCTGGTTCTCCCAGTGGATGGTGGCGCGCTTGCCGTCCAGCAACCCGGCCTTGGCCAGCGCATAGCTGGCCGTGCAAAGCCCGCCCAGAAGCATGCCCTTGCGTGCCTCGCGGCGCAGCCAGGAAATCACCTTTTTCGTGGTCGATTTCTGCACATCCACACCACCGCAGACGACGACCACGTCATCGCGCGTCAGTTCGATCAGGTCGCCATCCAGCTGAAACTCGGTGCCCGCCGAACAACGCATGCGGGTGCCGCCTTCGCCGACCAGCATCCAGCTGTAAGCGGTCCGTTCCAGCATCCGGTTGGCGATGCGCAGGCTTTCCAGCGCCGAGGCAAAGCTCAGAAGCGTGAAATTATCCAGCAATACGAAAACGAAACGCCGCGGTGCCGTTGCGGTAAGGGGGTCTTTGGCCAACTGGCGTGGCGAGGGCATCGGGAACGCTCCATGATCTTTGCATCGTAATTGAACAGGTTTGTAGGTCATCATCAAGGGTCGCCACGGTCTGAACACGCGCATTTACGCCAAAACGCGACCCTTTCGCGTCGCCAAATCACTTCAGGGTGAAAATCGGTTGTGGCATGCGCCCCGTGGCTTTTGTATAGAAGCCGCACTGAACGGCTTTGGCGGAGAGACAGACATGAGCGAGTGGCAGAAAACCGATTGGCGCAACCGCCCCCGGATCCAGATGCCCGACTATACCGCCAATGCTGCCCTGGCAGCGGTCGAGGCGCAGTTGTCCAAGTATCCGCCGCTCGTGTTCGCCGGAGAGGCGCGCAAGCTGAAAGCCGTGCTGGGCGAAGCCGCGCGCGGCGAAGCCTTCCTGCTGCAGGGCGGCGATTGCGCCGAAAGCTTTGAACAGTTCAGCGCGAATGCGATCCGCGACACCTTCAAGGTGATGTTGCAGATGGCGATGGTACTGACCTATGGCGCCAAGGTGCCGGTGGTGAAGGTGGGCCGCATGGCGGGCCAGTTCGCCAAGCCGCGTTCGGCCCCGACCGAGGTGATCGACGGGGTGGAACTGCCGTCTTACCGTGGTGACATCATCAACGATCTGGCCGCCACGCCTGAGGCGCGCAAGCCCGACCCGCAGCGCATGCTGCAGGCCTATCTGCAGGCGGCCGCCACGCTGAACCTGCTGCGCGCCTTCTCGACCGGCGGTTATGCGGATGTGCATCAGGTCCATAGCTGGACGCTGGGCTTCACCGAGGGAGAAAAGGCCGCGAAATACCGCGACATGGCCAACCGGATCAGCGACACGCTGGATTTCATCAAGGCGGCGGGCATCGACAGCAAAATGGCGCATACGCTGCAGACAGTCGATTTCTACACCAGCCACGAGGCACTTCTGCTGGAATACGAAGAGGCGCTGACCCGGCTTGACACAACCTCGGGCAAGTGGCTGGCGGGGTCGGGTCACATGATCTGGATCGGCGACCGCACCCGGCAGCCCGATGGCGCCCATGTGGAGTTCTGCCGCGGCGTGCTGAACCCGATCGGGTTGAAATGCGGCCCCTCGATGACCTCGGAAGACCTCAAGATCCTGATGGCCAAGCTGAACCCGAAGAACGAGGCCGGTCGCCTGACGCTGATAGCGCGTTTCGGCGCGGGCAAGGTGGGTGAACACCTGCCGCGCCTGATCAAGACGGTCCGGGACGAGGGCGCGAATGTCCTGTGGGTTTGCGACCCGATGCATGGCAACACGATCAAGTCCTCCAGCGGGTACAAGACGCGGCCCTTCGATGCGGTGCTGCGCGAGGTGCGCGAGTTCTTCGCCGTCCACAAGGCCGAGGGCACGATCCCCGGCGGCGTGCATTTCGAGATGACCGGCCAGGACGTGACCGAATGCACCGGCGGCCTGCGCGCGGTCAGCGACGAGGATCTGTCAGATCGCTACCACACCGCCTGTGATCCGCGCCTGAACGCCAGCCAGTCGCTGGAACTGGCCTTCCTCGTGGCCGAGGAACTGTCCAGCCTGCGCGCAGATCGCCAGGCGCAGGCGGCTGTCTGACAGCCAGCCTCTGACGACAGCGGCACAGATGAATGGATGACGGCAGGCCCCTGGCCTGCCGTTTTCATTGACCTCAGCGATCCGTGCGGACCAGCCGCAGGTAATCGACGCGGCGCGGCGCCGCGGGGGTAAATCGCGCAGGTGTTTCCGCAAACCCATGTTCGGCTGCACTGTCCGCAGTCTGGGGTGCTGACTGTGGCGCAGACTGTGGCGCAGACTGTGGCCACTGGCGGGCGGCATCCGCCGCAACAAGCGGACGCAGAAGCCGTGCCGTGATCGCGAAACGGCGCGGGGCGCGCCCGACACCGCCCTGACTGTCCAGACATCCCAGGATCCGGGTGATCCGGTCAAAGGAATCCGTCATCGGCAGCAAAAGCAGTCGCGCCTCCAGCGCGGGCTTGCCGATCCCTGTCTCGGCCTGCAGCGAGAGCGTGGCGATGCTTGGCGTGGTGCAGACCTCTTCGAGTGCCGATGCCAGATCGATACGCGCCTCGGGCGCGAAAAACGCGCTCAGCGGCATGCCGCGCACCTCTATGCCCAGCAGATCGGACAGATGCCCCCCCGCGATGCGCAGCCGCGCGACGCCGGGCGCCACCTGTTCCAGGATGAAGGCATATTCCAGGGCGCGCTCGATGCCGCGAGGATCGACCTCTGACCTGTCCGGCACCAGCCGCGCGCCGCGCAGGGCGTCCCAATAGGCCTCGACCTGGGCGATATGGGGAAAACGCGCGGCGGGACGGTGGCTGCTCATCGCGATCACATTGTTGTCCTGGCCCTTTGCGGGCGCGGTGTAGTCGTTGCGCATGACAATCGTTCCTGCCCGGCAAACGCCGGTTCGGGTTGCCCCTGACTGCAGCAGCGTGGACGGAACAGGTCTTGCGCGATGATGCAGCCGGGAAGGTTACTGTTGTCTTAACATGCCATGAATTTCCGAAAATCGGATGCGATTTCACAACATGTGGTTAACCTCTGCCGGACCGGACCGCGGGATGAGATGTCGCGGCTCGGGCGCGGTGCTGGCCCGGCGCGTGCTTGCTGTTTCAGGCCGAAACGGCTAGGGGATCGACCGGATGACCGCAGACGCGGAAGACGCAGACCGGGGGAGATGCCAGCGTGATAGAGTCGATGACCGGATTCGCCACGGCCAAGGGGGCGGCACTGGGCGCCAGCTGGGCCTGGGACATGCGCAGCGTGAATGGCAAGGGGCTGGACCTGCGCCTGCGCGTGCCGGACTGGATCGACGAGCTGGAAGCGCGGCTTCGCGCCCGGGTGACCGCAGCCGTGGGGCGCGGAAACGTCACCCTGAACCTGCGCCTTGCACGCGACGAAGGGCAGGCCGAACTGGCCGTCAATCCCGCCGGTCTGAATGCCGTCATCGCGGCCATGGCGCAGGTCGAGGCCGAAGCGATGGAAGCGGGCCTGTCCCTGGCCCCCGCGACCGCCGCCGATATCCTGAACCTGCGCGGTGTGCTGGAAATCCGCAGCCTTGATGCCCAGACCGGCCCGCTGCTCGAGGCGCTGGTCGCGGATTTCGAAACGGTCCTGGCCGATTTCCTTGACATGCGCCGCACCGAAGGCCGCGCCCTGCAGACGGTGATCACGGCGCAGCTGGCGCAGATCACGGCGCTGGTCGACCAGATCGCCGCCGCGACCGAGGCGCGGGCCGCCGAGATGGCCCAGAGCCTGCGCACGAACCTTGCCCGCGTGCTGGACAATGGCGCGGGCGTCGATCCGAGCCGCGTCGCCCAGGAACTGGCGCTGATCGCGGTCAAGGCGGATGTGACCGAAGAGGTGGACCGCCTGCGCGCCCATGTGACGGCGGCGCAGGACCTGCTGGGCGCGCCCGAGCCCGTGGGCCGCAAGCTGGATTTCCTGATGCAGGAATTCAACCGCGAGGCCAACACCCTGTGCTCCAAATCGCAGCACAAGGCATTGACGCGGATCGGGCTGGACCTGAAAACCGTGATCGACCAGATGCGCGAGCAGGTCCAGAACATCCAGTAAGGCCAGGGCAGGAAAGACAAGACGATGGAACACAGACGCGGGCTTCTGATCATCCTGTCCTCGCCTTCGGGCGCGGGCAAGTCCACATTGGCGCGGCGCCTGCGCGACTGGGATCCCTCGATCCGCTTCTCGGTTTCGGCCACGACGCGGCCCCCGCGCCCCGGCGAGGAACATGGCCGCGAATACTATTTCCACAGCCGCGCGGAATTCGAGCAGATGGTCGCGCGCGACGAGATGCTGGAACATGCCGAGGTCTTCGGCAATTTCTACGGCAGCCCCAAGGGCCCCGTCGCCGCCGCGATCGAGGCGGGTCAGGACGTGCTGTTCGATATCGATTGGCAGGGTGGCCAGCAGGTGCGCAATTCAAGCCTTGGCAAGCATGTGCTGTCGATCTTCATCCTGCCCCCCTCGATCCCCGAACTGGAACGGCGCCTGCGCTCGCGCGGGCAGGACAGCGACGAGGTGATCGACAACCGCATGACCAAGTCGCGCGACGAGATCAGCCATTGGCCGGAATATGATTTCGTGCTGGTCAATGACGATCTGGACGCAACCTTCGACCGGCTCAAGACCATCGTCAGCGCCGAACGGCTGCGCCTGTCGCAGCAGCCCGGACTGGTCGATACCGTTCGCCGTCTCAACAAGGAATTCGAGGACCGCACATGACGCTTTACACCCTTGACGGAATCGCCCCGCAACTGCCCGAGGACGGGGATTTCTGGATTGCACCCGATGCGAACGTGATCGGCAATGTCGTGCTGGAAAGCGGCGCCTCGGTCTGGTTCGGCGCGACGCTGCGCGGCGACAACGAAGAGATCCGGATCGGCGCGGGCAGCAATGTGCAGGAAAACACGGTGATGCATACCGACATGGGCTATCCGCTGACCATCGGCGTGAATTGCACGATCGGGCACAAGGCCATGCTGCATGGCTGCACCATCGGCGACAACAGCCTGATCGGCATGGGCGCCACCGTGCTGAACGGCGCGAAGATCGGCAGGAACTGCCTGATCGGGGCAGGGGCCCTGATCACCGAGGGCAAGGAGATCCCCGAAGGATCGCTGGTCATGGGTACGCCGGGCAAGGTGGTGCGCCAGCTGGACGCGGCCGCGATCGAAGGTCTGCGCCGCTCGGCGTTGGGCTACCAGGCCAATATGCGCCGCTTTGCAAAGGGTCTGGCGCCGCTTTGATGGCCGCTGCCGGATGCCTCCGGCGGGGATATTTCAGGCAAGAAGAAACCGCAATGACGGCCGCGACGGCACCGCTTGCCGCTGGCTTGCGCCTGTGTCACTTCTGTCGCACCAAGAAGAGAGACACCCCATGAAGAATTCCAAGGGATCCCTGATCCGCCCCGTTCCTCTGCCCGACAGCATCAGCCGCCCGGTGGTCACACCGCTGAGCCCCTCTGTCGTCTATGCCTCGGACACGCCAGACGATCTGGACGCGCAATACGAGGGCCGCACCTCGGGCTATACCTATGCCCGCGAAGGCCATCCCAATGCCGATGTGCTGGCGCGGCGGATCGACCTGCTGGAAGGCGGGCAAGGCGGGATCGTCACCTCTTCGGGGATGTCGGCCGTCACGGCGGTGATGATGGGCCTGCTGAAGGCGGGCGATCACGTGCTTGGGGGCGACCAGCTCTATGGCCGCTCGCTGCGCCTGATGAAACAGGACCTGCCGCGCCTGGGGATCGCCACCAGCCTGGCCGACCCCACCGATGTGGCCGCGATGGAGGCGGCGCTGCGCCCCGAGACGCGGATGATCCTGGTCGAGGTCGTGTCGAACCCGACGCTGCGCGTCGCCGATATCGAAGGGCTGGCCAGACTGTGCAAGGCCCGCGGCGTCCTGCTGGCGGTGGACAATACCTTTACCACGCCGCGCGCCTATCGGCCCTTCGACGCGGGCGCCGATATCGTGATCCATTCGGTGACCAAGCTGCTGGCAGGCCATTCGGATGTGACGCTTGGCTATGCCTGCGCCGCCGATCCGGTGCTGCAAAAGGCGATCTATGATTTCGCCGTCACCACCGGCCTGACCGCCAGCCCCTTCGATTGCTGGCTGGCCGAGCGGGGCCTTGCGACCTTCAACCTGCGCTTCGACCGGGCCGAGGCCAATGCCGTGGCGCTGGCCGATCACCTGGCGACGCTGCCGGGCGTCAAGCGCGTGCTTTACCCGATGCGCGCCGATCACCCCGACCAGGCCCGTGCCAAGGCCCTTCTGGGCGCGCGCGGCTGCAACATGGTCAGCTTCGAACTGGAAGGCGGACGCAAGGCCGCCAATGCCTTTACCCGCGCCGCCGACGGCCTGGCCTTTGCGCCGACCCTTGGCGATGTGGGCACGACCCTGTCGCACCCTGCCAGTTCCTCGCACCGCGCGCTGCCCGCAGCCGAGCGCGAGGCACTTGGCATGAGCGAAGGGTTCTTCCGGGTCTCTGTCGGGCTGGAAGAGGTGGCGCCCCTGCTCGAGGTGTTCACCCGCGCGGTCGACGCCGCCCGCGGCGCGACCTGAGCCGGGGCGCGCCGATGCCGGAGGCCACGATCAGGTCCATCCTTGACGCCGTGCCCTTGCCCGCGATCTTCGTGGGCAAGGACGACCGGATCGCAGGGCTGAACAGGAAGGCAGAGGCGCTTCTGGGGCCGGTCGAGGCGCGCCCCTTCATCACCGCCATCCGTCAGCCCGCGGTCCTGGACGCGGTCGAGGCCTGCCGCAGCCAGCGCAAGCCCGGCAGCGCGCGCTACCTGGCCAAGCAGGGCGACCAGGACGTGATCTACACCGCCCATTGCGCCATGGTCGAGGCCGGCCCCGCCAGCGGGGTTCTGATCAGCTTCGAGGATGTGACGGACCGTCAGCAGATCGGACAGATGCGGCGCGATTTCGTGGCCAATGTCAGCCACGAGCTGCGCACGCCCCTGACCGCGCTGATGGGGTTCATCGAAACCATGCAGGGACCGGCCCGCGACGATCCGGTGGCGCGGGAACGCTTTCTGGGGATCATGGCGAACGAGGCGCAGCGCATGAACCGGCTGGTGCGCGACCTGCTGTCGCTGAGCCAGGTCGAAGAGATGGAGCGCGTCCGCCCCGACACACGGCTGGACCTGTGCGATCTGCTGTCCTCGGTGCTGCGCAATCTGACGCCGCTGGCGGAAAAGGCCGGCGGCACGCTGCAGGCGCAGTTCGACGCGGGGCAGGTCTTTGTCGAAGGCGACGCCGACCAATTGCGCCAGGTCTTCGGCAACCTGGTCGAAAACGCGATCAAATACGGGGGTCGCCCGCCCGAGGTGATGCTGAAAATCACCGAGATCCCGCGCGATCCCGTCATGCGCGGACCCGCGATCTGCGCCGAGGTCATCGACAACGGGCCAGGCATCGACCCGGTGCATATTCCGCGCCTGACCGAACGGTTCTACCGGGTGGACAGCCACCGCTCGCGCGAGATGGGCGGCACCGGCCTGGGTCTTGCCATCGTCAAGCATATCGTGAACCGCCATCGCGGGCGCCTGAAGATCGACAGCCAGCCGGGGCAGGGCAGCCGCTTTACCGTCATCCTGCCGCGCATTTCCTGACCCGCAGGGTCCTGGGGCACCCGGAGAAGGGGGGCTCGCCCCCCATGATCCTGCGGATCATTCCCCCGAGGATATTTCGGGCAAGAAGAAGCGGCGCCACGTTCATCGCGGCAGAATATCATCCTCGTCCGTCTGGGTGACAAGCCATTCGCGGAAAAGACCCAGCGCGTTGTCCTGCGACTTGCTGCGCGGCCAGACAAGGAAATAGCTGCCGCGAGTCCGTGTCGGCCCGCCGAAGGCCGGCACAAGCCGCCCGGCGGCAAGATCAGGTTCGGCCAGATAGTCCGGCAGAAGGGCGATCCCCAGCCCGTGCAGCGCGGCCTGGGTGATCGTGGCGAACTGGTCATAGACGGTGCCCTGCGGCACCTCGGCGGTCACGCCATGTGACGCGAACCAGTCTGCCCAGGCGCTGGGGCGCGTTTCGATATGCAGAAGCGGCAGGGCGCGCAGATCCGCGGCCTGGCGCAGGGGGCGCCGCGCGGCCAGTTCGGGCGTGCAGACCGCCACCACGCTTTCCGTCCGCAACAGCATGTTCTCGGTGCCGGGCCAGTCGGCATTGCCGTAATGGATGGCCGCATCGAAGGCTTGCGTCGCGAAGTTGAAGGGCGCGAGCCTGGTCGCCATGTTGATCGTCACATCGGGATGCAACCGCGCGAAATCCGCCAGGCGCGGCACCAGCCAGCGCATGCCGAATGTCGGCAGGATCGCCAGATCAAGCGACCCGCCGCGCGGCTGCACACGCAGCCGGAGCGAGGCCTGGGCGATCTGCTGCAGCGCCTCGCGCACTTCGGCCACATAGGCGCGGGCAGGGGCGGTCAACACCATCCGGCGTCCCTCTCGCAGGATCAGCGGCACGCCCATCTGCGCCTCGAGCGTCTGCAATTGACGACTGACGGCGCTTTGGGTCAGAGACAGCTCTTCGGCCACGGCCGTGGCGCTGCCCAGACGGTCAAAGGCTTCGAGCGCGCGCAGCGAGGCGATGGAAGGCAGGAAACGGCGCGGGGCGATCATTTATGCGAAATACTCATGCTGTGATGCAAAACTATCGTTTCAACACACCCTGATTATGCTGTAACTTGATGGCGAACAAGTCTGGCGCGCGCCAAAAACTCATGATCGGCATGATCGACACCGCCCGCGCCACCCATCTTCAGGAGGACCCCATGAACGAGATGAGCCGCCCCGCACCGAAATTGCGCGCCAAGGATGCCCCCGACCTGGGACAGTTCGACTGGGCAGATCCGTTCCGCCTGGACGAGCAACTGACCGAAGAAGAGCGCATGATGCGCGACAGCGCGCATGCCTATGCGCAGGAAAAGCTGCAGCCGCGTGTTCTCAAGGCCTTTGCCGAGGAGCATACCGATCCCGAGATTTTCCGCGAGATGGGCGAGATGGGGCTTCTGGGCGTCACCACCCCCGAGGAATACGGCGGGCTGGGCGCGGGCTATGTCTCTTACGGGCTGGTCGCGCGCGAGGTGGAGCGGGTCGATTCGGGCTACCGGTCGATGATGTCGGTGCAGTCCAGCCTTGTGATGTACCCGATCTATGCCTACGGGTCCGAGGAACAGCGCCAGAAATACCTGCCCAAGCTGGCCAGCGGCGAGTGGATCGGTTGCTTCGGCCTGACCGAACCGGATGCCGGATCGGATCCCGCCGGCATGAAGACCCGCGCGGTCAAGACCGCCAATGGCTATGTGCTGACCGGCTCGAAGATGTGGATCTCCAACGCGCCCATCGCCGATGTCTTCGTGGTCTGGGCCAAGTCCGAGGCCCATGGCGGCAAGATCCGGGGCTTCGTGCTGGAAAAGGGCATGAAGGGCCTGAGCGCGCCGAAGATCGGCAACAAGATGTCCTTGCGCGCCTCGATCACCGGCGAGATCGTGATGGACAACGTGGAAGTTGGCGAGGATGCGCTGCTGCCGCATGTCGAAGGTCTGAAAGGGCCCTTCGGCTGTCTGAACCGCGCGCGCTACGGGATCAGCTGGGGTGTTCTGGGGGCGGCGGAATTCTGCTGGCACGCGGCACGCCAATACGGCCTGGACCGGCACCAGTTCAAGCGTCCGCTGGCCCAGACCCAGCTTTTCCAGAAGAAACTGGCGGACATGCAGACCGAAATCGCCCTTGGCCTTCAGGGCAGCCTGCAGGTTGGCAGACTGATGGATGCCGCCAAGGCCGCGCCCGAGATGATCAGCATCGTCAAGCGCAACAACTGCGGCAAAGCCCTTGATATTGCACGGATGTCCCGCGACATGCACGGCGGCAACGGCATCAGCCTTGAGTTCGGCGTGATCCGTCACATGGTCAACCTCGAGACGGTGAACACCTATGAGGGCGCGCATGACGTGCATGCCCTGATCCTGGGACGTGCACAGACGGGCTTGCAGGCCTTCTTCTGATCGGATCAGATGGACCACGAACAGGGGCGGCGCGCTTTGCCATGGGCAGGCGCGCCTTTTCCCGTTGAACGGCGCGCGGCAGGCGGAGGACCCCATGGACGCGGATCGGAATTTGTGGCGCGACAGCGCGAGGGAAACCTTTGAAGCGGATGTATTCACAGGGAAAACATCCGTCGATCTCTGCATTCTGGGCGGTGGTTTCACAGGCTGTTCCGCTGCGCTGACGGCGGCGCGGCAGGGCGCGTCGGTCCTGCTGCTGGAGGCTGAAACGATCGGGCATGGCGGATCGGGCCGCAATGTCGGCTTGGTGAATGCGGGGCTTTGGTTGCCGCCGCAGGCGGTCTGCGATGCGCTGGGGCAGGGCCAGGGGATGCGGCTGAACGCAGCCCTGGCAGCGGCGCCGGCGCAGGTGTTCGACCTGATCGAAACCCATGACATCGCCTGCGAACCGGTGCGCGAAGGCACCCTGCATTGCGCCCATTCCGCCAGCGGTTTCAAGGACTTGCAGGCAAGATTTGAACAGCAGAAGGCGCTTGGGGCACCCGTCACGCTGCTGGATGCCGCGCAGGCGCGGCACCGCACCGGCAGCGACCGGCCACATGGCGCGGTGCATGATGCGCGCGCGGGCACGATCCAGCCCTTGGCCTATGCCCGCGGCCTTGCCCGCGCCGCAGCGCAGCATGGCGCGCGGATCCACGAACACAGCCCGGTGACTTCGGTCGCGCAGGACGGCGGCGAATGGATCGTTACCACCGTGCAAGGCACTGTTCATGCGTCGAAAATACTGATTGCGACCAATGCCTATCATCAGCCTGTCAAGGGCGCGGACGTGCCGTCAACCACACCGGTGCATTACTTTCAGCTTGCCACCGCGCCATTGGGCCACAACCTTGCGGCGCAGGTTCTGCCGGGCGGCGAGGGATGCTGGGACACCGGAACAGTCATGACGTCCTTTCGCAAGGACCAGGCCGGGCGTCTGATCCTTGGGGCCATGGGAAAGCCTGATGCGCTGGGGCTGCATGCCGATTGGGCGCGCCGGATGCTGGCGCGTCTGTTCCCGCAAATCGGTGATGCGGCGTTCCTGCATTTCTGGTCGGGGCGGATCTCGATGACTTCGGACCATATTCCCAAGGTGATGCGGCTGGGTGGTCCGGGCTATGCGATCTTCGGCTATTCGGGACGCGGCATTGGTCCCGGAACGGTTATCGGCGCGTCGGCGGCCATGGCCTTGCTGTCGGGGGACGAGGCGCATCTGCCGCTGGATGCCGTCGACGGCTATGACGAGGCGTTCACCGGGATCAAGGGGCAGTTCTATGAACTGGCGGCCCGCATTGCACATGCAGGGGGCGCGCGGCTGGGGTGACGCAGGCAGGTGTACAACCGGCCCATCACACCAATCCTAAAATCGCATAATCAGTATTATGTTAAATATCGACATGTGACCGGAGTGGTCATCTCTTTTGATCCACCCGCAGCTTTTCCCATCGTAATGACGTCTTTTCATAGACTTACACAGCATGCCTCATGGATTTTCGGCAACTTCAGCCTGTCATGCGCGCGGCAGACTGTTTGCCCCTCTCGACATCCCGCCCGCAGCGCGGCTATCTATGGCGGCGCATCAATTCATTGACGAGGCCTCATGTCTTCCTTGCTGATCCTGAACGGCCCCAACCTGAACCTGCTTGGGACCCGTCAGCCCGAAGTCTATGGGCGCACGACGCTGGCGGACATCGAGGCGCTGTGCGCGACCGAAGCAAGCCTTTTCGGCATGACGACCGCCTTTGCGCAATCGAACCACGAAGGCCAGTTGATCGACCTGATCCATGCGGCGCGCGGCACGCATGCCGGGATCATTCTGAACGCGGGCGCCTATACGCATACATCGGTTGCATTGATGGATGCGATCTCATCCGCGGCGGTGCCTTTGGTCGAGGTGCATCTGTCCAACATCCATTCGCGCGAACCTTTCCGCCACAAGTCCTTCATCGCGCCCGTGGCGCTGGGTCAAATCTGCGGATTTGGCGCGACAGGCTATGCTCTGGCGATCCGGGCCCTTGCGGCGCATCTGGGGCTTCAACAGGATAAAGCCAACGGATGACGCTGAACGGTTATCTTGAGGCGCTTACCAATGCGCAGAGCCTGGAAGAACTCTGGGACATGCATTGCCGCAAGATGGAGGAATATGGCTTTGACCGTTTGCTCTATGCCTTCACCCGCTACCGTGTCGGCACATCGCTGGGGTCACCCGAAGACTTCGTGATCCTGACCAATCATCCCACCAGCTATGTGGAATCCTTCATCGCAGACGGGCATTACCTGCATGGCCCGATGGTGCGCTGGGTGCTGGACAATGAAGGCGCCTGCAGCTGGCGCTTCGTGTCGGACCTGATCAGAAGCGGAAACCTGACCCCGGCAGAGGTGCGCGTGATCCAGTTCAATCAGGCGCACAAGGTCCTGGCCGGCTATACGATCAGCTTCAGAACGGTGTCGCCACGGGCCAAGGGCGGCATTGCCCTGACCGCGCGGGCCGAGCTATCGCAAGATGCGGTGGATGAGACCTGGGCCCGGCATGGGCAGGACATTCTGGTGATGAACAATGTGGCGCATCTGAAGATCCTCACCCTGCCCTATACCGCGCCCGGACGCAGCCTGACGCGCCGCCAGCGCGAGGCGCTTGGCTGGGTCGGCGATGGCAAGACCACGCAAGACATCGCCGTTCTGATGGGCCTCACGCCCGCCACGGTCGAGAAGCACCTGCGCCTTGCCCGCGAGGCGCTGAACGTCGAGACGACAGCCCAGGCGGTGCTCAAGGCCGCCTTTCAGAACCAGATGTTCGTGATGGATGCCTGAGGCAGAAACCTGCAGCACGCCGCTGGAATCCTTTGATTTTCACAAACATGCCCCCTGCCCGGCGTGAAGACGTCGCGCGTCACATCAGGAACCGAAGATATACCTTCGGCAGAGCATTGATTCTCGAAATGCGGAAATTTATCTCCAAAAGGTAGGGAAATCCTGACTACCTTAACCTAGGGTAAATTTGCATTCTGGAAGAGTTCCGTGAGTGGTGGCTTTGGCCAGGGAACATCGGGACGGAACCCTGTAATATCGGGGCGCTGCGTCTCATCCGGTTTTCCGGACCGTCGGCCTGCTTGCGTATTGTTCCGCTGGTGGGTCGGCAATCTGCCCGCCTGATTCATCCCCATTGACCTGGCGGTCAAAAAAAGACGGTGCCAACCCAGTGGTGGCACCGTCGTTTTCTTTGGCCGGAGCGGGTTTTCACCCGCTCCGATTGAGTTCTGATCAGGCGCGACCGACCTTGGCGACTTCGGCGGCGAAGTCTTCTTTCTCGACCACGATGCCTTCGCCCACTTCAAGACGCAGGAAGCCGGTGATCTCGACGCCCGCTTCCTTGGCGGCCGCTTCCACGGTCAGATCGGGGTTCACGACGAAAGCCTGACCCAGCAGGGTGACTTCGGCCATGAACTTCTGCATCCGGCCCACGATCATTTTCTCGATCACGGCTTCGGGCTTGCCCGATTCGCGCGCGATGTCCATCTGGACGGTCTTTTCCTTCTCGACCACGGCGGGGTCCAGATCGGCCTGGCTCAGCGAGGCGGGGTTGGCCGCGGCGATATGCATCGCAACCTGACGACCGAATGCCTCGTTGCCGCCCTTCATGGCGACCAGAACGCCGATCTTGCCCATGCCGTCGGCAGCCGCGTTGTGCACGTAGGACACGACGGTTTCGCCTTCCAGCACGGACATGCGGCGCACCGACATGTTCTCGCCGATGGTGGCGATCTTTTCGGTCAGGACCTCTTCGACGGTCTTGCCGTTGACATGCGCGGCCTTCAGCTCTTCGACCGAGTTCACGCCGATCGCGGCCTTGGCGAAGCTGGCGACCATGGCCTGGAAATCAGCGTTCTTGCCGACGAAATCGGTTTCCGAGTTCACTTCGATGGCCACACCGCGACCACCTTCGACCAGAACGGCCACAAGACCTTCGGCGGCGGTACGGTCGGATTTCTTGGCAGCTTTCGCCAGACCCTTGGTGCGCAGCCAGTCGATCGCGGCTTCCATGTCGCCATCGGTTTCGGTCAGCGCTTTTTTCGCGTCCATCATGCCCGCGCCCGTACGGTCGCGCAGGTCTTTTACCAGTGCAGCTGTGATCGCCATCGCTCGGCTCTCCTCGGATGAATTGAAATGGATGTGCGGGCGGTCATGCCGCCCGCTTGTATCAGTTTGGTGACAGGCTCACGCCTCGCCGGTGGTCTCGGCCAGCAGTTCCTCGACCGGAGTTTCCTCCAGCGCACCCAGATCGACGCCTGCGGCACCCATCTGAGCGGTCATGCCGTCCAGGGCTGCGCGGCTGACCAGGTCGCAGTAGAGAGCGATGGCGCGGGCCGCGTCATCGTTGCCGGGGATGATGTAATCCACACCATCGGGCGAGCAGTTGGTGTCGACCACGGCCACGACCGGGATGCCCAGCTTGTTGGCTTCGGCAATCGCCAGCTGCTCTTTTTTCACGTCGATGACGAACAGCAGGTCCGGCACGCCGCCCATTTCGCGGATACCGCCAAGGCTGGCCTGCAGTTTTTCCTGCTCGCGCTCCATGCCCAGACGCTCTTTCTTGGTCAGGCCTTCGGCGCCGCCCGCCATCTGCTCGTCGATCGACTTCAGACGGTTGATCGACTGCGACACGGTCTGCCAGTTGGTCAGCGTGCCACCCAGCCAGCGGTGGTTCATGTAGAACTGGGCGCATTTCTCGGCGGCTTCGGCGACGGGTGCCGCGGCCTGGCGCTTGGTGCCGACAAACAGGATGCGGCCGTTCTTGGCGACGGTGTCGCGGATGACCTTCAGCGCCTGGTCCAGCATCGGGACGGTCTGGGTCAGGTCCATGATATGGATGCCATTGCGCGCGCCGTAGATATACGGACCCATGCGGGGGTTCCAACGCTGCGTCTGGTGGCCGAAATGCACGCCTGCTTCAAGCAATTGGCGCAAAGTGAACTCGGGAAGAGCCATTGTCCTATCCTTCTTTCCGGTTTTCGCCTCGGCGGGGGTGTGAGAGCGGATGCTCCAACCGGCGGACATGTGGGGATGTCTCCCCCACAGGCCCACCCCGCCTGCGGGGTTGAGTGGCGCGCGTATAGACGGGTTGGCCAGCAGGTGCAAGAGGCAAGGCAAGGGGCCGGCCACGGAAGGGGGCCAGCCCCCATCGCCTGCGGCGATTCCCTCGGGATATTTCAGGCAAGAAGAAACGGGCGCGGCTTGCGTTGCACGGCGCTTCGGGGCAGACAAGAGAGATCGGAGCGGGCATGATCAAGGACCACGATATTCTGTGCATCGGATCCGTCCTGTGGGACGTGATCGGGCGGGCCCCCAGCCATATGCGGCAAGGCGCGGACGTGCCCGGCCGCATCACCCGGTTGCCGGGCGGCGTGGCGATGAACATCGCCATGGCGCTGGCGCGTTTCGGGCTGCGCCCCGCCCTGCTGAGCGCGGTGGGACGCGACCCCGAGGGCGAGGAGCTGATCCGCGCCTGTGCCGCGCTGGGCGTGGGCACGGCGCTGCTTTACCGGTCCGAGGACCTGCCGACCGACCGCTACATGGCGATCGAGGGCGCGAACGGGCTGATCGCGGCCATCGCAGATGCCCATAGCCTGGAAGCGGCGGGCGCGCGCATCCTGCGCCCGCTGACCGATGGACCGCTGGGCGACGGCACAAGGCCTCATGAGGGGTGCATCGCGCTGGATGGCAACCTGACGCTGTCGCTTCTGAACGAGATCGCGACCCACCCCGCCTTTGCCCGCGCCGATCTGCGCGTGGCCCCCGCCAGCCCCGGCAAGGCGGAACGGCTGCTGCCTTTCCTGACACATGGGCGCGCGGTGCTTTACGTGAACCTTGAAGAAGCCTCGATCCTTTGCCAGCAGCCTTTTGACAACGCAGGACAGGCCGCCCGGGCGCTGGTCGCGCGCGGCGCGGTCCGCGCGCTGGTGACGGATGGGGGCCGCCCGGCGGCGGACGCGGGCGCGCATGGGGTGATCACCCTGCCCTGCCGCCAGGTCCTGGTGACCCGCGTGACCGGGGCGGGCGATACATTCATGGCGGCCCATATCGCCGCAGAACTGGCCGGTCGCGATCCCGAGGCCGCACTGGTTCGCGCCCTGGATGCAGCCGCAACCTATGTTTCCGGAGAGATCCCGTCATGATGCTTTATACCCATTCCCCCGAAGTGGCCGCGGCGCTGGACGCGGGCCGCGCGGTCGTGGCCCTTGAAAGCACCATCATCACCCATGGCATGCCCTGGCCCCGCAACCTCGAGACGGCCCGGCAGGTGGAACAGGCGGTGCGCGAGGCGGGCGCGGTTCCCGCCACGATCGCGGTCCTGGAGGGGCAGTTGCACATCGGGCTGACCGATACGGAACTGGAGTGGCTGGCAAGGGCCACCCATGTCGCCAAGCTGAGCCGCGCCGACATGGCCGTCTGCATGGCCGAGGGCGGGACCGGGGCCACCACGGTCGCCGCGACCATGATCGCCGCCGAACTGGCCGGGATCGAGGTCTTTGCCACCGGGGGCATCGGCGGCGTGCACAAAGGCGCGGAGACCAGTTTCGACATCTCGGCCGATCTGCAGGAACTGGCCGCCACCCGCGTCAGCGTCGTCGCGGCCGGGGCCAAGGCCATCCTGGACCTGCCCAAGACGCTGGAGGTGCTGGAAACCCTGGGCGTGCCGGTGATCGCCTACGGGCAGGACGCGCTGCCCGCCTTCTGGTCGCGGGATTCCGGCCTCAAGGCCCCGCTGAGGATGGACAGCCGCGAACAGATCGCCCGCGCGCATCGCATGCGCGCCCGGCTGGACCTGCCGGGCGGGCAGCTGATCGCCAACCCGATCCCGCAGGCGGCCGAAATCCCGCTGGCCGAGCTTGTGCCGATCATCGCCCAGGCCACCGCCGACGCCGAGGCGCTGGGGATCACCGGCAAGGCGGTCACGCCCTTCCTGCTGCAGCGCATCTTCGATCTGACCGGGGGCGCCTCGCTCGAGGCCAATGTGGCGCTTGTACTGAACAATGCCCGGCTCGGGGCGTCCATTGCCCTGGCGCTGACCGCCCTGAAAGCGGCCCCCGTCCCGTCCTGAGGTCGGCGCGTTCGCGCTTGCCCATTGTGGCAAGACGGCCAAGCGCCTAGATAAACACAGCATGTCGCATCCGGACCCAGTTCAATGAATACCCCATTCGATCCCGAACAGCCACCCGCCCCGCGCCGTACCGGCCCGCTGTCGGGATTGCGATCCAGTTTCCTGACCGGGATCGTGGTGATCGCCCCCATCGGCCTGACGATCTGGTTCATCTGGTCGCTGATGGGCTTTGTCGACAGCGTGGTGCTGCCGCTGGTGCCGGACCGGTTCAATCCGGGTCAGTACATCAACATCAACCTGCGCGGTCTGGGCGTGATCATCTTCCTGATCTTCACCATCATCGTGGGCTGGATCGCCAAGGGTCTGATCGGCCGGTCGCTGATCCGCTTCGGCGAGTTGCTGGTGCACCGGATGCCGGTCGTCAGGTCGATCTATTCCGGTGTGAAACAGATTGCGGAAACCGTCTTTGCCCAGTCCGAACGCAGCTTCGAGAAGGCCTGCCTTGTCGAATACCCGCGCAAGGGCATCTGGGCCATCGGCTTCATCTCGACCGAAGCCAAGGGCGAGATCGCCGAGCGCCCCGCCACCGCAGGCGCGTTGATGAGCGTCTTCCTGCCCACCACGCCCAACCCGACCTCGGGGTTCCTGCTTTATGTGCCCAAGGAAGACGTGATCATCCTGGACATGAGCGTCGAGGATGCCGCCAAGCTGGTGATTTCGGCGGGGCTTGTCTATCCGGCCGCCAAGGACGCCGGCCGCCCCGAAAAGGCGGCCTGACACCGCAAGCCATCGGCCGGGGTGGCATCGGCAAGGGCGGCGATCACGACAGCATCTGGGCCAGATCGACCGTGCCGCGCCGGTTCAGGTCATCCTTGTGCGCGACAAGAAAGCCATCCGCCGCCGCACGCCCCGCCGCCTTGAGCCGGGCCAGCAGCAGCGGATTGGGCAGGATCTTGGTGGCGACCGACAGATCGTTCATCAGCGCATCATCGGCCACCATGTGCACAAGGACATCCTTCATGCTGCCAGGCGTCAGCGCGCCCTGCGCCAGCAACCGCTTGACGAAGCCGATGGCGCGCAATTCGCGCAGAAGCGAGGCGTTGAAGCTGATCTCGTTGATCCGGTTCTGGATCTGCTGGGGGCTGCGCGGCACGTCGTTGCGCAGGATCGGATTGATGTTCACGATCAGGATATCCGAGGGAAGGTCCGGTTCGAACAGGGGGAAAAGCGCGGGGTTCCCGCTGTAGCCGCCATCCCAATAGGCCTCTGAGCGGCCGGTCTCGGGATCTTCGATCTCGACCGCCTGGAACAGGGTCGGCAGGCAGGCCGAGGCAAGGATCGCCCCGGTGCTGATCTGATCGCCGGTGAACACCCGGATCTTGCCGCTGCGTACATTGGTGGCGCCCACGAAAAGGCGCGGGCCGTCCAAGGCGCAGACCGTGTCGTAATCGAAGGCCTCGACGATGGGTGTCAGCGGATTGCTGTAGAACGGTCCCAGCGCATAGGGTGAGGTCAGGCGCGACACCGTATCGGCCATGCCGTAGGCGACCGAGCTTTCCAGCGCCGCGCTGACTGCCGCCGTCGCGGGCGACATCTCGGTCAGCCAGCGCGTCACGGGAGTTTCCTGCAGCGCCCCCATCCGCGACCAGAGCCAGTCCAGATTGGCCCGCGCCCCGTCGCGTCCACCCTTCAGCCAGCCCGCCTTGTAGGCCGCCCCGTTCAGCGCCCCCGCCGAGGTGCCCGATATGGCCGCGATCTCGATATCATCCTCGTCCAGAAGCCGGTCAAGCACACCCCAGGTGAAGGCCCCATGGGCGCCGCCGCCCTGCAGGGCCAGATTGATGCGTTTGACGGTCATGCGGAACCTTTCGCGGCACGAGGAACGGATCCCGGGACGGGGGCCAGCCCCCCTCGCCTGCGGCGAGTCCCCCGGGATATTTCAGGCAAGAAGAAACCGGATCAGAGCGCGGTCCAGCCGCCATCCACGCTGATCGTGGTGCCGGTGATCTGGGCGGCGGCATCCGAACACAGGAAAACGGCGGTGCCGCCCAACTGTTCGACGGTGGCGAATTCCTTCGAGGGCTGGCGTTCCAGCATCACCTTCCTGATCACCTCGTCGCGGTCCATGTCGTATTTCTTCATCGTATCGGGGATCTGCGCCTCGACCAGCGGCGTCAGAACATAGCCCGGGCAAATCGCGTTGCAGGTGATCCCCTGCCCCGCGGTTTCCAGCGCGGTGGTCTTGGACAGACCGACGATGCCGTGCTTGGCCGCGACATAGGCGGATTTGTAGGGGCTGGCGGTCAGGCCATGGGCCGAGGCGATGTTGACGATGCGGCCCCATCCCGTCTTGCGCATCATGGGCAGGGCGACGGCCGTGGTGTGGAAGGCAGAGGTCAGGTTGATCGCGATGATCGCATCCCATTTGTCGATGGGAAATTCGTCGATCGGGCAGACATGCTGGATGCCCGCGTTGTTCACCAGGATATCGCAGGCGCCCGCCTGTTCGATCAGGGCGCGGCATTGATCGGCCCTCGACATGTCGGCCCGGATGTAGCGCGCGGCCACACCGAATTCCGCAGCGATCTCCTGCGCGAGGGCGTGATCCTCGTCGCGGTCGGTGAAGGAGTTCAGCACGACATCCGCCCCCGCCCTTGCCAGTTCCCGCGCGACGCCCAATCCGATCCCGGAATTGGATCCGGTGATGATGGCGGTTTTTCCCTTCAGCGACATGCGCATCTCCTTCTGGTGGTGGTCGTGGTCAATCGACTTTGCAGGCGCAGCATAGCATGACGCCGCGACCAATGACGAGGGAGGGCATTTGGGGAAAGCCTGACGGCGCGCGGCCCAAAAAAAACGCCGGCGCGAGGCCGGCGTCAAGTTATTGAGGCAGGTTTCATACAGGCAAGAAACCTATCGAGCAGTGCCTTCGTTATAAGCAATCCTTTGCAAGCTTCCAAGCTAAAAGTTTGAAAAGACGGGAAACGAGCGCTACGCTGCATGGCAACAATCGATGGCCAGAGCAGGATCGTCATCATCATGAGACGCGTTTCATTCCTCCGCGCAGTTCGGGGCGCTGCCGTCTGTGCCCTTTTTTTTCACGCCTTCCATCATCCCGCGCAGGCAGAGGCCACAAGCAGCCATGGCATAGCTATGTATGGCGCGCCGGCCCTTCCACCCGATTTTGTGTCCCTGCCCTATGCCAACCCGCAAGCCCCCCAGGGCGGGCGGTTGGTCGAAGGGTCCACCGGCGGGTTTGATTCGCTCAATCCCTTCATCCTGAAAGGCACCGCCCCCTGGCAATTGCGCTTTCTGGCCTATGAAACCCTCATGGCGCGAAACTGGGACGAGCCATTCTCGCTTTACGGGCTTCTGGCCGAATCGGTGAGGGTGGCGGAGGATCGATCCTGGGTCGAGTTCACCCTGCGGCCCGAGGCGCGATTCTCGGATGGCAGCCCGGTGACGGTGGATGATGTAATCTGGTCCTTCGAGACACTGGGCACTGTCGGGCATCCGCGCTACCTTGGTTTCGCCGCCCAGACCGAGAGCATCACCCGGACCGGGCCGCGCAGCCTGCGCATCAGCTTTGCCACCGCAGACCGCGAACTGGCCCTGATCGCGGGGCTGCGCCCGATCCTGAAAAAGGCGCAGTGGGACGGGCGCGATTTCACCGCATCCACCATCAACGACATCCCGATCGGATCGGCGCCCTATGTGGTGGCGGGCTACGAACAGGGCCGCTTCGTCACCCTGCGGCGCAACCCCGACTACTGGGGGCGCGACCTGCCGGTGCGGCGCGGCACCAGCAATCTGGACGAGATACGCATCGAATATTACGGCGACACATCGGTCATGTTCGAGGCGTTCAAGGCGGGCGCGGTCACCGTCTGGCGCGAAACCAATGCCGAGGACTGGCAGACGCGCTTCGATTTCGACGCAGTGCGGCGCGGTGACGTGATCCTGTCGGAAATCGCCCATGCGCGGCCCACCGGCATGACCGGTTTCGTGCTGAACGCCGCGCGCCCGCATCTGGCCGATTGGCGTGTGCGCGAGGCGCTGCTGCTGGCCTTCAACTTTCCCTATATCAACGGCACCGTCACCGGCGGGCGGCAACCGCGCATCCAGTCCTACTTCTCGAACTCGGAACTGGGCCTGCAACCCGGCCCCGCGACGGGCCGGGTACGCGACCTTCTGGCGCCCTTCGCGACAAGCCTGCCCCCCGGCGCGCTGGAGGGCTACACCCTGCCCGCAGGCGACGCGTCCGAGCGCAACCGCGCTGATCTGCGCCGCGCCATGGCCCTGCTGCAGGAGGCTGGCTGGCAGGTGCGGGACGGGCGGCTTGTGGATGAAAAGGGCACGCCCTTCACGCTGGACGTGCTGCTGCGCCAGGGCGACCGCGCCAATCTGGCGGTGATCGAGATCTATCGCGGCGCCCTCGAGCGCCTGGGCATCACCGCCGGCATCCGCCCCGTCGACAACGCCCAATATGCCGAGGCCGAGGCCGCGCAGGATTTCGACATGATGCCCTTTCGGCGCGATCTGTCGCTGAGCCCCGGCAACGAGCAACGCCTTTACTGGGGATCGCAGGGCGCGGGCACACCGGGCACGCGCAATGTGATGGGCATGCAGGTTGCGGCAGCGGATGCAATGATCGACCACATGCTGACGACCGACAGCCGCGAGGAGTTCATCGCCGCCACGCGCGCGCTGGACCGCGTGTTGATGGCGGGGCGCTATGTGATCCCGATCTGGACAACCACTGTTGACAGGATCGCCCATGCGAGACAGTTGAAATTTCCTGAATATACGCCGATCTATGGCGACCGGATCGGGTGGATGCCCGATGTCTGGTGGTACGAGGAGTGAACAGAATGAAGAAACTTGCAGTGATTGCGCTGGGCCTGGGCTGCCTGGCCGTTCTGGCGGGATGTGCCACGGTCGACGGGATCGGGCAGGACATCTCGGGCGGGGCGCGCACGGTGCGTGGCTGGTTCTGATCTGGTTCTGATCGGGGATCGGCCCTGTCACACCGGGGCCGTGCCGGTCAGACCAACGACGTGACCCACAGGATCGTCGCATCCTCGGGGCTGACGGACACCACGTTGTGCCCCATCGTGCCGTCATAATAGGCGCTGTCGCCGCGCCGCATCTCGACCGGTTCGTAAAATTCCGTGTAAAGCCGGATCACGCCCGTCAGCACATAGAGAAACTCTTCGCCGTCATGGCGCACCCAGCCGTCGAATTCTTCCATCCGGCGGGCGCGGACACGCGCGCGATAGGGCAGCATCTGCTTGCGCGTCAGCCCCTCGGCCAGCAACTCATGCTCATAGGTCGTGGTGGCATGGCGCGCGCCCTCGCCCACGCGGGTGACCACGCGCCGCCCCGTCACCTGCCCCGGCGTGGGCTGCGTGAAAAGTTGCGGCACCGAAATATCCAGACCCGTCGCCAGCTTCTTGAGCGCCTCGTAGGTCGGCGACATCTGCCCGTTCTCGATCTTGGACAGGGTGGATCGCGCCAGCCCCGCCTGCCGCGCGGCCTGTTCCAGCGTCAGGCCGAGGTCCTTGCGCAGCCCGCGCACGCGCTGACCAAGATCAAGCGGTTCGGCCACGGCCGCGCCACCATCGGCGCGGGCGATGCGGATCAGGGAACGTGGATCATGCTCGCTCATGCGCAGAGGTATAGGGCGGCGGTGTTTGGCTTGCAACTGGCGCGGCGCAGGCCTAGCAAGTGTGCATGCTTGCGATATTCGATCATGGCGGTCCCGCCCCCTGCCCCCGCCCCTTCAACCTTGCGGCGCATGTGTTGCGTCATGCCGACGATCTGCCCGCAAAGGTGGCGCTGTCGGTCATCGCGGCGGATGGCGCGGATGACTGGACCTTTGCGCGGCTGGCGGCGGCCGTGCGCGGCACGGGCGCGGGGCTTCTGGCCGCGGGTTTCCACCCCGGGGACATCCTGCTGATGCGGCTGGGCAATACGGTGGATTTCCCGCTGGCCTACCTTGGCGCCATTGCCGTGGGTCTTGTGCCGGTGCCCACCTCGTCCCAGCTGACCGCGCCGGAGGTTGCCAAGATGGTGGCGCAGCTGGCGCCCGCCGGCATCCTGCATGATCCGCGCGTCGCCTGTCCCGATGATACGGGCCTGCCCGTGACCGATACCGCGGCACTGGCCGCGATGCGTGACCTGCCGCCTGCGGACTGTGCGATGGGTGACCCTGACCGCATGGCCTATATCATCTATACCTCGGGCACATCGGGCGTTCCGCGGGCGGTGATGCATGCGCATCGCGCGATCTGGGCGCGCCGGATGATGCACCAGGGCTGGTACGGGCTGACCGCGGCGGACCGTCTGCTGCATGCCGGGGCGTTCAACTGGACCTACACGCTGGGCACCGGGCTGATGGATCCCTGGTCCGTGGGGGCGACCGCCCTGATCCCCGCCGAAGGCGTGGCAATCGAGGCGCTGCCGCAGTTGCTGGCGGATCACGGGGCCACGATCTTTGCCGCGGCCCCCGGCGTCTATCGCAAGATCCTGACCCATCATGCACAGATGCACCTGCCGGCCCTGCGCCACGGGCTTGCCGCCGGGGAAAAGCTGTCGGACCGCGTGCGCCAGCACTGGAATGACGCGACCGGCACCCCGATTTTCGAGGCTTACGGCATGTCGGAATGTTCCACCTTCATTTCCGGCAGTCCGGCGCATCCCGCGACCCCCGGCACGCTGGGGCGGCCGCAGGACGGGCGGCGCGTGGCGATCCTGGGTGCCGATGGGCCGGTGGGCCTGGGCGAGGAAGGCACGATCGCCGTGGCGCGCAGCGATCCCGGCCTGATGCTGGGCTATCTGGGCGCGCCCGAGGATACTGCCGCGAGGATGCAGGGGGACTGGTTCCTGACCGGCGATCAGGGCATGATGGATGCGGATGGCCAGATCACCTATCTGGGGCGCGCCGATGACATGATGAACGCGGGCGGCTACCGCGTCTCACCGCTCGAGGTCGAGGCGGCGCTGCTGGCGCATCCCGCGATACGCGAGGTGGGCGTCACCGATATCGAGGTCAAGGAAGACGCCCGCATCATCGCGGCCTTCTACGTGGGCGATCCGGCCGATGACGCGGAACTGAAGGCCTTCGCCAACGAACGCCTTGCCCGATACAAACAACCGCGGGTATACATCCGCCTTGATGCGTTGCCCTCTGGGGCCAATGGCAAGATCCTGCGCCGCGCCCTGAAACCGTTATACGAGGCCCGCCATGGTCAAGCTTGATATCCTCTCCGATCCCATCTGCCCCTGGTGCCTTATCGGAAAGGCCCAACTGGAACGCGCACTTGAGGCCCGGCCCGACCATCCTTTCGTGATCGAATGGCATCCTTTCCAGCTGAACCCCGACATGCCGCAGGACGGCATGGACCGGCGCGCCTATCTGGAAGAGAAGTTCGGCGGCAAGGAACGCGCCGTGCAGATCTATGCCAGGATTGCACAGAACGCCGAAGCGGCGGGGATCGAGATCAATTTCGAAGGCATCACCCGCACCCCGAACACGCTGGATGCGCATCGCCTGATCCATTGGGCCGGGATCGAGGGCGCACAGCACCGTGTCGTGTCATCGCTGATGCGGGCCTACTTCCAGGAAGGTCGTGACATTGGCGACCGCGACGTGCTGGCCGACATCGCCGACAGCGCCGGTCTGGATGCCGCCGTGATCCGCAAGCTCTTGGACAGCCCCGCCGATACGGATGAAATCCGCGCCCGCGACCAAGCCGCGCGCGAGATGGGGGTCAATGCCGTGCCCACCTTCATTGTGGCCGGAAAGCACGCGGTGCCGGGCGCCCAGCCTACCGAGGTCTGGCTGAAGGTCATCGACGAGATCATGGCCCAATCCCCTGACGCCCCGGATGGTGCGGACTGACATCAGGATGTCCGTGCCAGGTGCCAGTGATCTGCCCGGTTCGGGCCTGAAGAAAGCGCCTTCGCGGGCGGAGTTCATCGCATTGATCGCGATGCTTTTCGCCATCATCGCCTTTTCCATAGATGCAATGCTTCCGGCCCTGCCCCGGATCGGCGCCGAGCTCAGCCCCGATGCGCCCAACCGCGCCCAGTTGATCGTGATCGCCTTTGTCCTTGGCATGGGCGCGGCCACGCTATTTGCCGGGCCGATGTCCGATGCGCTGGGCCGCAAACCCATGGTGATCGGGGGAACTGCCCTCTACATCGTCGGTGCGGCGCTGGCCTGGTTTGCCCCGACGCTGGAATGGCTGTTGCTGGCGCGGGTCCTGCAGGGCGTCGGTGCGGCGGGGCCGCGAGTTGTGGGCATGGCCATCGTGCGCGACCTTTACGGCGGGCGCGAGATGGCGCGCATCCTGTCCTTCGTGATGATGGTCTTCATGCTGGTCCCCGCAATCGCCCCGCTTGTGGGCAGCTGGATCATCGCCGCCGCGGGCTGGCGCGCGATGTTCGGGGCCTTCGTGATCTTCGCCGGGATCGCCACGCTCTGGCTGGCGCTGCGCCTGCCGGAATCGCTGCCCCCCGCCGCCCGCCGCCCCATGCGCCTGCCCGCCATCGCAAGTGCCGTGGGCGAGGTGCTGACCCATCCGGTCGTGCGCCTGTCGATCATGGCGCAGACCATGGGCTATGTGCTGCTCTTCACCTCGATCAGCCTGATCCAGCCCGTCTTCGATCAGGTCTTCGACCGGGGCGCGCAATTCCCGCTGTGGTTCGCGGGCATGGCGATCGTGTCGGGCAGCGCGTCGGTGATCAACGCGGCGCTGGTCATGCGGCTGGGCATGCAGCGGCTGGCGATGGCGGCCTTCGGCGCGCAGGTGATCCTGTCGGCCGCCATGACACTGTGCTGGCTGGCGGGCCTGCGCGGCGAGGCGATGTTCGCGGTCTACCTGGTCTGGCAATGCACCGTGCTGTTCCAGTCGGGGCTGACCGTCGGCAACCTGAATGCCATCGCGATGGAACCCATGGCCCATATCGCCGGTACCGCCGCCAGCGTGATCGGCGCCGTCGCGACCATCGCGGGCGCGCTGATCGCGGCGCCCATCGCGCTGGTCTTCAACGCCACGCCCCTGCCCATGTCGCTAGGTGTCGGCGGGGCCTCTGCCGTGGCCTTCGTGCTGCTCTGGCGGCTGGGCCGGATCGAACGGCGCGTACGGCGCTTCGGCCCTGTCGATCCTGTCAAATAATTTCTGTATACAGTCGCATACCGTCTTTGCAGCAGGCCCGCTTTGCGCTATGACCCGGCGCAAGAGCCGATTCACCAGGAAAGGGGATATCCCACATGACCAAGATCAAGGTAGCCAACCCTGTCGTCGAACTCGACGGCGACGAGATGACCCGCATCATCTGGGATTTCATCAAGCAGAAGCTGATCCTGCCCTACCTGGACATCGACCTGAAATACTATGACCTCGGCATCGAAGAGCGTGACCGCACCGATGACCAGATCACCATCGACGCGGCCCATGCGATCAAGAAATACGGCGTCGGCGTCAAATGCGCGACCATCACCCCGGACGAGCAGCGGGTCGAGGAATTCGGCCTCAAGCAGATGTGGAAATCGCCCAACGGCACGATCCGCAACATCCTGGGCGGCGTGATCTTCCGCGAGCCGATCATCTGCCAGAACGTGCCGCGCCTTGTGCCGGGCTGGACCCAGCCCATCGTGGTCGGCCGTCACGCCTTTGGCGACCAGTACCGCGCCACCGACTTCCGCTTTCCGGGCGCCGGCAAGCTGACGATCAAGTTCGTGGGCGAGGATGGCACCGTGATCGAGCGTGACGTCTTCGACGCGCCCGGCGCTGGCGTCACCATGGCGATGTACAACCTCGACCAGTCGATCATCGACTTCGCGCGCGCCTCGATGAACTATGGCCTGGTCAAGGGCTGGCCGGTGTACCTGTCCACCAAGAACACGATCCTCAAGGCCTATGACGGCCGCTTCAAGGACCTGTTCCAGCAGGTCTTCGACGAGGAATTCGCGGACAAGTTCAAGGCCGCAGGCATCACCTACGAACACCGCCTGATCGACGACATGGTCGCATCCGCGATGAAATGGTCGGGCGGCTATGTCTGGGCCTGCAAGAACTACGATGGCGACGTGCAGTCGGACACCGTGGCGCAGGGCTTCGGCTCGCTGGGCCTGATGACCTCCGTCCTGATGACCCCCGATGGACAGACGGTCGAGGCCGAGGCCGCCCACGGCACCGTCACGCGCCACTACCGCCAGCACCAGCAGGGCAAGGAAACCTCGACCAACTCGATCGCGTCGATCTTTGCCTGGACCGGCGGCCTGAAGCACCGCGCGAAACTGGACGGCAACGCCGAACTCGCGCGCTTCGCCGAAACGCTGGAGCGTGTGACCGTGCAGACGGTCGAGGACGGCTTCATGACCAAGGACCTCGCCCTGCTGGTCGGCCCCGACCAGAAATGGCTGAGCACCATCGGCTATCTCGAGAAGGTGGACGAATACCTGAACAAGGCCCTTGCTGGCTGATTATCCGTCAGGCCGGAGTTGGAAGGGGTCGCCGTTGGGCGGCCCCTTTTGCGTTTGGGTGCGGCACTAAGGCGTTGACTATTTTCCTATGTCCATTAAAAGGGTTTTCACGCAACTTTTTTGAGGCATAACGGACATGGTAAACGAGCAGGATGACTTTGAGGCGGGCAGTGACCTTATACAAAAGACGGCAGACTTTTCCGGTGACTTGGTCATTGGTGACATTCAGCTAAGTTGCTTCGTCAGTAAAGATGGTGAACGCTTCATTTCAGGGAGAAGTATGACGTCTGCTATTGGAATGAAGGGGCGAGGTCATGGCATGGCCCGCATCTCGTCACATCCAACGCTAAGACCGTTTATGAACCATGCCCTCATAATGGCAATTCAAAACCCGGTTCAAATAGTTGGTATGACACCGCGTCCTGTTCATGGATATCGGGCAGAAATCTTGGCGGATATTTGTGATGTTCTCTTAGAGGCACGAAAGAAAGGCGCGCTGAAAACGGAGCAAGAAATAAGGTATGGAGAGTTCGCTGAAATACTTGTAAGAGGGTTTGCTCGGGTCGGTATAGCAGCGCTTGTTGATGAAGCGACAGGATATCAAAGAGTTCGAGAGCAAGATGCACTTCAAAAGATTCTCGACAAATTTTTGAAAGATGAAGCTCGGACTTGGTCAAAAACATTCCCTGATGAGTTTTGGGAGAAATTGGTCAAAATCAAGGGGTATGACAATTACCTAGCAGTCAAGCGTCCCGCGTTTGTTGGGCATTGGGTAAATGATATCGTATACTCACGATTGGCACCGGGAATAAAGAAACGGTTGAAGGAGTTAAATCCGAGGACCGAGAAGGGCCACCGAAAGAGCCGTCATCACCAGCACTTCTCCGAGGACTACGGCCTTCCGGAACTAAGGGATCATTTGAAGAAGGTGATGGTATTGATGGATGCAGCGTCTGGAAAGAAGGATTTTGAACGCTTGCTGAACCGTTCTTTGCCCAAGTATGGCGACACCCTTGAGTTGCCTTTCGAAGATTAAGGTAAATGGGGGAAGCTAAGTCTCTTGCCCCCTGCCCCGACTTACCCCAAAGGACCGCCGCCATGCCCTATCTCCTCCTCCTCCTTGCCGTGGTGGCCGAGACGATTGGCACCTCGGCGCTGCAGGCCTCTCAGCAGTTCACGCGGCCATGGCCCTCGGTGCTGGTAGTGGTGGCTTACGGGATCAGCTTCTACCTGCTGGCGCAGACGCTCGCCTTCATGCCGGTGGGCGTGGTCTATGCGCTATGGTCAGGCCTTGGGATCGTGCTGATCGCGCTGATCGGGTTTGCCGTCTTCGGACAGCGTCTGGATCTGCCCGCCGTGATCGGCATGGCGATGATCCTGGGCGGGATCGTGGTGATCCACCTGTTCTCGAAAGCCTCGCCCCACTGAGGGGCGAGGTGGTCTTCATGCGGGGTCAGCCCCCGTTCAGCCCATCGCGCGCAGGCGCTTGATCAGGGATGAGGTGTCCCAGCGCCCGCCGCCCAGTTTCTGCACGTCCTTGTAGAACTGGTCGACCAGCGCCGTGACCGGCAGGCTGGCGCCGTTCTCATCCGCCGTATCAAGGCAGATGCCCAGGTCCTTGCGCATCCAGTCCACGGCAAAGCCGAATTCGAACTGATCCGCGACCATGGTCTTGTAGCGGTTCGACATCTGCCAGCTGCCCGCGGCACCCTGGCTGATCACCTCGACCACGGCCTCGCCGTCGAGACCCGCTTTCTCGGCGAAATGCAGCGCCTCGGACAGGCCCTGCACCAGCCCCGCGATGGCGATCTGGTTGCACATCTTGGTCAGCTGGCCCGCGCCACTGTCACCGATCCGGCGGCAGATGCGCGCATAGGCGGCGATCACCGGCTCTGCGGCGTCATACTGCGCCTGCACCCCGCCGCACATGACCGAAAGCACGCCGTTTTCCGCGCCCGCCTGACCGCCCGACACCGGCGCGTCGATGAAGCCCAGCCCATGCGCCTCGGCGGCGGCGAACATCTCGCGCGTGACGGCGGCCGATACGGTGGTGTGATCGACGAAGATCGCGCCCTTGGCCATGCCCGCAAAAGCGCCGTCTTCCCCGATGCAGACAGACCGCAGGTCATCGTCATTGCCCACGCAGGCCATCACGAAATCCGCGCCTTCCGCCGCCGCGCGCGGGGTCGTCGCCATCGCGCCGCCGTGCTGCTTCACCCAGGCCTCGGCCTTGGCCGTGGTGCGGTTGTAGACGGTCACCTCATGCCCCTTGGCCGCCAGATGCCCCGCCATCGGATACCCCATGACCCCAAGACCCAGAAATGCCAGTTTTGCCATCAGCCTCTTCCCTTGCGTGATTGTGTTCCCTCTGGTTTGTGTCTAGCTAACGGGCGGATTGCAAGGGGCAAGGGGCGTTTCGGAATGGTGCGGGTCATCCAGTGGTTGTTGCGGATTGCCGGAGGTTTGATCATCCTTGCGGTGGCGGGCATCGCGCTGGTCTTCTGGTTCGCGGGCCGCTCGCTTCCCGACTACGATCGCACCGTCGCCATCCCGGAAGGCGCCGCGCAGCCATCCGCCCCGGTCGAGATCGTGCGCGACAATGCCAATGTGCCCCATATCTTCGGTGCAAGCGATGCCGATGTGTTTTACGGGCTGGGCTATGCCCATGCGCAGGACCGCCTGTGGCAGATGATGACCATGCGCCGCACGGTGCAGGGGCGGCTGTCCGAGATATTCGGCACGCGCACCCTGCCCATCGACACGCTGATCCGGCGTCTGGACCTCTACACGCTGGCGCAGCGGTCGGTCGAGGTACAGGACACCCGGACCCTTGCCGCGCTCGAGGCCTATGCCAATGGCGTGAACGCCCGCCTGGCCGAGATCAACGAGGGTGCGCTGGGGCGTGGCGCGCCCGAGATGTTCCTGTTCAACGCGCCTGTGGCGCCATGGCAGCCCGCGGATTCCATCGCGATGATCAAGCTGATGGCGCTGCAGCTGTCGGGCCACATGTCGGCCGAGATCAAGCGCGCCCGCACCTCGCTGGCACTGCCCGATCCCGCGCGGCTGATCGATATCCTGCCCGATGCGCCGGGCAGCGGCGTGGCGGCCCTGCCCTCCTACGCCAGCCTGTTCGATGCCGAATTGCCGCGCTTTGCCATGGCGGACGATGTGCCCGCCGATCCGCTGTCGCCCTTTCGCAGCTTCGAGCTGGCCGGCGCCTCGAACGCCTGGGCGGCGGCGGCGCAGCGGTCGGCCAATGGCGGCACGCTTCTGGCCTCTGATCCGCATCTGGGCTTCAGCGCGCCGACCATCTGGTACCTGGCGCGGATGCAACTGTCGGCTGGTGGCGTGATCGGAGGGACCATTCCCGGCATCCCAATCGTGCTGTCGGGCCGATCCGAGGATCTGGGCTGGGGCATCACCTCGTCCTATCTCGATGATCAGGACCTCTTCATCGAGCAGCTCAACCCCGACAACCCCGAGGAATACCTGACACCCAAGGGGTTCAAACCCTTCGAGACGCGCCCCTCTATCGTGAACATCAAGGGTGCGGCCCCGGTGACCCTGACCCTGCGCTGGACCGAAAACGGCCCCGTGCTGCCCGGCAGCCATGCCAACCTGGCCACGATCACCCCGCCGGGGCATGTGGCAAGTCTGGCCTGGACCGCCCTGACACCTGCGGACACCACCATGAGCGCGGGCCTTGGACTGATGTATGCCCGCACGGTGCAGGAGGCGCTGGCCGCCGGCGAAGGCTTCATCGCCCCCTCGCAGAACCTGACATTGGCGGACGGCGTGCAGATCGCCCTGAAAACCATCGGCCAGGCCCCGCGCCGCGACGTGCAGCACCAGAGCCAGGGGCGCATCCCCAGCCCCGGATGGATCGCAGGCAATCGCTGGCAAGGGGCGTTGCCCTACGATTCAAACCCCGAATTCGTCAATCCGCAGGGCGGTATCCTGGGCAATACGAACAACAAGATCGTCAACCGCCCCTTTCCGCTGCATGTCAGCCACGTCTGGGGCGACAGCCAACGGGTGCAGCGCTGGCAGCGGCTGATGCAGATGCGCGAGGTGCACACGCGCGACAGTTTCATCGAGGCGCAGCTGGACACCGTCAGCGTGACCGCGCAATCGCTGCTGTCACTGGTGGCAGCGGATCTGTGGTTCACCGGATCGGCGGCCCCCGAAGGCACCCGCATGCGCCAACGGCAGCGGGCGCTGGATCTGCTGGCCAACTGGAACGGCGAGATGAACGAACACCTGCCGGAGCCGCTGATCTACGCCGCATGGCTGCGCGCGCTGCAGGACCGGCTGATCCGGGACGAGATCGGTCCCCTGGCCGACGAGTTCACCCATGTCGAGCCGCTGTTCATCGAGCGCGTCTACCGCGATGTCGATGGCGCGGGTGTCTGGTGCGACGTGATCCAAAGCGCCCCGGTCGAAACCTGCACCGATATGGCGCGCCTGGCGCTGGACGATGCGCTGGTCTGGATCGAAGAGCGCTACGGCAGCCAGATCGAAGCGCTGCGCTGGGGCGATGCGCATCAGGCCACCCATGATCACCCTGCCCTGGGCGAAGTGCCGCTGCTGCGGTATTTCGTGAACATCCGCCAGTCCACCAGCGGCGGCGATCACACGCTGCTGCGCGGGCGCACCCTGGGCAAGGGCGACGATCCCTTTCTCAACGTGCATGGTGCGGGCTATCGCGGCGTCTATGATTTCGCGGACCCGGACAGTTCGGTCTTTGTCACCTCGACTGGCCAATCGGGGCATTTCCTGTCGCGCCACTATGACGACCTGGGCGAGTTGTGGCGGCGCGGCGAATACATCCCGATGTCGCTGGACGAGAACCTTGCCCGCGCCGCGGCGGTGGGCGTCACGGTGCTGCAACCCCGCTGATCATGCCGGGGCCCCCGCAACTGCGCCGCGCCTACGCCGCGCCTGCGGCATGTTGGCAATCATGTGATGCGATGTTTTCTCAACTCGGCGGCCGTTCTGCTTTACCACCGCACGGAACAGGCAAGATAAACGACAATAAAGAGACCTATCCCTTCGATGAACGCGCCCGTCCAGCGTCTGAATGACGCCGCCCGCCCCGCTTCTGCCGCGACACCCGTCCTGACCGATCCTTCTGTTGACATGTCTTCAACTCCGACCCGCTCCGCGCAGGAATGGGTCAGGATCCTCGCACGGTACCGCGAACCCGATCCCGCGCGCAGCGCCTTCGAGGTGGCCATCAGCGTTCTGCCCTTCATCGGGATCTGGGCGCTGGCGCTTTGGGCCCTGTCCTTCAGCTACACTCTGGCTTTCGTGCTTGGTCTTGCCAATGCCGCCTTCGTGCTGCGGCTGTTCCTGATCCAGCATGACTGCGGACATGGCGCCTTTTTCGCGGACAAGCGCATCGGTGACTGGGTCGGCCGCCTGTTGGGCGTCTTCACGATGACACCTTATGACGTCTGGCGCCGCACCCATTCCGCCCATCATTCCAGCACCGGCAACCTGGACAAGCGCGGCCTGGGCGATGTGCATACCATGACCGTGGCCGAGTATCGCGCGGCCAGCGGATGGGAACGTTTCATGTACCGGCTTTACCGCCATCCCGTTGTGCTGTTCGGGCTTGGGCCGGGCTACCTGTTCCTGCTGCAGAACCGCCTTCCCTACGGGCTGATGTCCTCGGGCTGGCTCTACTGGGTCAGCGCCATGGGCACCAATCTGGCCACGCTTGGCTTTCTGGTGGGGCTTTACGCCTATGCGGGTTGGGCGCCGATCCTGCTGATCTTCCTGCCCAGCGTCCTGCTGGCGGCCACCATCGGCATGTGGCTGTTCTATATCCAGCACCAGTTCGAGGATACCTACTGGGAAGGCGACAGCGAGTGGCAGATCCATGACGCGGCGCTGCATGGCTCTTCGCATTACGACCTGCCGCCGCTGGCGCGCTGGTTCACCGCGAATATCGGCATCCATCACGTGCACCACCTTTATGCGCGCATCCCCTATTACAAGCTGCCCCAGGTCCTGCGCGACCATGGCGAGCTGGCACAGGCCCAGCGGCTTGGTTTCCGCGAAAGCCTGTCCTGCGTGAAATTCCACCTGTGGGACGAAACCAATCGGCGGCTGATCTCGTTCGAGGCGGAACGCAACCTGCCCGCCTGATCCGCACCCGCGCGCGACACCGCGCCTTCGGAATGGATATTTGAGGCAAGAAGAACGACAAAGGGGCGCCCTTGTGATGGGGCGCCCCTTTGGCATGCGGTCTGCGACTTGCGCCACCCTTGCGGGATCACATGTCGCGAAAGCGCTTTTCCTGACGCGCCGTCCAGAGCACCGAGATGTCGAACCCGTCATCGGTCTGGGTTTCGGCCTCGACCACACCCTGGTCATGCAGCCAGGCGCGTTTGCGCCCTTCGGCGAATGAAAGGTTGATCGTCGCCGGATGACGCGCGGTTTCAAGCTTCGCGGTCATCGCGGCCAGCAACGCATCCAGCCCCTCGCCGGTCACGGCCGAGATCGCCTGCACTTGGTCATGGCGGGCGGCACTGGCCAGAACCGCCTCGCGCGTGGCGGGATCAAGCCGGTCGATCTTGTTCCAGACCTCGATCATGGGCACCGAGTCCGACAGGCCCAATGAGGCCAGGATATCGCGCACGTCGCGCGCCTGCGCCTCGGTGTCGGGGTGGCTGATATCGCGCACATGCACGATCAGATGCGCGCCCAGCACCTCTTCCAGCGTGGCGCGGAAGGCGGCGACCAGCTCGGTCGGCAGGTCACTGATGAAACCCACCGTATCGGACAGGATGATCTCGGACCCGTTTTCGGACAGTTTGACGGATCGCATCGTCGGATCGAGCGTGGCAAAGAGCATGTCCTTGACCAGGACATCGGCCCCGGTCAGCCGGTTGAACAGCGTCGACTTGCCGGCGTTGGTATAGCCCACCAGCGCGACGACCGGATAAGGCACCTTGGCGCGGGCGGCGCGATGCAGCGTGCGCGTCTTGACCACCTTGTCCAGTTGGCGACGCAGGCGCACCAGTTGTTCGTCAATGGCGCGGCGATCCGCCTCGATCTGGGTTTCGCCGGGACCGCCCACGAAGCCCAGCCCGCCGCGCTGCCGTTCAAGATGGGTCCAGGCCCGCACCAGGCGCGTGCGCTGATAGCTGAGCGCGGCCATCTCGACCTGCAGCACACCCTCGTTGGTGCGCGCGCGATCCGAGAAGATCTCGAGGATCAGGCCGGTTCGGTCCAGAAGCTTGACCTTCCATTCCTTTTCGAGGTTGCGCTGCTGCACCGGCGTCACGGGGCCGTCGACCAGCACCAGTTCGACCTCGGCCGCTTTGAACTTGTCCTTCAACTCGGCGATCTTGCCCTTGCCGAACAGCATGCCGGGATGCGGGCGCTGCAAGCGCACGACATCGGCGCCAACGACCTCCAGATCGGGAAGCGCATCAGCCAGCGCCACGGCCTCTTCAAGCTTGTGCTCGGGGGCGCGGCGGTCCTGTTCGGATTTGAGTTCGGGATGCAGCACCCAGGCACGGGTGGCAACCCGGTCATGTTCCATCAATTGGTGTCTTCACCGTCATAAAGGTTGATCGGCTGCGACGGCATGATCGTCGAGATGGCATGCTTGTAGACCAGTTGGGACTGGCCATCGCGGCGCAGCAGCACGCAGAAGTTGTCGAACCAGGTGATCACACCCTGCAGCTTGACGCCGTTGATCAGGAAAATGGTCACGGGGATCTTTGTTTTCCGCGTGTGATTTAGAAATGCATCCTGAAGATTCTGTTTGTCGGAAGCCATGTGAAAGCCTTTGTTCTTGCAGTGACCGCGGATCGGTTCAATGTCCCTGTCCGTTTACTATGATCTGCGGTTCCCGAAGATTCCAGTCAAAAATCAGCCCTTTATACGGGTGTTTCCCCGTGGCTGTCGTGCGAATGACCGGCAAAAGGGGATCGGACAGGATCGCGATGCGTTCAGTCGCGCCAGAAACCGCTTGTCAGCAGCGCGATGAAGGCCAGCAGTTCAAGCCGGCCAAGCACCATCCCCGCGCAGAACAGCAGCTTGGCCCCTTCGGCAAGCCCGATCAGCGAAATCGGCATCTCGGCGCTGGCCGAGATCAGCGGCCCGGTCGTCGTCAGGGCGGCAACGGCCAACACCATGGACTGCTCGAAACTGCTGCCAAGGGCCGAGAACCCCAGCACCAGCACCATCAGCGAGATGGCGAAGAACATGAAGAAGATCCAGGCGAAGAACGCCCCCTTGCGGGCGATGCGGCTGCTGCCGGTGCGCGAATGCCCGATCGAGGAGGGATGCACCAGGCGGTCCATCTCGCGCAGGCCATGCAGGTACAGCGCCCAGACCCGCAGCAGCTTGACCCCGCCCGCCGTGGTCGCGACCCCGCCCCCCATCATGGCAAGGCCCATCAGGATGATGCCCGAGGTGCCAAGCCCGGACCAGGTGCGGGCCGCGTCCCAATGCACGCTTTCAAAGCCGTTGGTGGTCAGAAAGGACAGGATGGTGAAAAGGCTTCCCCACAGCGCATAGAGCGGCACAAGCGGATCGGCATCGCCGCTGACCTGGAAAGAGGCCATGTAATGGCGGATGAACAGGATCAGCGTCACCCCCAGGGCAATCGTCATGCCAAGGCGAAATTCGGGATCATGCTGAATTCCGCGCCGTGCCGTAGTGATCGTATCCGACGAAAAGGTCAGCCGTGACAGGCCGAACATCAGGAAAAGCGCGATCACCACCTCGCCCGGCACGCCCGAAGATGCCCCCTCGACCCCGCCCAGGGGCGAGATGCCGCTGGTCGCCAGCACCGACATCCCGTGGATCAGCGCCACCAGCGGCGGGTCCCCCAGCACCAGCAGCAAGAGCCAGAGCGAAAGCGTCAGCCCCGCATAGATCGGCAGCAACTGCAGGGTCACCCGGATGATGCGCTGCTGCGGATCGGCAAGGCCACCCTGGGTAAAGCGGGTCTCGCCCTGCCCCGGCTCGGCCATGGCCGTGACCTCGAACCCGCCCAGGTTCAGCGGTGCCAGTATGGCCGAGGCCGCCACCCAGATCAGGAAACCGCCCATCCATCCGACCAGCCCGCGCCACAGATGCAAGGTCGGCGACAGGCGCCCCGGTTCGAAAAGGCTGGCGCCGGTTGTCGTCAGGCTCGACACCATCTCGACATAGCTGTTCAGAAAGGAGGTCGTGCCGATCGCATCGTGAAAGGGCACCGCCAGGATCAGCGGCAACAGCAGATAGGCCCCGACCAGCGCGGCCAGATTGCGCATCGAACTGCGGCGGCGCGGCTGCGCGGCCATGGCAATGGCCACCAGCGTCACGATGGTGAGGGTCAGCGTACCGGCATAAAAGAAGGCGCGCGCCTCGGAATGGCGCAGCAGCACGGCGGCATGAATGGCCGGCAGATACATCGACAGGCCCGCCATGCCGATCAGAAGGATCAGAAGCGGTTGATCGAACAGGCGGGCGCGCATCGCTGGCTTGCCTCAGAAGAAATCGATCGAGACCTGCAACAGCCTCTCGACCTCGGGAACGTCCTTGGCCAGGCAGAACATCGCCACGATATCGCCCTCGTCGATCCGTGTATCGGAATTCGGCTTGACCACCTGGTTCCCCTTGAGAAGGCCGCCCACCAGGACGCCTTCGGGAAAGTCGATGTCGCGCACCTTCTTGCCCGCCATGGGCGAGGTGGACAGAACCTCGGCCTCGATCATCTCGGCCTCGGCATCGCCGATGGAATAGACCCCGCGCACACGACCATGGCGGATATGGCGCAGGATGGATGACACGGTGGTGGCGCGCGGGTTGATATAGGCATCGATCCCCAGCGGCCCCATCAGCGGCACCATCGTGGGATCGTTGATCAGGGCGATCGCCATCGGACAGCCTTCGGATTTCGCCCGCACGGCGGCCAGCATGTTGGTCTTGTCGTCATCAGTCACGCAGAGCACAGCATCGGCGCGGCTGATATTCGCCTCGGCCAGCAATGCCGCATCAAGCCCGTCTCCGTTCAGAACGATGGTCCGTTCCAGCACCTCGGCGGCGCGTTCGGCGGATTTGCGGTTCTTCTCGATGATCTTGGCGCGGATCTTCTGGGTGCCTTCCTCAAGCGCGCGGGCCACCGCAAGGCCCACGTTGCCGCCCCCGACGATCACCACGCGTTCCTGCTTGCGGGTGGTCTTGCCGAAGATTTCCAGCGTGCGGTGGATATCCTCGTTCACGGTGAAGACATAGCAGTCATCGCCCACGAACAGCTGATCCTCGGCCTCGGGGGCAAAAAGGATGCCGTCACGGCGCACCCCCACGACAATGGCGCGCAGGGTCGAGAAGAGATCGGTCAACTGCCTGAGCGGCGTATTCACCACGGGGCAATCTTCCTCGATGGTGATGCCCAGCAATTGCGCGCGCCCGCCCAGAAACACCTCGGTGTCGAAGGCCGCAGGCGAATAAAGCCGCTGCAGCGCAGCCTCGGCCACTTCGCGTTCGGGGCTGATCACCACGTCGATGGGCATGTGATCGCGGCGGTAGAGATCGGAATAGATCGCGTCCAGATAGGACTGGCTGCGCAGACGCGCAATCTTGCGCGGAATCGAAAAGACCGAATGGGCCACCTGGCAGGTGACCATGTTGACCTCGTCGGAATAGGTGGCGGCGATGATCATGTCGGCGTCGCGCGCGCCTGCGCGCTCCAGCACGTCGGGATAGCTGGCAAAGCCCGCGATTCCCTGCACATCCAGCGACGAGGTGGCCCGGCGCACAAGGTCGGGGTTGTTGTCGACGATGGTGATGTCGTTCTTCTCGCCCGCAAGATGCCGGGCAATCTGCCACCCCACCTGCCCTGCGCCGCAGATGATGATTTTCATGCCTGCGTTTCCTTGGTTTCCGAGGCCCTTGGATGGCAGATAGCCCCATCATGGTCAATTGAATTGTCATTTCCCGCAGGCCGCATCACACTGGGGCCGACATGTTTCAAAGGTACCCTGTCATGGCGTTTTTCACCCTTCCGGTTTTTCCACCATTTCGCCTGGTGCGGCGGCTTCCCCTGACCTTCGCCGCGCTTGCCCTGGCGGCCTGCACGCCCCTTGGCATCTATCACAAGCCCGGCGCCACCGTGGCCGCGATGCAGGACACGCTGACCAATTGCGAGGTCGAGGGCCTGCAACGCGTGCCCGTCGACCGCAGGGTCGAACGCGATCCGGTCCGCATCGTGCCGCGCAAGGTTTGCGACAGCGCGGGAAATTGCACCGTGGTCTATGACCGCGTCGGCGGCGAGATCCGGACCTGGGACGCCAACGCCCCCTTGCGGCAGCGCGTGCTGAACCAGTGCATGGCGGCGCAGGGCTATGCCTTTGTCGAATTGCCGGCCTGTCCGCAGGGCGTCAAACGGGCAGCCCCGACCGCCGCCACGACGATCCTGCCGCGCCTTGCGCCCAACTCCTGTTCGATCCGCAATGGCGACGGCACCTGGCAGATCGTGACGCCGGGCTGGACCGTTCCGGCGCACTCAGACCTCGTCGGCATCCGCCGTTTCGATCTCGTCATCCATCTGCGCAAGGCGGCCCCCCGCCTTGCCCGACGTCACGACACCCAGCGACTTGAGCTTGCGGTGCAGCGCGCTGCGCTCCATGCCGACGAAATTGGCGGTGCGGCTGATATTGCCGCCAAAGCGGTTGATCTGGGTCAGCAGGTACTCCCGCTCGAAGGCCTCGCGCGCTTCGCGCAGCGGCAGCGTCGCCAGCGCACCAGACAGCACGACGCGCCCGTCATCGCTGCTCTTGTCCTCGCTTGACGGCAGGTCACGCACCTCGATCGGGCCCGTGCCCTCGCCTAGGATCAGCACCCGTTCGATCAGGTTGCGCAACTGGCGCACGTTGCCCGGCCAGTCCATAGTCTGCATCAGGGCCACGGCCTCGTCGCTCAACTGTCGCATCGGCAAACCTTGCGTGCGGTTGAACAACGCGATGAAATGCTGCGCCAGAAGCGGAATATCCTCGCGCCGGTCGACCAGCGGCGGCACCGCGATCGGCACGACATTCAGCCGGTGGTACAGCTCCTGCCGGAAGCGTCCGGCCTTGATCTCGGCCTCGAGGTTGCGGTTGGTCGATGAAATCACCCGCAGGTCGACACGGACCTTGTCAGCCCCGCCCAGTCGCGTGAACTGCTGATCGACAAGCACGCGCAGGATCTTGGACTGCGTGCCGGACGGCATGTCCGCCACCTCGTCGAAATAGATGACGCCGCCATGCGCCTGTTCCAGAAGGCCCGGTTCGACACCGCGCTCGGCGCTTTCGCGGCCAAACAGCACCTCTTCCATCCGGTCCGCTTCGATCGAGGCGCAGCCGACGGTCACGAAAGGTGCGCCCGACCGATTGGAATTCGCATGGATGTAGCGCGCGGCCACCTCCTTGCCCGATCCCGGCGCACCGGTCAGCATGACCCGGCCATTCGATTTGGTGACCTTGTCCAACTGGCTGATCAACGCCCGGTAAGACCCTGATGCACCGACCATTTCCGCAGCCGTCACATCCTTGCGCCGCAGCTCGCTATTCTCGCGGCGCAGGCGGCTGGTCTCCATCGCGCGCCGGATCACCACCAGCAACTGGTCGATGTTGAAGGGCTTTTCGATGAAGTCATAGGCCCCCTGCTTGATCGCGGCGACCGCGATCTCGATATTGCCATGGCCCGAGATGATGACCACGGGCACATCGGGGTTGTCGCGCTTGACGGTCTTGAGGATGTCGATCCCGTCCATCCGGCTGTCCTTGAGCCAGATATCCAGGATCATCAGCGCGGGCGGCTCGGTGTTGATGGCGGCCATCGCCTCGTCCGAATTGCCGGCCAGACGGGTATCAAATCCTTCATCCTCAAGAATATCCGAGATCAATTCACGGATGTCGCGCTCGTCATCGACAATAAGAATATCGCCCATCTATCTGCCACTCCTCTGTTTTTCCTGCCCACGCGCGGAACCGGCAGGGTATTTCCCCTCACCCGGCGCCGCCGTGGGCTCAATCTCTGCGGCAGGCCCCGCCGCGCTGGACAGCGCCAGCGGCAAGCGGATCACGGCCATCGCCCCGGCCCATGTCTGCCCCTCAAAGCAAGGCGCATCCTCCAGCGTCAGGGTGCCGCCATGTTCCTCGATGATCTTCTTGACGATCGGCAGGCCCAGCCCCGTCCCCTCGCTGCGCGTGGTCACATAAGGCTCGAACAGGCGGGAGCGATCCTCGGGAAGACCCACGCCGTTGTCGATGATGCGGATCTCGGCCTGCGATCCGACGCGCGCCGTGACCACGCGCACCTGCGGCCTGTGACCCTCGGGCGCGCCTTTGGTCTGCAAGGTCTCGATCGCCTCGCCCGCGTTCTTGATCAGGTTGGTCAGGGCCTGATGCACCATGGTCGCGTCCACCTCGGCCTCCAGCGGATCATCGGCCAGATCGGTGCCGATATCGACGCCGGGTTGCCCCGATTGCTGCAACAGCACCGCATCGCGCACCAGCGCCGTCAGGCTTTCGGGTCGCCGTTCGGGTTCGGGCATGCGGGCGAACTTGGAAAATTCATCAACTATGCGCCGCAAGTCATTCGTCTGCCGCACAATTACATCCGTCAGCTGATCCAGGTCGCCGCCGGTCGCCTCGTCCAGATGCTTGCGGAACTTCCGCTTGATCCGCTCTGCCGACAGCTGGATCGGGGTCAGGGGGTTCTTGATCTCATGCGCGATGCGCCGCGCGACATCGCCCCAGGCGGCCATGCGCTGCGCCGCGACCAGATCCGACACATCGTCAAAGGCCACCACATAGCCTTCCAGCCGCCCGTCTTCGCCGCGCCGGGTCGACATGCGCACCAGAAGGTTCTCAAGCCGTCCGGCCCGGCTGACCTTGACCTCGTCCTGCGCCGTTTCCGATTGCGCCTGTTGCAGCCTGTCGAACAGCGGGCCGAATTCCGGCACTGCCACCGACAGGGCCACGGATTGCCGATCCTCCTGCCAGTCCAGCAGACGTTCGGCCGAACGGTTCACGAAGGTCACCCGCCCTTCGGCATCAACCCCCACCACGCCAGAGGTCACGGAACTCAGCACGGAATCGAACAGCCGCCGCCGCCGTTCGATCTGGCGCGTATTGTCCAGAAGCGTGTCGCGCTGGCCCTTCAGCTGCCGGGTCATCTGGTTGAAATAGCGCCCCAGCATCGCGATCTCGTCATCGCCCGTCTCATCAGGCACCTGCACGTCCAGATCGCCCGCGCCCACGCGCTGTGCCGCCCCCGTCAAACGCCCCACGGGGCGCGACAGGCGTTCGGCAAACCACATGCCCAGCCAGACCGCCGCCAGGATCAGGATCACCGCAAAGCCAAGGTAGACAAGGCCGAATTCGAACAGCACGCGCCCGCGTTCATTTTCAAGCTGCTGGTAGAATCGCGCGGTTTCCTTGGTGTCATCGAGCAGGTTCAAAAGCTCTCCGTCCACCTCGCGGCTGACATAGAGATAACGGTCCACGAATTCCTCAAGCCGCACCAGCGCGCGGAATTCGTTGCTGTCCCAATCCTCTATGATCTGCACGCCGCCTTCGGACGCGGCCATGATCGACGCAGCCCCCGGTGGTTCGAAATCGAACAGGTAGGATCGTTCACCGCGCGCCCGGATCTCGCCGGTGCCGTCGATCACATAGGCTTCGCGCAGGCCCCGCTGGATCTGCCCCTGCCCCGTCGCCAGAACCCGACGCACATCGCCATCCCCCATGAAGAAGGTATTGCGCCGGTTGTTGTCCAGATAGGCCGCAAGCGCCAGCGCATCATCCGTCAGATCGCGGCGATGTTCTTCCTCATAGGCTTCGGCGGCGGCCAGCGAACTGCCCACCACCTGCCGCACACGGTCGGAAAACCAGCCTTCGAGGCCCACGTTGATCGTAAGCCCCGCAAAGATCGCAACCGATACGGTCGGGATCAGTGCCAGCAGGGCAAAGACCCCTGTCAGCCGCAAATGCAGCTGCGACCCGGCCGAGCGCGCCCGCCGCGCGGCGATCAGCCCCGCGACCTTCTGCAGCACCAAGGCCGCCACCACCAGCACATAGACCAGATCGACCAGCAGGATCAGCCGCAACCCGATGGCGGAAGCCCCCTGGTCCAGCGGCCCAAGCACAAGGAAGGTGGCAATGGCAAGAACAGGTCCAAGAAACACCAGCCCCAGCGTGGCGGCATTCTGCACTTTCTTCAGGCGGCGCAGACGCGCAAGCCTGTTCCAATCGATGCGTGCATGCGCCCGGGTTATCACCCGCTGCCCCCGTCCTGATTGATGTGGCGCGTGACGCGCCTGACCGCTTTTTTCGGGTCAGACTGGCCGATGGGCCAATCTGCCACTTATCTGTTGCGGTTTTACATCAACTTCCGACGTCGTGTCACGCGAATATCCAGATCCGTGATCTTCTTTCGCAAGGTATTGCGGTTGATCCCAAGCAGATCGGCACATTTAGCCTGATTTCCGCCTGTCGCCTCAAGCGCGATTTCCAGTAAAGGCCCCTCGACCTCTCGCAGAATGCGGCCATAAAGCCCCGGTGGCGGCAGCATGTTGCCATGCAGATCGAAGTAGCGCCGCAGATGGCGGTTGACCGAGGCCGACAGCTTTTCGGTATCGTTGCCACCGCCCAGCACGGGCTCCATCTCGGGCTGGTTGCCCAGAACCAATTCCACCTCGGAGCGGGTGATCTCGTCGGCGCGGCTGGTCAGGACAAGGCGGCGGATCGCGTTTTCCAGCTGGCGCACATTGCCCGGCCAGCTATAGGCGCGCATCAGTTCCAGCGCGTCCCGCGACAGGCGGCGCTTTGGCGCACCGTCCTTTTCGCTGCGCAGCAGGAAATGCTCGGCCAGAAGCGGGATGTCATCGACCCGTTCGCGCAGCGAAGGCACCTCGATCGTGGCCCCGCCCAGACGGTAGTACAGGTCCTGCCGCATCCGGCCCTTTTCCATCGCCTGCGACAGGTTCGACTGGCTGGTGGCCATGAAACGCGGCACGTGATCGCCGGGGCTGTCCATCATGCGCACGATCCGCGCCTGGCTTTCAAGGTCGATATCGCCGATCTCGTCGAACAGGACCGAGCCACCCTTGGCGCGGGCCAGCACGCGGGCGGGCCCTTCGATGTCCTGCAGATCCGTCGCCGTCACCGTGACGAAAGGCAAGGTGCGCCGATCCGAAAAATCGTGAATGGCCCGCGCGATCAAGGACTTGCCGGTCCCGCTTTCACCAGAGATCAGCACCGGAAGATCGGTGTTCATGACCCTGGCCACAAGCCGGTAGAGCGACTGCATCGCAGGGGTGCGCCCCACAAGCGGCAGATCGTCAGGCCGCTCTGCGCCCGCATCGACCGGGGCGGAAGGCGCCACGCGGCGGCGGCTTTCCAGCGCCCGCGCCGTCCGTTTCATCAGGTCGGGCAGATCGAACGGCTTGGGCAGGTAATCATAGGCCTCGGCCTCGGCGGCCTGAATGGCGGTCATGATCGTGTTCTGCGCCGAGATGACGATCACCGGCAGGCCGGGTCGATCCTGCGCGATCTTCGGCAGCATCTCCAGCCCGTTGCCATCGGGCATCATCACATCCGAGATCACCACATCGCCCTTCCCCTCGGCCACCCAGCGCATCAGCGTGGTCAAGCTCGAGGTGGCATGCACCTTGCAGCCAGCGCGCGTCAGTGCCTGCGTCAGCACTGTGCGGATGGTGCGATCGTCATCGGCGACCAGAACGGTTCCGTCCATCGGCGTCTACTCCCTTGAGGACTGTGAGTTGTTGGATTTGCGTGGCGGCGGCACGTCGCGCGGGGCACGCGGCAAGGACATGCGGAACACCGTGCGCCCCGGCACGGAATCGACCGAGATCCATCCGTCATGGTCGGACATGATCTTGCTGACCAGCGCCAGGCCAAGCCCGGTGCCGTTTTCCCGACCCGACACGAAAGGATCGAAGATGTCGCCCGCGATATCGGCGGGCAGACCGGGGCCATCGTCGATCACCTCGACCTGCAGGGGCAGCGATTGGCCCATCCCGTCGCTGCGGCGCATGCGGAACGAATGCTCGTAATAGGACCGCAGACGAATGGTTCCACCATTCTTGTCAGCAGCTTCCGAGGCGTTCTTGACCAGGTTCAGCACCACTTGCAGCAACTGGTCCGGGTCCCCCCAGGCCATGGGCAACGAGGGGTCGTAATCCTCGATGATCTTCATGTGCGCGCCAAACCCAAGCAGCGCGGAACGTCGCGCCCGGTCCAGCACGTCATGGATATTGACCTCGCGCCGGTCGGGCGGGCTGAGGTTTCCGAATTGCTCGACCTGCTCCAGCAGCTTCACGATCCTGCGGCTTTCCTCGACGATCAGATCGGTCAGCTCCATGTCTTCGGGGCTCAGACCCATCGACAGAAGCTGCGCCGCACCCGTGATGCCTGCCAGCGGGTTCTTGATCTCATGGGCCAGCATTTCGGCCATGCCGATGGCCGATTTCGCCGCCGATTTGACCGATTGCGAATGGGTCACCCGCCCGGCCAGCTCGCGCGGCGAGATCAGCAGGATCATGAACCCCGGCTGTCCCTGCATCGGTGAAATCTGCAGGTTGCAATGCAATGGCGCCCTTTCGCCGGTGCCCACGTCGACATCATTCACGAACAGCGGGGTCGAGGTCTCGCGCGACCGGTCGAAAGCTTCCTGCATCGGGGCATCCACCATCACGCGGTCCCAGACCGGATGCCCCCGCACCGCCTTGACCGACGCATTCAGGAACAGCTCTGCCGCAGGGTTGGCGTCAGCGATGCGATCCTCGGGGTCCAGCAGGATCGCGGGTACCGGTAATGACGACCAGAGCGCGGAATTGTCGATCATGCGGCAACCCTCCGTGCAGGGGCGCCCGCCGACGACAACGCGTCGGGCAGAAGCTGCAGGACCGTATCGACCGCATCGGCACGCTGGATACGCTGCCGCAGCGGGGCTTCGGTTCCCGCCTCGTCCATGTACCAGCCCAGGTGCTTGCGCGCGACGCGCAGCCCGAGATCCTGACCATAAAACATCAACATCGCCTCGTAATGCCTTGATACCATGTCAACAAGATCATGCCCCATGGGAACATCGGGGGCTGGATGGCCATAGAGTTCATGGGCGATCTGCGCCAGCAGCCAGGGCCGCCCTTGCGCGGCACGCCCCACCATCACCCCGTCGGCGCCGGACAGGCGCAGCGCCTCTGCGGCAGATGCCGCATCGACGATGTCGCCATTGGCAATCACCGGGACCCCGACAGCCCGCTTCACAGCCGCAATGGCCGCCCAATCCGCCTTGCCCTTGTAGAACTGGCAGCGGGTCCGCCCATGGATGGTGATCATCCGCACGCCCGCCCCTTCGGCCCGCCGCGCGATATCGGGCGCATTCAGGCAATCATCGTCCCAGCCCAGCCGGGTCTTGATTGTGACAGGCACCTTGACCGCCGCGACAACCGCCTCGATCAGCCGCAAGGCGTGATCAGGTTCGCGCAACAGGGCCGACCCGGACAGACCGCCGACGACCTTCTTGGCCGGGCACCCCATGTTGATGTCGATGATCCGCGCCCCCGAGGCTTCGATCATCCGCGCCGCCTCGGCCATCCAGTGCGGATCGCGCCCGGCGATCTGCACGGATGTGCCCGCGACATCCGCCCCCAGTTCGGCCCGCTCGCGCGCCTCGATCCGGCCGGTGACGATCTCGCGGCAGGCCACCATTTCGCTGACCACCAGGCCCGCTCCGAACGAGGCGACCAGCGTGCGAAACGGCAGATCCGTGATTCCGGCCAGAGGCGCCAAAAGCACCGGAGAGGACAGATGATGATCTCCTACATGCAAAGACACGTGCTTATTCCTTGTGCATTGGCTCTTGGCTATCGCAAGCCGAGGCCCGCCGACAACGCTACCATCGTTGTATCTGGATCAAATATAGGCACGCCCCCGTCTGTCGCCTAGTATTTAAGCAGACTGACCGGCAAACTGGCACATTGCCCTTTCGACACCCGCGCCCTATGCAGAAGGCAGGATCAGACAGCAAGGCCGGACCCCACGTGACTCACGCCCGTTTTCCGCAGGAACACCGTGCATGACCACGGCAGCGATCATCGTCGCCGCAGGCCGGGGCACGCGCGCGGGCGGGGATCAGCCCAAGCAATGGCGCGTGCTGGCAGGTCGCCGTGTGATCGACTGGACGGTCGATCTGTTTCACGGCCAGCCCGGAATTGATCTGACCCTTGTCGTGCTGCACCCCGACGATCTTGATCTTTATGTGCCGCCCTCCGGCGTCATGGTAACCACGGGCGGTGCCAGCCGCGATGCTTCCGTGCGCCGCGGTCTGGACGCGCTTTCAGGCGCGGGCGTCACCCGCGTGCTGATCCATGACGTGGCGCGCCCCTCTACGCCGCCTGCGGTCATCGCAGCTGTGCTGGACGCTCTGGACACGGCCCCAGCCGCCGCCCCCGGCCTGCCCGTGACAGATGCCCTGTGGCGCGCGGAAACCGGACATGTGACCGGCGTGCAGGCGCGTGACGGGCTGTATCGCGCCCAGACCCCGCAGGGTTTTGATTACCAGATCTTGCAGATGGCCCATCGCGCGCATCCCGGCCTTGCCGCGGATGATGTCGAGGTGGTGCGCGCCGCCGGGATCGGGGTTGTCATCACGCCGGGACATGAAGACAATCTGAAGATCACCACGCCCGAGGATTTTGCCCGGGCCGAACACATCCTGACAAGACAAGGAACAGGCATGGATATCAGGCTCGGCAATGGCTACGACGTGCATCGATTCGGGCCGGGGGATCACGTCACGCTCTGCGGTGTGAAAGTGCCCCATGGCCGTGGCCTTGTCGGCCATTCCGACGCCGATGTCGGCATGCATGCGGTCACCGATGCCATCTATGGCGCGCTGGCCATGGGCGATATCGGGCGGCATTTCCCGCCCTCGGATCCGCAGTGGAAGGGTGCTGCCAGCCATATCTTTCTGCGTCACGCGGTACAGATGGCCCAGGAAAACGGTTTTCGGATCAGCAATGTAGACTGCACTCTTGTCTGCGAATACCCCAAGATCGGCCCGCACGCGGCAGCGATGCAGTCCGAAATGGCCGCGATCATGGGGCTGTCGGCTGACCGGGTGTCGGTCAAGGCGACGACCAGCGAACGGCTGGGCTTTACCGGACGCGAAGAAGGTATCGCAGCCCTCGCCACCGCGACACTGGTCAAACCATGAGCCGCGTCAGCCACCTTATCGCCACCTTCGGGCATGTCGGGCATCTGCGGCCCGCCCCCGGCACCTGGGGCTCGCTGGCGGCGCTACCCGTGGCCGGGGCGCTCTACATGCTGGGCGGTGTGCCCCTGTTCTGCGCGGCGATCGTGGTCGCATTTGCATCAGGTTGGTGGGCCACGGCACTGGAAACAAAGGGAAAGGACGATCATGATCCATCCGAGATCGTGATCGACGAGGTTGTCGGTCAATGGATCGCGCTGCTGCCGGTGATGATCGGCGCCAGCCATTCCGGTGCGGGGCTGCTGGCGCTCTGGCCCGGTTGGCTGACGGCCTTTGTGGCCTTCCGCCTGTTCGACATCACCAAACCCGGCCCCGTCGGCTGGGCCGACCGCCAGCACGGACCCTTGGGGGTGATGCTGGACGATGTGATCGCCGGGATCATGGCCGCGCTGATGGTCGGGCTGGGCGCATGGATCTCGCACGGTGTGCTGGGGGTCTGACATGCGCCAATCCGCCAAGGACATCCTGACGCTCTACCGGGCCAAGGGCCTGCGCATCGCCACGGCCGAAAGCTGCACAGGGGGCATGCTTGCAGCGGCCATCACCGATATCGCCGGATCCTCCGATGTGTTCGACCGGGGTTTTGTCACCTATTCCAATGCCGCGAAATCCGACATGCTGGGTGTCTCCGCTCAGACACTTGCGACCCATGGCGCGGTGTCAGAGCCTGTTGCGCGGGAAATGGCAGAGGGCGCGCTGGCTGCTTCGGCGGCGGATGTGGCCCTGTCGATCACCGGGATCGCAGGCCCCGGCGGGTCAGACTTCAAGCCCGAAGGGCGTGTCTGCTTCGGTCTGGCGCGCAAGGGCCATGCCACCCGGACCGAAACGGTGGAGTTCGGTGCTCTTGGCCGCGACAGGGTGCGCAGCGCAGCCACCGATCATGCGCTTTCCTTGCTTTTGACGGCGGCGCAACAGGCTTAGCATCCCCCCACAAGCCACTGTTCAGACGAGGGAAGATGCCATTTCCCGTGCACTTGCCTGCCCCTCGATCACGGACCAGAGCGCATCGGCACGCAAGGCCCCCAGCAGGCTGCGCGCCTTGGTCTGGATCTTGTCTTGCCGCAGGGCCAGCGCCATGGGTGCATTCAGATCGTGGCGTGCCTCGCGCACCGCACCATCCCGCAGCACGACGCGCAGGCGCGTGGCGGTCTCCGCCACGCTGTCATCCGCTGTCACATGGACGCGCGCGCGCAAAGCCTGCAACGCGGGGTCCGCGCAGACCGCATCGCTGTAGCTGGCCAGAACCGCCGTATCATGGCCAAGGACCTGCATTGCCAATACCGTGCCATAGCTGAACTTGGCCCCAAGCCCTGTCATGGGCGCAACCTGGTTGCAGACGGTCATCCAGCGCGGATGCGTTGTCACCTCGATCCGGTCGATCATGGCCGGATCCAGCGGCGCCAGCGTCAAGCCGGCCTCCAGCACCGCATGCAGACCATGGCAGCAGGCATGGAACTTGTGACTGACGGTGTCAAAAATCCACTCCTGACCAATGCCTTGCATCGCGTCCTTGATGTCCTGCCCGGCATGGGTCGGCCCAAAGCCCTGCGGGCTTTCCAAGGCTTGCGGGTTGGCCACGAAACCGCGCGCCACCAATTGCGCCGCCTCGACCCCGTTGGCCGCGGCAAGACCCGCGTTGAAGGGCTTGCCCATCGTGCCGAACTGCGATTTCAGACCCGATGCGCGTGTCGCCAGCAAGCCCAGCACCATCGCGCAGCCCTGTGTATCCAGGCCCAGCAACCGCGCGGCGGCCAGCCCCGCCCCGAAGGCCCCCGCGGTGGCTGTCTGGTGAAAGCCGGTCTGATAATGATCACGCCCCAGCCAGACGCCCACGCGGATCGAGGCCTCCACCCCGATCAGCGCCGCCGCCTGCAAGGCCGCGCCATCGGCATCCTGTACCTCGGCCACCGCAAGGGCGGCCGGGATCACCGCCACCGACGGGTGCCCGATATGGGCGAAATGCGTGTCATCGTAATCAAGTGCATGGCTTGTCGCCCCGTTGGACAGCGCCGCCGCCCGGGCCGGCACGCGACCCGAATGCCCGATCAGCCCCGCTTGTGGCGCGCCACCCTCGTCCAGCACCATGTCCCGCGTGATCCGGGCCACGGGCTCGTCCCGACCGGCCAGCCCGACCGCGGCCCAGTCCAGCATCGACAGCCGCATCATCCGCAGCGCGGCCTCCGGCAGATCACGTGTCTGCGTTTGCGCCGCGAATTCAGCGAGTTGTGAGGTGATCATCATGCGTGCCGGCTCCATTATTGCGCCGCCAGCATAGCGTGGTTTCACGCCGCGTAAAGCTGCGCCGCGCGCCGCTCGAAGGCGCGCACGATCCGCTGCATCGCCTCGTTGAACACGACGCCGATGATCCCCTGCAGCACGGCATTGCGGAACTCGAAATCCACGAAGAAGGACACATCGCACCCACCCTCAGGCGCATCCCTGAAGGCCCAGTTGGATTTCATGTAGCGAAACGGCCCATCCAGATATTCGGTGTCGATCTTCATCTGCGCGGGCCACAGCGTCACGCGGCTGCCGAATCGTTCGCGGAATACCTTGAAGCTGATCACCAGATCCGCCTCCATCACCTCGGCCCCATCCGAGCGCGGTGTCACCGACCGGATGCGCGCTGCCGCGCACCAGGGCAGGAACTGCGGGTATTTCGCGACATCCGCCACCAGGTCATACATCTGCTGCGCGCTGTAGGGCAGCCTGCGGGTTTCGGAATGGGTCGGCATTGTCTGTGGGTCGTCCTGATCGTCTGTGAGGCATTTTCGCGCGTGACAGTGGGGCTTCATTTCGTAGAGTGAGCGTCGAATTGCAAGGAAAACCCATGACCCAGCGTCCTTATGTCATCGACCGGATGATCTCGGCCAAGGCCATCGCCGCCCGGATCGAGGCCCTCTCGCACCAGATCGAAGCCGAGTTTACAGACACCGACAAGCTGGTGGTCGTGGGGTTGCTGCGCGGGTCCTTCGTGTTCATCGCCGATCTCGTGCGGGAACTGGATCTGCCGGTCGAGGTCGACTTCCTCGAGGCGTCATCTTATGGAAACGCCATGGAAAGCAGCCGGGAAGTTCGCATTCTCAAGGACTTGCGTGGCGCAATTGAAGGACGCGACGTACTGGTCGTCGAGGACATCGTCGATACAGGCCATACCCTTTACCATGTACGCCAGCTTTTGCTGTCGCGCGCACCGCACAGGTTGAAGACGATTGCCCTGCTGGACAAGCCAAGCCGCCACGAAGCGCAGATCAAGGCCGATTGGACCGGATTCGAGATTCCCGATGAATTCGTCGTGGGCTATGGGATCGACTTCGCGCAGCGCAACCGCAACCTGCCCTATATCGGCAAGGTGCGCTTCACGGATTCCTGAGGGCTGTCGCCGGCAGGCCGGATCGGCAAACAGGGCTGTCGTCACGGTTATGTGATGCGACAGGACGGCGCACCTGCGACAAACTGTCCACCACAGTGTGTGCACAGCAAAGGACAGGATTTCATGACCAAGGGGCTTACCATTATCGGCGCCGTTCTCGGACTCGCGATCGCGGCGGGTGCCGCCACCGGGCAGGACGCGCAGCAAAAGGCGCTGAACGATGCCACCAAGGCACGTCAGGCGCAGATGCAGCTTTATGCCTTCAACCTCGGACAGCTTGGTGCCATGGCCAAGGGCGATGTTGCCTATGACAGCGATGCGGCAAGCGCCGCCGCCACGAACCTTGCCAGCCTTGCAAGGCTGGACCAGCGCCGACTCTGGCCCGAAGGGTCGGATGACATGAGCGTTGACGGCTCGCGCGCCCTGCCCGCCTTGTGGGAAAACCTGCCCGACGTGATGAGCAAAGGCAGCGACCTTGTCACCGCAGCCACCGCGATGGAAGCGGCCGCCGGCACGGATCTTGCCAGCCTGCAGGCCGCCATGGGCGCCGTTGGCGGCGCGTGCGGCGCGTGCCACAAAGCCTACCGCACCCCCAGCAACTGATCCCGTGGGGCGCCGGGCCCGCCCTGGCGCCCCGGACCGGATTTGACGACGATGATCAGGGCCATCACATCTCTTGCGGCATTGGGCGCGCTCGTTCTGGGCGGCGGTCTGTGGATCACCGCGCCGGACCGTGTCGATCCTGATGCGGTGGCAGGGCTGGTCGGTGTGCCTGCCCGCGGCAAGGACGTCTTTGACGCGGGCGGCTGCGCGTCATGCCATGCCGCCGAAGGCGCGACAGGCGAGGCGCGCCTGATCCTGTCGGGAGGGCGGGCTTTCGCCACGCCCTTCGGCAGCTTCCGCGCTCCCAACATATCGCAGGATCCCGATCACGGGATCGGCGGCTGGGATCTGGCCGATCTTGTCAACGCGATGCGCTACGGCACGTCACCGCAGGGTCAGCACTATTACCCGGCGTTTCCCTACACGTCATACAGTCGCGCAACGCTGCAGGATATCGCGGATCTGCAGGCCTATCTTGTCACGCTACCCGCCGATGCAACCCCCGACCAGCCGCATGACCTGGGCTTTCCCTTCACGATCCGGCGCGGGCTTGGCCTGTGGAAGGCGCTCTATCTGGATCACGGATGGACCGTGACGGGCGAATTGACCGCCGCGGAAAACCGTGGCCGCTACCTTGCCGAGGCCCTGGGCCATTGCGCCGAATGCCATACGCCGCGCGGCCCCTTGGGCGCGCTTGACCATGATCGATGGTTGGGCGGGGCCCCCAACCCATCGGGCAGCGGTACGATCCCCAACATCACGCCCGCGCGGCTTGACTGGTCCGAAGCCGATATCGTGGCCTATTTCACCTCGGGCTTCACGCCTGACTATGACACCGCCGGCGGCAGCATGGCCGAAGTGGTCCAGAACCTTGCGCAATTGCCCGAGGCCGACCGCGCTGCCCTGGCCGCCTATCTCAAGCGGTTGGCGCCGGTCGACTGACCAAGGGGCTTCTTCTTGCCTGAAATATCCCGGGGGTGAACGGCGAACGCAGTTCGCCGGAGGGGGCTGGCCCCCTTGCCGCCCGCCGTCACGAAGGCCGCTGCCTTTGCCCTGTCAGGCCCGACCAAGCCGCGCCTGCCGCGCGTCGCGCAGCCGCGCGAAATCATCACCCGCATGGTAGGAGGATCGCGTCAGCGGCGTGGCCGACACCATCAGGAACCCCTTGCCGAAAGCGGCCTTTTCATAGGCGGCGAACTCATCGGGATGCACGAAACGGTCCACCGCGTGATGTTTCGGCGTGGGTTGCAGGTATTGACCGATGGTCAGGAAATCCACATCGGCCGCGCGCATGTCATCCATCACCTGCAGCACCGACTGGCGGTCTTCGCCAAGGCCCACCATGATCCCCGACTTGGTGAAGATCGACGGATCAAGCTCCTTGACCCGCTGCAGCAGGCGCAAGGAATGGAAATAGCGCGCGCCGGGCCGCACTTCGGGGTAAAGGCCAGGCACGGTTTCCAGGTTGTGATTGAACACATCAGGCCGCGCCGCGACGACCGTTTCCAGTGCGGCTGGCGCGCATTTCAGGAAATCGGGGGTCAGAACCTCGATCGTGGTGCCCGGTGCGCGGTGACGGATGGCGCGGATGGTCTGGGCGAAATGCTCGGCCCCGCCATCCTCCAGGTCATCGCGATCAACCGAGGTGACGACCACATGGTTCAGCCCCAGCTTGGCCACCGCATCGGCGACGCGGCCCGGTTCGAATGCATCCAGCGTCTGCGGCTTGCCCGTGGCGATATTGCAGAAGGTGCAGCCGCGCGTGCAGATTTCGCCCATGATCATCATGGTGGCGTGACCCTGGCTCCAGCATTCGCCGGCATTGGGGCAGCCGGCCTCTTCGCAGACCGTGACCAGCTTGTGCTCGCGGATGATGTTGCGCGTATCCTTGTAGCCCTGCGAGGTCGGTGCCTTGACCCGGATCCACTCGGGTTTCTTGGGCTGGGCATTGTCGGGCCGGTGGGCCTTTTCGGGGTGCCGCTGGCCGGGGATCTTCAGATCGCGCATCTGGGTGCCTTTCGGGCTTTTGAGACTTGTCTTCACATACGCGCATTCAGGGCCGGATTAAAGACCCGCCAGACCGGGGCGTCAGGGAATGTCGCGCCGCGCCGCCCGTACCAGACCGCCGCCCACATCGCGCAGGATCTCGGCCAGGGGCGCGCACCAGCCATCGTCCAGACTGGTTTCGCGTCGCACAAGACCCACGCGCCGGGCCGGTTCGGGCAGGCTGAAGCGCATCAGGTGCATCTCGGGCGCCGCGCGCTGTTCCTGCAGCGCCGCCAGTTCCGGCATCAGCGTCAGACCGAAACCTGCCGCCACCAGCCGCGACAAGGTGCTGAGCGAAGAGGCCCCCATGTTGATCTGCGCATGCCCCCGGCCACGCCCGCAGACCTCGAGCGCCTGATCGGTCAGGCAATGCCCCTCTTCCAGCAGCAACAGCTGGCTCGCGCCCAGTTCCATCGGGCGCAGCGCATCGGCCCCGGCCCCCAGCGCGGCCAGTCGCGCCCTGGTCCCGGCCAGTAGAAAACGGTCCTGAAACAGCGGCATCTCGACCAGGCCATCCTCGGCCGAGGGCAGCGCGATCACCGCCGCATCCAGACGCCCTGCCCGCAATTCGGCCAGCAGACGGTCGGTCTTGGCCTCCTGCACCTGCACATCCAGCGAGATATCGCGCGAGCGCAGCGCCTCGAGCGCGCCCGGCAGGATATAGGGCGCGATGGTCGGGATGACGCCAAGGCGCAACTCTCCCGACAGACCGCCACGCCAACGCGCCGCATCGGTCAGGGCCTGGGTTGCCGACAGAACGGCCTCGGCATGGGACAGGATGCGCCGCCCGAACGGCGTCAGCACCACATCGCGGGCCTGACGTTCGACCAGCGCCGCGCCAAGATTCTTCTCCAGCTCGCGGATCTGCACGGATAGCGCAGGTTGCGACACATGCACCACGTCGGCCGCACGGCCGAAATTGCGCTGTTCTGCCAGGGCCTTGAAATAGGTCAGTTGACGCAGGGTGATATTCATAACGCGAAGTTATGCACCCACCCCGTTCTTGACAACGCCCATTATAGGAATGGCGCCCCTTTCACGCCGACATCCTGAGAATGACAAGCAGCACGAAGGCGCCGATGATGATCGCCGCAAGTGCCATCCACTCCTTGCGGGTTTCACGGTGCAACCGGGCCTCTTGCGCGGGCAGCGGCTTCGGCCTTTCGCCCCCGGCATGCCGGACCAGGGCCACAAGCGCCTCGGCTTCGGATCTGTTCCTGACGAAGGGACGCAAGGCAAGCATCTGCAGCTTGGCGCCCGGCGTCATCGGAACCGCCTCGAGCCTTGGTTGATAGCCCCTGGCAAGTACCGTCTCGCCAAGCGACACCTCGGCATAATCGGACAGCCGGAGCACCTGAACCTTGCCGAAGATCGAGGTGAGCTGCACGATCCCGTGGTCGACATGCAGCCGGGGCAAGCCCCGCACAGCCGACCACAGAAGAAGCAGCGGGAAACTCAGCAGGAAAAGCCCCACGACCAGTGAGGTCACGACACCACCCCGAACACCCGGATCGCTCGGCAGTGCACCACGGACAAGCCCCCAGGACGCCGCCCACAAGGAAAGCAGTGCAAGCAGGGACATCATTCCCATGGCAAACCAGACGAACCAGGGATAGCGCGGCCGGAAGGTTGCGGGCAGGTGCAGGCGTGTCACGCGGGAATGATCGTCAAACATGAGCATACCACTTATCAGGAGATGCCATGCTGCCCCCGGGATCCGGCCGTTTTAAGGCCGAACCGTGACAGGCCCCGGTCTAGCCGATCATGCCGCCATCCTTGCCAAGGTCGTCATAGTGCCGGCGCAACCGCTGCAGCGCGATGCGCAGCACGATCTTGCCCGACCGCGCCGACCAGCCCATGCGCCGTTCGGCCTGTTCCAGACCTTCGAGGTAGCAACAGCAGCGCAAGGCGACATCGCCCAGGCCAGGCCCCAGGTCGCGCAGCGCCGCGCCGATGCGCGCACGTGCGGCCTCGGGCCCGCGCGCGGCACCGGTCGCCATTGTCCCACCCTGCACACCTGCGGTCAGGAACCGGTCCCAGTTCTGCGCAACCTTGGGCCCCATCTGGGCCAGTTCGAAATCCTCGCGCAGCCGTTCTCCGGCGGTGACCAGCTCATCCGACAGGAAGGGTTCGCCGGATTTGTCGCGCCGCCGCGCCAGCGACAGCAAGGGCGACTCGTTCACGCAGTAGCGCATTCTGCGCCGACCGCCGCCGCTGGTCGGCTCATCCGTGTCATCAGCCGCGCCATCCGCCGCATCCGGCCCCGCAAACCGCGCGCCGCCTTCGCTGACACCACGGCGGGCCATGTTCTCGGCCTCGGCCAGCAGCGTTCCAAGTGCGGCGCGTCCCGTGCCGGTGATCCGGTATCGGGACACACGGCCCGGCGTATCGCAGACGATCCATTCCTTCAGCGCCATCGCCTGCGCGATGGCCCGATCCACCACGGCGGTGCGCGTCGTGCCCCCATCGACACCGTCGCGAACGACCACGGCCTTGTCCATTTCCGCAGCCACCGCAAGCACGGCACCCGGTTCGGCAAGCCGGCGCAGGACGCGCCGACCCTCGCGGCGCAGCGTCTCGTTTGTCGGTGCCACCGTGCCGGGCACATCGCCCGTAGCGGTCACCGATGTGTTCTTGCTGTCGGGCAGCGGATCAAGATCTGTAGTCATCGTGCGATGCTCCTTCAACGGGAACTGGGACTGCAACGGGGGCCTGCCCCCCGTTTCGCGCCGGGGATCAGGGCGGAAATGCAGCCCCCCAAGCTGGCGCAGGGCTTCGTCCACCAGGAAATCGTCGCGGCGGTTTTCAAGCTTGCGGATCTGGCGCAGGATGGTGGAGGCATGACAGCCCGCATGGCGCGCCAGCGCGCGGATCGGCAGCCCGGCTTCGATATGGGCAAGATAGCGCAGGGCCGTTTTGGGAACCCAGCCCGGCGCCGCATCCCTGTTCTGGACCGCAGGTGCCCCATCATTGCGGGCCGCAGCGGTGTCAAAGGTCGTCATGTCAAACCTCCTGCCTTTCTTCTCCACAGGTTATCCCCAGACAGACTTGCAACCTAAGAATGCAATTCTTACCAGTTCGTTAACATTCGGTCGAATTGTTCATAATTGTTTCTAAATGTTGAATAATGGCAAAGGCGCCGCGCGCTGCTTTGGGCCGATGCGCAACATCCCCCCTGGCCGTGGTTCAGTCAGGCAGACCGGGCAATCCGCCCGGCCCTGCACAAGGAACCGCATCATGAACGATATCCTGCACCGGCTGGATGCGCTGCGACGGCCGCGCCTGTTGATCCGCACCGCCCGCATCGGCGCCGAGGATTACCGGCGCGACATCCATCTGCCCCGCCTTCTGGGGCACGGCGGACTGCAGCGCAACGCGCCAGCACTTGAACGGCTGATGGACATCGAGGCCGGTCTGGACCAGAGCCGCCGCGACGGCGAGGCCGGCTATTCCACGATCCGCCATGTCGAGGTGATGATCGCCATGATGGGCGAGGCGCGATTGCTGCGGGCCTTGCATCCGCCGCTGGCGGTGCGCCCCGCTGTCGCGGTGGTGGCTGGCCCCGTTCTTGAACCGCTCGGCTAGTGGCCAGTGCCATGGCCGCCGGAAACGGCGAAGGGCGGCCCAAAGACCGCCCTTCGCTTTTGTTGTCCTGCCTGGCCTTGCTTACATGAAGGCGTCGGCCATGCTTTCCTTCTTGCGCGCGACGTATCCGGCCAGCGCCTCGGTGATGGCGGGATCAAGCGCGGGTTGCTGGTAGTTGGCCAGCATCTGGTCCACCTTCACCGCAGCCAGCGCCATCGTGTCGCGCGCACCTTCCTCGTGCCATGTCTCGAAGGGTTTGTAATCGAACACATCCGAGCGCCAGAAGGCCGATTTGAAATTCGCCTGCGTGTGGGCACAGCCAAGGTAATGCCCGCTGGGGCCGACCTCGCGGATCGCATCCATGGCCTGCGCATTCGCATCCACCGCCACGCCTTCGGCGAATTTGTGCAGTGCGCCCAGTTGGTCCGCGTCCATCACGAATTTCTCGAAGCTGGCGACAAGCCCGCCTTCCAGCCAGCCACAGGCATGCAGCATGAAGTTGACGCCGGACAGAAGCCCCATGTTCAGGCTGTTCGCCGTCTCGTAGGCCGCCTGCGCATCGGGCAGTTTCGAGCCGCAGAACGACCCCGCCGAACGATAGGGCAGCCCCATGCGCCGCGCCAGCTGCCCCGCGCCATAGGTGATCTGGCTGGCCTCGGGCGTACCGAAAGTGGGCGCGCCCGAGTTCATGTCGATCGAGGTCACGAAGGCGCCGAAGATCACCGGCGCGCCGGGGCGCACCAGCTGGCTGTAGGCGATACCGGCCAGCACCTCGGCCAGAACCTGCGTTAGCGTGCCGGCCACGCTGACCGGGGCCATGGCCCCGCCCACGATGAAGGGAGAAATGATGCAGGCCTGGTTGTTGCGGGCATAGACCTCAAGGCTGCCCATCATCACATCGTCAAAGGTCATGGGCGAGTTGATGTTGATCAGGCTGGTCATCACCGTGTTGTTCTGCACGAAATCGCGCCCGAACAGGATTTCGCACATGTCGACCGAATCCTGCGCGCGGCTGGGTTCCGTGACCGACCCCATGAAGGGCTTGTCCGACAGGGTCATATGGGCATGCAGCATGTCCAGGTGACGCTTGTTGACGGGGATATCCGTCGGCTCGCACACCGTGCCGCCCGAATGGTGCAACCATTTCGACATGTAGCCCAGCTTCACGAACTTGCGGAAATCCTCCATCGTGGCATAGCGGCGACCGCCCTTGACGTCATGCACGAAGGGCGGGCCATAGACCGGGGCCAGCACCAGGTTCTTGCCGCCGATCACGACGTTGCGCGCCGGATTGCGGGCGTATTGGGTGAATTCGCGCGGCGCGGTGGCGCAAAGTTTGCGGGCCAGGCCGCGCGGGATGCGCACCCGCTCGCCCTCGATCTCGGCGCCCGCATTGCGCCACAGCTCCAGCGCGGCGGGGTTGTTGACGAAATTCACCCCGATCTCGGCAAGGACGGTTTCGGCATTCGTTTCGATGATCTCCAGCGCCTCTTCGGTCAGGATCTCGAAATTCGGGATGTTGCGGCGGATGTACTGGGCCGTCTCGAAGGACACGGCCCCGCGCTCGGCGCGGCGCGCCGCTCCGCCACCACCACGTGCCGGTCTGCGGGTCTGAACCTCTGTCATCTTTGTCATCCTTCATGCCGAAACACCCCGCCCCTTTGGCGGGTTTGCCACCTGATACCCGGTTCAACGCGTCCCTTGGGTGAGAAATCCGGCCATTGAGGGGAAAAAGCGACATCGCACCCCCCAACAGCGCCGCCCTGTACCGCGCCGAGGCTTGCGCAAACGCGGGCCTTGGCCTAGGAGGCTGAACATGAGCCAGACATCCCATGACCGCCTTCTCATCATCGACTTTGGCAGCCAGGTGACGCAGCTGATCGCGCGCCGCCTGCGCGAGCTGAACGTCTATTGCGAAATTCACCCCTATCAGAAGGTCACGGATGCCTTCCTGGCGGAATTCGCGCCAAAGGCCGTGATCCTGTCGGGCGGACCTGACAGCGTGACGCGGGAAGGATCGCCCCGCCCGCCCGAGTCGGTCTTCACCCTGGGCGTGCCCCTGTTGGGGATCTGCTACGGCCAGCAGGTCATGATGCAGATGCTGGGCGGCATGGTCGAATCGGGCCATGGCACCGCCGAATTCGGCCGCGCCTACGTGACCCCCGCCAATGGGCGGATCGACCTGCTGAACGGCTGGTTCCTCGAGGAACGCGAACAGGTCTGGATGAGCCATGGCGACCATGTCAGCCGCATCGCGCCGGGCTTCGAGGTCTATGGCACCTCGCCCAACGCGCCCTTCGCGATCACCGCGGACCTGAACCGCCGCTTCTACGCCGTGCAGTTCCATCCCGAAGTGCACCACACGCCCAACGGCAAGACCCTTTACGAGAACTTCGTGCGTATCGCGGGCTTTACCGGCGACTGGACCATGGGCGCCTACCGCGAGGAAGCGATCCGCAAGATCCGCGAACAGGTGGGCGACAAGCGTGTGATCTGCGGCCTGTCGGGCGGCGTCGATTCGTCCGTTGCCGCCGTTCTGATCCACGAGGCGATCGGCGATCAGCTGACCTGCGTCTTCGTCGATCACGGCCTGTTGCGCCAGAACGAGGCCGCCGAGGTCGTGGCGATGTTCCGCGACAACTACAACATCCCGCTGATCCATGCGGACGAATCCGAGCTGTTCCTGGGCGAACTGGACGGACAGTCCGACCCCGAGACCAAGCGCAAGATCATCGGCCGGCTGTTCATCGACGTGTTCCAGAAATACGCAAGCGGCATCGAGGGCGCGGAATTCCTGGCGCAGGGCACGCTTTACCCCGACGTGATCGAATCCGTCTCGTTCAGCGGCGGGCCTTCGGTCACGATCAAGTCGCATCACAACGTGGGCGGCCTGCCGGAAAAGATGGGCCTGAAACTGGTCGAACCCTTGCGCGAACTCTTCAAGGACGAGGTGCGCGCGCTGGGCCATGAACTGGGCCTGCCCGCCAGCTTCATCGGGCGCCACCCCTTCCCCGGACCGGGCCTGGCGATCCGCTGCCCCGGCGAGATCACGCGCGAAAAGCTGGAAATCCTGCGCAAGGCCGATGCGGTCTTCATCGACCAGATCCGCCGCCACGGTCTTTATGACGACATCTGGCAGGCGTTCGTGGCGATCCTGCCCGTGCGCACCGTGGGTGTGATGGGCGACGGGCGCACCTATGATTTCGCCTGTGCCCTGCGCGCCGTCACATCCGTCGACGGCATGACGGCGGATTACTATCCCTTCACCCATGATTTCCTGGGCGAAACGGCGACCCGCATCATCAACGAGGTCAAGGGCATCAACCGCGTCACCTATGACGTGACCTCGAAACCGCCGGGCACGATCGAGTGGGAGTGATCCGGCTTTCGGGAAGACTGATCTGCACGACCCACGCCCAGGCGCGGGCCGTGATGATGGGCCTGCCCGCGCATGTCCACCTGACCCGCGCCGAGCCCGGTTGCCTGTCCTTCAACGTGGTGCCGACCGGCGATCCCCTGATCTGGCAGGTCGACGAGGCATTCGCCGACCGCGCCGCTTTCGACGCCCATCAGGCCCGCGCCGCAGACACCGATTGGGCCGCGCTGACCAAGGACATCGCGCGTGACTACGTGATCACCGAAGACGGAACGGCATGACGACCCCGATCCCCGCCATCCTTCACGCGCCGCCGCCAGTCCTGCGCGCCGCACTCTGGATGATCGGGGCCATCGCATCCTTTTCGGCCATGGCCGTTGCCGGGCGCGAGGCGGCCTTTGACCTCGATACGTTCGAGATCATGCTCTACCGCTCGATCGTGGGCGTGGTCATCGTCTTTGCCATCCTGACGCTGACCGGGCGCTGGGGACAGGTCACGCGCCGCCACCCCGGCCTGCAGATCATGCGCAACCTTGCGCATTTCAGCGGGCAGAACCTGTGGTTCTACGCGGTGACGGTGATCCCGCTGGCGCAGGTCTTCGCGCTGGAATTCACCTCGCCGCTATGGGTGCTGGTGCTGTCGCCTCTGGTTCTGGGTGAACGGATGACGCCGATGCGCACCCTGGCCGCCGTCATGGGGTTCATCGGCATCCTGATCGTGGCGCGCCCCGACCCCGAAACCCTGAACCCCGGCGTCATCACCGCGGCCCTGTCCGCGATCTGCTTTGCCTTCACCATCATGCTGACGAAAAAGCTGACGCGCACCGAAAGCATCGCCTGCATCCTGTTCTATCTGACCACGACCCAGGTCGTGCTCGGCCTGATCGCGGCAGGCTATGACGGGGATATCGCCCTGCCGTCGGCCACCAGCCTGCCCTATGTCGCGGTGATCGGCTGCGCGGGACTGCTTGCGCATTTCTGCCTGACAAATGCGCTGTCCATCGCGCCGGCAACCGTGGTGATCCCGATCGATTTCACCCGCCTGCCCGTGATCGCGATCGTGGGCATGGTGCTTTACAACGAGCCGCTGGACCTTTTCGTCTTTGCCGGTGCGCTGGTGATCTTTGCAGGCAACTACCTCAACATCTGGCACGAGACGCGGCGGCCGAAACAAGCGGCATGAAACGGGTTGCGGGTGCTTTGTCACAGGCATAACACCGCTGCATGACACAGAAATCCATCTCACTCAGGGCCTGGGCAGAGCTGCTGTTGCTGGGCGGCATCTGGGGCGCGTCCTTCCTGTCGAACGCCGTGATCCTGCGCGAGCTGGGCTTTGTCAGCGTCGTGGCCTTCCGCGTGACCGGGGCTGCGCTGATCCTGTGGGCCTATGTGCTGCTGCGCCGCCTGGCCCTGCCGCGTGATCCGCTGGTCTGGGCCGCTTTCGTCTTTTCAGGTTCGCTGAACACGGCGCTGCCTTTCGCGCTGATCACCTGGGGGCAGACGCATATCCCCTCGGGGCTGGCGTCGATCCTGAACTGTTCCACCGCCGTCTTTGGTGTGCTGGTCGCCGCATTGGTTTTTGCCGACGAACGCCTGACCCGGCGCAAACTGGCGGGCATCGGGCTGGGATTTGCGGGGGCTGTCACGGTGATCGGCCCCGATGCGGTGCGCGGGCTGGACCTGACCGCGCTGGCGCAGCTGGCCCTGATCGGGGCGGCGCTCTGCTATGCGTTCGGCAGCGCCTTCAACCGCGCCCGCCTGTCGGGGCTGGCCCCGCAGGTGGCCGCCGCCGGCATGCTCAGCGGCTCGATGCTGGTGATCCTGCCCTTGGCCCTGTTGCGCGACGGGCTGCCCACGATGGACTATGCCGGCATCACCTGGATCGCCATCGCCTATCTGTCGATCGTGGCGACGGCGCTGGCCTATCTGCTCTATTACCGCGTGCTGGCCATGGCAGGGTCGGGCAATGTGCTGCTGGTCACGCTGCTGGTGGCACCGGTCGCGATCCTGCTGGGCGCGATCTTTCTGGACGAGGCGCTGCCGATCCGCGCCTACGCGGGTTTTGCGCTGCTGGCGGCGGGGCTTGTGGTGATCGACGGGCGCATCCTGAACCGCCGCCGTGCCGCCGGTGCCATGCCGCCCCCCGTGCAATAGCGTTGACCACCCCTTGCGCCGGGGCTACCACAACGCCCAGGCAAGAGGGATGCGACCATGATCTACACATCTGCGGCGGAATGGCGCGAGGCCCCGCGCAAACGGCTGCTGTTTTTCGGCATGTCCGGGCTGGGCAAGACGCATCTGGCCACGCTTCTGCGCGATCATGGCGACTGGTTCCACTATTCGATCGATTACCGGATCGGCACCCGCTACATGGGCGAATACATCGCCGACAACGCCAAGGCCGAGGCGATGAAAGTGCCCTTCCTGCGCGATCTGTTGCTGTCGGATTCGATCTACATCGGATCGAACATCACCTTTCACAACCTAACGCCGGTGTCGTCATACCTGGGCAAGCCGGGCAATCCCGCCAAGGGCGGCCTGCCCTACGCCGAATATACCCGCCGGCAGGCACAGTTCCGCCAGGCCGAGATCCATGCCCTGCTGGACACCGGCTATTTCATCGAACGGGCCGAGGCGCTTTATGGCTATCCGCATTTCGTCTGCGACACGGGTGGGTCGATCTGCGAATGGGTCGATCCCGAAAACCCCGAGGATCCGGTCCTCAAGGCGCTGTCGCAAACGACGCTGATGGTCTGGATCAAGGGCGACGCGGCCCATACCGCCGAACTGATCCGCCGCTTTGACCGCGCGCCCAAGCCGATGTCCTACCAGGCCGAATTCCTGGACCGGGTGTGGCACGAATACCTGAGCCAGAACAAGGTGTCAGAGGACGAAGTTGATCCGGATGCCTTCATCCGCTGGACCTATGCCCAGGCGCTGGCCCATCGCCAGCCGCGCTATGGCGCGATGGCGCGCAACTGGGGCGTGACCGTGACCGCCGACGAGGTTGCCGCCGTGCGCAGTGCGGCCGACGTGGATGCGCTGATCGCCCAGGCGCTTGAGCGGGGCTGACCCGCGCCCTATCTGACCTTTTCCGAAAGACCTTTTTCCTTCCGACCATCAAGGACTGACCCAGATGCCCATCAAGATCCCGTCCACCCTGCCCGCCTTCGACGTCCTGACGCGCGAAGGGGTCATGGTCATGGACGAGGATCAGGCGGCGCGCCAGGATATTCGCCCGCTGAAGATCGGCCTGCTGAACCTGATGCCCAAGAAGATCCAGACCGAAAACCAGTTTGCCCGCCTGATCGGGGCGACGCCCCTGCAGATCGAGCTGTCGCTGATCCGCATGTCCGAACACCAGGCCAGGAACACTGCCGCCGATCACATGGAAAGCTTCTACCGCCCCTTCAACGAGGTGGCCGCAAGCGGCGAGAAATACGACGGGCTGATCATCACCGGCGCGCCCATCGAACACCTGCCCTTCGAGGAGGTGACCTATTGGGACGAGCTGCGCGAGGTCTTCGACTGGACCCAATCCCATGTTCATTCCACCTTCGGCGTCTGCTGGGGCGGCATGGCGATGGTCAATCACTTCCACGGGGTGCGCAAACACATGCTGGATGCAAAGGCCTTCGGCTGCTTCAGGCACCGCAACATGGCCCCCGCCTCGCCTTACCTGCGCGGGTTCTCGGATGATTGCGTGATCCCCGTCAGCCGCTGGACCGAGATGAAGCAGTCCGAAATCGACGCGGCCCCCGGTCTGGTCACATTGCTGGCCAGCGACGAGGTCGGCCCCGCCCTGGTCGAGGACCCGGGTCATCGCGCGCTCTATATCTTCAACCATTTCGAATATGACAGCGACACGCTGAAACAGGAATATGACCGGGACGTCGCCAGCGGCACGCCGATCAATGTCCCGCTGAACTACTATCCCGATGACGATCCCGCGAGAACGCCCCTCAATCGCTGGAGAAGTCACGCGCACCTTCTATATGGCAACTGGATAAATCAGATTTATCAGTCAACCCCGTTTGATTTGGATGCCATCGGTACTTAAGGTGATCAGCTTCATCGCGACAGTGGCGCTTCTGGGCGGTTGCGGGGCCATTGTGGACCGCAGGGCCGATACGCGCGAAGCCGGGGCCGAGGCCAGCTTCCCCCCGACCGGCCGGTTGATCGAGGTCAACGGGCGTCAGGTCCATGCCCATGTCGAAGGGCGCGGCCCCGATCTGGTGCTGATCCACGGCGCATCGGGCAACACGCGCGATTTCACCTTCGCCTTCGTGGATCGGCTGAAGGACGATTACCGCGTGATCGTCTTCGACCGTCCCGGCCTTGGCTGGACCGATCGCGTCTCGGATGATTTCGGCGGCCCGTTCAACACTGCCGCCGAAAGCCCGGCACAGCAGGCGGCCTTTCTTCAGGCGGCCGCCGATCAGATCGGTGTGCGCCGACCCATCGTGCTGGGCCATTCCTATGGCGGCGCGGTGGCGCTGGCCTGGGGGCTGAACCGGCCCGAAGACACCGCGGCGCTTGTCGTTCTGGCCGGGGCCTCCAACCCCTGGCCCGGCGGGCTGGGCGCACTTTACGGGATCGCCTCGTCCTCGATCGGCGGGGCAACCGTGGTGCCCTTGATCGCAGCCTATGCCCCGATGACACGCGTCGATGCGGCGCTGGACGGGATTTTTGCGCCGCAATCCCCGCCACCGGGGTATGCCGATTACATCGGGGCGGGCCTGACCCTGCGGCGGGAAACGCTGCGCGCCAATGCGCGCCAGGTCAATTCGCTGCGCCCGCATGTGGTCGAGATGTCCGCGCGCTATCCCACGCTGCCGATGCCGGTCGAGATCGTGCATGGTACCGCCGATGACGTGGTGCCGATCCATATCCATTCCGAACCGCTGGCCCGCCAGATCCCCGGTGCCGTGCTGACCCGGCTGGACGGGATCGGGCACATGCCCCACCACGCCGCACCCGACGCGGTGGAAGACGCGATCCACCGCGCCGCCATCCGCGCCCGATTGCGTTGATCAGGCCGCTGGGCCATAGTCAGGCAAAACAAGGGGGTAGCCCGCCATGAGCCTGCCATTCGACGGCGCGATCAGCGATTTCTTCGAAAACCACGCGCCCGAACATCTGCGCCTTGCCATCCGTTCGGCCGACAAGGACGCGCTGATCAATCCCGATTACCCCTATCCCGCGGAAATGAGCGGCAAGGCCTATGACAAGCAGATGGAGGCGCTGCAGATCGAACTGGTCAAGATGCAGCACTGGGCGCGCGCCACGGGGGCACGGATCGCCATCATCTTCGAAGGGCGCGATGCCGCCGGCAAGGGCGGCACGATCGGGCGCTTCACCCAGAACCTCAACCCGCGCGGCGCGCGCGTGGTGGCCCTGTCCAAGCCGTCGGATACGGAAGTCACGCAATGGTATTTCCAGCGCTACATCGACCACCTGCCCGCCGGGGGCGAGATCGTGCTTTATGATCGCAGCTGGTACAATCGCGGCGTGGTCGAACATGTCTTCGGCTTTTGCACCGACAGCCAGCGCGAACATTTCTTCCGGCAGGTGCCCGAACTTGAGAACATGCTGGTGGATGAAGGGCTTCACCTGTTCAAGATCTGGCTGAACGTGGGCCGCGCCGAACAGCTGCGCCGCTTTCTGGCGCGCGAATCCGATCCGCTGAAACAATGGAAACTCAGCCGGATCGACGTGGATGGGTTGCACAAATGGGATGCCTATAGCGACGCGATCCGCGAAACCCTGCATCGCAGCCATTCCCGGGCCGCCCCCTGGACCATCGTGAAATCCGACGACAAGAAACGCGCGCGCCTGGCCGTGATCCGCCATGTCCTCGCGGCTCTGGATTACACGGGCAAGGATTCGGCGGCCATCGGTGCCACGGATCCTTCGATCTGCGGCGGGCCGGACCTTTGGGATGCGTAAACAGGGCTATCACCACGGGAACCTGCGCCAGGCCCTGGTGGATGCCGCGCTGGACCTGATCACGCGTCAGGGCCCGACCGGGTTTACCCTGTCAGAGGCCGCGAAACAGGCCGGCGTGACCCCGGCTGCCGTCTACCGCCACTTCGAGGGGCGCGAGGACCTGATCGCCGAAGCCGCGCGCCAGGGCTACGAGATCTTCGCCGAGGTGATGCAGGTCGCCTACGAGTCGGGCCAACCCTCGGCCCTGGCCGCATTCGAGGCGACAGGCCGCGCCTACCTGGCCTTTGCCCGCAAGTATCCCGGCCATTACATCGCGATGTTCGAAAGCAGCATCTCGGTCAATCGCACGCCGGATCTGGCGCAGGCCGCAGCGCGGGCGCGCGCCGTGCTGGAAACCGCCGCCTCCGAACTCAGCCAGCACATCCCGCCGGAAAAGCGTCCGCCCGCCAGCATGTTCTCGGCCCATATCTGGGCCATGTCGCATGGGGTCGTCGAACTCTTCGCGCGCAACTCGCCCGGAACGGCATCGCCCTTCCCGCCCGAGGATCTGCTTGAGTCGGGAATCGGCATCTACCTGCGCGGACTGGGCCTGATTGCGCCCGACAAATAGGCTGGCCTTACCGCGATTGCCCGTTATTCAGGCAAAGTCAGTCACGCTGACCTTTTCTCCTGCATCCCTCTGGACGTCATTTCTGCAACAGGATTATGACAGCTTAACAGGCAGTGCTGCACTGCCGCATAATCCAGATTGACAAAGGATGGATGCCGCCCAATAGATCCTCGTAATTGTTATATCATTACAAGAACAACCCTGCTGATTCAGGCAGGAAAACCTTACAAAACACTGAAACCCCAAAAGAAAACCAGACCGAAGGGACGAAAGATGAAATATATCCTTCTTGGCGCAGGCCTTGCCATGCTGCCGTTCGCTGCAACTGCACAGGTCAGCCTCTCGGGCGGCGCCGCCGTTGCCACCTCCTACGACCTGACGACCGACAGCAACTCCGAAGCGGATTACCCGCTGTCCTTCTACCTGCAGGCAGAAACCAACGGTTTCTACGGCCAGCTGTGGTTCGGCACCCTGCCCGGCGGTTCCGCACCGGACAAGGTAGAGATGGACGTGATCCTCGGCTACGGCACCGAACTGTCGAGCGGCCTGGGCATCGACCTGTCCTATTCGGCCTATTTCCTGGACGACTCGGGCTATGACGAAGCGGAAGTGATCGCTGCGATCTCCTATGGCCTGTCCGACAGCCTGAGCGGCTCGCTCGCCGTCGGCTACCTTGTCGAAAGCGAAGATTCCTACATCGAAGCCGGTGTGGATTATGCGCTGACCGGTGATTGGTCGCTGCAGGCCCTGCTCGGCACCAACTCGTCCGACGTGATCTATTACGAACTCGGCGTCACCTATGCCATCTCTGACGAAGTGGCCTTCAACATCCTCTATGAAGATGACGACACGACCGGCAATGACGGTCTCATCACCTTCACCATGAGCTACGATTTCTCGCTTTCGGGCAACTGATCCGCGCCCTCGGTACAGACCCGTGAGAGGGGCGTCCTTTGGACGCCCCTTTTTTATGGCCCATAGGTGATTGCAGACAGGCGTCCGTGCCCCTGTTCCGGTCGATACACCACGCTGGCCAAAGAAAAAGGGCCACCCGAGGGCAGCCCTTTTCGAAATCCTGTAAGCCCGTATCAGCGCTTGGAGAACTGGAAGCTCTTGCGCGCCTTGGCCTTGCCGTACTTCTTCCGCTCAACCACGCGGCTGTCGCGGGTCAGGAAGCCAGCGGCCTTGAGGGCTGCACGCAGGCTGGGATCGTACAGCTGCAGCGCCTTCGAGATGCCGTGCTTGACCGCACCAGCCTGACCGGACAGACCGCCGCCGGCCACGGTGGCCATGACGTCGAACTGATCGGTGACACCGGCGATGGTGAACGGCTGGCGCAGGATCATCTGCAGCACCGGGCGCGCGAAATAGGCAGCCATTTCCTTGCCGTTCACGGTGACCTTGCCGGAACCCGGCTTGATCCAGACGCGGGCAACCGCGTCCTTCCGCTTGCCGGTCGCATAGGAACGGCCCAGCGAGTCGCGAACGGGTTCACGGGGGGCGGCAACCTCAACAGGTGCTGCGGCAGCACCGGTGGCGGCGCCCAGCTCTTCGAGGGAATTGATCTGATCAGCCATCATTACACCCGCGTATTCTTGGAGTTCATGGATTTCACATCCAGCACTTCAGGCGCCTGCGCCTCGTGCGGATGGGCGGCACCGGCATAGACGCGCAGGTTGGTCATGACCTGGCGCGACAGCTTGTTGCCGGGCAGCATGCGCTTGACGGCGGCGGTCACCACACGCTCGGGGTGCGCGCCTTCAAGGATCTGCGCCGCAGTGCGGTGCTTGATCCCGCCGGGGTGGCCGGTGTGCCAGTAGTATTTCTTCTCGGCGCGCTTCTTGCCGGTCATCTGCACCTTGTCGGCGTTGATGATGATCACGTTGTCACCCATATCCATATGGGGCGTGAAGGACGGCTTGTGCTTGCCGCGCAGGCGCATGGCGACGATCGAGGCAAGACGGCCCAGAACAACGCCCTCGGCGTCGATCAGGATCCATTTCTTGTCGATATCCGCCGGAGTAGCAGAAAAGGTTTTCATTGCGGGGTTACCCTTGTTCAGTTCGGGACAGAACCGATCAGGGCCTGTCCAATGCGATTGCGGGGTTATATCCGCCCGCAACGCATAGTCAAGCGCCCCTTTCTGCTATTAATCAAGCCAAATCAATGGCTTGCAAAATAGGTATCTGAATACCCCACATTTTTAGCCCTTCGGAGGGATCGAATAGGTCATCGAGGCCCGCGCCACCGGTTCATCCATCCCTTCCGAGAACAGCAGCACATCCCCCACCGCCAGCACGCGACCCAGCTTGAGCAACCGGCATTTGGCGATCAGGTCCACCCCGGCACCGGGCTTGCGCATGAAATCCATGCTGGAATTCGTGGTGACCGCCAGCGCCTTGGGCCCGATCATCGCCATGATCGCCAGATAGATCGCGACATCCGCCAGTCCGAACATCGACGGCCCCGAGATGGTGCCGCCCGGGCGCAGATGCCGCTCGCCCACGTTCAGGCGCACGGTTATCTCCATCGGCGCAACATCCATGATCGTGAAATCCTCGGCCACCTGCGGGAACACGTCCTTGATGAATGTCTGCAGCTCCTCGCGCGTCATCTTCAACGCCATGCTTGTTCTCCCTTTACAGTTGCGCCTAGAGTTGGACGGAACATCGCGGGAGGACAAGATGGCTTTGCTGGAACGTAACGACACGGGCGCGGTCGCGCATCTTCGGATGAACGCCCCCGAAAAGCTGAACGCGTTGTCTGACGCCATGCTGGCGGCGCTGCAATCCGAATTCGATCGGCTGGCAGAGGATCGCGCCATTCGCGCCATCGTGCTGTCTGGCGAGGGCAAGGCCTTCTGTGCGGGCCATGACCTAAAGGAAATGACGGCAGGCCGTCAGGCCGAAGACGGCGGCAAGGCCTATTTCAAGAATCTCTTCGATCGCTGCGCCAGAATGATGACCTCGATCCAGCGCCTGCCCCAGCCGGTCATTGCGCAGGTCCACGGCATCGCCACCGCGGCCGGTTGCCAGTTGGTCGCCAGCTGCGACATGGCCGTGGCGGCGGAAGGCACGCGCTTTGGCGTCAACGGGGTGAACATCGGGCTGTTCTGCTCGACCCCGATGGTGGCGCTGACCCGCAACATCCCGCGCAAGCAGGCCTTCGAGATGCTGACTACGGGCCAGTTCATTCCCGCCACCCGCGCCGAGGCGCTGGGTCTGGTCAATCGCGTGGTCCCGCCCGAGTCCCTCGCACAGGAAACCGCCGCACTGGCAGGCATGGTGGCCGACAAGCTGGGCGCGGCCGTCAAGATCGGCAAGCAGGCGTTCTACAACCAGATCGGCATGCCGATCGACCAGGCCTATGACTACACCGGCGACGTGATGGTGCAGAACATGCTCTATCGCGACACGGCCGAGGGAATCAGCGCCTTTCTGGAAAAGCGCCACCCCGACTGGACCCAATAGGCGGATGCGCAGGCAGGGCTTTGCCGACCATCGGCGAGGCCTTGCCGATCAAGACGTCATTCTGGCAAATTTGGGTAAATGTTTCCCATTTGGTGCCCCATATTTTCCGCATTTGCCACTTGGCTGCCGCAATCTTCGCTGATACTTCGGTCACAGATGATGGAAACATCGTCCAACTGAAACGGGTGTGGGTCACCTCCGGCAGTTTCCCTCCAGGTCAGCCTCTCTCTGACCGCCGAAACATGAAACGGGTGACCCACTCGACCCTCCTCCTTCCTGCAATGCACCGATGCCATGCCCCTTTTCAAAAGGCGGCGCTTGGCCTAGATCAGCGGCATGGACAAAACCTTACATATCATCGGCGGCGGCATGGCCGGATCGGAAGCAGCCTGGCAGGCCGCCAACATGGGGCTGCAGGTGGTCATCCACGAAATGCGGCCCAAGGTGGCAACCTTTGCGCATCGGACCGGCCATCTGGCCGAGATGGTCTGTTCCAACTCTTTCCGGTCGGATGATGACGAACAGAACGCCGTGGGCCTGCTGCATTGGGAAATGCGGGCGGCTGACGGGTTGATCATGCAGATGGCCCAAAAGCACCGCCTGCCCGCCGGTGGCGCGCTGGCCGTGGATCGTGATCCTTTCGCGGAATCGGTAACGGCTGCGCTGATGGCCCACCCCAATGTCACCGTCGATTATACCGAAATCACCGAACTGCCCGACAGCGGCCACTGGATCATCGCCACAGGCCCCCTGACCAGCGAGGGTCTGGGTCGCGCCATCGCTGCCGAGACCGGGACCGATGCACTGGCCTTCTTCGATGCCATCGCGCCCATTGTCTATGCCGACAGTATCGACATGTCCGTCGCATGGGAGCAGTCGCGCTATGACAAGGGCGAAACCGAAGCCGAACAGAAGGCCTATATCAACTGCCCCATGACCAGGGACCAGTACGAGGCTTTCATCGACGCGCTGCTGGCTGCCGACAAGACCGAGTTTCACGAGGGCGAGACGGCCGGCTACTTCGATGGCTGCCTGCCGATCGAGGTCATGGCCGAACGTGGCCGCGAGACCCTGCGCTTCGGCCCGATGAAGCCAGTGGGCCTGACCAATCCGCATCAGCCCGATCTGAAACCCTATGCCGTGGTGCAGCTGCGCCGCGACAATGCGCTTGGTACGCTCTACAACATCGTGGGCTTCCAGACCAAGATGAAGTATGGCGCACAAACCGCTGTTTTCAAGATGATACCCGGCCTTCAGGATGCCAGCTTTGCGCGTCTTGGCGGCATCCACCGCAACACATTCATCAACTCGCCCACGCTGCTGGACGATCAGATGCGCCTGCGCTCGCGCCCGCATATCCGTTTTGCCGGACAGATCACCGGCGTCGAAGGCTATGTGGAAAGCGCGGCCATGGGTCTGCTTGCGGGGCGCATGGCCGCCGCCGAAATCCTGGGCCAGCCGCTGATCAGCCCGCCACAGGACAGCGCCATGGGCGCCTTGATCCACCACATCACCGGCGGGGCCGAGGCCAAGACCTTTCAGCCGATGAACGTGAACTTCGGCCTGTTCCGCCCGATCGACGGGTTGAAGGGTGGCAGACGCGGCCGCAAGGATCGCTACAAGGCCTATACCGACCGCGCCAAAGCGGCATGGACCGCATGGCTTGACGGCAGCAACGCCATGGCCGCACAATAGCGGCCAAGGCATCCCACATCAGGAACGACCTGCAACCCCCTGAATGAAAATAAAGGTCATCACCCGATTTGCGCCGTCGCCGACCGGCCCCCTGCATCTGGGTCATGCCTATGCCGCGGTTGTGGCCCATGACATGGCCCGTGCCGCGAGCGGTGATTTCCTGCTGCGGATCGAGGATATCGACCAGACCCGCGCCCGCCCCGAATGGGAAGCCCTGATCAAAGAGGACCTTCTGTGGCTGGGCCTTCGCTGGGATGGTCCGATCATGCGCCAGTCCGACCGCATGCCCGCCTATCGCACCGCCCTGCGCGACCTCTGGGCGCGCGGGCTGATCTATGACTGCCATTGCACACGCCGCGACATCGCCGAGGCCGCATCAGCCCCGCAGGAAGGCGCGACACCCCTGATCGGACCCGATGGTCTGATCTATCCGGGCACCTGCAGGCGCGACCATGACGGGTCCGGCACGCTGCCGGGCGCCGCCTTGCGCCTGAACATGCGCCGCGCGCTCGACAGCCTGACGCACCCCCTGTCCTTTGCCGAGACAGGCGCCGGCCCCGACGGGCAAAGCGGCGTACAAGCATTTGATCCCGAATATCTTCTTGCCAATATCGGCGATGTGGTTCTGGCCCGGCGCGACATGGGCACATCCTATCACCTGGCTGTGGTGCTCGATGATGCGGCGCAGCAGGTCACCCATGTGACGCGCGGTGCCGACCTGTTCGAGGCCACCCCAATCCATGTCCTGTTGCAACACCTGCTGGGCCTGCCGACACCGGTCTATCATCATCACCGGCTGATCCGGGATGATCAGGGCAAGCGCCTGGCCAAGCGTGACGATGCGCGCGCCATCGCGACCTATCGCGCCGAAGGCAAGACCCCGGATCAGGTCCGCGGGCTGATCGGCGTGTGAAGATCGACAGCCAATACCCTGTAAAAAATAGTAAAACGCTTCACCCAGCCATGGGATGCATCAGCTCGACCTCGACCCCGTCGCGCACCGCCGTGTAGAAACAGCTGCGCCGGTTCGTATGGCAGGCCGGTCCCGTCTGACGCACGCGCACCAGCAGGCAATCACGGTCGCAATCCACGCGCAGATCAACCAGCTCCTGCCGGTGACCGCTGCTTTCCCCCTTGATCCAGAAGGATTGCCGCGACCGGCTCCAATAGGTGACATGGCCGGTCTGCAGGGTACGCGCGACAGCCTCGGCATTCATCCAGGCCATCATCAGGATCTCATCCGTCGCATCGTCCTGCGCAATCGCCGGGATCAGCCCCGCGTCGTTGTAAACCAGTGTTGCAGGATCGAAAGTCATGGTAAAACTCTTTGCTTCGGACGGGTTGAGGCCTATTTAGGGGCAAGAGACCAAAAGGGAAAGCGTCGAAAGGACCAGGGCATGAGCAGCGACACCGATCTGATCAAGCTGTACTCCTCGCGTATTCTGGCCCTGGCGGCCGATATTCCGCATACCGCGCGGCTGGCGCATCCTGATGCCACGGTCAAGCGGCGCTCGCCGCTCTGCGGGTCCACGGTCACGGTGGATGTGGTGCTCAAGGATGGCAGGATCGCGGAATATGCGCAGGACGTGAAGGCCTGCGCCCTTGGGCAGGCCGCCGCGGCCGTGGTGGGCCATGCCGTCATCGGCTGCGACCGCGCCCAGATCGAGGTGGCGCTTGAGGGCCTCAAGGCGATGCTGAAATCCGACGGCCCCACCCCGGATGCGCCCTTCGAAGGGCTTGAGGTGCTGCGCCCCGCCCGCGAGTACAAGAACCGTCACGCCTCGATCCTGCTGGCGCTTGAGGCGACCGCCCAGGCCGTGGCCGAGGCCGAACAGGCCCACTGCGCCTGACACCCTGATCCCGATAAAAAAACCGCCGCACTTCCAGTCTGGAAGGCGGCGGAAAGTGGCGTGTCCTGTTTGGGCGGGGCAATACGTCAGGGCTGGGGATAGCCCTGAATTGTGTCGGAACAGGCAGTATCCGTCAGGCAGGCATCAGATTGGGACAGGGATGCCGCATGCCACCGGATCAGGACCGCAGGCAGAAACTGGAAAAATCCTTTCAGGAAAAGGTGGGAAGGTGCAGGCCGACCACCAGGATCACCATCAGCGCCATGGCGCCGATCGCATCCGACAGCAGCGTGTCACGGGAACGTTCGATGACGTTTTTGATCTGTGCGAGCATCGGTCTGACCTTTCAACTGGGCTATCTGGTGTCTTGTTTCTCTTTTGTTCTCATATTCTTTACCGCCTGTAAAGAACTTTATGAGAACATTTGAGAACAAAACAGCATTTTTTCGAAAAACGGGGGTCAACCCACGGAAATCAGCCGTATCGCCTGGTCCTGCTCCATCAACCACAAAAGCACCCGCGCCGCCTTGCCGCGTGCGCTGTCCAGCGTGGGATCGTCCGCCATCAGCTTGCGCGCATCGCTTTGTGCAACCGCCATCAGGGCCGCTTGCCGTTCCAGATCGGCCACCCTGAACCGTGGCAGACCCGATTGCGCGGTGCCGATCAGATCACCGGCCCCGCGCATTTCCAGATCAGTTTCGGCGATACGAAAACCGTCTTCGGTATCGCGCAGGGTCGTCAGGCGGCGTTCGGCGGTTTCGGACAGGGGCGCGCGATACAGCAAAAGGCAGGTCGACGCGCCCGCCCCACGGCCCACGCGACCGCGCAACTGGTGCAATTGCGCCAGCCCGAAGATCTCGGCCTGCTCGATCACCATGATCGTGGCATTGGGCACGTTCACCCCCACCTCGATCACCGTGGTGGCCACCAGAACCGCGACTCGGCCCGACTGGAATGCGGCCATGGCCGCGTCCTTGTCGGTCGCGGGCATCTGCCCGTGCACCAGTCCGACATTCCCCTCACCCAGAACAGCGCGCAAATGCTTGAAACGCTCTTCGGCGGCGGTCAAGTCGACAACCTCGCTCTCATCCACCAGCGGGCAGACCCAATAGGCCTGCCGCCCCTCGAGGATCGCGCGCCGCAGGTGGCTGACCACCTCGTCCATCCGCGCGCTGGACACCATGGCGGTCTTGATCGGCTGGCGGCCGGGCGGTTTTTCATCCAGCACCGACACATCCATGTCCCCGTATTGGGCCAGCGCCAAAGATCGCGGGATCGGGGTCGCCGTCATCACCAGCACGTCGGCCGCCTCGCCCTTGCGGCCCAGTTCCAGCCGCTGGCGCACGCCAAAGCGATGCTGTTCATCCACGACCGCAAGCCGCAGATCGGCAAATTCCACGTCTTTCTGAAAGACGGCATGCGTGCCCACAAGGATCCTGATATCGCCACGCGCCAGCGCTTCAAGCTTGCTGCGCCGGTCCGCGCCCTTGTCGCGCCCGGTCAGGATCTCAAGCGTCACGCCAGCCGCCTCGGCCATCGGGCGCAGGCTTTCCAGGTGCTGACGGGCCAGGATTTCAGTCGGGGCCATCATCACGCCCTGCCCGCCCGCTTCAACGGCAACCAGCAGCGCCAAGAACGCCACCAGCGTCTTGCCCGCGCCGACATCACCCTGCAGAAGGCGGTTCATCCGCTGCGGCACGGCCATATCGCGCGCGATCTCTTCGATGGCGCGCAGTTGCGCACCCGTCGGCGCATAGGGAAGTGCCGCCAGAACGCGCTGCTGCAACTGCCCGGTCCCATGACTTTCGCGTCCCTTGGCCCGCCGCAGACGGGCCCGCGCCAGGGCCAGCGTGATCTGATGGGCCATCATTTCATCATAGGCCAGCCTTTCGCGCGCCGGTGCCGTCGCCGCAAGATCCTCAGACCGGGCGGGCCCATGCGCCGCGCGCACGGCATCGGCCCAATCAGGCCATCCGGCGCGCTGCTTCTGGGCAGGGTCGATCCATTCCGCAAGCGCGGGAAGGCGCGTCAGGGCGGATTGCGCCGCCTTGAACATCTGCTTCTGGGTAACCCCGGATGTCAGCGGATAGACGGGTTCGAAGGCGGGGATGTCTCCGGCCTCTTCGGGGCGCAGGACATGATCGGGATGGACCATCTGCGCGATCCCGTCAAACAGCTCGACCCGGCCCGACACAACGCGTCTTTGCCCGCTAGGCAATTGTTTTTGCAGGTAATCCCCGCGCGCATGAAAGAACACCAGCTGGAACGAGGTCGCCGCATCCTCGACCACGATCCGATAGGCCCCCGACTTGGTGCGCGCCGGCATGTGCTTGCCGATCTCCACCTCGACGGTGACGACCTGCGGCAGGACCGCATCACGCACCGAGGCCCGGCGCGCGCGATCCACCCCGGAATGCGGCAGGGTGAAGATCAGGTCGCGCGGCCGCGTGATCTGCAGATGCTCCAGAAGTTGCGCGGTCTTGGGCCCGACACCTTCCAGCGTCTCGATCCCGGCGAAAAGCGGGAAAAGGATCTCGGGCCGCCCGCTCATGTCGCGCCGATCAGGCTCAACCAGCCGTCTTCATCCAGGGTTTCGATCCCCAGGCCCTGCGCCTTCCTGGCCTTGGATCCCGCCCCCGGACCGGCCACGAGGATGTCGGTCTTGGCACTGACCGAACCAGCCACCTTGGCGCCCAGGGCTTCGGCGCGGGCCTTGGCCTCGGCGCGCGTCATCTTTTCCAATGTGCCGGTGAAGACGACGGTCTTGCCGGCGATCGGGCTGCCCTCGGCCACGATGCGCGTTGCATCCTGCACCTCCAGCTGCGCGACAAGCCGGTCGATACTGGCGCGCTCGCCTTCGGGCGAGAAGGCCGTGACCAGGGCCTTGGCCATGACCTGCCCGACCCCGTCGATGGACATCAGCTCGTCCCAGTCTGCGCCAGCCAGCCCCACGGCCCCGTCCATCGCAGACAGAAAGGTGTTCCAGGTGATGTAATGACCGGCGATCAGGTTCGAGGCCGCTTCGCCGACATGGCGAATGCCAAGTGCGAACAGCAACCGCCCGAACGGTATTTTTCTCTTATCATCAATAGCCTGAAACAGGTTATTCGCGCTTTTTTCACCCCAGCCCTCACGATTTTTCAGGCGGGCCAGATTACGCGCGTCGCGCTGCTGCAGGGTGAAGATATCCGCAGGCTCACGGATCGCCAGCTGGTCATCATGATAGAACATCTCGACCTGCCTGGCCCCCAGGCCTTCGATGTCGAATGCACCCCTGCTGACGAAATGCTTCAATTTTTCCACGGCTTGCGCGGGACAAACAAGGCCACCGGTGCAGCGGCGCACGGCGTCCCCCTCCTCGCGGATGGCAATGGACCCGCATTCGGGGCAATGGTCCGGGAACACGAAGGGCACGGCATCGGCGGGACGTTTGGACAGATCGACATCGGCGATCTTGGGGATCACATCGCCCGCGCGGTAGACCTGAACCCAATCGCCGACGCGAATGTCCTTGCCCTCGCGGATTCGGTTGCCGCGCGCATCGCGCCCGGCGATGTAATCCTCGTTATGCAGGGTCGCATTCGACACGACGACCCCCCCCACCGTTACAGGCGTCAACCGCGCAACCGGCGACAGCGCACCGGTACGGCCAACCTGGATGTCGATCCCTTCAAGCCGGGTCCAGGCCAGCTCGGCCGGAAACTTGTGCGCGATGGCCCAACGCGGCGTGGTCGACCGGAACCCCAACCGTGCCTGCAAGGCAAGGTCATTCACCTTGTAGACGACACCATCGATGTCATAGCCCAGCGTGGCGCGCCGCGCCTCGATCGCGCGGTAGTGGATCAGCATCTCGTCCGGTCCCTGGCACAGGCGCGTCAGGTCATTCGTGACGAATCCCAGCGCGGCCAACCGGTCGATCGCGCCCATCTGCGTATCGGCGAGCGGTTCGGAGACAGCGCCCCATCCATAGGCAAAGAACCGCAGGGGCCGCGCACGGGTGATCGCGGCATCAAGCTGGCGCAGAGACCCGGCCGCCGCATTGCGCGGGTTGGCGAAGGTCTTGCCCCCGATGTCCGCCTGCCGCGCATTCAGCGCCGCGAAATCGGCATGGCTCATGTAGACCTCGCCCCGCACTTCCAGAAGCGCGGGCGCCCCTGTCAGCCGCGCGGGAATATCCGCGATGGTGCGCGCATTTTCGGTGACATTTTCGCCCACCTCGCCATCACCGCGCGTGGCCGCCTGCACCAGCACGCCGTTTTCGTAACGCAGGGAAAGGCTCAGACCGTCGATCTTCGGCTCTGCGGTATAGGCCAGATCGGCCTGACCGAGGTTCAGGTACTTGCGGATATAGTCATCGAATTCGGTGATTTCTTCGTCTTCGAAAGCATTGCCAAGCGACAACATCCGCACCGCATGGGTGATCTTGCCAAACCCGTCGGCCAAGCGGGCACCGACCTGGTCGCTGGGACTGTCGGCGCGCTTGAGCTGCGGAAACAGCGCCTCGATCCGGCTGTTGCGCTGCTTGAGCCGGTCATAGTCCGCGTCCGAGATTTCGGGCGCATCCTGCTGATGATAGGCGATATTGGCGGCCCCGATCAGCGCGGCCAGACGGGCCAGCTCTGCCTCCGCCTCGGCGGCGCTCAGCTCTTCCGGGGCGCGCATCTCAGCCGCAGTCGTCCCTGTCGCGTTACCGGTCTTGTCGGTCACCTTTGCCCCCCGTCACAAGGCTGCTTCACAGCCGAAGTGATAGGGTGGCTTGCCGTCAAGGTCCAGTCCGCCAATGCGCGCGCGCGGCAACCCATGCGACGCAGGCCCCATGACGAGGACACGAAACGCAAGGTGTCGCGCGTCAGGCGCCTACGGCCAGCCGGTGGTCGCCCATCGTGGCAGGATCGGGATCACGCAGGACATAGCCGCGCCCCCAGACCGTTTCGATGTAATTGTCCCCGCCCGTGGCCACGGCCAGTTTCTTGCGCAGCTTGCAGATGAAGACATCGATGATCTTGAGCTCGGGCTCATCCATGCCGCCGTAAAGATGGTTCAGAAACATCTCCTTGGTCAGCGTCGTGCCCTTGCGCAGGCTCAGAAGTTCCAGCATCTGGTATTCCTTGCCGGTCAGGTGCACGCCCTTGCCGTTCACATCCACGGTCTTGGCATCAAGGTTCACGCTGATCTTGCCGGTGCGGATCACCGATTGGGAATGCCCCTTTGACCGGCGGATGATGGCATGGATGCGCGCGACAAGTTCTTCACGGTGGAAAGGCTTGGTCAGGTAATCATCGGCGCCAAAACCGAAGCCCTTGATCTTGTTGTCCGTGTCGTCATCCCCGGACAGGATCAGGATCGGGGTTTCGACCCGTGCCAGGCGCAATTGGCGCAACACCTCGTGCCCGTGCATGTCCGGCAATCCCAGGTCGAGCAGGATCAGATCGTAGTCATAGAGCTTGGCAAGATCGATCCCCTCCTCGCCCAGGTCCGTCGTATAGACGTTCAGATTGGCATGGGTCAGCATCATCTCGATGCTTTTCGACGTCGTAGGATCATCTTCAACCAGCAGCACTCGCATACATACACTCCGTCAAGGGTCTCGATCACGGACGACCCTGACCAAAAATAGTTAATTCACGGTTACCCAACATCTCGAATTTAGCACCCCAACCTAAAGTTGTCGATATTTTTGCGTCGCTGTCGCCCGCAGGGCAGCAACACCATGGTCGCGGATGGCACGCAGCCAACCCTCGAATTCGTCATCACTCAGCCCGTAGCGTTCCAGCGCCTCGGCCCTTGAAATCAACCCACTGAGCACGCCGCGCACCACCGCGGCCTTGCGGCTGGCCACCCAGCGGCGCGTGTCGGGCGGGGGCAGATCGGCGCGCGTCATCACCGATCCGTCAGGAAGCGTCACCGCACGCGGACCATCGATCTTTTTGAGATACATGCCTGTTTTTCCATTCATGCCGCATCAATGCGGCAGAGCGTTTAACAGCAGGTGAAACAGGGGGTTGAGAGTATCTTGGATTTTCCTATATTCTCGCAGACTTTCCGGGGGCCGCGCGAAATCCCCGCCCCCCTCCTGCCACCGCGCCAGACCAAGGAGGCCATGATGGCCCTCGACACCGATCATCCGCTGAACTCGCTGGGCTTTTCCAAGCCGCCCTCGCAAACCCGTGTGGTGGTGGCGATGTCGGGTGGCGTGGACAGTTCCGTGGTTGCGGCACAACTGGCCGAAGAAGGCTATGACGTGGTCGGCGTGACCCTGCAGCTTTACGACCATGGCGCGGCCCAGGCCAAGAAAGGTGCATGCTGCGCGGGCCTTGATATCCACGATGCCCGCCGCGTCGCCGAGACCATGGGTTTTCCCCATTACGTGCTGGATTATGAAAACGTCTTCAAGGACGCGGTGATCGACGAATTCGCCGACAGCTACCTGGCCGGGGCCACACCCGTGCCCTGCATCCGCTGCAACGAGCGGGTGAAGTTCAAGGACCTGCTGGAAACCGCCCGCGACCTCGAGGCGGATTGCATGGCCACGGGCCACTATATCCAGCGCAAGATGGGCGCGAAGGGTCCCGAATTGCATGCCGCGGCGGATGCCGCCCGCGATCAAAGCTATTTCCTGTTCTCGACCACGGCAGAGCAGCTGGATTACCTGCGCTTTCCGCTGGGCCACCTGACCTCGAAGGCGGAAACACGGGCGCTGGCGGCGCGTTACGGCCTGCCCGTGGCCGACAAGCCCGACAGCCAGGACATCTGCTTTGTGCCCAATGGCAACTATGCCGCCGTGATCGAAAAGCTGCGCCCCGGCGCCGCCGAACCCGGCGAGATCGTCGATGTGGATGGGCGCGTTCTGGGCACGCACAAGGGTGTCATCCATTACACCATCGGCCAGCGCCGGGGTCTGGGCATCGGTGGCCTGGAAGACCCGCTGTACGTGGTCAAGCTGGACGTGGACGCCAAGCGCGTCATCGTCGGTCCGAAAGACATGCTTTCCACCCGCGTCGTGCCCCTGCGCGAGATCAACTGGCTGGGCGATGCCCCCTTCGACAGCGCCGCCGAATGGCATGTGGCGGTCAAGGTCCGTTCGACCCGCCCCCCGCGCGAGGCGGTGATCCGCCCGCTGTCGGCCACCACGGCCACGGTCGAATTGCTGACACCCGAAGAAGGCGTGTCACCGGGCCAGGCCTGTGTCTTCTACGATCCCGCCAGCACCCGCGTTCTGGGTGGCGGCTGGATCTGGAAGGGCTGATCCCGCCCTGTCACCGACCGGCGGGCAGCCTGTCGATGATCGCCTGCGCCGCGCGCAGACCCGGCGCCGTGCCGCCCTTGCCCAGACGCTCCATCGTCAGGCGCATCGCGTCGATCTGGCTGCCCGGCGCGCGCATCACCTTGTCCAGCGCATCGGCGATCGCCGCGGGCGTGCAATAGCGCCCCAGGCATTCCGGCACGCTGCGCGTATCCGACACCAGATTGACCAGCGTGACCGTATCGATCCTGAGCATCCGACCGATCAGAAACCGGCTGACCGGGTTCATGTCATAGGCGATCACCATCGGCGTATCCGCCGCCGCCAGTTCCAGCGAGACAGTGCCGGAGGCCGCAAGCGCAATATCCGCCGCGCGAAAAGCCGACCTTTTTTCAGCAACATAGGCATCGCTGCTCATGTCGCGGGGATCAAGGACAAGGGGCGCGACGGGCCAGTCACCGACCAGGTCCCGCACATGCTCCGTCACGTTGGCGGTGGTCGGCACCACAACCCGCATGCCCGGATGGTCCTGCATCATGCGCCCCAAAGCCGCGCCGAAACGCGGGGCAAGGCGCGCCACCTCGCCGCGTCGCGAGCCGGGCAGCGCCAACAGCAGCGGCGCCTCGCCGATCCCGTGACGCGCGCGGAAATCACGCGCATCAGCTTTGGTCGCCCGGGGTTCGGCCACAACCGGATGGCCCACGAAATCGCAATCCATGCCTGCGGCTTCCATGTAAGGCGGCTCGAACGGCAGCAGCGCCAGCACATGATCGATGACGCGCGCCATCTTGGCCGCGCGCCCCGGACGCCAGGCCCAGACCGACGGCGCCACGTAATGCACGGTGCGGATATCGCTTTCGGCCTTTACCAGCCTTGCGACACGCAGGCAGAAATCGGGGCTGTCGATGGTCACCAGCACATCGGGGCGCGCCGCGATCACCGCTGCGGCCGTCTGCGCAATGCGCCGTTTCAGATGCAGGTATTTCGGCAGCACCTCGGCCAGGCCCATGATGCTCAACTCGTCCATGGGAAAAAGGCTGTCCATCCCCTCGGCCTGCATCATCGGCCCACCGACACCGGAAAAACTGGGCGTTGTCAGCTGCTTGAGGCCCGACATCAAGGCAGCCCCCAGCTTGTCGCCCGAGGCTTCGCCCGCGATCAGGAACACCTTCATGCGGCCCGCACCCAAAGAAACATCCCCTTGTCATCAAGGATACGCAGAACCGCCGGCAGATCCAGAACAAGAACGCCGCCGGCTTCGATCACGATCCCGTCCAGCCCGGCATCGGCGGCGCGCATCGCGGTGCCGGGGCCGATGGTGGGCAGATCGACACGGCGATCCTGACCGGGCTTGGGGGCCTTGTAGAGGATGGCGCCGTCGTGATCCGCGGCGTCGCGCCCGCCAAGCCAATCCAGCGCGCTGGTCGCGGCATCTGTAAGCGCGTTGAAACCCCATGTCAGCGGATCGGGATCACTGTCCCCGGTCGCACCCGATCCAAGCCGCGCCAGCATCGCATCGGTGCCATCCGCACCTTCGCGGGCCAGAACGTCACCGCGCCGGATCACGCAGGCCTGCCCCTGGTCGGCGCGGCCCATCTCGGCGATGGTGGCCTTGCCCAGACGGGCGGGTCCCTGATGCTGCGGACCGGGCCGCGCGCGTGTGGGAATGCCCTCGGACAGCAGCAGATCGGGGCAGATCTCATGCGCGGCGCGCAGGGTGAATCCCGCCTCTTCGAACAGCGCGATCACCACGCGCAGCGCGCCATCGTCGCCCTGCCCCAGCGCCTGCATCATGCGCGGCACAAGTGGCATGGTCGCCGCGTCGATCATCGCGGGGTCCAGCGCAGGTCTGCCGATGGCACCGGCCATGCAGATATCGCTAACGCCCCGCGCCTTGAGATCGGCAATGAAACTGCCAAGACGCTCCACGCGAAAGGTGATGTCAGGTGTCAGGTGATCGGGGGCGAACCCCTCCAGCGCCGCGACCAGCACAGGGGCACCATGGGCGGCCACGATGTGCCCCGGCAATTGCCCCCGCCCTGCGATCAGCGCCAGCATCAGCCCGGCGTCAGAAAGGACCGGTCGGACCCGGCGGTTACGAAATCGACGATCTGGCGCACGTATTCGCTTTGGGTATCATCGCCAAGACGGCGCGCACGGTCCTGAAACGCGCCCTCGCCCTGTGCCAGCATCTGAAACGCCGCCCGCAACGCCGTGATATCGGCGCGCGGTACGCCGCGACGCTTCAGCCCCACAAGGTTCAACCCGTCCAGCACGCCACGCGGCGCCTGTACAAGCCCGTAGGGGATGACGTCATTGGTGACCATGGTGACCGCCCCGATGATGGCGCCCTGCCCGATGCGCACCCATTGATGCACCCCCGACAGCCCGCCGATGATCACGTCATCCTCGATGATGCAATGCCCCGCGAGGGCCGCGTTGTTCACCACGATCACCCGGTTGCCGATCTGCACGTCATGGGCCACATGGCTGCCCGCCATGAACAACCCGTCATCGCCGACGCGGGTGATGCCGCCGCCGCCTTCGGTGCCGGTGTTTATCGTCACATGTTCGCGGATACGGTTGCGCGCACCGATGATCAGGCGCGTATCTTCACCCTTGAATTTCAGATCCTGCGGAATGCCCCCGACCACCGCGAAGGGATGGATCTGGGTCTTTTCGCCGATATCGGTCTGGCCGGACACGACCACATGGCTGTGCAGATGCACCCCATCGGCAAGACGGACCTGCGGGCCGATATGGCAGAACGGCCCGATCGAGACATTCGCGCCGATCTGCGCGCCGTCCTCGATGATGGCGGAAGGGTGGATCCGGCTGGACATCGGTTACTCCTTGGGCAGATCCATCATGGCGGTGAACTCGCATTCCGCCGCCATCTCTCCGTCAACCTCGGCCACGCCCTTGAAGCGCCAGACCTTGCCGCCGGGTTTGCCGCGCAGCGTGGTCAACGTCATGCGCAGCACATCGCCGGGCACCACCTTGCGGCGGAACTTGCAGCCGTCGATCGCCATGAAATAGACCAGCAGTTCCTTGTCGGCCATGTCCAGCGCCACGCCAACCATCACGGCGGCGGTCTGGGCCATCGCCTCGACGATGGTGACACCCGGCATGATCGGGTTTCCGGGGAAGTGCCCCTGGAAATGCGGCTCGTTCATGGACACGTTCTTGATCCCCACGGCCGAGGACGTGCCGTCGATATCGATCACCTTGTCCACCAGCAGGAACGGGTAGCGATGCGGCAGAATCCGCTGGATCATCAGGATATCGGCGCTTTTCAAAGGCTCAGTCATCTGCCCCCCGGGGTCTTGCTTTCTGGTTCATCTGTTCCGGCAAGCAGGCGACCGATCCGACCCCTTCAGGCCCATGGGCCTGCCCGGCCATGCATCTCGTGTCTGTCAGTAACAATTCGCCCCCGCAGGAGCAAGCGCATCGCGGGTCAGTCGCCTTTCGGCGCGGCTGGTGCCACTTGCGGCGGAACCGCGGTATCGGTGCCATCACCGATGCTGTCGTTGATCCTGCGGATCGCCTCATCCGTCACGTCGATGGCACTGCGGCTCATCACGACGCTGCGCGGGTCGATGATCACCACCGCGCCCGCGTCGATCATCAACTGCTCCAGCACCGGGCGCGCCGCGGCGATGAACTGGCGCTGCGCCTCTTCGGTGCGCTGGGCAAGGGCCCGTGCCTTGGCGGTCTGTTCGGTCCTGATCCGCTGCACCTTGGTATCAAAGGCATCGGCCAGCGCGCGGAACGCCTCGGGGCTCATCGCGGGGCGGCGTTGGGTCAGATCCTTCTCTTCGGCCTCAAGCTCGGATTCGATCCTGCGATTCTCGACTTCAAGCCGCGCCCCGTCGGCTTGCAACGCCGCATCGAAGCGCCGCCCGAAGGCAGAGGCCGCAAACATGCGATCCTGATCAAGGGACAGGATCGGGCTGCGGATCAGCTGGCTTTCCTGTGCCGGCGCAGGCCCGCCAACAGGCAGGCACAGCGCGATCACACAGGCGCAGATCGCCCGCCATCCGGCCTGTCGACGATCAGCAATACCCATCGCGCCACGCCACCGGGGCCACATCAGAACCGCGTCGAGATGGTCAGGTTGAATTTCTGCTCATCGTCGAAATCTTCTTTCTGAAGCGCTTTCGAGAAGTTGAAACGCAACGGCCCGATCACCGAATCCCAGAAGATCGAGACGCCCACCACATGCCGCAGCGAGAAATCGTCATAGATCGTATTGGCATTGGTCAGATCCAGATCCCAGACCGAGCCGACATCATAGAACAGACCGCCACGGATCCCGTATTCCTCGGGCAGGCCCAGCGGGAACTCGGCCTCAAGCTTGGCCACGGCATAGACATTGCCGCCAAGCGCGTCATTCACCTCGACGGCGCCACCGGCGGCGGTGCGCACCTCGCGCGGGCCGATCCCGTCGGGGGTGAAGCCGCGCATGATCGAGCCGCCGATCAGGAAACGATCGGTCACCCGGCTGGTTCCCGAAGTGAAGTTCAGCATGCCGCCTTCCAGCGTCGCGCGCAGCGTCACCTCGTCATTCAGGATCGAGGTCTGCGCCTGTGCGCGCGCGGTCGTCTTGACATAGGTGCTGTCACCGCCCAGCCCGGCGAATTCCTGGCCGAACTGCAGCAGGATGCCCGCATCCGGGTTCAGGCCGCTGCGGCGGTTGTCAAAGCTGTAGGTATAGCCAAGCGCGCTGCTCCAGAGTTGCCCCTGATCCGCTTCATCGGCAAGCAGCGTCCCTGTGAATTCGTAGTTGCTGATCTCGACGCTTTCGACCTTGTAGAAGGCGCGCAACCGGCCGCCCGCACTGACCGGAAAGGTCAGGCCGGGGCTGAAACGCGCAACGGCCGTGTCGTAATTCGCGAAGGAATTGTTGGTCTCGCGGTAGCCCAGTTCAAGATCCAGCGCCAGGTCGCGGCCCAGCAGGGCTGGTTCGGTAAAGCGGATCTCGTAGGTCTGGTTTTCCGCGGCGCCCGAGAAATCAAGCTGCAGACGTTGCCCGCGGCCAAGGAAGTTGGATTCGCTGAAGCTGGCGATCAGCGCGAAGCCACCGTTGGTGCCATAGGCACCACCGAAGGACAGGCTGCCGGTGGGCTGTTCCTCGACTTCCACATCCACGATCACCTGATCCGGCGAGCTGCCTTCGCGCGCATTCACGCGCGCATCGCTGAAGAACCCCAGCGCGCGGATCCTCTCGGCGCTTTCGCGAATTTCACGCGGGTTGAAGGGGTCGCCCTCGACCACGCGGAACTGGCGCCGGACCACACGATCCAGGGTCGTGGCATTGCCTTCGATGTCGATGCGTTCCACGAAAATGCGCGGCCCGCGCACCATCGCGAATTCGACGTCAAGGGTCAGATCACGCTCGTTGCGCACGATCCGGGGTTCGACGCGCACGAAATTCAGGCCCTTCTGAATCGCAAGACGCTCCAGCCGGGCGATATTGTCCTCGACGATCATGGGCGAATAGACACCGCCCGCCCGCACATTCAGCGCCTCGCGGAATTCATCGGGGTTCACATCGGGCAGATCCGTCGTGGCCGTGATCTCGCCGAAGCGGAATTGCTGGCCTTCCTCGACGTTGAAGGTGACGAAAAACCCGTCCCGCTCCCGGGCCAGTTGACTGTTCACCGCCGTGGTGCGGAAATCCACATAGCCGCGCGAGAAATAGAAATCCTGCAGCACCTGCTTGTCGAACTCGATCCGGTCAGCCACGAAGGTATCCCGCTGGATCAGCGCCCGCAGCAGGCCCGCCTGCTTGGTTTCCAGAACGCGGCGCAGACGCGAATCCGAGAAGACACGGTTGCCGACGAAACCGATCCGCTCGATCTCGACCAGACCGCCTTCGAATATTTCGAACACAAGGTCCACGCGATTGTCCGAACGGCGGATGATCCGCGGATTGACCGACGCGGCAAGGCGGCCTGCCTGCGCATAGGCATCCGCAATGGCAGATGCATCGCGTTCCGCAGTCGACGGGTTGAAGACGCGCCGCGACTGCGACTGGACCACCGTTTCCAGCACCTCGGTCTTCAGGCGGCGATTCCCCTCGAAGCTGATCTGGTTGATCGTCGGAAACTCGGTCACGCTGATCACCAGCGTGTTGCCGCGCGGCTCCAGCGTGACCTCTTCGAACAGGCCGGACGCCAGGATGCGCTGATAGGCATCGTTCAGTTCGGCCGCCGACACAGTCTGGCCGCGCGCGATCCCGGCATAGTTGAGAATCGTTGCCAACTCGATCCGCTGGTTCCCGTCGATCTGGACGGAACTGAAACTGAAAGACTGCGCCCAGGCGGGTGCTGCGGGAATCGTTCCCAATGTCAGGCCTGCCACCAGAATTGGCGCAATCCATCCCGAAACGCGCCCTCGCGCGGCAGTCTGCCCCTTGCGGAAAGAAATACCGTCCCTGCTGCGAACGCGGCGCCGCCCACCCATCTCATTGGTCATCGGTCAACCCAGTCATGCATTTATGTTGACCAAGTGAGTATCGGCATTGCGGCCCGTTGTCAAAAGCCCAGACGCCTCAAAGCGCGTGCAACACAACAGGTTGTGCCCGTGCCCCGCGCAATTCCGGGTCAAGGGCGTTCAGGCCGTGGTTCACCACCCGCAAAAGCCCCGCGCAGGCTGTGCCGCGCGTGGCGTCGTGGTGATGGAGGAATGCAAGACGGAATGCAGGATCAGAGCAGGTTCAGAAGGGTGCCGACATTCAAGGCCAGGATGATCGTACCCAGATACAGGATACGGTCCCAGTTCAAGGACAGGATAAGGCCAAGACCACGTCCGCTTTTCTGGATCATTTCCATGGGATCACACTTTCCAAACTCGTTTCACGCATCTCGATAGCCCAGGATTATGGCCATATTTTGACGCCGAAGCCTTTCGGAAGACAGTCCGCACCCTGATCCCGCGGAATCAGGGGCAGAAGATATCGTTGCTCAGTGCGAAGACCATCAGCGACAGGATGATGGTCAGACCTGCGGCCATCAGCACCCGCAACACCTTGTCGCTGGGCGGTTTTCCGGCCACGGCCTCATAGGCGTAGAATACCAGGTGCCCCCCGTCCAGAACCGGGATCGGAAAGAGGTTCAGAAGACCTACAGCCGTCGACAGGACCGCGATGAAATAAATGAAACTTTCTGTGCCTTGGCTGGCCATCGCGCCCGAGACTTCGGCGATTCCGATCGGCCCGGACATGTTGCAGGTGCTGATCGCGCCCGTCACCATGTGATAAAGACCGGACAGCGAGCCGCGGATGATCTCCCACATGCTGGCCACGCCATTCGTGAAGGCATCCATGAAACCGGGGGTTTCCGTCATCGGATCGAAGAACAGCCCGCCGATGATGCCGATCCGCCAGTTCGTCTCGAAACCGCCGCCATCCTGGGGCTCGTCCACGCGACGCGGAGTCAGGCTGACCTGCAGGGTCTGATCGCCACGGCGCACGTCCAGCAGCAAGGGCGCGCCTTCCGTGCCCTCGACCTTCTCGCGCAACTGGCGGAAGGCGAAGATCGGATCGCCATCGACGGCAAGAATGACATCGTCCGGTTCCAGATCGGTCGCCATGGCCGCAGATTGCGGGGCAAGCTGGGTAATGACCGGGGGCATCGGATGCGGGCCTTGCACCGTCACCTCGCGCCCGTCGCGCAGCACGGTGTAATCCATCAGCGGCACCGCCGGCAGCGCGGCGGTCAGGTCGGCAAACCCCGCCTCGCCCGCCTGTGGCAGCGCGCGCCCGTCGATCGCCAGGATAACGTCGCCGGGTTGCACCTCATGGGCCACGGCGACGGGGCGCAATTCGCCCACCGTCAGCGGATCCACCGCAACGCCGCGCGTCATGCCGATGGCGGTAAAGACGATGATGGCCAGCACGAAGTTGAAGATCGGACCCGCCGCGACCGTCGCCGTCCGCGCCCAGAGCGGCGCGCCATGCATGGTGCTGCGTTTCTCGGCCTCGGTCATGGCGCGGATCGCCTGACCATCGGTTCCGGCCGAGGCCGCATCCGCATCGCCGCGAAACTTGACGTATCCGCCAAGCGGCAGCAGCGCGACCTGCCATTTCGTTCCCCGTTTGTCGACGCCCGAAAAAAGCACCGGCCCGAACCCAAGCGAAAACACATCCGCATGGATGCCGGACCAGCGCCCGACAATGTAATGGCCGTATTCATGCACCGCGACGATCACCGACAGCGCGACTACAAAGGCCACGAGCGTCATGGCGAGCCCGCCAAACTGGGGAAGAAAAGAAACGATATCCAAGTGTCGGTCCTGCTTTCTGATCTGGGGGCTGTGCTGTCAGCCCGCTTTCGCCTGCATGGCCTCATCCGCCCTTATCCGTGCGAGATGGTCCACATGGGCGACGGTATCAAGGGTGATCTCGGCATCAATGAGGCCGCTTTCGGATGACATTCGTGTCAGAACGTCCTCGACCACGCCCGCCATGTCCAGAAATCCGATGCGGCCCGCGATGAAGGCATCCAGCGCCCGCTCCTTGGCGGCGTTGAACACGGCGCCCGACAGCCCCCCCCGCTGCATCACATCGCGCGCAAGGCGCAGGGCGGGATAGCGCGCGGGATCGGGGGCGCGGAAATTCAGCGTCCCGATGGCGGCAAGATCCAGCCGCGCCACCGGCAGATCGCGCCGTTCGGGCCAGTGCAACGCATAGCCGATGGCATGGCGCATGTCCGAGGCCCCGACATGGGCCATCAAGGCGCCATCACGGAACCCGACCAGCGCATGCACAAGGGACTCAGGGTGCAGAATGACCTCGATCTGGTCAGGGTCGACGCCAAAGAATTCCCGTGTTTCAATGACTTCCAAGGCCTTGTTGAACATCGATGCGGAATCGATCGTGATCCGCTGCCCCATGTCCCAATTGGGATGGCTCGACGCTTCGGCCAGGGTCGCGGCCGCAAGGCGCTCCAGCGGCCAGTCACGGAACGCGCCACCGCTGGCGGTGATGATGATCCGCTCGACCGCGGCAATATCCTCGCCCGCAAGGGCCTGGAAAATCGCGGAATGCTCGCTGTCCACGGGCAGGATGCGCGCCCCGTGGCGCGCGGCGGTCGCCATCAGCAAGGGACCTGCCGTCACCAGCGATTCCTTGTTGGCCAGCGCCAGGGTCGCGCCCTGTTTCAGCGCCTCCATCCCCGGTGCAAGCCCGGCGGCCCCGACGATCGCGGACATGGTCCAATCGGCCGGACGCGCCGCCGCCTCGATCAGCGCCGCCTGCCCGGCCGCCGCCGCGACCCCGGATCCGGCCAGCGCCGCGCGCAGATCCTCCAGCAGATCGTCATGCGCCGTGACCGCGACCTGCGCCCCCAGACGCCGCGCATCGGCGGCAAGCTGCGTGATGTTGCGCCCGCCTGTCAGGGCGACCACGTCATAGTCCTGCGGCGCGCGCGCAATAAGATCGAGCGTGTTCTGCCCGATCGACCCGGTTGATCCAAAGACAGTCACCCGTTTCATGGCTGATCCGGCAGATGTCCGGCGATGACCATGAAGAGCAGCACCAGAAGCGACGCCCCCAGCAAGCCGTCGAAACGGTCAAGCACCCCGCCATGGCCGGGGATCAGGCTTGAGCTGTCCTTGACCCCGGTGCGCCGCTTGACCGCGCTTTCCGCAATGTCACCCATCTGCGAGGCGAAGGATGCGATCATGCTGACCACCACAAGCGTGATCCCTGCCCCCGTCAGTGGCTGAAAGGCCACCCCCAGGATACCCGCACCGATCCAGCCCGCCACCGTGCCAGACCAGGTTTTCTTGGGGCTGATCGCCGGCCAGAACTTGGGCCCGCCGATCATCCGCCCTGCAAAATATCCAGCCACATCGGTGACGACGACGACAAGCACCAGCCAGATCAGCCAGGTCAGGCCATCGGGCGTGTCGCGCAGCATCACAAGGCCATAGGCGCCCGCCATCACCACCGGCGCATACAGCAGGTACATCACCCTGTGCCGCGACACGGCGAGGCCGCCCAGCAAGACCGGCAGGATCAGCAGCACAGGCATTTTCAACAGGACCGCCCCCAGCACCGACGCCCCCGCCAGAAGGCCCAGACCAAGCGCCACACCCGCCGCCTCGCGCGCGACCATGCGCGCCAGTTCCCAGATCATCAGGCCGCAAACGATCACGATCAGTGACAGGAACCATGATCCGCCAAGCCAGATCTCGCCGGCCCCGACGGCCACCATCAGCAGCGACGAGGCGCTGCGCGTCTTGAGGTCTTCCCATTTCGAGGATGCGGTCATCGGGTGCTCATGCCTTCACCGCGCCAAAGCGGCGATCCCGCGCGCCATAGCCATGCAGCAGATTGGCGAATTCGGCACGCGAAAAATCGGGCCAGAGCGTATCGACGAATTCATATTCGGCATAGGCGGATTGCCACAGCAGGAAATTCGAAATACGCGCCTCGCCACTGGTGCGGATCACCAGGTCAGGATCGGGAAGAACGTAAGTATCAAGGTATCTTGGCAGCGTTTCTTCATCCACATCAGCCGGATCAAGCCGCCCCAGCGCCACATCCTGCGCCAGCCGCTTGGTGGCGCGCGCCACCTCGTCGCGGCCGCCGTAATTCAGCGCGATCGTCAGATGCACCCGGTCGTTGCCGGCGGTCATCAGCTCCAGCTCGTCCATCAGCGTGACCAGTTTGTCATCCAGCCGCACCCGGTCACCGATGAAGCGCACGCGCACGCCTTCGTCACGCAACTGTCGTGCTTCGCGGGTAATGTAGCGGCGGAAGAGACTCATCAGACCGGCCACCTCGACCTGGCTCCGGCGCCAGTTCTCGGTGGAAAAGGCAAATATCGTCAGGTACTTGACGCCCAGATCGGGACAGGCCTCGACGATTTCGCGCACGCGGCGGGCACCGGCATGATGCCCGAACAGGCGCGGCCGCCCCCGCATGGTGGCCCAGCGGCCATTGCCATCCATGATGATGGCCACATGGCGCGGCCCCTGACCCGCCGGATCGATCACCCCGACCTCGGCCTCACTGGATGATGGCCCGTCAGGGGAAAGGCTGTCAGAAGTCCGGCGCGCCATGAATGGCCCTTTCATGAACCGATCGACAGGTCCTCAGACCTGCATGATCTCGGCCTGTTTGCCTTCGAGGGCTGCATCCACCAGTTTCGTGTAGCGGTCGGTCAGTTCCTGCACGGTGGTTTCCCAGAACTTCTGGTCATCCTCGGACATGCCCTTGGCCTTGGCCTTCTTGACCTGGTCCATCCCGTCGCGGCGCACGTTGCGCACCGCCACGCGGGCGTTTTCGGCATATTGCGCGGCAACCCGTGTCAGCTCGCGCCGGCGTTCTTCGTTCAACTCGGGGATCGGCAGCATGATGATCGTGCCATTCAGCTGAGGATTGATCCCCAAACCGCTGTTGCGAATGGCTTTTTCAACAGCGCCGACCATCGACTTGTCCCAGACGTTGATCGTGACCATGCGCGGTTCGGGCACGTTGATTGTACCGACCTGGTTGATCGGCGTGCGCTGGCCATAGGCCTCGACCACCACGGGTTCCAGCATCGAGGCCGAGGCGCGGCCCGTCCGCAACGAGGCGAATTCGGTCTTCAGCGCCGCCATGGCGCCATCCATCCGCCGCTCAAGGTCATCGGTATCGATCTCGAACTCTTCGTCAGACATATTCGTGCATTTCCCTTGTAACGCCCCGGTTTTGATCCGGGTTTGGTCTATCTAGCCTCAACCGTGCACGGTTGTATAGGTGCCCCGGCCTGCCAGGATCCCCTTGAAACCGCCGGGTTCGTCCAGCGAAAAGACGATGATCGGCAGGTTGTTGTCGCGCGCAAGAGCGATGGCGCTGGCGTCCATCACGCCCAGATGCTGGGCCAGCACCTCGTCATAGGTGACGCGCTCATAGCGTTTCGCATCCCCGTGTTTCTTGGGGTCCTTGTCATAGACGCCATCCACCTTGGTGCCCTTGAAGATCGCCTCGCAGGCCATTTCGTTGGCGCGCAGCGTCGCGGCGGTATCGGTCGTGAAATAGGGGTTGCCGGTGCCTGCCGCAAAGATGCAGACGCGCTTTTTCTCAAGATGGCGCACGGCACGGCGGCGGATGTAGGGCTCGCAGACCTGATCCATCGGGATCGCGCTGATGACCCGCGTGTGGATGTTCAGCGCCTCGAGCGAGGATTGCATCGCCAGCGCGTTCATCACGGTGGCCAGCATCCCCATGTAATCGGCGGTCGTCCGCTCCATCCCCTGGGCGCTGCCCTGCAGGCCGCGAAAGATGTTGCCTCCGCCGATCACCATGCAGATTTCGACGCCCAGGTCATGCACCGACTTCACCTCTTGGGCGATGCGCTGGACGGTGGGCGGATGCAGGCCGAATCCCTGGTCCCCCATCAGCGCCTCGCCCGAGATCTTCAGCATCACGCGGCGGAACTTGGTCTGCACCGGCGGGATCGGCTGGGCGGCGGCTTGGTCTGACATGGGGGCTCCGTTCGTCTTGTGCGGGTCGCGCGCAAAATGTCGCAAAACGCGGGCAGGTTCAATCCGAGATGCACCGCCTTTGCGATTTCGACCAATTGAGGATAGAGGCGGGGCATGACCCTTCCCGATCTGACAGCCATTCCCGCCGACCGCCCCGTGCTGATCGCAGGCCCCACCGCCAGCGGCAAATCCGCCCTTGCCCTGCGGATCGCCGAGACGCAGGGCGGCGTGATCGTGAATGCGGATGCGATCCAGGTCTTCGCCAACTGGCGCGTGCTGACCGCACGCCCATCGGCCGAGGACGAGGCGCGCGCGCCCCATCTTCTGTATGGGCATGTGCCGGGCGATGCCGCCTATTCCGTGGGTCACTGGCTGCGCGAGGTGGCGCCGCTGCTGCGCGGCGGCCCCCGTCCGATCATCGTGGGGGGCACGGGGCTTTATTTCACGGCGCTGACCGAAGGGCTGGCCGAGATCCCGCCCCTGCCCGACGGCCTGCGCGCCGAGGCCACCGCGCGCTTGCGCGCAGACGGGCTGGAGGCGCTGCTGTCCGATCTGGATCCCGTCACGCTGGCGCGTCTTGACCAGCGCAACCCGATGCGGGTGCAACGCGCCTGGGAGGTCTGGCGCGGCACCGGACGCACGCTGGCCGATTGGCAGGACAGCACACCGCCGCCCCTGCTGCCGCTGGCGCAGACCACGCCGATCCTGTTCGATGCGCCCAAGGACTGGCTGAATGCGCGAATCGCGCGCCGCTTCGATGCGATGCTGGCCGCGGGCGCACTGGACGAGGCGCAGGCCAATCTTGCCAGCTGGAACCCCGAGGATCTGTCCGCCAAGGCGATCGGCGCGCCCGAGCTGATCGCCCATCTGCGCGGCGAGATGAGCCTTGATGCCGCCCGCGAGGCCGCGACCATCGCCACGCGTCAATTCGCCAAGCGCCAGCGCACATGGTTCCGTGCCCGGATGCGCGCCTGGACCGCCTATCGGCCGGTTCCTGCCTGAAATCGGCGAAACTTGTCTTTTTTCAACCACTCCCCTTTAACGGGAACAGGGCTGTTGCTAGTCTTGTCGCAGTAATCGCGGACCGACGCGGACGGAGCGGGATCCATGCAGGCCAGCAGCACGAAAACGGATCAGGAAACGGCGCATCCCTTGCCCGGCGCGGGCGGCATCCGCATAGGCAGTATCGCGCAGATGGCGCGCGGCGCGGCCTGGCGGCTGGAGCAGCTGCACAGCCACGATCACGACATCCTGCTATGGATCACGCGCGGCCAGGGCCGCATGGTCCTTCAGGGGCTGCGCAGCGGCATCGGCACGCATAACGCCGTGTTCGTACCCGCCCATACGCTTCTGGCGCTGGATCTCGGCAAACAGGGATTCGGCCTTGCACTGCATCTGCCCGCTGCACATGAGCTTGGTCTGCCCGAAGAGCCGCAGCATCTGCGCATCCGCGACGTGCAGGCCCAGGCGGAAATCTCGGGCATCCTCGACATCATGCAGCGCGAGCAGTCCGGCAACCGTCCCTATTTCGACGAAGCGATGCGCGCCCATTCGATCCTGCTGTCCGTCTGGATGCGGCGGCAAATGCTGGAACATGCGGATGACGCGCCGCGGATATCCGCGGCGCACCGTCTGGTGCAGGCCTTTTGCGCCATGGTCGCACGCGACTATGCCAGCGCGAAACTCATGGGCGATTACGCGCATGAACTGGGCGTCACCCCGACCCATCTGACCCGGTCCTGCCGCGAGGCGTCGGGATTGACGGCGGCAGAGATCCTGACCCAGCGCAGCCTCTATGCGGCGCGCGACCAGATCGAAACCACGAACCGTCCACTTCAGGATATCGGTCAAAGCCTGAATTTCAGCAGTGCGGCCTATTTCTCGCGTTTCGTGCAGCACCACACGGGCCAATCGCCCAGCAACCTGCGGCGCGTCGCCCGGAAGCAGGAGGCAGCGCCCCCCGCCACCAGGATCGCGACAGGACGGATTGGCGCGCCGCTCTGACCGCCTGCCAGGGTTCATCGGGGTTTCTGAAGGGATCCATCCCGCCTGAATGGCGATTGTGGCGCATGTCGCATCACGGAACCCGCGCCGCGCAGCTTTTTCGGAAATCGACGCGACTGTCGCGTTTATGGCTTGCAAGCGACATCGATGTCGTTTTTGTTACGAGTTGATGTCGGTTTTCAGACGTAGAATGCCGAAACCATGCGTTGACGCAAAGGCCGTTCTGGTGCCGAATGCCGCAAGGGATGAAGCGCGAACGCGGTCAAAATCTGCACGACAATGCAGGCTGACAGGCTGTCGACCGATCAGCCTAAAAAAAGCAACAGGGAGTTGAAAATGAACGATATGACCTTCAAGGGCCAGCCGGTGCACAAGGCCGCGGTGATGTATGCCGATGAATTCAAGGCGGGCAAACTCAGCCGCCGCGAATTCCTTGCACGCACCACCGGACTTGGCGTGGCCGCCGCCACAGCCTATGCACTGGGCGGTCTCGGCACCCCGGCACAGGCGCAGGCGACCCCGCCGATGGGCGGCACCCTGCGCTGCCAGATGAACGTGCGCGCCCTCAAGGACACCCGTACCGCCGACTGGTCGGAAATCGCCAACCAGACCCGCGGCACGCTGGAATACCTGGTCGAATACAACAACGACGGTTCGATCCGCGGCATGCTGCTGGACAGCTGGTCGGTGAACGACAACGCCACCGAGTACACGCTGAACGTGCGCAAGGGTGTGAAGTGGAGCAATGGCGACGACTTCACCGCCGAGGATGTGGCCCGCAACCTGACCCGCTGGTGCGAGCGTGATGTCGAAGGCAACTCGATGGCCGGCCGCGTCAGCGCGCTGATCGACGATGCCACCAACAAGGCCGCCGATGGGGCGATCGCCGTCGTGGACAGCCACACCGTCAAGCTGACGCTGCCGCGCCCCGACATTTCGATCATCCCCGGTTTCTCGGACTATCCGGCGGCGGTGGTGCACAGCTCCTACAACCCCGACGCGGTCCAGAACGTCGGCACCGGCCCCTATGTCATCGAAGAGCTGGAAGTCGGCGTGAAATGCTCGCTGGTCAAGGCAGATGGCCACACATGGTGGGGCACCGATGTCTATGGCGGACCCTATCTGGACCGGATCGAATACATCGACTTCGGCACTGACAGCGCCGCATGGCTGGCCGCACTGGAAAGCGAAGAAGTGGACATGCTGCACGAATCCGTGGGCGAGTTCATCGAGATCATGGACGGTCTTGGCCTGATGAAATCCGAGGTCGTGACCGGCGCCACCATCGTGGTGCGCCCGAACCAGCTGGCCGAAGTCAACGGCGTGCGCCCCTACGAGGACAAGCGCGTCCGCCAGGCGATCCAGATGGCCGTCAACAACGCCGTCTGCCTTGAACTGGGCTATGGCAACCTTGGCGTTCCGGCTGAAAACCACCATGTCGCCCCGGTTCACCCGGAATATGCCGAACTGCCGCCGCAGAAATACGATCCTGCCGCAGCCAAGGCGCTTCTGGACGAAACCGGCATGGCCGATTTCGAGCACGAGATCATCTCGATCGACGACGACTGGCGCCGCAACACCACCGATGCCGTGGCAGCGCAGCTGCGCGACGCGGGCTTCAACGTGAAGCGGACCATTCTGCCCGGTTCAACTTTCTGGAACGACTGGACGAAATATCCGTTCAGCTCGACCAACTGGAACCACCGCCCCCTGGGTGTGCAGATCCTGGCCCTGGCCTATCGCTCGGGTGAGGCATGGAATGAATTCGGCTGGTCCAACGCCGAGTTCGACGCCCTGCTGGAAGAGGCCCTGTCGATCGCGGATGCCGACAAGCGCCGCGAAGTCAGCGCCAAGATGCAGGCGCTGATCCAGGAAGAAGGCGTGACGATCCAGCCTTACTGGCGCTCGCTTTACCGGCACATGCGCGAAGGTGTGATGGGTGCCGAGATGCACATCTCCTTCGAACATCATCACTACAAGTGGGGCATGGCCGCCTGATCGGCCTGACCTTCCGGACCGTGCCCCCCGACCGGGGGCACGGTTCACCGTCCGCAAGCCAAGATCGGCCAGGGACGCGCAAACACGCCGACAGAACAAGGACGGGTCGCAGAAGACCTGCCAAGGCCCGTATCATGGCGGGCACCTAAACCAGGGGGCACAGCATGGGCCTGTTCATCTTGCGCCGGCTCGGGATCATGATCCTGACGGCACTCTGCCTGACCTTCATCGTCTTCTTCATGACGAATCTCTATCCGAACCTTGAAAAGCTGGCCAAGACCCAGGGCAACTTCCGCATGAGCGATGCCGAGGTCGCCAGCTACCTGGGGCGGAACGGGTATCTGGACCCCCTGCCCGTCAAATACGGGCAATGGCTGGGCGTGCTGCCGGGCTGGACAGTCGAGGTCGATGAGGGCATGCGCGGCCGCTGTGTCGAAGGCACCGTCGCCCCCGAGGTGCTGGCCGCCGCGCCGCGCTTCTGCGGCATCCTGCAGGGCGACTGGGGTTTTTCGACCGTCTTCAAGGACGAGGTGAGCGGCATCATCGCAACCCGCCTTGGCCTGACCGGCAAGCTGATGTTCTGGGTGATGGTGCTGATGGTGCCATCTGCACTGCTGGTGGGGGTTCTGGCGGGCATGCGCGAGGGATCGCGCACGGACAGGGCCCTTTCGACCTTTGCCATCACCACCACGGCGACCCCGGAATATGTCTCGGGCGTGATCCTGATCGCGGTCTTCGCCTCGTCCGCCGTGGGGCTGAAATGGTTCAACGGCACCGCCACAAGCGCGATGGAGGATGCGACCTTCAACAATTTCTTCCTGCCCGTGCTGACGATCGCGCTTTACGGCATGGGCTATATCGCCCGCATGACCCGCGCCTCGATGGCCGAGGTGATGACGGCGCAATATATCCGCACCGCCCGCCTGAAAGGCGTGAAGTTCAGCGACATCGTCATGAAACACGCCCTGCGCAACGCGCTGATCGCGCCTTTCACGGTGATCATGCTGCAGTTTCCCTGGCTGCTGAACGGCGTGGTGATCGTGGAAACCCTGTTCAACTACAAGGGCTTCGGCTGGGTGCTGGTGCAGGCCGCGGGCAACAACGACATCGAGCTGCTGCTGGGTGTTTCGGTCGTGTCCGTGATCGTGGTGCTGGTGACGCAGCTGATTTCCGATGTCGGCTATGTCTATCTCAACCCGCGCATCAGCGTAACATAGGAGGACTGGGACAATGGACCCTCTTGGCTGGGGTGAGATCATCACCCGCATCCTGACGCAGTTCACCCCGGTCTGGATTGCCCTTGTCGTGACATTCGCCCTGTCGCTGACCTACAAGCGGCGGCTGGGGCTTTACGGCAAGCTTTTCGACAGCGTGATCGGCATGACCGGTTTCGCCCTTGTGATGTTCTGGGTCTATACCGGCATCTTCGGCGGCGCCTTTGGCTGGATCGTCACACATGACACGCTCTCGCAGATCTCGGGGCTGAAGAACAAGGTACCCGGCACGCCGGTGCCCGATGCCGCGGCGCAGGGGCTTTACCCCTACTACCTGATGGGCGGCGACAACCTGGCGCGCGACGTCTTCAGCCGCATGGTGGTGGGCGCATGGGAGGTTATGAAGATCGCCCCCTTTGCCACGCTCTTCGCCTTCATGGTGGGCATCACCCTTGGCCTGCCGGCGGGATATTACGGCGGCAAGCTGGACACCTTCCTGTCGTTCCTGGCAAACCTGATCCTGGCCTTCCCGGTGATCCTGCTGTTCTACCTGCTGGTCACGCCGGAAATCGTGCTGACGGGCATTCCGGTCTACATGGCGGGCGTGCTGTTCCTGTTCCCGATCATCTTCCTGACGATCCTGTTCAACTCGCGCTTCTTCACGCAACCGTCCAAGCGCAATCTTTACGTGGCGCTGACGCTGGTGATCGGGCTCTGGGTCTATCTGGGGATCGCCTGGGACGCGGATCCGCTGGGCCTGATCAGCTTTCCGCCGAACCTTCTGGTGGTCTTCGTGGCGGTGGTCTTCGTCAACTCGCCCACGGTCTTCCGCATCGTGCGGGGCCTTGCGATGGACATCAAGACCCGCGACTACGTGGCCGCCGCCCAGACCCGTGGCGAAGGCCCCTGGTACATCATGCTGTGGGAGATCCTGCCCAATGCGCGCGGCCCGCTGATCGTCGATTTCTGCCTGCGCATCGGCTATACCACGATCCTTCTGGGCACGCTGGGCTTCTTCGGCCTGGGCCTCAGCCCGGAAAGCCCCGACTGGGGCAGCACGATCAACGAGGGCCGCAAGCTTCTGTCGATCTACCTGCATCCGGCCCTGCCGCCCGCCATGGCGCTGCTGTCGCTGGTGCTGGGGTTGAACCTGCTGGCAGACGGCCTGCGCGAGGAAAGCCTGCGCGATTGACAAGACGACAGGCCGGGGGGCCAGCCCCCGGACCCCCCGGGATATTTGACTCAAGAAGAAACTGACGGTCAGGGAACAGGAGAGACGAGCGATGGCGAAATGGGACCATGACGGGCCGATCCTCGAGATCGACAAGCTGTCGATTTCCTTCTTCACGCGGCTGCGCGAAATCCCGGCGGTCATGGATTTCTCGGTCACCGTGCAGCCGGGCGAGGCCGTGGGCCTTGTCGGCGAAAGCGGCTGCGGCAAATCCACCGTGGCGCTGGGCGTCATGCAGGATCTGGGCGTCAACGGGCGCATCGTGGGCGGGTCGATCAAGTTCAAGGGGCGCGACCTGGGCGCCATGTCCGCGGAGGAGCTGCGCGATATCCGCGGCAACGAGATCGCGATGATCTACCAGGAACCCATGGCCAGCCTGAACCCGGCGATGCGGATCGGCAAGCAGCTGATGGAAGTGCCGATGATCCACGAGGGCATTTCCGAGAAGGAAGCCGAAGAGCGCGCGCTGCAGGTGATCCGCGACGTGAAACTGCCCGACCCCGAACGCATCCTGCGCGCCTATCCGCACCAGTTGTCGGGTGGCCAGCAGCAACGGATCGTCATCGCCATGGCGCTGATGTCGAAACCGGCGCTACTGATCCTGGACGAACCCACCACCGCGCTGGATGTGACGGTCGAGGCGGCGATCGTGGAACTGGTCAAGGACCTGGGCCGCAAATACGGCACCTCGATGCTGTTCATCAGCCACAACCTGGGCCTGGTGCTGGAAACCTGCGACCGCATCTGCGTGATGTATTCAGGCGAGGCGGTCGAGCGCGGCAGCATCACCGATGTCTTCGACAAGATGCGCCACCCCTATACCCAGGCGCTGTTCCGGTCGATCCCGCTGCCCGGCGCCGACAAGAACGCAAGCCCGCTGATCGCGATCCCGGGCAATTTCCCCCTGCCCCATGAACGCCCTGACGGCTGCAACTTCGGCCCGCGCTGCGACTATTTCGAGGCCGGCCGCTGTGACCAGGGCTATGTCAGCATGGCTCCGGTGGATGAGGCGGCGACGCATAAATCCCGCTGCCTGCGCTTTTCCGAGATCGACTGGACCGCACCGCCCGCCAAGGCCGAGGTCAAGCAGAAAGGCGAGATCGGGAAGGTCGTCCTCAAGATGGACAACCTCAAGAAATACTACGAGGTGGCCGCAAGCAAGCTGTTCGGCGGCGGCGCCACCAAGGTGGTGAAGGCCAACGAAACCCTGAGCTTCGAGGCGCGCGAGCGCGAGACGCTGGCCATCGTGGGCGAATCCGGTTGCGGCAAATCCACCTTCGCCAAGGTGCTGATGGGCCTGGAGACCGCGACCGACGGTCAGATCCTGCTGGACAACAACAGTATCGGCGGCATCCCGATCCAGGCGCGCGACACCAAGACCGTGGCCGATGTGCAGATGGTGTTCCAGAACCCGTTCGATACGCTCAACCCCTCGATGACCGTGGGGCGGCAGATCATCCGCGCGCTGGAAATCTTCGGCGTGGGCGATACCGAGGCTGATCGGCGCGATCGCATGCTGCAACTGCTGGACCTTGTGAAGTTGCCGCGCGCCTTCGCAGACCGCATGCCGCGCCAGTTGTCGGGCGGGCAGAAGCAGCGCGTGGGCATTGCCCGCGCCTTTGCTGGCGACGCGCGGATCGTGGTCGCGGACGAGCCTGTCTCGGCGCTGGATGTCTCGGTGCAGGCGGCGGTGACCGACCTTCTGATGGAGATCCAGCGCGAACACGGCACCACGTTGCTGTTCATCAGCCATGACCTGAGCATCGTGCGCTATCTCAGCGATCGGGTGATGGTCATGTACCTGGGCCATGTGGTCGAACTGGGCAGCACCGATCAGGTCTTCAGCCCGCCTTACCACCCCTATACGGAAGCGCTGCTGTCGGCCGTGCCCATTGCGGACACCAGAGTGCAGAAAAAGCATATCGTTCTCGAGGGGGATATCCCCTCGGCGATGAACCCGCCACCGGGTTGCCCCTTCCAGACGCGCTGTCGCTGGAAATCGCGCGTGCCCGGCGGTCTGTGCGAGCGCGAGGTGCCGCCGGTGCGCCATCTGGCCGAAGGTCATCAGGTCAAGTGCCACCTGTCCGATGCGGAGCTGGCCACGATGGAGCCGGTCATCCAGATCGCAGCCGAATAGATCGGAACAGGCCCTTGTCCGGCTTCGCCCCGCTGCCCGAACCGCCCTATTACGCGGTGATCTTCACGGCACAGCGTGCCGAAGGCGATCATGGCTATGCCGCCATGGCCGCCCGGATGAGCGACATGGCCCTGGCCAGCCCCGGATGCATCGGCATGGAAAGCACGCGGGATGCGGATGGCTTCGGCATCACGGTCAGCTACTGGCGCGACGAGGCCTCGATCCTGGCGTGGAAGGCCGATGCACAGCACCTCGTGGCGCAGCAGCTTGGGCAGGATCGCTGGTACACCCATTACCGCCTGCGCGTGGCACGGGTGGAGCGGCATTACAGCGGCCCCGAGGACCGTCCTGCCCTGCGGCCCTAGCCGCCCCAGATGACCCGGACGTAATTCTGCGTCTCGCGAAACGGCGGTACGCCACCGTGTTTCTGCACGGCGCCCGGCCCCGCGTTATAGGCCGCCAACGCCAGCCGCCAATTGCCGAAGGTGCGATACTGCTGCATCAGGTAGCGCGCGCCACCATCCAGGTTCTGATAGGGATCCAGCGGATCGACGCGCAGCTGGCGCGCGGTCTCGGGCATGAGCTGGGCCAGACCCAGCGCGCCCTTGTGCGACCTTGCCTTTGGGTTGAAGCCCAATTCCTGCTGCACCAGCTTGAGGAACAGATCCTCGGGCACCCCGTGGCGGCGCGCGGCATCGCGCGCCATGGCAAGATAGGGGCCGGTATAACGCCCGTCATAGGCTTGCCCGTTGCCGTTACCCCATTTCGTCGGCGTGTTCACCGATGGTGGCTGCAATCGGACGGATGAATTGTACTGCTGGCTGGCACGGGTATCCAGAACGCGGGTCTGCGACGCGAACAGCTTGACGCGCGACTGGCTTGACAGAACATCGGCCTGAACGCCGCCCCCCAGCCCGAGGGCCATGATCACGGCCCCTGCAATGGTCTTGTACATCTCTGTCAGCCCCACGGTTACCGCAGGGCACTATACCGGTCCGCGCTGGGGAATCCAGCCTTTGTCACCCTCAGCACCGCCATGGGGGGTGCCCACGAGCCGTTTTCCGCTTCCGTTCCGGCGTTAGGCCTGTTTTAACCATGTTGCAGGAAAATGGAGGACGTGATCCACAGGGTCGCGCATCTTACAGAGATTCGAGGAGAGACAGGCATGGCCGGCTCGGTGAACAAGGTAATTCTGATCGGCAACCTGGGTCGCGACCCCGAGGTGCGGACCTTCCAGAACGGCGGCAAGGTGTGCAACCTGCGCATCGCCACGTCGGAAACCTGGAAGGATCGCAATTCGGGCGAACGCAAGGAACGCACCGAATGGCACAGCGTCGCCATTTTCAACGAGGCCTTGGCGGGTGTCGCCGAGCGCTTCCTGAAAAAAGGCTCCAAGGTCTATATCGAAGGCCAGCTCGAGACCCGCAAGTGGCAGGATCAAAGCGGACAGGACCGCTATTCGACCGAGGTGGTTCTGCGCCCCTACAGCGGCAACCTGACCATGCTTGACGGCCCGTCGGGCGGCGGCGGTGGCGGCGGTGGCGGCGGCAATTATGGCGCAGGCGGCGGCGGTGATTACGGTGGCGACTACGGCGGCGGCTATGACAGCGGCCCCTCGCAAGGCGGCGGTGGCGGTGGCGGCGGTGGACGCGCCCCATCGCGCGACATCGACGACGAAATCCCGTTCTGAGCAGATGATACCGCCCGCACCCCAAGGTGCGGGCGTTTGACATGACGACCGACGGAAGGTGCTGCCCATGGCATGGTCTTTCCCCATCGCACGGTTGTTCGGTTCCGAGTTGCGCGTTCACGCCACCTTCTTCCTGATCCTGATCTGGATCGGGATCGTTGGATACGGCGCGGGCGGCCTGCCCGCCGCGATCGAGAACGTGATCTTCATCCTCGCCCTCTTTGCCTGCGTCGTCGCCCATGAATTCGGCCACGCCCTGACCGCGCGACGCTACGGGATCAAGACCCCAGACATCACCCTGCTGCCCATCGGCGGTCTGGCCCGGCTGGAACGGATGCCCGAAAACCCCCGGCAGGAGATTACCGTGGCGCTGGCAGGACCTGCGGTGAACGTGGTGATCTGGGCGCTGCTGATGCTGGCGCTGGGCGGGCGCATGCCGCAGGTCGATGACGTGATGCTCTCGGGCGGCACGCTGGAGGGGTTTGTGGGGCGCCTCGCCGGCGTGAACCTGTTTCTTGCGGTGTTCAACCTTTTGCCCGCCTTTCCGATGGATGGCGGCAGGGTGCTGCGCGCGGCGCTGGCCACGCGCATGAGCCGGGTGCGCGCGACCGCGATCGCGGCAGGCGCAGGACGGATCCTGGCCTTCGGCATGGGGTTCCTGGGGCTTCTATCGGGCAATCCGATGCTGATCCTGATCGGTGTCTTCATCTTCATCGCCGCCGGGGCCGAGGCGCAGGATGTCACCATGCGGGCGCTCTCGCGCCGTCTGCGCGCCACCGATGCGATGATCACCTCTTACGAGGCGCTGCGCCCCGATGACACGCTGCAGGCGGCCGGACAGGCCCTGATCCGCACGACCCAGCACGAATTTCCCGTGCTGGACGATGATGATCGCCCCATCGGGCTGCTGACCCGGAACACCATTTTCGCAAGCCTCGGCGATCCCGCCGCGCAGATGACCAGCCTCGACACGGTGCCGCTTGAGCCGCTGCCCTGCGTGCCGCCGCATGTGCCGCTGACGGACGTGCTGGACCAGATGCACGCCGCCCAGGCCAACGCCATTGCCATCTGCACCCCCGACAGGCGCGCGCTGGGCTATGTCACGCGCGAAAACCTGGGCGAATTGATGATCCTGCACAGCCGCGATCCCGGCTAGGCAGCAACGGCGGCAGGATCGACACGCTGCAACGCAGAAAATCGCTTCTGCGGGGGCCTGCGGCCCTTTGCGTCTGGTCTTTTTGCCGAGTGTCATGTACCCCGCCGCCAAACTTCCCCAAAGGACAGACAATGGACCTGCGAAATATCGCCATCATCGCGCATGTGGACCACGGCAAGACAACGCTGGTGGACGAGCTGCTCAAGCAGTCGGGCACCTATCGCGAAAACCAGGCAACGACCGAACGCGCCATGGACAGCAATGACCTGGAACGTGAGCGTGGCATCACCATTCTGGCCAAGGCCACCTCGGTCGAATGGAAAGGCACACGGATCAACATCGTCGACACCCCCGGTCACGCCGATTTCGGTGGCGAGGTCGAGCGGATCCTGTCGATGGTCGATGGTGTGGTGCTGCTGGTCGATGCCGCCGAAGGCCCGATGCCGCAGACAAAATTCGTGACGTCCAAGGCACTTGCACTTGGCCTGCGCCCGATCGTGGTGCTAAACAAGGTCGACAAGCCCGACGCAGAACCCGATCGCGCGCTGGACGAATGCTTTGATCTTTTCGCCAACCTCGGCGCCAACGAAGACCAGCTGGATTTCCCGCATCTCTACGCATCGGGCCGTTCCGGCTGGGCCGATGCCGACCTCAAGGGGCCGCGCAAGGACCTGGCGGCGCTGTTCAACCTGATCGTGCGCCACGTGCCCGCGCCCAAGCAGCAAAAGCACGCGGATGAACCTTTCCGCATGCTGGCCACCACCCTTGGGTCCGATCCCTTCGTGGGCCGTCTGCTGACCGGTCGCGTCGAATCGGGTCGCCTGAAGGTGGGCGCCACCGTGCAGGCGCTGTCCCGCATCGGCCAGAAGATCGAACAGTTCCGCGTGACCCGCGTGCAGGCCTTCCGCGGCCTTGGCCAGCAGGACATCGACGAGGCCGTGGCCGGCGACATCGTCAGCCTTGCGGGCATGACCAAGGCCACCGTGGCCGATACGATCTGCGCGCTTGCCGTGGATGTGCCCCTGCCCGCCCAGCCGATCGATCCGCCCACGATCACCGTGACTTTCGGCATCAACGACAGCCCGCTGGCTGGCCGTGACGGCAAGAAGGTGCAGTCGCGCGTGATCCGCGAGCGCCTGATGAAAGAGGCCGAATCCAACGTCGCCATCAAGGTGACCGACACGCCCGGCGGCGAAGCCTTCGAAGTGGCCGGTCGCGGCGAACTGCAGATGGGCGTTCTGATCGAGAACATGCGCCGCGAAGGCTTTGAACTCAGCATTTCGCGCCCGCAGGTCCTGTTCCGCGAAGGCCCCGACGGCGAGCGTCTGGAACCGATCGAAGAAGTCACCATCGACGTGGATGACGAATATTCCGGCGTGGTGATCGAAAAGATCACCGGCACCCGCAAGGGTGAACTGGTCGAGATGAAGCCCGCAGGCGCAGGCAAGACCCGCATCATCGCGATGGTCCCCTCGCGCGGCCTGATCGGTTACCACGGCGAATTCCTGACCGACACGCGCGGCACCGGCGTTCTGAACCGCGTGTTCAACAGCTGGGCCCCCCACAAGGGCGCCATCCCCGGCCGCCGCGCCGGTGTGCTGATCTCGATGGAGAACGGCACCTCGGTCGCCTATGCGCTGTGGAACCTCGAAGAGCGCGGGCGCCTGTTCATCGGCGCCCAGGCCGATGTTTACCAGGGCATGATCATCGGCGAACACAGCCGCGACAACGATCTGGATGTGAACCCGCTGAAAGGCAAGAAACTGACCAACGTCCGCGCCTCAGGCACGGATGAGGCGGTACGCCTGACAACGCCGATCACGATGACGCTGGAACAGGCCATCGCTTATGTCGACGATGATGAACTGGTGGAAGTGACGCCCAACGCGATCCGCCTGCGCAAGCGCTACCTTGACCCGCACGAGCGCAAGCGCCACGCGAAAGCCAAGTGATATCAATACGTCAGGGCGCGATACTCACGCGCCCTGACACCTCCAGACTGCCGTCGGGCCTGCGCTGTACGACGATGATCTCACCCGAGGCCGGCACAACCCCCGTCAGGGCCGAGATATTGACCTGATGGGTCACCAGCAAAAGCCGTGCATCCATGGGCTGGGCAGCGATCGCGGCCAGTGTCTCGCGCGTCTGGGCGGGCACCTTCGCCCGATCGCCGAAGAAGGAATGCAGGAAGGGGCGCACCTCGAACGGGCCCATGTCCATCAGGCGCGCGGTATCCACGCAGCGACACCAGCCGCTTGACCAGACCTGATCAAAGCTGATCCCCTGCGCGCGCAGCGCCTCGCCTGTCCGGCGCGCCTGCTCGCGGCCGCGATTGTCCAGATTGCGTTGCGTCGAACAATCGCCAAGAACGAACCCCGCAGGATCGCCCCCACCAGGCGCGATGGCATGGCGCATCAGCGCGATGGCGCCGGGTGCGCGCAGCGCGTCCCAGTCATTGGCCCAAAGGGGTGTTGGCAGGACAAGAAGAAGAAACGCGACAAGACGGGACAGCATGGCACCTGCTTTCGACAAGGATATCCAAAAGCTAGGGCGCGTACCCTCCCGGTCCAGTTGCGCAGCAGGGCCGGCGGACTTACTCGGTGATTTCAACGATCACCAGTTCGCGCTCGGATGCGCCCCGCGCGTGGTTCAGCGCTTCCTGGTATTCAGGCGAGTGATAGCAGGCCTCGGCCGCCTCGACCGAGGGAAAGCGCGCCACCACGTTGCGCGGACGTTCCTTGCCCTCAAGCTGGACGAAACGTCCGCCACGGGCGATGAAGGCACCGCCGTGCTTGGCAATGGCGGGGCCCGCCAGTTGCGCATAACGCCCGTAAGCGTCGGGGTCGGTCACGGTCACATGGGCAATCCAGAGTGCGCTCATCTGTCTTTTCCTTCTTCAGATCCCGTCCACGATCACCAGATCGCGCTTGCTGCTCCGCAGGGCGATCGGCAGGATCGCCTGGTATTCAGGTGAATTGTACCACGCAAGCGCCTGTTCTCGCGTTGGAAAACTGATCACCACATGCCGGTCGGGTCCTTGGCCTTCGACTTGGACCATCGGTCCACCTTTCACAAGAAAGGTGCCGCCCGCCTTTTCGGCCTGCGCGACCGTCTGGCTGGCGTAGGTCTTGTAATCCTCAAGATCCGTCACCTCGATCCGCGCGATGATATAGACTGTCATGATCCGATCCTTCCCTCAGGCGCCAAGCAGCGCTTCGACGGCGGTGATCGCCTCGGCTGCCTTTGATGCATCCGCACCGCCGCCCTGGGCCATGTCGGGCCGGCCACCGCCACCCTTGCCACCCAAGGCAGGCACCGCCGCACGCACCATGTCCACGGCAGACACGCGACCCGTCAGGTCTGCGGTCACACCGGCCGCCACCGCTGCCTTGCCATCGGCGTCCGCGATCAGCAGGACCGCACCCGATCCGATGCGCTGCTTGTGCTCGTCGATCAGCGCGGGCAGATCCTTGCCGGACACCCCCGACAACACCTGAGCAATGAAGGGCACACCGTTGATTTCCTTGGCTTCCGGCGCAGCGCCTTGCCCCGCGCCACCAGCCATGGCCAGCTCGCGGCGCAGTTGCGCCACCTCGTTGGACAGCGCGCGACGCTCGTCCAGCAGGGCACGAAGGCGATCCGCCAGATCCGCAGGCTGCGCCTTGAGCGTGTCACAGGCCTGCGCCAGGCGCTGCGCTTCGGCCCGCACATGCGCCACGGCAGCTTCGCCTGTCAGCGCCTCGATCCGGCGCACACCCGCGCTGGACGCGCTGTCGCCCAGAATCACGCAGACCCCGATATCGCCCGTACGCGCGACATGGGTGCCACCGCAAAGCTCGATCGACCAGGTCTTGCCATCATGGCCCTTGCCCGTATCGGCGCGCCCCATGGACACGACACGCACCTCGTCGCCGTATTTCTCGCCGAACAAGGCCTGCGCCCCAATGCCACGCGCGTCATCAGGCGTCATGATCCGGGTCTCGACCGGGCTGTTCTGCCGGATGAAGGCATTGACCTGTTCCGCCACGCGGCCCAGTTCATCGGCGCTCAATGCCTTGGAATGGCTGAAGTCAAAGCGCAGACGATCCGGCGCGTTCAGCGACCCGCGCTGCGCGACGTGATCCCCCAGCGCCTCACGCAGGGCTTCGTGCAGCAGATGCGTGGCGGAGTGATTGGCCCGGATCGCCGCGCGCCGCGCGTGATCCACCTCAAGCGCGCCGTGACCGCCCTTGACGATCTCGCCCTCGACGACCTCGCCGAAATGGATGAAGACACCTGCCGATTTGCGCGTGTCCGTGATCCGTACCAGCAGGTCATGACCGCGCAGGAACCCCGTGTCGCCCACCTGACCGCCGCTTTCGGCATAGAAGGGCGTCTGGTTCATGACGATCTGCACGCTCTCGCCCGCCTTTGCCGAGGCAACTTCCGCGCCCTCGCGCACCAGCGCCATCACCTGCCCTTCGGCGGTTTCCGTGTCATAGCCCAGGAAATCCGTCGCCCCATGCGCATCCGCGATGTCGAACCAGATCGTGGCATCCGCCGCCTCGCCGCTGCCCGACCAAGCCGCGCGCGCCTTGGCTTTCTGCTCGGCCATCGCGACATCGAAACCGTCGGTATCCACCGCCCGGCCCTTTTCGCGCAGTGCATCCTGCGTCAGATCCAGCGGGAAGCCATAGGTGTCATAAAGCTTGAACGCCGCCGCGCCCGGAAGTGCAGCATCATCCGGCAGGCTTGCCAATTCATCGTCCAGCAGACGCAGCCCCCGATCAAGCGTCTGCTTGAAACGGGTTTCCTCAAGCCGCAGCGTCTCTTCGATCAGCGCCTGCGCGCGTGTCAGCTCGGGATAGGCCGTGCCCATCTGGCGTACCAATGCCGGCACCAGCTGATGCATGACCGGATCCTTCGCGCCCAGCAGATGCGCATGGCGCATGGCGCGGCGCATGATCCGGCGCAGCACGTAGCCGCGCCCGTCATTCGACGGCATCACGCCATCGGCGATCAGGAAGGAGGTCGAGCGCAGATGGTCCGCGATCACCCGGTGATGCGTCTTGCCCGGACCGTCCGGATCGGTCGAAGTGACATGCGCGCTGGCCTCGATCAGGCTGCGGATCAGGTCGGTCGCATAGTTGTCATTTGTGCCCTGCAGCAGGGCCGCGACCCGCTCGATCCCCATGCCGGTGTCGATGGATTGTGCGGCCAGCTCGCGGCGGCTGCCATCCTCGAACTGCTCGTATTGCATGAAAACGAGGTTCCAGATCTCGACGAAACGGTCGCCATCCTCCTCGGGGCTGCCCGGAGGGCCGCCCCAGATGTGATCGCCATGGTCAAAGAAAATCTCGGTGCAGGGACCGCAGGGGCCGGTCGGCCCCATCATCCAGAAGTTGTCATTGGTGGGGATGCGGATGATGCGCTCATCCGACAGTCCGGCCACTTTCTTCCAGATGTTCGCCGCCTCGTCGTCGGTATGATAGACCGTGACCAGCAGGCGATCCTTGGGAATATCGAACTCCTTGGTCAGCAACTCCCAGGCGAAGGGGATCGCTTCGGTCTTGAAATAGTCGCCGAAGCTGAAGTTGCCCAGCATCTCGAAGAACGTGTGATGCCGCGCGGTGTAACCCACGTTGTCCAGGTCATTGTGCTTGCCCCCGGCGCGCACGCATTTCTGCGCCGTGGTCGCGCGCGAATAATCGCGATGCTCGACCCCGGTGAACAGGTTCTTGAACTGCACCATGCCCGAATTCGCGAACATCAGCGTCGGATCGTTGCGCGGCACAAGCGGGCTGGAGGGCACAACCTCATGCCCCTGCTTGGCAAAATAGGACAGGAAGGTCGATCGGATATCATTCAGCGTAGGCATTGGCGGACTTTCCGTTAAGGTCACGGGCTTTGCGCTGATGTAACGGGCACAGGCGCGCCTGTCCACAGGCGCTTGGCGATGTGCGTCGCGCAAATGCAAAAGGCCCGCCTGTCAGGGCGGGCCTTGGGGAAAGAAGGCTGGTTTCATCCCGCAGGACCGGGCCCGATCACCCCTCCACGACTTCTCCATCATCCGCGCCATCGGCACCCATGTGGAAATCAAGCCCGTGCGAGGCGCGGATCTTGTCCTCGATCTCAAGGGCGACCTGGGGATTGTCGCGCAGGAACTGCTTGGAATTCTCGCGTCCCTGCCCCATCCGCTCATCGCCATAGCTGAACCAGGCGCCCGACTTCTCGACCACACCGGCCTTGACGCCAAGGTCCAGCAACTCGCCGGTCTTGGAAATCCCCTCGCCATACATGATGTCGAACTCGACCTGCTTGAAGGGGGGCGCCACCTTGTTCTTGACCACCTTCACGCGCGTCGCGTTGCCCACAACCTCGTCCCGGTCCTTGATCGCGCCGATCCGGCGGATATCCAGACGTACCGAGCTGTAGAATTTCAGCGCGTTGCCGCCTGTCGTCGTCTCGGGACTGCCGAACATCACCCCGATCTTCATGCGGATCTGGTTGATGAAGATCACCATGCAGTTCGAGCGGCTGATCGAGCCGGTCAGCTTGCGCATGGCCTGGCTCATCAGGCGGGCCTGCACGCCCACGTTGCTGTCGCCCATGTCGCCTTCAAGTTCGCTTTTCGGGGTCAGTGCCGCGACGCTGTCGACCACGACCATGCTGACCGCGCCGGAACGCACCAGAGTATCCACGATCTCCAGCGCCTGTTCGCCGGTGTCGGGCTGGCTGATCAGCAGCTCTTCCAGGTTCACGCCAAGCTTCTTGGCATATTGCGGATCCAGCGCATGTTCGGCATCCACGAAGGCGCAGATACCACCCTTCTTCTGTTCCTCGGCCACGCAATGCAGCGTCAGGGTGGTCTTGCCCGAGCTTTCCGGGCCGTAGATCTCGATGATCCGCCCCTTCGGCAGTCCACCGATCCCCAGCGCGATATCAAGACCCAGCGACCCCGTCGAGGTCGCCTCGATGTCGCGCATCACGTTCTCGCCGCCCAGTTTCATGATCGAGCCCTTGCCGAACTGCCGTTCGATCTGGGCCAGCGCACTATCGAGCGCCTTCTGCTTGTCCGCGTTTTTCTTGCTGTCCATTGAAAGAAGATCTGCCATTGCCATTGTTATGACCCCTTATTCCACACCCGGTCGCGGGCGGCAACGATTGCCTGTGTTCCTGTCTTGTTCTTGTTTTCGGTTATGGGACCAAAACAGGAACATTTCAAGATCAATTTTCGTGGTTCCACTTTTGCCCAAACTGGTTAAGGAGTAGTTTAAGGTTGTGAAGACTGTTCGGTATCCCGCGGCAAGAGAGGTCACATGCTGGTTTTCTGGAAGCAAGGTCTGGTCTTTCTGTCGGTACCCAAGACCGGAACGACCGCCTGGGAAGAGGCCCTGGCCCCCCATGCCGCGATCGCGGTTCTTGACCCGCCCGAGCTGAAACATGCCCCGCTATACCGCTACAACCGCTTCTTTCGGCCGATGTTCGAGAAGGCCTGCAAGACCGATACGGTCGAGACCCTGGCCGTGATGCGCGAGCCGATCAGCTGGCTGGGCAGTTGGTACAGGTTTCGCAGGCGACCCTTCATGCAGGGCAAGCCCAACGCCACATTCGACGTCAGTTTCGACGATTTCGTCATGGCCTACATGCAGAAGGACACGCCCGGATTCGCCAATGTCGGCAGCCAGGCCCGCTTTCTGGAACCGCGCCCGAACGGCACGGCAATCGATCATCTTTTCCGCTACGAGGATCAGCCGGGCCTGTTGCGCTTTCTCGAGGACCGGCTGGAGATGCGAATCGTTCTGCCGCGCAGCAATGTCTCGCCCGAGATGGACCTGACACTCTCGCCGGCGGTGGAAAACCGGCTGCGGGATGTCTGCGCCGAAGAATTCGCGCTTTGGGACGCGATCCCGGTGCGGGGCGGCTGAGGCCCTGACCCTGCCGGTTTCACCGCGTCAATGCAGCTGTTCCTTCACCGTTTCGGTCAGATCGTTGAGAGAGAACGGTTTGGGCAGGAAGACCGAGTTCGGAATGCTGGCCTGGGCATCGCCGAATGATTCCTCGGCATAGCCCGAGACGAAAACCACCCTCACATCCGGCCTTTGCTTGAGCGCCTCGCGCACCCAGCTTGGCCCATCCATGCCGGGCATGATCACATCGGTCACGAAGATATCCACGCTGAGCGTGGTATCCTCCAGCGTGCGCAGGGCCTGTTCGGCCGAATCCGCCTCGATCACGGTATAGCCACGCAGACGCAGCGCCCGCGAGGCAAAGGCCCGGACCGGCGCCTCATCCTCGACCAGAAGCACCACGCCATCGCCCAGGCGCTGCCCCTTGCCCGCGAGGACCGCGGTCGGCGCCGGCGCCACCGGTGCGGTGACAAGATCATGGCCGGGAAACAGCAGGGTGAAACATGTTCCCTGCCCGACCACGCTGTCCACGAAGATATAGCCACCGCTTTGCTTGACGATCCCGTAGGCGGTGGACAGGCCCAGGCCGGTCCCCTCGCCCGTACGCTTGGTGGTGTAGAAAGGTTCGAAGACTTTCTGCAACTTGTCGGCAGGGATACCATGGCCATGATCCGAGACCTTGACCGAGACATAGGAGCCCGGCGGCAAGGTGACGCGGTCCCGCTCCATCGGCTTGCGCAAGAGCAACCCCTCGGTCTCGATCCGGATTTCGCCCCCGCCGGGCATCGCATCGCGGGCATTGACGACAAGGTTCATCAAGACCTGTTCCAATTGCCGCTTGTCGGCGCGCACCGCCTGCTGCACCGGCTCATGGGTCAGGGTCAGAGTGATCTTCTCGCCCACAAGTCGGTTCAGCAGATGGGTCAGGTCGGAAAGCGTATCGCGCAGGTCCAGCACCTCCGGCCGGAGGGTCTGCTTGCGCGAAAAGGCCAGCAGCTGGCCCACAAGAGCCGCGGCGCGATTGGCATTCTGATGGATCTGCACAAGGTCCCCATAGTCGGGATCGCCCTGATCGTGACGCAACAACAGCAGGTCGCAATGGCCTGAAATGGCTGTCAGCAAGTTGTTGAAATCATGCGCGACGCCGCCGGCCAGTTCGCCGATGGCCTGCATTTTCTGACTCTGGACGAATTGCGCCTCCAGCGTCTTGAGTTCGGTCGCATCCGACAACACCGCGATCAGCGCAGGCTGGCCGCGATCCTGCACCCGGTTCAGCGTGACCTGCACAAAAACCTCGCTATCGGTTCGTGTCAGGCGCAGAAATTCGGAATGCGGCCCGGCGCGCCCTACCGCGGCTTCGGCCAGCCAATCGGCGATCGAGCGGCCCAGCCCCTCCATCAGGTCGGACATCCGGCGCGGCGCACCGTCGCTATAACCCAGCAATTCACGTGCGGGACGGTTGGACAGTAGGACATCCCCCTCGGGATCGAGTTTCAGCAGCGGAACCGGCAAGGCATCGAGAAAGCGCCACCCTTCCTGCAGATCGGTACCACCGCCCTGCCCGGTGTCCGCGCTGTCCGGCATCGGCAGCAGGAACACCTCGCGCCGCCCGATGCCCGGCTCGGTCTCGACCACCAGGCAGGGCGTCTGTCCTTTGGCCGTTGCGATGCGGTGTATCTGACCCTGGCGAAACGGCAGATCGGTGCACAACCGGTCAAGCGACTTCACGCGTTCCCCCACAAGGCAGCGTGCCGCGTCATTCATCGACAGGATCGCCCCACCACGTCCAACCGTGAGCATCGCGATATCGGTCCCGGTCATGCCGCGCGCCGCCGGGGGACGGCTTGCAATATCCTCGGTCCGCCAAAGAAAGATGCCCCCATCCAGACGGGTGACGGCCAGACGCAGATGCCCCCCGCGGATCACGACATCCTCGCGCGCGGCCCCCTGCGCCGCGGCCTTGGCCTGCAGCCGGAACAGCAGCGGACCCGGATTGGCCAGAACGCCGCGGAACAGCCATTGCAGGGTTTGACCAACTTGCGGGGCGAAACGCGCCACGGCCGCCGCATTGCAGAATGTCACCGCCCCATCCGCATCTGACAGGATCGCGGGCGTGATATCGCGGGCCACGAGGTCCCTGATCGCGCCCGACCGCCGGGTGGCAGCAAAGACCAGCACGCGCCGTCCCAGGAAAGCCAGCGACAGCGTGGCCCCCAACACCGACGCAACCGCCAGAAAGAGCTGCGCCAGACCTTCGTCGTCGATCGCAATGGCAATTGCCAGCGACACCACCGCAAGCAGGGACAGACCCCCCGCATGAGCGGTGATGCGGGCACATGCGCGGGTCATCGACCCGCCTGCGCTGTCACTTGTTACCGTATTCAAACCACTTGCACCCGACATCAACCGCGAATCGCACCTTCACAGCATGCCAGAGCAGAGCTTAATCGCGACTTAATTTTCGCGCAAAAGGCGACTTTCAGTCAGACTTTCAACCCCGGCGCAGCTGCGCGAGAAAGAAGCCATCCCCCGAGGGACCCGGATCCCAGCGCCGGACACCGATCTGCCGCCATTCAGGATGGGCCGCGACAAAGGCGTCAAGCCGCGCCTCGTTCTCGTCGCGCAACACCGAACAGGTGGCATAGGCCAAAACGCCCTGCGGCGCCACAAGGGCCGACGCCGTCTCGAGGATGCTGTCCTGGATCGCGCAAAGTTCGGTCAGGCGTTGCGGTGTCAGGCCCCATTTTCCCTCGGGCGCGCGGCGCCAGGCCCCCGAACCGCTGCAGGGGGCATCGCACAGCACCAGATCGAAGGGGGCCGCCTGCGCAAGGGCGCGGCCATCGGCAATCTCGATCCGCGCACCGGCGCGCGCTGCGCGCGCCGGAAGATCCTTCATCCGGGACGGCTGCACATCATGCGCCATGATCCGCGCCTTTGTCCGCGCCGCCATCGCCAGCGACTTGCCGCCCCCGCCTGCACAAAAGTCCAATATCTTACCGGCGCTTGGCAGGGAAAGCTCATCCATTGTGGCCTGGCTTGACCCATCCTGCAATTCGACAAGCCCCGCAAGATAGGCCTGCGATTGCGCCAGTTTGCGCGCCCCCTCGCCAACCTTCAGCGCGGTGCTTGCCACAGGATCCGGCGTGGCGGCGATGCCGTCGCTGGCCAAAGCGGCGATGGCCTGGTCCGGGTTGGCCCTGGTCAGGTTGACACGCAGCATGACCGGCGCACGGCTTTGCAGCACGGACGCGATCGCCGCAGCCCTGTCCCCGAGGCTGTCCAGCAGCAGCGGCCAGAGCCAGTCAGGCATGTCGCACGCCTCGGGCCCCGGCGCCGGGGTGCCTCCGTCCTGCCGCTCTTGCGGGGTCAGTGGCGCCATCGCATGCCCATGCCCGGTCAGAAGCGCATCAGGATCCTGCCCCTCGGCCCGCAGCAGTCCCAGCATCAGACCGCGCCCCGTCATCACGCCACCAATGGCCGCGAGCGAGCGTTTGCGGCGCAGCGCATCGAACACCAGGTCACGCAGCGCCGCACGATCGCCAGAGCCTGCGAAGCGGCTGCGCCGGGCCCACCCGATCAGCGCCTTTTCCGCAGGCTCTCCGGCGAGGATCTGATCCAGCACCTGCGCCGCGGCGGCCAGCCTGGCGGCGGGCGTCACGGCGTCTCCCCTGCGGTGATTTCGCGCACAAGGCCGATCTGATCCGCTGCGGCGGGCGCCTGTGGGTAGGTCATTGGGTTTGCTCCATTCACGGCTGCGCAGAACCGCAGGGCGGCCTTGCGGCAGGGTCCCTATCTGGACGATCCGCCGCGATGGCGCAAGCGCCGCCGTGTTCCAAGCCGTGTTCCCGCCCGTCGCGTGGCGCTTGCATTCGGCAGGCGCGGGTAGGAATGTCGCGACATGGATCAGGACCCACATCGCCCCCGCTTGCGCATCCGCATCGTCTTTGGCGCCCACGAGATGATCGGCCCCGGCAAGGCCGAGCTGCTGGAACGGATTGCCCGCACCGGGTCGATTGCGGCGGCGGGCCGGGAAATGGGCATGAGCTACAAGCGCGCATGGCAATTGATCGGCACCTTGAACGAGATGTTCAGCGCCCCCCTTGTGGACAGCACGCGTGGCGGTCCGGGCGGCGGCGGCGCACGCCTGACCGAGGCGGGCCAACGCGTGCTGACCCTCTACCGTGCGTTCGAGCAGGAAGCGACAGGCGCGGGACGCGCCCAGCTGGACGCGCTATGCGCGCTGCTGAAGGATCAGGGATGATCGCGGCAAAGCCGGATCAAAGCGCAAAGGCATAAAGCAGCACCCAGCCCGACAGCACGGCACCGCAGATCAGCGTATAGACGCCGTTCCACACCAGCCCCACCCGCAGCGCGCTGATTCCCGCGAAATTGCCGATCAGAAGCGTCGTCGCGGTGAAGGGCGAGCTTGCGCCGCTCAGCGCCCAGCCGGCCGTCAGCGCCACGACAAGCGCCGTGGGCGTCACGCCAAGACTGCCAGCGTCGGGGATCAGCGGGGCCAGAAGGGTCACGGCCAGGATCGGGTTCATCCCCGCCTGCCCGGCCAGGGGAATGATCCAGACGAAAGAGACGATGATCAGCCAGGCCGGCACCATCGACACATCAAGCCCGGCCCGCAGCATCAGTGGACCCACGAGTTGCGCGCCGACCGTGCCGATATAGCCGGCCATCATCAGCAGAACCAGTTCGCCGCGATAGCCGGGCAGCTCCGTCAGGACATAGTCCCGGATGCGCCCGGCCACATGAGGCAGCGGCGCATCCGCCCAATGCTGGATGATCATCCAGACCAGCGCGATACAGGGGACGACAACCGCGACAAGCCCCACGATCCGCACATTCGTCAACTGGGCCAGCCCCACGACAGAGACCACCAGCACGGCCAGCAATGCCAGAAGCGGCAACATCAGGGCCCAGGTGCCCGTCGGCTCTGTCCGGACCGGCACCGCGGCCAGACGGGGCTTGAAGACCGCATCAAGCGCCCAACCGATCCCCACGAGGATCAGGGAACTGACCAGACCCGGCAACATCGCTTGCGACCAGCTTGTCCCCGGAATCACGCCGATCGAGATGGCCATGGCGAAGGACAGGGGCGACCAGGGCAAGGTGGAGACGAAGGCGCGCTGGATCGCCAGCAGCATCCGCCTGATCCGGTGGCTGCGGATCTCGGGATCGGGTTCCAGCCTGGCATTGGCCATCGCCAGCGTGCCCAGCAATTGCAGCGAGCCATAGTTCAGCAGCAGGGCAAAGGCCTGCCCCCCCGCGGTCAGCGCCGCATAGCGCCGTCCGGGGCGCTGACCGGCCAGAAAGGCGCCGGCACGCTGAATGGCAGGCGAGGTTTCGGCAACCGTGCGCAACGTCGAGAGGGCCGTGAAGAAGGCAGCGATGAAGGCCGATGTCACAAGCCCGTCAACCGCGATGGCCCGCCAGCCGGGATTGGTGGCGGCCAGTGCCAGGCTGAGCAGGACAGCCACCGCCACAAAGGCTTGCCGGGTCGGGCGCACCTGCGCGGCAAGGATCGGCACAACCAGCATCACCAGCAGGGGCTTTGCCAATTCCGTCCACCGCGCCAGCCCCCATTCGTTGCAGATGACAAGCACGGTGATCACGCAGAGCAATGCCCCCGACACCCTGTCCGCAAAGCTGCGCGATCTCATGGACTGTTCCCACTGCTGCTTGCCACTTGTGTGACCCGTCACCACGGGAACTGCAAGCCCGTCGGACCTGCGCGCCGCACCACGGAACGAAGCGTTCCCTGCGCGGCTTCAGAAGTTGTGCAAAAAAGGCCCGCACAACCGGATCGACCCCAGGTTTCCAAGGGCGGCAAGCGCCGCGTGGCGGTTTCGGTCATCCATGCGGGTATCTGGCGGTGGTGTCAGACGAATTCGAACCAGTCTCGACCTGGACAGTGACACTGCCCCTCATCCCGCGCAAAGACCACGCCACTCGGCCGAGGCGGCGGCGCGGTTGAGCTTGCAAGAATCTCACGAGCAAGGCGCTGGCGTTCAATTGCCAAGATTGCCGGCTGGATCATTTACCCAAGCCAATGGCCCGACATCTTTTTGCCGGGCCATGCCAAGGTCAGCTCCAGTGGGCGACGGAACGCTTTTCAAAACTTTCGCGGAACTGTCTTGTCGAATTGGGCATCAGTTCGCCCGTTCCCCAGTCAAGGATGACCGCATATTTGCGCACGGCATCCATCTCGTCGATCTCGCCCTTGCGGTACATGTTTGAGACGATCTCGGGGTCCATCCGCGCCCAAGCGACGCGGTTTGCGCGGATATGCGCCCGGGCCCTTTCAGTCGCGGCCAGATCGATCTCGTACTCCAGCATGTCGGCGTCGATCACCTTGATCACCACGCCATAATCGAGTTCGGCGCGCCGGACCGACACATACTCGTCGATCACATCTTGCAGCACACGTTCGGGATCGCGCTCCATCGGATCGCCATAGCCGCCTCCGCCTGCGGTGGGACGGGTGAACTTGTCGCCACTCTTGATCTTGTAGTTCGAGAAAACCGAGCCCAGCCACTTCTCCTCGCCGGTGTCGGCATGCTGGATCATCAGACCGTGCGGCATCGACGGCAGCCCGCCCTCGACACCCCAAACCACGGCGCGCTCCCGATCGCAGATATACGACATGACGGTGTTATCGGCCTCAAGCAAGGTTGACGCTTTGATCACACCTGCGCCGCCACGCCACTTTCCGGGTCCGGGACTGTCTTGCTTGATCTGGAATTCATCCGCGCGCGTGGGGTTCACCCGTTCGTTGCCTTCCGAGGGTTGCGACATCAGGCCGGTACCGAAACAGGCGGTGGTCACGTCGCTGCCGTCCTTGCCGTTGCGCCCGCCCCAGCCGCCGGGCAGCCATTCGTAGAACATGTAGATCGGCTTGTCCGGCTTGCGCAGATCGTTGCCTCCGGCAAGCAGATATTCCAGATTGAACGCGCAGGCGATCGCGCGTTCCGGCATGATCTTCGACCACATCTCGAAGATCGCGTTCATGATCTTTTCGAATGGCATCAGAAAGCCGGTGACGGCCACGGGCCATTCGGCGCTGACGACGCTGTTCTTGGGGGCCTTCACCTCGACCATGCGGTAGAAACCGCTGTTGAGCGGCAGGTCGGGGAAAAATGTCTTCATCCCTGCCACCACGGCTGAAAACGTGGCCCCATGCGCTGAGTTGTAGATCGACGAGATCGTCGGGTGGCTGCCCTCGAAATCATAGATGATCTGATCACCCTTGATGGTCATCTTGATGTGGATCGGGATCATCCCCTCGCCAGCGCCAGGATCGCGGTCGATGTAATCCACGGCTTCCCAAGTGCCGTCCGGCAGATCGGCGATGCGCTGGCGCACGGCGCGCTCGACATAGTCCTGCACCGCGCCCATGCCCTGCGTGACCTGATCGCGGCCATACTTGCCGACCAACCGCTGCAACTCGCGTTCAGCCACCTGCGTCGCCTGCGCCTGCGAGTGGATGTCACCGATGATCGAGGCAGGATCGCGTGTGTTTGCCGCGATCATGTTCGCCACATCCGCGCAGAACTTGCCCTTGTGGAAGAGACGGATCGGTGTGATCCGCACCGCTTCGCCGAACATCTCGTGCGCGGCGACATTGAACGACCCCGGAACGGAGCCGCCAAGATCGGACCAGTGCCCGTTGGACTGCGAGAAACCAATCAGTGTTTCCTCATCGAAGATCGGGCGGATCAGGCGCACGTCGCTGAAATGCGTGCCGCCCGCATAAGGATCGTTGATCGCGTAGACATCGCCCGGGTACATGTCGCCCTTGAAGACGCGGATCACGTCCTTGCAGGTATAGTGCAGAGTCCCCACGTGCACCGCGATGTCCGAATTGCCCTGAGCCACGCAGTTGCCATCGGCATCGTGCAGACCGTTCGAGAAGTCGCGGTTGTAGATCACGAAGGAATAGCAGGTTCGCAGCATCTGTTCGGCCATCTGGTCGACCGAGGTGATGAAGGAATTCTTGAGAACCTCGAATGTGACCGGGTCCAGGTCCTGTTTGGCTGTACTGTTCATGGCTCAGTCCTTCACACGGATCAGAATGTTCATGTATTGATCGACCTTGGCCGTGGCCTTTGGCGGTACGACGACGGTCGAGTCGACCTGTTCGACGATTGCGGGACCAGTGAACTCGGCCCCTGCCCTCATTTTCGCGCGGTCATAGATCGCGGCCTCGCACTTTTCGCCCCTGAACCAGACGGAGCGCGTGCCTGACGGTTCGGGCGCGTGCTTGACCACCTCGAAGGACGGCAACTTGGCCTTCTGGACCACGCCCGTCGCCTTGACGCCGACGCGGAAGATGCTGACGGGGGCGTCTTCACGGCGGAAGTTGTATTCACGCTCATGCTCGTTGTGAAAGCCGTTCACCAGATCCTTGGTGCTGGTGATCTTTGAGGGTGCCGAGACAGACAGCGATCGCCACTGGCCCTGATACATCATCTCGACCGAGCGTTGCAGGACGGTATCTTCTGGCGCCACACCTTCATGGCGCAACCGGGTCACGGCCTCTTTCTCGATCTTGGAAAAGGCAGCCTCCAGGTCGTCCGCCGTCGTTGTGGCGGCATCCGCCATGAAGCTGTCGGAAAAGTCGTGCTGGATATCCACCAAAAGGCATCCCATGGCCGATGTCACGCCGGGGTTTGGCGGCACGATGACGACCGGAATCGACAACTCCCTGGCGACCGCAGCACCATGCAGGGCGCCCGCACCGCCAAAGGCGATCAGCGCGAAATCCCTTGGATCATGGCCTCGGCTGATCGACAGAAGGCGTACCGCGTTGGCCATGTTGGCATTGGCCACGTCGATGATCGCCTCTGCGGCTTCGTGAAGCTCCATGCCGAAAGGCTCTGCCACGGTTTCGCGCACGGCCTTTTCGGCCAGCGCGGGATCAAGCGTGATGTCGCCCCCAGCAAGGCTGTAACCCAGTCGGCCAAGCACCACGTTCGCATCGCTGTTGGTCGCCACCTCGTTGCCATTGGAATAGCAGGCCGGTCCGGGATAGGCCCCGGCGGATTGCGGCCCGTTGCGCAGCGATCCGCCCTCGTCTTTCCACGCCAGCGAGCCCCCCCCCGCGCCGATGGTCAGCACCTCGATGCTGGGAAACCGGATCGGGTAGCCGTATTCGATATACCAGTCCTTCGTCACCGTGGATTCACCACGGTATGTCAGCGACACATCCGTGCTGGTCCCGCCCATGTCGAAACCGATGGAATTCTCATAGCCGCACAGATTGCCGATAAAACGGCTGGCGATGGCCCCCGCCGCGATGCCCGATCCCGCCAGACGGGCCGCAAAATCCTTGACGCTTGCGGGCGTCATCACCCCCCCGCCCGAGTGCAACAGAAGTAGGTCACGCTTGTATCCACCGTCGGCCAGCTTGTCGCTGAGCCGCGAAACATAATCGACCACCACCGGCGACACGACGGCATTGACCATCGTTGTCGAAAACCGTTCATGCTCGAAGATCTCGGGCATGATCTCGGACGAGATCGAGATATGCACATCCGGCATCACCTCGCGCAGGATTGCGCGCATCCGCACTTCGTTCTCTCCGTTGACATAGGAATTGATGAAGCACACGGCGACCGCCTTGACGTCGCGCTTTTTCAGGATCGCGGCGACACGGCGTGCCTCTTCCACATCCAGTTCCTGGATAATCTTTCCAGCCGCATCCACGCGCTCCTTGACAGTCAGACGGTCGCGGCGCGGGATGTAGGGTTTGGCGACATCCTTGTAAGTGTCCCAAAGGTCTTCCTTGTTCGAGCGGCGGATCTCGACCACATCGCGAAACCCTTCGGTGCAGACCATGGCAACACGCGGCAGCCTGCGGGTGATCAAGGCATTGGTGGCGACTGTTGTCCCGTGTGAAAACATCGTCACATCGGACAGATCCACCTTTGCATCCGACACGCCGGTCATGATGGCGCGCATCGGGTCATCGGGTGTTGACGGCGTCTTTTCGATCCGGATCTGGCCGGTATCCTCGTCCATGATGCATACGTCGGTGAAGGTGCCACCGACATCAACTGCGACTCTCGTCTTCGTCATCTTGTTTCCCTATCCTTTTTCGCGCCTGCCGGACGCACGACAAGCAATATCGTTCGCCCGCGAAACCGAGGGCGTTGGACGTTCATCATTCTTTGGTTGTCAGACGGGGCGGACTGACGCCGCCAACCGCCTTTTCTTGCGCGTGTCGGTCGGCGTGCAGCCGAACCTGTTGCGGTAGTGCTTGCAGAACTGGGCCTGGTCGTAAAAGCCCCATTTATGCGCGATCTGCGCCATGCTGGAGGTGTCGTGCGCCATCTCCAGTGTCTCGTGACAGCGAGTCAGCCGCTTGTCGCGAATATAGCTGGCGACAGAGCAATCGTTTTCGGCAAAAAGCCCCTGCAGATACCGCAGGGAAATGCCGCAGGATTCCGCGACCATCTGCGGGCCCAAATTCGGGTTCGCGAGATTGTCGCGGATGAACTGTTCCGCACGCTGCAGATGCGCGGCACGAATTGTCGATACAGAACTGTCAAGGATGCGGTCATCACTGCGCATCGACAGGCACAGAAGATCCAGCAGGTGTTGCCCGGCCATTTCGCGCGCGGCATCGTTGATGACATCAATGCTTTCGATCGTGTTTCGCACCGCACCGACAAAATAGGACCCGATCCCGGATCGCGCGTCGAAGGTAAGTGCACTCAGTCTTTCCGTTGGCCCCAAGCGGGACTGCACACTCGCCGTGGGCACCTTCAGCACCCAAAGCTTGTTCCGCATGTTGTGCGAGAATTCATAGGGCATGTCGCCCTGTTCGACCAGGAAGCCGCCCGGTGCGCAGCTGGTCTGACGCGACGCCTGGTGAAAATGGACATCGGCGAGATGGGGGATCGTAATCAGCAGGCTGTTGTCTTTTTCTTCTTTGAAGTGGCTCTTGTTGCGACGGTACATGACGCTGTCGCACTCCATCTCGGACAGGCCCATAACGCCAAGGCCCCAGGATTTCAGAGACCCCCTGAAACGCACAGGATCCTGACATTCGACGGAGAGCGGGAAATAGGTTTCCGAGATCGTTCGGGACCAGACCTTGTTCTTGTCGACGGCATCAAAGTGGTCGGTAGAAAAAAACATCCTTTCCTCCTGTCGGACGGTTCGTCACAAACACCGGCCCTCATATCCTTGGGGCAAACCTACCTGATGCCGTTTGGCGAAATAGGCGATTTGCGCACAAAAATTTGGTTTGCGCATCGGCTAGGGCTTCGCGCTGTCCAGAAACTCGACTTCAATGAAGGCAAACCCGGCATCATTACCATTGAGCACGTCATGCTCGACACCAAGACAACGGAAATACGGTACACCAACTTTCAGCTCCGACCGTGTAATGGCGCCCGTCGCATCCTTGATCTCGAGCACCCCATCCTGAACGGGAACGACCACATAATCGTAATCATGCCGGTGCCAGCCGGTATTGTCGCCGCGCTTGGGAAAAAACCACTGCGTCACACGGGTCCGCCCGTTTTCGATAAGTACCGTCGGAACCGCGGACCCACTCTTGGCTGCATCACACATCGCTTGTCCTTTCCACATTCAGCACCTTCGCCGACCAAGCCGGCGGCGAGGCCTAAAGGCATCGCCATGACTCAAGCATCACTTCGGCCAGGGCCATGCTAACCATCGAAAAGCATTCCGTCGAATGATTTGGCCGCGCAGGACATCAGTCTTGGCGGCGTGGCCCTCTCAGGCGAGCAGCGAGATGACCACAGGCAGCGTGATTGCCGAAAAGGCTGTTCCGTACAGCACCGTGCGGGCGGCCAGGGATACGCTGATGCCTTCGGCTCGCGCCATGACATAGACATTCGCGGCAGGCGGCAACGCCCCCATGATGATGGCCGTCGCTACCCAGAGCGGGTCGAATCCGGACACCAGAACAAAGGCAAGCGCAACGGCAAGCGGGTGGCCGATCAGCTTTATCGCAAGACAGGCGCCAAGCCTGGTTCCGACCGGTCCACCCCGGTTGCGCGCCAGCGTCAGGCCAAGCGAAAACAGCGCCGCGGGTGCCGCGGCATGCTGAAAGCCCGTCAGCGGCGTGTCCAGAAAGGCAGGCAGCGTCCAGCCCGTTCTGGCAAACAGCAGCGCAGCCAGCGTGGCAAGGATGAATGGATGGGTCACGACCTTTTTCAGCGACTGCAGGATGCGCAGCATCCCGCGTGAACCGCTGGCGATCATTGCGGGCCATATCGTGAAGATCAGCAGAACATCAGCGCAAAACACAAAAGCTGCAGGCGCACCGGCCGCCGGTCCCAGCACCGCCACCGTCAGCGCGGGTCCCATGTAGCCGATATTCGAATAGCTGGCCGCCAGACCGAAAACCGCAGGATGATCCTCTGTCCTGTTGGCGCGCCCGATCAGCCAGCCCAGCACAAACATCGTGCCGGTCACGGCGGTGGTCACGGCCAGAAAACCCAGCAAGCTTGCAGCACCGGGCGGCACGACCCGCACCGATTGAAACAGCAAGGCGGGCAAGGCCAGATAGAAGATGAACGCATCCAGCCAGCGTTGCTGATCGGCCCCGTGGCGCAACAGGATCTGGGCGGCGACACCGGCAAGGATATAAAGAAAAAAGGGCATGATCAGCCCAAGGCCGACAATCATTCAAAGACTTTCGACAAGCCGGCCACGAGGCGCACCGGGGCTTTGTATCCGTTGGTCATGACGCCCAGTCTATCGCCGATGCACCGTCCCGGCACAAGTGCAGGCCAATCAGAACTGAAGTTTTGGTGACAGGAAGGCCGCCGAGAAATAGGATTGAAGCGCCTTCATTGCAGGCGTCAGTGGCGTGGCGCGATTGAAGGCAAGACCCACATCCATCGTCGGCACCTCGATATCCGTGGACACCGTCTCGATCCGCCGCCCCTCCAGCGACCAGGGCCGGTAGACCATGTCAGACAGGATCGTCACTCCCTGCCCATTGGCCACCAGTGACCGCACCGCCTCGACCGAGGATGTGCGCAACTTGATGTTCGGATGGGCGTTATGGCGGTTCCAGTATTTCATGCTGGAATGGGCCGCCTCATCCACGGTCAGCATCACGTATGGCTCCTGCGCGATCCGGCTCAACGACACCTCACCGCCCTGGCAGAAGGCATGCCCCGCAGGCACCCAGACGCGCCGAGGCGACTTCAGCAGCGTCACCGTCTCGATACCCTCACGGTGAATGTTCGAGGTCAGCGCGACAGCCATGTCGATCTGACCGCGCAACAACTGCTCCTCGATGCTCTGGCGGTTCAACTCGACGATGCGGATGTCGATGCGGGGGTAAATCTGCGCCAGCCGACCCAGATGATAAGGCAGGAAATAGCCAATCACGGTATAGGTCGCGGCCACCGTCAAGGTGCCACCGATATCCGAGGTGCCACGGTCGATCTGATGCGCCGCCTCGACCTTTTCCAGGATGTCCCGCGCCACCTGCAGGAATTCGCGGCCCGCCTTAGTCAATTCCATGCCCTGCGCCCGTCTCTCGAACAGGGTGACGCCCAGAATTGCCTCAAGTTCGCGCACTGATCCGGTCACGGAAGATTGCGAAATCGAGAGCAACTTGGCCGCCCGGCTGACCTGCCCGGTATCGGCGGTCGCAACGAAGTATTTCAAGTGCTTGAAATTCATGGACTATCCCAAACCGCACGATGGCGCTGCCGAAAGGTATCTGAAAAACCGATAATGCATCAATGAAAAAATGAAATATCAATTCCGGTTCCAGATGCGATTGTATAGCGACTCCAACAGAAGGACGTGACCATGAAAGATGCAGTCGATCTGAATTGCGACATGGGCGAAGGTTTCGGCCAATGGGTGCTGGGTGACGCGCCGGATGAAGAGATCATGCAGATCATCAGCTCCGCGAATATCGCCGCAGGCTTCCACGCGGGCGACCCCAACGCAATGGACCGCGTGGTCAAGCTGGCGCAGGCGCATGGCGTGGGCCTCGGGGCGCATCCCGGCTATGCGGATCTGCAGGGTTTCGGGCGGCGCTACATCAAGACGGATCCGGCCGAACTGATCAACGACATCGTCTACCAGATCGGGGCCATCCGCGAATTCGGGCGGCGCCACGGTTCACCGCTCCAGCACGTCAAACTGCATGGCGCGCTCTATATGGAGGCGGCGGTGAACGAGGATCTTTCGCAAATGCTGGTCGATACGCTGCAGATCACCAGCCCGGATTCGCTGTTGTTCTGTATGGGTATCTCCAAGACCTATGCCGCCGCCAAGCGGGCCGGTCATCCGGTGATCCGCGAATTCTACGCTGATCGGGATTACGACAATTCCGGCTCGATCGTCTTTCGGCGTCAGGTCGGCCGTCCCGACCCCGCGCAGATCGCCGCGAAATGCGTAAAGGCCTGCAAGACCGGCAAGGTCACCACGGTCGAAGGCGACGAGATCGAGATCCCCTTTGAATCGATCTGCTTTCACTCGGACACGCCCGGCGCGCTGGTCATGGGACAGGCCATCCGCGCCGGTCTGCAGGACGCTGGCATCCGCATCGTCACAGCGGCAGAAATCGCGAAAACGCTCTGATCACATCACCCAAGCAGGAGACCAACATGGCACAGGTTCTTTCCCCCGTTCCCGGCACATTCTACACTCAGGCGGCACCGGGCGAGCCACTGTTCAAGAAGCCCGGCGATCCTGTCGCAGAAGGGGACATCATCGGTTTGATCGAGGTGATGAAGACCTTTATCGACGTCAAGGCCGAGACCTCCGGCACCTTCAAAGGCTATCTGGCCGAGGATGGCGCGGCAATCAGCGCAGGTGAGCCCCTGGCAGAGATCGGGGCCTGAGAAATGCCCATCGAACGCTTGCTGATCGCCAACCGTGGTGAAATCGCGGTGCGGATCATCCGCGCGGCAAAGGCAATGGGAATCCATACCATCCAGGCCCATTCCGAGGCCGACGCCGATATGCTGGCGGTGCGCATGGCGGACGAATCCATCTGCATAGGACCTGCGCCGGCGGCTCAGTCCTATCTTAACGTCGATGCTGTGGTCGCGGCGGCCAAGGCCTCGCGGGCAGATGCCGTTCACCCCGGTTACGGCTTCATGGCAGAGAACGCAGGCTTTGTGCGCGCGCTGGATGCCGCGGGCATCACCTTTGTGGGCCCCTCAGCCGATACCATCGACCGGATGGGTGACAAGGTGGCGGCGCGTCAGGCCGCCGAAGCGGCCGGTGTGCCCGTTGTACCCGGCTCGAAAGGACGGCTGGACACCGTGGAGGACGCGGTGAACGTGGCCGCGAATCTGGGCTATCCGGTGATGATCAAGGCCGCTGCAGGCGGCGGTGGCAAGGGTATCCGCATCGCGCAGACCGAAGAGGAGCTGCGCAAGATGGCTCCGCAGGCCCAGGCCGAGGCCAAGGCGGCCTTCGGGGATGGTGGACTTTATCTTGAGCGCGCGATCAACGCGCCCCGCCATATCGAAGTGCAGATCATGGGCGACGGAACCGATGCCGTCCACTATTTCGAGCGTGAATGCTCCATGCAGCGGCGGCGCCAGAAGGTCTGGGAAGAAGCTGGTGCGGCCTGTCTGGACGAAAAGACCCGCGCCCATCTGTGCGATACCGCCGTGGCACTGGCCAAGGCCGTGAACTACGTGGGCGCAGGCACGCTGGAATATCTTTACGACAGCAACACCGGAGAGTTCTTCTTCATCGAGATGAACACCCGCATCCAGGTGGAGCATCCCGTGACAGAGATGCTGACCGGTACCGACCTTGTGCAAGAGATGATCCATGTGGCCGGTGGCGGCAAGCTGCGCCAAAAGCAGCACGACATCACCCGCGCAGGTCACGCCATCGAGGTGCGCCTGAACGCCGAGGATCCGATGATGCAGTTCCTGCCCTTCCCCGGACAGGTCAGCGAGCTGCGTATCCCTGAGGGGGAAGGCATCCGGTTCGATCATTTTCTCTATGACGGCTATCAGGTTCCACCATTCTACGACTCGCTTCTGGGCAAGTTGATCGTGCACGGCAAGGACCGCGAGGCCGCGATCGCCCTCATGATCACCGCGCTGGAAGGGCTGGAGATCGGCGGGCTGAAAACGACGAAAGCCCTGCATCTGGCGCTGGCGTGCGATGCTTCCGTTCAGGCCGACGATTTCCACACCCAATGGCTCGAACCCTGGCTCGCTGCCGGCAACCTCAAACCTACCCACTAATCACAGGAGGCAAATCGTGAAGACACGCTATACCTACGGTGGCGACGAACACATCTATGTCGAGATGGACGATGAAATGTCGCTGGACGCGTTTTTCAAATCCCTCTCGATGAGCAACGCTGTGCGTGACGCCAAGATCAAGGGCGTGACAGAAATCTGTCCCGCGAACGCATCCTTCCAGGTCCGTTTCGACCCTGATGTCATTTCCCCCGACGAGATGATGAAGAAGGTCAAGGAACTGGAACACCGGGCGGAGGACGCTGAAAAGCGGCTCAAGACCCGGATCATCGAAATCCCGGTCTACTACCAGGATCCCTGGACGCATGAGACACTCATGCGTTTCCGCGAGCGTCACCAGGACCCGTCCGGCACGGATCTGGACTATGCGGCCAGGATCAACGGCTTCGACAGCGTGGAAGCCTTCATCGAGGCGCATCATTCGCAGCCCTGGTTCGTGTCGATGGTGGGTTTCGTGGCCGGCCTGCCCTTCCTCTACCAATTGGTCGAGCGCGAAAAACAACTGCAGGTGCCAAAATACCTGCGGCCACGCACAGATACGCCCAAGCTGACCGTGGGCTATGGCGGATGTTTTTCCTGCATCTATTCGGTGCGGGGCGCGGGAGGCTACCAGATGTTCGGCGTAACCCCGATGCCGATCTTCGATCCCGAGCAGAAGCAAAGCTATCTGAGCGATTTCATGGTGTTCTTCAAACCCGGTGACATCGTGAAGTGGAAACCGATCGACCGCGCCGAATACGATCGCATCCTGGCCGAGGTCGAGGCCGATACCTACGTGCCGCGCATTGCCGAAGTCGATTTCGATCTTGATGCCTTCAACGCGGACATGCCCGGTACAAACGCCAAGCTGATGGAGGCGCTCAATGTCGCTTAAAGTCATACAACCCGGCCTGTCCACCTCTATCCAGGACCTTGGCCGTCCCGGGTACTTCCACCTTGGCATTCCGATCGGCGGGGCGATGGACCGCTTTGCCTTGCGCGTCGCCAACATGCTGGTGGGCAACCCCGAAGGCGCAGCCGGACTGGAAGTCGTGTTCATGGGGCCCACCCTGACATTCGAGAAGGATGTCCTGGTGGCCGTAACGGGCGCAGACCTGCCACCCAAGGTCGATGGCGTGGTGCAGGACGGCTGGGCCGCATTCGAGGTAAAGGCCGGCCAGACGCTGAGCTTCGATTTCCTCAAGTCCGGTGCGCGGGCCTATATCGCCATCAGCGGCGGGATCGACACGCCCCCTGCCCTTGGCAGCCGCTCGACCTATCCCATCGGCGCCTTGGGTGGCATCGAGGGGCGCAATATCCAGGCGGGCGACGTGATCCCGCTGGGTGAGGCGGACATGATCGAACCGGGGCTGAGTGTTCCGGCAAACCTGCGCCGCCTTCCCGGAAAACCGGCAGAGTTGCGCGTCCTGCCGGGGCTTTACTGGCACCGGCTGACCCCTGCAGCGCAGGAAGGCTTCTTTGCCGATGACTGGGCTGTCGCGCTTGAGGCGGACCGCATGGGATACCGTTTCAAGGGCGGCAAACCGCTGGAGTTCGTGGCGCGCGAACAGCCATTCGGCGCGGGCGCCGATCCCTCCAACATCGTGGATGGCTGCTATTCCTATGGCTCGATCCAGGTGCCGGGCGGGCTGGAGCCGATCGTGCTGCACCGCGACGCGGTGTCGGGTGGCGGATATTTCACGCTTGGGGCGATCATCTCGGCGGATATGGACCTGATCGGACAGTTGCAGCCGCACACACCGGTCAAGTTCCGCAAGGTCGACATGGCCGAGGCACTGGCCGCCCGCGCCGAGCGCAAGACCTTGCTGGCCGCTGTCCGCGCGCACCTGGGCTGAGGGCCTGTTATGCCATCTCCGGTCGCCCGCAATCCCGGCGGGCGACGGATCCATGCGAAAGAGGGCGCATTCCGACATGATGCCGACTTGCGCGGCAGGCGCCTTTGCGGTGTCATGACATAGGCCACATACATTCGCGGGGCCGATGTACGGACCGCTCAAGGGGAGACAACCGCCTTCCATGCCTGCCGATCTGCGCCATTCCCACAAGCTTGCGGCACCAGCGCAAGTGAAAAGGCGGGTCCTGCGCGTGCGGGGTACCGATGTCACCCTTCTGGAAGAAGTCCGGCAGATGGCCGTCGCGGATCTGGGATTTGACATCCAGCATGAATCGCTCGACTTCCTGACCTGTCAGCACCGTGCGGCCATGGATCCGTTGAACTATGACGTATACGAACAGTGCTTTCACAACCTTGATATCGTCTGGTACTGGGGCGCGCTGCAGCCAATTGACACGCGACGCATCCGGCAATGGGACAATATCGGAGATCTCGCCAAGGCCGGGGGCATCAGCAAATACACCTGGCATGGCCATGGCGATGCCCCGGTGCGCAAGCTTTATGTTCAGCCCGACGGCACGCTGGGCCAGCAGCCCATGCCGATGATCAGCATGTTACCGACCGCCCATAACGTGGACAGTTTCGGCTTTGACCGCCGCCTTTTTGGCGATGAAGGGCCCGAGGGCTCAAGCTGGGCCTGGCTTCTGGACCGGCGCGCGCGCGGGCGCATCGCCCTGGTCGACGAGCCAGCGATCGGCATCTTTGACGTTGCGCTGGCAGCCGAGGCGAACGGCGACCTGACGTTCCAGGATATCGGCAACATGACCGTGGACGAGATCGACAGCCTCATGGCCCTGCTGGAAACGCTGCGCCAACAAGGTTTTTTTGTCGGCAGCTGGGTCTCGCCCGACCAGGCCGAGGCGCTTGTGCGCGCCGATCGGGTATCGGTGCAGAGCATGTGGTCGCCATCCTATGGCAATCTTGGCGCGATGCAGGGTGTCTTTTGCGAAAGTTTCCCCCGCGAAGGGTACCGCGCCTGGCATGGGGGCGCCTCGCTGGCGCGGCATCTGAGCGGCAGCCAGCTGGACATGGCCTATGACTATCTGAACTGGTGGCTGGCTGGCCCGGCAGGTGCCCTGATGGCCCGGCAAGGGCATTACATGACCAACGCCGAAGGGGTGCGCGAATATCTCAGCCCCGAGGAATGGGGATATTGGTATGATGGGGATATCGCCCGCTGCGATCTGAAAGGTCCCGATGGCAGGATCGTGGTCCGGGCGGGCCAGCGCCGCCCCGGCGGCGCCTACCGTGAACGGGTCAGCCGTATCGCGCTGTGGAACACGGTGATGGATGAATACAATTACGCCGCTCGCGCCTGGAACCGCTTCATCGCGTCATTGGGAACGGCGTCCCAATGACCGCACAGCCCAACAACGCTGGGCAGGAGCCCCTCTATGAAACGATCAGCCGGGTCTTGCGGCACAATATCGTGTCCGGCCGCTTGCCTGATGGCCTTGTGCTGATCGAAGGCCCCATCGCCAAGCTGATGCAGACAAGCCGCGCGCCTGTTCAGGCTTCTTTGCGGATGCTGAACGCCGAAGGTCTGATCCACCGGTTCCGGGGTCGCGGCTACCTGGTCGGTCAGGCTTCACGCAATCTGACGCCCATCCGCAAGCCGCTGGATGAATTCGATTTCGACATTCCGCCCGCCTCGCGTTCCGCGCTCGCCGTTCGCGGGACATGGCTGAGGGTCTATGACAAGGTCGAAGCAGAGATCGCCGCCTGCCAGATCTTCGGTGAATTCAGGGTGATCGAAACAGAACTGGCAAACCATCTCGGGGTCAGTCGCACGGTGGCGCGCGATGTGCTGAGCCGCTTGAACGAGCGCGGGCTGATCCGCAAGGGGGCCACCTCGCACTGGCTTGCCGGACCGCTGACCGCCCGAACGCTGCGCGAGAAATTCGAATTGCGCAGCATCATGGAACCGGCAGCCCTGCGGATGGCGACCGATTTCATCGACCATTCGCAGATCGCGCGCATCTCTGATCAGATCGAAAGCGGCAAGGCAAAGGACGCGGCCGAGCTTGAAGACGCGCTGATGCGCTACTGTCTTGGCCGGGCCCCCAACAGCGCGCTGGTCGAAATCATCAACAACAATCGCCTTCTGCTATCCGCGATGGACAAGGCCCTCAGCGATCTCGGACTGCCGGTCGATACGGTCGCCCTTGATCAATATGGCACCCTTTTCCATCTGATCGGGTCACGACAGATCAACGCCTCGACAGAGTATCTGCGCGAGCATCTGCGCATCCTGTCCTACAAGAGCCTGGCCCGGCTCAAGATTGTCGCGCTGATCCCCGAGAGCGAGTTGATCCCAAAGTATCTGAACAGAGTCTAAAAATGACTTTTGCATTCGATATTCGTTAGAATTTTTGCGAAATAACCCAATTCACGTAGCATATTTCCACTTTTGGTGGAATTTTTCAGAGATAACTCTGAAAAGATGACTCTTGCTATAAAAGCCAATCAGTCATTTCATACGTTATACATTTTGTGACGGGGCGCTTTCAATGCGCCCCGATGCGGGCCACACAGCTCGACCGCGGCCTGCCTTCACAACAAAAAGAGGGCTCTATGACGCAAAGCGACCCCATATTTCGGCTGGAGGGTGTGACGCGCAGATATGGCAATCTGACTGCGCTCGACGGCATCGATTTCGTAGCCGAGGACAACAGCTACATCGCGCTTCTGGGGCCATCGGGTTCGGGCAAGACCTCACTGCTGCGCGTGATCGCCGGATTTGAGACGCCTGACAAAGGCCGCATCTGGTTTCAGGGGCGCGACATCACCGATTTGCCCGCACATGAGCGCGGGATCGGTTTCGTCTTCCAGAACTTCGCCCTGTTTCCACATCTGACCATCTTCGAAAACGTGGCCTTTGGCCTGCGCCACGGCGCAACCAAGGTGCCGGACGCCGAGATCACGGATCGCGTCAGGGCGTCGATCGACATGGTGGGCCTGTCCGGCCTGGAAGACCGCAACCCCGATCAGATCTCCGGCGGACAGAAACAGCGCGTGGCACTGGCAAGGTCGCTGGTGATGCAGCCCAAGCTGGTACTGCTGGACGAACCGCTGGGCGCGCTTGACGCCAACCTGCGCGAACGGATGCAGACCGAACTGCGCGCGATCCGCGAAAGGCTTGACGTGACCTTCCTCCACGTGACCGGCAGCGAGACCGAAGCGCTGGCAATGGGCGACAGGGTCGCGGTCCTGGACGCAGGCCGGATCATTCAACACGGCACGCCGGATTCGATATATGACAGCCCCGCCGTCTCGGATGTGGCGCAGTTTCTCAACCGTTTCAACATGTTCGAGGGCAGCCTGAAAGATGGTATGTTCCACGGCGCTTTCGGTGCGGTGTCCGTAGCTTCGGCGCGGCCGAACGACACCGATGTCTACGCAATACGGTATGACCGCACCCGGATCTTCGACGCGGATGCCTCCGACTTGCCGGGCCCTGCGCTGCCCGTCCGTTACCTGGCCAGCGAATACCTGGGGTCCTCCATCATCTTTCTGTTCGAAACAGCGGACCACAAGACGGTCGAGGTCGATCACCACCTCAGCCTGGGTGAGCCGCGCGATCTGACAGTCGGGCAGAATTACGTTCTCTCATGGGATCCCGCACAGGCGATCGTATTCGGCAAGGAGTCCGCAAGATGAGTGCCGCAAGTACCAACAGGCAAAAGACAAACACGTTCCGGCTGCTTGCCCCCGGCGTCGTCTGGATGATCCTGTTCCTGGTCGCACCGATCATGATGATCGTCTACGTATCGTTCTGGACGCAGACGACCTTTGCGATCAATTCGACCCTGACCCTGGACAGCTGGCGGAATTTTTTCGCCTCCGAGGCATATGTCGGAGCGCTTTGGACGACGATCCGGCTGTGGCTGATCGTACTGACCCTGACATTCGTGATCGGATACCCCGCAGCCCTCTACGTGGGCCTTCTGGTCAAGAGCAAGACAGTCTCGACCGTGTTGCTGGTGCTCTGCGTCATCCCCTTCTGGACCTCGTTCCTGATCCGCGTGCTGGCATGGCGGCCCATGCTGGGCAAGGAAGGGGCCATCAACATCATCCTGCAGAAAGTCGGCCTGATCGATACGCCGATCGAAGTACTGCTGTTTTCCGAACTCTCCGTCATCATAGGCATGACGCAGATCTACGTCGTCTTCATGGTGGGCCCCATCGCCTTCATGCTGGGCCGGATCGACCGCAACATCATCGAGGCCGCGCGCGACCTGGGTGCAGGTTTCGGGCGCATCTTCTGGAAGATCATCTTTCCGCTCAGTCTTCCCGGTGTTGTCGTCGGAGCCATCTTCGTCAGCGTGATGGTGCTGGGCGAATTCGCCACCTCCGGCGCGCTGTCCGGGCGCAAGGTGAACCTGCTGGGCAACATCATCGTGACCCAGGTGGGATCGCTGAAATGGGCCATGGCATCGGTTGTCGGGGTGATCCTGACCATCCTGCTGGGCATCGTCGTTGCAGGTTTCCTGCGCATCGTCGATCTGAAACGGGAGATTTGAGTGATGGAATCCAAGGTTCTGAAGCCCATCCTTGCCGTCTATGTCGGCCTTTTCATCCTGTTCCTCTATGGTCCCTTCATCGTGCTGGGCATCCTGTCCTTCCAGCAGGGTCCCGAAGGCGGGCCGCAGTTTCCGATCCTCTCATGGTCCACCTACTGGTATCAGCACCTCTTCGGTCTGACCCCGCCATCGCGTATCGCGCCCCTGCCCGTCGGTGAGGCACTGGTGCGTTCGCTGACACTGGCCTTCATGACCATGGTCACCGCCACCGTTCTGGGCGTCATGGCCGCGCAGGCCTTCCGCAAACGGTTCCGTGGCGCGGGCGTCGTATTCTACCTGATCGTTCTGGGCATGATGGTGCCGGGCGTGCTGACCGGCCTTGGCACCTCGCTTCTGGCCAACAACGTCGTCGGGATCGAGCGTCACTGGTGGAGCACCGCCTTCCTGGCGCATGTGGTCTATACCTTCCCCTTCGCTTTTCTGGTGATGCTGGCGATCCTCAACCGCTTTGACGGCTCTGTCGAGGAAGCGTCCTGGTCGCTGGGTGTCTCGCCCATCACGACATTTCGCAAGGTGACCTTCCCGCTGATCTTTCCGGGGGTCCTGTCGGCAATGCTGTTTGCCTTCACCCTCAGCTTCGACGAATTCCCGCGCACGCTGTTCGCCTCTGGCCGCGATCAGACATTGCCGCTGGCGATCTATGGCACCTTCTCGGTCGAGATCCACCCGAACATCTTTGCCTTCGGCGTGATGACGACCCTGTTCTCCTTCGCGCTGCTGTCGGTCTACGGGATCCTCATGGGCCTGAGCGTACGGCGGGCAAAGAAAATGGCCATGCAGGAAGACATCGCATGAATACGGTCATCGTCACAGGCGCGGGATCGGGTATCGGCCTTGCCGTTGCCACCAAGCTTGCAGGGCTGGGCTACAACGTGGTCGTCAATGACTACAACGAGCAGTCCGCGAAAGAGGCTGCTGAAAGGATCGGCGGCCTGCCGGTACAGGGCGATGTGTCACAAGAGGCAGATGTGGCCCGCATGCTCGAGGTCTGCATCGCCGCATTCGGGGCCCCGACCCATCTGGTCAACAACGCAGGCCACGTGCACCAGTCTCGATTTGTCGATCTGGAACCTGCCGATTTCGATCGCATGATCGCGGTCCATATGCGCGGCACGTTCCTGTGCACTCGCGCGGTCCTGCCCCACATGATTGCCCGGAAATCCGGATGCGTGGTGAACATGGCATCCCAACTCGGCCAGATCGGGGGGGTGGAACTGGTCCACTACTCCGCCGCGAAGGCAGGCATCATCGGCATGACCAAGGCGCTGGCCCGCGAGGTGTCGAAACAGGGCGTGCGGGTCAACGCGGTCGCGCCAGGCCCGATCAACACGCCGCTGGTGCGTGCACTGTCGCAGGAGTGGCGCGCTGCAAAGGCGGCAGAGCTGCCGCTGGGCCACTTCGGAGAGCCCGAAGATGTCGCCGAAACCGTTGCATTTCTGTGTTCAGACGCGGCGCGCATCTATGTGGGCCAGACCCTGTCACCAAATTCGGGAGACGTAATGCTATGACATCAGTTGCACTGATCACGGGTGCCGGGATCGGCATCGGGCGCGCCACCGCCAAGGCCCTTGCGGCGCGTGGTGATCATGTTGTGGTCACCGACGTTCTTGAGGACGATGGCCGCAGCGTTGTGCAGGAAATCCGCAAGGCCGGGGGCGAGGCGGAGTTTCAGCATCTCGACGTGCGAGACACCGATCGTGCCAATGCCGTCGTCAAGGATATCGAAACCCGTTTCGGCAGGATCGACACGATCGTTGCCAATGCAGGGATCGCGCATCGTGTCCCGCTTGAACAGCTGACCGATGAAAAATGGGATCATACATTCGACATCGATCTCAAGGGTATGCTGCGCGTCATCCGGCCAGCTGCGCCAGGCATGAAGGCCCGCGGCAGCGGCACGATCATCTGCCTGTCGTCGATCATGGGTGTCGCCTATGGTTGGGACGAACATGTGCACTACTCCTCCGCCAAGGCCGGCGTGGTCGGCCTGGTGCGCGGCCTTGCTGTCGAATTAGGCCGCAATGGCGTGCGGGTAAACGGCGTGGCGCCGGGATACATCCGCACCGCACAGCTTTTGTCCGAGAAACACTCCCTTGGACCCGAGGGCGCCAAGACAGTCGGCGATATCGTGCCACTGGGCCGCATCGGGCTACCGGATGACATCGCGGATGTCGTCGCATTCCTCGCGTCGGACTCCGCAAGGTATCTGACGGGTCAGGTCATTACCGTGGACGGTGGGCTTATGGTCGGGCGCTACTGAACACGCAAGGAAGGGCAACCTTCCCAAACATCAAGGACGAAACGACCTCAACAAGGAGAAGACAAGTGACACACTCAAATTTCTCAAGGCGTAACTTTCTAAAGACCACTGCGGGCGGCGCCGCGCTGGCGGCTGGCGGCATGCCATTCCTTGGCGCACAGCAGGCCTTTGCCGCGAACCTGGGCAGCCAGGAGTTGCGGACCGTGGGTCTGTCGGTGACCGTTCAGGAACGTATCCTCAACGACTTCAAGGAAAAGTCCGGTGTCGGCTCGGTCAATGGCAAGGCGGACATCTTCCCCAACACGCAAACCGAGATCCTGTCCGGTTCGGACGCCTACGATTGCTGGGAAATCATCGGCGAACGTCTTGCCGCAATGGTTGCCACGGACAAGCTGGCGCCCGTCGCTGCTGCTGATCTGAAAAACTGGGCCGGCATTCGTGAAACCTTCACTAAACCGTCGGACCGCTGGGCGCTGAACCAGCAGATCGTCGGCCAGATCTGGGAAGACGAAAGCCAGACGCGCCTGAACATGGTGCCGACGGTCTACAACTACGACTCCATCGGCTATCGTCCCGATCTGGTGGATGCGGAAGAAGCCTCCAACTGGTCTTCGCTGTTCGACCCCAAGTTCAAGGGCAAGACAGGTCTGAACGTGGACCCGCTGATCGCCTTCGGCCAGGCCGTTCTGGCGATGAACGAACTGGGCCTTCTGGACGTGGCCAACCCCGGAAACCCGGATGCAGCCTCAATCGAAGAAGCCGCCAAATTCCTGATTTCCAAGAAGAAAGAAGGGCAGTTCCGTGCGCTTTGGGGTGACTTCGGCGAACTGGTGAACCTGCTGGCCTCGGGCGAGATGGTCATTGCGGACGCATGGCAGCCTGCAGTGATGGCCGTCAAGGCGCAGGGGGTCGAATGCTCCTATGCCACGATGAAGAGCGGCTATCGCGGCTGGTCGATCGGGATTTCCCCGCTCAAGACCTCGCCGAACCTCGAAGCGGTTGCGGCCTATGCCGACTACTGGTTGTCCGGTCCGCCCGCCATCGCCGTGTCCGAGCAGGGCTACTACTCGCCCACCACGAACGTGAAGAACGTGATGGATCCCGACAAGTACGCCTTCTGGTACGAGGGCAAGCCATGGGTCGGCGCGACCGAGCGTGGCATCAAGGAAGGCGATCTGCGCGACGGCGGCTCGCTGGAAGAGCGCGCAGCAAACGTGGCCTACTGGCACCAGTGGCCGGATGAATACGACCTGCTGATCCAGAAGTGGGACGAGTTCCTCTCTGCGTAAGTCGACATTGGTTCAGCCGGCCCGCCCGGCTGAACCACCCCTTCCCTTTTCCCAGGAACAGGACGCATTTCCCTTGGCCTACGATCTTCAGCTCACAAACGTCTACAAGACCTATGACAATGGAACACCGGCCGTCATCGACTTCAACCTGGACGTCGAGAAAGGGGAATTCATTGCATTCCTGGGACCTTCCGGCTGTGGCAAATCGACGACCCTGCGGATGATTTCCGGGTTCGAGACGGTCACATCGGGCGATCTGATGATCCGCGGCAAACGCGTGAACGACCAACTCCCCGAGAAGCGCCCCACCTCGATGATCTTTCAGAACTACGCGCTTTTCCCGCATATGAATGTGCGCCAGAACGTGCTCTTCGGCCTTGAGGTCAAGAACATGCCGCGCGCAGAGGCCAACCGAAAGGTTGACCAGATCCTCGACAAGCTTGGCCTGAGCGGGATTGCCGAAATGCCCACCGCGCGCCTGTCGGGGGGACAGCGCCAGCGCATCGCGCTGGCCCGTTCTCTGGTCGTCGAACCGGACATCCTGCTGCTGGACGAACCCCTTGGCGCGCTCGACGCGAACCTGCGAAAAAGCATCCAGAACGAATTGAAACTTCTGCAGCGCGATCTCGGGATCACCTTCGTTTTCGTGACGCACGCTCAGTCCGAAGCCCTGGCCCTATCCGACCGCATCGTGGTGATGAACGCCGGCCGCATCGAACAGGTCAGCCCCCCGCGCGAACTTTACACCCGGCCCAGCAGCCAGTTCGTCGCCCGTTTCATCGGCTCGAACACGATCCTGCCGGGAACCGTCAAGGCACGCGAGGATGGCAATGTCATACTGGAAACGGCTTTCGGCATACTGGGTGGCGCGAACCGTGCCGGGATCGACGCCCATGATGGCCGCGAAATGAGCATCATACTGCCCGCCGAGGCGGTGGACCTGGTTCCCGCCGATGTACCCGAAGACGAGATGCGCGCAAACTTTGGCTCGAACACCATCCCCTGCACCATCGAAAGGCTGCAGATCGTGGGGCATATCATGCACATGATCGTCAGCTTCGTCGACGGCAGGAAGATCAATGTCGAAGGACATGTGGACAAGTACCGCGATCGACTGAAGGCAGGAGGGCGCGCGTTTGTCGCGTGGAAATCCGCAAATGCCACCGTGATCGACCACTAGGGGAAATTCGATGTCGCACATCACGGCACAGGCAATATCTGAAGGTCTGCGATCGGGGAAACTCGATCCGGTCACCTTGACCGAAGAGGTCTATGATCGGCTGGAGCGTCACGCCGACGACGCGATCTACATCGAAACCACCCGTGACAGGGCGATGGCAGAGGCACAGGCCTCCCGCCTGCGGTTCAAGTCCGGGTTGCCCGCCAGCCCGCTGGACGGTGTTCCCGTGGCATGGAAGGATCTTTTCGACCTGAAAGGTCGCATCACCACTGCCGGGGCCACGGTCACCAGGACAGACCCACCCGCGACCGCCGACGCGCCAGTCATCGCGACGGCCCATAGGGCCGGCATGATCACGACAGGCACGGTGAACATGACGGAATTCGCCTATTCCGGCATCGGCCTGAACCCGCATTACGGCACGCCGCGCAACGTCCATGCGCCGGCCGGGCAACGACGCAGCCCCGGCGGATCATCCTCAGCCTCGGGCGTGGTCGTCTCCGCAGGCATCGTCCCGATCTCGATGGGATCGGACACCGGGGGCTCGGTCCGCATACCGGCCTCTTTCAACGGCGTGGTGGGTTACAAGACCTCGGCAGGATGCTATCCGATGGGCGGCGTCTATCCCCTTGCCAGATCCCTCGACACGATTGGCCCACTGGCCCACACGGTCGCCGATTGCGCGCTGTTCGACGCGGTGTTGCGCGGAAAGGACACCCCCGAGGCGCAGGCCGCGCGACCCGACACATTGTCCTTCGTCATCCCTGACGAGATCCTGCTGGATGGGCTTGCGCCTTCGGTTGCAGCCAATTTCGACGCCACCGTGGCAAGGCTCGAAGCCGCTGGGGCGCGGATTACGCGCATCTCGCTGCCCGAATTGTCTGAACTTACCGAACTCATTGCACAGCACGGTTTTCTGGCCGGTGCGGAGGCGCTGGTGGTCCACCAGGATCGGGTGCACGGTCCTGCCGCCGCACAGATGGATGCCCGCGTCGTGCGGCGCATCAGACTGGCCGAAAGCATGAGCGCGGTCGACATATTGATGCTGCAACAGGCCAGGGTGCGCACCATGGCGTCGACCGCGGCCCGGATCGGCGCCTCGATCGTGCTTTGCCCGACCACCGCCACCACCGCGATGGAAATAGGCCCGCTGGAAGCAGATCAGGAGGTCTTCTTTCACCACAACGGCCTGACACTGCGCAACACCTCCTTGGGCAACTTCCTGGATTGGTGCGGCGTTTCCATTCCCAACGGCACCGATGCCGATGGCATGCCGACAGGCTTCCTGCTGTCGGCACCGACCGGTCAAGACACAGCCCTGCTATGCGCAGCCCTTGGCTGCGAAGAGATCATCCGCGGCTAGCGCCGCCCCGACACCGACTGACACAACGAAGAGGAGACCAAAATGACCAAGAAAATCTACTGTGCCTTCGGCACCGATATCGACTCTGTCGCGGGCCAGATTGGCTCCTATGGTGGTGGCGATTCACCCAACGACATCCAGCGCGGCATCTTCGCGACCGAAGTCGGCGTGCCGCGCCTGCTGCGCCTGTTCAAGAAATACGAGATGCGGACGTCCTTCTTCATCCCCGGCCATTCCCTCGAGACGTTCCCGAAAGAAATGGACATGATCGTCGAGGCAGGCCACGAGATCGGCGCACATGGCTATCTGCACGAGAACCCGGTGGCCATGACCCCCTCGCAGGAGGAAGATGTTCTGGTCAAGTCCATCGAACTGATCAAGAAACTGACCGGCGAAGCGCCAAAGGGCTATGTTGCGCCCTGGTGGGAAATGTCCAACGTGACCGCGTCCCTGCTGGGCAAATACGGCTTTTCCTACGACCACAGCCAAAGCTACCGTGACTTCCAGCCGTTCTACGCCCGCGTCGGCGACGAATGGAATGTGATCGACTATTCCAAGACCGCCGGGGAATGGATGCATCCGCTCAAGCACGGCAAGGAGATCGACCTCGTCGATATCGGCGCGAACTGGTATGTCGACGACCTGCCGCCGATGATGTTCATCAAGAACGCCCCCAATAGCCACGGCTTTGTCAGCCCGCGCGATATTGAGCAGATGTGGAAGGACCAGTTCGACTGGGTCTACCGCGAGATGGACTACGGTGTGTTCCCGATCACCATTCACCCCGACGTCGCCGGCCGTCCGCAGGTTCTGCTGATGCTGGAGCGTCTGATCGACTATATCAACGGCCATTCGGGCGTCGAATGGGTGGATTTCAACACCATCGCGGATGACTTCCGCAAGCGCTTCCCCTTCGACAGCGACAAGCGCCCCGAAGTGATCTGAACCGGCAAAGGGGGCAGCGCCAGCGCGCTGCCCCTCTGCCACAGGACGAGGTTGTCAGATGTGCAACGCATGCGGGTTCCCGACACGTCCCGGCCACTGGACCGATGCCGGCGCGGATAATGCGGGCGACAGATTGCGCCTGCAATTGCGCCGGGCCCAGGTTCTGAACAAACTTCTCAAGGGCTATGGATTCACTGCGCGCCCCCCCGGACACGCGCCCGGCTTTGCGCTGTCTTCCTTTTCCGGTCGTACGACGATCCTGCCCGACCTGGAAGCAGTCTGGCAGGAAGCCGCGCGACAACTGGGCCATCCGATCGACCCGCTCGACCCGCGGTTCACAGCCCAGGCCGACCCCGCCACATGACGCCCGCGCCTGACGATGGTCGCCTGCGGCTGACGATTCTTGGCGGCTACCTGGGATCCGGCAAGACGACATGGCTGCGCCACCAGCTTTTCGAGGGCGCCTTCGGCAAGGCGCATATTCTTGTGAATGAAGCGGCTGAAACGCCGGTGGACGATACGCTGCTGTCGTCACAAGCCGCGGGCCTGACAATGCTGTCAGGCGGCTGCGCCTGCTGCACGGGCAAGGATGATCTTGTCGCCGCCCTGCGCAACCTGTGCGACCTGCGCAGCCGCCAGCGCCCTGAGGAACGCGACGCGGGCCAGATCGTTCTTGAAACCAGCGGCCTTGCCGATCCGGCAGCCATTCTCGACACCATCCGCCAGGACAGCGTGCTGGTGCATCATATCCGCGTGGCCGAGATCATCGTGCTCGTGGATGCCATGAACGCCGCCGAACAGTTGCGCACCGAATATCTTGGGCGGGCCCAGATCGAAGCCGCGGACAGGATCATCCTGACCAAGGTCGACGCCGTTCCAGACACAGTGCTTGCTACCGTTGTCGCGACCGTGCGCCACCTCAATCCGGGTGCCTCGGTCGAGGCGGCCGTGAAAGGTCAGCCCTTCAGCCTGCCCGACCTGCCCGTCGTGCCCCCCTATGATCTGCCACGGCTGGCGGATGGCGGCGCACCGATCCAGCCCACGAAAATCGACATTCCCGACGATGTGGACTGGGCAACGTTTTCCGTCTGGCTCTCGGCCCTTCTCTATGCGCGCGGCGATGACCTGGTCCGCGTCAAGGGCGTCTTTGAAACCCCAGCCGGTCCATTGCTGCTGCAGGCGGTGCGCAAGTCCGTCCAGCCGCCCGAACTACTTCCACCCGAGGCAGCCCATCGCCAGAACCAGATCGTTTTCATCGGACGCGGGTACAAGGGCGATGATCTGCGCCGATCGCTGGCGTATTTCACGCACGGCTAGGGTCAAGGCGTTGGCGCCAATTGAACCAAGTCAAGCAGCCCAACAAAACCTGATCGCGCCTGAACTCGCGCTCTGAGTTTTCTAGGCTCCAGATCCATTGGCCCACTTGAGGTTGTCAAGCTTGCATGAGTCACACTCCCAAATTTTGGGGGCATGAATAGCAATCTTTACTGGCTGACGGACGAACCAATGGCGCGGCTTCGACCGTTCTTTCCAAAGAGCCATGGCAAGCCGCGCGTGGATGACAGGCGCGTTTTGAGTGGAATAATATTCATCAATCGCAATGGCTTGCGGTGGTCCGACGCGCCGAAGGAATACGGACCGGCGAAGACCCTCTACAACCGATGGAAGCGGTGGGGGTGAGTGGCTGAACGCCACCGGTTCGAGAGAGGCCACGAACGGGGCGTCTTCGCCAGGATGATGGGAGGGTTGGCCTCTGAGGCGACAGTTCCGAAGACGGTGATGATCGACGCGACCTATCTCAAAGCACACCGCACGGCTTCAAGCCTTGGGTTGAAGAAGGGGGGCGCGGTCACCTGATTGGCCGAACCAAGGGTGGCATGAACACCAAATTGCATGCCGTCACAGATGAAAACGGCCGCCCGATCAGCTTCTTCATGAGCGCAGGCGAGACCAGCGATTGGTGCTGCCAGACTAATTCGAACTAGTCTCTGCTTGGACAGTGACGCTGTCCTTACGCCGCGCAAAGACCGCGCCACTCGGCGAGAGCGGCGGCGCGGTTCAGTTTGAAACTAGGTCGACTTGAGAGACTGCGTTCCTGATTGAAGTGGTTCGAAACAGAGGCGTGGACGGCGGCGAATTTCTGTAAACTTCGCATGCGCCTGAACCGCAACATCGCCCTCTCCCGTCGTCGAAACGGCAAGTGCGAATTCTCTGCCCTGTTGTTCGTCCACCGACCGGTTTCCTGGAGATCTGCTGCACCGAGTTCCTTCAGCGCCGCGCCATACGGTCGAAGCCTGTCCGTGACGATAACCTCCGGGCGACCATGCTTACGCATTGCTTTCCTTAGGAATTTCAACGCCGCCGCCTTATCACGCGTCTTCGTCACAAAGCTTTCTAAGACCTCGCCTTCGTGATCCACGGCCCGCCAGAGGTAGTGCCGCTCACCGTTGATCTTCACGAAGACCTCGTCCAGATGCCACCGCCAACGGCTGGATTTCATTCCGGAAATCCGGCGCTTTCGGATCTCGGCCGCGAACATCGGGCCGAACCGATGCCACCAATACCGCACAGCTTCATGGCTCACGTCGATGCCCCGTTCGTGCAGCAGATCTTCGACGTTTCTTAATGAAAGCGGAAACCGGATGTACAACATCACCGCCAGGCGGATGACATCAGGGCTCGTTTTGAAGTAGCGGAATGGAGAGCGTTTTATCATCCGGCGAAGTTATGCAACCGCCCTGCCCGTCTCAAGTCGGTTTGCTCTGACAACACCAACGAAACAGTCTCAGCCATCGATGCAGCCCCAAATGATCGTGACCAAGTCAATCATCCATCGCGGCGGCGCACAAGATTTATGATATCTTTCCTGAGGCTTCGTCGGCAAGCGGTGTGGCCGACTGCGCCGCCAGTGCAACAATCTGGTCCCATGTTTCCTCGGGCACATGGATCAATTCGTGCGCAGCTTGATGATGGTTGCGTTCGCGTTCACCGGGGATCTCGACCGCGGCAAAGCCCGGCGCAGGTGGGCAGTTGCGCAGCTCTGTCAAGATCGCTTCGGCAGCGGTTTGCATCGGTCGGAGGGAGCGGGTCTGGCACCCAACTCTCTCTTGCCCTAACCCATTGAAATAATTGATTAGAGTTTGTGCGCGTGGGCCATTCGGCCCAGGAGAGTCTGGCAGCCAAATGTGCTCAATTATCTTGGGGGAGAGGTATCATTGCGCTGCTCTGCGGCTTTCCAGATCGCATTCGCGCGGCTCTTCATGCTGGCAAAACCTCGACAGGTCCCCTGCCCCAGCTTGTTGGCGGCCATCAGCTGGCTCCGGCGTTTTTGGCTTCCCTGAGCGGGGTGCCAAAATGTAAGAAAGCCACATCACCTTGACATAGCAGCATTTTTTTAAACACCGCAGGGGAGCCCGGCAAGATGAATTCGACCTTATCCCTTCTTCTGGTCTTCCTGAACCAGTTCTTCATGCCGCGGCACAATGCGCAACTGAGACTGCTGAAGGCCCAGATCGCGATCTTGCGGGCTCGCATCCCGACGCAAAGGATCATCCTGTCGCCCGCAGAGAAAGCCGAACTCATTCGCATTGGAGCGGAGTTCGGTCACGAAATCGACGGGCTCATGGAAGTCGCCAAGCCCGCGACCTACAAGCGCTGGCTTGCCAAGATGCGCGGTGGCTGCCGTTTTCAGTCCGTAGGGCGGCCGCGTTTGACGCAAGAGTTGCGCGACGTCGTCATCCGCATCGGGTCTGAGAACTTCCTCTGGGGCTACAAGCGGATCGCTGGCGAGTTGAAAAAACTGGGGCTCTATGCCGGTGCCAATTCCGTCAAGCGCATCCTGAACGAGGCAGGCATCCACCCGAGCCCAGAGAGGGGCAAGAAGAAGCCGGCCCTGCCGTGGACCACCTTCATCCGGGCACACATGGAAACCATGGTTGCCTGCGACTTCTTTTCAAAGACCGTGTTTACGTTACGCGGGCCAAGGACGGCTTATGTGCTGATGTTCATCCATCTCGGCAGCCGCCGGGTATTCTGCACCGCCCCGACCTATGCCCCTGACTCGGCATGGGTGACCCAGCAGGCCCGCAACACTTTGATGTGGTGCGCTGAACAAGGGATCACGCCGGAGTTTCTGATCCGCGATGCCGACACCAAGTTCAGCGACAGCTTCGATACCGTCTGGGTGTCAGAGGGCGCTCGGGTCATCCAGATCCCTCACAGGGCGCCCGATGCAAATACCTTCGCAGAATCCTTCATCGGCACGATCAAGCGCGAATGCCTCGATTTCTTCGTCTGCTTCAGCCGATCCCAGCTCGATTACATCGTGCAGACTTGGGTACGCCACTACAATGTCGAGCGCCCGCATCGCGGACGGGACATCGGCAACAACGTGCTACAAGTCGATTTCCGGCCAACCCGTGACGGACCAATCCGCCGCAAACGCCAGCTTGGCGGCATCGTCACATCCTACACCCGCGAAGCCGCGTGAATATCCGATCCAATCAAACCAGAAGGAAGGATAAGGTCGAGTTGCTCTTGCCGGGTTCCACCGCAGACCTTAAAGAAATGGTATCGTGTCAACGTGATGGGTCGTGCCTACATTTTGGCACCCCTCTCAGATCGGGCCAAAGACGCTCGGTACAGCACGCAACAGAGACGGGCGACTCCCCAGAGGCGGAAGTGATCCGTTTGAACCGCCTGATTGCGCCAACCTTACCAGCCGGGCAGCCGCACGATCCACCCACGAGATCATGACGCGCGAACACCGTCGTGCCCATGTTTACAGTAGCGTTACGGCGTGGCTTCAAGCATGACATGCCGATCATTCAGTTGGCACCCTCCGCAAATAAACCGGAGCTATCCGGGCGGACACCACATCTTTGACTGACCCTTAAAAGAGAAATTTTTATCCCCTAATCGTAAATTTCTAACCTTAAGTATTGTTATCATCTTTTAGAAAAAAAAATAGACCAAAATTATTTCAACTGACTCTTTTGCAAAAAAATTTCACACTCCGTAATTCGCAGCGCCCACGCGTTCCTGATATGATGACGTGAGGGCACTTACCGCTGTAGCGACAGATTTCGTTTTCTCCCGAATGGTAACGGTATCGTGGAAAACGCAAATAGCAGGGGCAGCGAGGCAGGATGATATTGGAAAATGTAGTAAGAGATACATCGGCATCCTCCGATGTTGACGTAAAGCGTTCGTCCAATGCTGACGCGGACAAATCATCAAGTCTTATCGTGGGCATGTCGGCCTGCATGGTCGAGCTGCAAAAGCTGGTGGCAGTCGTGGCCCCATCTTTGGCCCCCGTGATATTGACTGGCGAAACCGGTGTCGGCAAAGACATCGTTGCGCAAGATATTCACCGTAAAAGCCAACGCTCTGGGCCATTCGTCGCGATCAACTGTGCCGCTATTCCGGCGGAACTTTTGGAATCCGAATTGTTCGGCTATGAAAAAGGTGCCTTTACCGGGGCCGATCGGGCGCGGGCAGGCCGGTTCGAAATGTCGAATGGTGGCACGCTGTTTCTTGATGAAGTGGGCGATATGCCGCTTGCGCTGCAATCCAAATTGCTGCGGACGCTTGAGAACCATTGCGTCCAAAAAATAGGCGGCGCGCGTGAGATCAAGCTTGACCTGCGGCTGATCTGCGCCACACACAAAAATGTCGAAGCAATGGTCGAAGATGGCCGCTTTCGCGCGGATCTGTATTATCGACTGGCGGCCTTTCCAATCGAAGTGCCGCCATTGTCCCAACGCAGCGACGATATCCCCGCCCTGCTCGATGCGATGATCGCGGCCTATCTTGATCGGCAGCCTGAGGCGCTTGCCCCGCGCTTTACGCCCTCGGCCATCGAGGCGCTTAAGGCGCATGGATGGCCGGGCAATGTGCGGGAATTGCGCAATGTGCTTGAGCGCGCTTTCGTGCTTTTCGCAGGCCGCGAGATTTCTGGAGAGCATGTGACCGAAAACCTGTTGCGGCTGCGCCTGCCCGGACCAAGCCCGAAGATCGAGCTTGACGCCCTATGGGAGGCGGCAGCGATCTTTGACAACACTATTTCGGAACCCATCGACGCACAGCTGCGCGCCTCGCCACCAGCGCCGGAGGATTTCCGCAACTGGTTCTTGCATCACGACGAAATCGATCTGCGCCGTTTCGTCCGCGATGTTGAGGTTGTTTTGATCGAGGCGGCGCTGACAGCCAAATCCGGTCTGGTCAGCCATGCCGCAGACGCCTTGAAGCTGCGCCGCACCACCTTGATCGAAAAAATGAAGAAACTTATGATCGAAAGACCAAATGCAGGCTGAGTGCCGGCAAACTCAGTCGCGCGAATTGTTCCACGCTTCCAGCATCGAGGTCAGATAGTCGCCAGTGCTTTTCAGCTGGGTGACAATGGATTCCATGGCCCCAAATTTTGCCATGTAGCGCTCGTTTATGCGGCTTTCGCTAAGAGACAGCTCCTCGATCATATCTTCGTGCTCGCGGACGTCTTGTTCGAACCGGGTGGTGCGCAGGGCGATGTCGCTGTTGGCGGCAAGGCTGTCATCCACGAAATTGCGCAAACGGTCGATCAGGCTTTCCCCGAAATAGACCGTTGCCGTGCTTGGCGCCGGGTCTGTCACCCGCAAAGTTACACCGCCGAATTCGCCGGTGATCTTGTAAAATTCGCGCACCCCGTCGACCGTTCGCGCGATCAGCGGCTCGCCATTCAAGGTTGCGGCATCAGCGGCGGTTTGTTCAAAGGTAAAGGCCCCCGCGGGCGGATCGCCAAAGCCCGCGCCCCTCACCGACACGCCCGGCGACGAGGTTGTTGTCAGGGATTGGAAAACAGCCCGGTATAGGGCTGGATCGCGCGCCATGGCGGCTTGGAAATCGGCGGTGTTGACAGACAGCGAACCATCCCGCTCGGTTCGGACACCAAGATTTGATAAAAAAACCGGCGTATCGCCAAAGCCTTCAAGCGGCGTTGTGGTTAAGGCGACAAGGTTGCGCGACAAGGCGGCAACCGCGGGGTCGGCGGCAAGCGGTCCGCTTTGGGCGCCGTTGATACCGCGCGTGGTTGCCTCCCGCAGGATCGATTGTGTCGCGTTGATCGCATCGACAAAGGCGCGCAGCTCTGCCTCGGCCAGATCGGGGTCTTCAAGGGCAACCACCTTGGCTGGGCTGGCCGTGGTTGCGTTCAGCGTTAAACTGAGCCCCGGCAAAAGATCGTCGATGGTATTGGACCTTCGCGTGACCGCAACCCCATCAACGCTGAGGGCCGCATCGCGCGCGGCGACAACCTCGTTCGAACCATCGGTTGTGTCCAATTGCGGCAAATCTGTCGAGGTCAGCCGAAGCGCATTTTGTGCGCCTGTCTCGGTCATCACGGCCAAGGAATAGTTGTTATTGCCCTTGTCGATGACCTGCGCCTTCACCCCCGTGATCGTCGAGAGTTGCGCGGCCAGATCGCTCAGCCCCTGCTTGTCATTCGTGAGTGTGACCGTCACCGGCGCGCGATCAGAGATGGTGAAATTGCCCGCATCCCAGCTGCCGAAATCCACACGCAAGCTGCCCGCACCAAGGGGCGCGTCCTCGCTGTTGAAGCCAGTAAATTCCAGAACCTGGCCCTGCGCAAGCGCTGTTACCTCAACCGATGCCGTGCGATTTTCAAGCGCGGTCAGATCGGAAATCGCCACCGATACCGCAGCAGAGGAAGAGGCCACGTCAAAGGCAAGGCCCGCCGAGCCGATGGCCATGGTGTTGCGCAAGCTTTCCATGCCTGCGCGCAGCTTGCCCATTTCAGAAATCGACAATTCAATTTTTTCCATGCGCGTCGATATCTGCGCGCGCTTGGGTTCGACCTCGGCGGCGGTCAAGCTCTCGACAAGCTGAGTGATGTTCAGCCCCGATCCCTTGCTGTTGAGCGCGCTGAGATAATCTACGGTCATCCGCCGTTTTCCTTTCGTCGTGTCCCATACATTAACGACAGGCTGCGGCCTGCGTTTACCGCTTTGGCGCAATCAATATTCGATCGAGATCTCGATCCGGCGATTGCGTTCGCGGCCGTCGGCTGTGTCATTGCTGTCGACGGGTTGGGTTTCACCGTAGCTTACGGCTTGCATCCGGCCCGGCTGCACCAGCCCCGTAGCCTCGATGGCCTGCACAACGCTTGCGGCGCGGGCAGCCGCCAAATCCCAATTGTCGCGGAAGACCCCGCCCCGGATCGGCACATTGTCGGTATGGCCTGCCACCACGATGGTGCTGGACTCGCCCATAGAGGTAAAGGCGATGCGGCTCATGATATCAAGCGCGGCCGAGGTCAGATCAGCCGAACCAGAGGGGAAAGCCCCTCCTGCCCCGACGGTGATCAGCACCTTGTCCTCTTGCTGCTCAACTTCAACCAACCCCTCGCCCAGCTCTTGGCGCAAGGCGACGGTCAACAAATCCCTAGCGATGGCGGCCTTGTCGGCACTTTCCTGAGCTTCGGCCATCTGTTGTTCAAGGCGCTCCAGCTCGGCTTGACCAAGGCTGGTTTCGGGCTGGCGCGCGGCGGCGGCAAGCTCGGCCAATTGCTGCTCAATACCGCCAAACAGCACCTCGCTGTCGGCCTTGCCACTGGCTTGGCGCGCTTCGGCAAGGGCGGCGAGGGTTTCTTCGATCAGGCTGGGAAGGTCTTTTTGCTCGGTATCTTCGGACGGGAAATTGATCACTACGTTCTCGCCAGCCATCTCGACCGAAACTTCGCCGGACTGAATGGCCTGTTGCAGCGCCTGGGCCAGCTCGGCGCCATCCATGGTGTCGGCTTGTGCGCCCGACTGCCCGTCCGGCGCCGTGTCTTGTTCACCGCCCGACCCTTCGGTGGTGCCATCGACACCCCGATCGCCGCCTTCGGGGGCCTCATCCTCATCGGTTTTGATCTCAAGCTCGGGCCGTTCATGTTCAGTCGTGTCTTGGGTCATCTCGTCGGTGACCGACGGGCTTGGCGAGGGGCTGAATTCCATCGAAATCACGGTCGTGCCCTTTGGCTGTTCAACCACGGGGATTTCACGCTGCACACCAAAGGCGTTCTGCAAGGAGCCAGAAATCTGCTTGAATTTCGGGGTGTTGAATTCGGCAAATGACAAGATGAGCACGAAGAACGCCATCAACAGCGTGGCCATGTCCGCAAAGGTCGCCATCCACGCGGGCGCCCCGGGGGGCGGACACTTTGGGCATTCCTCTTCTTCCGGTTCTTCAACCGCTTCGATTGCTTCGGCCATGGCTCAACTCCCCGCGTGCCGCATGCCCAGATGTCAGGCCGCGTCCAGCTTTGCCTGCAACTTCGGTGGCAAATTCGCCGCCATCTGATCTTGGATGTTGCGCGGGCTTTCGCTGCGCGCGATGCCGCGAAGCCCAGTGATCACCATTTCGCGGTAGCGTATTTCATAGGCCGTGAAGCCCTCTAGCTTGGTCAACATCGGCATGAAGATCACATTGGCAAGAAACGCGCCATACATCGTCGTCAACAAGGCCACCGCCATCGCCGGACCGATCGCTTTCGGGTCGGCCATGTTGCCCAACATCAAAACAAGCCCGATCAGCGTGCCGATCATCCCCATCGCAGGGGCGATATCGATCCACGCCTTGACCACGCCTTGATTGGCTTCATGACGCGCCTTCATGGATTTGATTTCTTGGGTCAGCTGGCTTACGAGCTTGTTCTCGTCGGCCCCGTCCACCAGCATTTGCAAACCCTTTTCAAAGAATTTATCTGGAACCTGCTGGCCTTCGAGGGCCATCATCCCGTCTTTGCGCGCAACCGCGGCGAGCTCAACCATACGAGTGATCAGCTGATCCATCTTTTTGATGGGCGGCAAAAATGCCTTGGCCATCGCGCCAAAGCTGCCAAGGTAAGTTCCAAGCGGCGCTGTATACATCGCTGCGAAAAAGGTGCCGCCAAAGACGATCAAGATCGAAGGCACATCGATGAAGGGCCCGATGCCCCCGCCCGAAAGCATGGCGCCGACGATCATGCCAATTGCACCGATAAGGCCAATCAGTGAACCGAGTTCCATTTATTCCACCTTTTTTAACGGGTTGGGCCCACTATCACCCTTCAAGAACCATACCATCTGGCGCAAATCGTCCCGTTGGGATCAACTTTTTCGTAGATTCTCGATTTCCTTGGCCACCAATTTCAGTCGAAAGGTCAGATTGACCCCTCAAGGCGGTTCTGGAACACTCATACCATCTTTTTAGAGGCGATTCCGTGACACGACGCATGATCATCATGGCATGGGCCGCAGCCATTGCTATGCTAATAACACCGCATTTCGCGGCCGCACAATATTATGAGCGCGACCATCTTGTAAAGGATCTCGCACTTGGGATCGAATGGATGCGGTGCAGTGTTGGGCAGCGTTGGGACCCGGAACAAGAAATCTGCTGGGGCGAAGCGGTCCGACTTAATCACGAAGAAATTGCGCAAGTGATTGAACAGGCCAATATCCAATTGGGTGAAGGCTGGCGGCTGCCCACCCTTGATGAGTTGCAGAGCCTGGTTTGCACCGCCTGCGAGCCGCCAAAGATCAACGCGTCGGTCTTTCCCAATACGATGTCAGAGCCTTACTGGACCGGAGAGCGAAATTTCATGTCGCCAAGAAACTTCTGGACGGTCAGCTTCATGACAGGCGATCGCTACGGTCGGTTCTTTCCCGATCAACGCATGATGGTGCGCTTGGCGCGTGATAATTCGCCGATGAGGCAACGCTGAGGTTTGATTTAAGCAAGCAACACTATATAAATACCAACTTGACCGTTTTAGTTTCGGAGCGGTTTGAAAGAAGCGCCGAAGCCGCAGATTGCAGGGTGATTGGACATGGCGGGAAACACGTCGACGGCATTGGTGGTTGTTCCACACGGCGAGGTTGCTCTCGCACGCAAAGAATCAAAGATCACTGATCCGCTTCGGTTGGTCAGGGATGATGTGCACCTCCATGACCGCGAGGAGGCTCGCAAATACCTGCCCGACATTCTTGGGCGGGCCTTGGCGCGGATCTGGATTGACCAATCTTTCGCACAGTCCTTTGCCTCGGACCCGAAAGCCACGCTTGAACAGGCCGGCGTCCACCTGCCCGATACCATGGGGATCGAGTTCGAAAAGGCCAGCAGCGACCGCCCCAAGATCATCGTCTACGATCAGCAGCCAAATTCAAAATTCCGCATGCGGGTGCTTTATTTGCAGCTTGTGATGATGGCCGGGAAATGATCAGGCTTGGCGCCATCGTGGTGGCGCTTGCCCTGACGACGGGTCCGGCTTTGACACAGATGCCGGACGAGGATGCGCAGTTCAACGCCGCCACCCAAGCTGTGCGCGATCGCGATTTTCGCCGTGCGGTTGCCTTGTTCGAACCGCTTGCCGAAGCTGACATTCCCGATGCGCAGTTCAATCTTGCCGTGCTGTTCCGGCAGGGCCGCGGACGGCCGCAAAACCATGTGGAAGCCTTATATTGGAGCGCGCTTGCCCTACTGTCGGACGGGGCTTATGCGCAAGACATGGTGGAGGAGTTGCTTGACAGCTTGCCGCCAAGCGCGCGCGAAGAGGTCGTGACACGCCTGCTTGATCGGCTCATGGCACAGGCGGATGCCGGACAGATTGATGCCCCCCGCAAACTGGCCCGCGTCTATACAGAGCTTATGGCCGAACCCGATGTAAGATTGGGCTATATCTGGTTCTCGATCTGCCACGCGCTGGGTAACAACCAATGCACCGAAGGGCGCGATGACGCCGCCGATGATATCGAGCCCGTAGACCTGATCGACATACAGATCGAAGCGGGCGAAATTTTCGCCGGGCTGCCGTTCGCGCGCCCCCCTGAGCCGGACAGCGCGGCCCCGATGGATCAAAGCTCAGTGCTGCGTTGATTGCGCCGCGACCCTGCTTGGTCCGTGAAAGCGCACCAGCGCCGCCGCATCCGCCAGATCAAGATCGCAGGTTCCTGAGATAGCGGCGGCATCATGCCCGACGCGCGCAAGATCGATTGCCTGTTCCAGCCGGTCTTGCGCATCACGTGGGATGGAGAGGTGATTGGGCGCATCCTTGCCGCGCAGTTCAACACGCATTTGGGCAAGATCGGCGCGGTAGCTTGCTTGAAACGCCGCCAGCTCTTCTCGCAGGGCGGCAATGATATCTTCTGATGTCAAACTCGTGTCTTTACGAGCGGTCAAGGGTTTAACAGCACTCAAAACCGCCATTCGCCGAGCTGTCTGGCCCTTGGGCCTGCGCGCGCGCCGGTGGCTCTTGCGGGTGATGACAAAGGCCACAGCCGCAATCGCAACAGCAACGAGGCCGCCCAAAGGCAGCCACAAGATCGATGGAATTTGGTCGGACATAAGATGCGCGCTCCCTTTCGCTTGGCACCCTTACCCTTCGACCAGTTCCTTCAAATAGACCGAGAACCCGGAAAGGATGCTCTGGTGATTATGCAAAAGCTGTTCCAACTCGGTGATCTGCCCACGCAGCCGAACCATTTGAGCCTTTGCCTCTGGCACAGGTTCCATACCGGCAAGACCCGCCAAGCCCCCTTCGACCAATGCGACGAGGTTTTGGACGATCACGCCCAGCGCGGCTGGATCGCCGACATTCTCACGCAGATCCACCAAAAGCGCATCAAGCTGGTTGAGCGTATCGCCCAGAACCTGCTGATCAGAGTTCGTATCTGCGTGTTCGCTCGGTTCAGCCATGGGATTCGATAAAGCTTTCCATCAGCTTTTCCGCAACCTTATCAAGGTCGACAGGATAGGCGCCGCGCGAAATCGCTTCTTTGATCTTGCCAACCGCCTCGAGATCAATCGGGGGCGATTTCGCAAGTTCCGCGACAGTTGCCTTGGCACCGATAACGCTGACCTCAGCATCGGGCGTTGTGGGCATGGACGCAGCCTGTGAGGGCTTTGCCTGTGATGCCGATGTACCACTTTGCGACACTCCGACGGGGATTTTCGGTGGCACCGAGTTATTGATAAAATCGATCATGACACTCTCCTTACGAGAGGGTAAACGACGCAAATTCAATTCATGTTAGGCGCGACGTTGATTTTTTTTTCGTCCGTCACCACGCCGATCACCACTTTGCGCGAGCGCAAGTTCCGAACCCTGATGAAATCCCCCGTCTGGCCATTTTCAAGGGCGACCCCGGCCATCGAAATTACTAGGCCACCCGCTGCGGTTTCGATCACGATGGGATCGTCCGCGCGCACCGACCAATCCATCTCCAGATGGCGTTCGCGAAGTGGCACACCGGCACCAAGGTTCTGGCTCATCCTGCGCCCGATCAGGGGCGCGATGTCGGAAAAGGCCCCCGGTGCGGGGGCGCGCTGGATCTCAACCAACTCAAGCTTGTCTTCGGTGATCACCTCGTTGCGCCGGATCGAATGGCGCAAGACGACGACAGGGATTGCCTCTGCCTCGCTGTCCCCTGTCCCAAAGCGAAAGCCCAGCGGCACGCCAACCGAAGTTCGCACCACGATGGACCAAGGGATTTCCCCCGGACAGGCCACATCCACGGCATCCCAACGACCGTCACGCCGGGGCGCCACGGTCAGATCAACCTCGCAGGGGTAATAGCGGCGCTGCTCGGCAAGAATGGGCAGCCCATCTTGGCCATTGGCCACAAGGGCTTCTTGCACGATCACCGAAATCTCGCCCCCAGTAAAGGCTTGGCCGGGCTGGGCCTGTGCCGCGCCACTGCTTGCAAGCCAGAGGAGTGATGCCATTGCCCGAATCATTTCGCCACCTCCATGAACCGAACACGCATCCCAGCCAAGCTGCGCGCGGTCCGGTTTTGGTCAATCGGGCGCAACACCGCCGCATGATCTTGGAGGGTGTCGATCTCAAAAATGATATAGGGGGTATCTTGGCCTTCGGAAAACGCCAGATGATGCCGGGTCAGACCATCTTTCGAACCAAAGGGAAGCGTTAACCGACCACCGGACAGCTGCAACACGCCTTCAAGCGGGCGACAGGCATAAGCATCGATCATGGTTTCGATATGGTCGTCGATGCCGGTCAGGAGCTTTTGCACAATTGCGCTCCGATCGGGGGATGCCAGACGGTCCAACGCCGCGATCGGCAGCCCGGCATCAAGGCGGGTGACATGCTCGAACCGGCTTTGGGCGCGCATCGTGTTTGAGGCCGCATCCACAAGACGGGACTCAAGCACCAGCAATAGCTTGTTACGGCCCTGCATCTGGATCTGCACATCGGCGTGATAGGCCAAGCGGCCCTCAGGCGCGGGTGTGCGTGCGGCGCCACGGGTCAGCGCGGCATAGTCCATATCGAGCCCGACCTGCGCGCTGCGCCCCGGCATGCCCCCCCCGACGCCCGACCGCACGAGGCTGACCCCAGGGCGCGACGCAATCGCCGCATCAATGCTGTCATGCAGCTGCGGGCCCAAGCTGTCGACCCAAGCGGGCGTCATCGGGTCGATGCCCAGCCGCAAAGGATGAGAAGCGATGTCAAGTTGTGCCCTGCGGGCGCAATAATCGGTGACGGGCACCGGGGGGTCGCCAACGATGGCACGGATCCGGACACGGTAAAAGCCGTTTTCCACACCCTCCGACAACACACTATAATCCAAAATACGCGACGCGGGCCGCAAGATCAGCCGGTCAGAGACCAAGATGCCGTTGGAGGCAGCGGTATAGCCGTTGATATCGGCCCCACCCTTGATCGCGGCCTCGATCAAAGCCGCCTCCAAGGCGCGCAGACGCGTCGTGGCGCGGCCAAGCCCGCTTTCGGCCGCCTGCCCTGTCACCTCGACCGTCAAATTCTCGGCGGTTGCGGGCGACAAACCCAAACCGAGGACAATCGAGAGAACAGAAATCCCAAAGAAGTGCCGGAACCGCATCAGATTTGCCTCATGTCTCGCGCCGGGCGACCCTCAGCATCTGATCGATCATGTCGCGATCGACTTCGAGCAAGACCTCATATGTATCCGAACCCCTGGGCTGGATATGAACCGTGCGGGCAGCACGCAACATGCCAACCACGGTGGTGCGCATGGTATCGCTTTGCAAAACGGCCTCGGCGATGGTTGTCGATGCATCAATACGCACGCCATGGATCTGTTCGGTCAGGTTCCGCATCGCCTCCATCCGCGCGACGCGAATGGCGTTCAGCCGACGGTGATTAAGGTTTTTCCCCGGCTGCGCCGAGACAACCGCATAGCCCATGCCGCGAATGGTCGGCACGGTGACACTTACCTGATCGGCGGCATCCAGCACCTGTTCAACGCGTGAAATCTCCTGCGTGGTGGGGGCCGCATTGCGCGGCGGGACCGGCACGGTCGAGGTCGCACCAGGCCCGGGAACAACATTGGTCGCGGTGCACGCCGACAGCGCCAGCGCAGAGATAAGAGTGACCGTGAGAGGCATAGATAGCCAAGAGAAGTAAGTCACGAGCGGGGCCTCCTGTCGCGAGGATAGAGAGAATGGGCTGGGTGTTTTGCCCGGATGGTTTTCGCTTTCGAGGGCTGCACAGATCATGCCATCCGGGTTGGCGCAGGCGCGAAATCTTATTGGCACGTATCTTGCTTGGTCTGGAATGCCACCAAGGCAGCAAACGAGATGTGACGCGCATGTTGACAGGACCGAACCAAAGAAAACTTGGGAAATTTGCCGGTCTCGGCATGTCTGCGGCGGCCTCTGGTCAGCATTTTGACATGGGGGGGCTGTCATGGATATGACATCGACGGCCCGTTTCACGGCTGGATTGCGCGATGCAATCGGTGGGTCCGTCTTGCCCATCGGCATCATTTTGCTGATCGCGATGTTGGTTTTGCCCTTGCCGGTGTTCTTGCTAGACGGGTTTTTCGTTCTCAACATCTTGCTGTCGCTTTTGATCTTGATGGTTACGCTGCACACCTATCGGCCGCTTGATTTCTCGTCCTTCCCAAACCTGTTGCTGATTGCGACCGTTTTGCGGCTTGCGCTGAACGTGGCCTCGACGCGGATCGTTCTAAGCGAGGGGCACACCGGACCCGATGCCGCCGGACAAGTCATCAAAGCCTTTGGCGAATTCGTGGTCGGCAACAATTACGCCGTCGGTATTTTCGTCTTCATCATCTTGACCATCATCAACCTTGTGGTGATCACCAAGGGCGCTGGACGCGTGTCCGAGGTGGCGGCACGCTTCACACTGGACGCCATGCCGGGCAAGCAGATGGCCATTGACGCCGATCTGAACGCAGGCATCCTCAGCCCTGAGGAGGCCACCGCCCGGCGCTCCGAAATCGCGCAAGAGGCCGATTTCTACGGTTCGATGGACGGTGCATCGAAATTTGTCAAAGGCGACGCCATTGCCGGTATCTTGATCCTTGCCATCAACATCATCGGCGGCCTGATCATCGGGATCGCGCAGCATAACATGGCCATCGGCGACGCTGCGCAGACTTATATCTTGCTGTCCATCGGCGACGGTCTGGTTGCTCAAATCCCGTCCTTGTTGTTGTCGATTGCCACCGCGATCATCGTGACGCGCGTATCCTCCAAAAGCGATATGGCGCAGCATATCTCACGCCAGATCAACCTGTCGCGCGCCTGGATCCCGACCGCGGCCGTGGTGGCCGTGCTGGGCCTGGTGCCGGGCATGCCCAACGGCTTGTTCTTGCTGTTTGCCATCGGTGCGGCGGCGGCGGCCTATTTCGCCTTGCGCTCTGAGGCGGCGGGAGATGCGCAAGACGAAGGCGAAGACGACGAGGCCGCGCCCATTTCAGGCGATATCGTCACGCTGGAGGATGTAACGGATTATTCCGCGGTGTCCTTGCAGCTTGGCTACGGGTTGATCTCGCTTGTCGATGAAGACCAAGCCGGCCCGCTGGTGTCGCGCATCACCTCGATCCGGCGGGAAGTGTCCAAGGCCTTGGGCTTTGTCGTGCCAAGTGTGCGCATTCGCGACGATCTTGCGCTTCCGCCGAACCAATATCGCATCCGCATCGGCCACACCATCGTGGGCGAAGACACCGTCTACCCCGATCGTAAGCTGGCGCTGCCCGGCGAAGGCTCGACCGTGGATCTTGACGGGATCAAGGTGCGCGATCCGTCTTTCGGGGTCGAAGCGATCTGGATACGCCCCACCCAGCAAACCCAAGCCGAGGCCAATGATTATGTTGTGATCGAACCGATTTCGGTCATTGCGACACATATGAGCCAATTGCTGACCAAGCACGCCGCCGATCTGATCGGCCAAGATGATGTGCAAGCGATGCTCGACAACTTGGCCAAGCGAAATCCGCAGCTGGTCCAATCGATCGTGCCCAAGCTGGTGCCTTTGCACACCCTGACCGAAGTCTTGCGGCTTTTGTTGGTCGAGCGCATCCCGATCTCGGATTTGCGCAAGATCCTTGAAGGGTTGTCTGGCATCGCCATGCGCGTGAAAAGCCCCGTGGACATGTCCGAGGCGCTGCGTCCCGCCCTTGTGCCGCTTTTGATCCAACAAATGGCCTCGCTTGGTCAGACGATGCCGGTGATGACATTGTCGCCGGATTTCGAACAGCTCTTGTTGCGCACATTGCGCCAAGGCGGCGACGAGGGTCTGGTGCTGGATGGCGGTCTAGCAAAGACGCTTTTGCAATCGCTGAACGAAATCAGCGAACGTCTGGTCAATGAAAACCGGCCCAGCATCTTGGTTGTCGCCCCCGCGATCCGTCGGCACTTGGCCGATTTCGTGCGGTCGCATGTGCCACAGGTCGTGATTTTGGGATTCACCGAATTGCCCGAAAATCGCACCGTCGAGGTGGTGGCGACCATCGGTGATCTCAACAGCCTTCCATCAGGCCAGAAGCCTGAAAAAGCAGAGGTAACTTGACATGCCCACCGTAACTGTTCTTGCGCCCGACAGTGCCCTCGCCATGGATGAGGTGATCCGGCAACTGGGGGATAACGCTTATATTCTGGCGACCAATACCCGCGATGGCCAAGTCGAAATCTTGGCCACGAATGACCCAAACCAGATCCAGCCGCCCCGCAAACGCACAGCAAGTGTCAGCTTTTCTGACATTCTTTCTGAACGGGTCGTGCAAGGCGATGGAGGGTCGCTGTGGTTTAAATCAAGCCGTTTAGCCCCTGCAAAGACAGCAGAAAACGCGCCGCGCATGGAAATGACGCAAGGTGCGACAGTGGTCAGCATGGAACGCGCCCGCGCCCGCTTGACCGAAACACCGCCCGCGTCACTCTCGGACCCGGTCAGGGTCGCCCCGCCCTTGGAGGCGGCGGATATGGCCCGATCCCGCCACGAGGATCAGATGGATCAGGCGATCACATCCGGCCCGCAGGCTGTGTCGGCCGCCGCGCCACCTCGCATTTTGACATCACCCATGCGCGAACGCGAAGCCCATGATCCTTGGGTGCCAATCGAACCCAATGAGGATAGAATTCCGGCCCAACCAGAGCAGAAGCACGCCAGCCCCGGCCCCTCTCCCCTTGGTGAGAGCGCGCAAGATTTCCGCCCCATCTTGCAAGAGCTGGGCGCGCAATTGGCCCGGCTTGAGGCCAGCTTGGACCCGCAAGCACGCCAAGATACCGCCTGCGTTGATCCGCTGTTGGCTGCGGGGTTTTCTGCCGAGATCGTCACGCGTCTTGCGCCTAAATCCAACGACATAGCGCGCATCGAACACTTCATCACGGCCCTGTCCCACACACTTGTCGCCTCGGACCCGATGGCAAGCCTGCGGGCACCGGTGGTGGTGATCGTCGGCCCAAGCGGTGCGGGAAAAACCATTCTTGCCGGCAAAATCGCGGCGCTCATGATCGAAATCCAACCGTCTTGCGCGGTCGAGCTTGTTTCACTGTCCGAAACACCGCGCTTTGCAGATACCGCCCTGCAGATCTATGCGCGTATGCTGTCTGTGCCCCATCGCAGCTTGCAAATCGATCAACTTGACGCGGGTCAATGGCCCTTAGTGGGGCGCACAGATATTATCGACACCAACCTAGACGCCGACACAATGCAGCGAATGCTGCAAGACTTGCGGGACACGGTTGGGAACAATAGGGTGTCCGTGCTCATCGCGCTTCCCGTGGGCAGTAGCCCCTGCAAGATCAAGACCGAGCTGGAAAAATATCAGGAATTCAACACGATGATCGCCCTGACAAAGCTCGATGAATGTGAGCTTTCACCACCAGAGGCCTCGCAGATTGCCGAAACTGGCACACAGATCGCATGGCTTTCCGGGACCCGCGCCTTGACCGAGACCATTGCGCCGACTTCGGAAGAGATGATGACTGAATTCCTGACCGGCCTGTTGGCAGTTCGATCCTGACAGGCGCAAGGCGCCGCGTGCGCGAAAGGGACCAAATGGCACAATCAATCGCAATTTCCAGTGGCAAAGGGGGCGTCGGCAAGACCAGCATCGCCGTCAACGTCGCCCTTGTCTTGCGCCAGCTCGGTGCCCGGGTGACATTGCTCGATGCGGATTTTGGCACGGCAAATGCCCATATCTTGATGGGCGAAAACCTCAGACCGAAGATCGACAAAGCCATGCTGTCCGATGGGTCAGTGCAAGGCGCGCTGACAAATACCAGCCATGGCATCACCTTGTTATCGGGCGGCTCAGCGGCGCTTGACCTGCTCGATCTCAAGAAAAATGACCGGCTTCAGCTGATCCGCAATATCGAAGCCATCAGCACGGAAACCGATTACCTGATCGTCGACACGCCCGCTGGCGCGAGCGATGCAACCTTGGCCTTCGTCGCCGCCGCCGATCGCGTCTTGCTTGTCGTGGTCGGAGAACCCACCAGCTTCATGGATGCATATACGCTTTTGAAAGCGGCGCATCTGGAACATGGCGTTCGCAGCTTTTGCGTGGTGGTGAACATGGCACGGGATGGCCAAGAAGCGCGCCGCCATTTTGACCAGTTTCTTGCGATCGCGCTGCGGTTTCTTGATGTCGAACTGACCTATGCGGGCCATTTGCCAATGTCAGCACCGCTGCGCCGCTCGGTTGTTGCGCGCAAGCCCTTGATGGCAAATTCCAATGACGCCAATGGCCCGGAAGGACAGGCGCTTCGATCCATCGTGCAAAAGCTTTTGAAAGCGCCGGTCAACGAATCCCGCGGCATCCACTTCTTCCTCGACACAACAGAGAAAAAAATCTGATGTTGCGCGCCCAATATCCCGAACAACGCCCGGCCCCGCATGATCTGATCGCAAGTCAGATGGAACAGGTGCGCAAGATCGCCTATTATTTCCATAGCCGGGTCCGAGGCGCGGTCGAGGTCGAAGACCTGATCCAAGCCGGTTACGTCGGGCTCGTGGATGCCGCGCAAAAATATGAGCGCAAGGAAGGCGCCAGCTTCGCCGCCTATGCCGGCATCAAGATCAGGGGCGCAATCGCCGACCATCTGCGCCGGTCCTCGAACCTGTGCCGCACGACAATCGCGAACCGCCAACGGGTCAACCGCGCCACGCTTGCGCTGGAACGACGCTTGCAACGCCAGCCAACATCGGTCGAAATTGCCGAAGAGTTGGGGATGAGTGTCAATGAATATGAGCATTGGCGCCAAGCGTTTCAGGCCAATACGCTCCAGACAATCGAAGAGGTCCATGACGAGTTTTCCGTCTGGTTTCTCAGCAGCGCCGGGAACCCGGAGGAAGAAATCAACAAGGTCGAGCTGCGCGCCGCCTTGCGCCAAGCGCTTGAAAGCCTCAGCGAACGCGAAGCGCTGGTGATCCAGCTTTACTATGTCGAAGAACTTAATGTTTATGAAATAACCGAAATCCTAGGGGTTACCACCGGTCGCGTGTCGCAGATCAAGAAGGCCGCGATCGGCAACTTGCGACGGCGCTTGGCAGAGCTTACTGGCGAACCCGAAGACTGAAAGGCATGAATATGGGGCTCGATCCCAGCGCATCGCGTGAACGGCTGTCTTGCCTCCAGATGTTTTTGCAAAGCGCCGAGTTGCGCTTGATCGGCTCCGAGGCCCGGGCCGAGCTTGAGGTCAATTGCGAATTGTCAAATGTCGCGCGCGGCAATTGCCAAGTCCGGCTTGTTCCAGTTGACATCATGGGGCGCACAACCATCGGGCATGTTGAAATCCCCAGCAACCGGCCAATCATGCGGGCCGAAATTGCGGTCTCGCGCACGAGTTTTGAAATTTTCCTTGCGAATTTGCGCCCCGAACCGGCCCGCCCGGTTGCCCTCTTGATTGCGCTTGAGACCGAAATCGAAACCAACGGACATGGCGATTTCCTTGTGCCTTATCCCTCGCGGGTCGGCGTTTTGGACCTATCGTGGAACTTTCCGCTCAAATGAAAATGGGGCGCCGAATGGCGCCCCAGGTTTCCAAAGGATCAGACCGGATAGTGCCCCATGGCGTGGTGTAGCTGGCTCTGATCGTCACCGTGATATTCGATGCAGGCCTGCTTGATCAGGATGCCACGGCGGGCAGGCTGATGACGGGATCATCGCCCATTGGCGCGATGGTTTCCAGTGTCATGTAGCGGGCGCGCTGGACGGCCCATTCATCGTTTTGCTCCAGCAGCAATGCTCCGACCAGACGGACGATGGCGTCATCGTTCGGGAATATACCGACGACATCAGTACGCCGCTTGATTTCGCCGTTCAGGCGTTCGATGGGGTTCGTCGAGTGCAACTTGGCGCGGTGTTCCTTGGGAAAAGTCATGTAAGCCAGAACGTCGTGCTCAGCGTCGTCCATGATCGTCGCAAGCTTCGGCACCTTGGGCCGGATCTGGTCGGCGACGCTGCGCCATTGGATGCTAGCGGCTTCCGCGGTGTCCTGGGCGAAGGCTGTGGCGATGAAGGCGGATACCACTCTGCGCCCGCTCTTGCCGGCATGGGCCGCAATATTCCTTTGAAAATGGACGCGGCAGCGTTGCCAAGTGGCGCACAGCACCTTCGACACCGCGGCCTTGATGCCCTCGTGAGCATCCGAGGTCACCAGCTTCACGCCACGCAGGCCACGCCGCGTCAGCTTGCGAAGGAACTCGGTCCAGATCGGCTCGGCCTCGGAAGTCCCTATTTCCAAGCCCAGAACCTCGCGTCGGCCGTCGGTGTTGACGCCGATGGCGATGATGACCGCCACCGACACGATCCGTCCGCCACGCCGGACCTTGAGATAGGTCGCGTCGATCCACAGGTAGGGCCAATCGCCTTCAAGCGGGCGGTTGAGGAAGGCCTTCACCTTGCCGTCGATCTCTTCGCACAGGCGACTGACCTGGCTCTTGGAGATGCCCGACATGCCCATCGCCTTGACGAGGTCGTCAACGGATCGCGTCGAGATGCCTTGAACATAGGCTTCCTGGATCACCGCCGTCAGGGCCTTCTCTGCCATCCGCCGGGGTTCGAGGAAGCCTGGAAAGTAGCTGCCCTTCCTGAGCTTCGGGATGCGCAGTTCGACCGTCCCGGCCCGGGTCTCCCAATCCCGGTCGCGGTAGCCGTTGCGCTGCGCCCGCCGCATCGGATCTTTCTCGCCATAGGCTGCGCCAGTCGCGGCGCCGACCTCCAGCTCCATCAGCCGTTCGGCGGCAAAGCCGATCATCTCGCGCAGCAGATCCGCATCGGGGGTCTTCTCCACGAGGTCGCGGAGGTTCATCATGTCATTGGTCATCGGTGGAATCTCCAGTCCGGGTTGGTGTTAGCAACCAGACCTTACCGGAACTTCGCCGGTGACCACCTCCGCCAGAACCTACACCACGCTGTGGGGCACTATCTCAGACCGTTTAGCGGGTGAGTTTTTCGACCATATCCGCATTGGTTTGAAGCAGCTTGGCAGCCCCTGAAAATTGTTGCTGGGCGCGCATCATGATGGTCAGTTCGCTGGTCAGATCGACATTCGATGACTCGAGCTTACCAGAATTCACCGATCCAAATCCTTGCGTGGTGGCGATACCAAGCACGACTTCACCAGAATCGATGGTTTGTTCAAAACGGCTCTGGCTGATGTTGCGCAACCCCATCGGGTTGGCAAAGGTGGCTATGCTGATTTGACCGATATTCTCCATCGAATCAGAGCCGTAGCTGCCCACGATCATCCCGTCGCGCGCAATCGTAACACCCGTAAGCCTGCTACCTTCTACCGTGGGTGCAATCTGTAGGGGGCTGAGTGCGCCTCGATCTGGCGCAAGGCCACCATCGCCGGCAACGCCAAGCAAATATGAGCCATCAGTGCTGCGGATAAAGCCCTCGGCATCAAGGCTGAATTCACCGACGCGCGTATAGGCCAAATCCGTGCCCACGCCGCCTTCACCATCGGGACGGGCCACGACAAACATGCCAGCGCCTGAAATGCCAAGGTTCAAGACCCCTTCACGCTCCATCAAATTGCCCTGTGCTTGGCTTCGGCGTGTGCCTTCCACCATGCTTCCCAGACCAGGAGAGTTGCGCGACGCAGATTCAGGTGTGCCAGAGCTGAACAGATCGGCAAACGTGACATCGCTTTTTTGAAACGCAGTCGAACTCGAGTTCGCCACATTGTTGGAAATCACCCCCAACGCATGCATCGCAGTCGACATCCCTGATAGGATTGTTCCATACATCTTGGTCACTCCATTCGTGAAACGATTTCGGCACCTTGGTGCAGGTATCGTGCCAAATTCGGCGCTGGCATGCGTATCGTCGTCATTTTTTCGGCGCAGCCTTTTTGGTCAACCGGGCGGGGCGGGTCGGCTCCGCTTCTTCGGCTGCGTCGACAAGCTCTGCGGATTTGGCCTCAATAAGCTTACGCGCATCCTCTTCATGCACCTGAATGGTGGTGCCTGCGAAAAAGCGCATGCCGTTTACTTCGGTTTCGTCAAGAATGTGCAGCTTGGTCCAGCCTTCGCCTTGCGGCGCGGCGGTGGCATCAACGTTGTCCGGGGCAAGAGCTAGTGTCGCTTCGGGTGGCTCTGATGCCGTCGCGGTCACGGTTTCGGGTTCGGCATCTTCTGCGACCTCCACCACCGGCTGCCCATAGAGCCCCGCTTGCAGACCGATCAGCCGTTGCCGAATGATCCAACTTTGCGCCGCCATATTGCCAAGCCGCACCGCGCCATCGGTTTCGCCTTGCAAGCGCTCCCGCAAAACAGCGAGCGCGGCTTGCGGGTCCAGATCCGCAACCGAGTTCAGCCACTGCTTTCGTAGTTTCGAAAGCGGGGCGGACAGGCGGGGCATGATCTTAGCTTGAGTGCTGGGCGACGAACGCTGTGCCATTTTTTTGCTCCGAATGTTCAACTTGGCATCCCACTTGCAATAACCGAGCCAAGACACGCGTTCCGGACCGAACGGAACTCAGGATGGGAAAACGGGAATGCAAGGGATCAAAGCACATCTTGGCGCACATGCAACGTCTTTGGCATTGCGTGCCTCGCGCAACGACATCCTCGCCTCGAATATCGCGAATGCGGCAACGCCAAATTTCAAGGCCCGCGACATTGATTTCAAGGCAGAATTCGATCGCCTCGAAGGGGTGAAGGGCGATCTTGCGACCACTAATGCGCGCCATTTGCCCGCCATGCAACCAACGGGCCCGTCACGCATGCGATATCGGGTTCCACTGAACCCGTCGATGGATGGAAACACGGTCGAATTGCCGGTGGAACAGATGCAGTTCTCTGAAAACGTGCTGCGCTATCAAACCTCCTTGGCGATGATCAATCGCAAGGTTTCCGGGCTGACGTCCGCGATCAAAGGGGAATAAAAATGACCGACATCCGTAATGTCTTCGATATCGCCGGGCGCGCCATGGGGGCGCAGCTGACGCGGTTGAACACAGTCGCCTCGAACATCGCGAATGCGCAATCCGTCGCCTCGCGGGAAGAAGATGCCTTTCGGGCGATAAAGCCCATCTTCGCCACCCAATATGCCGCAAACTTCAGAAATTCAGGCATATCATCGGTCAATGTCGTCGGCTTGTCCGAGGTGGACATCGCCCCAAAGAAAATCTTTCAGCCCGATCACCCGAAAGCAAATGAGGATGGCTTCATTTTTGCAGCGGCGGTGAACACGGATGAGGAGCTGGTCGAGATGCTCGAGGCGTCGCGACAATATGAAAACAATCTCGAAGTGGTGTCGACCTTGCGTTCCTTGATGGCGCGCACGGTGAATATGGGCCGCTAAGGACGGAAGACGGGAATTTCGACCATGACTGACCGTATCGATTCAAACGCACAGGCCCTGTTCAACAAGCTGGGTATTTTAACGCAGGCAAATTCGGCCGAACGCGCCAGCAAATCCGAGCTGGGGCAGCAGGATTTTCTAAAACTCATGACCGCCCAGCTGCAAAACCAAGACCCATTCTCACCCATGGAAAACGGCGAATTCATCGCACAGATGGCGCAATTCTCGACCGTGTCGGGCATTGAACAGTTGAACCAAGGCATCTCCGGCCTGGCCGATCAAATGCGCCAAATGCGAATCGCGACCGCTTCGAACTTGCTGGGTCATTCAGTGCTTGTCCCCGGTAACCTTGCCCGGCCTGATGCGGAGGGTCAGATCCATGGCGTGATCGATCTGCCGCAAGCGTCGTCGGCGACCCGCGTCAGCTTCAGCGATGCGGAAACCGGCGAACTCTACCATGCCGAAACCCTTGGCGCCCAGCGCGCCGGGTTGGTTGGGTTCAGCTGGCTCGACCTGCCGCCCGCGGTGATCGAGGGCCGTCGTCCAATAAAAATCGAGGCCATGGTGAACATGGGCGATGGCGAAGAAAGCCTTGGGCCTTCGGTTTATGCCAAGGTGCTTGCCGCGGCCGCCGGCAGCGATACCGCCGACAGCGTGCTGCTCGACGTTCAAGACTACGGCGAAATCGCCGTAACCGACACCACCCGCTTCCGCTGATCTTTTGCTTCGGCGCTTTGTCGCCGCCCCGTCTGAAAGGAACCTGCCATGTCTTTCTATACTGCGCTTACGGGTCTGAACGGCGCTCAGGCCGATATTTCGGCCACCTCGAACAACATCGCGAACGTCGGCACCACGGGATTCAAACGATCACGCGCGGAATTCGGCGACATCTTCGCCACCTCGCCTTTGCAAAACGCCTCCTCCTCGATCGGTTCGGGCGCGATCCTCAAAGGCATCAAGCAGCAGTTCACCCAAGGTAACATCGCCTCGTCGCTGAACGCGCTTGATCTTGCAATCTCAGGCCAAGGCTTTTTCTCGCTCAAGCCCTCGCTGACCTCGACGCAGACCGTCTTTACCCGCAACGGGTCATTCAACGTCGACAATGACCGCTATGTGGTCGACAGCGCCGGTCAGTATTTGATGACCTATCCGGTCAACGACGACGGCTCGGTCACCGCCAAAGATCTTGCAAGCGCCGTTCCCTTGCAGCTGCCTGTTACATCGGGCGACCCGAACGCGACCTCGAACATCCAGCTTGGCGTCAACGTGCCGGCTGGCGCGCCGGTGATCCCGAACCTTCCGGAATTCGCGGATGGCTATACCTTTGATCCCAACGACCCGAACACCTATACCAATTCGACCTCGATCACGATCTTCGATGACCTTGGCAACCCAACCATCGCCACGATCTATTTCATCAAGACGCAGACCGCCTCGGCCGAAGATCCGACCAACAAATATGACACGCGCCTTGTGATCAACGGCACCGTGATCCAGCCCGACCTTGTGAGTGCTGTGGATCAATCGGGCAGCCAGATCTTCGTCGACCGTTTCGGCAACCAGACGACGCAAGTTCCTGATGATAACTACTTTCTCGAAGGCAAGGGCTCGCCGCTATACAAGCTCGACGATCTAAGAACACAGATCCCCTCACAACCGGCGTCGATCCGCGGTGAACAAAGCAGCTTTGATTTTGGCGAAGAAGGCGACCGGCTGGTCGAGATCGTGACCGACCCGCTGCTTTTTCAAGCAACCCGCGATGCCGGCAAAACCGACAGCGACATTTTCTGGGGCAAGGATTTCTTGCTGGTCAATGTCGATGACGGCGATGCCCCCGTTTCGATCGATTTGCGCCCCGGCAAGTATAACGCCACCCAGCTCGCGGAAGAGGTCGAGCGTGCAATCAACGCAGCTTATGGCGACGACAAGAAGTTCCAGATCGTGCAAAACGTCGATGATGAATTGACCATCGATCTGTTCAAAATGGGCGCCGATGGCACCCCGATCGGGCTAGGCGCAAACCGGATCTCTATTGATCTGCTGCAAGAGACATCCGTTTCGCAGCTGTCTGGCATCGACATCAATGGCGCGTCACCCGATTTTACCAAGGATGAGTTCCTCGTTCATACGCAAGAGCGTATCAACGCCACGCTGAACGACTATATTTATAACCCCGATGGAACCACGCTGGGGGCCGGGGCAACCACGCTGGGTGTCGACGGGCGCATCTTCACCCGCGCGTCAGGACAGACCATCACTGCGCTGCATCCTCAATCGACCATCATTGAGGTGAGCCATTACACCGGCACAAATGAAGTGCTTGGCGGCACCGCCACGCCCAAATACCTTGCTTATTCTTATTTCAACGATCGCCCAGGCCTGACGGTTTTTGATGGTAAGGCCGCTTTGGCTCAGCCGACAGACGGCAACAAGCTCTCCTATGACGCGACCCAGAACACTCTGTCGATCTATGTTTTAGCATCTGAATACGACGCAAATTCCGCGTCGATCCAGCTTCAAGGTGCAGGTCTCGACAGCAACCTCAATGGCCGCTCCTTGCGGGTGCTTGACGCTGATGGCACGACAGAAACCATCGGGGGAACCAACTATGTCCAGCTGAAAGTCGACACCTCCGGGCTTGCGCTTTCGGACTCCTCTTTTAGCAATAATTCCAACATAAACTTGCTGTTCAACCCGGCATCCAATGTCGAAGCCTTCTTCGAGGGCGCAGAAAGCGGTACCGAAGGCGTAGCGACAACCTTCAACAGCAAAAAGATCATCCTCCGCGAAATCGGCAGCGCCGCGACACGCACAACAGCCGATACGTCCTTTGACAATGCCTTCGTGATTAACCGCGCCAAGAATTCCGGTATTGAGGCGGCGATCACCGCCCTTGGCCTAAATACTCTGGTTCCCGCCGATTTTGCGGCGCCCCCAAGCCCTGCAGAAGTCACACTGACTGAAAACGGCACATTGACCGCAGGTGATACCTATACTGTCACGATAGATACTGGTGCAGGGAACGCCATCACCCTTACAACTGCTGCCCTGACCACGACTGCCGCCGGCGACGCATTGGCGGCCATTCAAACGGCATTTGATGCCTTGCCCGACAAAAAGGGCTACACGATGGCTGCGGGCGTGATCTCGCGCGCAGACGGTCAAGACTTCGGAATTACTGGATCTTCTTCCTCTGCGACCCCAACCCCTGCCAGTGTCACACTGACTGAAAACGGCACATTGACCGCGGGTGTCACCTATACCGTTTCTCTCGATGATGGCGCAGGTAACGCCATTACCTTCACATCTGCTGGCCTGACCACGACTGCCGCCGGCGACGCATTGACGGCCATGCAAACGGCATTCGATGCTTTGACCGACAAAAAGGGTTATACGATGGCTGCGGGCGTGATTTCGCGCGCAGACGGTCAAGATTTCGGAATTACTGGGTCATCTTCCTCTGGGGCCCCGACTCCTGCCAGTATCACGCTGACGGAAAACGGCACATTGACCGCGGGTGATACCTATACTGTCACGATAGATACTGGTGCAGGGAACGCCATCACCCTCGCAACTGCTGCCCTGACCACGACTTCCGCAGGCGACGCATTGGCGGCCATTCAAACGGCATTTGATGCCTTGCCCGACAAAAAGGGCTACACGATGGCTGCGGGCGTGATCTTGCGCGCAGACGGTCAAGACTTCGGAATTACTGGATCTTCTTCCTCTGCGACCCCAACCCCTGCCAGTGTCACACTGACTGAAAACGGCGCATTGACCGCGGGTGATACCTATACTGTCTCTCTCGATGATGGCGAAGGGAACGCCATTACCTTCACATCTTCTGCCCTGGGCACCACGCCTATTGCAGGCGACGCGTTGGCTGCCATGCAAACGGCATTCGATGCTTTGACCGACAAAAAGGGCTACACGATGACTGCGGGTGTGATTTCGCGTGCAGACGGTCAAGACTTCGGAATTACTGGTTCTTCTGGCACGCCAGGGACATCCACACTTCGGGTAAACCCTGACGGAACGGCGGTTGACCTGAGCACCACAGAGGTTTCAACATCTGGTGCCACCGGCGGCACGATGGTCGACGGTGTCAGCACTTTCTCTGCACTTCAGGTAGACCCTGACGGAACGGCGGTTGACCTAAGTGCCACAGCCGTTTCAACATCTGGTGCCACTGGCGGCACGATGGTCGACGGCGACAGTGCTTTCTCCACACTTCAGGTCGACCCAGACGGAACAGCGGTTGACTTGAGCACCACGGCTGTTTCAACATCTGGTGCCACCGGCGGCACGATGATCGACGGTGTCAGCGCTTTCTCTGCACTTCAGGTAGACCCAGATGGAACAGCGGTGAACCTAAGTGCCACAGCCGTTTCAACATCTGGTGCCACCGGCGGCACGATGGTCGACGGGAGCGTTGCCGCAACAATCGATCCCAGCAAGCTGGCAAGGGCCAACCGAGCGGCTTGGGTGGACGAAAAGAACCCACCCATCAAGATCAGCTATGATGATGTGAACCAAAGGCTCCAGTTCAGCGTTGACCGGACCGTTTTGGGAACCGGGACGGGAAGTAACTTCAACTCCTTCACGATTTCCGGTGCGGCCGGAGCAAATGACACCAACGGCCTGGGCATCCCAGATGCGGGCAACACACGACAGGTGTTGATCCGTGGTGGCGAAGTGATGTCGGCTGAAACTTTCATTGCCGATGGCGAGGAAATCCAGCTCAACGACAAGCGCTTCGGCATCGAGGTTGAATACAACAGCGATACAAGATCCTTCAGCGTGCTGAGCGGCACGACGGGCGAAAAAATCGCCGCTAATGGCGCGCTAGGTGTTGGCCAAGATCAAAAAGCGTCGAATGTTCAGATCGGGCGTCGCACCATCTTGTCTGGAGGAAACACCGATCCCAGCGAGTCAATTAACCTTGACGCACGGATCATCGGCAGCGGTGAAAATGCCCTGTTCGGGTTTGGCGCCACGCGCACGAATTATGTCTTTGAACAGGGACGCGGGCTGGCATCACAACCCGCCATCGCCACTGGCCGGACCGCGCAAAGCGACCTGACTTAAGTCTTCCGCTTGACCGCAAACAACAACGAGAACGTCTTTAATGTCTCGGTGAACGGAATTTCCGGGGTCATCGCGATCCCACCCGGAAACTATGTCGGCACCACGCTGGCCGCAGCGCTTGAAGAACGCGTGAACCAAATCGCCGATCCCGAAACCGGCGTGGTTGTCGGGGGTGTCCGAGTTCGCTACTCGGCCTCGTCCAACAGCTTCACGTTCACCACGGGCACCACCGGTGACACCTCCACCATCAAGGTCAAGGGTACCGCGCGCCTTGGGCTTGATGATGTCCCCCTGGGGGTCGGCGCAGTTCCGAAAATCTTCAACCTTGTGCAGGCCACAAATGCCGATGGGCTTGCACTTTTTGTCGATGCGGATGGCAATGTCGTGACTTCGCCGCCAGAGAATTTGGTGTCCGGGTATTACCCGCTCTACATCGACGAAGGTGAATTGACCTTCGACAAGACCGGTAAGCTGATCAGCCCCAAGAACCTTGTTAGCTACGAGCAGCAAGCCGATGGTTTCTCGATCTCGCTTGATATCGATTTCTCGGCCTCGAGCCAGCTTGCCCAGCCCTTCTCGGTGCTTTCGGTCCAACAAGACGGCTTTACCTCTGGTCGCCTTGACGGGATCGAGATCGACAGTTCGGGCACGATCCGGGCCAATTATACCAATGGCCAAAACAACCCGTTGGGCAAGATCGTGGTGGCCACTTTCAACAACCAAAACGGCCTGAAACAGATCGGTAACGCGACCTATGTCGAAACCGCCGTTTCCGGTCGTCCACAGGTGGGCGAAGCAGGCTCGGAGGGTTTTGGCACGATCCAGTCAGGCTCGCTTGAGCGATCCAATGTCGACATCACCGAAGAGTTGGTGAACCTGATCACCGCCCAGCGGAACTATCAGGCGTCGGCCAAGGCGATTGAGACCACGACAAGCCTGACCCAGACCATCATCAACATCCGGATGTAATCGCAGACCCCGGCACAGGAGCAAGAACCGCCATGGATCGTATGATTCACACCGCGTTGAACTCGATGCGCAACTTGGCAGAGTTGCAAAGGATCAATGCGCAGAACCTCACGAACATGACTGTGCCGGGGTTTCGCAAGGATCTGTGGGGACAGGCCGCCACAGGCTACCTGCAAGCTGGTCAAGAGCAATCCGCACGCGCCTTTGCCTTGACGACGGGAAAAAGCGAATTCTCCAACCAGTATGGAACCATGAACCCCACCGGCGTCGATACGGATATCGCCATTCTCAACGAAGGCTGGTTTTTTGTGCAGCCGCCGGACGACGCCCCACCGGCCCTCAACCGACGCGGCGATCTTTCGTTCACCGGCGAGGGCGTTTTGGTCAATGGGGCCAACGAACTTGTGCTCAGCGACGGTCTAGAACCGATCGAGGTGCCGCCGTATCGAGAGATACAAATCACCCAGCTTGGTGAAATCTTGGTCAATCCGCTTGCCGCCGAGATTGGCCAATTTGTCTCTGTCGGATTTATCGGAACCACGACGGCCGCCGATGTCGAGCTGCGCAAAGGCGACGATGCCCGCGTGCGCGCCGTCGATGGCACGCTCCCCGAGCCTGATCAGTTGGCAGACATCCAGCAAGGCATGCTTGAAGGCTCGAACGTCAATGCCGTGGAAGAATTGGTCTACACCATCGAGCTTCAACGCCGGTTCGAAATGAGCGTGAAGTTCATTGAATCCGCCAAGCAAATCGACCAAGCCGCCGCGCAAATCATGCGGATTGCCCAAGAATAATGACCGGCTGGCACAGCTCTTGCAAGATAGTGGGACGAACCTGACAAAGGAAGTTCCAGATGTCCGCAAGCGCCATGCACGTCGCCAAGACTGGTCTTAATGCCCAGCAGACCAAGATGCAGATCATCGCCAACAACCTGGCGAATGTGAATACAACCGGCTTCAAACGCGACCGCGCGAACTTTGAAAGCCTTTTGTATCAGGTCATGCGGTCGGGTGGGGCCCAGACGGCAGATGGCACGGCGCTGACCTCATCCTCGACGGTGGGGACCGGGGTGCGGCTTGTCTCGACCCAAAAGCTCTATTCCCAAGGCAGCCTTGTGAGCACCGAGAATTCGCTCGATCTTGCGATTGACGGGATGGGCTTTTTCCAGGTTCTCATGCCCGATGGCCGGATGGGGTATACCCGCAACGGTGCCTTTTCCCGCAACGCCGAAGGCACATTGACCACCCCAAGCGGTTATGTTTTGCAGCCCGAAATCCAGATCCCCGACAATGTGACCGAGATCACCATTGGGCAAAACGGCGTCGTGTCCGTCATGATCGCAGGCCAGAATGCACCCCAAGAGGTCGGCCAGATCACGCTTGCGAATTTCACCAACCCACGAGGGCTACAACCTATCGGTGAGACCTTTGTGATCGAGACCATGGCCAGCGGCGCCCCGATCGAAGGCGTCCCCTATGAAGGCGGCTTTGGCAAGCTGCAACAAGGCTATCTGGAAAGCTCGAATGTGAATGTCGTGCAGCAACTTGTCGATATGATCGAAACCCAGCGCGCCTATGAGGTGAGCTCGAAAGCGATTAGCGCCACCGACGAGATGATGCGCCACATCTCGAACAACCTCTGATCGGGGCCATGCCATGATGCGTCTTTCTTCGTTTTCCTTTCCCTTTGCCCTTGTGGCGACAGCGATGCTCGCCGGTTGCGCCACGCAGGTGCAAGAAGCCGCAAGCGCGGATTTCAGCCCGATCTATCCCATGGCGACCGAGAGGCAGCTTGGCGGTTTTCCAAGCGGTGCGATCTACGCGCCGCAACAAGCGGGGCTATTTGCCACCGATCGACGCGCCAACTATGTTGGCGATATTCTGACCGTTGCTTTCAGCGAAAGCTTTCAGGCCACCAAATCGCAAAATGCCGGCAGCGCGAAATCTTCTTCCTTCGAACTGCAACTGCCCAGCGGCCTGCCCTTTGGCGGGCTTGGCCCCGATCTATCGAGCGGCACCTCCCAAAGCTTCACCGGCAGCGGCACCGCGGCGCAATCCAACTCGCTGACCGGGCAGGTTTCGGTGCATGTCGTGCGGGTCTTGCCGGGCGGAAACCTTGAGATCCTTGGCCAGAAAAAGCTGACGCTGAACAATGGCGATGAATACATCCGGGTGCAGGGCATTGTCCGACCCGAAGACATCACGTCGAACAATGTTGTGCAATCCGACCGGATCGCCAATGCCGAAATCACCTATATCGGTGCGGGTGACGTGGCCGATACAGGCCAGCAAGGCTGGCTCACGCGCGTTCTGACATCCCTTTCCCCGATCTGACAAAGGCATTTCCATGCGCACATCTTGGCAAATCCCGGAGGGAGCCAACCTGGCCGCTAACTCTCTCCCGTGTCAGAGGCAGCCATTTCGGGCTTGAGCGAAACTCTGCGCGACATTTTTTCGGTTGATTGGGAGGGCTTCCTGACGCGGCTCAGCACCCTGAGGGGTCGTGATCGAGGGGATCGGCAGGAGAGGAAAAGCCCAGTCACATCCCAAGCCCGAGCTCGACGTCGGCGATCCGCAGGTCTTGGTGCTTTTGGCCTTCCCTGAGAGGGGTGCCAAAATGTAAGCGAGGCCCATCACTTTGACATAGCGGCATTTTTTTAAACGCCGTGGTGGAGCCCGGCAAGATGAATTCGACCATATCCCTCCTTCTGGTCTTCTTGAACCAGTTCTTCATGCCGCGGCACAACGCGCAACTGAGACTGCTGAAGGCCCAGATCGCGATCTTGCGGGCGCGCATCCCGACGCAACGGATCATCCTGTCGCCCGCCGAAAAAGCCGAACTGCTGCGCATCGGGGAAGAATGCGGGCATGACATCGACGGGCTGATGGAAGTGGCCAAGCCCGCGACCTACAAGCGGTGGCTCGCCCAGATGCGTGGTGGACGCCCCTTTCAGGCCGTGGGACGGCCACGCTTGACGCAAGAACTGCGCGATGTCGTCATTCGTATTGGCTCTGAGAACCTTCTCTGGGGCTACAAGCGGATCGCAGGCGAGCTGAAAAAGCTGGGGCTCTATGCCGGCGCTAATTCCGTCAAGCGCATCCTCAATGAGGCGGGCATCCACCCGAGCCCTGAGCGGCGAAGGAAGAAGCCTGCCCTACCGTGGACAACCTTTATCCGGGCGCACATGGAAACCATGGTCGCCTGTGACTTCTTCTCGAAGACCGTGTTTACGCTACGCGGGCCGAGGACGGCTTATGTGCTGATGTTCATCCACCTCGGCAGCCGCCGCGTCTTCTGTAGCGCGCCGACCTATGCCCCGGACTCGGCGTGGGTCACCCAGCAGGCCCGCAACACGTTGATGTGGTGCGAAGAACAAGGCATCACGCCGGAGTTCCTGATCCGCGACGCCGACACCAAATTCAGCGCCAGCTTCGACGCCGTCTGGGCGTCAGAGGCCGCTCGGGTGATCCAGATCCCGCACAGGGCGCCCGACGCAAACGCATTCGCGGAATCGTTCATCGGCACGATCAAGCGCGAATGCCTCGATTTCTTCGTCTGCTTCAGCCGGTCCCAGCTTGATTACATCCTGCGGACCTGGGTGCGCCACTACAATGTCGAGCGCCCGCATCGTGGGCGGGATATCGGCAACAACGTGCTGCAAGTCGATTTCCGGCCCGTTCGTGACGGCCCGATCCGGCGCAATCGCCAGCTTGGCGGCATTGTCACATCCTACACCCGCGATGCGGCGTGAATATCAGAGCCGAGAAGATGAGAGGGATAAACAGCGTCAAGTACAGCTTGCCAGCCTCCACCATGGCCTTTAAAAAAATATCTTCTTATCAACATGATGGACCATGCTTACATTTTGGCACCCCTCTCACGGAAAGCCATAAGCACCCAAACCGATAGATCACCGTCATCAAGCCGGCGCCGACTATAAGGGAGAGTTTCAACTATTCCGTTGAGCCCCTTGATCATAACGCGGGCGGCAACTGAACAGCCTCACGACACCCCGCCGAAAGCAGGGTGCACGAAGTTCTCAGCGCTTCCATCCGCTGGAGCGCTTGAAAGCTGATTATGGCCGTGAAAGCGTGGGGCGAAGTTGGCACCCTCCGGGGGAATTGCCGAAGGCCGAGGCCCGGCCGGGCGTGCCCGACTGCACCGGGATAGAGGTCCAGGACAGGATCTTGGTGGTGTTGTTCCAGCTGAACCGCACCCTGTCTTCCCAGACACCGGCATAGCTGCCCGCGGGAAAGAAGGAGCCGTTGAAGATATCGAGGAAGATGAAGATATGGCCATTGTCCCCGATGTCGAAACCAGCCGGTCCGGCCAGGCTGCCGGAGCTGCTGGGGATCAGCCCGTTGTTATTGTCGGACGGCAGGGCCCAGATCGATGAGACATTGTTCGGGTTATTGGTCAGGTCGTACGCGGCTACCAGGCGCAGGCCGATATCCTGGATGGCGGCGATGTTCTGCACCCCGCGCGAGGTCAGGAGCTGAATTCCAAAGGGCATCAGAGCCTCCCGATCCGGACGCGCAGCTGATTGGCCGCGTCAAACACGCTGATGCGGTCATCCTCGATGACAACGCGCTCGCCGCTGGCCGCACTCTGGAAAGTTCCTAGTTCGGCGCTGATGGCCGAGAGCTGGCTTACGCTGATGAGATCGGCGCTGATCCCGCCTGCGGAGATGATGCCGGCCAGCACGGCATCACCGGCCAGCGTGGTGCCGCTTCCCGGCGCACCCAGCTCGCCGGTGATATCTCCCGCCGCGATCTCGCGGCTCCAGGCGTTGCCGGTCCAGCGGTAGAGCTTGGCATCCGTGGTCAGAAAGACGACGCGACCGGGGGCATTGTCGGTCTCAGGGAGTGTCGCCAATATCTCTACGGGGGCGAGACTCGCGTCATCCATCAGCCCCTTGATGCCGCCGCGCAGATCGTCGCCGTTGAGATAGACCCCGGGCGTGTTGACATCGAGCCAGCTCGACCAGTCGGTGGGGCGATCAAGCACGTAGCGGCCGCGCACCTCATATGCGGTATTGGGCAGCATCCCTTCCGAGACCAGCACGGAGCCTGCCGCGCGATCGGCGAGGCCCGCCGCCACAACCTGCGTTGTGGCCTTCAACCGGATCTCGTAACGCACAAAGAGCGCATCAAGCGCCGCGCTGCCCACCCAGGACAGCGTTATGGCAGGGCGACGGTCGAGACCTAGGGCATCCTTCAAGGTGCTGGCGGCCACCGCCCAGCCGGCGATGATCTGCGGCGGGCGCGACGCCAAGCCTGTGACCGGCACGACAGCCGGCAGATCCTGAGCGGAGGTCCAGCCATAGTCACCGGGATCGCGTTCGCGCAGCACCAGCTCTTGGTTGATGGTGCCCGGTTGGTCGGTGATCTCCACAACCTCGAAGATCTTGGTGGTGTAGCCGTTGCGCGCACTCGTCCAGGCGATGGTGTCCAGCGGCTCGAGTAGAAAGGCCTCGGGTGGCAGGACGAGACGGTGGGTGCGGAAGCGCCGCGCGTCCTTGATATAGGCCGCCATGAGTTGGGCGATCTGGGAGACGTCGGAACAGGCCGGGAAGTTGAGGCTGGTCGAGAGGCGGCGGCCGCCGTCTTCCGCCTCCCAGGTCGGGTTGAACAGAGGTGGTGCCGCGCGCGAAGTCCAGAGGCTGGCGGGCTCGGGATATTCCGAGGCGATGGCATTGGCGCTGGCGGCCAGCCCCGGAAACGGATCCAGCTCCTGCGGCGCGGAAATCACGATGTCCTCATCGGTGATGAACTGGACCGGGGCTGCGGGCGCGCCCACGCGCATCCGAAACACGCCACCCATCTCGCTGATCTGCCCGAGGCAGGTCTTGGCCAGTTCGTCGATCACCTCGGCCGGTTCCATCTCGAGCTTGACCTCGAGGCCTGCGACAAAGCTGGGGCGGCTGCCGATTGACGCATCGCAGGCGTTCATGGCCGTGACCCAGTTGTCGAGCGGCAGATCATCGGCGGGCACATCTCCGCCCCAGATCTCACCGGTGGGCAGGTGGATGCCTCGCAGGATGTTGTAGATCATCACGGCGGGGTTGGCGGAGCGCGCCCAGGTGGCGGGGTTGGACCAGCGCTGCAAGCCGGCCCCACCCACGCTGCTGTCAAAGCGCGGATCGTAAAGCGGGATGCCGTCCAGCTCGAAGCGGACGGTGGGCAGATTGTTGAAGACCTCGCGATTGTAGCGAAAGGTCAGGATGGCATAGGCGGTGCCGTGGCCGACAAAGCTGCTGCTCCAAGGCCGGTCGGGGTAGTTCGCGTATTTGGCGACCAGCATCGGATCGGCGACGGTCTGGTTCCCGTCATAGAACTTGATCCAGGCGTGATCCGTGCCGCCCACACGTTGGTTCAGAAGCGGGAAGCCGTAATCCGGATGCGCGGTGGGGCCGATCTGGGAATAGCCGTCATTGAGAATGACGCGTGAAAGGCCGATGCCCGGCAGATCGCTCAGTTCAACGACGTAAGTGAGCAACCCGTTCGGCGTGCCTCCATCATCATGGCTCATCGGTGGGCAGACATGGTGCCCGGCGGTGGCCGTGCGCCCCAGGATGAAGCCCTGCGGTTCGGTGCCGCCGGTCGTGGTGACCGCGGTCTGAATACCGCTTTGCTTGATCGTGGGTTTGGGCGTGAGCGCCCGCGCGATCAGCGAGATGCCCACTGAGATCGCGGTGTTCACGATCATCGAGGCGATGAAGGAGCTCGCCGCAAAGGCCGAGATGGCCGCGACAGTACCGCTGATCGCGGCGCCGACGGCGGCAATGGCAGCACCGACAGGAGGCATCAGGGCGTTCTCACAGCAAAGGCGCGGCGCATCGCGCTGCGGGGGATGAGCCCGAGGCCTTGCGGCTTCAGGCAGTAGATCATCTCGCCAGCGACGATGCCGAGGGCTTGGTCATCGAGCACGGCAAGGTCGCCCACCTGCGCGAAGGCGGGCGCGATCTCGGGCAGATGAGCCGCAGCGAAATCCACATGGTCGCTGAACCCCGCCACTTCGAGCAGCTGCTGGCCGCGCTTCAGGCTGCGATAGGTGCTGCGCCAGCCGCGGGCGTAGTCCTGTCCGGTGGCAATCTTGACCCATCCCGCCGCAAAGAGCGCGCAGTCATGCCGGCCGGGGCGGAAGGGGCGCTGTCCAGCCTCGGTGGCGTAAGCGATGAGCATGGAAAGCCGGTCCATCAGGCACGCTCGCGCTTCTCGCCCCACCAGACGCCCACCTCGCCTGCGACATCGGTGTAGCTGCGAAACGGGTCACTCGCATTGCGGCGGCGCATCTCGGCGTCTGAGCGGGTGAGCGTGAGCGGGCGTGTAAGCCCCCGCGCGGCACTGGCCAGCGTCACCGTGGCCTCGCCGGTGCCGCCGACTTCGCCCGTGCGGATCTTCACCTCATCCACCCAGCCGCGAAACACCCGGATCGGCTCGGCGATGAGCTGGCCGGTCTCGAGGGACAGAAGCGCGCGATGAACCTCGGCCGGGGCTAGACGGGCGTCATAGCCGCGCAGAATCTGCGCCACCTCTGGCGTGAGCGGGCTGAGTGCCAGTTGCAGCATGCGGACCTCGAGCCCAATCCCGGCGCGGATGGGTTCCACGCCGATCAAGCCACCCGCGCCATAGTAGGTGCGGTTGATCTCGCCGATGGCGATGGTCAGATGGTCGTCGCCCTGCCAGAGGCCGAGGGCTTCCGGCAGTCCGGTCTCCCGGTTACGGGCGATGACATGCACCATATGGCGGCTGGCCACACCGGTGCGGGCGGATAGATACTCCGCGGAAGTGGGGTCGAGGATGCGCATTGGAGGGCGGGTCCGGGTTTGACAGGACGGAGCTTGTGTATTAAATTACACAGATGTTCGAGGTACGACAGACAGCAGTATTTGAAGCCTGGATCGATGGCTTGAAGGATATGCGAGCGATTGCACGCATCGAGGTTCGGTTGCGGCGCTTGTCCCTCGGGCATCTGGGCGATGCCAAATCCCTCGGGGATGGCGTCAGTGAGATGCGTATCGACTATGGTCCGGGGTATCGGCTTTATTTTACGCGCAGGGGCGAACGGATTGTGATCCTGCTCTGTGGCGGAGACAAGAAACGGCAGAGCGATGATATTGCCCGCGCGAAACAACTGGCCAAGGAGGCTAACGATGGCACTTGAGACACGTCCATGGGATCCAGTTGAGCGGCTTTCCACGCCCGAAGCGCAGGAAGCCTATCTCGAAGCGGCCTTTGAAGATGGTGATCCCGACCTGATCGTGGCAGCGATTGGTGATATTGCGCGCGCGCGCGGCATGAGCGAGATCGCGGCATCCGCAAATGTCAGTCGTGAAGTCATGTACAAATCCTTCCGGCAGGGCGGCAACCCAACGCTGAGCACACTGTCCCAGGTCGCCGGCGCCCTTGGTTACAAGCTCACCTTTCGGCCGACAGCGCAGCAGTAAGCGGATCACCTCAGCGTCTGGATGAAGTCGAAACTGGCGCCGCGGCTCAGCGCTTGGCGGCCGGAGCCATAGGTGGGTTCTGGCAGCAGCCGCGCCTTGCAGGCTGGCCGGATCAGCGAGACCGTCAGCCCGGCTACGGCACCCGGCCGCAGGGTGGGGACGACTTCCATGAGCGGTGTCAGTCCGCCGCTTGAGGCCGTCCCGCCAATCACGATGCGGTGCAGCGCATAGCGCACAGGGTTCGCCCCATATTGAAACCCCAGCATGTCGCCCGCTGAGAGCAAGTATCCTGAAGGCAAGCCAGTCAGCCGCAGTTCGCGCATGTTGCTGGCCACCGAATGGATCGTGACTGTTCGGCTGCCGAGAATGCTGCCACTCGGATCACTGGCGGGGCCCACATACCTTGGATCATGACACAGAAACGTCGCCCCCGGCTGATCCATGAGCCCGATCAGCGCCTCCATTTGCGCGTGACGGATATGGTTTGCCTGCGCCAGCCGGATGGTGCCTGTCCAGAGCGACGCCCCAAGGCTCGCGCTGATCACCGTACCCTCGCCAAGCCGGGTGTGTTCCTGCGGATGGGACAGTCGAAACGTCACCTCTTCTACACGCAGCACGCCGAGGAACTGGCCGTAGGAGAGCGGATAGGTCAGTGCCATCAGCCCCTCCGCCTTGGATCCTGGCTGACGCGGGCCAGCGTGCGCGGCGCGACCAGCCGGTCATAGTCCCGCAGGCTGCTCTGGGCGATCTCCACGGATTGCGCGCCGGCCTGTTCCATGATGCGGCCCACGAGCCCTTCGCCGAGTTCGATGCGGACGCGCGATGTGCTCGCCCCGTGACCACCATATTGCGCCACCTCACGGCGGTTCAGCACCCGCTCGCCACGTTGCAGGATGGTTGGCACCTCGTCTGGCCGCAGCCCGGCCCATCCCCCGCTATGCATGCGCGGAGCACCTGCAAAGGCCAGCGCTGGGACCTGCCGGGAATACCCAGAAATCCCCACCATGCCGCCCGCATGCGATACGGCCGCGGTGACGGTGCTCCCACCCAAGCCGCCAAAGGCGCTGGAGAGCGCGTTGGCGATCGGCCCGAGCACCGCATTACGAAACTGCAGCACGGCGAGATCCTCGAGGATCGAGGCCACCAGGCCTTTGAAGTTCAGCTTGCCGGTCCGGACAAAGTCGCGAAATGCGTTCTCCGCCCCTTGAAACGCACCGACCAGGGTCTCGCCGAGGCCCTTGCCCCAGTTCCCAGCCTCCGTGGCGTAATCGCTGAGCGATTTGTTCGCTGCTGCAAAGCCGGTGAGGAGCTTGTCCTGCGCTTCTTTGCCCTTGCCGCCCGCACCGCCAAGCGCTGCCCCCAAACGATGCGCAGAGGCGGTCGCTTCCTCCAGTGCCGCAGCCCCTTCGTCGCCCGTGCCGGCGACAGCCGCGCGCAGCGCCTCCCAGGAGGTCAGCGGGGCAGTTGCACCCGCGGCGAGATCGGTTGCCGCTTGCCGATAGCTATTGGCGGTGGTCAAGGCCGTAGCGGCGATCCCGTCCAACCCAAGATCGGGCGCTGTGAGTGGATTATCCTCAAAGGCCCGTTGGAAGGCCTCGGCTGCAGCTTTGCCTGCATCCGCAGAAGCCCCGGCAAAAGGGTTCGGGATATCGCCGAGGCTGATCTCTCCAATCTCGCCGAAAGCTGTCTCAATGCCAACCGAGGCCAGTGCGTCACGGATCTTACCCGTAAACGCGTCAATCCGACGGATCGCGCCATTCAGCATGGCCTCGATGCCGTCGAGCATGCGGTTGGCGGCCGAGAAGGCCAGATCACCAATCACATCCGGCAGGCGCGACCAGATCTCGCGCACGGCCAGCAGGGCGCCCTCAAAGGTATTGGCCGTGCTATTGCCAAAGGCGACCACGCTCTCGATGGCCCCGGCCATGCCGGCCGCCGCATCGGCCTTCAGATCGTAGAACATGGCCGTGGCCGCAGCGCCTGCGGCAGCGGCGCCCATCTTGATCCGGTCCCAGACCTCGACCGCGACAGCCTTCAAAAGCCGCATGGCCTCACCAAACCCGCCCGCGCCTGAGGCCAGCCGCGTGAACCAGTAGACCAGTTCTCCCGCACCCACGATCAGCGCGCCGATGCCGGTGCGGATCAGCGCCCCGCGCAGAAACACGAGGCCTGTGGCCAGCCCGCGCACCGAGAGGGCGGCCGCCGCCATGGCTGCCACCCAGCGACCCGCCAAGAAGGTGGCAAAGGTCCCGGCATAAATGGCCAGCCGGTCGAGATTAACCAGCACCGCATCAAAGGCGCGTGAAAGAGGACTCGTTGACGAGGCCAGCGCGACAAAAGCGTTGGCCACGGCCTCCAACGACGGCGCCAGCGCGACAGCCACCTTATTGCGGATGCCGGTGAATACCTGGCCCATGCTGACCAGCGCGAGTTCGGACCGGCGCATCGCTGCGATGGCGTCACTGTCCAGCACGGCCCCAAGCCGCTCCGCTTGCGCGCCAAGGCGGCCCATCTCGGCTCCGCCGTTTTGTAACAGTGGGATGAGCCGGGTGGCATCCGAGGCCATGGCCTCGAGGTAGAAGGTCATCTCCTGACTGTTGACGCCCGCGCGCTCAAGGCTCGACACATAGAGCTGCAGTGCCTCGGGGCCCGAGAGCCGGGCAAACTGGTCTGCGGTCACACCCACCCGCGGCGCGATATTCTCGAAGAAGTCCGCCATCGGCCCACCGCCCGTTTGCAGGAAATCCCCCACCCGGTCGTTCACGTCCTTCAGGATATCAGCAAGTTTCTCCTGCTCGATCCCCACGGTGCTCGAGGCCGCCGACCAGCGTTGGAACACCTCCTGCGAGGCATTGGCCACTTGGGCGAGCTGGCTGATCTCATTGGCCGCTGTCACCGTCGAGCGAGTCATCGACAGTGCCGCCCCCGCCAGCGCCGTGGCCGCAGCGGTTGCGGCAATCTGGGTGCGGCGGGCAAAACTGGCCAGCCGGGCGTTCGCAGCCTCCATCTCCTGCGACAGCCGCCCGAAACCACGGCTGCCTGCCTCACCCACGCCTTCGAGTTCGGCGCGCACCTGCCGCCCGCCTGTGGCGGACAGGCGGACGGAGACTTGCTTGGTGGCCATGAAAGAATTTCCCTGAAAGGCGTTACCTCGTTCCCAATGGAAACGAGGTCAGATGAGGCCTGATCCGGCCTGCATGTGTTCATTGATCTTGCGCACCATGACCGCCTCGATGGGCGGCAGCAGTTCCGCGATGGCAGTGGCAGAAATCCCAAGGGCAGCACCTAGCTGCAGTGCCGCGCCCATGTCCCATCCGATCACGGCACTACCAGAGACCCGCAACTGCCCGCTGAGCCGCTGGACGAGGTCCCAGACTTGCCAGCCCTCGAGCGTCTGCGGCGCGTTCAGGCTTTGCGGGCAGTCCGGGCAGGTGCCCGCGCAGGCTTGGCAATAGTCGCCGCCCCCGCCGAACTCCCAATCGGCAAGGGCGGTGAGGCGTTTTTTTCTGCGCCCAGGATCATGGCGCGGGCAACATATTTGGTCTGAAAGGCCTCGAAGATCGGCCAGATGTCGAGCAGCGCGTCGATGCCCTCGGGGCTGACCGAAAGGGCAAAGCCGTTGTCATCGCCGACGCCTTTCCAGTCCTGAATGGCAATGCGCCCCACCGCTTTGGCCATCGCGAGCGCAATCCCATCGGTGTCGAGGTCGCTGTCATCCACATCAGGCCCGTCCGGCAGTGTGATCTGACCCTGCACCTCCTTGCGGGCGGCCATCATCAGCGCTGTGGTCATCGGGGCGATCAGGATCTGGACGCCGTGGCCCAGATCGAGCCATTGCGCTTCATGGGTCAGGTTCAGTCGAAGCATGTGCTCCCTTTCTTTGCCGCAAGGCTCGTTTGCGGTTCAAATTATGCTTTTGATGGTTTGATCGCTGCGGCGGAAAGCGGAACGATATCAATCGTACTAGCTCTACAACCCAAAGGTTCCTCAAGCCTGCCGTGTCATACGGCAGGTTTTTTTGTGCTCGCGCCCCAATCCAAATGGACTGGCTCTATACACACGCACAATTTGCCTTCTTCTGAGGGCCGGGAAACTCGGTTGCGCCATTGACGCAGGAGCGGGCATCGCGGAACGTGGTTGCATTACCATGTAATCTTAAGCCCCCACTCGAGACCGAAACGCCCCGTCACGTCAGCAGCGTGGTGGGGCTTTTTGTTGAGCGGCAGACAGCCTGATTGAAGCAGAACGGACAGGATCATGTCAGACACGCACCGGAAATTTCTGGAAGTCTCCGTAGCTCTGGAGATCGTCAAGACGGAACGGGATCAACTCCGCGATCGCTTGGCTGAGGTGCAGTATCACCTGCAGCAGACCATGCAGCGCGCCGACCGGATGGAGCAGCGCCTGCATGCCGCGCATGCGAGCCTTGCAAGGCTCAGCGAAAGCCTGATAACGCCGCCAGCCATTAGCAGCTGGGCAGAGGTCGAGCATGATGGCCGCAAGGTGCTCCGCTTGGACAACCCAGTGCGAAAGCCAACACGTCCGTACTTGATGCGGCAAAAGGATCGACGGGTCGGTCTCAATAGCCTGTAATGGTATTGGTAAGGACCACTGTGCACATGCGGCCAGGATCAGCGGCGAGCGCTGCCTGCCAGTCGAAGGTGGCCTGAATGCCCTGGGGCCCTGTGATCTCGACCCGTGGGCGCGGCAGGTAGACCGCATGTGCTGTGAGCTTGAGCCCAACGCCGCCAGTCAGCGCATAGTCGAACTCAAGTGTGCAAGCCTCGCCATTGATCGCTTGGGTCACCAGCGTCTGATCAGCAAAGCGGACAACGATATTGCCTGTCAGGGCAGCTACCGATGGGTCGGCACCGTCGATCTTGCCATCGGAGCGGATGGTCTCGATCCGGTCGAGGTTGTTGGCGTAGTTGATATCGGCTGTGACCACATTGCCGATGGCTTGCCCGTTGCGCTTGATCGAGCAGTTGAAATGCCCGAACCGCGTCAGCGTCAGGTCTGCCAGGGATCCTGCGGCAGATGTGGTCGCGACGGTCTCGCCTTGGGCAACAACGCTGGCGGTCGCGGTCAGAAGACCGGAGCGGCCCATCTGCCAGCTGAGGCTATCCAGCTTGCAGCCCGCATACATCGCATAGCGCGGAACCTCCGGCATACCGGTCTCAATAGCGAAAGAGGGCAGGTTCCAATTGCCTGACTGGAAGGTATGGGTCTTACTGGTGGTGCCGGTGGTCGTGGGCGCGCCGAAAGCACCCTTCAACCAGAACCCGATGGAGGCCGCATCAATCGGGATCACCACATTGCCATCAGCCGTCACAGCATCTTTGGTCGGGGCCAGCGGATCGCGGCCATAGCCGAGAAGTTCCGAGGCCAGCAGCGGCTGCTCTGCTCCGAGCGTTGTGCTTGCAAAGGGCATCCGCGTGAAGCCGCTCGCAGGCGGCGTGCCATAAGTCGTCTCGAACGCCAGCGCCATCTGCGCCCGCGCCCCTTGGGCTCTTGCCATCGTCTCTCTCCGTAAATGTCAGGTGGTCAGGCCAGCGCGTCGCTGGTGGCGTAATGCAGGATGATGGGGACGATCGCCGCCTTGATCGTGGCCCCGCCCTCAACCGGCAGATCGACCGGCTCTGGCGCCTCGGCCTCAACCCAGTCGCAGCGGCCGCGCAGCGTGCGATCGGCGGCAATGGCAGCCCCAATGCGCCCGATCAGGCGATCAAAGCGCGCGTCGCGGTCCTCGCCGGTCTGCACGATCACCTCGAGTTCCGCCCGGTGCTGGTAGTGGTACATGAGCGGCGAGAGCGTGACGCCCGGCTCGCCCGGGTTCCCATCGCGCAGGACCATCAGGCCTGAGGGTGGGATCCGCTCGGGTAAGACCTCGCCGCGCAAGACCGGAACGCGGGGCACCGTGCTGAGCAGGTCAGCAAGCGCGGTCAGGATCGTTTCGCGCGGTGTGGGCATCTGGTTGCCTTCTCGTTGAAATTCCGTCAGAAACCAGCCATCGGGCCTGTAGCTCAACGGTTAGAGCAGAGCGCTCATAACGCTTTGGTTGGGGGTTCAAATCCCTCCGGGCCTACCACGGCCCACGTGGTGGAATGGTAGACACACGAGACTTAAAATCTCCTGGCCAGTTTGGCCGTGCCGGTTCGAGTCCGGCCGTGGGCACCAAGGGGAAGAGTGGCCGAGCGGTTTAAGGCACCGGTCTTGAAAACCGGCGTAGGTGAGAACCTACCGTGGGTTCGAATCCCACCTCTTCCGCCACTTCCCTTTCCCGCTTTTTCCACATAGGAAACATCGCAGGCGCCGGTATAGCTCAGCTGGTAGAGCAGTTGATTTGTAATCATCAGGTCCCGGGTTCGATCCCTGGTGCCGGCACCATCCGCCTCAGCTGCCCAGTCGAGTTTCGACCCAGTTCGCGACGATTGCGCTCGGGATTCCGTCCTGCGCGGCCTTGGCGGCCCGATCCAGATCCAGCCGCTTCCTCAGCTTTACCTGTCGTACCAGCAGGAAGATCGGCACGGTGGTCAGCCCCCGGCTTGTCTTGGCGCGCGAGGCGACACCGAGCCCGCGGCTGTTCAGCTTACCTTCCGCCACCAGCAGGCTCGGCCCGCTGCGCCGATAGATGAACCGGAGGCGCATTCCGCGCCTGCGTTCCCATTCGCCGGGGCTGATACGACCACCGCGGGCAGATTTACCGGCCGCTGCCGTCGGAATTGCGAGCCAAAATCCTTCCTTCGAGCGGATGAGCGGCCCTGTGTCATGGGCACCAAGGATCACAGGGGCGTTGGACCAGACCAGCGCGGCCGCATTCAGGCTAGGCTGACCCTTGGGATAGAGCTCCGAGCGGATCGTCCGCGACAGACGTGCACCAAGACCTGCACCGGTGATCTGGCCACGCCAGGCGGCCTTCAGGCCGGTCCCGGCCTCGCCGACAGCCTTGCTGACAGCACGTTCGCCCGCTTTAATTTCGGCCGCCATCATGGCACCAAGATCACCGACGACGTCCATCCGTATCATGCGCGCTCCTCGTCTCTAACCGGCCAGGTCCGCATGCGGGTCCGGCCACCAGGGCAAGAGCTCCAACGTCCAGACCAACCGCTCGCGATCGCGCTGCGATGCGCCCTGGACGACGAAGATCTCGCCACCGATCTCGAAGCGGTCGCCAGCCGCCAGTTCCGGACAGTCGCTCACGCACACATCCAGAACCACGCTGTCGCTGACCAAGCGTGCGGCACCAAACTCAACAAAGCGGTCTGGATTGCGGCGCATCACCCGAACCCCGCGCTCCGCCCCAATGCCGGATTGCTGGTAGAGCGCAGGAGTGGAAAGATTCGGGTCCGCAAAAAGTAAGTCCACCGCAGCCGCAAACGCCGTCATCAGAAGGCCCCGTTCAGGCGAACGCGCCCGATCGTATCACTTGCACCACCTGCGACCGCCAGGAGAGCTACCCCGATCAGCGTATTGGACGTGGCCGTGGTAGTCGTGACCTTGTTGGTGTCATCCCAATAGACCTTGGCTCCGACTGTCCACGCCTGGCTCGCTGCCTTGGCGAGATCATGCACGCCGGTCAGCATCACTTCCACTTCGGCGCCAGCAGGCGCATCATTTGCGGCGACACCGACAATCGCACCGACCTTGAGGCAGGCGCCAGATAACACGTCAAATGGGGCGGCCAGCGTGACCGATTGGCCCGGTTGAATGAAGGTTTTCATGGGAGGTCCTTTTCACGATTGAATTGGGCGGCCAAGAATGACCGCCCCGATGTCTGGATTGGGCAAGATCAGCGCGTTCAGCTCAGCGCCACGCCCGGGTTCTTGTAGAGCCCGCGCCAATCGATCGCCTTGGCGCCAAAATCGAGCCGTGCGCGGATTTCCATCCCGTCCACGTCAAAGCCCATGCGGGTCTCCATCGCGACACCCTCCTGCCCCTCGAGATAGGCATATTCGATCGTGTCGATCGCCGCGGGGCTGGCCATCAGATACCACGGCACGGCCCCGGAGCCGGGATCCAACCGCGGCTCGGAGATCACCGTCAGGCTTCTGAGCGAACCCGGGACCACATCGGCGGATTTCGCGGGCACGATATTTTGCGCCAGCAACTGTTCGGCCTCCAGTTCCAGCGAGGTGGGCACCACCAGAAACGCCGGGCGGATGTTCAGCACGGTCTTGCCATCAAGCCCCTTTTGCAGGCTCATGGCCGTGCGCGCCTTGGCCAGCCCCGCCACATCGAGCTTCACGCCGGTGGCGCCGAGGTTGTTATGCCCGGCATGGAAGAGCGTCTTGCCATCCGCCATTGCAGCATTGGCGGTGATCACGCCCCAGACCACATCGCTCTCCAGCGTCGCCGCCGCCGTGCCAAATAGCGCAGGCACCCGCGTGAAGGCATCGAGATCGTCATTGATCAAGACCTGCCGCGTGATCCCGATCACCTTGCCGAAGGTCTCGATGCGGTATTTCTCCTGCGCTTCACCCAGCGTGCCGCGCTTGTATTCGCCGCTCTCGTTCACCTTTTCTAGCTGGGGCGCTTCGCCCAGCTGAAGCCTGTGCACATCGCGGAAGTCGGCCACCGTTGTGCGCCTTGCAATCGGCGCGAAGGTCCGCGGGGCCGTTTCATAGGCCGCGCGCAGCGTTTTGTTGGTGACATTAGACAGGATCAGTGGAAAGTCGGAGGTGCTGTGCAGCGCCCGCGTCGCCAGTTCATCACGGCTGAGCCCGCGCACCCGCACCCCTTCAGAGGCAAGGATGTCGCGCGCCATTTCGATGAGCGAAAGCCCGCGCCAATCTCGCGCCGCTGCCGTCAGTTCGAACCGGCCCGGGTCGTGACGATGCAGCAAGGCTGCTTCCACCGCCGCCCGGCGGGTATCCACCTCACATTGCCCGCCCAAGCGGATATGCGGGCGGGTCTCGACCGCGCGGTCATTTTGGGCCGCGGCGTCAATCAGCGCCCCGCGCGCCTCATCGAGGCTGACACCGCGACGCACAAGATCCGCCGTGATCTCTTCACCCACGCCCAATTTGCGCGCGGCATCCTGAATGCCCGATATCCGGGCGCGCTCGCCTTCCATCGCATCCTGCGCGATCCGGCGCATGGCAGCTTCATCAACCACAGCGCGGCCTGCCTCCGCGACAATGCTGGCGCCAATCGCGCGACGCTGCTCCTGGGTGGCCGTAGGCTCTGCCGCCGCCGCCCTGCCCGCTATCGGCTGTTCTTCTGCTGCTGCGTGGCGCGGGTCTGCCGCAGCGCGTGCCGCATGCGCGGGCGCCACCCTCGTCTGACCCCCAATCTCTGAGGCGTCGCCAGGCTCCGTCATCCCACGCGCAACGGAAGTCTCAATCTGCTCATCCATGGTCTTGTCCTTTTCCTTGTCTGTGACCGCTTGATCGGTCTCGATGTTTTGCTGTGACGGTTTGAGCAGTGTCGCGCGCTCCAACTGGCAAAAGGCCTCTGGCGCTGCGCTGCCCCGGAAGCCCGCCGCCGCATCTGCGCCTACAGGCACGGCCGATAGCTCCATCGGCTGCCAATCCACAGCGCGCCAGATCGGCACCTGCCCCTCTTGTTCCGTGATCTCGAAGCGGCGCACGCTGTAGCCCACCGACACATTGCGAATGATGCCGGCTTCCACGTCGCGCCAGATCGGCTCAACATCCGCGCGCGCCGAGAAGCGCACCCGCGCCCTGCCCTGCGCACCTGCCTCGCCGGTCTCGACCCAGGCGCGCTCCACCACGCCCAGCACCTGGCCCAGATCATGCGCGCCATGCGTGTTCAGGAGCGGCGCGCCCCCATTGAGCCGGCTCAGGTCCACATGCCCCGCCTCCAGCGAGAGCACCTCATCATAGGGCTTGCCGGTCCAGTAATCGCGCCTGCGCACCATCGCGCCCGTCGACCAGACCAGCTCCACTGTGCGCGCCTCGGCATCGGCCGTCTCCGGCATCAACCGCACATCCGCGCGCAGCTGCAGCCCAAGGCCGCGTTCTTCGAGCACAGCGGTCGCAGGACACTCTACGCCCTCAGCGGGATCCGTCCTCTTCGTCATTGTCCTGTCCTTCTGTCTGGTCGGGCGGCATAGCTCCCGTATCCGTGGCAACCGCGGCACGCCCACTGTCCTGGCCGGTCTTGGTCGACCGCCGTGGGTCGCTGTCGAGAATGAGCCCCAGCGCATCGAGCTCCGTATTCGTCTCGGCAATCTCCCGCAGCACTTGCGCGGGCTCATAGCCCTGCCGTGCAATCGCCTCTTTCAGCGTCATGACCCCGGCACGCACCGCTAGCACATCCGCCTGGATGTCTTTCAGCGGATCCACCGCCTCAAAGCGCGGGGCCGTCCAATCTGCGATGATCTCGGCATCCTGCGGCAGCTGGCCTGCGGCTTGGGCTGCTTGCACAAAGCGGCGCCAGACCGGTTGGCAAAGCCCGGGCACCAGAAGTTGCCATTGCAGCGCCTCCATCCGGCGGCGGAACTCGATCAACCCCGCCCGGATCGAGCTGTAATTCACCTGGCTCAGATCGCCGGTCAGCAGCTCATAGGTCAGCCCCACCCCGGCCGCGATCGCATGCAGCTGGAAGCGCATATATTCAGCATAGCCGCCCGAGGAGGCAGGGCTGGCGAACTTCACATCCTTGCCGGGCTCGAGATATTCGATCATCCCCGGCTCGAAGCTCTCGACCCGCTGCCCGGCGGCATTGGTCTGCGCCGAACCAAGTGTGGCCTCGTCCTCCACGCCGGTCACGAAGGCCGCAAAGCAGGCCTCGATCTTCTTGCGCACCAACTCCGCCTCGTCATACTCATCGAGGTCGCGCATCTTCAGCATGACCGGGGCAAACCAGGGCACGCCCCGCACTTGGCCGGGGCGCAGCCGCTCGAAGAGATGCAGCACTTGATCAGCCGGCACGCGGCGCGATTGCACAGCCCCCTGCCCCATCAGCGCATTGGCATCACCCGGATGACGCGGAAACAGCCAATAGGCCACGCGCCGCCCCAGAGGATCGAACTCGACCCCTTGCAGGATATATCCCCCGCCTGACAGCTCCTCTGTGCGCAGGCTGTCGAGATGATCAGGCTCCAGCACCTGGATCTGCAAGGGCACCGGCAGACCATCTGCGCGCAACCGCGGACGTAAGCGTACCAGAACCTCCCCGCTTTCCACGAGAGAGCGCACGATCAGCGCCTGCAGCCCGGCAAAATCGGTGAGCCCATCGGCATCGCAACTGGCAGCAAAGCGCGTCCAGAGCCGATCCGCCTGGGTGGCCAACTCCGTGTCCTGCGCCCGCGCACGCGGCATCAGCCCTGTGCCCACCATATTACTCACCAGCGCCTGCACAGCCTTGGCAGCATAGGGGTTATTACGCACCAGATCGCGGGATCGCGCCCTGAGCCGGGCGAGCGCCGGGCCGATTTCGGCATTGGCACCGGTGCCCGGATTGATCCAGCCTTCCGTACGCCGTGATTGTCGCGCGCCCTCATAGGCACGGGCCAGCACATCGAGCGCCTGGCGTTGCCGCACACGGCGCAGGCCAAGCCCCGGTGCCACGGCACTGATGGCGCGATCAAACCACTGCATGGTGTTCAGCCTTTGGAAAAGCGCGCGAAGCTACGTCTCGGCTTGGGCTGGCCTGTGCTTTCGGCAATCTCCGCCTCGATCACGCGAATGCGCCGCAAGAGATCGCTGGCTGTGCCATAATCGATTGACTTGCCGTCATAGCTCACACGGGTCGTGCCGCTGGCATAGGCCCGCCGGAGGGCCGTCAGTTCTTCCTGGCTCCACTGCATGTGATCGTTGTCCTATAGCCAATTGCCGCGCCGGCGGCCTATCCAACCGCTAACCTGCGGCGACCGGGATGTAGCCGGGCGTGACGATGCCGATGGCGCGGCCAGCTGCGTTGGAGTTTTCAACGCAGATGGAGAGGCGACCCCCAGCTCATCGCCAAGCGCCGCCCACTGCGTCTCAGACCAGCGATCAATCCCCGCAATCCAGGCTGCTGCTCTTGCATAAACCCGGCAGTCCAGCGCCTCGTTCCGCTCGCGCAGCTTCTGCCATTCGAGCTTGGCAAAGCCGCGCTTGTTTTTGACCGTGACCAGTTGCTCGGCGGTGAGTTGTTTCAGCCACTCGGCATCGACCCAGCCCGGCAGATGCAGAAAGCCGGGAGGAAACCTCTCCCCATCTACCGGGCTGGCGATCTCCGGCGGATCGAGCCGCAGGAAACGATAGGTCTCGGCCTTGAAGGTCGAGGTGGCGATGGTCCAAAGCCGGGCGCCGCGGCGCAGGCGTTTGCCGCCTATGGTGGCGTCGACATAGGTCGGCCCCGTCACCGGGCTTGCCCGGTTAAAGCCCTCGAGCCCCTTGACTGGGGCGACCTGCCCAAATCCCACCTGCCGCGCCCAGGCGTAGACGGCTGCCGTCTCATAGCCCGTGTCGATCGCCAACCGCGCGATGGTCATCGGCGTGCCGCTGGCGTGTTGCCAAGTACGACCAAGGAGGTCGGTCAGTTTCTGCCAGCAAGCGGGATCGCCCGGGCCGCCGTCGATGACAACATGGTCGATCAGCCAGCTTTGCAGCCCCCTGCCCCAAGCCCAGACATCAACCTCGATCCGGTCTTTCTGCACGTCGGCGCCTGCGGTCAGAAACAGCCCGCCCGTCGGCACCGTGCCCGCGCGCCAATCTTCCTTCAGACCCTGCAGCCGCTGCCAGTCCGGGGCCTCGCCGCTTTCCATCCAGGTCTCGCCCAGCGAGGTGTTGACGAAGGTCTTCATCGTCTCGTCCCCACCGGCGCGCGCCGACAGAAACGCCTTAGCCATGGCCTCGAGCCGCACCCAGGGCGAATAGATCTCGTTCAGATGGAAGCCTGCAGTCCCATTGAATGGTGCATCGGCGATCCAGCGACCCTTGGATATTGCGGCCCAGCGGGACTCATCCTTCCACGCGGCGTCGCAGTCAGCGCAGTGGTAGCGCGCAGTTTCGGGGCGATGGCCACCATTCTCGTCTTTGTCCCATTTCACCTGGCCCCAGGTCAGCAACTGTTCTGCACCGCACGTGGGGCACGGCACCCAATACCGACGCTGGTCGCTTTCCTCGAATGCCGCCTCGATCCGGCTCGCGCCCTTATTCGTCGGGGTCGAGACCAGCACGATCTTGCGGTTCCAGAACGTCACCGTCCGCTTTTTCGCGAGGTTGACCGGGTCGCCCTCGGCCCCTGCGCTGAACGGATAGCGATCGACCTCGTCGCACAAGAGGAGTCGGATCGGGCGGCTTGCGAGCCCCGAAGGCGCGTTGGCGCCGACGATGGTCAGATGCCCGCCTGGGAACCGTTTGTGCAGGATCTTGTTGTTGCCATCCCGCGAACGCGGATCAGCGATCTTGCCCTGCAGGCAGGGCGTGTCCCGCGCCATCGGCGAGAAACGGTCCTTTGACCAGGTTTCGGCATCGCGCTCGGTCGGCATCACCACCATGATCGGCGCCGGATCGTGGTCGATGTGATAGCCGACCATATTAAGAATCGACTCCGACTTGCCGATTTGACTGCTCGACATGATCACGACGGTTTCGGCCGCCGGATCCGAGATCGCATCCATGATCCCGCGCTGGTATTCGGCGCGGCTTGTCCGCCACTGGCCGGGCTCGGCGCTGGCCTCAGAGCTCAGCCGGCGGTTCTGATCAGCCCAATCGCTGATCGTCAGGTCCGGCGGCGGCTTCAGCACCGCCAGCGCCTTCGCCACAGTCCGCTTCAGGATCGCTGACCCCTTCAAGGTCAATGTCGGCTTCAAGTTCAATGTCTGGCTGCGCGAGATCATCGAGCACCTCGCGGATGGCGGCGCGGATCAGGTTCCGGGTGTCTCCGACGGTTGATTGTTCAAAGGCTTGTGGTGCCAGCCGGTCAGGCAGGGCCAGCAGTCGGGTGCGCAAGAGCGCCAACACAGCAATCCAGGCCGCCTCGATCTGTTCGGCCGCGATCAGCGAGCGGCGCTTTTCTTCGGCTTCCATTTCAGCGAGATCGGCCCGCGCTCGGATGAACCGCGCACGTTCAGCGGCATAGTCTGGCGCACCGGCCTGCGCCTTCAGCGCCTGATCGCGCAGATAGCGGACATAGCCACGCACGGACCCGATCAGATCATACTGGCCGCGTTCGGCCTTCGGTATTACGCCCTCGCGGCTTAGTTGCTGGATCCGCCGTTCTGATAGGTCCAGAAGCCGCGCGATCACGCCGATGGGCTGTGTAGCTGTCGACATGCGCAGACCTCGAGAGTGCGATTAACCATATGGAATTGCGTCGAATTCACTGGATAAGATCGGCCGCCAGAGCGAAGCTGACCTGGCAAACGACGCTCGGAGAAATCACCATGGAAACCACAAGCATTCGGCTCCCCATCCGGAACCTGCCCGAGCACTTCGACCGCAGCCGCATCACCGTCATCCTTGAAGAGATCGAAATGGCCTTGATGGACGATGGTGGCGTTTACGGCAGAACCTTTGCCGACAGCTTCACCATCACCGTCGAAGTCCCGACCCATCAGCTGATGGATACGGCAAGCTGCCTGAAAGACCTCGGCCTGATCTAACTTCGCTGCCGCGCAACGCGGATGGACTCAAAGAGCCGCCGCAGAGCGAACGATCGAAACAGGCTGACGATCGTGAAGATCCCGCCCATCGCGAGGTTTTGTCCGAGTGTCGTTTGCAGCCCAAATATCGGGAAGATCAGAATCTGCGTCACGACCGCGACGCCGTAACCGACGATCACGTTGGCGACGGCCTCGACCAACGACATTAGGCGAGACTGTTTCATGCGGCCTCACGCTCCGCCCTCAGAGTATCAAAGGTCGTATCGCCTCCGTCCAGAATGGCCTGCTTGCCAGTGAACTTCTGCCAGCGCTGGACGGCCACATCGACGTAAGCAGGGTTCAGCTCGATCCCGAAACAAACACGCCCTGTCGTCTCGGCGGCGATCAGCGTCGTCCCTGATCCCATGAAGGGTTCGTAAACCGCCTGACCTGGGCTCGAGTTGTTCTGGATCGGACGCCGCATGCATTCGACGGGCTTCTGCGTCCCGTGAACGGTCTTCTCGTCTTGGTCCTTGTTCGCGATATGCCAGAGCGTGGTCTGCTTGCGGTCGCCTGCCCAATGGCCCTTGCCGGACTTGCGCACGGCGTACCAGGCCGGTTCGTGCTGCCAGTGGTAATCACCCCGGCTCAGAACCAGCCGATCCTTCGCCCAGATAATCTGGGAGCGAATGGTGAAGCCCGCGACTTCGAGACTCTCCGCCACGGTCGCAGCGTGCAGCGCGCCATGCCAGACATAGGCGACATCGCCGGGGAACAGGGCCCAAGCCTCGCGCCAATCGGCGCGGTCGTCGTTCAGCACCTTGCCGGTGCGCTTGGTCTTCGCCGCCCCCGCTTGGTTGCGCCAGCCCGGGTCATATTCCACGCCGTAGGGCGGATCGGTGACCATCAGCAGCGGCTTCACCGGGCCGAACAGACGCTCGACATCCGAGGCGACCGTGCTGTCGCCGCAGAGCAGCCGGTGGTTGCCGAGGATCCAGAGATCGCCCGGGCGGCTGATCGGATACTCGGGGGTTTCCGGCACATCGTCCTCACCCTCCTGCGGTCCGGTGCCTTCCTCGAGACCCGACATCAGAGCGTTCAACTCATCCTCGGTGAAGCCCGTCAGCCCGAGGTCGAAGTCCGCCTCCAGCAGGTCGGCCAGTTCGAGGTTCAAGAGATCCTTGTCCCACTCGGCATTCTCGCTCGAGCGGTTGTCCATGATCCGGAACGCGCGCGCCTGGGACGCGGTAAGACCCTTGGCGACATGCACCGGCGCAGTCTTGAAGCCGAGCTTGCGCGCCGCTTCCAGCCGCGTGTGCCCGGCGAGAACAACCATGGCCTCGTCCACGACGATGGGCTGGCGCCAGCCGAACTCCTGGATCGAGGCCGCGACCGTTGCGATCGCCTGCTCGTTGCGGCGCGGGTTGCGCGCATAAGGAATGATCTGCTTGAGCGGCAGGTCCACGACGTCCATGGTGATGTCCTTGGGGATGCCCGAAAGCGAAATGGGGTCGGATCCCCATTTCGGTTCAGGCGGGTTGTGTCAGGCGGTCAGGCCTTTGTTTTGTTGAGGTTCGACGCAAACCGAAACGAAACGGTTGTTTTTAGGGGTGTCACTGGGAAACCCTTGGGCCTCGCCCCCCCGAATACGGTTACAAAAAGGAGGGACCCGTTCAATTTCAATGGGTTGCGAGGCGCACCATTTTGCATGGAGACAGTTTTTTCGGCAAACCAGTCACCAGTTGCTCCGCTTCAAACTACCCACTCCAGTACCAAAACGGGGAGACCCGTCTCTGAGACGCACTCTCCCCATTATATGCTTTGTCTAGCATGATCTTGTTGCAGCTGTCGAAAACAAAAGTGTTGCAACACTTCATCCCGTATCCCGCAAGTAAATCCTTAATTTTGCTGTCGGTAACGAAATATTTTCAATATAAATCAGAGCGGTGACGGCGGTGACGGACGCTTTTGATGGATCCCCAAAAGAATGTGAGTTCGAAGCGGTGTGACGGGGTCGATTTTGACCGACGCATGCGAGTTGAGTTCAGGGGTGCGCAGATCAAATTGGACGGCGGCCTTCTGGTGATGCGCGAACTTGATGACGCGCTCGCACAGTCCTATCTGTCATTCAGGAAGTTCTGTGACAACGAGGTGTAGTTGCAATTTCAGGCGACTTTTGCGACAGCAGTATCACCATCAGGAAAATGTCAGTCACCAATTCCGAGGGACCATGATGAATCGCAGGTTTTTTCGGGCTTTGGGCCTGATATGCGCGGGCATTTTTCTAACATCCGGCGTGGTTTCTGCGAAAGACGAGCGCCTGACTCGGCTGGACACGGGTGATCAGACCCGAGGATGGGAAGCCGTCGGACGTCTGGATATCGACGGTCGAGGTTTCTGCACCGGTGCCTTGATCGCGCCCAATCTAGTTCTGACTGCCGCGCATTGCCTGTTTGACCGAACGACAGGCCAGCGGATCGACCACAGCAAGATCGAGTTCCGGGCAGGATGGCGCAACGGCCGTGCCGAAGCTTACCGCTGGGTAAGACGGGCGGTGATCGATCCTGACTATACCTATGATGAAACAGTTGTCTCAACGCGCGTGCGCAACGATGTGGCCCTTCTGGAATTGCAGCAACCGATCCGCACAACCTCGGTCGTGCCCTTCGAAACGGACGCGCGCCCGCGCACTGGCGACAGGGTCGGCGTCGTGTCCTATGCCTATGACCGCTCCGATGCCCCATCCTTGCAAGAAATGTGCGGTGTCATGGGGCAGCAGGAAGGCATATTGATCATGTCGTGTTCGGTGGATTTCGGTTCTTCCGGCGCACCAATCTTTTCCTTCGGATCTGAAGGAGTGCGCATCGTTTCAGTTGTCTCTGCCAAGGCTGAAGTGCGGGGAAGCAAGGTTGCCCTTGGAACTCAGTTACAGGAACCCCTGAAACGGTTAAAGGCGCAGCTTGCGACTAGCGACGGGTTTTTTATGCACGCCTTACCCGACATCAACCGCGTGACGCCCGGCGGCGTTCAGCGCGATACCGGGGCCAAGTTCGTCCGGCCTTGATCAGGCCTGGCCGGTCTTGTACCCCTCCCAACCGCTTCCTACGTTCGAGTATCGGGATTTTATGCAACCGAGGCATTCACCCTGTCGCGCAGTTCCTTGCCCGCCTTGAAGAAGGGCACCGACTTTGCTTCGACCTCAACAGCCTCACCTGTCCGAGGGTCGCGTCCTTGCCGCGGCTCTCGCCTGCGAGCAGTAAACGACCCAAAGCCGCGCAACTCGACGCGACCACCCTCGGCAAGTGTTCCGGTTATGCTGTCAAAAATCGTACGCACGATTTTCTCCGCATCGTGCTGAGTGAGCTTTGGGTTTTCGGCAGCAATCTTGGCCACCAATTCGCTTCTGAGCATAAATGATCCCCTTTAAGCGGCGCAGTGATCAGTGTTTGTCGTTGTTTGATGCGCTTGGGCAGGTCAGGTAAATCTGCCCAAGCAATTTGTGTCAACACGCATTGAGCCGTGTCGCGATCTTGGTCAAAGCGAGCTTGTGCTTCCGCCATGCTGTGCTTCGATCGACGCCCAGTTGGTAGGTGATCTCCTTCCAGGGACGCCGGGCCGCCCGCCACCAGATCAAGCGACGTTCGTCCTCGCCGATCCACAGCACCCAGTCGAAGGTCTGCTCGAGCCGGGTAATCGCTGCCGTCGACGGCCATACCCGCATCGGCTGCAGCTCCATCGCGAGGATTTCTTTCTCCGACCGCACGATCTGCGGCCATGCGTTGAAGTATCCCTGCACCCTAACCGGCGGCAGCTTGCGCAGGGTGCGGAAAGCCTCCTCGAAATGATCGGCGACGTCGTCGGCGGTCCAGGTGCGATCAGCCATGGTGCACCTCCCTCACAGCGGGCAGCGGCCCGTAGAGCTTGTCCCCCAGTTGGCGGACGAGTTCACGCTCGGGCCAGGTCAGTCGCGGGTCATCAAGGGACACGGCGAGCATGCGCTGCTCATGCCAGCCCTCACGCTTGACCTGTTCCGGATCCCGGCGCTGGCCGCCGTAGCCTTTTGGGTAAAGCCTCATGCCACACCGCCTTGGGTCTCGAGAGCCCAGTGCAGGATGGCGATGGCGTCGGCTTCGTTGTCGTCCGCCGGGCTGTAACCGCGCGCACGGGCGGCCGCGATCATGGCCTGCTTGGGTGCGTTTCCGTGGCCCGTGGCATGGCGTTTGATCGTGCCCACCGGCGTTCCAGCATAGGGAATTCCCCGCAACTCAGCCCATGCCGTCAGTGAGGCCATAAGGCCCCCATAAACGTGGGCTGCGTCCGTCCCTGCGTGACGCCTGACTTCTTCATACCAGATCACGGCAATGGGCCCGGAAAGCCGGTCCAGTTCCGTAAGCCAATTTGTGAAGCGCAGATAGCGCATACCGCCTCCATCGTAGCGGCCAGGCTTGAAGCTGGCCGTGCCGGTGGTGATCAGACCGTCGTAGCCGCGCAGGGCCCAGCCGGTCGTGGTGCCGAGATCGAGCGCCAGAATGCAGCGCGGATTTTCGTTGGGTTGGGTCATCAAAACCTCCTCTTCGCTTTGGCGAGCGTGGCGAGAGGGCTGGCCGGTGAAGGCTGCGGTCTCGCCAGGCCCCGAAGGGTGGTCTGATCATGTCAGGTGCGGGGCGAGCGGGCCGCCCAGGACTTCTTTCAATTCCTTCAACGGGGCATCTTGAAAGAAGTTAGCCCCTAAGGTGTTGATCCCTATATATAATATAACTTCTTTCAATATTTCAATTATTTCATGAGGTACCTCATCCTTATTTACACCGCGCGCGCGAGGATACACATATACAGGGATCCTCTTGAAAGATTGAAAGAAGTGAAGGAAGTCAAAATACCCATTTCTTACAGGCACTTGGACCCAAACTTCTTTCAATTGAAGAAACCGCCGGTTTGAAGGAAGTCCCCGGATCACGCCAGAAGCCGGTAAACCATGGCCCGCCGCCCGCCGGTATCCCGCATGCCAGTGGTGATGTCCCCGCTCTCGATCAGGGTGAGCAGGATCTCATCGCGGTCACGGGATTTCAGCCACTGCGAGGCCCGAGTGATCTCGGACTTGGTGATGCCCTTGGCACCCGAGCCTCGGATGATTTCCTTCAACCGCTTCAGGTGTGCCTCGGTCTCGGTGTCCGCGACATGCCGCTCCACCGCCTCCATCGTGCGCTGCGCGTAGTGCCGTACGAAGGTTATGGCCCATTCCGCAGCAGTGATCTCGATTTCAGGCTGAGCAGGATCACGCCCCACCGCCACGATGAGGGCAAGCTTCAGGGCGTTTTCCCCGATACGGGCGAGGATGGCTGTGAACGCCGTGCCAGCGGCAGCGCGCAATTCCTCCGTCAGATCGATGCTGAGCTGGCGGAACCGGGCGCGCGCCTCCTCGGTCATGTGCACGATCATCGGGTTCACGGCGGTGTTTTGATCGGCGGTCTTGCCCGCGAGATTGCCCTTTTGTGTGCCCCCACCCGATGCAATGAGCTGAAGCCCGTTGATCAGCGCGGGCGGGGCCTGCCGGATGCCCACGGCGATGTTTTCATCGGGGTAGTCCTCATCGCTCGGCAGGATCAGGAAACGGGCCAGTGATCCATCGACCACGTTCGCCCCTTGCAGCGCCCCCCAAAAGTGCAAGGGCGTCGTCGTACCATAGACGCAGAGGCAGGGCTGATTGATATCGCGCCGTTCGTTGGTTCCATCCCGGTTAGCGTATTCCGCCCCGAGGAAAATCCCGCCCGCCGAGGTATAGAGCTCGGTCATGTTGTCGAGGATCTCGGTGATGTGGCGCGGGCTGCGCTTGCGGTCCGCCGCCGCCGACAGAAACATGCCGAACTCGTCGATCTGGAACAGGATCGCGGGCTGGCGGTGCAGCGCGGTCAAAAGCCCCGCGCCGGAGGCAATCTTGTTGCCGCCGAGGTGATGCGCGAGCCCGGCTTCGAAGAAGGTTTCGTTGATGATTTCTCGGGCGTGGTTCTTGCCTGATCCACTATCCGCGATGCCAACGACATAAAGGTTCGAGCGCAGGTTGCTCTCGGTGCGGTAGTTCCGACCCATCAGCGCGCCAATGGCGCAGAGGCTGGCCCCGAGCGAAAGAAGCGGCTGCGGCCGCCGGGCGGTGGTCAGCATGTAGTCGGTCAGATCGCCCACCAGCCCGTCAGGGATGGCCAGAGCATACGCAGGTGCTGGCGCGGACACTGCTGGGGCAACCGTCGCGACATCAAGCCTCGCTAGTAAACCGGCCGCCGGATGGTCTCCACCATCGGGCAGGCTGCCGTCCAGGCGAAGGTCAGGCTCAGGCTGCCAGCCGCGCTCCATGGCGAGATGGTAGATCGTGCCAGCCCCGATCCGGTCGGGCTTGAAGCTGGCCCAGGCCTTCATCGTGGTCGCGGGCACATCCTTGGCCGCCTGCGCTGACCAGTCAGCAAAGAGATCAGCACCGGCCTCGCCGAGCGCGCCTTTGAGGGCCATGCCGACGCGCATCCAGCTGTCATAGTCGAGTTCGGCATTTGGCAGCCAGGCGAGCGCCGCCTCGATTGCTGGCAACGTACCGATTTGACTGTGGCTGCGCGCGATGTCACCGGCTGGTGCACTGGACGCCAGCCCCCGCTGACGCAGCGTTTCCGGCAGCAGCGCATAGGCCTCGTCAAGAAACGCCACCGCGGCCTCGGTCGTGATTTCCGGCAGATCGGTGATGTCGATGTCCGCCAGCCCGTCCTCAGGCCAGGCATAGGGTGCACCGGTGTCCGGATGATTGGCGTAAGCCACGAACTGTTGCCCGAGGCAGAGCACTTCCAGCGGATGGCGCTTGATGCCCCGGAATGGCTCTGCCGTGCGATAGACCAGCATCCGTTTCGGGGCCCGGCCGATGCGCAGGGCGGGCGTATCGCCAAGGCGGGCGCGCGCCAGCTGCTCGATCTGCAGTGCAAGATCAGCATCGTCTTTGATGTCGATATCGACCGCTGCGACAGCACCGCCCACGATCCCGACGCCGCAATCCGGCCAAGATGACCATGTGGCCACCTCGACCTCGGTCGTGCCGCGCTCGGCATGACGGTTCCATTCCGGATAATCCGCCCATGCCCCACGCTGGAAGCGGCCGGGCTTTTTCGTGCCCGGGCCGATGGGCAGGATGGCGTAGCCATTTGTGACGAGCCGTGCGCCGAAGCGCGCCATGAAGGATGTGTCAGCCATCAGAAGGGTACCTCGGGGGTCATGGCGTCGAGGCGTTTGCGGTCCTGGCCCGCCAGCTCGCGCAAGTGGTCGCAATATCCGGTGACGACCGCATCGATGAAACGGTCCCACTCGGTCTCGGTGAGGGTGGCGAGATCGGATTTCCCGATGCTTTCGAGATACTCGCCGCCTTGTTGGCCGCCGACGGTCATGGCCTCAGCCTCGTTCGGGGTTGGATCGATCATGCCCTTCCTCCCATGGCAGATGTCCTGGCAGGTCTGGCTGCAGAGGTGCTTGCGGCTGGTGTCGCGCCGCGGGTCGGTGAGCCGATAGTGGGGGTTGAACCAGCCAAACCCACGAGGTTGCCGGTGGCAGACGGCGCAGAGGCCGGTGTGGAGTGCGCGCATTGGTCAAACCTGTGGCCGGAAATTTCGACATAGCGGCCCGAGGGACGGATCGAGATTGCGCTGGGGCGAGCAAGACGCACGGCTTCCGCGATGGCCTGATCGACAGTGAGCGGCACCGGGCAGCCCGGGGCGCGCTTGCGCCACCACTCAGCCGCCTTCTGACGCGCATAGCCCTGGTGCTCGATACAGACCCATTCGCTGTAGGACTTCAGCCCGCAGCTGTAGGTGACCTTCATCGAGGGTAGCCCGCCAAGCTTGTCGTGGCGGCTGTAGGAGACGCCGTGCACGGGCAGCCATTGGATCTTCGGCGACAGGACTGGCAGCGTGGCCGCCGTCGGAGCGATCTTCACCTCGCGAGCCGGAAAGACGTAGCCGCAATCGGGGCATTCAGTTGCCGAGAGCGCGATGATGCTGTCGCATTCGGGGCAGAGCTTGGTCGGAGCCTCGCCACCACCGCCTTCACCCGGACGTTTCGGGCGCACCAGATCGATCGGCCCGTGGCGCCGGACATTGCCTGCAAAGTCGAGGACCAAACAGTTCTCCTTGCCCGGAGCGAGACGCGTACCGCGACCGACCATCTGCACATAGAGGCCTGCGGATTTGGTGGGGCGCAGGAGCGCGATCAGATCGACGGCGGGCGCGTTGAACCCGGTGGTCAGCACGCCCATCGAGGCCAGTGCGCGGATTTCGCCGCGCTTGAAGGCGGCAATGATCGCGTCCCGCTCCTCCTTCGGCGTATCCCCGAAGATTGTGCAGCAGGTGATCCCCTGGCGGCCGAACTCCTCGGCCACATGTCGCGCGTGCTCAACACCCGAACAGAAAGCCAGCCAGGATTTCCGGTCACGGCCGTGCGCGATGATCTCGCTGACCGCTGCCCGGGTGATGGCCTCCTTGTCGACCGCCGCTGCCAGATCGCGCTGGATGTAATCACCGGCGCGGGTGCCGACCTTCGAGACATCGAGCCGCGTGACGGGCTGTTTCGACACGAGCGGGCTGAGATAGCCAGTGTCGATCAGATCGCGCACCGGGGCCTCATAGGCGATATCGGTGAAGAGCGCGTTCTTACCTTCGTGCAACATGCCGCTGTCGACCCGGAATGGCGTGGCGGTCAGCCCGATGACCTTGAGTGCCGGATTGATGCGGGTCAGGCCGTCGAGGAAGCGCCGATACATGGTGCTGGAATTGCCGGGGATGAGGTGCGCCTCGTCGATCAGCACGAGATCCGTGTGCCCGATCTCAGCCGCGCGGCGGTGGATCGACTGGATGCCCGCGAAGAGGATGCGGGCCTGTGCCTCGCGCTTGCCCAAGCCCGCCGAATAGATGCCGGCCGGGGCCTCGGGCCAGAGGCCGATCATCTCAGCATGGTTCTGGGCGATCAACTCGCGGACATGGGTCACGATCAGGATGCGCTGGTCAGGCCAAGCTCTCAGCACGCCTTCGATGAAGGCGGCCATGACCAGGCTCTTGCCCCCGGCGGTCGGGATCACCACCAGCGGATTGCCTTTGTGGGATTGGAAATAGCTGTAGATCGCGGTGATCGCGGCCTGTTGATAGGGGCGCAGGGTCAGCATGGCGCGGCCTCCGTTGAGCGGGCGTCGTTTGCCCAGGTCGAGCCATCGGCCATGCGGTAGGTGACGACATCGTCGCCCGCATCGATGACCTCGCCTGGAACGAGATCGGGGATGAAAAGATGGCGGTTGCAGGCCGCACGCTGCTCGGCCGGCACCAGAATCCGGTCGTGACGGGCGCAGTGCCAGCCGCCGTCAACGGGCGTTGCATGCAAACATGACCGGCAGGTCACGGCCGCCCCACCACCCTCGTGGCAGGCGGTATGGTGATCGCAGAACCGGCATTCGAACCAGGCCGGGTCCTGGCTGATCCGCGCGGGCGGATGCTGGGCGAAGATGATGCGCCCGGCCTTTTCCAGAAGACGCTCGGCCATGGCGCGGTCCGCCTCGATGCGCTCGACATGCAGCGCGTCGGTGTCCTTGCAGACCGCGACGTAGAGGGCGCGCGTGATGCCCGTCAGGTGCATGTAGATCTGCATCTGCGCGGCATGCTGGGGCTTGGCCTGCACCACGCCTTTGGCGGTCAGCTCAGTGAAGCTCTTGACCCCATGGGTCTTGAACTCGAGCACATGCCAGGTCTTCGGGGCCTCGAGGATGCCGATGGCAACGCCGTCCAGCGAGCCGCCGAAATGGCCGCCATGGGCTTCGACGCGGAACTGGCGGCCCGTCTCCGGGTCGACCTCGAGCACCGTCGCGCCGGTGGCGCGCAGATTGCGCACGAGGCGGTCCTCTTCCAATTGACCAGTCTCGAAGAGGCGCAGCAGGCGGCCGGAATGGCGCGCGGGCGTGACCCAGCGGAAATCATACCAGAGCGCGCGGGCGCAGGATTTGCCGATGATCGAGGCGCCGAGGTGGTCGCGGAAACCGTCGCCCTGGCGGGCCTCATAATCGGCATAGATCGCCGTCAGCGTCGGCGTGGGGGCTTCGGGAAGCTCGGCCATCACAGACCCTCCCGTTCACTGCGTGCCTGAGCCTCGGCCAGAATGCCGCTCCAGGTCTCGGGGTCGTGGCGCTCACGCAGAACACCGATCAGCGCGTCCTTCAGCTTTTCGCGGCGGCGGCGACCGGTGCTTTTGGCCAGCAGTTCTGCCCGTTCGCGGCTCAGGTGTCTGAGCGCCGTGCGGGCCCGATGGAACCAGTCCGGGTCGATGGGCTTATGGCCGCGCTGCCGGCCCAGATCAGCCGTCGCGATTTGGGTGCGGATCTTGGCAATGGCGTCGTCGAGTTCGATCAACCGGCGCTGATCATCAGGCAAGCCGGGGCTGATCACGGCCACAGGGGCCGCGTTGTTCATGTCACTCATGGGAATGTCCTCAGATGGGGTTGGGCACCGCCCCGGCCGTCAACAGGTCAAGGCGGCGCAGCGCATCAGCCCTTCTTGTTCCAGGGAGCAGATGTCATCTTGGCCGGAGCCGCAGGTGTCGCGGACGCGGCGGGCGTCGGTTTGGCAGCACGGGCCGCTGCGCCATGTTCGGGCGGCAGATAGGCGATGGCATTGCTCTCGCCATAGCCATTCTTCGGCGGCTTGATCTTCACCTGGATCATCATCGGGATCAGGTGCAGTTCCTCGCTGTCGCTGACATGCATCCGGCCCGTCGCGTGACAGATCGCCGAGAGCGTGCGCTGCGCGATTTCCACGGTGGTCGGGTTCGGGTTCACCAGGTTCAGCTGGTCGAAGATCTTCCGCCCCTTGTGCTCGCCATCAAGGATATCGAGCATCAGCCAGAGGAACTGGCCCATGCCGTTGCGGGTGACGCGCATCTCGCTTTCGACGATCTGGGCGCGATATTTGCCGGCGGGCAGCAGTTCGTAGGCGGTGGTGGGCTCAACGCTGGTCGCGTCAAAGGACGTATCGAAACGTGCCATGGTCTTATCCTTTCAAGGCAATCATTCAGGTTGGGGCATGGCTGCGAGGAACTCTGACCACTCAAGTGGCAGGGTGTCCGGCAGGCCGTAGCGGTTCTTGGCGAGGAAGGCGGGGCGCTCTTCGGTGTGCATGACGCGCGCACCAGACCCGAGCGCCCGAGTCACCTTCTTGTTGAAGCCGACATCGGATTTCGCGACCGAGATCTGATAGTTGGCGAAGAGCACCACATCGGAATGCTCTTGCAGCAGCGCCGAGGCGCGGGTCTGCAGCTTGATCACGTAGCGGTCGTAGGGCTCGTGCTCGGGGCTATCAAAACGCTTGATGTCGGTATGGGCGATCTGGATGACCACCATGCCCTTCTGGTCACGAAGCGCATTGAGCTTGTCGAGATATTCGCGCCAAACATTCAGCGCCTCGGCATAGCCCTTGCCAAACCCCGGCGCCTCGATGGACGCCCATTTATTGCGCTGGCAGGCCTCCGCCCAGATCAGCGGCTCCAGCCAATCGACGCTGTCGATCACCACAGTGCCAAAATCATGGTCCTCGGTCAGGAGCGCATCAAGCGCTTCAGCAACTTCGGCATAGCTTGTCGCCAGCGGAAAATGTGGGACCTGCAGTTTGCCGAGCCCGTCCTCGGTCATGATGAACACAGGCCTATCCGCAGCGGCCGCGAAGGTGGATTTGCCAACCCCCGCCACACCATGGATCAAGATGCGCGGTGGCGTCAGCGCAGAGGTCGTGCGCAGGGAAGCGAGTGAAATCGCCATTAGAACTCTCCTATGTCAGGGTTGGGTTTGGAAATCGTCGCCAGGACGGGCGCGACTTCGCCGGTGACAGCCGCGTAGAGCGCATCAAGCCGGTCGGCTTCCGCAAGGCATTCAAGCCCCTTGCGCCGCATGAAGCGTCGCGCATCGTCGAGGAGATCGGGTTCAGCGATCAGGTCCGGGACCACGACGTATTCCTGAGCGCTTTCGACGAAGTAGGACTTCGATCGCAGGTCGCTGACGAGGGGCGCAAACGCATCGCAGCGGTTGGCGAAATCCGTCTGGCTCAGCCCGTCGTGGCGGTTGCGCAGGATCCGCTTCACCTCGGAAATGATCCCGATGCGCAGCATACGCATCGCGCCTTCCGCCCTTGCCTGCGAACAGGTCAACGGAAAGGCTTCGCCCATGATGTCGTCGGCTATTTTCGGGGCATTGTTGCCGAGCTGAGAGGCCACCTCCCAGACGCGTTCGGCAAAGGCTGCTGACTGGCTGTCAAGCATCGAACCACTCCTTGATGTTGGTGAAAGCTTTCGACCCGGCCGCGATGGCGGCGACGTCGAGATGGTGAAACTGGCTGTCGCGGGCCTCGCGCATCCCCGCTCGGGCAAGGGCCAAGTTCTCGTCCGTCGCCCATTCAGCGAAGGCACGGAACGTACCGGTGACATGCTGCCAGGCGGCCTGTTGGGGTGTCGGCGGGACATAAAGCGGGTTCCGGCGACTTGGTTTGCGCTCAGGGCGCATGCCGCGCATGGCGGCATCGACCACCATCTTGCGCAACACCGCCCGGTTTGGCTCCTCACCACGCTCGAGTTTCTCGTCGAGGGTTCGGCGTACGATGCCCGGGTCAGCCTCTTCCGCGTCGCGGATCAGTCGCGCATCGTGAATGGCTTTGCGTGAAAGGCCGATGTCTGCGGCGGAAGGAACGACCTCGTTCCCCTGCGAAACGAGGTCCGTTCGTACCCCGCTCTTGCCGACCTCACCTTGAGCCTGTGCCATGTCATATTCATCGGCGAGGCGGCGTTTGGCGGCGGCTTCGATTTCCAACGCATCAGCCTGGGCGCGATGGGCCGCCGCAATCAGATCATCATGCGCGGACTTGGCCCGACTGAGGCGCGCGGCACGCTTTGCGACATCGTAGGCAAGCCCTGCGGCCTCACGGGCTTCGAGGACTTCCGCCGAGGTCTTCGCATTCGAAAGCATGGTCGCGGCACGATCAATCAAACCGGGAAGGCTCGGGTCGCCCTGGGGGATGGGAAGAAGTGCCGTCACAACGCACCTCCGTTCAAAAGGAAACGGAACTTCGGCTTGCCGGTGCGGACCGTGCGCGCGGGCTCAAACCCCTTGCGCCAACTTTCGGGCAAAGCGCCGAATTTGCGCTCGGACACCGACAGCTTGGTATCGATGAACTCGGCCGGGTCTTCGCCAGCGGATGCGATATTTGCAGCGATCTGGGCGAGCTTGGCCTGATCCCAGACGATGCGCTTAGGGAGTTCGGCGATCACGGTGACGCCGTCATCCTCGAACCGGATGGTGCCCGTGTCCTTGCCTTCGTGACCGCGACACTCAGAGGCTCGGGCCGCATAGCGGACCTCAAGGGCCAGAGCGAACCGCTCGATTACCGCCTTCATGTGGTCGGTGGCGACATCGATTTCCGCTTGGACAGCTGCAAGGAGGTTTGGTGGCATGAGAGCCAGTTCTGTGACCGGCAAATTGAGCATGTCATCCACGCTCGGGGTGTTTTCGGGGAAAGCCATAGGGGCTCCTTTCAAAACGAAATCAGTGGGCTGCGATCAGCCGTTCAGGGATGGACGGTGTGGGAGGTTTCGGCCGGGCGATGGCGCGGTATTCAAAGAGATCCGGGCCAAGGCGTTCCTGGACGAGATGCACCAGCTGTTGCTCGGAGGCGCGCCAGGCGGCATCCGCGATGCCGCGCAACGTGGCCTGCTGAGAGGGTGTCAGGCGCGACATGAGCGAGCCGGTATCAACGGCCAAAAACCCACGGTGGTAGCTGACACTTGCACCTGCGTCTGCGAGCGAGACCCAAGCGTAAAAGCCAATATCATCGCGGATCTGCAACGCCATCACGACACCTTTGCGCTTTGGGAGGCATTGCCTCGGCGCAATGCCGCAGCCTCAAAGGTCATGATGTCCTCGAGCCGGTAGATGACCCGCCCGCCGAGTTTGAGATAATCGGGGCCTTCGCCGGTCCAGCGCCACCTCTCAAGTGTGCGGTGAGAGATCGCCCAGCGTCGGGCCAACTCCTTTTGGGTGAGGCAGAGTTTTGACTGCATCCTTGTCTCCTGTCTTGGTTACCAGGAGACAATGCAAAACGCCGGCGTGGGATGTCGTCGGGATCGGAGTGGGATACAGTGCCGGATGAAATTTTTGAAGAATATCAGCACACTGAAACGCTCTGGGGGATGGGCATCCGGCACCCATCCCCCAGCAGATCCCACACCCATCCCACGGCAGGCACGGTTGCGCGGTCTTTAATCGAAGCGCAAACGGTAGTTCCCGCGCCCATCGGACTGAATCAATTCGCGCCACTCGGGCTTTGACTTGAAGACATCGACCATTTTCAGGCTGCGCGATCCTGCAGCCGTCAGAAGGGTTTTTCCGTTCTGCCAAGGCTGACCCGCTTCGGCTGCGGCATGAAGCACCCGCACGACGTCGGCCTGGATGGCACCCAGTTGAAAGCAAAAGCCGCGGCTGCGCACTTCGCGGTAGCCGACGGTGTAGATGAACCCTTGCTCTGGAGTTTGTCCGTCGCCCATGTGAAATCCTGATTTGATTTCATAGCGATCGCGCTCATGGCGTCGCATCAAAAGATCACCAATAACAACATATTGCGGCGCATGTACCTCCGGAAACGCCGCGTAACCGCAGCGATCATGGCGAAACTCATTCAGATGAGCCTCCCCACAGCGGAAGAGATGGAACACATCGCAGGCATGTAGATCGAGAAGGCCGCTGAACACCCGTTCTTCATAGGGCACCCGGAACCGCACCCCATCGATGTCAGCATCATAGTCGCCAAACTCTAGGAGTTGATTGAAGACCCGAATGGACAGGCGGACGTGGTTGTTTTCTGCGAGGTAGATCAGGTCGTCTTCCTCAATAGACCAGCGCCGAAGGATCTCTGACAGCGAATAATACTCCTTCTCAATCCGCATGACTGCCTCCGACTCTCACCCCGCATGTTCCATTATTGTTCTATCGTCTTGACGATCCCATAGCAATCATGTCTTATCCTATTATATCCACAACCGGATGGGGATAAGATGACCTCGCATCATAGTTTGGCCGACCGACTGCAGGCGCGTGCGGACCAGCTTGGGCTCAGCCCCGCGCATGTTGCGGAGATGGCCAGGGTCAATCGGTCTTTCGTGTACGACATCCTGCGAGGCCGCTCATCTCGGCCGGGCCTAGATCGATTGATGGAGGTCGCGCGCGTCCTCAAGGTCGAAGTAGATTGGCTGATCCACGGCATTGGTGATATCGAGGGGCCATCCCCTTTCTTGGAAAACCCCGACGAAAGCTTCGTGCCGATCGCGCAAGCCCCCGTGCGGCCCTCAATGGGCGGCGGGTCCGTGGCACTTGAGATCTATGACGAACCAGGTCGTGCTTACCACTTCCGGAAGTCTTGGATCAAACAAGGTCTAAAGGCATCGCCCTCCCAACTCCGGATCATGAAGGTCGAGGGCGACAGCATGGAACCCACGCTCTTTGATGGTGACACCGTGCTCGTTGACATGGACCGTAAGGCCCCGAACCCACCTGGGATCTTTGTTCTGGATGATGGCATGGGCTTGGTAGCGAAGCGCCTGCAACATGTCCCGAACAGCGATCCGCCTGCCGTCCGCGTGATCTCGGACAACAAGCACTATCCGGAGTACGAGCGCACGGCAGATGAAATCGTCATCATTGGCCGCATTCGTTGGTTTGCGCGGGAGATTTGAGGTGATTGAATTCTGTTCCCTTGCTGATGACGAGCCAACCCTCAGCTATTCGCCATTGCTCAGAGGCTTTCTAAAAACCTTCGCCTATGTTGCTGAACACGGCGGCATCGGCCTCACGGCCTCCAAAGGCTTCAAGCGCAACTTCGTGCATTGGGCGGCGCGGGAGTTCAACTGGCACGGCCATACCGAGGCGGACCTCTTTGCCGTGAACAAAGTCCTGAACGAGCAGGATTTCATGCCGCTCAGCGATATCCACTTCTTGCTGACGACCCTCAAGATGGGGCGGCACTACAAGGGGCAGTTCAAACTAACCAAGGCAGGCACGGAAGTCAGCCGGCATCCTGGGCAACTCTTCGGGATCATTACACCATTTTATCTCTTTGAGGTGAACCACACCGGATACACGCGTTTCAGCGATGGACCTCTTCTTGGCAACTGGGACATGTTTTTGAACATTCTGAATGTCGAGGCCGAGGACGGCATTACAGGTGCGGATCTGCGCCATACCCTTTACGGCCCACCCGACCACAGCCCGTTACCCCGCTACGATGACGTGCTTGGCAGCTTGTACCTCAACATACTTCGGCCGCTTTGTTGGGTTGGCTTGCTTCACATGAACCGCGTCAAAGGGTTTCAAAGCACCGAGCGCAGCGTTTTCACCAAAACTCCGCTTTGGAAAGCCGCACTCAAACTCGAGACTGATCCACTGGTGAAACCTGCCACACGTCATTGATTGCGCCAAGCCGCAAACCCTAACACGTACTCTCGAGCCCGCAGGCCTTCACCAACCGATTGTTTCGGCTTGATTATTGGGTTCTGTTGGGACTCAAGTGGGTTCACCAACCCGAAAGGCGCTCCCATGCTTGATGAACGTGAAACCCCGATTTCGGGGCCCAATCCCCTATGCCCTGAGCGCATGTCGGCCGACGCGCGCCTCGCCGAGATCGGGCGCATCCTGGCCGCAGGTGTCGTTCGGCTGAACGCCACGAAGTCCAGCGGTTTATCTGCCGAGAACGGAGACAGTTTCGTGGACTTCTCTCCCCGAAAGAGCGGTGGTCGTCGTGCAAAACGTATCCGCATCGGAGGAATTCATGAAGCATCACAATAGGATAACGCCAACGCAGCCAGGTCATGATCAAAGCCTAGACCAGACAGTGCTGTCGCGCCTGGCCGCCATGAAGGCAATGTCTGTCAAGGAGTTGAAAGCCGAATGGGAGAAGCTCCTCGGCACCTCGGCGCCGAACAACAGCCGCGCGTTTCTTGAACTGCGGATCGCCTATCGGCTTCAGGAATTAACCTACGGCGGCCCGGACCGTGAGACACGCCGCATGCTGGATCTTTTGGCCGATGAGGTCGAAGGCCACGCCCGGCGCAAACACCAGATCGCTGATCCCCGCAATCCCGTGACGGGCACGAAGCTGCTGCGCGAATGGGACGGCGTCGAGCACACCGTTACCGTTCTGAAAGATGGCTTCGATTGGCAGGGTCGGAAGTTCAAATCTCTCTCCGCCGTCGCCCGCGAAATCACTGGCACCCGTTGGAACGGGTACCGCTTCTTCGGCCTGCGCGAGCGCAAGCGGGAGGAGGCATGATGCAGATGGAAACCCGCCCGAACCGCCGCCTGCGCTGCGCCATCTACACCCGCAAGTCGAGCGAAGAAGGGCTCGACATGGAATTCAACAGCCTCGATGCGCAGCGGGAGGCCTGCGAAGCCTATATCGCAAGCCAGAAATCTGAAGGCTGGGTTGCCACGCGCGAACGCTACGACGACGGCGGGTTTTCTGGTGGCACTCTCGAGCGCCCGGGGCTCAAGCAGTTGCTGGCCGATATCGACGATGGTCTGATCGATGTCGTCGTCGTCTACAAGATCGACCGACTGTCGCGCTCGTTGATGGATTTCTCCAAGCTGGTCGAAGTATTCGACCGCAACGGGGTCACCTTCGTCTCGGTGACGCAATCTTTCAACACCACCACATCCATGGGGCGGTTAACGCTGAACATCCTGCTGTCGTTTGCCCAGTTCGAGCGCGAGGTCATCGGCGAACGCATCCGTGATAAGGTAGCAGCCTCCCGCAAGCGCGGCATCTGGATGGGAGGGTATGTGCCCCTCGGCTATGATGTGCAGGATCGCAAGCTGGTGGTAAACGAGGTCGAGGCCGCCTCTGTGCGCGGGATCTTCCAGCGGTTTATCGAATTGGGTTCCGCGACCGTTCTGGCCCGCGAGTTGCGAAGCGATGGGTTCCGAAACAAACAGGGCACGCTGATCGATAAGGGCTACCTGTACCGCCTTCTGAACAACCGGGTGTATCGGGGCGAGGCTCTGCACAAGGGCAAGGCCTATCCCGGTGAACATGACGCCATCATCGACGCGGACCTCTGGGATCGCGTGCATGCCATCCTGCAGGAAAGCCCCCGCAAGCGAGCGAACAACAGCCGGGCGCAAACTCCTGCTCTCTTGAAGGGGCTGATCTTCAGCGAAAATGGCGCGGCCATGACGCCGACCAGTACGAAAAAGGGGGCGAAGCTTTACCGCTACTACGTCTCCATGGACGTGATCCGGAATCGCGAGACTGGCGAGGAGACTGCTCCGATGCGGCTAGCCGCCGGAATGGTCGAGGACGCGGTCGTGACCGAAGTTCGGCGCATCCTGCAAACGCCAGAGGTTGTCACGCAGGTGCTGGCTGCCCTGAAACGCGACGGCGGCGGAGTGGCTGAGGCGGACGCCATCGCAGCCTTGCACGAGTTCAACGCGCTCTGGTCGCAACTCTTCCCACCCGAACAGGCCCGGATCATCCAGCTTCTGGTGCGGCGGGTCACGGTCACCGCTGCCGGGCTCGAGGTCGACATTCGCCGCGAAGGCATTGCGGGCGTCATCCGCGAGATGCTCGCACCTCTTAGAATGGAGGCGGCGGAATGACAAAGCCTTACGACACGATCCGCGTGTTGATCCCGCTGAAGGTGCGCAAGAAGAACGGGCGGCCGAAGATCCTGCCACCCGCCGACTACCGCCCAAGCGAGGATCAGACCCAAGATCCGCACATCCTGCGGGCCATCGGCCGGGCATGGGGATGGCGGCGGCGCATGGAGGCGGGTGAGTTCGCCACGATCCAGGAACTGGCCGAGGCCGTTGGACTCGCGGAGCGCCATGTCAGCAGGCAGCTGCGGCTCGCCTATCTGGCCCCCGAGGTGCTGAAGCGGTTGACCTGTCGGCGGGAGGCGTCGGCGGTTAGCCTGTATGACCTGTGTTTTCTGGCGGGGGAGGCTTGGGGGGAGCAGGTGGGGCGGGCCGTTGGCGATTAGGCAGCAGATCGACGTGAACGGCCCAATGCTGACGCTCATCTGTGGCCAAGGAAGCGCCGCTTCCCGTCTGCTACAAGACGCAGCAGTCATTGCGTTACACATGTCGCCTGAGACCTCTTCACGCAGGTTGCTCATTTTCCTCATTCCGGGCGTAGGGTTTCCGGAGCAGATTCGCAGCGAGAACGGCTGAGCGTTGCGGGTCTCAGGGCTTCTTGACGACACGCCGCGGGGGCCTGCGGACCACCTCGACCTTCGCCATCAGTGCCTCGGTCTCCTCCCGGCTGCGCAGAACTTTGGTGGGTGGTCCTGAAGCTTCTTTCGCCGCTAGGGCGGCGCGCATCTTCTCCACCTTCTCCTTATGCCGCCTCAACCCGTTGGCAATCTTGTCGTTGGACTTTCGGATTTTTTCCTGTTGCAGGCGTTCCTTGTTCAGGAGGCGCTCTCGCGCGGCCTCGCCCTCGGCCCGTCCAACGGCATGCACGCGTTCGGTCCTGGGGTCCGGTTCTCCGAACCAGCCCGATCCCGGACCCACCAAGGTTGATCCACCCGAATAGTCGCCCTTGCCCATGTCGAACTCCGTTCCGCCACATCCAGTTTGCTCGAGTTTCCGCGCCCACGCAAGGCCGCCCAGACCGCGAGCGGCAGCCCGTGACGCTTGCGAGCATTCTGGTGTGATCGCCCGCCTGCTTTGGTCAAGGACCGAGCAGGCTTGGACGTCAACGACACAATGCTAGTCAGAAAATCGAATGACCGCTTTCGGCCCGTTGCGACCTAGGGCCAGAAGCCTGATCCCGCGCTGTAGTTCGCACCACCCCGCACAATAACGCCGCCTTAGAGTGTCTCTGTTGGCGCCGAGAGCAGACGAACCTGCTTCAACTGCGGCGTAGTTCGATTTCACCAACCAACTGAAAAGGCGCCATTTTTTGAATCCGTCTCGATTTGGGTGAAGGGCGGATGGAAAGAGACGCGGGGCGTTCAGAGACCGATTTCTCCCCAATCGCCAGTCTCCGAAAGTCGGATGGCCTCGCTAAACCCCTTTGAAACCAAAAGAAAAAAGGCCCCGTCAGGGACCTCATCTCGGGTTTGCGATGTGCAAGTGGCGGAGGGAGCCAACCTGGCCGCTAACTCTCTCCCGTGTCAGAGGCAGCCATTTCGGGCTTGAGCGAAACTCTGCGCGACATTTTTTCGGTTGATTGGGAGGGCTTCCTGACGCGGCTCAGCACCCTGAGGGGTCGTGATCGAGGGGATCGGCAGGAGAGGAAAAGCCCAGTCACATCCCAAGCCCGAGCTCGACGTCGGCGATCCGCAGGTCTTGGTGCTTTTGGCCTTCCCTGAGAGGGGTGCCAAAATGTAAGCGAGGCCCATCACTTTGACATAGCGGCATTTTTTTAAACGCCGTGGTGGAGCCCGGCAAGATGAATTCGACCATATCCCTCCTTCTGGTCTTCTTGAACCAGTTCTTCATGCCGCGGCACAACGCGCAACTGAGACTGCTGAAGGCCCAGATCGCGATCTTGCGGGCGCGCATCCCGACGCAACGGATCATCCTGTCGCCCGCCGAAAAAGCCGAACTGCTGCGCATCGGGGAAGAATGCGGGCATGACATCGACGGGCTGATGGAAGTGGCCAAGCCCGCGACCTACAAGCGGTGGCTCGCCCAGATGCGTGGTGGACGCCCCTTTCAGGCCGTGGGACGGCCACGCTTGACGCAAGAACTGCGCGATGTCGTCATTCGTATTGGCTCTGAGAACCTTCTCTGGGGCTACAAGCGGATCGCAGGCGAGCTGAAAAAGCTGGGGCTCTATGCCGGCGCTAATTCCGTCAAGCGCATCCTCAATGAGGCGGGCATCCACCCGAGCCCTGAGCGGCGAAGGAAGAAGCCTGCCCTACCGTGGACAACCTTTATCCGGGCGCACATGGAAACCATGGTCGCCTGTGACTTCTTCTCGAAGACCGTGTTTACGCTACGCGGGCCGAGGACGGCTTATGTGCTGATGTTCATCCACCTCGGCAGCCGCCGCGTCTTCTGTAGCGCGCCGACCTATGCCCCGGACTCGGCGTGGGTCACCCAGCAGGCCCGCAACACGTTGATGTGGTGCGAAGAACAAGGCATCACGCCGGAGTTCCTGATCCGCGACGCCGACACCAAATTCAGCGCCAGCTTCGACGCCGTCTGGGCGTCAGAGGCCGCTCGGGTGATCCAGATCCCGCACAGGGCGCCCGACGCAAACGCATTCGCGGAATCGTTCATCGGCACGATCAAGCGCGAATGCCTCGATTTCTTCGTCTGCTTCAGCCGGTCCCAGCTTGATTACATCCTGCGGACCTGGGTGCGCCACTACAATGTCGAGCGCCCGCATCGTGGGCGGGATATCGGCAACAACGTGCTGCAAGTCGATTTCCGGCCCGTTCGTGACGGCCCGATCCGGCGCAATCGCCAGCTTGGCGGCATTGTCACATCCTACACCCGCGATGCGGCGTGAATATCAGAGCCGAGAAGATGAGAGGGATAAACAGCGTCAAGTACAGCTTGCCAGCCTCCACCATGGCCTTTAAAAAAATATCTTCTTATCAACATGATGGACCATGCTTACATTTTGGCACCCCTCTCACGGAAAGCCATAAGCACCCAAACCGATAGATCACCGTCATCAAGCCGGCGCCGACTATAAGGGAGAGTTTCAACTATTCCGTTGAGCCCCTTGATCATAACGCGGGCGGCAACTGAACAGCCTCACGACACCCCGCCGAAAGCAGGGTGCACGAAGTTCTCAGCGCTTCCATCCGCTGGAGCGCTTGAAAGCTGATTATGGCCGTGAAAGCGTGGGGCGAAGTTGGCACCCTCCGGGGGAATTGCCGAAGGCCGAGGCCCGGCCGGGCGTGCCCGACTGCACCGGGATAGAGGTCCAGGACAGGATCTTGGTGGTGTTGTTCCAGCTGAACCGCACCCTGTCTTCCCAGACACCGGCATAGCTGCCCGCGGGAAAGAAGGAGCCGTTGAAGATATCGAGGAAGATGAAGATATGGCCATTGTCCCCGATGTCGAAACCAGCCGGTCCGGCCAGGCTGCCGGAGCTGCTGGGGATCAGCCCGTTGTTATTGTCGGACGGCAGGGCCCAGATCGATGAGACATTGTTCGGGTTATTGGTCAGGTCGTACGCGGCTACCAGGCGCAGGCCGATATCCTGGATGGCGGCGATGTTCTGCACCCCGCGCGAGGTCAGGAGCTGAATTCCAAAGGGCATCAGAGCCTCCCGATCCGGACGCGCAGCTGATTGGCCGCGTCAAACACGCTGATGCGGTCATCCTCGATGACAACGCGCTCGCCGCTGGCCGCACTCTGGAAAGTTCCTAGTTCGGCGCTGATGGCCGAGAGCTGGCTTACGCTGATGAGATCGGCGCTGATCCCGCCTGCGGAGATGATGCCGGCCAGCACGGCATCACCGGCCAGCGTGGTGCCGCTTCCCGGCGCACCCAGCTCGCCGGTGATATCTCCCGCCGCGATCTCGCGGCTCCAGGCGTTGCCGGTCCAGCGGTAGAGCTTGGCATCCGTGGTCAGAAAGACGACGCGACCGGGGGCATTGTCGGTCTCAGGGAGTGTCGCCAATATCTCTACGGGGGCGAGACTCGCGTCATCCATCAGCCCCTTGATGCCGCCGCGCAGATCGTCGCCGTTGAGATAGACCCCGGGCGTGTTGACATCGAGCCAGCTCGACCAGTCGGTGGGGCGATCAAGCACGTAGCGGCCGCGCACCTCATATGCGGTATTGGGCAGCATCCCTTCCGAGACCAGCACGGAGCCTGCCGCGCGATCGGCGAGGCCCGCCGCCACAACCTGCGTTGTGGCCTTCAACCGGATCTCGTAACGCACAAAGAGCGCATCAAGCGCCGCGCTGCCCACCCAGGACAGCGTTATGGCAGGGCGACGGTCGAGACCTAGGGCATCCTTCAAGGTGCTGGCGGCCACCGCCCAGCCGGCGATGATCTGCGGCGGGCGCGACGCCAAGCCTGTGACCGGCACGACAGCCGGCAGATCCTGAGCGGAGGTCCAGCCATAGTCACCGGGATCGCGTTCGCGCAGCACCAGCTCTTGGTTGATGGTGCCCGGTTGGTCGGTGATCTCCACAACCTCGAAGATCTTGGTGGTGTAGCCGTTGCGCGCACTCGTCCAGGCGATGGTGTCCAGCGGCTCGAGTAGAAAGGCCTCGGGTGGCAGGACGAGACGGTGGGTGCGGAAGCGCCGCGCGTCCTTGATATAGGCCGCCATGAGTTGGGCGATCTGGGAGACGTCGGAACAGGCCGGGAAGTTGAGGCTGGTCGAGAGGCGGCGGCCGCCGTCTTCCGCCTCCCAGGTCGGGTTGAACAGAGGTGGTGCCGCGCGCGAAGTCCAGAGGCTGGCGGGCTCGGGATATTCCGAGGCGATGGCATTGGCGCTGGCGGCCAGCCCCGGAAACGGATCCAGCTCCTGCGGCGCGGAAATCACGATGTCCTCATCGGTGATGAACTGGACCGGGGCTGCGGGCGCGCCCACGCGCATCCGAAACACGCCACCCATCTCGCTGATCTGCCCGAGGCAGGTCTTGGCCAGTTCGTCGATCACCTCGGCCGGTTCCATCTCGAGCTTGACCTCGAGGCCTGCGACAAAGCTGGGGCGGCTGCCGATTGACGCATCGCAGGCGTTCATGGCCGTGACCCAGTTGTCGAGCGGCAGATCATCGGCGGGCACATCTCCGCCCCAGATCTCACCGGTGGGCAGGTGGATGCCTCGCAGGATGTTGTAGATCATCACGGCGGGGTTGGCGGAGCGCGCCCAGGTGGCGGGGTTGGACCAGCGCTGCAAGCCGGCCCCACCCACGCTGCTGTCAAAGCGCGGATCGTAAAGCGGGATGCCGTCCAGCTCGAAGCGGACGGTGGGCAGATTGTTGAAGACCTCGCGATTGTAGCGAAAGGTCAGGATGGCATAGGCGGTGCCGTGGCCGACAAAGCTGCTGCTCCAAGGCCGGTCGGGGTAGTTCGCGTATTTGGCGACCAGCATCGGATCGGCGACGGTCTGGTTCCCGTCATAGAACTTGATCCAGGCGTGATCCGTGCCGCCCACACGTTGGTTCAGAAGCGGGAAGCCGTAATCCGGATGCGCGGTGGGGCCGATCTGGGAATAGCCGTCATTGAGAATGACGCGTGAAAGGCCGATGCCCGGCAGATCGCTCAGTTCAACGACGTAAGTGAGCAACCCGTTCGGCGTGCCTCCATCATCATGGCTCATCGGTGGGCAGACATGGTGCCCGGCGGTGGCCGTGCGCCCCAGGATGAAGCCCTGCGGTTCGGTGCCGCCGGTCGTGGTGACCGCGGTCTGAATACCGCTTTGCTTGATCGTGGGTTTGGGCGTGAGCGCCCGCGCGATCAGCGAGATGCCCACTGAGATCGCGGTGTTCACGATCATCGAGGCGATGAAGGAGCTCGCCGCAAAGGCCGAGATGGCCGCGACAGTACCGCTGATCGCGGCGCCGACGGCGGCAATGGCAGCACCGACAGGAGGCATCAGGGCGTTCTCACAGCAAAGGCGCGGCGCATCGCGCTGCGGGGGATGAGCCCGAGGCCTTGCGGCTTCAGGCAGTAGATCATCTCGCCAGCGACGATGCCGAGGGCTTGGTCATCGAGCACGGCAAGGTCGCCCACCTGCGCGAAGGCGGGCGCGATCTCGGGCAGATGAGCCGCAGCGAAATCCACATGGTCGCTGAACCCCGCCACTTCGAGCAGCTGCTGGCCGCGCTTCAGGCTGCGATAGGTGCTGCGCCAGCCGCGGGCGTAGTCCTGTCCGGTGGCAATCTTGACCCATCCCGCCGCAAAGAGCGCGCAGTCATGCCGGCCGGGGCGGAAGGGGCGCTGTCCAGCCTCGGTGGCGTAAGCGATGAGCATGGAAAGCCGGTCCATCAGGCACGCTCGCGCTTCTCGCCCCACCAGACGCCCACCTCGCCTGCGACATCGGTGTAGCTGCGAAACGGGTCACTCGCATTGCGGCGGCGCATCTCGGCGTCTGAGCGGGTGAGCGTGAGCGGGCGTGTAAGCCCCCGCGCGGCACTGGCCAGCGTCACCGTGGCCTCGCCGGTGCCGCCGACTTCGCCCGTGCGGATCTTCACCTCATCCACCCAGCCGCGAAACACCCGGATCGGCTCGGCGATGAGCTGGCCGGTCTCGAGGGACAGAAGCGCGCGATGAACCTCGGCCGGGGCTAGACGGGCGTCATAGCCGCGCAGAATCTGCGCCACCTCTGGCGTGAGCGGGCTGAGTGCCAGTTGCAGCATGCGGACCTCGAGCCCAATCCCGGCGCGGATGGGTTCCACGCCGATCAAGCCACCCGCGCCATAGTAGGTGCGGTTGATCTCGCCGATGGCGATGGTCAGATGGTCGTCGCCCTGCCAGAGGCCGAGGGCTTCCGGCAGTCCGGTCTCCCGGTTACGGGCGATGACATGCACCATATGGCGGCTGGCCACACCGGTGCGGGCGGATAGATACTCCGCGGAAGTGGGGTCGAGGATGCGCATTGGAGGGCGGGTCCGGGTTTGACAGGACGGAGCTTGTGTATTAAATTACACAGATGTTCGAGGTACGACAGACAGCAGTATTTGAAGCCTGGATCGATGGCTTGAAGGATATGCGAGCGATTGCACGCATCGAGGTTCGGTTGCGGCGCTTGTCCCTCGGGCATCTGGGCGATGCCAAATCCCTCGGGGATGGCGTCAGTGAGATGCGTATCGACTATGGTCCGGGGTATCGGCTTTATTTTACGCGCAGGGGCGAACGGATTGTGATCCTGCTCTGTGGCGGAGACAAGAAACGGCAGAGCGATGATATTGCCCGCGCGAAACAACTGGCCAAGGAGGCTAACGATGGCACTTGAGACACGTCCATGGGATCCAGTTGAGCGGCTTTCCACGCCCGAAGCGCAGGAAGCCTATCTCGAAGCGGCCTTTGAAGATGGTGATCCCGACCTGATCGTGGCAGCGATTGGTGATATTGCGCGCGCGCGCGGCATGAGCGAGATCGCGGCATCCGCAAATGTCAGTCGTGAAGTCATGTACAAATCCTTCCGGCAGGGCGGCAACCCAACGCTGAGCACACTGTCCCAGGTCGCCGGCGCCCTTGGTTACAAGCTCACCTTTCGGCCGACAGCGCAGCAGTAAGCGGATCACCTCAGCGTCTGGATGAAGTCGAAACTGGCGCCGCGGCTCAGCGCTTGGCGGCCGGAGCCATAGGTGGGTTCTGGCAGCAGCCGCGCCTTGCAGGCTGGCCGGATCAGCGAGACCGTCAGCCCGGCTACGGCACCCGGCCGCAGGGTGGGGACGACTTCCATGAGCGGTGTCAGTCCGCCGCTTGAGGCCGTCCCGCCAATCACGATGCGGTGCAGCGCATAGCGCACAGGGTTCGCCCCATATTGAAACCCCAGCATGTCGCCCGCTGAGAGCAAGTATCCTGAAGGCAAGCCAGTCAGCCGCAGTTCGCGCATGTTGCTGGCCACCGAATGGATCGTGACTGTTCGGCTGCCGAGAATGCTGCCACTCGGATCACTGGCGGGGCCCACATACCTTGGATCATGACACAGAAACGTCGCCCCCGGCTGATCCATGAGCCCGATCAGCGCCTCCATTTGCGCGTGACGGATATGGTTTGCCTGCGCCAGCCGGATGGTGCCTGTCCAGAGCGACGCCCCAAGGCTCGCGCTGATCACCGTACCCTCGCCAAGCCGGGTGTGTTCCTGCGGATGGGACAGTCGAAACGTCACCTCTTCTACACGCAGCACGCCGAGGAACTGGCCGTAGGAGAGCGGATAGGTCAGTGCCATCAGCCCCTCCGCCTTGGATCCTGGCTGACGCGGGCCAGCGTGCGCGGCGCGACCAGCCGGTCATAGTCCCGCAGGCTGCTCTGGGCGATCTCCACGGATTGCGCGCCGGCCTGTTCCATGATGCGGCCCACGAGCCCTTCGCCGAGTTCGATGCGGACGCGCGATGTGCTCGCCCCGTGACCACCATATTGCGCCACCTCACGGCGGTTCAGCACCCGCTCGCCACGTTGCAGGATGGTTGGCACCTCGTCTGGCCGCAGCCCGGCCCATCCCCCGCTATGCATGCGCGGAGCACCTGCAAAGGCCAGCGCTGGGACCTGCCGGGAATACCCAGAAATCCCCACCATGCCGCCCGCATGCGATACGGCCGCGGTGACGGTGCTCCCACCCAAGCCGCCAAAGGCGCTGGAGAGCGCGTTGGCGATCGGCCCGAGCACCGCATTACGAAACTGCAGCACGGCGAGATCCTCGAGGATCGAGGCCACCAGGCCTTTGAAGTTCAGCTTGCCGGTCCGGACAAAGTCGCGAAATGCGTTCTCCGCCCCTTGAAACGCACCGACCAGGGTCTCGCCGAGGCCCTTGCCCCAGTTCCCAGCCTCCGTGGCGTAATCGCTGAGCGATTTGTTCGCTGCTGCAAAGCCGGTGAGGAGCTTGTCCTGCGCTTCTTTGCCCTTGCCGCCCGCACCGCCAAGCGCTGCCCCCAAACGATGCGCAGAGGCGGTCGCTTCCTCCAGTGCCGCAGCCCCTTCGTCGCCCGTGCCGGCGACAGCCGCGCGCAGCGCCTCCCAGGAGGTCAGCGGGGCAGTTGCACCCGCGGCGAGATCGGTTGCCGCTTGCCGATAGCTATTGGCGGTGGTCAAGGCCGTAGCGGCGATCCCGTCCAACCCAAGATCGGGCGCTGTGAGTGGATTATCCTCAAAGGCCCGTTGGAAGGCCTCGGCTGCAGCTTTGCCTGCATCCGCAGAAGCCCCGGCAAAAGGGTTCGGGATATCGCCGAGGCTGATCTCTCCAATCTCGCCGAAAGCTGTCTCAATGCCAACCGAGGCCAGTGCGTCACGGATCTTACCCGTAAACGCGTCAATCCGACGGATCGCGCCATTCAGCATGGCCTCGATGCCGTCGAGCATGCGGTTGGCGGCCGAGAAGGCCAGATCACCAATCACATCCGGCAGGCGCGACCAGATCTCGCGCACGGCCAGCAGGGCGCCCTCAAAGGTATTGGCCGTGCTATTGCCAAAGGCGACCACGCTCTCGATGGCCCCGGCCATGCCGGCCGCCGCATCGGCCTTCAGATCGTAGAACATGGCCGTGGCCGCAGCGCCTGCGGCAGCGGCGCCCATCTTGATCCGGTCCCAGACCTCGACCGCGACAGCCTTCAAAAGCCGCATGGCCTCACCAAACCCGCCCGCGCCTGAGGCCAGCCGCGTGAACCAGTAGACCAGTTCTCCCGCACCCACGATCAGCGCGCCGATGCCGGTGCGGATCAGCGCCCCGCGCAGAAACACGAGGCCTGTGGCCAGCCCGCGCACCGAGAGGGCGGCCGCCGCCATGGCTGCCACCCAGCGACCCGCCAAGAAGGTGGCAAAGGTCCCGGCATAAATGGCCAGCCGGTCGAGATTAACCAGCACCGCATCAAAGGCGCGTGAAAGAGGACTCGTTGACGAGGCCAGCGCGACAAAAGCGTTGGCCACGGCCTCCAACGACGGCGCCAGCGCGACAGCCACCTTATTGCGGATGCCGGTGAATACCTGGCCCATGCTGACCAGCGCGAGTTCGGACCGGCGCATCGCTGCGATGGCGTCACTGTCCAGCACGGCCCCAAGCCGCTCCGCTTGCGCGCCAAGGCGGCCCATCTCGGCTCCGCCGTTTTGTAACAGTGGGATGAGCCGGGTGGCATCCGAGGCCATGGCCTCGAGGTAGAAGGTCATCTCCTGACTGTTGACGCCCGCGCGCTCAAGGCTCGACACATAGAGCTGCAGTGCCTCGGGGCCCGAGAGCCGGGCAAACTGGTCTGCGGTCACACCCACCCGCGGCGCGATATTCTCGAAGAAGTCCGCCATCGGCCCACCGCCCGTTTGCAGGAAATCCCCCACCCGGTCGTTCACGTCCTTCAGGATATCAGCAAGTTTCTCCTGCTCGATCCCCACGGTGCTCGAGGCCGCCGACCAGCGTTGGAACACCTCCTGCGAGGCATTGGCCACTTGGGCGAGCTGGCTGATCTCATTGGCCGCTGTCACCGTCGAGCGAGTCATCGACAGTGCCGCCCCCGCCAGCGCCGTGGCCGCAGCGGTTGCGGCAATCTGGGTGCGGCGGGCAAAACTGGCCAGCCGGGCGTTCGCAGCCTCCATCTCCTGCGACAGCCGCCCGAAACCACGGCTGCCTGCCTCACCCACGCCTTCGAGTTCGGCGCGCACCTGCCGCCCGCCTGTGGCGGACAGGCGGACGGAGACTTGCTTGGTGGCCATGAAAGAATTTCCCTGAAAGGCGTTACCTCGTTCCCAATGGAAACGAGGTCAGATGAGGCCTGATCCGGCCTGCATGTGTTCATTGATCTTGCGCACCATGACCGCCTCGATGGGCGGCAGCAGTTCCGCGATGGCAGTGGCAGAAATCCCAAGGGCAGCACCTAGCTGCAGTGCCGCGCCCATGTCCCATCCGATCACGGCACTACCAGAGACCCGCAACTGCCCGCTGAGCCGCTGGACGAGGTCCCAGACTTGCCAGCCCTCGAGCGTCTGCGGCGCGTTCAGGCTTTGCGGGCAGTCCGGGCAGGTGCCCGCGCAGGCTTGGCAATAGTCGCCGCCCCCGCCGAACTCCCAATCGGCAAGGGCGGTGAGGCGTTTTTTTCTGCGCCCAGGATCATGGCGCGGGCAACATATTTGGTCTGAAAGGCCTCGAAGATCGGCCAGATGTCGAGCAGCGCGTCGATGCCCTCGGGGCTGACCGAAAGGGCAAAGCCGTTGTCATCGCCGACGCCTTTCCAGTCCTGAATGGCAATGCGCCCCACCGCTTTGGCCATCGCGAGCGCAATCCCATCGGTGTCGAGGTCGCTGTCATCCACATCAGGCCCGTCCGGCAGTGTGATCTGACCCTGCACCTCCTTGCGGGCGGCCATCATCAGCGCTGTGGTCATCGGGGCGATCAGGATCTGGACGCCGTGGCCCAGATCGAGCCATTGCGCTTCATGGGTCAGGTTCAGTCGAAGCATGTGCTCCCTTTCTTTGCCGCAAGGCTCGTTTGCGGTTCAAATTATGCTTTTGATGGTTTGATCGCTGCGGCGGAAAGCGGAACGATATCAATCGTACTAGCTCTACAACCCAAAGGTTCCTCAAGCCTGCCGTGTCATACGGCAGGTTTTTTTGTGCTCGCGCCCCAATCCAAATGGACTGGCTCTATACACACGCACAATTTGCCTTCTTCTGAGGGCCGGGAAACTCGGTTGCGCCATTGACGCAGGAGCGGGCATCGCGGAACGTGGTTGCATTACCATGTAATCTTAAGCCCCCACTCGAGACCGAAACGCCCCGTCACGTCAGCAGCGTGGTGGGGCTTTTTGTTGAGCGGCAGACAGCCTGATTGAAGCAGAACGGACAGGATCATGTCAGACACGCACCGGAAATTTCTGGAAGTCTCCGTAGCTCTGGAGATCGTCAAGACGGAACGGGATCAACTCCGCGATCGCTTGGCTGAGGTGCAGTATCACCTGCAGCAGACCATGCAGCGCGCCGACCGGATGGAGCAGCGCCTGCATGCCGCGCATGCGAGCCTTGCAAGGCTCAGCGAAAGCCTGATAACGCCGCCAGCCATTAGCAGCTGGGCAGAGGTCGAGCATGATGGCCGCAAGGTGCTCCGCTTGGACAACCCAGTGCGAAAGCCAACACGTCCGTACTTGATGCGGCAAAAGGATCGACGGGTCGGTCTCAATAGCCTGTAATGGTATTGGTAAGGACCACTGTGCACATGCGGCCAGGATCAGCGGCGAGCGCTGCCTGCCAGTCGAAGGTGGCCTGAATGCCCTGGGGCCCTGTGATCTCGACCCGTGGGCGCGGCAGGTAGACCGCATGTGCTGTGAGCTTGAGCCCAACGCCGCCAGTCAGCGCATAGTCGAACTCAAGTGTGCAAGCCTCGCCATTGATCGCTTGGGTCACCAGCGTCTGATCAGCAAAGCGGACAACGATATTGCCTGTCAGGGCAGCTACCGATGGGTCGGCACCGTCGATCTTGCCATCGGAGCGGATGGTCTCGATCCGGTCGAGGTTGTTGGCGTAGTTGATATCGGCTGTGACCACATTGCCGATGGCTTGCCCGTTGCGCTTGATCGAGCAGTTGAAATGCCCGAACCGCGTCAGCGTCAGGTCTGCCAGGGATCCTGCGGCAGATGTGGTCGCGACGGTCTCGCCTTGGGCAACAACGCTGGCGGTCGCGGTCAGAAGACCGGAGCGGCCCATCTGCCAGCTGAGGCTATCCAGCTTGCAGCCCGCATACATCGCATAGCGCGGAACCTCCGGCATACCGGTCTCAATAGCGAAAGAGGGCAGGTTCCAATTGCCTGACTGGAAGGTATGGGTCTTACTGGTGGTGCCGGTGGTCGTGGGCGCGCCGAAAGCACCCTTCAACCAGAACCCGATGGAGGCCGCATCAATCGGGATCACCACATTGCCATCAGCCGTCACAGCATCTTTGGTCGGGGCCAGCGGATCGCGGCCATAGCCGAGAAGTTCCGAGGCCAGCAGCGGCTGCTCTGCTCCGAGCGTTGTGCTTGCAAAGGGCATCCGCGTGAAGCCGCTCGCAGGCGGCGTGCCATAAGTCGTCTCGAACGCCAGCGCCATCTGCGCCCGCGCCCCTTGGGCTCTTGCCATCGTCTCTCTCCGTAAATGTCAGGTGGTCAGGCCAGCGCGTCGCTGGTGGCGTAATGCAGGATGATGGGGACGATCGCCGCCTTGATCGTGGCCCCGCCCTCAACCGGCAGATCGACCGGCTCTGGCGCCTCGGCCTCAACCCAGTCGCAGCGGCCGCGCAGCGTGCGATCGGCGGCAATGGCAGCCCCAATGCGCCCGATCAGGCGATCAAAGCGCGCGTCGCGGTCCTCGCCGGTCTGCACGATCACCTCGAGTTCCGCCCGGTGCTGGTAGTGGTACATGAGCGGCGAGAGCGTGACGCCCGGCTCGCCCGGGTTCCCATCGCGCAGGACCATCAGGCCTGAGGGTGGGATCCGCTCGGGTAAGACCTCGCCGCGCAAGACCGGAACGCGGGGCACCGTGCTGAGCAGGTCAGCAAGCGCGGTCAGGATCGTTTCGCGCGGTGTGGGCATCTGGTTGCCTTCTCGTTGAAATTCCGTCAGAAACCAGCCATCGGGCCTGTAGCTCAACGGTTAGAGCAGAGCGCTCATAACGCTTTGGTTGGGGGTTCAAATCCCTCCGGGCCTACCACGGCCCACGTGGTGGAATGGTAGACACACGAGACTTAAAATCTCCTGGCCAGTTTGGCCGTGCCGGTTCGAGTCCGGCCGTGGGCACCAAGGGGAAGAGTGGCCGAGCGGTTTAAGGCACCGGTCTTGAAAACCGGCGTAGGTGAGAACCTACCGTGGGTTCGAATCCCACCTCTTCCGCCACTTCCCTTTCCCGCTTTTTCCACATAGGAAACATCGCAGGCGCCGGTATAGCTCAGCTGGTAGAGCAGTTGATTTGTAATCATCAGGTCCCGGGTTCGATCCCTGGTGCCGGCACCATCCGCCTCAGCTGCCCAGTCGAGTTTCGACCCAGTTCGCGACGATTGCGCTCGGGATTCCGTCCTGCGCGGCCTTGGCGGCCCGATCCAGATCCAGCCGCTTCCTCAGCTTTACCTGTCGTACCAGCAGGAAGATCGGCACGGTGGTCAGCCCCCGGCTTGTCTTGGCGCGCGAGGCGACACCGAGCCCGCGGCTGTTCAGCTTACCTTCCGCCACCAGCAGGCTCGGCCCGCTGCGCCGATAGATGAACCGGAGGCGCATTCCGCGCCTGCGTTCCCATTCGCCGGGGCTGATACGACCACCGCGGGCAGATTTACCGGCCGCTGCCGTCGGAATTGCGAGCCAAAATCCTTCCTTCGAGCGGATGAGCGGCCCTGTGTCATGGGCACCAAGGATCACAGGGGCGTTGGACCAGACCAGCGCGGCCGCATTCAGGCTAGGCTGACCCTTGGGATAGAGCTCCGAGCGGATCGTCCGCGACAGACGTGCACCAAGACCTGCACCGGTGATCTGGCCACGCCAGGCGGCCTTCAGGCCGGTCCCGGCCTCGCCGACAGCCTTGCTGACAGCACGTTCGCCCGCTTTAATTTCGGCCGCCATCATGGCACCAAGATCACCGACGACGTCCATCCGTATCATGCGCGCTCCTCGTCTCTAACCGGCCAGGTCCGCATGCGGGTCCGGCCACCAGGGCAAGAGCTCCAACGTCCAGACCAACCGCTCGCGATCGCGCTGCGATGCGCCCTGGACGACGAAGATCTCGCCACCGATCTCGAAGCGGTCGCCAGCCGCCAGTTCCGGACAGTCGCTCACGCACACATCCAGAACCACGCTGTCGCTGACCAAGCGTGCGGCACCAAACTCAACAAAGCGGTCTGGATTGCGGCGCATCACCCGAACCCCGCGCTCCGCCCCAATGCCGGATTGCTGGTAGAGCGCAGGAGTGGAAAGATTCGGGTCCGCAAAAAGTAAGTCCACCGCAGCCGCAAACGCCGTCATCAGAAGGCCCCGTTCAGGCGAACGCGCCCGATCGTATCACTTGCACCACCTGCGACCGCCAGGAGAGCTACCCCGATCAGCGTATTGGACGTGGCCGTGGTAGTCGTGACCTTGTTGGTGTCATCCCAATAGACCTTGGCTCCGACTGTCCACGCCTGGCTCGCTGCCTTGGCGAGATCATGCACGCCGGTCAGCATCACTTCCACTTCGGCGCCAGCAGGCGCATCATTTGCGGCGACACCGACAATCGCACCGACCTTGAGGCAGGCGCCAGATAACACGTCAAATGGGGCGGCCAGCGTGACCGATTGGCCCGGTTGAATGAAGGTTTTCATGGGAGGTCCTTTTCACGATTGAATTGGGCGGCCAAGAATGACCGCCCCGATGTCTGGATTGGGCAAGATCAGCGCGTTCAGCTCAGCGCCACGCCCGGGTTCTTGTAGAGCCCGCGCCAATCGATCGCCTTGGCGCCAAAATCGAGCCGTGCGCGGATTTCCATCCCGTCCACGTCAAAGCCCATGCGGGTCTCCATCGCGACACCCTCCTGCCCCTCGAGATAGGCATATTCGATCGTGTCGATCGCCGCGGGGCTGGCCATCAGATACCACGGCACGGCCCCGGAGCCGGGATCCAACCGCGGCTCGGAGATCACCGTCAGGCTTCTGAGCGAACCCGGGACCACATCGGCGGATTTCGCGGGCACGATATTTTGCGCCAGCAACTGTTCGGCCTCCAGTTCCAGCGAGGTGGGCACCACCAGAAACGCCGGGCGGATGTTCAGCACGGTCTTGCCATCAAGCCCCTTTTGCAGGCTCATGGCCGTGCGCGCCTTGGCCAGCCCCGCCACATCGAGCTTCACGCCGGTGGCGCCGAGGTTGTTATGCCCGGCATGGAAGAGCGTCTTGCCATCCGCCATTGCAGCATTGGCGGTGATCACGCCCCAGACCACATCGCTCTCCAGCGTCGCCGCCGCCGTGCCAAATAGCGCAGGCACCCGCGTGAAGGCATCGAGATCGTCATTGATCAAGACCTGCCGCGTGATCCCGATCACCTTGCCGAAGGTCTCGATGCGGTATTTCTCCTGCGCTTCACCCAGCGTGCCGCGCTTGTATTCGCCGCTCTCGTTCACCTTTTCTAGCTGGGGCGCTTCGCCCAGCTGAAGCCTGTGCACATCGCGGAAGTCGGCCACCGTTGTGCGCCTTGCAATCGGCGCGAAGGTCCGCGGGGCCGTTTCATAGGCCGCGCGCAGCGTTTTGTTGGTGACATTAGACAGGATCAGTGGAAAGTCGGAGGTGCTGTGCAGCGCCCGCGTCGCCAGTTCATCACGGCTGAGCCCGCGCACCCGCACCCCTTCAGAGGCAAGGATGTCGCGCGCCATTTCGATGAGCGAAAGCCCGCGCCAATCTCGCGCCGCTGCCGTCAGTTCGAACCGGCCCGGGTCGTGACGATGCAGCAAGGCTGCTTCCACCGCCGCCCGGCGGGTATCCACCTCACATTGCCCGCCCAAGCGGATATGCGGGCGGGTCTCGACCGCGCGGTCATTTTGGGCCGCGGCGTCAATCAGCGCCCCGCGCGCCTCATCGAGGCTGACACCGCGACGCACAAGATCCGCCGTGATCTCTTCACCCACGCCCAATTTGCGCGCGGCATCCTGAATGCCCGATATCCGGGCGCGCTCGCCTTCCATCGCATCCTGCGCGATCCGGCGCATGGCAGCTTCATCAACCACAGCGCGGCCTGCCTCCGCGACAATGCTGGCGCCAATCGCGCGACGCTGCTCCTGGGTGGCCGTAGGCTCTGCCGCCGCCGCCCTGCCCGCTATCGGCTGTTCTTCTGCTGCTGCGTGGCGCGGGTCTGCCGCAGCGCGTGCCGCATGCGCGGGCGCCACCCTCGTCTGACCCCCAATCTCTGAGGCGTCGCCAGGCTCCGTCATCCCACGCGCAACGGAAGTCTCAATCTGCTCATCCATGGTCTTGTCCTTTTCCTTGTCTGTGACCGCTTGATCGGTCTCGATGTTTTGCTGTGACGGTTTGAGCAGTGTCGCGCGCTCCAACTGGCAAAAGGCCTCTGGCGCTGCGCTGCCCCGGAAGCCCGCCGCCGCATCTGCGCCTACAGGCACGGCCGATAGCTCCATCGGCTGCCAATCCACAGCGCGCCAGATCGGCACCTGCCCCTCTTGTTCCGTGATCTCGAAGCGGCGCACGCTGTAGCCCACCGACACATTGCGAATGATGCCGGCTTCCACGTCGCGCCAGATCGGCTCAACATCCGCGCGCGCCGAGAAGCGCACCCGCGCCCTGCCCTGCGCACCTGCCTCGCCGGTCTCGACCCAGGCGCGCTCCACCACGCCCAGCACCTGGCCCAGATCATGCGCGCCATGCGTGTTCAGGAGCGGCGCGCCCCCATTGAGCCGGCTCAGGTCCACATGCCCCGCCTCCAGCGAGAGCACCTCATCATAGGGCTTGCCGGTCCAGTAATCGCGCCTGCGCACCATCGCGCCCGTCGACCAGACCAGCTCCACTGTGCGCGCCTCGGCATCGGCCGTCTCCGGCATCAACCGCACATCCGCGCGCAGCTGCAGCCCAAGGCCGCGTTCTTCGAGCACAGCGGTCGCAGGACACTCTACGCCCTCAGCGGGATCCGTCCTCTTCGTCATTGTCCTGTCCTTCTGTCTGGTCGGGCGGCATAGCTCCCGTATCCGTGGCAACCGCGGCACGCCCACTGTCCTGGCCGGTCTTGGTCGACCGCCGTGGGTCGCTGTCGAGAATGAGCCCCAGCGCATCGAGCTCCGTATTCGTCTCGGCAATCTCCCGCAGCACTTGCGCGGGCTCATAGCCCTGCCGTGCAATCGCCTCTTTCAGCGTCATGACCCCGGCACGCACCGCTAGCACATCCGCCTGGATGTCTTTCAGCGGATCCACCGCCTCAAAGCGCGGGGCCGTCCAATCTGCGATGATCTCGGCATCCTGCGGCAGCTGGCCTGCGGCTTGGGCTGCTTGCACAAAGCGGCGCCAGACCGGTTGGCAAAGCCCGGGCACCAGAAGTTGCCATTGCAGCGCCTCCATCCGGCGGCGGAACTCGATCAACCCCGCCCGGATCGAGCTGTAATTCACCTGGCTCAGATCGCCGGTCAGCAGCTCATAGGTCAGCCCCACCCCGGCCGCGATCGCATGCAGCTGGAAGCGCATATATTCAGCATAGCCGCCCGAGGAGGCAGGGCTGGCGAACTTCACATCCTTGCCGGGCTCGAGATATTCGATCATCCCCGGCTCGAAGCTCTCGACCCGCTGCCCGGCGGCATTGGTCTGCGCCGAACCAAGTGTGGCCTCGTCCTCCACGCCGGTCACGAAGGCCGCAAAGCAGGCCTCGATCTTCTTGCGCACCAACTCCGCCTCGTCATACTCATCGAGGTCGCGCATCTTCAGCATGACCGGGGCAAACCAGGGCACGCCCCGCACTTGGCCGGGGCGCAGCCGCTCGAAGAGATGCAGCACTTGATCAGCCGGCACGCGGCGCGATTGCACAGCCCCCTGCCCCATCAGCGCATTGGCATCACCCGGATGACGCGGAAACAGCCAATAGGCCACGCGCCGCCCCAGAGGATCGAACTCGACCCCTTGCAGGATATATCCCCCGCCTGACAGCTCCTCTGTGCGCAGGCTGTCGAGATGATCAGGCTCCAGCACCTGGATCTGCAAGGGCACCGGCAGACCATCTGCGCGCAACCGCGGACGTAAGCGTACCAGAACCTCCCCGCTTTCCACGAGAGAGCGCACGATCAGCGCCTGCAGCCCGGCAAAATCGGTGAGCCCATCGGCATCGCAACTGGCAGCAAAGCGCGTCCAGAGCCGATCCGCCTGGGTGGCCAACTCCGTGTCCTGCGCCCGCGCACGCGGCATCAGCCCTGTGCCCACCATATTACTCACCAGCGCCTGCACAGCCTTGGCAGCATAGGGGTTATTACGCACCAGATCGCGGGATCGCGCCCTGAGCCGGGCGAGCGCCGGGCCGATTTCGGCATTGGCACCGGTGCCCGGATTGATCCAGCCTTCCGTACGCCGTGATTGTCGCGCGCCCTCATAGGCACGGGCCAGCACATCGAGCGCCTGGCGTTGCCGCACACGGCGCAGGCCAAGCCCCGGTGCCACGGCACTGATGGCGCGATCAAACCACTGCATGGTGTTCAGCCTTTGGAAAAGCGCGCGAAGCTACGTCTCGGCTTGGGCTGGCCTGTGCTTTCGGCAATCTCCGCCTCGATCACGCGAATGCGCCGCAAGAGATCGCTGGCTGTGCCATAATCGATTGACTTGCCGTCATAGCTCACACGGGTCGTGCCGCTGGCATAGGCCCGCCGGAGGGCCGTCAGTTCTTCCTGGCTCCACTGCATGTGATCGTTGTCCTATAGCCAATTGCCGCGCCGGCGGCCTATCCAACCGCTAACCTGCGGCGACCGGGATGTAGCCGGGCGTGACGATGCCGATGGCGCGGCCAGCTGCGTTGGAGTTTTCAACGCAGATGGAGAGGCGACCCCCAGCTCATCGCCAAGCGCCGCCCACTGCGTCTCAGACCAGCGATCAATCCCCGCAATCCAGGCTGCTGCTCTTGCATAAACCCGGCAGTCCAGCGCCTCGTTCCGCTCGCGCAGCTTCTGCCATTCGAGCTTGGCAAAGCCGCGCTTGTTTTTGACCGTGACCAGTTGCTCGGCGGTGAGTTGTTTCAGCCACTCGGCATCGACCCAGCCCGGCAGATGCAGAAAGCCGGGAGGAAACCTCTCCCCATCTACCGGGCTGGCGATCTCCGGCGGATCGAGCCGCAGGAAACGATAGGTCTCGGCCTTGAAGGTCGAGGTGGCGATGGTCCAAAGCCGGGCGCCGCGGCGCAGGCGTTTGCCGCCTATGGTGGCGTCGACATAGGTCGGCCCCGTCACCGGGCTTGCCCGGTTAAAGCCCTCGAGCCCCTTGACTGGGGCGACCTGCCCAAATCCCACCTGCCGCGCCCAGGCGTAGACGGCTGCCGTCTCATAGCCCGTGTCGATCGCCAACCGCGCGATGGTCATCGGCGTGCCGCTGGCGTGTTGCCAAGTACGACCAAGGAGGTCGGTCAGTTTCTGCCAGCAAGCGGGATCGCCCGGGCCGCCGTCGATGACAACATGGTCGATCAGCCAGCTTTGCAGCCCCCTGCCCCAAGCCCAGACATCAACCTCGATCCGGTCTTTCTGCACGTCGGCGCCTGCGGTCAGAAACAGCCCGCCCGTCGGCACCGTGCCCGCGCGCCAATCTTCCTTCAGACCCTGCAGCCGCTGCCAGTCCGGGGCCTCGCCGCTTTCCATCCAGGTCTCGCCCAGCGAGGTGTTGACGAAGGTCTTCATCGTCTCGTCCCCACCGGCGCGCGCCGACAGAAACGCCTTAGCCATGGCCTCGAGCCGCACCCAGGGCGAATAGATCTCGTTCAGATGGAAGCCTGCAGTCCCATTGAATGGTGCATCGGCGATCCAGCGACCCTTGGATATTGCGGCCCAGCGGGACTCATCCTTCCACGCGGCGTCGCAGTCAGCGCAGTGGTAGCGCGCAGTTTCGGGGCGATGGCCACCATTCTCGTCTTTGTCCCATTTCACCTGGCCCCAGGTCAGCAACTGTTCTGCACCGCACGTGGGGCACGGCACCCAATACCGACGCTGGTCGCTTTCCTCGAATGCCGCCTCGATCCGGCTCGCGCCCTTATTCGTCGGGGTCGAGACCAGCACGATCTTGCGGTTCCAGAACGTCACCGTCCGCTTTTTCGCGAGGTTGACCGGGTCGCCCTCGGCCCCTGCGCTGAACGGATAGCGATCGACCTCGTCGCACAAGAGGAGTCGGATCGGGCGGCTTGCGAGCCCCGAAGGCGCGTTGGCGCCGACGATGGTCAGATGCCCGCCTGGGAACCGTTTGTGCAGGATCTTGTTGTTGCCATCCCGCGAACGCGGATCAGCGATCTTGCCCTGCAGGCAGGGCGTGTCCCGCGCCATCGGCGAGAAACGGTCCTTTGACCAGGTTTCGGCATCGCGCTCGGTCGGCATCACCACCATGATCGGCGCCGGATCGTGGTCGATGTGATAGCCGACCATATTAAGAATCGACTCCGACTTGCCGATTTGACTGCTCGACATGATCACGACGGTTTCGGCCGCCGGATCCGAGATCGCATCCATGATCCCGCGCTGGTATTCGGCGCGGCTTGTCCGCCACTGGCCGGGCTCGGCGCTGGCCTCAGAGCTCAGCCGGCGGTTCTGATCAGCCCAATCGCTGATCGTCAGGTCCGGCGGCGGCTTCAGCACCGCCAGCGCCTTCGCCACAGTCCGCTTCAGGATCGCTGACCCCTTCAAGGTCAATGTCGGCTTCAAGTTCAATGTCTGGCTGCGCGAGATCATCGAGCACCTCGCGGATGGCGGCGCGGATCAGGTTCCGGGTGTCTCCGACGGTTGATTGTTCAAAGGCTTGTGGTGCCAGCCGGTCAGGCAGGGCCAGCAGTCGGGTGCGCAAGAGCGCCAACACAGCAATCCAGGCCGCCTCGATCTGTTCGGCCGCGATCAGCGAGCGGCGCTTTTCTTCGGCTTCCATTTCAGCGAGATCGGCCCGCGCTCGGATGAACCGCGCACGTTCAGCGGCATAGTCTGGCGCACCGGCCTGCGCCTTCAGCGCCTGATCGCGCAGATAGCGGACATAGCCACGCACGGACCCGATCAGATCATACTGGCCGCGTTCGGCCTTCGGTATTACGCCCTCGCGGCTTAGTTGCTGGATCCGCCGTTCTGATAGGTCCAGAAGCCGCGCGATCACGCCGATGGGCTGTGTAGCTGTCGACATGCGCAGACCTCGAGAGTGCGATTAACCATATGGAATTGCGTCGAATTCACTGGATAAGATCGGCCGCCAGAGCGAAGCTGACCTGGCAAACGACGCTCGGAGAAATCACCATGGAAACCACAAGCATTCGGCTCCCCATCCGGAACCTGCCCGAGCACTTCGACCGCAGCCGCATCACCGTCATCCTTGAAGAGATCGAAATGGCCTTGATGGACGATGGTGGCGTTTACGGCAGAACCTTTGCCGACAGCTTCACCATCACCGTCGAAGTCCCGACCCATCAGCTGATGGATACGGCAAGCTGCCTGAAAGACCTCGGCCTGATCTAACTTCGCTGCCGCGCAACGCGGATGGACTCAAAGAGCCGCCGCAGAGCGAACGATCGAAACAGGCTGACGATCGTGAAGATCCCGCCCATCGCGAGGTTTTGTCCGAGTGTCGTTTGCAGCCCAAATATCGGGAAGATCAGAATCTGCGTCACGACCGCGACGCCGTAACCGACGATCACGTTGGCGACGGCCTCGACCAACGACATTAGGCGAGACTGTTTCATGCGGCCTCACGCTCCGCCCTCAGAGTATCAAAGGTCGTATCGCCTCCGTCCAGAATGGCCTGCTTGCCAGTGAACTTCTGCCAGCGCTGGACGGCCACATCGACGTAAGCAGGGTTCAGCTCGATCCCGAAACAAACACGCCCTGTCGTCTCGGCGGCGATCAGCGTCGTCCCTGATCCCATGAAGGGTTCGTAAACCGCCTGACCTGGGCTCGAGTTGTTCTGGATCGGACGCCGCATGCATTCGACGGGCTTCTGCGTCCCGTGAACGGTCTTCTCGTCTTGGTCCTTGTTCGCGATATGCCAGAGCGTGGTCTGCTTGCGGTCGCCTGCCCAATGGCCCTTGCCGGACTTGCGCACGGCGTACCAGGCCGGTTCGTGCTGCCAGTGGTAATCACCCCGGCTCAGAACCAGCCGATCCTTCGCCCAGATAATCTGGGAGCGAATGGTGAAGCCCGCGACTTCGAGACTCTCCGCCACGGTCGCAGCGTGCAGCGCGCCATGCCAGACATAGGCGACATCGCCGGGGAACAGGGCCCAAGCCTCGCGCCAATCGGCGCGGTCGTCGTTCAGCACCTTGCCGGTGCGCTTGGTCTTCGCCGCCCCCGCTTGGTTGCGCCAGCCCGGGTCATATTCCACGCCGTAGGGCGGATCGGTGACCATCAGCAGCGGCTTCACCGGGCCGAACAGACGCTCGACATCCGAGGCGACCGTGCTGTCGCCGCAGAGCAGCCGGTGGTTGCCGAGGATCCAGAGATCGCCCGGGCGGCTGATCGGATACTCGGGGGTTTCCGGCACATCGTCCTCACCCTCCTGCGGTCCGGTGCCTTCCTCGAGACCCGACATCAGAGCGTTCAACTCATCCTCGGTGAAGCCCGTCAGCCCGAGGTCGAAGTCCGCCTCCAGCAGGTCGGCCAGTTCGAGGTTCAAGAGATCCTTGTCCCACTCGGCATTCTCGCTCGAGCGGTTGTCCATGATCCGGAACGCGCGCGCCTGGGACGCGGTAAGACCCTTGGCGACATGCACCGGCGCAGTCTTGAAGCCGAGCTTGCGCGCCGCTTCCAGCCGCGTGTGCCCGGCGAGAACAACCATGGCCTCGTCCACGACGATGGGCTGGCGCCAGCCGAACTCCTGGATCGAGGCCGCGACCGTTGCGATCGCCTGCTCGTTGCGGCGCGGGTTGCGCGCATAAGGAATGATCTGCTTGAGCGGCAGGTCCACGACGTCCATGGTGATGTCCTTGGGGATGCCCGAAAGCGAAATGGGGTCGGATCCCCATTTCGGTTCAGGCGGGTTGTGTCAGGCGGTCAGGCCTTTGTTTTGTTGAGGTTCGACGCAAACCGAAACGAAACGGTTGTTTTTAGGGGTGTCACTGGGAAACCCTTGGGCCTCGCCCCCCCGAATACGGTTACAAAAAGGAGGGACCCGTTCAATTTCAATGGGTTGCGAGGCGCACCATTTTGCATGGAGACAGTTTTTTCGGCAAACCAGTCACCAGTTGCTCCGCTTCAAACTACCCACTCCAGTACCAAAACGGGGAGACCCGTCTCTGAGACGCACTCTCCCCATTATATGCTTTGTCTAGCATGATCTTGTTGCAGCTGTCGAAAACAAAAGTGTTGCAACACTTCATCCCGTATCCCGCAAGTAAATCCTTAATTTTGCTGTCGGTAACGAAATATTTTCAATATAAATCAGAGCGGTGACGGCGGTGACGGACGCTTTTGATGGATCCCCAAAAGAATGTGAGTTCGAAGCGGTGTGACGGGGTCGATTTTGACCGACGCATGCGAGTTGAGTTCAGGGGTGCGCAGATCAAATTGGACGGCGGCCTTCTGGTGATGCGCGAACTTGATGACGCGCTCGCACAGTCCTATCTGTCATTCAGGAAGTTCTGTGACAACGAGGTGTAGTTGCAATTTCAGGCGACTTTTGCGACAGCAGTATCACCATCAGGAAAATGTCAGTCACCAATTCCGAGGGACCATGATGAATCGCAGGTTTTTTCGGGCTTTGGGCCTGATATGCGCGGGCATTTTTCTAACATCCGGCGTGGTTTCTGCGAAAGACGAGCGCCTGACTCGGCTGGACACGGGTGATCAGACCCGAGGATGGGAAGCCGTCGGACGTCTGGATATCGACGGTCGAGGTTTCTGCACCGGTGCCTTGATCGCGCCCAATCTAGTTCTGACTGCCGCGCATTGCCTGTTTGACCGAACGACAGGCCAGCGGATCGACCACAGCAAGATCGAGTTCCGGGCAGGATGGCGCAACGGCCGTGCCGAAGCTTACCGCTGGGTAAGACGGGCGGTGATCGATCCTGACTATACCTATGATGAAACAGTTGTCTCAACGCGCGTGCGCAACGATGTGGCCCTTCTGGAATTGCAGCAACCGATCCGCACAACCTCGGTCGTGCCCTTCGAAACGGACGCGCGCCCGCGCACTGGCGACAGGGTCGGCGTCGTGTCCTATGCCTATGACCGCTCCGATGCCCCATCCTTGCAAGAAATGTGCGGTGTCATGGGGCAGCAGGAAGGCATATTGATCATGTCGTGTTCGGTGGATTTCGGTTCTTCCGGCGCACCAATCTTTTCCTTCGGATCTGAAGGAGTGCGCATCGTTTCAGTTGTCTCTGCCAAGGCTGAAGTGCGGGGAAGCAAGGTTGCCCTTGGAACTCAGTTACAGGAACCCCTGAAACGGTTAAAGGCGCAGCTTGCGACTAGCGACGGGTTTTTTATGCACGCCTTACCCGACATCAACCGCGTGACGCCCGGCGGCGTTCAGCGCGATACCGGGGCCAAGTTCGTCCGGCCTTGATCAGGCCTGGCCGGTCTTGTACCCCTCCCAACCGCTTCCTACGTTCGAGTATCGGGATTTTATGCAACCGAGGCATTCACCCTGTCGCGCAGTTCCTTGCCCGCCTTGAAGAAGGGCACCGACTTTGCTTCGACCTCAACAGCCTCACCTGTCCGAGGGTCGCGTCCTTGCCGCGGCTCTCGCCTGCGAGCAGTAAACGACCCAAAGCCGCGCAACTCGACGCGACCACCCTCGGCAAGTGTTCCGGTTATGCTGTCAAAAATCGTACGCACGATTTTCTCCGCATCGTGCTGAGTGAGCTTTGGGTTTTCGGCAGCAATCTTGGCCACCAATTCGCTTCTGAGCATAAATGATCCCCTTTAAGCGGCGCAGTGATCAGTGTTTGTCGTTGTTTGATGCGCTTGGGCAGGTCAGGTAAATCTGCCCAAGCAATTTGTGTCAACACGCATTGAGCCGTGTCGCGATCTTGGTCAAAGCGAGCTTGTGCTTCCGCCATGCTGTGCTTCGATCGACGCCCAGTTGGTAGGTGATCTCCTTCCAGGGACGCCGGGCCGCCCGCCACCAGATCAAGCGACGTTCGTCCTCGCCGATCCACAGCACCCAGTCGAAGGTCTGCTCGAGCCGGGTAATCGCTGCCGTCGACGGCCATACCCGCATCGGCTGCAGCTCCATCGCGAGGATTTCTTTCTCCGACCGCACGATCTGCGGCCATGCGTTGAAGTATCCCTGCACCCTAACCGGCGGCAGCTTGCGCAGGGTGCGGAAAGCCTCCTCGAAATGATCGGCGACGTCGTCGGCGGTCCAGGTGCGATCAGCCATGGTGCACCTCCCTCACAGCGGGCAGCGGCCCGTAGAGCTTGTCCCCCAGTTGGCGGACGAGTTCACGCTCGGGCCAGGTCAGTCGCGGGTCATCAAGGGACACGGCGAGCATGCGCTGCTCATGCCAGCCCTCACGCTTGACCTGTTCCGGATCCCGGCGCTGGCCGCCGTAGCCTTTTGGGTAAAGCCTCATGCCACACCGCCTTGGGTCTCGAGAGCCCAGTGCAGGATGGCGATGGCGTCGGCTTCGTTGTCGTCCGCCGGGCTGTAACCGCGCGCACGGGCGGCCGCGATCATGGCCTGCTTGGGTGCGTTTCCGTGGCCCGTGGCATGGCGTTTGATCGTGCCCACCGGCGTTCCAGCATAGGGAATTCCCCGCAACTCAGCCCATGCCGTCAGTGAGGCCATAAGGCCCCCATAAACGTGGGCTGCGTCCGTCCCTGCGTGACGCCTGACTTCTTCATACCAGATCACGGCAATGGGCCCGGAAAGCCGGTCCAGTTCCGTAAGCCAATTTGTGAAGCGCAGATAGCGCATACCGCCTCCATCGTAGCGGCCAGGCTTGAAGCTGGCCGTGCCGGTGGTGATCAGACCGTCGTAGCCGCGCAGGGCCCAGCCGGTCGTGGTGCCGAGATCGAGCGCCAGAATGCAGCGCGGATTTTCGTTGGGTTGGGTCATCAAAACCTCCTCTTCGCTTTGGCGAGCGTGGCGAGAGGGCTGGCCGGTGAAGGCTGCGGTCTCGCCAGGCCCCGAAGGGTGGTCTGATCATGTCAGGTGCGGGGCGAGCGGGCCGCCCAGGACTTCTTTCAATTCCTTCAACGGGGCATCTTGAAAGAAGTTAGCCCCTAAGGTGTTGATCCCTATATATAATATAACTTCTTTCAATATTTCAATTATTTCATGAGGTACCTCATCCTTATTTACACCGCGCGCGCGAGGATACACATATACAGGGATCCTCTTGAAAGATTGAAAGAAGTGAAGGAAGTCAAAATACCCATTTCTTACAGGCACTTGGACCCAAACTTCTTTCAATTGAAGAAACCGCCGGTTTGAAGGAAGTCCCCGGATCACGCCAGAAGCCGGTAAACCATGGCCCGCCGCCCGCCGGTATCCCGCATGCCAGTGGTGATGTCCCCGCTCTCGATCAGGGTGAGCAGGATCTCATCGCGGTCACGGGATTTCAGCCACTGCGAGGCCCGAGTGATCTCGGACTTGGTGATGCCCTTGGCACCCGAGCCTCGGATGATTTCCTTCAACCGCTTCAGGTGTGCCTCGGTCTCGGTGTCCGCGACATGCCGCTCCACCGCCTCCATCGTGCGCTGCGCGTAGTGCCGTACGAAGGTTATGGCCCATTCCGCAGCAGTGATCTCGATTTCAGGCTGAGCAGGATCACGCCCCACCGCCACGATGAGGGCAAGCTTCAGGGCGTTTTCCCCGATACGGGCGAGGATGGCTGTGAACGCCGTGCCAGCGGCAGCGCGCAATTCCTCCGTCAGATCGATGCTGAGCTGGCGGAACCGGGCGCGCGCCTCCTCGGTCATGTGCACGATCATCGGGTTCACGGCGGTGTTTTGATCGGCGGTCTTGCCCGCGAGATTGCCCTTTTGTGTGCCCCCACCCGATGCAATGAGCTGAAGCCCGTTGATCAGCGCGGGCGGGGCCTGCCGGATGCCCACGGCGATGTTTTCATCGGGGTAGTCCTCATCGCTCGGCAGGATCAGGAAACGGGCCAGTGATCCATCGACCACGTTCGCCCCTTGCAGCGCCCCCCAAAAGTGCAAGGGCGTCGTCGTACCATAGACGCAGAGGCAGGGCTGATTGATATCGCGCCGTTCGTTGGTTCCATCCCGGTTAGCGTATTCCGCCCCGAGGAAAATCCCGCCCGCCGAGGTATAGAGCTCGGTCATGTTGTCGAGGATCTCGGTGATGTGGCGCGGGCTGCGCTTGCGGTCCGCCGCCGCCGACAGAAACATGCCGAACTCGTCGATCTGGAACAGGATCGCGGGCTGGCGGTGCAGCGCGGTCAAAAGCCCCGCGCCGGAGGCAATCTTGTTGCCGCCGAGGTGATGCGCGAGCCCGGCTTCGAAGAAGGTTTCGTTGATGATTTCTCGGGCGTGGTTCTTGCCTGATCCACTATCCGCGATGCCAACGACATAAAGGTTCGAGCGCAGGTTGCTCTCGGTGCGGTAGTTCCGACCCATCAGCGCGCCAATGGCGCAGAGGCTGGCCCCGAGCGAAAGAAGCGGCTGCGGCCGCCGGGCGGTGGTCAGCATGTAGTCGGTCAGATCGCCCACCAGCCCGTCAGGGATGGCCAGAGCATACGCAGGTGCTGGCGCGGACACTGCTGGGGCAACCGTCGCGACATCAAGCCTCGCTAGTAAACCGGCCGCCGGATGGTCTCCACCATCGGGCAGGCTGCCGTCCAGGCGAAGGTCAGGCTCAGGCTGCCAGCCGCGCTCCATGGCGAGATGGTAGATCGTGCCAGCCCCGATCCGGTCGGGCTTGAAGCTGGCCCAGGCCTTCATCGTGGTCGCGGGCACATCCTTGGCCGCCTGCGCTGACCAGTCAGCAAAGAGATCAGCACCGGCCTCGCCGAGCGCGCCTTTGAGGGCCATGCCGACGCGCATCCAGCTGTCATAGTCGAGTTCGGCATTTGGCAGCCAGGCGAGCGCCGCCTCGATTGCTGGCAACGTACCGATTTGACTGTGGCTGCGCGCGATGTCACCGGCTGGTGCACTGGACGCCAGCCCCCGCTGACGCAGCGTTTCCGGCAGCAGCGCATAGGCCTCGTCAAGAAACGCCACCGCGGCCTCGGTCGTGATTTCCGGCAGATCGGTGATGTCGATGTCCGCCAGCCCGTCCTCAGGCCAGGCATAGGGTGCACCGGTGTCCGGATGATTGGCGTAAGCCACGAACTGTTGCCCGAGGCAGAGCACTTCCAGCGGATGGCGCTTGATGCCCCGGAATGGCTCTGCCGTGCGATAGACCAGCATCCGTTTCGGGGCCCGGCCGATGCGCAGGGCGGGCGTATCGCCAAGGCGGGCGCGCGCCAGCTGCTCGATCTGCAGTGCAAGATCAGCATCGTCTTTGATGTCGATATCGACCGCTGCGACAGCACCGCCCACGATCCCGACGCCGCAATCCGGCCAAGATGACCATGTGGCCACCTCGACCTCGGTCGTGCCGCGCTCGGCATGACGGTTCCATTCCGGATAATCCGCCCATGCCCCACGCTGGAAGCGGCCGGGCTTTTTCGTGCCCGGGCCGATGGGCAGGATGGCGTAGCCATTTGTGACGAGCCGTGCGCCGAAGCGCGCCATGAAGGATGTGTCAGCCATCAGAAGGGTACCTCGGGGGTCATGGCGTCGAGGCGTTTGCGGTCCTGGCCCGCCAGCTCGCGCAAGTGGTCGCAATATCCGGTGACGACCGCATCGATGAAACGGTCCCACTCGGTCTCGGTGAGGGTGGCGAGATCGGATTTCCCGATGCTTTCGAGATACTCGCCGCCTTGTTGGCCGCCGACGGTCATGGCCTCAGCCTCGTTCGGGGTTGGATCGATCATGCCCTTCCTCCCATGGCAGATGTCCTGGCAGGTCTGGCTGCAGAGGTGCTTGCGGCTGGTGTCGCGCCGCGGGTCGGTGAGCCGATAGTGGGGGTTGAACCAGCCAAACCCACGAGGTTGCCGGTGGCAGACGGCGCAGAGGCCGGTGTGGAGTGCGCGCATTGGTCAAACCTGTGGCCGGAAATTTCGACATAGCGGCCCGAGGGACGGATCGAGATTGCGCTGGGGCGAGCAAGACGCACGGCTTCCGCGATGGCCTGATCGACAGTGAGCGGCACCGGGCAGCCCGGGGCGCGCTTGCGCCACCACTCAGCCGCCTTCTGACGCGCATAGCCCTGGTGCTCGATACAGACCCATTCGCTGTAGGACTTCAGCCCGCAGCTGTAGGTGACCTTCATCGAGGGTAGCCCGCCAAGCTTGTCGTGGCGGCTGTAGGAGACGCCGTGCACGGGCAGCCATTGGATCTTCGGCGACAGGACTGGCAGCGTGGCCGCCGTCGGAGCGATCTTCACCTCGCGAGCCGGAAAGACGTAGCCGCAATCGGGGCATTCAGTTGCCGAGAGCGCGATGATGCTGTCGCATTCGGGGCAGAGCTTGGTCGGAGCCTCGCCACCACCGCCTTCACCCGGACGTTTCGGGCGCACCAGATCGATCGGCCCGTGGCGCCGGACATTGCCTGCAAAGTCGAGGACCAAACAGTTCTCCTTGCCCGGAGCGAGACGCGTACCGCGACCGACCATCTGCACATAGAGGCCTGCGGATTTGGTGGGGCGCAGGAGCGCGATCAGATCGACGGCGGGCGCGTTGAACCCGGTGGTCAGCACGCCCATCGAGGCCAGTGCGCGGATTTCGCCGCGCTTGAAGGCGGCAATGATCGCGTCCCGCTCCTCCTTCGGCGTATCCCCGAAGATTGTGCAGCAGGTGATCCCCTGGCGGCCGAACTCCTCGGCCACATGTCGCGCGTGCTCAACACCCGAACAGAAAGCCAGCCAGGATTTCCGGTCACGGCCGTGCGCGATGATCTCGCTGACCGCTGCCCGGGTGATGGCCTCCTTGTCGACCGCCGCTGCCAGATCGCGCTGGATGTAATCACCGGCGCGGGTGCCGACCTTCGAGACATCGAGCCGCGTGACGGGCTGTTTCGACACGAGCGGGCTGAGATAGCCAGTGTCGATCAGATCGCGCACCGGGGCCTCATAGGCGATATCGGTGAAGAGCGCGTTCTTACCTTCGTGCAACATGCCGCTGTCGACCCGGAATGGCGTGGCGGTCAGCCCGATGACCTTGAGTGCCGGATTGATGCGGGTCAGGCCGTCGAGGAAGCGCCGATACATGGTGCTGGAATTGCCGGGGATGAGGTGCGCCTCGTCGATCAGCACGAGATCCGTGTGCCCGATCTCAGCCGCGCGGCGGTGGATCGACTGGATGCCCGCGAAGAGGATGCGGGCCTGTGCCTCGCGCTTGCCCAAGCCCGCCGAATAGATGCCGGCCGGGGCCTCGGGCCAGAGGCCGATCATCTCAGCATGGTTCTGGGCGATCAACTCGCGGACATGGGTCACGATCAGGATGCGCTGGTCAGGCCAAGCTCTCAGCACGCCTTCGATGAAGGCGGCCATGACCAGGCTCTTGCCCCCGGCGGTCGGGATCACCACCAGCGGATTGCCTTTGTGGGATTGGAAATAGCTGTAGATCGCGGTGATCGCGGCCTGTTGATAGGGGCGCAGGGTCAGCATGGCGCGGCCTCCGTTGAGCGGGCGTCGTTTGCCCAGGTCGAGCCATCGGCCATGCGGTAGGTGACGACATCGTCGCCCGCATCGATGACCTCGCCTGGAACGAGATCGGGGATGAAAAGATGGCGGTTGCAGGCCGCACGCTGCTCGGCCGGCACCAGAATCCGGTCGTGACGGGCGCAGTGCCAGCCGCCGTCAACGGGCGTTGCATGCAAACATGACCGGCAGGTCACGGCCGCCCCACCACCCTCGTGGCAGGCGGTATGGTGATCGCAGAACCGGCATTCGAACCAGGCCGGGTCCTGGCTGATCCGCGCGGGCGGATGCTGGGCGAAGATGATGCGCCCGGCCTTTTCCAGAAGACGCTCGGCCATGGCGCGGTCCGCCTCGATGCGCTCGACATGCAGCGCGTCGGTGTCCTTGCAGACCGCGACGTAGAGGGCGCGCGTGATGCCCGTCAGGTGCATGTAGATCTGCATCTGCGCGGCATGCTGGGGCTTGGCCTGCACCACGCCTTTGGCGGTCAGCTCAGTGAAGCTCTTGACCCCATGGGTCTTGAACTCGAGCACATGCCAGGTCTTCGGGGCCTCGAGGATGCCGATGGCAACGCCGTCCAGCGAGCCGCCGAAATGGCCGCCATGGGCTTCGACGCGGAACTGGCGGCCCGTCTCCGGGTCGACCTCGAGCACCGTCGCGCCGGTGGCGCGCAGATTGCGCACGAGGCGGTCCTCTTCCAATTGACCAGTCTCGAAGAGGCGCAGCAGGCGGCCGGAATGGCGCGCGGGCGTGACCCAGCGGAAATCATACCAGAGCGCGCGGGCGCAGGATTTGCCGATGATCGAGGCGCCGAGGTGGTCGCGGAAACCGTCGCCCTGGCGGGCCTCATAATCGGCATAGATCGCCGTCAGCGTCGGCGTGGGGGCTTCGGGAAGCTCGGCCATCACAGACCCTCCCGTTCACTGCGTGCCTGAGCCTCGGCCAGAATGCCGCTCCAGGTCTCGGGGTCGTGGCGCTCACGCAGAACACCGATCAGCGCGTCCTTCAGCTTTTCGCGGCGGCGGCGACCGGTGCTTTTGGCCAGCAGTTCTGCCCGTTCGCGGCTCAGGTGTCTGAGCGCCGTGCGGGCCCGATGGAACCAGTCCGGGTCGATGGGCTTATGGCCGCGCTGCCGGCCCAGATCAGCCGTCGCGATTTGGGTGCGGATCTTGGCAATGGCGTCGTCGAGTTCGATCAACCGGCGCTGATCATCAGGCAAGCCGGGGCTGATCACGGCCACAGGGGCCGCGTTGTTCATGTCACTCATGGGAATGTCCTCAGATGGGGTTGGGCACCGCCCCGGCCGTCAACAGGTCAAGGCGGCGCAGCGCATCAGCCCTTCTTGTTCCAGGGAGCAGATGTCATCTTGGCCGGAGCCGCAGGTGTCGCGGACGCGGCGGGCGTCGGTTTGGCAGCACGGGCCGCTGCGCCATGTTCGGGCGGCAGATAGGCGATGGCATTGCTCTCGCCATAGCCATTCTTCGGCGGCTTGATCTTCACCTGGATCATCATCGGGATCAGGTGCAGTTCCTCGCTGTCGCTGACATGCATCCGGCCCGTCGCGTGACAGATCGCCGAGAGCGTGCGCTGCGCGATTTCCACGGTGGTCGGGTTCGGGTTCACCAGGTTCAGCTGGTCGAAGATCTTCCGCCCCTTGTGCTCGCCATCAAGGATATCGAGCATCAGCCAGAGGAACTGGCCCATGCCGTTGCGGGTGACGCGCATCTCGCTTTCGACGATCTGGGCGCGATATTTGCCGGCGGGCAGCAGTTCGTAGGCGGTGGTGGGCTCAACGCTGGTCGCGTCAAAGGACGTATCGAAACGTGCCATGGTCTTATCCTTTCAAGGCAATCATTCAGGTTGGGGCATGGCTGCGAGGAACTCTGACCACTCAAGTGGCAGGGTGTCCGGCAGGCCGTAGCGGTTCTTGGCGAGGAAGGCGGGGCGCTCTTCGGTGTGCATGACGCGCGCACCAGACCCGAGCGCCCGAGTCACCTTCTTGTTGAAGCCGACATCGGATTTCGCGACCGAGATCTGATAGTTGGCGAAGAGCACCACATCGGAATGCTCTTGCAGCAGCGCCGAGGCGCGGGTCTGCAGCTTGATCACGTAGCGGTCGTAGGGCTCGTGCTCGGGGCTATCAAAACGCTTGATGTCGGTATGGGCGATCTGGATGACCACCATGCCCTTCTGGTCACGAAGCGCATTGAGCTTGTCGAGATATTCGCGCCAAACATTCAGCGCCTCGGCATAGCCCTTGCCAAACCCCGGCGCCTCGATGGACGCCCATTTATTGCGCTGGCAGGCCTCCGCCCAGATCAGCGGCTCCAGCCAATCGACGCTGTCGATCACCACAGTGCCAAAATCATGGTCCTCGGTCAGGAGCGCATCAAGCGCTTCAGCAACTTCGGCATAGCTTGTCGCCAGCGGAAAATGTGGGACCTGCAGTTTGCCGAGCCCGTCCTCGGTCATGATGAACACAGGCCTATCCGCAGCGGCCGCGAAGGTGGATTTGCCAACCCCCGCCACACCATGGATCAAGATGCGCGGTGGCGTCAGCGCAGAGGTCGTGCGCAGGGAAGCGAGTGAAATCGCCATTAGAACTCTCCTATGTCAGGGTTGGGTTTGGAAATCGTCGCCAGGACGGGCGCGACTTCGCCGGTGACAGCCGCGTAGAGCGCATCAAGCCGGTCGGCTTCCGCAAGGCATTCAAGCCCCTTGCGCCGCATGAAGCGTCGCGCATCGTCGAGGAGATCGGGTTCAGCGATCAGGTCCGGGACCACGACGTATTCCTGAGCGCTTTCGACGAAGTAGGACTTCGATCGCAGGTCGCTGACGAGGGGCGCAAACGCATCGCAGCGGTCGGCGAAATCCGTCTGGCTCAGCCCGTCGTGGCGGTTGCGCAGGATCCGCTTCACCTCGGAAATGATCCCGATGCGCAGCATACGCATCGCGCCTTCCGCCCTTGCCTGCGAACAGGTCAACGGAAAGGCTTCGCCCATGATGTCGTCGGCTATTTTCGGGGCATTGTTGCCGAGCTGAGAGGCCACCTCCCAGACGCGTTCGGCAAAGGCTGCTGACTGGCTGTCAAGCATCGAACCACTCCTTGATGTTGGTGAAAGCTTTCGACCCGGCCGCGATGGCGGCGACGTCGAGATGGTGAAACTGGCTGTCGCGGGCCTCGCGCATCCCCGCTCGGGCAAGGGCCAAGTTCTCGTCCGTCGCCCATTCAGCGAAGGCACGGAACGTACCGGTGACATGCTGCCAGGCGGCCTGTTGGGGTGTCGGCGGGACATAAAGCGGGTTCCGGCGACTTGGTTTGCGCTCAGGGCGCATGCCGCGCATGGCGGCATCGACCACCATCTTGCGCAACACCGCCCGGTTTGGCTCCTCACCACGCTCGAGTTTCTCGTCGAGGGTTCGGCGTACGATGCCCGGGTCAGCCTCTTCCGCGTCGCGGATCAGTCGCGCATCGTGAATGGCTTTGCGTGAAAGGCCGATGTCTGCGGCGGAAGGAACGACCTCGTTCCCCTGCGAAACGAGGTCCGTTCGTACCCCGCTCTTGCCGACCTCACCTTGAGCCTGTGCCATGTCATATTCATCGGCGAGGCGGCGTTTGGCGGCGGCTTCGATTTCCAACGCATCAGCCTGGGCGCGATGGGCCGCCGCAATCAGATCATCATGCGCGGACTTGGCCCGACTGAGGCGCGCGGCACGCTTTGCGACATCGTAGGCAAGCCCTGCGGCCTCACGGGCTTCGAGGACTTCCGCCGAGGTCTTCGCATTCGAAAGCATGGTCGCGGCACGATCAATCAAACCGGGAAGGCTCGGGTCGCCCTGGGGGATGGGAAGAAGTGCCGTCACAACGCACCTCCGTTCAAAAGGAAACGGAACTTCGGCTTGCCGGTGCGGACCGTGCGCGCGGGCTCAAACCCCTTGCGCCAACTTTCGGGCAAAGCGCCGAATTTGCGCTCGGACACCGACAGCTTGGTATCGATGAACTCGGCCGGGTCTTCGCCAGCGGATGCGATATTTGCAGCGATCTGGGCGAGCTTGGCCTGATCCCAGACGATGCGCTTAGGGAGTTCGGCGATCACGGTGACGCCGTCATCCTCGAACCGGATGGTGCCCGTGTCCTTGCCTTCGTGACCGCGACACTCAGAGGCTCGGGCCGCATAGCGGACCTCAAGGGCCAGAGCGAACCGCTCGATTACCGCCTTCATGTGGTCGGTGGCGACATCGATTTCCGCTTGGACAGCTGCAAGGAGGTTTGGTGGCATGAGAGCCAGTTCTGTGACCGGCAAATTGAGCATGTCATCCACGCTCGGGGTGTTTTCGGGGAAAGCCATAGGGGCTCCTTTCAAAACGAAATCAGTGGGCTGCGATCAGCCGTTCAGGGATGGACGGTGTGGGAGGTTTCGGCCGGGCGATGGCGCGGTATTCAAAGAGATCCGGGCCAAGGCGTTCCTGGACGAGATGCACCAGCTGTTGCTCGGAGGCGCGCCAGGCGGCATCCGCGATGCCGCGCAACGTGGCCTGCTGAGAGGGTGTCAGGCGCGACATGAGCGAGCCGGTATCAACGGCCAAAAACCCACGGTGGTAGCTGACACTTGCACCTGCGTCTGCGAGCGAGACCCAAGCGTAAAAGCCAATATCATCGCGGATCTGCAACGCCATCACGACACCTTTGCGCTTTGGGAGGCATTGCCTCGGCGCAATGCCGCAGCCTCAAAGGTCATGATGTCCTCGAGCCGGTAGATGACCCGCCCGCCGAGTTTGAGATAATCGGGGCCTTCGCCGGTCCAGCGCCACCTCTCAAGTGTGCGGTGAGAGATCGCCCAGCGTCGGGCCAACTCCTTTTGGGTGAGGCAGAGTTTTGACTGCATCCTTGTCTCCTGTCTTGGTTACCAGGAGACAATGCAAAACGCCGGCGTGGGATGTCGTCGGGATCGGAGTGGGATACAGTGCCGGATGAAATTTTTGAAGAATATCAGCACACTGAAACGCTCTGGGGGATGGGCATCCGGCACCCATCCCCCAGCAGATCCCACACCCATCCCACGGCAGGCACGGTTGCGCGGTCTTTAATCGAAGCGCAAACGGTAGTTCCCGCGCCCATCGGACTGAATCAATTCGCGCCACTCGGGCTTTGACTTGAAGACATCGACCATTTTCAGGCTGCGCGATCCTGCAGCCGTCAGAAGGGTTTTTCCGTTCTGCCAAGGCTGACCCGCTTCGGCTGCGGCATGAAGCACCCGCACGACGTCGGCCTGGATGGCACCCAGTTGAAAGCAAAAGCCGCGGCTGCGCACTTCGCGGTAGCCGACGGTGTAGATGAACCCTTGCTCTGGAGTTTGTCCGTCGCCCATGTGAAATCCTGATTTGATTTCATAGCGATCGCGCTCATGGCGTCGCATCAAAAGATCACCAATAACAACATATTGCGGCGCATGTACCTCCGGAAACGCCGCGTAACCGCAGCGATCATGGCGAAACTCATTCAGATGAGCCTCCCCACAGCGGAAGAGATGGAACACATCGCAGGCATGTAGATCGAGAAGGCCGCTGAACACCCGTTCTTCATAGGGCACCCGGAACCGCACCCCATCGATGTCAGCATCATAGTCGCCAAACTCTAGGAGTTGATTGAAGACCCGAATGGACAGGCGGACGTGGTTGTTTTCTGCGAGGTAGATCAGGTCGTCTTCCTCAATAGACCAGCGCCGAAGGATCTCTGACAGCGAATAATACTCCTTCTCAATCCGCATGACTGCCTCCGACTCTCACCCCGCATGTTCCATTATTGTTCTATCGTCTTGACGATCCCATAGCAATCATGTCTTATCCTATTATATCCACAACCGGATGGGGATAAGATGACCTCGCATCATAGTTTGGCCGACCGACTGCAGGCGCGTGCGGACCAGCTTGGGCTCAGCCCCGCGCATGTTGCGGAGATGGCCAGGGTCAATCGGTCTTTCGTGTACGACATCCTGCGAGGCCGCTCATCTCGGCCGGGCCTAGATCGATTGATGGAGGTCGCGCGCGTCCTCAAGGTCGAAGTAGATTGGCTGATCCACGGCATTGGTGATATCGAGGGGCCATCCCCTTTCTTGGAAAACCCCGACGAAAGCTTCGTGCCGATCGCGCAAGCCCCCGTGCGGCCCTCAATGGGCGGCGGGTCCGTGGCACTTGAGATCTATGACGAACCAGGTCGTGCTTACCACTTCCGGAAGTCTTGGATCAAACAAGGTCTAAAGGCATCGCCCTCCCAACTCCGGATCATGAAGGTCGAGGGCGACAGCATGGAACCCACGCTCTTTGATGGTGACACCGTGCTCGTTGACATGGACCGTAAGGCCCCGAACCCACCTGGGATCTTTGTTCTGGATGATGGCATGGGCTTGGTAGCGAAGCGCCTGCAACATGTCCCGAACAGCGATCCGCCTGCCGTCCGCGTGATCTCGGACAACAAGCACTATCCGGAGTACGAGCGCACGGCAGATGAAATCGTCATCATTGGCCGCATTCGTTGGTTTGCGCGGGAGATTTGAGGTGATTGAATTCTGTTCCCTTGCTGATGACGAGCCAACCCTCAGCTATTCGCCATTGCTCAGAGGCTTTCTAAAAACCTTCGCCTATGTTGCTGAACACGGCGGCATCGGCCTCACGGCCTCCAAAGGCTTCAAGCGCAACTTCGTGCATTGGGCGGCGCGGGAGTTCAACTGGCACGGCCATACCGAGGCGGACCTCTTTGCCGTGAACAAAGTCCTGAACGAGCAGGATTTCATGCCGCTCAGCGATATCCACTTCTTGCTGACGACCCTCAAGATGGGGCGGCACTACAAGGGGCAGTTCAAACTAACCAAGGCAGGCACGGAAGTCAGCCGGCATCCTGGGCAACTCTTCGGGATCATTACACCATTTTATCTCTTTGAGGTGAACCACACCGGATACACGCGTTTCAGCGATGGACCTCTTCTTGGCAACTGGGACATGTTTTTGAACATTCTGAATGTCGAGGCCGAGGACGGCATTACAGGTGCGGATCTGCGCCATACCCTTTACGGCCCACCCGACCACAGCCCGTTACCCCGCTACGATGACGTGCTTGGCAGCTTGTACCTCAACATACTTCGGCCGCTTTGTTGGGTTGGCTTGCTTCACATGAACCGCGTCAAAGGGTTTCAAAGCACCGAGCGCAGCGTTTTCACCAAAACTCCGCTTTGGAAAGCCGCACTCAAACTCGAGACTGATCCACTGGTGAAACCTGCCACACGTCATTGATTGCGCCAAGCCGCAAACCCTAACACGTACTCTCGAGCCCGCAGGCCTTCACCAACCGATTGTTTCGGCTTGATTATTGGGTTCTGTTGGGACTCAAGTGGGTTCACCAACCCGAAAGGCGCTCCCATGCTTGATGAACGTGAAACCCCGATTTCGGGGCCCAATCCCCTATGCCCTGAGCGCATGTCGGCCGACGCGCGCCTCGCCGAGATCGGGCGCATCCTGGCCGCAGGTGTCGTTCGGCTGAACGCCACGAAGTCCAGCGGTTTATCTGCCGAGAACGGAGACAGTTTCGTGGACTTCTCTCCCCGAAAGAGCGGTGGTCGTCGTGCAAAACGTATCCGCATCGGAGGAATTCATGAAGCATCACAATAGGATAACGCCAACGCAGCCAGGTCATGATCAAAGCCTAGACCAGACAGTGCTGTCGCGCCTGGCCGCCATGAAGGCAATGTCTGTCAAGGAGTTGAAAGCCGAATGGGAGAAGCTCCTCGGCACCTCGGCGCCGAACAACAGCCGCGCGTTTCTTGAACTGCGGATCGCCTATCGGCTTCAGGAATTAACCTACGGCGGCCCGGACCGTGAGACACGCCGCATGCTGGATCTTTTGGCCGATGAGGTCGAAGGCCACGCCCGGCGCAAACACCAGATCGCTGATCCCCGCAATCCCGTGACGGGCACGAAGCTGCTGCGCGAATGGGACGGCGTCGAGCACACCGTTACCGTTCTGAAAGATGGCTTCGATTGGCAGGGTCGGAAGTTCAAATCTCTCTCCGCCGTCGCCCGCGAAATCACTGGCACCCGTTGGAACGGGTACCGCTTCTTCGGCCTGCGCGAGCGCAAGCGGGAGGAGGCATGATGCAGATGGAAACCCGCCCGAACCGCCGCCTGCGCTGCGCCATCTACACCCGCAAGTCGAGCGAAGAAGGGCTCGACATGGAATTCAACAGCCTCGATGCGCAGCGGGAGGCCTGCGAAGCCTATATCGCAAGCCAGAAATCTGAAGGCTGGGTTGCCACGCGCGAACGCTACGACGACGGCGGGTTTTCTGGTGGCACTCTCGAGCGCCCGGGGCTCAAGCAGTTGCTGGCCGATATCGACGATGGTCTGATCGATGTCGTCGTCGTCTACAAGATCGACCGACTGTCGCGCTCGTTGATGGATTTCTCCAAGCTGGTCGAAGTATTCGACCGCAACGGGGTCACCTTCGTCTCGGTGACGCAATCTTTCAACACCACCACATCCATGGGGCGGTTAACGCTGAACATCCTGCTGTCGTTTGCCCAGTTCGAGCGCGAGGTCATCGGCGAACGCATCCGTGATAAGGTAGCAGCCTCCCGCAAGCGCGGCATCTGGATGGGAGGGTATGTGCCCCTCGGCTATGATGTGCAGGATCGCAAGCTGGTGGTAAACGAGGTCGAGGCCGCCTCTGTGCGCGGGATCTTCCAGCGGTTTATCGAATTGGGTTCCGCGACCGTTCTGGCCCGCGAGTTGCGAAGCGATGGGTTCCGAAACAAACAGGGCACGCTGATCGATAAGGGCTACCTGTACCGCCTTCTGAACAACCGGGTGTATCGGGGCGAGGCTCTGCACAAGGGCAAGGCCTATCCCGGTGAACATGACGCCATCATCGACGCGGACCTCTGGGATCGCGTGCATGCCATCCTGCAGGAAAGCCCCCGCAAGCGAGCGAACAACAGCCGGGCGCAAACTCCTGCTCTCTTGAAGGGGCTGATCTTCAGCGAAAATGGCGCGGCCATGACGCCGACCAGTACGAAAAAGGGGGCGAAGCTTTACCGCTACTACGTCTCCATGGACGTGATCCGGAATCGCGAGACTGGCGAGGAGACTGCTCCGATGCGGCTAGCCGCCGGAATGGTCGAGGACGCGGTCGTGACCGAAGTTCGGCGCATCCTGCAAACGCCAGAGGTTGTCACGCAGGTGCTGGCTGCCCTGAAACGCGACGGCGGCGGAGTGG